>NZ_JAHUWD010000010.1:0-108269 GCF_019219165.1 Enterobacter sp. ENT02
CCATCATCTTTAATGGGATAACGCTTGCGTACTACGACCGAAAAACCGAGAGTGTGCTCCGGATAGACTGAAAAGTGTTACCTATGTTCCCGGTCTGATCTGTCACCTATGTATCCGGTCATACAGTAGCGCCACCGGGCAATTACGGGCACCGGGCCCACAAAAAAGCCGGGTGGCGGCTACGCCTTACCCGGCCTACATGCGACAAGTTAATGTGTCTGGCTATGGTTCTCTTTACGGTACGCACCCGGCGGCTGGTTGAAGGTGCGGGTAAATATGCGGGTAAACGTCTGCTGCGAGTCAAACCCGTAGCGCAGGCAGATATCGTACACGCGAGCGTCGGATTCACGCAGGTCGCGCGCCGCCAGCAGCAGCTTGCGCTCGCGAATATAGCGCCCGAGGCTCTCCCCTTTGTACTGCATAAACAGCCGCTGCAGGTGCCACTTCGAATATCCCGCGTGGCGGGCGATCTCTTCGATACGTAACGGCTGGTGCAGATTGTCGTCGATCCATTCGACGATAGTGTCGATGACTTGAGCGGAAATGGTCATACAGCTGTCCCCCTCTGCTTCTCGCTTAAACATTATTCCCACCACTCGCGAAATGCCTGAGTGGTATCACTCACCCGCACGGGCTCACCCAGTTCCGGCGTCAGCAGCCGATAATTTTTGTCCTTGCTGGCGCGCGCCAGCTGGATCAGCGGATCGTTCCACGTGTGTTTCGCCAGCACGAAGCGCCCGTTGTGCCCCGGCACCACCGCTTTGGCGTTGAGATCCGCCGAGGCCTGCGCCGTTTCGTCCGGCAGCATGTGGATGTACTTCCAGTCCTGGTCGTACTGGCCGTTTTCCATAATGGCTAAATCCACCTCGCCAAACTGCTCGCCGATGGCCTTAAAGTGCGGGCCGTAGCCGGAATCCCCGCTGTAATAAACCTTCTGCTCTGGCGTGACGAACATAAAGCTGCCCCACAAGGTCTGGTCGCGCTTGATGCCGCGCCCGGAGAAGTGACGCGCCGGAAGAACATGCACCGTCAATTCATCGCTGATGCGCACCGACTGGTTCCAGTCGCGCTCGTCAATAATCTCAGGCTTCATTCCCCAGTAGCGCAGGTGGGAGCCCACGCCCAGCGGCGTCACCACACGCTTCACCTTTGGCAGTAGCGCCCTGATGGTGGCGTAATCCAGATGATCGTAGTGATCGTGCGAGATAATCAGCAGGTCGATCTCCGGCATGCTTTCAGCGCGCCACGGATACTCACCGGCAAAGGCCTTATTGAGGAACGAGAATGGCGCGGCGTAGTTGCTGAGCACCGGGTCAATCAGAATGCGTTTACCCGCGAGCTGCAGATACCACGAGGAGTGACCGAGCCACACCAGGGTGTCCTGCTCCAGCGGCAGGCTCGCAAGATCGGTTTTCACCAGCGGCAGCGGCTGCGCCGGTCGTGCGTTTTCGGTTTTTTTGGTCAGAAATTCCCACGTCGCGACCAGCATGTTTTTGTCGCCGTTATAACCCGGCGTCGGCAGCGTATTGTGGAATTTCCCCTCGCGATACTGCGGGGAGGCTTCCACTTCGGAGAGCTGCTCACCCTGCGGTGGCTGGCCGAATCCGGCGTTCAGAACAAAAGGTAAACTCGCAGCTGAAGCAACAATCATGACAAACACCACGCAGATGAATAGAGGCTTTTTCATTTCCTGACCCGAATACGCGCCCCATCCGATGGTTTACGCGGGTTAAGCTTGATTATGAGTGAGTAAGCACTCATTATTAGATATGATGAATATATCGTCAAGACGTTTTCGATCTTTGACATTCCGCGTTGCAGCGGTATGAACCGCATGCTTCAATACGTTTTTTTACATTTGACAAAGGGGAGAATTGAGTGGCACGTCCGAAGAGTGAAGATAAAAAACAGGCCTTACTGGAAGCAGCAACCGCTGCGTTTGCGCAGTCGGGAATTGCCGCCTCAACGGCGCTCATTGCCCGTAACGCGGGCGTCGCCGAAGGCACCCTGTTTCGCTACTTTGCTACCAAAGACGATCTGCTGAATGCCCTTTACCTCCACCTGAAGCAGGATCTCTGCCAGGCGATGCTCTCTAATCTGGATCGCTCACTCACCAGCCCAAAAGAGCACACGCGTAACATCTGGAACAGCTATGTCGACTGGGGGATCAAAAACCCTCTCGCACACGCTGCCATTCGACAGCTTGGCGTCAGTGAGAAGATCAACGCCGAGACGGAGCAGGCCGTGAAAGATATGTTCCCGGAGCTGCACGAGCTGTGCCGCCGCTCGGTGCGCCAGGTGTTTATGTCCGACGAATTTAAAACCTTTGGCGATGCGATTTTCTTATCGCTGGCCGAAACCACAATGGAATTTGCCACCCGCGATCCGTCCCGCGCCGTCGATTTTAAAGCGCTCGGTTTTGAGGCCATGTGGCGCGGGCTGGCTCAGGAGGATAGCGATGGACGGTAAGTCCTTGCAGGAGCACGCGAAACGCGTGGCGCTGGAGATGCCTTTCACCGAACACTGCTGGCCGTTCGGCCCCGAGTACGACGTGTTTAAAGTAGGTGGAAAGATTTTTATGCTGATGGCGGTTGTACGCGGACGCCCTCACGTCAGCCTGAAATCCGATCCGGAAAAATCGCTGTTGAATCAGCAGATTTATCGCGGCGTTGAACCTGGCTATCACCTGAATAAAAAGCACTGGATCTCACTCTACGGCACCGATGACATCACGCCTGAGGTGGTCGCTGATTTCATCAACGACTCGTGGAATCTGGTGGTCGATAAGCTGCCGAAAAAAGATCAGAAATGGATACGCCCGGCCTGATTGTTCGGCTGAGCCGAACAGATTAAGCGCTCGAATCGCCCTTATCTTTTCCCGCTTCGCGCGGTACTCTGCTTTCCTTTCGCGCCCGCGAGCGGGCGAATTTCATCACCAGGAGTTGTTATGGATATCATTTCTGTCGCCCTGAAACGCCACTCTACCAAGGCGTTCGACCCAGGCAAAAAACTGACCGCTGAAGAAGCGGAAAAAATCAAAACCCTGCTGCAGTACAGCCCATCCAGCACCAACTCCCAGCCGTGGCACTTTATTGTTGCCAGCACCGAGGAAGGTAAAGCGCGCGTGGCGAAATCCGCTGCGGGCACCTATGTGTTCAACGAACGCAAAATGCTGGACGCTTCTCACGTGGTGGTGTTCTGCGCGAAAACCGCGATGGACGATGCCTGGCTTGAGCGCGTTGTCGATCAGGAAGAGGCCGATGGCCGTTTCAACACGCCGGAAGCCAAAGCCGCCAACAATAAAGGCCGCCACTACTTCGCCGACATGCACCGCGTGGATCTGAAAGATGACGACCAGTGGATGGCGAAACAGGTTTACCTGAACGTCGGCAACTTCCTGCTGGGCGTGGGCGCGTTGGGTCTGGACGCGGTGCCGATTGAAGGCTTTGACGCGGCGATCCTCGACGAAGAGTTTGGTCTGAAAGAAAAAGGCTTCACCAGCCTGGTGGTGGTGCCGGTTGGGCATCACAGCGTGGAAGATTTCAACGCCACGCTGCCGAAGTCCCGCCTGCCGCTGAGCACGATTGTGACCGAGTGCTGATCGCTACAGGCGCGCCCGTTACCGGCGTGCCTGTTTTCAATAGAGCGTAATCTGCGGGTGTTTAACCCCACACACCAGTGCATAACGCGTTAAGGTATCAAGACTCGCCCGGGTTATATTCGCTTCCATTCTTGAAACGGTGGGTGCGCTGACGCCCATTCGCTCCGCCACCTGCGCGCGCGTCAGACCGGCCTGATTTCGCCATTGCGCCAACATTTCGCGCAAGCGCTCTTTTCGTTCTTCAGCATCAAAAGAGGCCTGTACCTCTGAATTGCTTAACAGCTCAGATCGGAGTTCATCCCAGTCAATAATCTTCTTGCTCATCCAACATCTCCTGTTGTCGCTTCAGTGCCAGACGAAGTTCAGCAGAGGGCGTTTTTTGCGTTTTCTTGATAAACACTCGCAGCAGAAAAATTGTCTTTTCCCGCTGATAAACGTAAATTCCCCGAGTATGGATTAGCCCGACGGTTCTGATTTCGAACAAACCATGCGGTAAGGGTTTGCTGTCAGGTTCCCGCAGTGCTGTCGGGTTAGCGCGTAATTTATCAAGCTGGCGAATCAGCTTCGCCTTCACCCCAGCGGGCAGTAAGAGGATCTCTTCTCTGACTGCCTCATGAACGATGAGTCTGAACACGGTTATTCACCCCTGATGATATTAGCATATAAGGCAATTTGCATTAAAGGCTAATTTTGCCTTTCATGTTTACCTTACCTGCTTTTAGCAAACATCACCGGATCAGCATTAACTCCCTGAAAGCACCTCGCAAAAAACTTATTTCCCCTGCTCCGCCAGCCACGCCATCGCCCGCTCCCCCGCCTCATCCACCGGTAAATAGACCAGCAGCCGCGAGCCGTTTCGCGGCGCGGAGTACCAGTACATCTGCTGCAGCGTGAAATCTCCCAGCTCGGGATGGGTAAACAGCTTGAGCTGGTTCTCCACGCCGCGCACGTCGTTGCGCTGGTGCCACAGGGTTTTGAACTCTTCAGACACCGCAAAGAAGCGTGCCAGCTTCGCCTCCCACAGCGGGTCGCCCCGGTGTTCGGCCATCGCCGCGCGGAAATAGGAGACAAATATCGGCAGCACGTCATCGCGTCTGCCGAGCCGCGCGCGCCACGCCGGGTGGGTGAGGAACAGGTAAATACAGTTGCGGTCTTCCGGCGGGATTTCATTAAAATCGACGCCCATCAGATGACCAAAACTGTCGTTCCACGCCACGATATCGAAATTGGGTTTCTGTATGCTGGCAGGTTTTGGCAGCAGGGTATCAAGCAGGCGGCGCGTGCCTTCGCTGATGCCCTCGCAGCAGACCGCCTGCGGGGCTTCACCCGGCGGCAAACCGGCTAAAACAAACAGGTGTCGGGCCTCGGTTGGGGTACATTGCAAGGCTTTCGCCACGGCCGCCATCACCGCGCTCGACGGGTTGACGTCCCTGCCCTGCTCAAGCCAGGTGTACCAGGTCACGCCCACGTCTGCCAGCATCGCCACCTCTTCACGGCGCAGACCCGGCGTGCGGCGGCGACCGCTGCGCGGCAAGCCGAGACGCTGCGGATCGAGGCTTTCGCGTCGTGCGCGTAAAAAAGCACCCAGCTGTTTTCGGGTGTCATCCTGAAGTGAGACGACGGGTTCAGACATCAAGGCCATAAATCCCCCTGCATGGTAGTGCCAGTACCAGTATAAGCAAGAACTGGTACCCGTTTATCAGATGGTTGATGCTACGACCATCTGATGAATGACGCAATGGAGATCCCATGAATACGTCAGTTGTTTCACCGGGCCGCGCAGGCCTGATATTGCTGTTAACCGGCCAGATGCTGCCGCTGATTGATACCTCAATCACCAACGTCGCGCTGGACTCCATCACCCACTCACTGCACGCCACCGCTACAGAACTGGAGTTGATCGTCGCGCTCTACGGCGTGGCCTTCGCCGTCTGCCTGGCACTCGGCAGCAAGCTGGGGGATAACGTTGGCCGCCGCCGCCTGTTTATGTGGGGCGTGGCGAGCTTTGGCCTGGCCTCGCTGCTGTGCGGCATGGCGGGAAACATCGAACAGCTGCTGGCCGCGCGCATTGTTCAGGGCGCGGGCGCGGCGCTGATCATGCCGCAAATTCTTGCCACCTTGCACGTCACGCTAAAAGGCACCGCCCACGCGAAAGCGATTAGCCTGTTCGGCGGCATCGGCGGAATTGCGTTTATCGTCGGCCAGATGGGCGGCGGCTGGCTGGTATCGGCGGATATCGCCGGGCTGGGCTGGCGGAACGCTTTCTTCATCAACGTGCCGATTTGTCTGGTGGTGCTGGCACTGAGCCGCCGCTACGTGCCGGAAACCCGTCGCGATACCCCGTCACGCATTGACTGGACCGGCACCGTGCTGCTGGCGATGATCCTCTGCTGCCTCCTGTTCCCGATGGCGCTCGGCCCGCAGTGGCACTGGTCGTGGCCGCTGAAGGCTGCGCTGCTGGCCATTATTCCACTGGCATATTTAATGGTGCTGAACGCGCGTAAAAAAGAGCGTGAGGATGCGCACCCGCTGATCCCGCCGCGTCTGATGCAGCTCAGCAGCATCCGTTTTGGCGTGCTGATCGCGATGCTCTTTTTCAGCGTCTGGTCCGGGTTTATGTTCTGCATGGCACTGACCATGCAGACCGGCCTTGGCATGGCGCCGTGGCAGTCCGGGAACAGTTTTATCGCGCTGGGCGTGACCTACTTTATCTCGGCGTGGTTTGCCCCTCGGCTGATCGCCCGCTACAGCACCAGCACCATTCTGCTGACAGGTCTGGCGATCCAGATTACTGGTCTGCTGGCGCTGATTGTTACGTTCCGGGTGTGGGGAATGGATAACACCGCCCTGACGCTGGCACCTGCGACCGGGCTGGTCGGCTACGGGCAGGCGCTGATCGTGAACAGCTTCTATCGCATCGGGATGCGCGATATTCAGCCCGATGACGCAGGTGCCGCGAGCGCCATTCTCAGTACGCTGCAGCAGGCCGCGCTGGGGCTGGGTCCGGCCATTTTTGGCGCAATCTTGCTGCATGCGCTGCAAAACCATCACGGGGACTACACTCAGGCAGTTAACGTCTTCCTGACGGTGGAAACGGTGATGATGGTGGTGCTGGCGCTGGCGACGCTGCGCATGCGTCATCGCCTCTGTTTACCCGTGGTGAAGGTCTGTCAGGCCGCCAAATAAGCCTGTGAATTTGCATAATAGATCCGCAGCCGCCATTATGGGGCTGCATCAATACAGGAGACGTTATGCAGGAATTAATTGCTCAGGTTGAAGAGTTAGGGATTGAAATTAATCACACCACCTCGTTAGTGATTATCTTTGGTATTATTTTTCTTACCGCCATCGTGGTTCATTTTATTCTGCACAAGCTGGTGCTCCGCGCTTTCGAAAAACGCGCGCAGGCCAGCAGCCATTTGTGGCTGCAGATCATTACCCAGAATAAGTTATTTCACCGTCTGGCCTTTACCCTACAGGGGATAATCGTCAACGTTCAGGCGGTACTGTGGCTGCAAAAAGGCAGCGAAGCGGCGGAAATGCTCACCACCTGCGCGAAGCTGTGGGTGATGGTGTATGCCCTGCTCTCCTTCTTCTCGCTGCTGGACGTGATTTTCAATCTGTCCCAGAAAATGGCCACCGCGTCGCAGCTGCCGCTGAAAGGGATTTTCCAGGGCATCAAGCTGGTGAGCGCCATCCTGGTGGGGATTTTGATTATCTCCCTGCTGATCGGCCAGTCCCCGGCGATTCTGATCAGCGGTCTGGGTGCCATGGCCGCCGTTCTGATGCTGGTGTTTAAAGACCCGATACTCGGGCTGGTGGCGGGCATTCAGCTCTCCGCCAACGACATGCTGAAGCTCGGCGACTGGCTGGAAATGCCGAAATACGGTGCCAACGGCACGGTGACGGACATCGGCCTGACCACCGTAAAAGTGCGCAATTTTGATAACACCATCACCACCATTCCGACGTGGGCGCTGGTCTCCGACGCCTTTATCAACTGGAGCGGCATGTCGGCGTCCGGCGGTCGACGCATTAAGCGCAGCCTGAATATCGATACCACCAGCATTCATTTTCTCGACGAGCAGGAGCAGCAGAAGCTGATTCAGGCAAAGCTGCTGAAGCCTTATCTGGCCGCGCGTCATGAGGAGATTAACCTTTGGAATCAGCAGAACGGTGAAGGGGAATCGATATTAAACCTGCGCAAGATGACCAATATCGGCACCTTCCGCGCCTACCTGAATGAATATCTGCACAACCACCCGCGCATTCGCAAAGATATGACGCTAATGGTGCGCCAGCTCGCGCCGGATGCCAACGGCCTGCCGATTGAAATATACGCCTTCACCAACACGGTGATCTGGGCAGAATATGAGGAAATTCAGGCCGACATCTTCGACCATATTTTTGCGGTGGTGGATGAATTTGGTCTGCGTATTCACCAGTCGCCAACCGGGAACGATATTCGCTCCCTGGCGGGCGTTATCGCAAAATAATCAGGTACTGGCGCGGGAAATAAAGCGCCAGTCCATCATCACCCTTTCCGTGGGCGCATCCGGGTTGTCGATTTTGTTCAGTAACAGATCGACCGCCTTGCGCCCGATATCCCGCGACGGCTGCTCGATGGTGGTGAGCGAAATCATGTCCGCCAGCTCCGTGCCGTCAAACCCCACGACCGCAATATCCTCCGGCACCCGCAGCCCCGCCTGCTGAATGGCGCGCAGCGCGCCTGCGGCCAGGGTGTCCGATACCGCAAACACCGCGTCCGGCGGGTTCTCTTTCAGCAGATTTTCCATCGCCGCCATCCCGGCGCGCGAGCTGAGATCGTTGGCGTATTCCACCGCCTGATAGTCCAGATCCGTCAGGTGGATCACGCTCTTGTAGCCGCGCTCGCGCAGGCGGGCATATTTATAGCTTAGGTCGTGGTTGATCATCGCGATACGCGTACGGCCGCTCTCGGCCAGCTGGCTGACGGCATGCTGGGAGGCATCGACGTCGTTAATCCCCACGCAGGAGACCGCGCCCGCATCGGCGTATTCTGCGCACTGCACCCACGGCGCGGCACCAATCAGCGCGGCCAGTTCCGGTAGCTTCGAGAAGGCGTCCATGGTGATAATGCCGTCGACAATTTTGCCGGAGAGCAGGCTTAAACCCGAGCGGGATCGTTCGATATCCGAGCCGGAGTTGCACAGCAGAATGCGGTAGCCGTTTTTCTCCGCCTCTTCTTCAATACCCTTCACCACCTCGGCGCAGAACGGGTTGGCGATGTTGGAGACCATCACCAGGATCATATAGCTGCGGGCGGTGCGCAGCTGGCGCGCCAGCAGGTTCGGCTGGTAGTTGCTCTCCTGGATCGCCTGCAGAACGCGCTCGCGGTTTTTCGCCTTCACGGTGTCGCTGTTGTTGAGCACGCGGGAGACCGTCGCCACGGAGACCCCGGCGAGCTGAGCGATTTTCTGAATTGACATAGCGACGACACATCCTGCGGTTAGCGTTTTGTGCAGGCTACCATAAAACGGTTGCCCGGCGAACCGGGCAACGCGTCAATACGCCACGCGCACCCAGCGCTGCTGCTGATGGCTTTTCACTATCGCATCAATGATATACATCACGTTTGCGCCGTCGTAGAAAGTTGCAAACGGCGGGTTTTCCGGCATCGCGCCCGCCTGCACGGCGCGGTAGAACTGCGCCATCATGTTTTTGAAGGCGTCCGGCCAGCCTTCGATATGCCCGCCGGGGAAATGGGCGCTGTCGGCCACGTCAGGGTTCATCAGGCCTGGATCGTCGGTGAGCGTCTGGTTAGCCTGCGCGCGATGGCCGACCCACAGCCGCTGCGGGATCTCCTGATCCCACGCCACCGACCGCTCGCTGCCGTTGATCTCAAACGTCAGGCGATTTTTGCGCCCCGCGCTCACCTGCGAGACGCTGAAGCTGCCCTTGCTGCCGTCGTCGAAGCGGAACAGCACCGAGCCGAAGTCTTCGGTGGTGACCGGTTTGTCTTCATACTGCGCGTGCGCATCGTGGGTAAAGGTCTGATTGCCCGACACACTGGCTTTGCGCGTCGGCCAGACGATGGTGAGATCGGCCATCACCTCGATGATGCGGCGGCCGGTGACAAACTGCACCGTATCGCACCAGTGGGAGCCGATGTCCGCCACCGCGCGCGATGCGCCGCCGAGCGCGGCATCCACCCGCCAGTTGTAGTCGGTTTCCAGCAGCATCCAGTCCTGCAGATAGCTGCCGTGCGAGGCGAACAGCCGTCCGATATCGCCCGCGCGCATCATGCTCGCCGCCTGGCGCACCATCGCAAACTGGCGATAGACAAAGCTCACGCCGTGCACCACGCCCGCCTGCTCCGCCAGCGCCACCAGCTCGCGCGCCTCGTCCGGGGTCATGCACAGCGGCTTTTCGGAAAACACGTGCTTGCCTGCCCGCAGGATCTGGCGGTTAATCTCCGCGTGCAGGTGGTTCGGCGTGCAGTTGTGCACCACGTGCAGATCGGGGTGCGCGAGCAGTTCCTCAACGCTACCGTAGGCATGCGGCACATTCAAGGCTCGCGCCTTTTCCTGCGCCTGCGCAGGCGTGCCGTCGCACAGGGCAACCACCTGCACAAAACCGAGGCGTCTAAGCGCCTCGATATGCGCCGGGCCGATAAACCCGCTGCCGATAATCCCGACGTTAATCATGCTTGCCTCCTGCCGCGAAGTCGTCAAACGCGCGCCCGGAGACCGGGATGATATGGCGGCGGATAAACTCGCTACCTTCCCTCGCGCCGGTTTCGCCGTCCTTCAGGCAGCATTCCCATTCCAGCACCGCCCAGCCGTCATAGTCGTACTGGGTCAGCTTGCTGAAAATGCCCTTAAAGTCGATCTGCCCGTCACCGAGCGAGCGGAAGCGTCCGGCGCGGTTGATCCACGGCTGGTAGCCGCCGTAGACACCGCTGCGTCCGCTGAGGCGGAACTCGGCATCCTTCACGTGAAACGCCTTGATGCGCGAGTGGTAGATGTCGATAAAGGTCAGGTAATCCATCTGCTGCAGCAGCATGTGGCTTGGGTCAAAAAGGATGTTACAGCGAGGATGGTTATCTACCCGCGCCAGAAAACGCTCGAAGGTCACGCCGTCGTGCAGATCTTCCCCCGGATGCAGCTCAAAGCAAACGTCCACGCCCTGCTCGTCGAACGCATCCAGAATTGGCCGCCAGCGGGCTGCCAGCTCCCCGAATGCATCCTGAAAACGCTGCTCGTTATGCGGCGGCCACGGGTAGAAAAACGGCCATGCCAGAGAGCCTGAGAAGGTCGCGTGCGCTTTCAGGCCTAACCTGGCCGAGGCAACCGCCGCCTGCTTCAGCTTCTCCGTCGCCCACGCCCGTCGCGCCGCATCGTTGCCGCGCACGGCGGCGGGCGCGAAGTGGTCAAACGCGTCGCTGTAGACCGGGTTTACCGCCACAAGCTGCCCCTCCAGATGGGTCGACAGCTCGCTGATGACCAGCCCGTGTGCTGCCAGCTTGCCGGTAATGTCATCGCAGTAGATCTGGCTCTCGACCGCTTTTTCGACATCAAAAATGTGCGGATGATTGCAGGGGATCTGCACCGCTTTATAGCCCTTCCCGGCTGCCCACCCGGCCAGCCCGTCGAGCGAGTTGAACGGCGCTTCCCCGCCAATAAACTGCGACAGAAAAATGCCGGGTCCTTTCATCGTCCTCATACCACCTCCTGAACGTTACGCCTTGTCATCGTCATACTTGAACGTGAGAAGGAAAATCAGCGCGATCGCCGCGGCTGCCACCGCCGGGATCCACCAGAATGTTACCCACGCCTGCGGCACGGTTTGCCCCGCCACCAGACGGTTATAGAGCGCGCCGGAAATCTGCGAGCCGAGCAGCATGCCGATGCCGTAGGTGAACATCACGATCATGCTCTGCGCCTGGCCTTTTACCTTCTCGCCCGCCACGCGGTCGGTATAGATAAAGCCCACCACAAAGAAGAAGTCATAGCACACGCCGTGCAGCAGGATGCCGATATAGAGCAGGAAGCGCCCCTCCTCGCTCACCCCCAGCGCGAACATGGCGTAACGCACGAACCACGCCAGCATGCCGATCAGCAGCATGACTTTCACGCCCAGGCGGCGGAACAACAGCGGGATCACCAGCATGAAGAAGATTTCCGACATCTGCCCGAAGGACATGGCGGTGCTGACGTCGGCAATCCCGGCATCCGCCAGGTATGAGGCGGTATAGGCGTAGTAGGTGCCCAACGGGACGGAGATCAGCATCGCGCAGACGGAGAAGACGAAGAAGTGACGGGTTTTGAGCAGCGCAAAGGCATCCGCACAGAAGAGATCGCGCACCTTAACCGGCAGGCCTTTCGCCGGGGCTGGCGTGTGCGGCAGCGTCAGGCTGTAAAGCGCCAGCAGCACGGAACTGGCCGCCGCCACCTGGAAGATGGTCACGCTGGACGCCACGCCGGTCACGCCGATGAAAATGCCCGCGACGATCCAGCCGATGGTGCCGAACACGCGCACCACCGGGAAGGTTTTATCCACGTTCGCCAGGCTGTGAAACGCGATGTTGTTGGTCAACGCCAGCGTCGGCATGTAGCAGAGCGTGTAGCCAAATAGCAGGCCGATCAGCAGTGCGCCGTTCTCGGCAATCAGCGCGCCCGGCACGAACCAGAGGATCGCTGCGCCCGCCAGATGCATCACCGCCATCACCTTCTGCGAGGCGAAGAAGCGGTCCACCAGCATCCCGAGCACGAACGGCGAGAGAATAGACGCAATTGGCCCGGCGGAGAAGGCATCGCCAATCAGCAGCGACATGTTGTGCTGGGTCATCACCAGGCCGAGCGTGACCGACCAGCTACCCCAGATAAAAAACTGCAGAAACATCATCAGCGACAGCCGAGGCACCAGCAGCCGGTGCTGCGCTATCGCCTTTCCACTACTTTCAGTTGTTGACACCATGATGAGCCTCACCCAGAAAAAGTAATCGATTACAAAACAGTTCAAATAAAAAGTAATCGATTACAAAATAAAGATCCTGTGGATCGAAACGGAATTGGGAGGGGGGTCACGATAAAGATCGCTGGATGACAAAACGAGATGTTTTGATTGTCATTATAGCCAATAGGCTATAAATTAAAACAGCGAGGAAGCTACTGTGCTCTGTGCTGGGGACAAAACCGGTTGCAATCAAAAACGGTTTTATAAAGAAATGATTACGCTGGCTGACGTTGAGTACAGCAGACATCTGGCGGATAAGGAGGCCATATGGCAACGCTAAAAGAACTCATGGCGCAACAGAGCGCGGAAAGTCAGGAGCGTATTGCGGCTAAAGTTGACGTGATGCGCAGAATTGTGGCCCTGAACCAACTGCGGGAAGAGCTCAAGGTTTCTCAGACAGAACTGGCCGAGGCAATGGGGGTAAAACAACCCACTGTAGCGAAAATCGAACAGCCGGGAAACGATCCCCGGCTTTCAACGCTCAAACGCTACGTTAGTGCGCTCGGCGGTGAAATGAGCATTGATGTGACGTTACCGAATGGGAAACGGATAGCGTTTGAGATTTAATATTGCATGTTCAAAGCCGGGTGGCGGCTTCGCCTGACCGGGCGTGAAGGCAGGTGCGGTCTGGTTTGGTGCGGTCTGGTGCCCTCACCCCGGCCCTCTCCCACAGGGAGAGGGAGAAAACCGCGCTACTTTTTGCGCGAGAGCTTAAATGCAATAAACAGGAACACCACCCACACCGGCAGCAGCATCGCGGACAGGCGCATCTCATCCATGGTGCACATCAGCACCAGAATCAGCCCCAGGAACGCGATGCAGATGTAGTTCCCCGCCGGGTAGAGCAGCGCTTTAAACTGCGTCTCGCGTCCCTTGCGGCGCATCGACGCGCGGAAGCGCAGGTGCGCCAGGCAGATCATGATCCAGTTCAGCAGCAGCGTCGCGACCACCAGCGCCATCAGCAGGCCAAAGGCCTGTTTCGGCAACAGGTAGTTGATCAGCACCACCAGAGAGGTAATCGCGCCGGAAAGGAACAGCGAGTTGACCGGCACGCCGCGACGGCTGACGCGGGTGAGGAACTTCGGCGCGTTGCCCTGCACCGAGAGGCCAAACAGCATGCGGCTGTTGGAGTAAACCCCGCTGTTATAGACCGACAGCGACGCCACGAGAATGACGAAGTTCAGCGCCGAGGCCACCACGTTGCTGTTCAGATCGTGGAAAATCATCACGAACGGACTGCTATCGGATTTCACCTCCACCCACGGATAGAGCGCCAGCAACACCACCAGCGAACCGATATAGAACAGGAGAATACGGTACACCACCTGGTTGACCGCTTTCGGAATGCTTTTTTGCGGGTCGCGCGCTTCAGCCGCGGTAATGCCAATCAGCTCCAGCCCGCCGAAGGAGAACATGATCACCGCCAGCGAGAGGATCAGCCCTTTCCAGCCGGTTGCCAGGAAGCCGCCGTGCTGCCACAGGTTGTCGATTGTGGCCCGCTCGCCGCCGTGACCGGAGAACAGCAGCCACAGGCCAAAGCCGATCATGCCGATAATCGCCAGCACCTTGATCAGCGCAAACCAGAACTCGGTTTCGCCATACAGGCGCACGTTGACGAGGTTAACGGCGTTGATAATGATGAAGAAGGCTGCTGCCCAGATCCACGTTGGCACGTCCGGCAGCCAGTACTGCATGTAGATGCCCGCGGCGGTCAGCTCTGCCATCCCGACCAGCACGAACATGACCCAGTAGTTCCAGCCGGACAGGAAGCCTGCAAACGGGCCCCAGTATTTATAAGCAAAGTGCGCGAAGGAGCCTGAAACCGGCTCTTCAACGACCATCTCGCCAAGCTGGCGCATGATCAGGAAGGCGATAATCCCGGCGATAGCGTAACCCAGCAGAACCGCAGGGCCCGCCATCTGAATGGCGGGGCCGATGCCGAGAAACAGCCCGGTACCGATCGCGCCACCAAGGGCAATTAACTGAATATGTCGATTTTGCAAACCACGTTGCAGCGTCGGATTCTGATCCGACGAAGCTTCAGCGCTACCATGGCCTGAAGCGGATGACGCGTCTTTCACGCCCTACCCCTGTCTCTTTTTTAGAAGGGGCACGTTTTAACACTTCATGCTGGAGGTAGCAAGTTTAACGCCGGGCCACTGTATGCACCCGGCAGATAACGGTCACGACCCGATGATCCCACCGTCCGCTTTGACGATCACCACCGTTGACGATCGCGGACGCCCGTTCGGGCTGGCGTCTGGCCAGTTGGAGACGGCGCGCGGATTGGCCGGATCGGTAATATCATCCCCGCCCTCACCCGGATGCTGGATATTGATAAACAGTGTTCGGTTGTCCGGCGTAAACGCAATGCCGGTGATTTCACACCCGCGCGGTCCGGTCAGGAAACGGCGGTATTCATTGGTGCCCGGAATGGTGGCGACCATCTGGTTATTGCCCATCCCCTCGTACGCTTTCTTATTGATGGTGCTGGAAGAGACGTCGGTTTGGATCCACAGGACGCCCTGATGATCGAACGACAGGCCATCCGGGCTGCCGAATTCCGTGCCCTGCATGGAACCTTTGGCCTTAGGATCGTCGCCGTCGGTACGCCCGGCCATGACCAGAATATCCCATTTAAAGCGTGCGGCGGCAGGATCGGCCCCGTCTTCGTGCCAGTGCATAATATGACCAAATACGTTGTTGGCGCGCGGGTTGGCGGCATCGACCGGCGCCTTGCCCTCCTTGCCGCGATCGCTGTTGTTGGTAAGCGTACAGTAGACGCTGCCGCTGGCGTGCGGATCGACGGCTATCCACTCGGGGCGATCCATTTTCGTCGCCCCCACCACATCAGCCGCCAGGCGGGTTTTAATCAGCAGGTCGCCCTGGCTTTCAAATCCGTTGCTTTTATCCAGGCCGTTTTGCCCGAAAATCAGCGGCAGCCAGTCGCCGCTCCCCTCCTCGTTGAACCTGGCGACGTACAGCGTGCCGGACGTCAGCAGCTGCATATTCGCTTCACGGTTCGCAGGATCGTATTTGTTGTCCGAGACAAATTTGTAGATGTACTCAAACTTCTGATCGTCACCCATATACACCACCACGCGCTTATCAGCGGCGAGCGTGACGGCCGCCCCCTCATGCTTGAAGCGGCCAAGAGCGGTGTGTTTGCGTGGCGTGGAGGTCGGGTCGTAGGGATCAATCTCCACGACCCAGCCAAAGCGGTTAGGTTCGTTAGGGGTTTTATCGACGCTGAACCGGTCATCCACTTCGTTCCAGCGGTAGGACTCGTCGCTGTCGCTGATGCCGTAGCGTTTTTCCAGCGGGTTAAGATCGGCTTTTTTGACAAAAATATCCGACCAGTTCTCCTCGCAGGTGAGATAGGTGCCCCACGGCGTATGGCCGTTAGCGCAGTTTTGCATGGTGCCCAGCACGCGCTCCCCCTGCGGGTCGGCGGCGGTTTTCACTAAAGGCTGATGCCGCGCCGGGCCGGTAAGCTCCATCGGCGTATTGACGGTTATACGGCGGGCGAGAGAGGACGGGCGAACCACCTGCCACTCACTGCCCGTTTTTTTCACTTCCACCACCGACACGCCCATCGCGTTCTGGCCCTTGCGGACTTTGTCGAGGCTCCAGTTCGCGGCGCCGTCCGTAAACAGCATTCCGTTGTCGATGTATTCATGGTTCAGCGCCAGCAGCCCATGCTCCGGGTTTTGCGCTCCCTGCGGCAGGCTAAACCACGCCATCCCGTCGTGGTGCATGCCCGCCTGCACCGCCTGCTCGTCCGTGGTGTTGCTGGCGTCCGGCTTAAAGGCTGGCATGTTGTTTTTAATTCCCGTCGGGTCACCCCAGCGATAAAACGGGCGAGCAATATAGCCTTCCGGCACCCTTACCGTATCTTCCGTGGAAACGGGGATGCTGCTAAACCCAAGCGACACCGCTTTCGCCAGCGTGGAAGGCTTCGATACCGCGGCAATGGCGCTTTCGGGTTTGATCAGAAAGGGGAATGAAACGGCAGCCCCCGCAACGGCGCCCATCTGCAAAAAACGGCGGCGGGAAAGGAATACCTCGGCAACCTCGGAGAAAACCGGGTTTGCGCTGCGGTTAGCGATCTCGTCGCGATGTTCTTTTTTGAAAACGGATTTGAGGGGTCTGCCCATAGCGGCTTCCTGTCATTGGCCAAGAGGTAAGAATGTGGCGACCAGTGTAAGAAGCTTTTGTTACAATTTTATAACACGATAACGGAAGGATGGGGCATCCATGCCCCGGATAACGAGGTGGAACGCTTAGAACTCGTAGCCAACCGAGACCTTAAAGGTCCGCGGTTCGCCCTGAGTGATGTAGGTGCCGGAATCGTCTACGCTGGCCCAGTAGTTCTCGTTGGTCACGTTGTCGATGCCCGCGCGCACGGTCATCTGGTTTGCATTGTGGTTCACCGCGAAGCGATAGCGCATGCCCAGATCCAGCGTGGTGTAGCTGTCCAGCTTTTTGGTGTTTGCCAGGTCAGCGTACTGCGTGCCGGAGTGGTTCACGCGGGCGGTCGCCGTCAAACCATCAACGGGCTTGATGTCGTACTCCGCGCCCAGCACGGCGTAGAAATTCGGAATACCGATCGCATCGTTACCCTGATTGACGCCGTTTTTGGTTTTGGTCAACTCGGCCTGCAGCCAGGTGGCGCTGGCGTTCAGACGCATACCCAGCATCGGCTCGCCGAAGACATTCAGCTCAACGCCACGGTTACGCTGCTCGGCGTCCAGGCCGTAGTGGCCGCTGTCGTCGAGGATTGCCGATGGCATTTTGATTTCGAACAGCGCAAGCGATCCGCCCACGCGGCCGAAGTCCGCCTTCACGCCCACTTCGTTCTGCTTAGAGTGCACGATACCGGTGCTCTGGCCGTAGTTGGTGGCGGTGTTAGGTGCAGTTTTGCCCGGCTGGAGGGCTTCGGTGTGGTTGGCGTAGAGGGAAATTTCCTCCCACGGCTTGTAGACCACGCCGTAGGTGGGCATCCAGCGGCTGCCGTCGAAACCATCCGCCGCGTTTTCCGCACCGGTGATTTTGTTGTAGCCGCGGATGACCACCTTCTGATGGCGCGCCCCGGCAGTGAACAGCAGCTTGTCGTCCAGTACGCCCAGCGTATCGCTCAGCAGCCAGCCCTGGGTTCGGGTACGCCCGCTGGTCAGCGGATCGCTGTATTTCCCGCCTAAGCCGTTGAAGTTAGTGCTGTCCGGCATATCAACGCCGGTGTTGTGATAGATGTTGGTGGTCGGGTTATCTGCCGCCGCCGACATTTTCCACGCGATTTTTTCGTTTTTGGTCATCGCTGAATACCCGACGTTGACCTTGTGCGAGACAAAACCAGTGTCAAAGTTACCGCGAATGCCCGCCATCCCGCTGACGGAGTCGCTGATGCGGTTGGTGTCGAGGCGGCTGACCGTGGCCTTGCCGCTCTTGTCCACCAGCTTCGGCGCGCTGTAGATCCCTTCCTCGTGCGCGTGCTGCGCACCCAGACCGGTATAGGCGGTCCAGCCATCGGTGATGTCGTACTCGCTGCGCCACATCCCGAATTCGTTTTCGATATTGCTGTAGGCCCACTTCTGCGAGAAATTGCGGTCATTTTTCGGCGGCTCAGGGACGAAATCCACCGCTGAAATATTGACGCTGGTAGGGCTGCCGTGGAAGGTTTTCTTCTGATAGCCCATGTCAAGCGAGGTGCGGAAGCGGTCGCCTTTGTAGTCCAGGCCGGTGGAAAGCAGCGTGGTGCGGCGGCGGTCATTCGGTACGCCGGTTTCCCCTTCCCGATGGACGAGGTTCACGCGCGCGCCAAACTGGTCGTTATCACCGAAGCGACGGCCCGCGTCCAGCGTAGTGCCAATCTGGGAATCCGAGGTGTAGTCGACGCCCACTTTTGCCTGCGGCGTCTCGCTCGCATGTTTCGGCTCAAGGTTGATCATCCCGCCCACGCCGGAGCTTGCCGCACCGTTCATCAGCGAGTTGGCCCCTTTGAAGATCTCAATGCGGTCGACCATCTGGGCATCCACCACCTGACGCGGCAGCACGCCGGACAGGCCGCCAAAGGTCATGTCATCGCCGTCGAACTTCAGGCCACGAATACGGAAGGTTTCAGCGCTGTTGCCGTAACCCTGAACATACTGCACGCCCGCGTCGTTGGCGACGACATCGGCAATGGTTTTCGCCTGCTGATCTTCCACCAGCTTCGAGGTGTAGCTGATGATGTTGAACGGCACGTCCATGGCGTTCTGCTGACCGAGCATCCCCATGCGTCCGCCATTTGCCACCTGCCCGTCGAGGAAGGCGGGCACCAGCTGGTCACCGCCGGGGGTGAAATCACTCTCCGCCGCAGCCTGGACGACGAGGGTGTCCTCTTTTTTCTCATCCGCCGCCAGAGCGGAATGGGTCACTGCGCCAATGGCAAGCGCCAGCAGCGTTTTATGCATTGTGGTGTTGTTCATAATTAACTCGTTTAAATGTGCGCGCAAAAATGACCCGTGGTCGGGCCTTAGAATGGTGTAAATGCAATGCAAATGAGAACTATACGCATTATCTATGCGTTATCAAGTGTAACCGCGCATTTCTGGTCGCGAAAAGAGGTTAATCAGAATGGAGGGATGATGACGAGGCGCAGGACGAGAACAGCCACCCCGCATTGGGGGTGGCTGCAATAACATTATTTTTTCTTGTAGATATCGGCGGTGCCGTGAATTTTGTTGTTGGTATTACCGGACGTCAGTACCAGCACATCAGCACCTTGTTTGTCTGCTTTCTCAATCAGCTCTTTCTTCGCATCATCAATCGATACTTCATTTGAAGTATTAACAGTACCGATTTTTTCATACTGTGATTCTACTTTCTCAAATTCATTTTTCGTCAGCAGTTCTGCAGCAAAGGCATTAGTGGTAAACAGAAACGCGGTTCCCAACAAAATAGCAGTCGTTTTTTTCATAACCTTTTTTCCTTGAGATTAATCAGCAACTACGAAAAGCCTCACACACGATGATGAGGTGTATTGAGCATGGTAGAGAATCTCAGGAAATTCCACACGTTCAGGAAAATTCTTCTATAACAACCCATTGCATGAAATAACTAACGAATATTAAGAATATTCAAAAACGCGTGCGACGCCCGCGATATCAATGCGCACCGCCGTGCCAGGGTTCCACCCAGCCTGACTGACCGTTTTCAGAACAACAGGCTCCTGTCGCCCGGCTAAGGCAAGGGTGAGCGTGGACAAATGGCCCGTGAAATCGACCTCAATAATCGAGATCGGGCTTTCATGCGGGGCGCATGCCGTTACGCGCAGCTGTTCCGGGCGCATCATCACTCTGCCCTCTCCTGTCGCACGGGCATTGTCCGTGGGCACTTCACCCAGCGCGCACATCGCGTACCCGCTGGAGAGCTGAGCAGGCAGGATCACCGCATCGCCAAGAAACAGCGCGGTCTCTTCATCAACGGGCCGGGAGTAGACCTCGTAAGGCGTACCCACCTGACTGAAGCGCCCGCCGCGCATCACTGCTACCTGGGTGGCAAAGGACAAGGCTTCGTTTTGGTCGTGCGTCACCAGAATCGAGGCCACGCCAGCTTCCGCCAGCAGGTCGGCGGTCGCTTTGCGCGTCATGGCGCGCAGCCCGGTATCCAGCGCCGAAAAGGGTTCGTCGAGCAGCATGACTGACGGACGCTGAGCCAGCGCGCGGGCCAGCGCAACGCGCTGCTGCTGTCCACCGGAAATCTCATGCGGCCAGTGCGTTGCCAGCTGCCTGTCCAGAGAGACTTTCTCCATCAGCGCGTCCACCCGCTGACGTTTTTCATCCCGCGTGCCGTCCAGCCCCCAGGCGATGTTGTCAGCCACATTAAGGTGTGGGAACAGCGCCCCTTCCTGCGGGACAAAACCGATCCCACGCAGATGGGCGGGCACAAAATTGTGTTCATCAAACAGCGTGCGTCCCTGCATGACAATGCGCCCGCTGTCCGGCGTTTCGAATCCGGCAAGAATACGCAGCAGCGTGGTTTTTCCCGACCCTGACGGCCCGACAATCGCCGTTCGGCTCCCCGGTGAAACGCTCAGATTCACATTATCAAGCACCCGCGCATCGGAAAACGATTTCGAAATGGACGTTAATTCAAGCATGTCATAGCCCTGCAATTTTTTTAGACTGCATATATAGAATGGCGGTTAGCGGCAGTGAGATAAGGATCATCAGCATGGCGTAAGGGGCTGCAGCCACATAATCGATCTCGCTGGTGAGAGCCCAGAAGCCGGTGGAGAGCGTACGCGTTCCCAATGGCGACAGCAGCAGCGTTGCGGTCAGTTCATTGCTGACGCCGAGGAAAACCAGCGCCGCGCCCGCCGCGGCGCCCGGTGCGGCCAGCCGCAGGGTGACGCGCCATAATGCTTCAGCGGGCGTGCTGCCAAGGCTGCGCGCCACGTTTTCCAGCTCAACCGGCGCCTGCGCAATGCCAGCCCGGAGGTTAACGAGCGCGCGGGGCATAAACAGCAGCAGATAGGCGAGGAACAGCGTCACTTCCGTCTGATAAATCGGACGGGCATAGTGGATAGTCACCGTGACCAGTGCCAGCGCGGTCACAATACCCGGCAGCGAGCTGGTGATATAAATGCACCCTTCCAGCATACGGAAAATACGGTGTGGATAACGGATCCCGAGCCACGCGATGGGGATCACGCACCCCGTCGTCAGCAGCGCTCCGCCCACGCCGAGCATCAGCGTCTGGCGCAGCGAGTGCCAGAGATCGGCGCTCATCCAGTTTTCCACGCCACCCAGCCAGATCCAGCGACACAACACGATTAAGGGTACGCCCAGCGCCAGCAGCACCAGCGTCAGAAAAAGCAGCTGTCCCAGCCACGCCATAGCAGGCTCAAGCGGCCAGCGCTTCTGCTCGCGCGCGGCGCCTGCGCCAATCCGCGCATAGCGTGTTTTTCCGCGCGTGACGCCTTCAAGCATCAGGATAGCCAGACAGCATAAGGCCAGCACGCCCGCCAGCATATTCGCGGCCGGGCCGCTGAACGTAGACTGGAATTGGTCATAAATGGCCGTGGTGAAGGTGTCGAAGCGGATCATGACGTACAGGCCATACTCCGCCAGCAGGTGCAGCGCCACCAGCAGCGCGCCGCCGCAGATTGCCAGTTTAAGCTGAGGCAGCACCACGCGGAAAAAGACCCGCCAGGGAGGCGATCCGAGCGAAGCGGCGACATCTTCAAGCGTGGGATCGAGACGGCGCAGCACCGCCGCAACCGGCATGTAGATAAACGGATAGTAGGCCAGTACAGAGAGGAACACCCCCGCAGAGAGGCCGTGCATGCCCGGTACCACGCTTACCCAGGCATAGCTTTGCACAAACGCGGGGATCGCCAGCGGGGCCACCGCCAGCGCCGACCATACGCCTCGTCCCGCAAGCATTGTGCGCTCCGTCAGCCAGGCTATCGCCACGCCCAACACAATGCACAGCGGAACCGCTAACGCCATCAGCCACAGCGTGTTGCTGAGCAGCTCAGCCACCCGCGGGCGGAACACCAGCGTCTTAATCGTTTCCCAGCCGGTCTCAATGCCGATGGCAATGATAAAGCCCAAAGGCAGAAGCGCCAGTAATGAAAACAAGACAGCTAACGCAACCATCGGCAGCGCGGGACGCCTGCGAACAGGCTTCCGCACGCGGTTTTTACCGATGTCGAGACTCAAACCAGACATAAGACATTCACTTTGCGTTCAGGATCACAGCAGGCCAGCTTGCGTCATCAGCTCGATAACTTTCTTACTGTTGAGCGTGGAAGGTTCCACTTTTGGCGCATCCAGATCCTTCAGCGGAACCAGTTTCGGGTTGGACGCGGCATTCACGCCGACGGCATATTCAAAGGCGTTGTTGGTACGCAGGCTTTCCTGACCTTCTTTGCCGGTGATGTATTTGATGAAGGCCTGCGCCTGCGCTTTATGCTTGCTGGATGCCAGCACGCCACCGCCAGAGAGGCTGACAAATGCGCCCGGATCCTGGTGTTTGAAATAGTAGAGCTCGGTATTTTTGCTGTTTTCACCCGTTTTGGACTGATCGACAAAACGGTAGTAGTGATAGATCACGCCGCCATCAATCTGGCCCGCGTTGACCGCTTTCATCACGGTGCTGTTACCTTTGTAAGCAACGAAATTGGTTTTCATCGCCTTGAGCCAGTCCAGCGTGGCCTGCTCGCCCTTCAGCGCCAGCATTGCGCTAACGATCGCCTGGAAATCCGCGCCTGACGGAGACGCGGCCCAGCGCCCTTTCCACTCAGGTTTCGCCAGATCCATCAGCGATGCTGGCAGCTGTGTCTCATTTAATTTTTGCGGGTTATAGACAAACACGGTGCTACGCGCGGCGATGCCTATCCAGCGACCGTGCGCTGGACGAAATTCCGTGGGTACCTGCTTTAACGTATCGGCATCTAAAGGCGCAAATAATTTAGCGTTATCAACCAATACCATGGACGGCGAGTTTTCCGTCAGAAATACGTCCGCAGGCGATGCGCTGCCTTCCTGAACCAGTTGGTTGCCCAGCTCGCTGTCACCGCCGTTTCGCAGAGTAACTTTAATTCCCGTTTCTTTCGTAAAGCCATCAACCCATGACTGCACCAGGTTTTCATGCTGTGCGTTATACACAACGATACCCTGATTATTATCAGCAGCAACTGATTGTGTAGAAAGGAAAAGTGATGAAGACAACAAGGCAAGCGAGAAGCATGACAGCAGGCGAGAATTCATGAACATATCCTTAATAGACCAACGGGAGTAATCACTCATAGCTTTGTGGGACAGGATTAAATCATACTACAACGCTAATGATAATTAGTATCAATCCAGTTTAGACGTAAAAGTGGAAAATTTTTTTATAGGGGAATGACATGTGATAAAAATCCAGTTTAAAAAGGAGAATTAATTAAAGATTAAGAAAACCTTAAGCCCGTAAATAATAAAATTAATTAGCCTTCTATTTATTCTGGCGCACCGGTGAACATTTTTCTCTGCGCGTGCCGCGCGTATAAAAAACCCCGCCAGTGCGGGGGTGAAGTGGAAATGGAAACAGTCAGCGCTTATAAGCGCTTTGTTAACCATTCCAGCTGCTGGGTAATGACGTTATCGAAATGCTTACCATCATATAAATCATAATGTTTTGCGCCCAGCTCGGTATAGAGCCGCTTGTCCTGGGCGCTGACGGATTCGTATAGCGCAATACCCTGCTGAGGATCATTAACCGTATCGTCTCCAGCCACCACCACGAGCGTCGGGCAGCTGACCTTCTCAGCGTACTGGTAAGGTTTGTAGCGAAGCGTTTCATAAACGGTAAGGAAAGGTATTTTGATATCCATCGCAGGATAGTGCGCTTTATTTTCCTCAAAGAAGGCTTTCGACTCTTCGTCTCCCAATACCTTCGTGATGGCGACGAACATCTCCTTACCCTGGCGCTCGCGTTTTTCGACCATCTTTTCAAGCGTGGCGACGAACCCCTGCTTGTCGTTATCATCCATATTGCCAGTGACAATCACTTCACCGTCCGCAAACCCCATCTGGCTTATGATGCATTTCACCTGCGGGCGCTCGACGGCAGCGGCAAACACATGGCAGGCACCTAGCGACGTCCCCCATAGCGCGATACGCTGCCCTTCCAGCCCGGGATGCTTCTCCGCCCAGTCAATAACGGTACAGATATCGTCAATTTGCATTGATGGAACCAGCCTTCCTCGCTCCCCACCGCTTTCGCCGAAACCACGGTAATCAAATGTGATAGTCGCAAAGCCAGCGTGAGTAAATGCTTCAGCATAGCGCGGCAGTAAAATGTCCTGTATCCCGCAAAACCCGTGGCAAAGCACGACAACCGGAGCTTTTTCATCCCTGTCCGGCTGACGTAAGGTTAAGGCTATCTCATTATTTAATGTGTGTGTTGTCAAAAACATATATTTATCCCTCTAATGAAGAGGGGTAAGCCTATCAGCCCAGTCAATATAAAAATTTGACTTAAATCCAAATAAGAACTGGCCGTTTTAAAAAGCATCACATCGCCGCGTGAGGGGCATACATCGGATAGGTGAAGAACAATAAATGCACGCAGTTCAGCCCAAAATGAAATAACGTTGCAACCCAGAGCCTACCGCTCCACATCCACGCCAGGCCGTAAATAATACCGGCGAGGCTGGCAAAAATAATCAGGAGTAAACCGCCGCGATAATGCATCAGCCCAAAGATGACTGAAGCAATCAACAGCGCGACAACAGGATGAAGAATCCTGGACAAGCGTTGCTGCAGGTAGCCTCTGAACAAGGCTTCCTCAGCCAAAGAGACGAAGAAAATATTCGCAAGGGCAAATTGAGCGAACCATTCTGGCGCATGTGGCTCAATTCTCAGCCCGCCCAATGCAACAGCAAGAAGTAACAGCACGGGTATCGCAAGAACGACTATTCCCCAGCCAGCCTTGCCAGCGTTATAGAGTGGTTTTGCTACGAATAACGTTGGCATGCACGTCATTAGAATGAACGGCACCACCGCCTTGTCCATATTAAAGTACATAGTGAACGGTATGCTTTGCGGGCCAACGACGACTGCATCCAGCACTTTGGGGTTATGGAAGCCCGGGATCGCATGCAAAAACAGGGCAACGGCGATGACCATGCACAGGCCTTCGAGCAGATAAGTATATTTATTATTGTTATTACGTAGCCATTCAACAACAGACCAACCAATAACGATTGATGCAATCACCAGCAGCGCCGGGGCATCAAGAATGCTCTCTTTCCAGCCGAAAAATGCCGTTAACCCCAGCATCAGGTAAGCCAGACTTTTATTAAGGGAAAGCGCGGCAAGCGATGTTGCGAGTAGATACCACATATTTGTCCTTCATGACAGGCATGTACAACAGTGAAAAGGAATGTCGTGCCGCAGGCGTCCCGCGGGGAAGCCATAAATATGGTGCCGACTACCGGAATCGAACTGGTGACCTACTGATTACAAGTCAGTTGCTCTACCTACTGAGCTAAGTCGGCGTTGGTCCGCCACCGGAGCCTCGAACCCCGTACTACAACATCCTGGTTGTCGCTCTTCCCGATGAGCTAGTGGCGGTGTGGTGGCCCTTGCTGGAACGATACCAATGACCGGTCGATGGCGGAACAAACGTTCTCACCGACAGGCTATAGGGCCGGGAGCAAAATGATACACACCTCGAATTAACCATGCAAATTCAACGGGTAAAATCAGGCGCAGAGTGAAGGATTGGCAGTGGTGGATAGGTCAGGGAAAGAATTGGCTGGCGTAAACGCCTGATACTAAATGGCACGCCCTGTAGGATTCGAACCTACGACCTACGGCTTAGAAGAACGTAGAGTACTATTTAACGCACTGTAATATCATTAGTTTTCCCGCGCTCACCCCGCGTTTGTGTCATTACGTGTCATTACTTGCAGTCTCGTTTCCTTCTGATTCATCCATGCATGACACAACTGTGACACAGAGAGTACACAGCCATGCCTCATGGTATAGCTGTGTAATTTCCCTCCTACATCACCGGACAATCATCAAACTCACCTGTCCGCGCATCGTTGATGATGTATGTGATGACACCAAACACTGGACTCTCTATCCCATCGAAGTTGCCAGGTAACTTTTCCTTTCGTCCATTCAGCGCGTTCTCAAGGTGTGGCTGAGGATATGTCAGGTAAATCTTCACCTTAAACTCACCTCCAATCTCACAGACCAGCAGGGAGCCATCACATGGATTTAGTGACGAGTCGATGACAAGCAGCGCATCTTTCATAATTCCGCAGCGGTAGATAGTCTCTGACGCTTTCATGTAGTGCGTGGCAGACGGTTTATGGATGAAGCGCCCATCAAGCGACAAGCGGTTCTCAACGTAATCAGCAGTCGGACTCGGGAATCCCATAAATCACCTCCCATAATTACTGCATATGCATACAGCATTACTGTATCGGTGTATTCTATCAAGATATAAAATAAAAACCCGCCGAAGCGGGTTGTTAACTCATTCACACCAGAAGTAAAACTTCCGTCTGTACTCTCTTGCTTCGGCAGATGGCTTGTCGTCTATAACATAGCTCTCTCCGCCTCTTTGTGCCATTGGCTCTATGAGGAATGTGTTGAATGGTGATAGGTGCAGTGTATTATCTTTACAGCTTCCTGAAATCCAGTTAAGACCGGCATCGAATGAACTTGATGTTTCATATCTAGACTTTGCCATCATCATTGCGTTTACAGCGATGATGCCAACAATTACCCCTATGAACACTTTCCCAGAACCCACTCCATCTTTTTTAATGCTCATAAGCGGGAGAAGAAGTATTGTGTACAAGTGAGGCGCGTATCTTGCCCACCACGCCTCGGGATTGAGGATTGTGCTTAGAGCAATCATGCCCAACAGAACAAGACAGTTTTTGTCAATCCCCCGTCGGAAGATGATGAATCCGATCGCCAGAATAAGAGCCAGGGAATACAGAGGTCCGAATCCTGCAATACGCAAATCCTCAAATGATAACTGATTTATTTCCTGCGCGTTTATGGTGCCAGGTACTTTGAGCTGAGGATTCTTTTTGGAAGCTTCGTTGATATTTTCGCTTTGCGAGAACGTAGCAACAGCCAGTTTTTCAAAACGATTCATTTCGTGGAATGACGGTGGCTGAGCAAAGGTAATGATGTCTTTCTTTTCTTCGCCAAAGAGAGGGTAAAATATGTGCTTACCTGTAACGATGTTTTTAACGTATGGGTTAGCACCGATTACACCAACGCCAGCCATGAGAAAGACTATGAAAATCAAACAAATAGTTATAGTTTCTTTAACTCTCGGAAGACTTCTTAATCCAAGAACCAGGAAGCAAACGCCAACATAAAGGAATCCAGAAAACTTAATGTTAACAATTATGACAGATGCCATTACCAGAATGGAAGCATCAAACAACCGCCTAGTGTTTCCATATTCTAGTGATGAAATCATCATCAGTAGCGCCAAAAAACCCATCGTTGCATCAACGTAGTAACTAAAAGACTGCGCTATGAATATAGGGCTAAGCAAGCTCAATGCCGCGAATATATGTCCAGCAATTAATGAATACCCGTTCTTTCCGAAGAAATAGATTATGTATGCATATGCAGCGAATCCGATCATCAGCTGATAGCCACTTCCGTAAGCAAGGCTACCAAACTGCAGCCCTGCCTCACCTGCAAAGTACCATGTTGATTTTGGATATAGAGCAATCCAGAAGTTTCCAGCGTCACCATCAAAAAGAAGATTACCACCATGCATGAGATACCATGCTGCCTTCTGATGATATGCCAACCCATCCCAACTCTGATCTGGATAAATGGAGGCCTGAAGCAATGAGGCGCAAATTAGCAGAATCGGCATTATCATCCATACACTTGCCTTCCTGGAAGAGAAGAAGATGATAGCTGCAGTAATGACCATTGATATAATGAAAATAGAGGTACCGCCTCCACTTCCATAATAGTGCATTAATAGTTGCTTAGCTATTGACGCTATGCTTACAGTTATGAAGAACAGGAGCATATAAAAGCTACTTAATGCCCACTTGTTTTGAAGTTCCTTTTGCACAAAACACCTCACGCCACATTAACAATAAAAACACCAAGAATAATTATTGCAGCACCAACAATTTTGGTTGTTGTAATTGGCTCCGAGAACCATATTGATCCCATGAACATTACAAACAAAATGGCGCTTGAAACCATTATTGGGTAAGCGACGGTAAGGCTCATGCGCGACAGCGCCAGAAAGTAGAACACAAAACCGACAAAATAGAAGCCAACTGCCGACGCATGAGGCCAAAAATCAAGCAGACTTAGATAAGGCTTTCTATGCGCACCAAGCTTCAACATAGCCCCCGCAAGTGCACTACATAGACCGCTGATTATTATGTATATTATTCCCATTACCCCACCAATACAGACATGATTTTGCAGACATGCTATCATCCGACCAACTTCATTACCATTTGCTTAAAAACACATGACTGAATATACAGTATCTGAAAGGAACTCCCTGCCTGTCGGGCTGATTAAACTGCTCAGACCGAAGCAGTGGGTAAAAAACTTGTTTGTCATGGCCCCGTTGCTTTTTTCAGGCCAGTTTATGAATGTCGATTCGATTCTTCATTCTGTCATTGCAATGTTGATATTTTGTGCTGCATCCTCAGCTGTTTACGTTTTAAACGACATAAATGATGTAGAGAAAGACAGGGCTCATCCTAAAAAAAGAATGAAGCGGCCGATTGCATCGGGAGCGGTATCTACGACTCAGGCGTGGTGCTTCCTTGCTGTACTTTACATCTTTCTGGCTTTATCACTTAACGCATATAGAGATATAGCAGTTGTTGTCATTGGCTATATCGCCCTTAACATTGCCTACTCGTATAAGCTGAAGCACATACCTGTAGTCGATATATTCTGCATTGCTATTGGATTTGTACTAAGAACTATGGCCGGGGCAATGGCTTTAGGTGTCAGCCTATCTCAGTGGATGTTCATCACTACCCTTTGTCTTGCTCTTTATCTCGCATCCATTAAGCGTCGTCAGGAGCTTTTAAAGAGTGGCAAGGAGTCCAGGAATGTCCTTGGGAAATACTCCGTTCAACTCGTATCTCGTTACTCTGAAATGTCCGCAACTGGTGCTTTGGTTTTCTATAGCCTGTATGTGATCTCCGAGAAGCCGGATATGACAATCACAATACCTTTGGTGCTTTTTGGCCTCTTCCGCTACTGGTATAACGTTGATTCACTTGATGGTGGAGAGTCTCCAACAGACTCTTTACTTTCAGATTACCCGTTAATATTTACAATTATTGCATGGGTTGGCACCTGTGTTTATGTGCTTATGCCTTAAGGGAAAATGATGAGCTTCGTGTATCTGGCAACGCCTTTCGTTGCATGGTTTGTTACTGGTGTTACTAAATTTTTGGTGAACAGTATCCGGGAAAGGAAATTGGCTTTTTCGCTGATAGGTTATGGTGGAATGCCAAGCAATCATTCGGCGATCGTACTCAGTATGGTTTCGCTGATTGGGTTCAGGAATGGGATAGATAACCCGGCATTTGGCGTCGCTGTGACATTAGCGTACATCGTATTGCTTGATGCTAAAAGCCTAAGAAAGCAGGTTGAACGCCAAGCTAAGGCCATCAACAAGATAAGCAACTCAGGACTAAGGGAGCGCGTCGGACACAGCATTCCAGAAATTGTGGTGGGCTGTTTAGTAGGCGGGATTGTTGGGTATGTGATGTCTCATATTTGAGTAAAAACGCCCCTTCCATGGGGCTTTTTTATTTACTCAGGCAAACTCCAGAGTTAAACCAGTTCAATGCCTCCGTTAGGGGTCAAATGATACTATCTGGAAGTGATCTACCTGTATATTGGTGGTGACTGTACCATCTCCATTGACTCTGAGGGCGACCCTGTTATCGCCTGCTGCAACGTATTTTGCTATACCAGCAAATGTTCTCCAGCCAAACTCTGTTCCTTTCGTTAGTGGTTGTGACAGGCTAGCACCGCCTACGTTAGCTATCGGAATTGTGGCATCACCAGATATCCATCTCGGCGCTACCGTCCAGGCATAGAACCTGCCAGCGGTCATGACCATGCTGTTAGGCTGAGTAAGTATTGTTAATTGCCCTGCAGGTAAATCCGGAGAACGCGAAGGCGGGCAAGGCTATCGGTGTTGCTCTGAATGATACCGCATGCAGGGTGTTAAGGGATCAGATTGGGAAAAGTTCGAGATGGGTTTTCGTTCACACTAGGCCATCGACTCGACCGGATAAAACCGTCACGCCGGCTGTCCGTAAAATGCGAGTCGACGATAACAGTGCCTGCGAATTGGTCGGGCAAAGGCGGGTATCGAGGATTTCCGTTTTCACCACCTCCGGCATACCTGGGCAAGCTGGTTAATTCAGTCTGGAGTTCCGCTGTCAGTTCTTCAGGAAATGGGAGGGTGGGAGTCTATTGAAATGGCACGTCGCTACGCTCACCTTGCACCAAACCATTTAAGCGAACACGCACGAAAAATTGATGCCATTTTTGGCAACCATGACACAAATACGACACAAGGAGAAAATCAGGCTGGTTTGAAACTGGCGTAAGTGCCTGTTTCTAAATGGCACGCCCTGTAGGATTCGAACCTACGACCTACGGCTTAGAAGGCCGTTGCTCTATCCAACTGAGCTAAGGGCGCACGGAGAAGCGTGAACTTCGCGGTGGAGAAACGCGTGGAATTATACGGTCAATGGCAGGTGAGTCAATGCCTTTTCCCCGATCTGTATCGATAACGGCTAGCTGATTGTAAATACGGCTGTTTTTTCAACATTTTCACTACATCCCACGTAGAATTTACCGCTGCGAAAAGGCTTAGCTGCTTTTAAGTAACGCCTGCTGTTTTCCTGTAGGCCACCTCGTCACACTGGTGCAAGGTATCCCGGCCGCCTGGAGGCTGACAGACAACAGGACAATGGAGTGACAGCGCAAAACCTGACCTATACGCCTCCCCGGCTAAAGCACATTTCTCATGATATCACCGGTATCAAACTTGAGCCCATCGTTGCCCTCGCCTCTTCGCACAGGATCGGCGTTGAGGTGCTCAGCGTTCTGTCACCCACGCTGCAAAGTGAAGATTTTTTCCGCGAACAATCGGCAGAACAGTCGCTTATGCTGCTGGAGGTGCAGCTTCGTGTGCTAAAAAACGCGGTCGCCTGTAACAATATTTTCATCAATCTGCCGATAACCGTACTCATGGTGCCAGAACTTTTTCAGCGTCTGCTGCAACTGCGAAGCCCGCCGCTGAATATTGAGATTGTCGACCCTGTCGACATTTTCACACTCTCCGATACACAGCGGCAAGTCTTGGCCCAGCGCCTGAAGCAGCTGACCATAAAGGGTCACCGCATCTGGCTGGATGACGTTGATGACAGCGTTGTCCAGCCCTTCTTATCCTGGCCACTGCCACTCAGCGGCATAAAAATCGACAAAGAAACCTTCTGGCGTATGCGCGCCACCCCTGCGCTGGGGGAACTGGTTTCCCGCTGTTTTCGGCTTGCCGGGAAGGTGCTTATCGAAGGTATTGAGACTGAACGGGATCGTTCCTGCGCACGCCAGGCAGGGGCACAACTCGGCCAGGGGTATTACTGGCCATCCTGGACATGGCCGGAGGATTAAACAGCCATCTCCAGGAGGGAGGCCATGGGAATGACAGTGCGCCGTTACCGTCGGCGTCGTACAGGAAGTGACGCACTGGGATTTACACGCTCGCCTTTTGCTCCCCCCTTCTTTGACCGACTCGAATTTTTGAGCCAGTCCACCAGCCTGACCCATAAAACTGACGCCCCGTTTATCATTCTGGTCACGGAAGATCATTACCTGCGCACCGGATTGATGAAAGGGAGTTTTCCGCTGAACTGCTGCGCCGACTATACGTTGCTGGAAGACGCCTTAGCCGCCGTCAATCAGTGGCCCTCCGCCCGTCTGGTGGTAGATATCGACAGCCGCGCGACGCCGCTCATCGAAAAGCTGGACAGGTTGAGACGCTATTGTCTCTACCCGCCCTTTTTGATCCCCCACCTCCTTATCAGAGCAGATGATTACGATACTCGTCTGTTCTGCAAAGCGGCGGGGCCCTTTCATGTACTTGAACGTCAGTTGCCCGCTGCGGCACTGCAGCAGTACCTGCTGGAAACAAAGCCGCCGCAAGGCTCGGTGAAAGAATGGTTCACGCGCAGCGAATGGCCCATACTGCAGGAACTTTCTCGCGGCAAAACGCTGCGTCAGATTGCCCTGATTCAAAACCTCCCCTATAGCCGCATTATCTATCGTCTCGGCTGCATTTTGACCAAGCTGGGGTTAAACCACCGCCAGGAATTACTGCACCTTCTTAATAATCTCTCAGACTGCACGTTTTGACTTAGGCATTAACCCGTTCATTCCTAAAGACCTTTAAGAAACAACCTACTATTTGTGTTAAATTTTCGTTTCAATTTAACATTTCATTCAAGATTACAACTATTCCTAATTCATCCACTTAAACCACGTGAAATATTACAGAAAACGGTAATAGCAGCACTTTCCTCCATCCGTTAAGCTCTCCAGGAGTCCGTTAAAAATATGATAATGATGTAAAAACAATCAGTTTATCTGTACCGGTCAGGCGCGAGAGCAGCATACTGCAGCATATCCTGCTGTTCAGTTTCGTTTTTTTCCGCCGGTCGCCACGCGCTTTCAGATGAAGGTTTTACCCCCTGTTGCGCCGTTTTTTTGCGCTTGCTGTGAAAGCACCGCACCACTTTCCCCACCCCGTTTTGTTAACAATCAATTAACATAAAGTGATATATGTCATTTTTTGTTATTACATAAAGATGAAAAAATGTGGTAAATGGAATAGCAGGACATTTGCGCTAAATTTAAAATAATAGCGATTCAGATCCAGAAGATAATACAAAGCAATGGACCAGGATTAATTTACAGGGTTTTCGGAGAAAACTTACACGGTATAATAAGATGCGTTGCAAATATGAATAAGAAAAACCTTTTTGCCACACCAGCCAAATGAGATAACCGCGCTGAGGCATTAATTTACTCGCTACGTTAACAAGGATGCTTTCGCTCTTTCCAGGGAATTACTACCGTATAAGGATCACCATCTATATCCTTCCGGCATTTCGAGAGTTTGAACAAAACTCCGCATAACGCTTTTAACAATCTGAGGCATTAAAAATGAAACCGGCATCCGTTATCATTATGGACGAACACCCTATTGTCAGAATGTCGATAGAAGTCCTGCTACAGAAAAATAAAAATATCATAGTCAAACTCAAGTCTGGCGATAGCCATGAAGTGCTTGATTGTATTCGCAACCACCCCATCGATCTGGTTATCCTGGACATCGAACTGACGGGAACCGATGGGTTTTCATTACTTAAGAGAATCAGAAACCTAAACAAAGACATCAAGGTTCTGTTCCTCTCGTCAAAATCAGAGTCGTTTTACGCGGGACGCGCCATTCGCGCAGGGGCCAATGGCTTTGTCAGCAAGCGAAAAGATTTGGGTGAGATCTACAACGCGGTGGAAATGATACTGATGGGCTATTCTTTTTTCCCGTCAGAAACGCTGAACTTTATAAATCATCTGGGCTCCGGGAAAGGTATCACGCCAGATATGCCATTATCGAATCGCGAAGTCACGGTGTTACGCTATCTGGCGAATGGATTATCCAATAAGGAGATTGCGGAGCAGTTGCTATTAAGCAACAAAACCATTAGCGCGCACAAATCCAATATTTATTCCAAGCTCGGCGTACAGAGCATTGTGGAATTAATAGATTACGCGAAAGCACACGAACTGCTATAAACTGAATTCACTCCCCGCAACTTAAGTGAGTTGCAGGGAGTGCGGTCAGCGCTAATTATAATTGATCATAAACGTGGCATCTGCATCAGCCCGTCCCGGCTGAGGGTTATCCGCTGTGGCAATATAATTGGCATAAAACGACAATACCGCATTACCTTCTGCATCAACCGTCACCGGCTGGCTGGCCTGCTGAAGATCCAGCCGTGTTTTATCCGCATCGCGGATCTCCACGGCAACCTGACCCGCCGTACTGCCATCATTGAGCGCCAGCAAACCGCTGTCGCTGCCGTCTGCTTTCCCCGAAAACGTAATGGAGGCTGCGCCAGGAGGACAGCCGGTCAGCTTCAGCGTAAACGGCATGGGCTGCGTGCGGCTCCCCGTGGTTCTTAGCTGTTTGGTCGGCCAGGTGCCGAGCGTGACGACCTTATCGCTGTCATTGCCTTCGGCCACGCAGGTGAAATCGACGATGTTGCCGGACATCTCAATATTGATTTCCCCCAGCGCCGTGGCCGCCTGAGCGCCAGCGTGAAGCATCATCAGTACTCCCGCAGCAATGTACCTGCTCCAGTGTCCCATTGCTCCTCCTTAATCGTAATCCACGCGAAGATAGCCGCGCGAGGTGAAACGGCCCTCGGCAGGCTTGTTGCCCGTCACGCTCACAGGCCAGACCCGAATGCCGACCTGTGCCTGAGCGCTGTCATCCAGGCGGAACGGAATTTTGCTGGTGAGCGTGTTAGGCGTCAGCGGCGTGCCGCTTTCGTTAGCGACCACAAACCCCAGATCGGGATTATTAGAAACCAGCGCATTACCGGACACTTTCTCCGCTTCGATACGCATCGTCAGATACGCATTGGCTTCAACGTTTGTGCATTTAATGGCAATGGTTTTGCTTTGAGGCGTAACCTTCTGCGGTCGATTTCCGGCACCGGCCTGGCTAAACAACGACGCACCAATATCGCCAAAATCAAACTCCACGACCTGGCCTGCGTTAATCGCACAGCTTTGCGGTACCTGAATCGTTCCGCTGTAGCTGATGGTATAGACCGGCGTATTAAGCGGATCGGCGGTTGTCGTCGTGACATAGACCCTGAACATGGTCTGCTGCGGGATCACCACCATATTGATAAAGCGCCGCGTTACCCTCAGACGGAAAACCAGCTTGGAATCGGTTACCGGAAAAGCCTTGTTATTCGGTACGTTGGGGTGCTGCCCCATCTGGATATAATTCGCGGGAGGGTAGAACGTACCCGCAAAGTCATCGTGGATCTGCATGGCGCCGTCGAGGTACTCATTCAGCTTCACATATTTATAGCTGTCGATCACCGTGGTAATGGGCAAGTCGGTGACATAGCTGCGCATGGTGGATTTACCGGTTGTCCCGCGGGGACAAATGGCATTCACCCCCACCAGTCCAGATTTTTGCGCCAGGGTGACAATCTCCCCCGGCCTGTTGTTAGAGCTGTTAAACACGTTGGAGAGATCGTAGGAAATATCCTTCGCCACGCCGGTGGAGTTCTGGCACACCGTGGCCCATGTGGGCAGTGCGCTGCACAACACTGCCGCGCCAAATATGCTACGGATAATGGTCATGATTGGGTTCCTGTTAGCGTTCACAGCGTGCCCCCGCCAGCGTAATGGCCTGGTTCAGGCTTTCCGGTGGTAAGTGATAGCTTGCACGGCACTGGGACTGTTTTCCGTCGCCCCACTGGATAAGCAGCTCACCTTCCAGCGGCAGCCCGCTGAGGTAAATCTGCCCGTCATCCCCCACCATGCTGGTGACGCCGCTTTGCGTTTCACGTACCACCGCGCCAAACGGCACGGGCTGGTCGCCGAGCGTGACGGTCAGCAGAGCGCGCACGCCAATACGGGTATCGAAGCTGGCGCGCACCAGCGCCCCTTTGGTCGGCACCACGCTGCTCACGTTATTTTCGATGTCGGTGTTGTTGCTCATGGTATTGGTGTCCAACGCCACGCGGTTGTAACGGTAGACGGTGGCATACGGCATCACCGCGTAGCCTCGCCAGTCGGTTTTCACCCCGGTCTGGTTTTCCACGCTCACCCCGGAGGCGCCCGGCGCTTTGATCAGCACGTTGGTGTCGCCCAGCGGCTGGCTGAAGGTCACCCCGTCTGAATGCCCCACCACACCGCCGGAAAGCTGCCAGTTGAGATCGTGCTGGTCGCGGGCGTAGTTGTAGCCCACGCCCAGCGTGCCGTAGGTCGCCTGCCAGTTGGCGCTGGCGCTGCCGCTTGCACCGTTATTGCTGGCGTGCCCCTGCGTGACGCTGTAGTTCAGGTTGCGGTCTTCGAGCAGTGTTCCGCTCACGCCGGTCTGCCAGCTGGTATCGCCGTCGCTGTTACGGCTGGCAGAAGCGGTAGCGTAGGCTCTGTCGATGGCGCTATCGCGGCGATAGCCGTGACGGGTAAACAGGCTGAACGGCACGGAGACGTTAAACGACGCAATTCGGTCCGTACCGTCGATCCCAACGGCCTTGTTCCACGACCAGGACACGGAGTAGTTGATCCCCTTCACGCCGCCCGCATAGCCCAGCTGATACCAGACGTTAGATTCGCTGGTGCCCCAATAGCTCTGCTGGCTACCGGAGAGGTAAACCGAGCCGTAGTCCCCCAGCGACTGGGAAATGTTGAGCTGGAAGCGCCCCTTTTTGTTCCACGTCAGGTTGTGATAACTCTGCACGTCCGGCACGCCGTCATCGTCCTGACCTTCGCCATACTGGTAGCCTTCCATTAAGCGCCACGCCACATCGTCCAGTGTGTAGAACCCTTTGGTCGAGTAGCGATAGCCCAGCAGCTGGAAGTTGGTGCCGAAGCCGTTAAGGGATTTTGCGTAGAGGAAGCGCAGGGACTGCCCTTCATGGCGGCTGTCATCCGCGAGCTGGCTGCGGGCATGGGTGAGATCGAGCGAGACCGCCCCCCAGTCCCCGAGGTTTTTCCCGGCCCCCAGGGCAATCGCGGTATAGCGTGACGCCAGCTGCGTGCCGCCGTACAGCGTATAGCCGTCGGCCAGGCCGGTAATGAGCGTCCCCTGAGCGAAGAACGGCGTGTCCTGCTCGCTGTTGCCGCTGCGGTAATCCCCTGCCACCAGGTCATATTTCCAGCGTCCTTCACGCTGCAGCAACGGCACGGTGGAGTAAGGCACGGTGTAACGCTGCTGGCTACCGTCCTTCTCTTCTACCGTTACCTCAAGATCGCCGCTTGATGAGGTTGGGTTAAGGTCGGTAATGGCAAACGCCCCAGGCTGGACATAGCTCTGGTAAATGACATAACCGTTCTGGCGGATCGCTACCTTGGCTGGCGTGCGGGCAATACCGCGTACGGTTGGCGCGTAGCCCTGCATGCTGTCCGGGTACATGCTGTCGGAGGAGAAGAGCCGCCCGCCCCGAAAGCCGACGCTGTCGAAAACATCGTTACCGGTATTGCTGTCGCCCAGCACCAGCTCGCTTTTCAGCGGAATGACGGTGCGCTGAGCCCAGGTGCCAATATTCTGCCAGTTGCTGTGACGCTGACCGTTACTTTGGGTGTAACGCCACGCGCCGTTATTGCGTAATCGCCAGGCTCCATAGTTCAGCCCGCTCTGCAGGTTCAGGTAATAGCTGTCGTCATCGCTGCCGCGGTTGCCGGTAAAGCTGTAATTCAACAGGGCGGCGGGAATGCCTTCATCCCACTGTTCAGGCGGAATGTAGCCCCGGGCGCTGTTTTGCATGGCCACCTGCGGCAGGCTCACGTTCAGGCGCAGTGACGCAAAGTTAAAGGCCGTTTCGCTGCCGGGAATAGCCGTCGTCAGCGGAACACAGGTCTCCCCCTGCACGTTTGCCAGTTCCGGGAACGCCGCGATGTTGACGCCGAAACGGTCGAGCATCGCGCGCGTAATGCACGGCGCTAACCCGCCCGCGACGGGTGGCGTGTTTTCGGCTTGTTCAAAACGCACGTCCTGCGTGCCGATAAACTCATCGTTGCGCCAGATGTCCACGCGATAGACGCCCGGCGCCTGCTGGTGTCCTTGTTCAAAACGCGACAAATCCGCCACGCTGGCGGCGTCGTCGGATAAAAAAGCCGGGTTGAAGTAGCTTTCGCTCCAGCCGGTGTGCGGCCAGAGCGTTGTCATCAATGCCAGTGCAACCGGGCAGTAACGCCATTGAGTGTTCATCGCCCTGACTCTGCTCACAGATTGACGCTACGCGCCGGAGTAATAGCGCCGTAATCATTGACGCTCTGCCAGGAGAGCGTGCCGCTGGCTGCGGTTGGCAGCACCTGCTGTGCGGAGTTTTTCGGCGCGACCATCAGGTTTTCCAGCGCCTGACCGCCAAGCTTCAGGTTGACCAGCGTGACGTAGTAGGGCGAAGCATTGCTCACCTTCAGGTGATTCCCGACGCGCTCAAAGCGCAGCTGGGAGAGCGCCTCTTCCGGCGGCATCGACAGGTTAGCCGGGCGCACAAACAGCTTGATGCGTGACAGAATGGCCAGCTGCAGCACGTTATTGTTCTCTGTTTTCGCCTTACTCACTGACGGAATTGCCTTCACGTTCATGTAAAAAAGCGATTCGCGATCGGCGGGCAGGCTCGGCCCGGCATAAATAATGCGCAGTGTGTTTTCGCTGTCCGGCTCGCTCACAAACAGCGGCGGCGTGACGGCAAAGGTTTTTTCTTTTTGCCCGCTGGCGTTTTCAATCCACGCGTTAATTAAATAACGCTCCTGCTTGTTACTGTTGGTGATCGCCAGCGATGTCTGTTTTGCATCTGCCGGATAAATCACGCGCGTCGCGCCCAGCGCAATTCCGCCGGATGCATTTGCACAGGCAGAAACCATCATCAAAATAAAAGATAAAAACAGTCCGGGTTTAATCAGGGTGTTCATCACAACCGTACCTTTAATAATGTGTTCGCAGGCGTCAGGGATAAATCAACGTAAACCAGACATCCGACTGAATATTGCCTGGCACGAGGTGTTCGGAAATCGCCCGGTAGCGAGCGCTGAAATGAAACGCCAGCTCGCGGGTATCAATGGGCAACCAGCTGACCGCCGTGGCGTTCGGGATAATCTGACGTTGTTGTTCGTCGAAAAGCGCCAGACCAACGCCGCTGCTGACAGGAGCTTCACCTGGCCGCGATGTCGCCAGGAAAACCTGCGGATCTTCTGCAGGGGTTGCGCCCTGAAACTGGATCCCCACGGTACGAGAAACGTCCACGCTGCAGTCGAGCAGCCGTACGGTGAAAGGCACGTTTACCGTGGAAAAACTGCCGACGCCGGAAAATGAGTTGGTGCGGTACTGCCCCATATCCACGCGCATATTCTGGCTATCAGGCGCCACGGCGCAGCCGCCGTTGACCAGTTCCCCTCTCAGGTGAACCTTACCGCCGTCGATTACCACGGTATGTGCGTTTACCGCTGAGGCAATCGCAAGGGCAAAAAACAGTATCCCAGTCCTTGTCATCCTTCGTTCCCGGCATTAGCGATTAAAAGACCTCCTCCCTGAGGTCGACCACATCCCTGTACTCAGGCATTACTCGTATTTCATCACGAAGGTTGCGTCAGCATTCGCCTGGCCTGGCTCGGTGGTCGCAGCAGTGGCTTTATAGCGCGCGGTGAAGTTCAGGGTGTTCGTGCCTTCAATCAGGTTCTGCGCGGCAGAGAAGGTGGCACCGTCTGGGGTCAGGACGCTGGATTTACTGTCGAGGATCTCGATACCCACGCCTTTCGCGGTGTTGTCGTTGTTGCCAGAGGTGACCGCCAGCAGGGTTTTATCCGTCGCGTCGATCTGACCGGTGAATGCCACCGCAGCGGTTTTCGCAACCAGCGGATCGCAATCGTTCAGTTCGATGGTGAACGGAATATTGGAGGTGGTGTCACCCACTTTGGTGAATTTCGCGGTACGGTACTGACCGAGATTAACCGTCTGCTCGGAAGAATCAGTATTTACTGAACACGCAGCATTCACTAATTCACCTTTGAAATGCACGGTACCGCCATTAACGGAAACAGGCGTTGTGGTATCTTCTGCATGAGCGGCACCCGCGACCAGGGCCAAAGTTGCAATAACAGTAGAAGCAATGTTGCTGAGTTTCATGTCTATTCCTTTAAAATGTAAATAACCCTTCCCGCGGATAATCGGGAATAAGAAATACGTTCAATTGATTAATTGAAAGCTTATTTCGGAGGAGACAAAGTAGCCCAGGAAACTATTTTAAAATATGTCAAAACACTGCCATTTTACCAGGTCACATCCTATTCCCGCCTAGGAAATTGACCATACCTTCCACAAGGTTTTGCGGCCCCGTGATGAAATCTCGCAAAGGGTGACTGACAGCGGCGCTCGCTTCTGACAAAATATAGGCAATCCCCCCTTTCAAACGTTACAGACGGAATCTTCTCTCTGATGGCAGCAAAGATTATTGACGGTAAAACGATTGCGCAGCAGGTGCGCTCTGAGGTCGCTGAAAAAGTGAAGGCGCGTAAAGCCGCCGGAAAACGCGCCCCCGGGCTGGCCGTTGTGCTGGTTGGCAGCAACCCGGCATCGCAGATTTATGTCGGCAGCAAACGCAAAGCGTGTGAAGAGGTGGGGTTCGTCTCCCGCTCTTACGATTTGCCTGAAACCACCAGCGAAGCGGAACTGCTGGAACTTATTGACACCCTGAATGCCGATAACGAGATCGACGGCATTCTGGTACAGCTGCCGCTGCCTGCGGGCATCGACAACGTGAAGGTGCTGGAACGTATCGCACCGGACAAAGACGTGGACGGTTTCCATCCGTACAACGTGGGCCGCCTGTGCCAGCGCGCGCCGCGTCTGCGCCCGTGCACGCCACGCGGCATTGTGACGCTGCTGGAGCGCTATAACATCGACACCTACGGCCTGAACGCCGTGGTGATTGGCGCCTCTAACATCGTGGGCCGTCCGATGAGCATGGAGCTGCTGCTGGCGGGCTGCACCACCACCGTGACCCACCGCTTCACCAAAAACCTGCGTCACCACGTCGAAAATGCCGATCTGCTGATCGTCGCGGTCGGCAAGCCGGGCTTTATTCCGGGCGAGTGGATTAAAGAGGGCGCAATTGTTGTGGACGTGGGCATCAACCGTCTGGAAAGCGGCAAAGTGGTCGGCGACGTGGTGTACGAAGATGCCGCGGCGCGTGCGTCATACATTACGCCGGTCCCGGGCGGCGTGGGCCCGATGACCGTTGCAACACTGATTCAGAATACTTTGCAGGCATGCGAAGAGTACCACGACGTAGAGGAAGCATAAGATGGCCACATTTTCATTAGGCAAACACCCGCACGTAGAGCTGTGCGATCTGCTCAAGCTGGAAGGCTGGAGCGAAAGCGGTGCGCAGGCCAAAATCGTTATCGCCGACGGGCGAGTGAAAGTCGACGGTGCGGTGGAAACCCGCAAGCGCTGCAAGATTGTCGCGGGGCAGACCGTGAGCTTTGAAGGACAGAGTGTAACCGTAACGGCGTAAGCCGTTTGATGCCCTCACCCTAACCCTCTCCCTGTGGGAGAGGGGATAAAAAATCCCCTCACACCTATCACGGTTATTTATCGATCAACTTCAAATAATCACTATTTCATCTGTTGAAAGGTGAGATTTCAGTTGCGCGTTTTTCACTCTTTCCCCACGATAAGTAGAACGTTCTACTAAAACGTTCTACTTACAATAACAGCGCCAAAAAAGCGCTACTCGGGGGAAATCAGCATGAGTCTGATATCAGGGTTTGTTAAATCGCTGTCTAAGTTATCGATGATTGGTCGCGCCTTAATGCTGCCAATTTCACTGCTTCCCGCTGCGGGCCTGCTGCTGGCCTTCGGCGATAAGTTCCACCTGCCGCTGATGATGAACGCGGGCGGGGTTATCTTTGATAACCTGCCGATGCTGTTTGCCATCGGCTCTGCCGTGGGTCTGGCGTCGGAGTCCGGCATCGCGGCGCTCTCTGCGGCAGTGTCGGTGTTTGTCACCAATATCACCATCAGCACCGTGCTAAGCATCACGCCGGAAATGGCCTCTCAGGGCGGGAAATACGCCATGGTGGTCGGCATCCCGACGCTGCAGATGGGCGTCTTCGGCGGCCTGATCTGCGGTATTCTCGCGGCCTGGTGCTATAACCGCTTCCACACCATGCAGCTGCCGGAGTTCCTCGGCTTCTTCTCCGGTAAACGTTTTGTGGCGATTGCGACGGCGTTACTGTCGTTCCTGCTCGGTCTGCTGCTGCCGTACGTGTGGCAGCATATCCAGGCCGGTATCGACGCCCTCTCCGTGGTGGTGAACGGCGACAACCAGGCGGCCTCGACCTTTATCTTCGGTCTGGTAGAGCGCGCGCTGATCCCGCTCGGCCTGCACCACATCTGGTATCCGTCCTTCTGGTATTCGTTCGGGGATTACACCACCCAGGCGGGCCAGGTGATCCACGGCGACCAGACCATCTGGTTCAAGATGCTGGAAGAAGGGGTGAAATCCTTCAGCAGCGACACCTACCAGAACGCAGGCAAGTTCATGCAGGGCGAGTTCCCGCTGATGCTGTTTGCGCTGCCCGCGGCGTGCCTGGCGATGTACCACGAAGCGCACACGAAGAATAAGAAAATCGCGGCCGGTATTCTGTTCTCTGCGGCGCTGACCTGCTTCCTGACGGGTATTACGGAACCGGTTGAGTTCACTTTTATCTTCGTGGCGCCGATCCTGTACGTCTTCAACGCCATCATGGCGGGCCTGGCGTACATGACCATGTACCTGCTGCATGCGCACATCGCCAAGTCGTTCTCGGCAGGCTTTATCGACTACCTGTCTTTTGGGATCCTGCCGTCGTTTAACGGCTACCAGACCAACTTCCTGAGCGCCGTTATCATCGGTATCCCAATGGGGCTGATTTACTACTTTACCTTCCGCTTTGTGATCCGCCGTTTCGACGTGAAAACGCCGGGCCGCACCGAAGTGACCGCCAGTGCGAATGACAAGTCCGATTCCGAACTTGCCACCGAAATCATCAGCCTGCTGGGCGGCGCGCAGAATATCGATTCGGTTGGCTCCTGTATCACCCGCCTGCGTCTGGAAGTGGCAAAAAGCGACGTGGTAGATAAAGACGGTCTTAACGGTCTCGGTGCGCGCGGCGTGGTCTTCGTCGGCGACAACGGTATACAGGTGATTTTCGGTGCCAGAGCACAGTTTATCGCCCAGACCATGTCCACCATGATCGGCAAATAATAAGATGCCTGGAAGACACGTCTCCTGTACGCTGGGAGACGTGTCTTATCTGGCTGATTATCGGTAAATTTCAGGGAGCGGTTTTGAAGAAAGTCAGCATCATTGATGTCGCAAAGCACGCGGGCGTGTCGGTCTCTACCGTCTCGCTGGTGCTACGCCAGAAAGGGAAAATCTCAGAGGCGACGATCGGGAAGGTCAATGCCGCCATCACGACGCTCGGCTATGTTCATAACGTCGCCGCTGCCAACCTTCGCGCCAACACCTCCAATCTTATCGGCCTGATCCTGCGCGACTTCAGCGACAGCTTTTCCATCAAGGTGATGGCAAGCATTGTTCAGGAACTGGAGAAGCAGGGATACATGGTTTTTCTCGGCCAGCCGCTGAACGACCGGGAACATCTGGAACGGACCCTGCTGTCGTTTAAGCAGCAGGGTGTCGCAGGCGTCATTTATCTTGCGTCTGACACCCGCACCTCTGCTCTGCCGGAGCAGATCCGCCAGTGTCCGCTGCCGCTGGTAGTGGTCTCGCAGTCCCTGCTCGATGAAAAATGCAATCTGGTGATGCGCGACAACCGCCAGGCCGCGAACCTGGCTGCGCGCTATCTTATCGAGCGCGGACACCGCACGATCGCCTATATTGGCGGACGCGAGGGCTGCCTTATCCGCGAGCAGCGCCTGCTCGGTTTTCGCAGCGCGATGACGCAAAGCGGACTGGTCTGGCGCGATGACTATTCACCGGCCTGCAGCGACGACACGCAGGCCGCCGCGATGGCGACTCGCCAGCTGCTGGAAAAAAATAACGCCATCACCGCCCTGCTCTGCCATTCGCCGGATGCCATGATCGGCTCTATCTCCGGCATTCATCAGGTGGGTCGCACCGTGGGGAAAGATGTGTTCTTAACTCAGCAGGTGGCGCTGATCGGTTTTGAAGATATGCTTCACGTTAACCTCACATCACCGTCATTCACCTACGTCTCCTCGGCCAGTGACGAAACCGGGCGTCAGGCCGCGGGGCTGATAATCCGCAAGCTGAAAGAGCCGGACTTGCAAACCCAGCGCATTACCCTCTCCGGGCAGCTTATCGCGCGCGAATCGGCGTAAAATCAGAATGTAGCACAGGTTTGCAAACGCGAATTCGCTGCTATATTTCCATGATTTGCCATGGATAATCGCAATGCCTACCGTTATTACGCACGCAGCTGTTCCGCTTTGCCTGGGCTTAGGTCTGGGAACTAAAGTCATCCCTCCCCGCCTGCTGTTTGCCGGTATCGTGCTCGCCATGCTGCCCGACGCTGACGTGCTGGCGTTTAAATTCGGCGTCGCCTACGGGAATATTTTTGGCCATCGCGGCTTTACCCACTCCCTGCTGTTCGCCTTTGTGGTGCCAATACTTTGCGTGCTGATTGGCCGACGATGGTTCCGGGCCAGCCTGACGCGCTGCTGGCTGTTTTTAACGGTGTCATTGCTGTCGCACAGCCTGCTGGATTCGATCACCACCGGTGGGAAAGGCGTCGGCTGGCTGTGGCCGTGGTCGGATGAACGTTTCTTTGCGCCGTGGCAGGTGATCAAGGTCGCGCCGTTTGCGCTGTCGCGCTACACCACGCCGTACGGGCATCAGGTCATTATCTCGGAACTGCTTTGGGTGTGGCTGCCGGGGGCAGTGCTGATGGGGTTGCTGTGGTGGAGAAAGCGTGCGCGCTGATGCCCTCACCCCAGCCCTCTCCCTCGGGGAGAGGGAGAAAACCTAACAATTCCCTCTCCCCGAGGGAGAGGGTTAGGGTGAGGGGGAAATTACTTACGACGCCAGGTCGTCCCTTGCGGGCCGTCTTCCAGAATGATGCCCATCTCGGTCAGACGGTTACGCGCCGCATCCGCCGCCGCCCAGTCTTTCGCCTGACGCGCTTCCAGACGCGCTTTGATCAACGCTTCAATCTCCGCCACTTCACCGTCGTCCGCCTGCGCGCCGCTCTGCAGGAACGCGTCCGGCTCCTGCTCCAGCAGGCCGAGCACGGAAGAGAGCTTACGCAGATGGGACGCCAGCGCATTCGCCGCGGCCATATCTTCTGACTTCAGGCGGTTCACTTCGCGCGCCATGTCGAACAGCACGGAGTAGGCTTCCGGGGTGTTGAAGTCGTCGTTCATAACCTCAACGAAGCGCGCTTCGAACGCCTCACCGCCTGCCGCAGGAACAGACCTGTCGGTACCGCGCAGCGCGGTGTACAGACGCTCCAGCGCCGAGCGCGCCTGTTTCAGGTTCTCTTCGCTGTAGTTCAGCTGGCTGCGATAGTGGCCGGACATCAGGAAGTAGCGCACGGTTTCCGCGTCGTAGTACTTCAGCACGTCGCGCACGGTGAAGAAGTTGCCCAGCGATTTCGACATCTTCTCGCGGTCAACCATTACCATCCCGGAGTGCATCCAGTAGTTAACGTACTCGCCGCCATGGGCGCAGGTGGACTGCGCGATTTCGTTTTCGTGGTGCGGGAACATCAGGTCTGAACCGCCGCCGTGAATGTCGAAATGTTTGCCCAGCTGTTTGCAGTTCATTGCCGAACATTCAATGTGCCAGCCCGGACGGCCTTCGCCCCACGGGGATGGCCAGCTTGGTTCACCCTCTTTGGACATTTTCCACAGTACGAAGTCCATCGGGTTACGCTTCACGTCAACCACGTCAACGCGCGCGCCGGCCTGGAGCTGGTCCAGATCCTGACGGGAAAGCGCGCCGTAGGTTGGGTCCGTCGGCACGGAGAACATCACGTCGCCGTTTTCTGCCACATAGGCGTGACCGCGCGCGATCAGCTTCTCGGTGATGTCGATAATTTCATGAATATGGTGGGTCGCACGCGGCTCGCTGTCCGGACGCAGAATGTTTAAGGCGTCGAAATCTTTGTGCATTTCAACGATCATACGGTCCACCAGCGCCACAAAGCTTTCGCCGTTTTCATTAGCGCGCTTGATGATTTTGTCGTCGATATCGGTGATGTTACGCACGTACTTCAGCGTATAGCCCAGGAAGCGCAGGTAGCGGGACACCACGTCGAAAGAGACGAAGGTACGGCCATGGCCGATGTGACAGAGATCGTAAACCGTAATACCACACACGTACATGCCGACTTCCCCGGCATGGATAGGTTTAAATTCCTCTTTTTGGCGCGTCATTGTATTAAAGATTTTTAACATCGAAGATTCCATGTAAACACGTGTGTGGACGAAAACCGGGTATTCTACCCGTAATTCAAACCCGAAGCAGCACACAATGCAAGGTGATCGCATCCTGTGGTTATGCTATAACAAGCCCCTATAGATGACCCGAACGCGGGTCGACGTACCACAATAACGGAACAGGATGCAAAAATGGTTACTTTCCACACTAATCATGGCGATATCGTAATCAAGACCTTTGATGACAAAGCGCCTGAAACAGTTAAAAACTTCCTGGACTACTGCCGCGAAGGTTTCTACAACAACACCATTTTCCACCGCGTGATCAACGGCTTTATGATCCAGGGCGGCGGTTTTGAACCTGGCATGAACCAGAAAGAGACCAAAGAAGCGATCAAAAACGAAGCGAACAACGGTCTGAAAAACACCCGCGGTACGCTGGCGATGGCCCGTACTCAGGCACCACACTCTGCAACCGCGCAGTTCTTCATCAACGTGGCTGACAACGACTTCCTGAACTTCTCCGGCGAAAGCCTGCAGGGTTGGGGCTACTGCGTCTTCGCAGAAGTGGTTGAAGGTATGGACGTGGTTGACAAGATCAAAGCCGTCTCTACCGGCCGCAGCGGTATGCACCAGGACGTTCCTAAAGAAGACGTTGTGATTACAAGCGTGACCGTCAGCGAGTAATTCGTGGCGACACTCTTTATTGCGGATCTGCATCTGCAAACGGAAGAACCGGCGATCACCGCCGGTTTTCTGCGTTTTTTACGCGGTGAAGCGAAAAGCGCCGACGCACTGTACATCCTGGGCGATCTGTTTGAAGCCTGGATTGGCGACGACGATCCTAACCCGCTGCACCGTGAAATGGCCTCGGCCATTAAAACGCTGGTGGATTCCGGCGTCCCCTGCTACTTCATTCACGGCAACCGTGATTTCCTGATAGGCCAGCGCTACGCCCGCGAAAGCGGCATGACGCTGCTGCCGGAAGAGCAGGTGCTCGACTTGTATGGCCGCAACGTCCTGATCATGCACGGCGACACGCTCTGCACTGACGATACCGGCTACCTGGCGTTTCGCGCTAAGGTCCATACACCGTGGATCCAGACGCTATTCCTCGCCCTGCCGCTGTTTATCCGCAACCGCATCGCCGCAAGAATGCGCGCGGGCAGCAAGGCCGCCAACAGCAGCAAATCCATGACCATCATGGACGTGAACCCGCAGGCGGTCGTGAACGTGATGGAGAAGCATCACGTCCAGTGGCTTATACACGGCCATACCCATCGCCCTGATGTCCACACGCTGATCGCCAACGGCGAACCTGCCCATCGCGTGGTATTAGGTGCCTGGCACGCCGAAGGCTCCATGGTCAAAGTCACGCCTGAGGGCGTAGAGCTGATCGCGTTTCCGTTTTAATCCCTTCTCACAATTAATTCTATTTTTTTGAACAATATTGGCAAATTGTTTCGATTTTAATCAGCCCGTGGTCGGCCTATTATTTATCACATCAGGGCAAAACGCCCTATCCCAGACAAAATACTTAAGGAACACGACCATGAAATCTATCAAAACTTTCGTTGCAGTTGCTGCCCTCTCCCTGGTTTCTTTCGGTTCTTTCGCGCAGAGCGTGAGCGCAACCGCTTCTACCCTTGACCGCGCAGAAGCGAAAATTGCCGCGCAGGCCGCCGAACAGGGTGCCTCTTATAAAATTACGAGCGCGAAGGTCGACAACCGCGTTTACATGACCGCACAACTGACTAAATAATCGTTGCCGATTGACGAAAACAGACCGCCAGAACGCGGTCTGTTTTGTTATGAATTGATGGCAACAACGGCTCAAGATTTAACCACGCAACCGTTTTCCTTGCCCGTATAACATGCTATTCTCTGTGCCCTCGAAAGCAGTGTGTTTCGCACCACAGGAGTTTCAAGACGCATGTCTTCCCGCAATAATCCGGCGCGTGTCGCCATCGTGATGGGGTCCAAAAGCGACTGGGCTACCATGCAGTTCGCCGCCGAAATCTTTGACATCCTGAATGTTCCGCACCACGTCGAAGTGGTCTCCGCGCACCGTACCCCGGACAAACTGTTCAGCTTCGCCGAAAGCGCCGAAGAGAACGGCTACGAGGTGATTATTGCCGGTGCGGGCGGCGCAGCACATCTGCCGGGCATGATTGCCGCCAAAACCCTGGTACCTGTGCTGGGCGTCCCGGTACAAAGCGCCGCGTTAAGCGGCGTGGATAGCCTCTACTCCATCGTTCAAATGCCGCGCGGTATTCCGGTCGGCACGCTGGCAATTGGCAAAGCGGGTGCGGCAAACGCAGCCCTGCTTGCAGCCCAAATCCTGGCGACTCACGATAAAGACCTGCACCAGCGTCTGGCCGAATGGCGTAAAGCCCAGACCGACGAGGTGCTGGATAACCCGGACCCGCGGGGTGCGGCATGAAGCAAGTTTGCGTTCTCGGTAACGGCCAGTTAGGCCGCATGCTGCGTCAGGCCGGTGAACCGCTGGGTATTGCTGTCTGGCCCGTCGGGCTGGATGCTGAGCCTGAAGCCGTACCGTTCCACCAGAGCGTGATCACCGCCGAGATCGAACGCTGGCCGGAAACCGCGTTGACCCGCGAGCTGGCGCGTCATAACGCCTTCGTTAACCGCGACGTGTTCCCTGTCATCGCCGACCGTCTGACGCAAAAGCAGCTGTTCGACAAGCTCGGCCTGGCAACCGCACCGTGGCAGCTCCTGTCCGATAAAAGCGAGTGGAATGACGTCTTCGCGATGCTGGGCGAGCTGGCGATCGTGAAGCGCCGCGTGGGCGGTTACGACGGCCGCGGCCAGTGGCGTTTACGCGAAGATGACACCGCCGAGCTGCCGGACGACTGCTACGGCGAGTGCATCGTCGAGCAGGGCATTAACTTCAGCGGTGAAGTGTCCCTGGTGGGCGCGCGCGGGCATGACGGGCACACCGTTTTTTACCCGCTAACGCATAACCTGCATCAGGACGGCATTCTGCGCACCAGCGTCGCCTTCCCACACGCCAATGCTGACCAGCAGGCGCAGGCGGAAGAGATGCTCTCAGCCATCATGCACGAACTGGGCTATGTCGGCGTGATGGCGATGGAGTGCTTTATCACCCCGTCCGGCCTGCTGATTAACGAGCTGGCACCGCGCGTGCACAACAGCGGCCACTGGACGCAAAACGGCGCGTCCATCAGCCAGTTCGAGTTGCACCTGCGCGCGATCACCGACCTGCCACTGCCGCAGCCGGTGGTGAACAGCCCGTCGGTGATGATCAACCTGATCGGCACCGATCTGAACTACGACTGGCTGAAGCTGCCGCTGGTGCATCTGCACTGGTATGACAAAGAGGTTCGCGCAGGCCGTAAGGTCGGTCACCTGAACCTGAACGACAGTGATACCGATCGCCTGAGCGCCACGCTGGAAGCGATGGTCCCTCTCCTGCCGCCGGAATACGCGAGCGGAATTGTCTGGGCACAGTCAAAGCTCAAGTAAGACATCTACGCCGGGGAGTTGACCTTCCCCTTCCCCGGCGTACAATCCCCGCCCATTGCTGCTGAGTTTTCTTCTGGAATAACCATGAACGATGGAACGGACTATCGCGCGATCCTCGCGTCTGATACCCCTTTAATCGACGTTCGCGCGCCGATCGAATTCGCCCAGGGCGCGATGCCTGCGGCGTTTAACCTGCCTTTAATGAACGATGACGAGCGCGCCGCCGTCGGCACCTGCTATAAACGTCAGGGACCGGACGCCGCACTGGCGCTCGGCCATAGTCTGGTGAACGGCGAGACGCGTGACGCGCGTATCAACGCCTGGCGCGAGGCCAGCTTTGCCCATCCTGAGGGCTATCTCTGCTGCGCGCGCGGCGGCCAGCGCTCGCATATCTCACAGGCCTGGCTGAAAGAGGCGGGAGTCGACTACCCGCTGATCCGCGGCGGCTATAAGGCCCTGCGTCAGACGGCGATTCAGGTGACCATCGAGCAGTCACAAAAGCCGATGGTGCTTATCGGCGGCTGCACCGGAAACGGTAAAACCCTGCTGGTGAAGCAGCACGCACAGGGTATCGATCTGGAAGGGCTGGCGCACCACCGCGGTTCGTCGTTTGGCCGCACGCTCACGCCGCAGCTTTCCCAGGCCAGCTTTGAAAACCACCTTGCGGTTGAGCTGTTGAAAAAAGACGCCTCTCGCTGGGTGCTGGAAGACGAGGGCCGGATGATTGGCTCCAACCACCTGCCGGAGTGCCTGCGCGACCGCATGGTTGAAGCCCCTATCGTTGTCGTCGAAGACCCGTTTGAAATTCGTCTTGAACGTCTGCGCGAAGAGTATTTCGACCATATGTGGGCGGATTTTTCTGCTGCCTACGGTGAAGAAGCGGGCTGGAAGGAGTACAGCGAGTATCTGCATCACGGCCTGTTCGCCATTCGCCGCCGTCTGGGGCTGCAGCGGTATGCAGAATTCACCGCGCTGTTAGATTCCGCGCTGTTGGAACAGCAACGCTCTGGCAGCACGAACGCGCACTTCAGCTGGCTTGCGCCGCTGCTGAAGGACTATTACGACCCGATGTACGGCTATCAGCTGGAGAAGAAAGCGGAGAAGATTGTGTATCGCGGGACGTTTGAAAACGTTGCCGAGTGGCTTGATCGCTGAAAAACAAAGCCGGGTGGCGGCTACGCCTTACCCGGCCTACGTGTGCTTTTGTAGCCCCGGTAAGCGCAGCGCCACCGGGGAGCAGACGACTTAGAAGTCGTAGCGCAGACGCACCAGGTTCATGTCGCCCAGGTTGTCGGTGCTGGAGGTGAACACGTGTTCGTAATCCACGCGGAAACCGTAGTCCAGCTGGAAGCTGATACCCACGCCGTTATCGATGCGCTGGTAGTTACGACCGTTCACGTACTCAATGCGGTCGCCCATGAAGTAAGGCTGGATGGATTTAACCGCATACTGACCGATTGGGAACTTGTAGCCCGCAAAGTATTCAATACCCCATGCATCACCGGCGAAGTAGTCGTTAACCGACACTTTTTTGGTGGTCAGGAAGTTCTGGTACCAGCCGCCGCCTGCGGAGAAGGTCCAGTTGTCCGGCGTCCAGCTCAGCGCGGTACCGAGGATGTTCTGGTCATAAGTTTTGCTGTCGCCGTTGTCCGGGTTACGCATGTCCGCACGGGTGTAGTTCCACGCGGCGCCCCAGGTCAGATCGGTGGTCAGGTGGTAATCCAGACCCAGTGAACCGCCGCCTTTACGCTTGTAGCGCAGGCCATTACCCGGCAGGTATTCGCTGTCTTCAAACAGGTAAGAAGCATAGATGTCGGCATCGCCCACGGTTTTCTTATATTTCAGCATCTGGCGTGAACGATAAGAACCGTCGTAATCGCCGTTGATACCGTTACCCGGTGCCTGGCCGATCATGTCGTAGTCCCAGATATCGGTTTTCGCACCAACCACATCATAGTAAACGCTGTTCTGTTGACCGAAGGTCAGCGTACCCCAGGTGTCGCTCTTCAGACCGGTATAGAGCATACGACGGGACGTGTCGTGCGCACCCTCGGCGTAGTGATTATCCCAGTTGAACTGCGCTGGAATGTTCACCCCCAGCTCGTAGTAGCTGATCCAGCTGATGTCATCAAACAGATAGTAATCTGCTGCGAAACGGAAACGGGTGCCGCCGTCAAAACCGTTACGCTTGTAGCTGTTTTTACCGTCGTCGCCGGTCATGTTCTGGAACTGAGGACGAATACTGCCACCAACGGTGAAGTTCAGACGGCTCAGCGGGTTACCTGCCTGTGGGTCTTGCTTAAGAACGGTGATTTCCGCCTGAGAAGCGAAGGTAGTCAATGCCACTGCCGCGCCGATCGTTGCCGCCAGCGCTGATTTTTTTATAGTCATTATTTTTCCTTAATAGACACGCTGCTAAATATTTAGCGGGTGAATATTAACTGGAAATAAACGGGCTGTGTCGGCGGGTTTTTAATGTTTTGTGCTACTAAACAGGTGGTTATTATCGCTTTGTGCTATTAAGTGATTACGCACCAGCATATACACCGGTGCGCAATCATCACGGAAGTGAACTAACTGGCAAACTGGCGGAACAGCGCCTTGCCTTTTAATAACCGCGTGCCAAGCCAGCCGCCACAGAGTGAAAGCAGCACTGCGCCGCAGAGGGGCAGCGTCAACCACAGCCGCCAGTCAGGCTCCCACGGGAAGTCGAACACCTTTGTCTGGAGCACCGCCAGCGCGGTCTCCGCGCCTATCGCCGCCACCAGACCGGCCACCAGCCCCAGCAGAGCAAATTCACTCCAGAGCGTGGCGCGCAGCAGCCGCTTGCTTGCCCCCAGCGTGCGGTAAACCACCAGCTCCTGATGACGCTGACGCATGCCCACCTGCACCTGCGCCAGCAACAGCAGCACGCCGCAGATCGTCACCAGCACCACCATGACTTCCAGCGCGCGGCTCACCTGCTCCAGCACCTGCCCCACCTGCTTCAGGATCGCGCCGATGTCCAGCAGGCTGACCGTCGGGAACTCCCGGTTAAGCTGGGTCAGCATGCCGTTGCCGTTCTCCCAGCGGAAGCTGGTGAGCCAGCTCTGCGGCTGGCCGTCCAGCGCCTCTGCCGGGAAGATGAAGAAGAAGTTCGGTCGCAGGCTCTCCCAGTCCACCTTGCGCAGGCTGGTGACTTTGGCGCTGAAGTCCTGCGTATCGCCGGTAAACGTCACGCGGTCCCCGAGCTTCACGTTCAGGCGCGTCGCCAGCCCCTCTTCCATCGACACCTCCCCCGCTTTTGGCGGCCAGGTTCCGGCGGTAATCGGGTTATGGTCAGGGCGTTTATCCTGCCAGGTCAGGTTCAGCTCGCGGTTAAGGGACTCATCTTTATTTCCTTCCGTCGGCTGGCCGTTGATCTGCGTCAGGCGCGCGCGAACGATGGGATAGAACGACTCAGGAATAATGTGGTGCTCCGACAGGAAGCCCTTCAGTGGCGTCACCTGTTCCGGGGCAATGTTGATCAGGAAATAGTTCGGGCTTTCTGGCGGAAGCTGCTGCTGCCAGCGATCAAGCAGATCGCCACGCAGCACTAAAAGCAGCGCAAGCAGCATAAACGACAGCGAAAACGCCGACAGCTGGCTGAGCGTGGACCACGGCTGATGCAGCAGACGGTTGACCGCCAGCCGCACGGGCAGCGATTTCACCGTCAGCTTTCTCAGCACGTTGAGCAACAGCCAGCCGAGCACGCCGCACAGCAGCGCCAGCACCACGGCCCCCGCCAGTACGGCCCACAACAGCGTGCTGCCCCCCATCAGCCAGGCCAGCAGCCCAACCGCCACGGCAAAAATGATCGGCAGATAAAACTTCAGCGGCCAGACGCTGGCAACCACGTCCTGACGCAGCACCCGCAGCGGCTGCGTCGCGAGCAGCAGCCGGTACGGGCGTAGCCCTACCAGCAGCGAAATCACCGTCATCGCGCCGATTGCCCATAGCCACGGCCAGAGGCTGGCGGGCGGCAGCGCGGCAGGGAGTACCGGCTTTAGCAGCACCATCAGCAGCTTCTCAAACAGCAGCCCGATGGCCCCGCCGGTAATGGCCGACAGCGCCAGCACCATCAGCCACTGGCCGACGATCAGCTTGCGCAGCTGCGCCCGACCTGCGCCGAGGGTTTTGAGGATCGCCACCAGGTCGTAGCGGCTGCGGCAGTAGTGCCCCATCGCCACGGCAACCGCCGCAATGGCCAGCAGCAGGGTTAACAGCGCCGAGAGCAACAGGAACTGTTGAGAACGTTCAAGAGATTTGCCGAGCGCCCCTTCGTCCTGCTCCAGCCCGTACCAGCGATGCTCCGGCTTGAGCTGCGGCAGGAGCCATTTTTCATACGCATCAAGCTGCACAGGCGTGCCACCAAACTTGTAGCGCCAGGTGACGCGGCTGCCCGGCTGCACGGCGTTGGTTTTCGCCACGTCAGCGCTATTCATCATCAAACGTGGCGCAAGCTGGAACGGGTTAAAGCCGGAGTCCGGCTCCTGCACCACTTCTCCCGCAATCCTGAACGTCGCGTCGCCGACGTCGATGCTGTCACCCGTTTTCAGGTTCAGCAGCGCCATCAGACGCGGTGCCAGCAGGACCGTGCCAGGCGCGGGTTTTAATCCCGCCGGACGGGTCTCCAGTTCACCGTACATCGGGTAGATATCATCGACGGCTTTAACGCTGGCCAGCTGCGGCGTGTCGCCTGCGAAGGTCATGGTCTGGAAGCTTATCTGCTCGCCCACCTTCAGCCCGGTCTTGCGTGCTTCCTCAATCCAGCCAGGCGGAACGGCGCGCGAACTTTGCAGCGCTCTGTCCCCCGCCATAAATTCCCGACTTTGCTGGCTGAGCCCTTTTTCCATCCGGTCACTGACGCTGCCGAGCGCCAGCACGCAGGCCACCGCCAGGCTTAACGCCAGCCAGACAATCAGCAGCGAGGGCGAGCGCCACTCGCGCCAGAACCAGCGGGCAATCATGCTTCCTCCTGAAGAATACCGTTCACCAGGCGCAGGCGGCGGTCGCAGCGGGCGGCCAACTGCGGATCGTGCGTCACCAGAATCAGCGTGGTGCCGTGCTCGCGGTTGAGCGAAAACAGCAGATCGGCAATCTTGTCTCCGGTTTTACGGTCAAGGTTACCGGTTGGTTCATCGGCAAACAGCACTTCCGGGCGACCGTTAAACGCGCGCGCCAGCGCCACGCGCTGCTGCTCGCCGCCCGAAAGCTGCGCCGGAAGGTGGTCAAGGCGTTTGCCCAGCCCCAGCTGTTCCAGCAGGGCTTTGGCGTGTTCGCGACTTTCACGGGTATTTTCACCGCGCAGCAGCCCCGGCAGTTCCACGTTTTCCAGCGCGTTCAGCGTCGGGATCAGCATGAAGGACTGGAAGACAAAGCCGATATGGCGAGCGCGCAGCGCGGCACGCGCCTCTTCATCCAGCTGGTGCAGCGGCTGCCCGACCAGGTGGACCTCCCCACTGCTGCCGTCGTCCAGCCCGGCCAGAATCGCCAGCAGCGTGGATTTCCCGGAGCCGGATTCACCGATCAGCGCGATGGTTTCGGCGCGTTTGACAACGAGTTCAACTCCGGTGAGGATGGACAGCTCGTGTTCTCCCTGACCGACGGACTTCTTAAGACGATGAACTTCAACACTGTTTTCCGCTGGCATTTGCCCTTCCTTTTTTTGATTCTGATGACCTTCCGCGCGGCGGCTGCGGACACGTTACTGATTCTGGGCGACAGCCTGAGCGCAGGCTATCGCATGGCGGCCAGCGCGGCCTGGCCTGCATTACTCAATGACAAATGGCAGACCCAAACGTCCGTCGTCAACGGCAGCATCAGCGGCGATACCTCGCAGCAGGGGCTTTCGCGCCTTCCCGCACTGCTCAAACAGCATCAGCCGCGCTGGGTGCTGGTCGAACTGGGGGGTAATGATGGCCTGCGCGGCTTCCAGCCTCAGCAAACCGAGCAAACCCTGCGTACCATTTTGCAGGAGATCAAAACGGCGAACGCCCAGCCGCTGCTGATGCAAATTCGCCTGCCGGCTAACTACGGCCGTCGGTATAATGAAGCCTTTAGCGCGATCTACCCTAAGCTTGCCAAAGAGTTTGATATTCCCCTGCTGCCATTTTTCATGGAAGAGGTCTATCTGAAACCCCAATGGATGCAAGATGACGGTATTCATCCCAATCGCGATGCACAGCCGTTTATTGCCGACTGGATGGCAACCCGGCTGGCTCCTTTAGTTAAACATGACTCGTAATTCAGCGGAGTTCCTGACAGGTAAAGTTATGCAAAAATCGGTCTTAATAACAGGATGTTCCAGCGGAATTGGCTTTGAAAGCGCGCTCGAGTTGAAGCGTCAGGGATTTCGGGTGCTGGCGGCCTGCCGCAAACCTGAAGATGTTGAACGCATGAACGGCATGGGCTTCACCGGCGTGTTGCTGGATCTGGATTCACCGGAAAGCGTTGAACGCGCAGCGGATGAGGTCATCGCCCTGACCGATAACCGTCTGTTCGGCCTGTTCAATAATGCTGGATTCGGCGTGTACGGCCCGCTGGAGACCATCACGCGCGAACAGCTTGAACAACAGTTTTCCGCGAACTTTTTCGGCGTACATCAGCTCACCATGCGCCTGCTTCCCGCCATGCTCCCGCACGGTGAAGGACGCATTGTCATGACCTCCTCGGTTATGGGGCTGATTTCCACCCCGGGCCGCGGTGCCTACGCTGCCAGCAAATATGCGCTGGAGGCCTGGTCCGATGCCCTGCGCATGGAGCTGCGCCACAGCGGCATCAAGGTCAGCCTGATTGAACCCGGCCCGATCCGCACCCGCTTCACCGAAAACGTCAACCAGACCCAGTCGGACAAACCGGTCGAAAACCCCGGCATTGCCGCACGCTTTACGTTAGGTCCTGAAGCGGTTGTCGCCAAAGTGCGCCATGCTTTTGAGAGCGATAACCCCAAACTGCGTTATCCGGTCACGCTGGTGACCCATGCCGTTGGCTGGCTAAAACGCCTTCTGCCGGGCCGGATGATGGACAAAATTTTACACGGCTGAGTTGAAGCGTCGCCGCTCATCCCCATGTAAAGAACAAACCGACAAAAGAGAAAGCCGCATGTCCGTACAGAATATCGTCAATATTACTGAAGCAAACCTGCAACAGACGCTGGAACAGTCGATGACCAAACCGGTGCTGTTCTACTTCTGGTCTGAACGCAGCCAACACTGTCTGCAGCTGACGCCGGTACTGGAGAGCCTTGCCGCGCAATACAATGGTCAGTTCATTCTCGCTAAGCTGGACTGTGACGCCGAGCCGATGGTGGCATCTCAGTTTGGCCTGCGCGCCATTCCAACCGTCTATCTGTTCCAGAATGGACAGCCTGTTGATGGCTTCCAGGGGCCGCAGCCGGAAGAGGCGATCCGCGCCCTGCTGGATAAAGTGCTGCCGCGCGAAGAAGAGCTGAAAGCGCAGGAAGGCATGGCGCTGATGCAGGAAGGCAAATACGACGAGGCGCTGCCGCTGCTAAAAGACGCGTGGCAGCTGTCGAATCAGAACAGCCAGATCGGCCTGCTGCTGGCGGAAACGCAGATTGCCCTGCACCGTTCAGAAGACGCGGAAACCGTGCTGAAGACTATCCCGATGCAGGATCAGGACACCCGCTATCAGGGACTGGTTGCGCAGATTGAACTGCTGAAACAGGCAGCGGACACCCCGGAAATTCAGCAGCTGCAGCAGCAGGTTGCCGACAACCCGGCCGATGCCGCGCTGGCAAGCCAGCTGGCGCTGCAGCTGCACCAGGTGGGGCGTAACGAAGAGGCGCTGGAGCTGCTGTTCAGCCATCTGCAAAAAGATCTGGCCGCCGCAGACGGTCAGGCGCGTAAGATGTTCCAGGAGATCCTGGCCGCGCTCGGCACCGGTGACGCACTGGCGTCGAAGTATCGTCGTCAGCTGTACGCGTTGCTCTACTAACAAAAAAATGCCCGGTGGCGCTAACGCTTACCGGGCCTACAAAAGACGGTTTATTCCGACCTTTTCAACTGCGTCACCACCAACTGGTGACGCGAGTTGTAAAACTTCCGGTAGGTTAAATAGCAGGCAATAATGGTCGACAGGCTTGCCGTAGAGAGCAGCATAAAGGTCACCATAATCTGATACTTAATCGCTTTTACCGGATCGATCCCCGCAAATATCAGCCCCGACATCATGCCAGGCAGACTCACCAGCCCCACGGTTTTGGCTGAATCTACCGTTGGGATCAGCGACGAGCGAATGCTCTCACGAATCAGCCGCGCCGAGGCTACTTTAGGCGTCGCCCCCAGGCTTAATTTTTCCTGTAACTGCTGCTGTTCACTGCTGAAACGCTGTCCGAGGTTGTTGTAACACAGCCCCACGGCGACCATGGCGTTCCCCGCGATCATCCCGGAAATCGGGATCACCTGCATTGGTGTGAATTCAATGGAACCCGACAGCACCAGAACCGCCAGCGTGAGCGCCGTACCGGTCGTGATGGCGATAAACGAAGAGACGAACGCTTTATCGATATACTTGCTGCGCTTTTGCGCATTCCACGCGGCATTGAAGCAGATAAACAGCACCATCAGCAGGGTCAGTACCGCATGGTTGACGTTGAAAATGTACTTCAGCACATAGCCAACGATGATGAGCTGAATCACCGCGCGGCAGATACTCCACAGAATGTCTTTTTCCAGCCCGAGCTTTTCCCGGTAGCTGACCACAATCGCAATCAATACCAGCACCATCGAAAACGCCAGGGATTCATTGGTAATATTATGTTCACCCACGGTCTGCCTCCTGCATTTTTCCGCCCTGTGGTTGAAGGGTAATGACATCATCCGCATGGCTTATTTCGTTTGAATCATGCGTTACCCACAGCACGGCAATATTCTGCTCGCGGGCGTAGCGATGAATAATGTCGTTGACGTTGCGTTTGTTCGCGTCATCCAGCGCGCTGGTGATCTCGTCGAGCAGCAACACCTTCGGCAAGAATTGCAGATTGCGGATCAGCGACACGCGCTGCTTTTCCCCGCCGGACAAGGTGTTAATGGATTTCGTCAGGGTGTCCTGCAGCAGCCCAAATTGCGCTAAATCGGCGATAAATTTTTCAGGCTCTGGGGTTTTGCTGCGGATTTGCCACGGAAAAATCAGGTTATCGTAAACCGTATCGCCAAACAGCGTTGGCGTCTGCACGCAATAAGAGACTTGCTGCCGATAGCGTTCTGGTGAAAGTGTGGCAATATCCTTCCCTTCAAAAAGTATTGTTCCCTCCGTTGGGCTCAACAGCGAAGCCACTATTTTCAGCAACGTACTTTTACCACTGCCTGACGGACCGGCGATCAGTTTGAATTCGCCTGGTGAAAGACAAAAATCGACATGTCGAAGGATCGTTTTTTCCCCCACGCCGAACCCAACATCCCTGATATGCAAAAGTTTTTTTTGATCGTTCATTTCGCTTCCGTTAACAGATTTTTATCATCACTGCCTGTAGCATAATCCTTTCACCTGCACAGTGCGAATAGCCTTAATCTATGGCGAGTGTTAAACTTTTCGCACGCTAATTGTCACCCTATCACTACAGGAAGTAAGCAGCATGACACATATCTTTTATGAGTTCCCTTCCCTGAAGCCTGGTGTTCCCGATGTCGAAACATTAATGGAAGTCATCAAATCTTCGGAACTCACAAGTTTTGTCATCGGTGCAGAGGTTGTCGATTTTGTTAAAAAGGCTCTCATCGTGAATACCACGATAGGCAGTTTCAAAAATTGCTATTTCGCCTTCGATAATGGCACCCACTTCCTTGAATTTGATGGCAAGGGAAAGTCGAAACGCTTCAACGACGTGCCGAGCTGGTTCGTCTCTCCGGCTGAATTTTCTCGTACCCAGTGGCTTATTAACCACGATCTTGCTGATGTAAAGGCAACCCAGTTTATTGACGTGCTGATGTCCTACCCGCTGAAAGAGCGCCGCGCACACTGTAATTTGTTATTCGGGCTGGAACTGGAAAAGGTGAATGCGGTTCCGGCAGCAGCGTCAAAGGCGGGCAAAATCGGTAATAAAAACGGCAAAACCACCAAACCGCGCGTGACCGACCTGGGATCGTTTGAATTGTTTAGCCAGTTCTTTGCGCGTATGAAAACCGCCGTACTGGCCGATGAGTTCCCAACCCTGCAGGTTCTGACCGGAATGGATAACATGGCAAAAGCGCCACATAACTTAAAGCAAGGCATCCGAACCTGGTTTAAAGCAATTACCGGGGATCTCCCGCCAAACAACAAGCGTGTTGAAGCGGGAAATGCGGTTTTATTCTGCGCCCCAATCCGCGAACACATTCAGCAGATAGAGACGGTAGGGCTGGCGAATTACTACCAGGGATTATCCAAAGCGATTGCCGCTGCGGGTGATGGATTCATTTCTGACTTTACCTATACTTACGAACAATAAACACGCAGTTTACTCATCACAGCATTCAAAACAGGAGGTTTTATGCTCATCGTTGTTCCCGTCCTTATTTTTGTTGCGCTGGTCATTGTGGGCGCAGGCGTCAAAATTGTTCCTCAGGGTTATCAGTGGACCGTAGAGCGCTTCGGCCGCTATACCAACACGCTGCAGCCGGGCCTGAGCCTGATTGTCCCCTTCATGGACCGCATTGGTCGTAAGATCAACATGATGGAGCAGGTGCTGGATATTCCTTCTCAGGAGATCATCTCTAAAGACAACGCCAACGTCACTATTGATGCCGTCTGCTTTATTCAGGTGATTGATGCGCCTAAAGCGGCCTATGAAGTGAGCAACCTGGAGCTGGCGATCGTCAACCTGACGATGACCAACATCCGTACCGTGCTCGGCTCCATGGAGCTGGACGAAATGCTCTCCCAGCGCGACAGCATCAATACCCGCCTGCTGCACATTGTCGATGAAGCGACGAATCCGTGGGGGATCAAAGTCACCCGTATTGAGATCCGCGACGTGCGCCCACCGGCTGAACTGATCGCCTCCATGAACGCCCAGATGAAAGCCGAACGAACCAAGCGAGCCTACATTCTGGAAGCCGAAGGGGTGCGTCAGGCCGAGATCCTGAAAGCGGAAGGGGAAAAACAGTCGCAGATCCTGAAAGCCGAGGGCGATCGTCAGTCTGCATTTTTACAGGCGGAAGCGCGCGAACGTTCGGCAGAAGCGGAAGCCCGTGCGACGCAGATGGTATCCGAGGCGATTGCTGCCGGTGATATCCAGGCCGTGAACTACTTCGTCGCGCAAAAATATACCGATGCGCTGAAAGAGATCGGCTCTGCGAACAACAGTAAAGTGGTGATGATGCCGCTGGATGCCAGCAGCCTGATGGGGTCGATTGCCGGTATTGCCGAGCTGATCAAAGACAGTGGAAACGAGCGTAAAAAATGATTGAGCTGATCGTTGCACATCCTCATGCTTTCTGGCTAAGCCTCGGTGGCTTACTGCTGGCGGCGGAGATGCTGGGCGGCAACGGCTACCTGCTCTGGAGCGGCGTTGCCGCAGTCATTACCGGGCTGGTCGTCTGGCTGCTGCCTGTCGGCTGGGAGTGGCAGGGTGCACTGTTTGCAGTGCTCACGCTGGTGGCCGCGTGGCTGTGGTGGCGCTGGCTGAACCGACAGGTGAAAGATCAGAAACCGGCAGACGCCCACCTTAATCAGCGCGGGCAGCAGATTGTCGGCAAGCGTTTTACGCTCGACAGCGCACTGGTGAACGGACGTGGGCACATGCGGGTGGGCGACAGCTCGTGGCCGGTGGTGGCCGACGATGACCTCAGCGCCGGTACCCAGGTCGAGGTCATTGCGGTGGAAGGCATTACCCTGCGGGTGAAAGCCTGTTAAGCATGCGCCTTACGGTGACAGCAGCCAGCAAGGTTGTCGATAATCGGGCAATCGGCGCTGTCATCGCCCGGGCATGAGTCCGCCAGCCCCAGAAGCTGTTCGCGCATCGCCTGCAGTTCTACAATGTGGCGTTCAATCTCCGCCACTTTTTCCAGCGTGCGCTTTTTCACATCGGCGCTGTGGCGCTTCGGATCGTTAAACAGGTTAACCAGCTCGCCGCACTCTTCCAGATTAAACCCCACCTGTCTTGCCTGGCGCAGCAGCGTCAGTTCATCAAGATGCAGCTGCGTGTAGCTGCGGTAGCCGTTTTCACTGCGCAGCGGCGGCGTGACCAGCCCTTTCTCTTCGTAAAAGCGAATCGCTTTGCTGGTTAAGCCGGTTTTTTTCGCAACGTCACTGATATTCACATTTCCCCCTTGACCTTCCCCTTGATGGAAGGTTTAACCTTCATAACAGTTAGCGAAAAGCAGAGTGAAGGTCAACAATTGACCAGAACATTATACGGGAGTTTTGTTATGTCTCACACTATCGACCTGACACTGGACGGCCTCTCCTGCGGCCACTGTGTCAAACGCGTTAAAGAAAGCCTGGAACAGCGTCCTGACGTTGAAAGCGCTGACGTGACTATCGATCATGCCGCCGTGATCGGCAGCGCCAGCGCGGATGCGCTGATCGATACCATCAAGCAGGCCGGTTACGGGGCGGAGTTAAGCCACCCAAAGGCTAAACCGCTGGCAGAGTCATCATCCCCGTCGGAAGCACTGACAGCGGCCACTCCTGAGCTTCCGGTAGCGGATGATATTGATGACAGCCAACAGCTGCTGATCAACGGCATGAGCTGCGCCAGCTGCGTCTCCCGGGTACAAAATGCATTGCAGGCCGTACCGGGCGTCGCACAGGCACGGGTAAACCTCGCGGAGCGCACTGCGCTGGTAATGGGCAGCGCCTCCGCCGCAGATTTAGTCCAGGCCGTAGAGAAAGCGGGCTACGGCGCGGAAGCGATTGAAGATGACATCAAACGCCGCGAGCGCCAGCAGGAAACGGCTGTCGCCACCATGAAACGCTTCCGCTGGCAGGCCATCGTTGCGCTGCTGGTGGGTATCCCGGTGATGGTGTGGGGCATGATCGGTGACAACATGATGGTCACTGACGACAACCGCACGCTGTGGCTGGGGATTGGTGCGATCACGCTCGCCGTGATGGTCTTTGCAGGCGGACATTTCTATACCAGCGCCTGGAAGAGCCTGAAAAACCGCACCGCGACGATGGATACGCTGGTCGCGCTCGGGACCGGCGCAGCGTGGCTCTATTCCATGAGCGTGAACGTCTGGCCGCAGTGGTTCCCGATGGAAGCGCGGCATCTCTATTATGAAGCGAGCGCGATGATTATCGGCCTGATTAATTTAGGCCACATGCTCGAAGCCCGCGCCCGTCAGCGCTCCTCGAAGGCGCTGGAAAGATTGCTTGATTTAACCCCGCCGACGGCACGCGTGGTGACCGACGAGGGTGAAAAAAGCGTCCCGCTGGCTGACGTGCAGCCCGGCATGACGCTGCGCCTGACGACGGGCGATCGCGTTCCGGTTGACGGCGCAATTCTCCAGGGCGAAGCCTGGTTCGATGAAGCCATGCTGACCGGGGAACCGATCCCGCAGCAAAAATCCCAGGACGATAACGTGCACGCAGGCACGGTCGTCCAGGACGGCAGCGTGCTGTTCCGCGCCAGCGCGGTCGGCAGCCACACCACGCTGTCGCGTATTATCCGCATGGTGCGCCAGGCACAGAGCAGTAAGCCCGAAATCGGCAAACTTGCCGATAAAATCTCCGCCGTTTTTGTTCCGGTGGTGGTCTGTATTGCCCTGCTGAGCGCGGCAATCTGGTATTTCTTTGGGCCAGCACCGCAAATCGTCTATACCCTGGTGATTGCCACCACGGTGCTGATCATCGCCTGTCCGTGTGCCCTTGGCCTGGCGACGCCGATGTCGATCATCTCCGGCGTAGGACGTGCCGCCGAGTTTGGCGTGCTGGTGCGTGATGCCGATGCCCTGCAGCGTGCAAGCACCCTGGACACGCTGGTCTTTGACAAAACCGGTACGCTGACCGAAGGGAAACCGCAGGTCGTGGCGGTGCATACTCTTGGCTTCTCAGAGGCTGACGCGCTGCGTCTCGCCGCCGCGCTGGAGCAAGGGTCCAGCCACCCGCTGGCCCGCGCCATTCTCGATAAAGCCAGTGACGCTACCCTGCCGCAGGTCAGTAACTTCCGCACCCTGCGCGGGCTCGGGGTGAGCGGCGAAGCCGACGGCCACACGCTGCTGCTGGGGAATCAGGCGCTGCTCAATGAAAACGGAATTGATACTTCATCGCTGGAAGGCGAACTGATTGCTCAGGCATCACAGGGCGCAACGCCCGTACTGCTCGCTGTAGACGGTAAAGCCGTCGCCATGTTGTCGGTGCGCGATCCCCTGCGCCAGGACAGCGTGGATGCATTAAAACGTCTTCACCGTGCGGGCTATCGTCTGATGATGCTGACCGGGGATAACCCAACAACGGCCAACGCTATCGCCAAAGAGGCGGGTATTGATGACGTCATTGCGGGCGTACTGCCGGATGGCAAAGCGGATGCCATCAAGAACCTGCAAAGTCAGGGCCGTCAGGTGGCCATGATCGGTGACGGTATTAACGACGCACCGGCGCTGGCGCAGTCAGAAGTGGGTATTGCCATGGGCGGCGGGAGCGATGTCGCGATTGAAACGGCGGCCATTACCCTGATGCGCCACAGCCTGATGGGCGTTGCGGATGCGCTGGCGATTTCGAAGGCCACGTTGCGCAACATGAAGCAGAACCTGCTCGGGGCATTTATTTATAACGTCTTCGGCATTCCGATTGCCGCCGGGATTTTATGGCCGCTGACGGGCGCGCTGCTAAACCCGGTGGTTGCCGGGGCGGCAATGGCGCTCTCCTCCATTACCGTGGTGAGCAACGCCAACCGTCTCCTGCGGTTTAAACCGAAAGATTGAACCTTGTTCTCGTACGCGCTAGCATGATCCTTTCGGTCATGGAGCGCGTATGAGTCTGTTTAATCGTATAAAAGCATCGTTTCGCGCCCTCTTTCCACGACGTTATGCCTGGCCCGGTATGGATATCTCACTTCCGGGCGGGCAACACCTGCACCTTGTAGGAAGCATCCATATGGGCACGCAGGATATGTCCCCGCTGCCCGCTGGCCTGATAAAACTGCTGAAGAATGCCGACGCGCTGGTCGTCGAGGCGGATATTTCGGGCCATGAATCCCCCTTTGCGGGTCTGGAGAGCGATCGTCCTCTTGCGGAGCGTCTCAGCGAAGCCCAGCTTACCGAACTGACGCGGCTCGCGGATGAAACCGGTGTATCGCTCGCCATGCTGGACATCCTTCCGCTCTGGCAAATTGCCATGGTGTTGCAGGCGACGCAGGCACAGCGTCTGGGCTTGCGCGGTGATTACGGCATTGATTATCAGCTGCTGAATACGGCAAGAGCGCGCAATCTCCCGATCATTGAACTGGAAGGCACGGACAGCCAGATCGGTCTGCTGCGGCAGCTTCCCGATGACGGTCTGATCCTGCTGGACGACACCCTAACCCACTGGCACACCAATGCCCGTCTGCTGCAAACCATGATTGGCTGGTGGCTGGATGCTCCGCCGACGGACAGTAAGCTTGTGCTGCCGTCTACGTTCAGTGAATCGCTGTATGATGTGCTGATGAACGCGCGCAATCAGGCGTGGCGAGAAACGCTGCATGCCCTGCCTGCCGGGCGGTATGTCGTCGCGGTCGGCGCGTTGCATTTGTATGGGGAAGGGAATCTGCCGTCGCTGCTGAAATAAAAAAATGGCCAATATTTCTATTGGCCCGTCAAAGAGGAATTTCATCGTTTTTATTATACCGAAGGAGACCTTCGGCTGAGCCGATTGTCGCTCAAAGTGACCATCACTGCCAATACTATTGCGCAAGATGGTGCTATTTTTTAGACAAACGTCAGGCGTATGCTGTTGGCATAAAATGTCTGTCGTAAGAAGGATAGCTATGACTCCCGCCGTTAAATTACTCGAAAAAAACAAAATCTCTTTCCGGATCCATACTTACGATCACGATCCGAATGAAACCAATTTTGGTGATGAAGTGGTGCGCAAGCTGGGGCTGAACGCTGACCAGGTCTATAAAACGCTGCTGGTCGCGGTGAACGGTGATATGAAACATCTCGCCGTGGCGGTAACGCCCGTCGCCGGGCAGCTGGATCTGAAAAAGGTCGCCAAAGCGCTGGGGGCAAAAAAGGTCGATATGGCGGATCCGATGGTTGCGCAACGCACTACCGGATATCTGGTGGGCGGGATCAGCCCGCTCGGGCAGAAAAAACGGCTGCCGACGCTGATCGATGCACCTTCGCAGGAATTTGAGACGATCTATATCTCGGGCGGCAAGCGCGGGCTGGATATCGAACTGGCCGCGGGCGATCTGGCGAAAATGCTGGACGCGAAGTTTGCGGATATTGCGCGCCGGGATTGAGAAAATTGCCCGGTGGCGCTGCGAGGTAAAAGCAAAACGGTAACAGGCGTTACCGTTTTTTGTGTTCGCGCCCTCTCCCGGTGGGAGAGGGTTGGGGTGAGGGCATCAGGCCGCACAACACTACTGCCAGCTCACCTCACCTTTCGGCTCATACGCATTCACGTCAATCGGTGAATTCTGCTCGATGAACTGCTTCAGCACTTCCGCGTCGATAAAGCCGGTATTCACATAGCCCGGTTTATTATCAATATGCGGATAGCCGTCGCCACCCGTGGCGTTAAAGCTTAACGTTGCCAGACGGTACGTTTTGGCCGGGTCAACCGGTTCGCCCTTGATCTTCAGATCGTTAAGCTTGCCGTCTTTCGCGACGAAACTCACGTTAGCAAACTGCGGGTAGGCGCCCGAGTCCGGCTTCATCTGCGCCACGGCGGTGAGGTAGTCAATCACCTCTTTCCCGCTCATATCCGCATACACCACCACGTTGCCGAACGGCTGTACCTTCAGCACGTCTTTATAGGTGATGTTTCCACCTTCGATGGAATCACGAATGCCGCCGCCGCTCATTACGCCAAAGTCAGCGCCAGTGCGCGCTATTTGCGCCGCCAGCACCAGATGGCCCATGTTGGTCTGCACGAAGCGGACTTTGCTGCGGTCCCCTTCCAGGCGGCCATTGAGCGTACCAATTTTCACGTCCAGCTGCGCCTTGCCTTTGTTCTGGAACGGCGTCAGCAGGGAGAGCATCTGCTGGTTCTCTGCAATCTCAGGCGTGTAAAGTACGCGCTCACTTTTCCCGTCCGGATAGGTCACCTTCTTCTTCAGGTTGACCGGAATGAGCTGATAGTGGACCAGCTTCATCTCGCCGTTACGGAACTCAAAATCTGCACGACCCACGTATTTCCCCCACTCGTGCGCCTGTACGATCCAGATACCGTTCTGACGGTCCGGCGCGCACGGCGTGCCCGGTACGTAATCCACCTGCTTTTTATTCTCGGACGCCATACACACCGGATCCTGTGAGTGACCGCCCACAATCATTGCCAGAGAGCCCGCAGGCAGGCTGCGCGCCATCTCGACGTCGCCCGGCGCATTGGAGCCGTGCGCGCCGTTGTCGTAGTGCCCCATGTGGGTGGTGGCGATAATCACGTCCGGTTTTTCGTTCTGCTGCAATTCCTGAATCACCAGCTTCGCTTCGTCTGCCGGTTTACGGAATTCGATATCAGTGAAGAACTCAGGGTTACCAATTTTGGCCGTGTCGTCGGTAGTGAGGCCAATGACCGCAATTTTTAAGTCCTGACGCTTAAACAGCGCCCAGGGTTTAAACAGGCGTTCGCCGGTGCTTTTCTGGTAAATATTGGCAGAGAGGAACGGGAATTTAGACCACTTCTCCTGCTGGCGAAGCACGCTCAGCGGGTTATCGAATTCATGGTTACCCACGGCCATCGCGTCGTAGCCAATCAGATTCATGCCGCGAAAGTCAGGCTCGGCATCCTGTAAATCAGATTCCGGCACGCCGGTATTGATATCCCCGCCCGAGAGCAGCAGCACGCTACCGCCTTCTGCGGCGACCTCTTTGCGAATACCGTCAACCAGCGTTTTTTGCGCCGACAGGCCATATTCCCCGTATTCACTGCGCCAGAAATGACCGTGGTGATCGTTGGTATGCAAAATGGTAATTTTATAGGTTTTGTCTTTTTCATATGCCTGCGCGGGCAGGCTTGTCAGCCCCCAGGCCGCTATCAACGCCAGCGCGACGCCACGCTTCATTAACTTCATCATCTCTCTCCCTGACCAATAGACAAACGCAAAAATTACAGTGACTCACAAGAATAGACAAATAAGTTTTCAGAATTGCGACTTTCTTCAAATGTCACGGACGGGTATGTTAGTCGGATAATAATTACACCCTGCATTTCTCATAACAAATCGACGTGGTATTTATGGCAATCAGTGAATCAACCCAGCCCGTCCCGGGCGCTCCGGCGTCGCCGCCAAAATCGCGCACTTCCTTTAAAGTTTTAGGCGCAATCAGTCTCTCGCACCTGCTCAACGACATGATCCAGTCGCTGATCCTGGCAATCTACCCGCTGCTGCAGTCCGAGTTTTCGTTAACCTTCGTACAGATCGGGATGATCACCCTCACCTTCCAGATGGCCTCCTCGCTGCTGCAGCCGGTGGTCGGTTACTGGACGGATAAATACCCAATGCCGTGGTCGCTCCCCATTGGCATGTGCTTCACCTTGAGCGGGCTGGTGCTGCTGGCAATGGCGGGCAGCTTTGAAGCGGTGCTTATCGCCGCCGCGCTGGTGGGGACAGGCTCGTCCGTCTTCCATCCGGAATCCTCCCGCGTGGCGCGTATGGCCTCCGGTGGTCGTCACGGGCTGGCGCAGTCCCTGTTCCAGGTAGGCGGTAACTTTGGCAGTTCCCTCGGCCCACTGCTGGCCGCGGTGATCATCGCCCCATACGGCAAAGGCAACGTGGCGTGGTTTGTGCTGGCCGCGCTGCTGGCGATTGTGGTACTGGCGCAAATCAGCCGCTGGTATGCCGCGCAGCATCGCGTGAACAAGGGCAAACCTGTAGCAAAGGTTATTAATCCCCTTCCCCGTAACAAGGTTATCCTGGCCGTAAGCGTGCTGCTGGTGCTGATTTTCTCGAAATACTTCTATATGGCGAGCATCAGCAGCTATTACACCTTTTATCTGATGCAAAAATTCGGATTATCGGTACAAAACGCGCAGTTCCACCTGTTTGCCTTCCTGTTTGCGGTGGCAGCAGGAACGGTGATTGGTGGGCCTGTAGGTGACAAAATCGGGCGTAAATATGTGATTTGGGGCTCAATCCTCGGTGTTGCACCCTTCACGCTTATTTTGCCCTACGCAAGCCTGGAGTGGACGGGGATTTTGACCGTCATTATTGGTTTTATTCTGGCCTCTGCCTTCTCGGCCATTCTGGTTTACGCACAGGAGCTGTTACCGGGGCGTATCGGTATGGTTTCCGGGCTCTTTTTCGGATTTGCCTTCGGCATGGGCGGCCTTGGTGCGGCGGTGTTGGGCATGGTTGCAGATCACACCAACATCTTCCTGGTCTATAAAATCTGTGCTTTCCTGCCACTTCTGGGGATATTGACCATATTCCTGCCTGATAACCGTCATAAAGCGTAATTTAGGGGTCGCCAAAGTTAAACTCTGGCGACCTTGCCCCCTTATGCCATAAGGGTTTCTTCTCACCTTCCCCATCAAACTTGTCCAAAAGGGCTTTTTTTCACGCTTATTGCTCTTTTATTCAAACTTCAACAATTATTCATAAACATAAGGGTAAAAATTGTCATAAACTATTACCTGGTCTTTTGGTATTTATGCCAAAAATGGAACACTCACCACGAAAGGAGACGGAATGCACCACGCCACACCGCTTATCACCACCATTGTTGGTGGACTTGTGCTCGCTTTTATCCTTGGCATGATTGCCAATAAACTGCGTATTTCTCCTCTTGTCGGCTATCTGTTAGCGGGTGTACTGGCGGGTCCTTTTACGCCGGGTTTCGTGGCGGATACCAAACTGGCTCCAGAACTGGCGGAATTAGGCGTGATTCTGCTGATGTTTGGCGTCGGTCTGCATTTTTCACTGAAGGACCTGATGGCGGTAAAGTCTATCGCCATACCGGGAGCGATCGCCCAGATAGGGGTGGCGACGCTGCTGGGAATGGCGCTTTCAGCGGTACTAGGCTGGTCGCTGATGACCGGCATCGTGTTTGGGCTGTGTCTTTCAACCGCCAGTACCGTGGTGCTGCTGCGCGCGCTTGAAGAGAGACAGCTGATAGACAGCCAGCGCGGGCAAATCGCAATAGGCTGGCTGATCGTTGAAGATCTGGTGATGGTGTTAACGCTGGTGCTGCTGCCCGCCGTCGCCGGGATGATGGAAAAAGACAACGTCGGCTTCGCTTCGCTGGCGTTGGATATGAGTATCACCATCGGTAAGGTTGTGGCCTTTATCGCCATCATGATGCTGGTGGGCCGCCGTCTGGTACCCTGGATCATGTCCCGCACTGCGGCGACAGGTTCCCGCGAGCTGTTCACCCTTTCGGTACTCGCTCTGGCGCTGGGTATCGCCTTTGGTGCCGTAGAGCTGTTCGACGTCTCGTTTGCGCTGGGCGCGTTCTTCGCGGGGATGGTGTTGAACGAATCTGAATTAAGCCACCGCGCGGCGCACGACACGCTGCCGCTGCGTGATGCTTTCGCCGTGCTGTTCTTCGTCTCCGTCGGGATGCTGTTTGACCCGCTGGTTCTGATCCAGCAGCCGCTGGCGGTGCTGGGCACGCTGGCGATCATTATCTTTGGTAAGTCCGTTGCCGCCTTCTTCCTGGTGCGGATGTTTGGCCACTCGCCGCGTACGGCGCTGACCATTGCCGCCAGCCTGGCGCAGATTGGTGAGTTCGCGTTTATTCTGGCCGGTCTCGGCATGGCGCTTAATCTACTCCCGCAGGCCGGTCAGAATCTGGTGCTGGCGGGGGCGATCCTCTCCATTATGCTGAACCCGGTGCTGTTTGCCCTGCTGGAAAAATACCTCGATAAAACGGAAACCCTGGAAGAGCAGACGCTGGAAGAGGCTATCGAAGAAGAGAAGCAGATCCCGGTGGATATCTGCAATCACGCGCTACTGGTTGGCTTTGGCCGCGTGGGCAGCCTGCTCGGTGAGAAGCTGATGGCGCAGGGCATTCCGCTGGTGGTGATTGAAACCTCACGCACACGCGTTGACGAACTGCGCGAGCGCGGCATTCGCGCGGTGCTGGGCAATGCGGCAAACGAAGAGATCATGAATCTGGCGCATCTGGATTGCGCCCGCTGGCTGCTGCTGACCATTCCGAACGGCTACGAGGCAGGTGAGATTGTCGCGTCCGCGCGCGCGAAGTGTCCGACCATCGAGATTATTGCCCGCGCACATTATGACGATGAGGTGGAATACATCACCGAGCGCGGCGCGAATAAGGTCGTCATGGGTGAGCGTGAGATTGCGAACACGATGCTGACGCTACTGGAGAAAGCGCCGGTTGAAGAGGCTGTTACAGGCTGAGTGTTGTGCGGCCTGATGCCCTCACCCTGGCCCTCTCCCACCGGGAGAGGGAATAAACACTAAAAACGGCAACCTGGTTGCCGTTTTGCTTTTACCTTGTGCGGCCTGATGCCCTCACCCTGACCCTCTCCCACAGGGAGAGGGAACAAACACTAAAAACGGCAACCTGGTTGCCGTTTTGCTTTTACCTTGTGCGGCCTGATGCCCTCACCCTGACCCTCTCCCACCGGGAGAGGGAATAAACACTAAAAACGGCAACCTGGTTGCCGTTTTGCTTTTACCTGTCCCAATACGCCTCTTCGAGGCTGTCTTCCCGTTCCGGCAGGCCACGCGTCAAGCGCGGGGAGTGCTGATTCAGCACCTGATAGCTCACGCGGTTCGCGTATTTACACACCTGCGCCAGCGACGAATAGGTCAGCCAACTAAACTTATGCTTGCTGGAGTTTGGCACGTTGGTTTTGTGGTAAGCGTTAGCGGTGATGTCGTGCAGCAACGCGGCCAGCGCGCCATCGCCCGCGCCGTTGGTGTTCATGATCTTCTCTGGCCCGCCCATGTACGGCGCGATGTGGGAGTAGATACGCAGCGGGTTGGTGCAGTCTTTATGGCGCATACCGCGGCTGAATTCGAACTGGTTGAATTCGGCAATTGCGCCAGGCAGCAGCGGATGCTGGGTTTTGCGTTTGCTCTCTTCTTCCGTGAAGCCCGCCATGTACAGCCCGACAGGTCCGGCGGTGCAGAGCACCAGATCGACCCAGTCCAGCGCTTTATCAGACGCCAGCAGCGGATCGCTTTCGCCGGTCAGCGCTTCGGCCTCTTCTTCGTTCATCGCCAGAATCGAAACGTGTTCCTTCAGGAAGGCCTGCCACCACTCCGGGTTGTCGGCGATAACGAATTTGGTCCCCAGCGTCAGGACGACCGGGACATCGTACTTCTTCGCGTACTCAATTGCCTTCATGGTCGCGTCCGGCATCGGCTCGCCCGGCTTGCAGCGCACCAGATACGACGTGAGCACCAGCGCAGAGGCCCCCGCAATAACCTCTTCAGGAATACTCTCTGCGCGCAGCTTGTTCATGTGGCCAGGGCTGATGGCAAAGGTACGCTCGCCGGACTCACCAATGAGCGTAAAGCAGCGGCCAATCGGGCCGTCTACGCCCTGCAGGTAGTTCAGGTCGGTACGGCTGGAGGTGTTGCACAGGTAGCGATAGGCGTAGCCGCCGATTTCGATATTGCTACACATCACGCCGAGCAGCACCGAACGGTCATCAGCCAGCACGGAGTAGTTGTGCATGGTGTTGCCAATGGTGCCACCGGCAAACTGATGGGTGATCAGATTTTCACGCACCAGCTCCTGATACAACGCTTCAGCAACATCGTCCTCGATCACTAGCGAATGCCCGGCGCTCAGACCGTAACGCGCAACAAACGCATCATCCACTTTGGCTTCAATATCCACCAGCGTCTGATCGATACCCACCACCCATGCGGCGCTGGTTTCATTTTCAGGCTGGATTTGCTGCAGGAGCGGATCGCGAGCGTTAACGGGGAAGTAGTGTTTTGATTTACGTTTACCGGGAAATTTCATGGTCTGGACTGTGCAAGGAATAGAAGCCGGGAATGGTAGCACAAACCCGGCCTCAAGCGCGATCAGCGGCTATTCGTCACCAGCGAGACCATCATGTCGATATGCTCAGGGGAGTCGTTAAGTGCCGGAATGTACTCGTACTTCACACCGCCAGCTTCGAGGAAAAATTCCCGGTTTTGTACCGCAATCTCCTCCAGCGTTTCCAGACAGTCGGCCGAGAAGCCCGGCGACATCACCTGAATGTGCTTCACGCCCTTCTCGCCCAGCATTTTGAGGGTTTCATCGGTGTACGGCGTCAGCCACGGCTCGCGGCCGAAGCGCGACTGGAAGGTCATCATCACTTTCTCCGGCGGCAGGCCAAGGGCGGAGACCAGCTCGCGGGTGGTATCGCGGCAGCGCTGCGGGTAATCATCCCCTTCATTGGCGAAACGCTGCGGAATGCCGTGATAGGAGAGCAGCAGCAGATCCGGCTCGCCGTGCTTTTCAAACGACGCGCGGGCGCTGCTGGCCAGCGCCTTGATGTACAGATCGTTATCCGCGTAGTCGCGAATAAAGGTCACCGCAGGAATGCGACGACGCGTCTTCAGAATGCGTGCCAGCTCATCCCAGACGGCAGCTACCGTCGAACACGAATACTGTGGATAGAGCGCCAGCACGACGATATGGTCAACGCCCTGCGCGAGCAGGTTTTCCACTGCGCTTTCGAGCGAAGGTGTTCCATAGCTCATGCCGAGCGCGACGGGCATATCCGGCAGGCGGGCGGCCAGTGCTTTCTCCTGACGGCGGCTGTACACCATCAGCGGCGAGCCCTCTTCCATCCAGACGGACTGATATAGCTTTGCCACGCGCGGAGAACGAATCGGCAGAATAACGCCACGCAGCAGGGGCCACCACAGCAATCTTGGGGTATCCACGACGCGCGTGTCGCTTAAAAACTGTCGCAGATAGCGTTTTACCGCTGCTGGAGTGGGTGCTTCTGGGGTGCCCAGATTGGCAAGCAGGATGCCGGTTTTCGCCTGACTCATTCACGCCTCTTAACCATTTGATAGGTTGTCAATTGTAGCGGAAATGCGTTTAAACGAAACCCATTGCTGTAATAGGTAAGATGAGAATTTTTCTCACCCGGAGAACCCGGGTGAGAGACGTGCAATTAGCCGAGGATTTTTTCCAGCTCTGCACGTACGTCAGCCACGGCTTTGGTACCGTCGACTTTGGCGTATTGGGTGTTACCCGCCTGCGCTTCTTTGGTGTAGTAGCCGATCAGCGGTGCAGTCATCTGATGGTATTCCACCAGGCGTTTACGCACGGTCTCTTCCTGATCGTCTTTACGGGTGGTCAGCTCTTCGCCGGTCACGTCGTCTTTGCCCTCAACCTTAGGTGGGTTGAATTTGATGTGGTAAACGCGGCCAGAAGCAGCGTGTACGCGACGGCCAACGATACGGTCAACGATCAGCTCGTCCGGTACGTCGAACTCCAGAACGTAGTCCACATTGATGCCCGCTTCTTTCATGGCGTCAGCCTGAGGAATGGTGCGTGGGAAGCCGTCCAGCAGGAAACCGTTACGGCAGTCTTCCTGAGCAATGCGCTCTTTGACCAGAGCAATAACCAGCTCGTCGGTCACTAGCTTGCCTGCATCCATGATGTCTTTCGCTTGTTTACCCAGCTCGGAGCCAGATTTAACAGCGGCGCGCAGCATGTCACCGGTGGAGATTTGCGGAATACCGTATTTCTCCATGATGAACTGAGCCTGAGTTCCTTTACCCGCGCCCGGAGCGCCAAGCAGAATAATACGCATTGCGAAAATCCCCTCAAATGTCGTTTCAATTTTTCAAAAGCGCTAAACAATACCACCAGAATGGGCGTGGCTCAAGGAAGGCGGGGAAGCTGAAACGGTTAATGGGGGGAGATAATTTGGGTTAGTGCGGTCTGGTGCCCTCACCCTAACCCTCTCCCACAGGGAGAGGGAACTCTTTCACCCTCTCCCTTTGGGGAGAGGGCAGTGGTGAGGGGAGATTACGCCAGCAGCAGCGCATTCACACGTTTAATGAACAGGTTAGGATCTTCCAGCGTGCCGCGTTCGGCCAGCAGGGACTGATCCAGCAGCAGTTCAACCCACTCGGCAAAGCGGGCGTCGTCCTGGGTGTCTGCCGCACGTTTCACCAGCGGGTGATCCGGATTAAGCTCAAAGATATATTTCACTTCCGGCATCGCCTGGCCCGCCGCAGCGAACAGCTTCGCCATCTGGGTGCCCATTTCGTCGGCATCGGTGGTGACAATCGCCGGAGTATCGGTCAGACGGTGCGTGAAGCGCACCTCTTTCACGCGATCGCCCAGCAGTGTTTTCACGCGCTCAACGAACGGCTCCAGCGCCTTCTCGGCTTCTTTCGCGCTTTCGTCCACTTCATCCGCCAGCTTGTCGATGGACTCGTCGGCTTTGGCCACGGACTGGAAGGATTTACCGTCGAACTCGGTCAGGTAGTTCATCATCCACTCGTCGATGCGGTCAGAAAGCAGCAGCACTTCGATGCCTTTCTTGCGCAGCAGCTCCAGGTGCGGGCTGCTCTTCGCCGCCGCGTAGCTGTCGGCGGTGATGTAGTAGATCTTCTCCTGCCCTTCTTTCATGCGGGAGACGTACTCTTCCAGCGACACGGTCTGTGCGGAAGAGTCGGTATGCGTTGAGGCGAAGCGCAGCAGTTTGGCGATCGTTTCGACGTTCGCGGTGTCTTCCGCCGGGCCTTCTTTCAGCACCAGACCGAACTGTTTCCAGAAGGTCTGATATTTTTCCGCATCGTCTTTCGCCAGTTTTTCCAGCATCTGCAGCGTACGTTTGGTCAACGCGTTGCGAAGGTTGCGGGTGACTGTGCTGTCCTGCAGAATTTCACGGGAGACGTTCAGCGGCAGATCGTTAGAGTCGATCAGCCCGCGCGTAAAGCGCAGGTAGTTCGGCATGAACTGCTCGGCGTCGTCCATGATGAACACGCGTTGCACGTAGAGCTTCAGGCCGTGCTTGTGATCGCGGTTCCACATGTCCCACGGCGCCTGCGCCGGAATGTACAGCAGGCTGGTGTACTCCTGCTTACCTTCCACGCGGTTGTGGCTCCAGGTCAGCGGATCGGTAAAGTCGTGGGCAATGTGCTTGTAGAACTCGTTGTACTCGTCGTCTTTAATTTCAGACTTGTTGCGCGTCCACAGCGCCTGCGCCTTGTTGATCTTCTCCCAGGAGACAACGGTTTCACCGTCCTGCTCTTCCTGTTTCTCAATCTCAACCGGCAGCGCGATGTGGTCGGAATATTTGCTGATGATGGAGCGCACGCGCCAGTCGTTCAGGAAATCGTCTTCGCCTTCACGCAGGTGGAGGGTGATTTCGGTGCCGCGATCCGCTTTGGTGATGTCATCAACGGTGTATTCGCCTTCCCCTTTGGATTCCCAGAACACACCATTTTCTGCGCTTTCGCCTGCCGCGCGGGTGCGCACGGTGACTTTGTCGGCAACGATAAACGCCGAGTAGAAGCCCACGCCGAACTGGCCGATCAGCTGGCTGTCTTTCGCCTGGTCAGAGCCCATGGACTCGAGGAACGCTTTGGTGCCGGATTTGGCAATGGTGCCGAGGTGGTCGATCACCTCGTCGCGGTTCATCCCGATGCCGTTATCGGCAATGGTCAGGGTGCGGTTCTCTTTATTGAAAGAGACGCGCACGCGCAGCTCGCCGTCGCCTTCGTACAGGTCCGGGTTGGACAGCGCGCGGAAGCGCAGCTTGTCCGCCGCATCGGATGCGTTGGAAATCAGCTCACGCAGGAAGATTTCTTTGTTGGAATACAGGGAATGGATCATCAGGTGCAGAAGCTGTTTTACTTCTGACTGGAAACCACGGGTTTCTTGTCCTTTCATCTAAGTCGACCTCAACAATGCCATTTAATGGGGTTGTAAAACGTTGAGTGAGAGATGGGGATAAGGGAGGAAAATTTCAAGCGGAGGCCACGCGCGCAGCCTCCGTTTGGTCAGAAAATAATCTTGTGACGCCCGGCCAGAGAGTGCGACAGCGTGGTGCCGTCGACCATTTCCAGCTCGCCGCCTACCGGCACGCCGTGGGCGATGCGGCTGGCGTCAACGCCATACTGCGAGCACAGTTCAGCGATGTAGTTAGCGGTTGCCTCCCCTTCCACCGTGGGGTTGGTGGCGAGGATAACCTCTTTGATGGTTTCGGACTCAAGACGCTGTTCAAGGCGGTCGAGACCGATATCATCCGGGCCAATACCGTCCAGCGGGGAGAGATGCCCCATCAGCACGAAGTAGCGACCAGAAAACTGCCCGGTTTGTTCGATGGCGTAGATGTCCGCCGGACTCTCCACCACGCAAATCTGACCGTTTTCCTGGCGACGCGGGTTCGTACAGATGTTACACACGTCCTGCTCGGTAAAGGTGCGGCAATCCGCACAGTGACCAATTTCTGACATGGCGCGGGTCAGAGCCTGCGCCAGGCGCATCCCGCCGCTGCGGTCGCGCTGCAAAAGCGTGAACGCCATGCGCTGCGCCGACTTCGGGCCAACGCCCGGCAGGCAGCGCAGTGCTTCCATTAACTGCGTGAGCAGCGGACTGGTTTGCATCAGAATGGCATCTTGAAGCCCGGCGGCAGTTGCATACCGCTGGAAACAGAGGCCATTTTCTCTTTCTGGGTTTCGTCGATACGGCGCGCGGCATCGTTAAACGCGGCGGCAACCAGATCTTCCAGCATATCTTTGTCGTCTTCGAGCAGGCTTGGGTCGATTTCCACGCGGCGGCAGTTGTGCGCACCGTTGATGGTCACTTTTACCAGACCGGCACCGGATTCACCCGTGACTTCCAGCTGAGCGATCTCTTCCTGCATCTTCTGCATTTTTTCCTGCATCTGCTGAGCCTGCTTCATCAGGCCACCCAGACCGCCTTTTCCACCGAACATAGGCTTCTCTCTCTTTCACGTTTAAGGATTACAACCGTAAGTCAGACTCACGATCAAATGGGGCGAATACTCTCTTCATCCAGATCGGCGTCGAAGAACCGGCGCAGGGTCTGAATGTTGTTATCCGCGATAATTGACTCGCGCGCCTGCGCGAGCCTCTCTTCATAAATAGCCTGGCGCCACTCCAACGGCGTTCGCACTGCGGGATTATCATCTTCAATGATAGTCAATTCAACCGGCGCACCCTGCAATGCGGTGAGCGCCTCCGCCAGCGCCTTTTGCGCACCAGGGGAATTCAGATGTCGCTGGCCAGGACGCAGATGCAGACGCACCTGGTTGCCCTCTTGCTCTTTCCAGGCGTTGAGCGCGACCTGCTCCACCAGCTTCGGCAGCTGCAGTTTGCTGACCTCTGCGGCCCAGGCGTCCCGCTCGATTGACTCTTCGGCGAGCTTCGCGGCAAGCTCCGGGGTTTTCTCATGCTCCAGCGCTTTCTTCAGCGCTTTTGGCGTGGCGACCTCTTCCTTCACCGTTTCGGTGATGGTGGTCGCCTTCCAGCGGTAAGCCTCTTCTTTTGCCGGGGCTTTCTGCTCGAGCGCGGACGGTGCCGGACGCGACTGAACGCGCTCCGTTACCGAGGCCAGTCGTTCAAGCGCGGCGTTGTTCACCGGCCGCGCTCTTGCTGGCGCTGCCGGTTCACTCTTTTTTGGTTTGGTTACTCCCTGCGCACGCTGCAACTGACTGCGTGCGGCAAGTACCGAACTGGTGGCATCCGACAGCGGCACGTTTTGCGGCGGCGGTGTCGGCTGCGGCGGCACCTGCTGCGGCGACATCACCGCGGTCGGGGCGACCGGCGCGAAGGACTGTCGCGGCACTTCCGGTTCGGGCAGCGGCATGCGCGGGTGGAACGCCAGCGCGCGCAGCAGCGTCATTTCAACGCCCATCCGGCGGTCCGGCGCGAACGGCAGCTCTTTGCGGCCAATTAGCAGCGTCTGGTAGTAAAGCTGCACGTCGGCAGGCGGCACGGTGCGGGCAAGTTCACGCATCCGCTGCTCAATGGCGGCCATATCCGCGCCGATTGCCGATGGAGAAAGCTGCAGCATCGCCACGCGGTGCAGCAGGCTGAGCATTTCAACCAGCAGCCCCTCCCACTCCACGCCTCGGGCGGCAGCCGCGTTTACCAGCGACATCACGCGTTCACCGTTGGCGGCAATCATCGCTTCGATAAGCGAGAGCGCCTGATCGTCATCCAGCGTACCGAGCATGGTGCTGACCGCGTCGGTCGAGAGCTTGCCGTCACCGCTGGCAATCGCCTGATCGGTCAGGCTTAACGCATCACGCAGGCTACCGTCCGCCGCGCGAGCCAGCAGTTGCAGGGCGCGCGGTTCATGGACAATTTTCTCTTCATCGAGAATGTGCTCAAGCTGCGCGCGTATCTGCTCAACGTCCAGCGCCTTCAGGTGGAACTGCAGGCAGCGCGACAGAATGGTAACCGGCAACTTTTGCGGATCGGTGGTCGCCAGCAGGAACTTCACGTGTGCAGGCGGCTCTTCCAGCGTTTTCAGCAGGGCGTTGAAGCTGTGACGCGACAACATGTGCACTTCATCGATCAGGTAGACCTTGAAGCGGCCGCGCGCCGGGGCGTACTGCACGTTATCGAGCAGATCGCGGGTGTCTTCCACTTTGGTGCGCGAGGCGGCGTCGATCTCAATCAGATCGACAAAACGCCCCTGCTCGATTTCCCTGCAGTTATCGCACACGCCGCACGGGGTGGCGGTAATCCCGGTTTCGCAGTTGAGGCCTTTCGCCAGCAGACGGGCAATAGAGGTCTTACCGACGCCGCGGGTGCCGGAAAAAAGATAGGCGTGATGGATACGACCTAGCGACAAGCCGTTCGCCAGGGCCGTCAGCACATGTTCCTGACCGACAACGTCAGCAAAGGTTTGTGGTCGCCATTTACGGGCTAACACCTGATAACTCATGGGCAGGCTCTGCAACGCTGGAAGGTGAATTTATGGAGGGGAATGCTATCACAACCTCACTCATTGAGCGAGGTTGTGAGGAACGGGATTAATGACCCGGGAATGGTACCAGGCTGTAGCTGGTAATACCCTGTTTTTCCAGGCGCTGTTCGCCGCCCAGATCGAACAGGTTGATGATGAATGCCGCGTCGGTCACTTCCCCACCCAGACGGCGGATCAGCTTCACGGTCGCTTCGATGGTGCCGCCGGTTGCCAGCAGATCGTCCACCACCAGCACTTTGTCGCCTGGCTTGATGGCATCCACGTGGATTTCCAGCTGATCGGTGCCGTATTCCAGCTCGTAGCTCTCAGCAATGGTTTCACGCGGCAGCTTGCGCGGCTTACGCACCGGCACAAAACCCACGCCCATTGCCAGCGCAACCGGTGCGCCAAACAGGAAGCCACGGGCTTCGGTACCTACTACTTTGGTGATCCCGGCGTTTTTATAACGCTCCACCAGCAGTTCAATGCTGAGCGCGTACGCTTTCGGGTCTTCCAGCAAGCTGGTGACATCACGGAAAAGAATGCCAGGCTTCGGATAGTCCTGGATGCTTTTGATGCTTTTTTTCAGAAATTCAAGCTGCTGTGCAGTTGCGGTCATCGGTTTGTGCCTAAGTGAAACAGTGTTACTCACGGCGCGCAACGAGTCGGTAAAGGTAACAATTGCTTAACCTTTAACCAGGCGCACCTGTGCTCGAAAACGGTCGAATTTACTGGCTGTACGCAATAATTGCAACAGCCATGATGAGGCTTCAGTGCTTTTGTTGCTTTTCATCAACCACGGGGATCCGCCACATAAAGATAAGCAGGCAGGTCAGGATCGCCAGCAGCAGAATGCGTACCCACATCATTTTCACCAGCCATAATGAAATGGCGAAGGTGATGAGGATCACCGCGATCGCGCGCGGCTTCGCGCCGGGCGGCATGGCCCGGTGTTTTTGCCAGTACCGCAGGTAGCCGCCAAACCATGAGCGGTAGAGCAGCCAGTGGTGAAAGCGCGGCGATGAACGGGCGAAGCACCAGGCCGCCAGCAGAATAAACGGCGTGGTCGGTAACAGGGGTAAAACAACGCCCAGCGTGCCCAGCACTACCGCGAGCCAGCCAATGATGATTAAAATAGTACGCTGCATAATGCGAATCGTTATCAAACTGAACGGCTACTTTACCACTGGAGAGCGTTTTGAAAACAGCCTTGCTTCTTGAGACGCTACAAAATCAACTGATCGCCTTGCGCGCGCAGGCCACGCCGCTGATGGGACACGCCACGCTGAAGCCGCGCTTTGACCGACAGCTTTTTCGTACCCGCAGCACGTTAATTCAGGATTATCTTGCGGAGGCGCAAACGAATCTTGATGAGTTGCGCCATGCGGTAGAGAACGGACAGCAGGAACAGGTGGCCTGGCTGGCGGAGCATCTCGCCGAGCAGATTACTGCTTTACATCGCGAAATCGCCGCCTGGCCGCTGCGCGCCTGGGACAGCGCCTCGCCGGGACTCGGTAAATGGCAGCGCAAGCGGCTGGAGAACCAGGAGTTTGAACGCCGGCTGTTTGAGATGAAACGCGAACGCGAAGCCCGACTGAACAACAGCGAAACGCTGGAAGAGCAGCAGCTATTGATGCGCGAGATAAGCGCCCTCGAAGGCCGTATTGCCCGCTGCCGACAGGCGCTGGATGAGATCGAGCGCGTCATTGAACGTTTGACCCGTTAACAGGAGCCACAAAGATGTCACTGGAAAATGCACCCGACGAGGTCAAGCTGGCCGTCGATTTGATTATGCTGCTGGAGAATCATGAGATCCCGGCGGAGACAGTGCTGAAAGCGCTGGAGATTGTGCGGCGGGATTTTGAGGGGAAATTACCCTCACCCCGGCCCTCTCCCTGAGGGAGAGGGAGAAAATCGTCCCCTCGCCCCTGAGGGGAGAGGGGAAATAGATTATGCCGGAGTCGGATCGTCACCCTTAATCTCGCGCTTCACTTCCGTATGCTCTTCACCTTTTTCGTTACGCAGGTGAACCTCAAGCTGGTTGAAGGCGATGTTAATGTCATTTTCACGGCACAGGCGGTCGATCGCGCGGTTCAGTTCGTCGACGGTGTAGCTGCGATCGCGCAGCTCACGCACGTACAGGCGCAGCTCGTGATCCAGCGTACTCGGACCGAAAGTGGTGAAGAACACCGCAGGAGCCGGATCGTGCATGACTTTCGGATGTTCAGACGCCGCCTTCAACAGCACCTCTTTCACCTTGTCCAGATCGGAACCGTAGGCCACACCGATGCGGATCACCACGCGGGTGGTCGTATCGGAGAGCGACCAGTTGATCAGGCGTTCGGTCACGAACGCTTTGTTCGGGATGATCACCTCTTTACGGTCAAAGTCGGTAATGGTGGTCGCACGAATACGGATCTTGCTGACGGTGCCGGAGAAGGTGCCGATGGTGACGGTATCGCCGATACGCACCGGACGTTCGAACAGGATGATCAGGCCGGAGACGAAGTTCCCGAAGATCTCCTGCAGGCCGAAACCAAGACCGACCGAGAGCGCTGCCGCCAGCCACTGCAGTTTGTCCCATGAAACACCCAGCGAACCAAAGACCGTCATCGCACCCGCGATAATGATCACGTAGTTCAGGATAGTGGTGATGGCGTAAGACGCCCCCTGACGCAGGTTCAGGCGGGACAGCACCAGCACTTCCAGCAGGCCCGGCAGGTTGCGGATCAGCGCCCAGGCGACCACCAGCGACACCAGCGCAAAGAGCAGGCTGCCCATGGTCACGCTTTTCATCACCGTCACACCCGCCTCGGTGCCGCTGTACTGCCAGAGCTTGACGCTGTCGAGGTACGCAAAGACGGTGATTAAATCAGACCAGATGGCCCAGAACATCACCCCAAACAGCGCCACCATCACCAGCATCGTGATACGCATGGTTTGCTGGTTGACCTGCTCCAGCGCGATGGTCGGCTCTTCCTGCGGCTCCGCGCCTTCTGCCCCCTCTTTCACCTGATGCTGACGGCGCGCGATCGCACGGCGATAGGCGATACGCCGCGCCGCCACGCTCAACCCACGCAGCACGGTCTGGAACAGCAGATTCCAGACAATCACCAGATAAACCGTTTCGATCCAGCGGCCTGACAGGCGCAGCGTGGTATAGAAGTAGCCCGTTGCCGTCAGCACCATCAGCGCCAGCGGAATGATCGCCAGCACCGTTACGGTCGCCAGACGAAGGTTGTGGGACTCTTTATCACGCCAGCTGTCGCGGCACATCGGCCACATCAGAACGGCAATCAGCAGCAGGTTCAGCAGAATAACCAGCTGCCCCAGCACGTCGTCCATCAAATGCAGCGGTGAGAGTTCAGACACAACAGACCAGAAGTGCAGCGGCAGCAGTGCGAGGCTGATGCGCACAATCTGGCGACGCCAGTGGCTGGTAAGTTGTTCCGGCATGTTGAAGTGGCGCACCGCCACTCCGTCTTTTTCCAGCACTTTCCAGCAGAGACCAAACACCAGCCAGAACAGCGCCAGCTTTTTGCTGAACGCCCAGAGCAAATCGCTGATGTTGAGCTGCATCGTGAGCAGAATCAGCCCGGCGGCCAGAATCAGCAGGCAGACTGGCAGCGCGCGGATCAGGTCAATCAGGATCGCTTTCGGGGTGTGCAGCTGGCTGTCGTTACGCAGTTGTCCCACTTCCGACGCCAGCCTGGCCTGATACTGTTTCAGCCATTTCAAACGCCAGCGGATCAGACCCGCAATCAGCAAAAGCGGCAGGCCCGCGAGGAAGGCAATCATCACCGCAGGCCAGGCCTTCTCCCAGTTGACGGTGATTTTCATGCTCTTGATTTGCGACTTCAGCGTCTCAGGGAAGGATTTGACCCAGTCCCAGTCCATCGGCTTGTTGCTGTTCACCCAGAAAATCTGCTGGGTCAAAATCTCCTGCAGGCTTTTCGAGACGCTCACCAGCTGCTGCTGGTTGATCTGCAGGTTAATGGCCATCATCAGCTGATTGCCCAGCTGTTTGTTGAGCTGGTCGAGCAGCTCGCGACGCATATCGACGACCTGCAGCAGCGCGTCGTGAACCTCCGGGTTTACCTCGCTGGAATGGCCCTCTTCCACTTTCGCGACAAAGTTATCGCTCTGGAAAAGCGCATCGCGCTGCTGGTTGACGTCAAACTGCTCCAGACGTAAATCCGCGATGCGGTTGGTCATGTCCTCCAGCTCGTCGGCGGACGGCAGCGTCTGCTGCTGCTGGTACAAAATTCGCGACAGCAGAAGGCTCCCTTTCAGAACCGCAATCTGCTCTTTAATGTTACGTTCCGCCTGCAGCGCGCGATCCAGCCAGTTTTTGACTTTAATATTCTGCTGCACCAGCGAGTTACCGCTTTCGGTGGCCTGAATCAGACGCTCACTTAACTGATGGTTAAGCTCAAGCTCCTGCTTCACCAGCGGGTTGGCCTGAATGCGGGCGGTTTCGTCTGGCGAGACGGCTTCCTGAGCGGTTTTTTCCGTCAGCGTCAGGCGTTTGCTGTTTACCGCCTCCTGCAGCAGCTGGAGCTGGTGCTCAAGACGATTAATGTTGGCGGTGACGTAATCACGCTGTTTTTGCAGTGTATCCTGCAGCACCGTATTGCCTTCAAGGCTCTTGCGCTGCTGTTCAATTTCCGCATTAAGCAACGTCTGCTGAATCAACAACAACGTTTGCTGCGTAGCGCGTAACGCGCCATCTCCCACAGCCGTCCCATTCAGGCGGTTGCGGATCTGCTGAAGCTGCTGAGACGCGGTGTACATCGCGTTTTGCACGCGCTCAGGCTGCGTTTGCAGCGAGACAAGCTGGCTGTTATAGGTGGCGAGATCGGACTGCGCGGTCTGGAGATCGTCCAGCAACTGCGCCACACGCGACTCCAGCTGACGCAGCGAGAGCGTCGCAAGCGTTTTGCGGGTTTCGTCATCGTTATCGACGTCGCTCAGCGCGCTCAGCGCCTCTGTCGCCTTGCGCATGTTGTCCGGGGCCTGCGCGACCTTCTGGCGAAGCTGAGCCGTTTCTGCTTTTACGCGTTCAATTTTATCCAGCGTTTCCAGCGTTTCCGTCAGATCCTGTTGGACGAGTTTCTCCTGAGGCGACAGCTCTTTTTGTTTATTCAGCGTATCAAGCTGCGCCTGAACATCGGCACGCGAAGGGATATCGCTGGCGTTATCTGCGCGAGCATACGAAAGCGGCGCGGAAGCCAGGAAAAACAGCATAGCAAAAAATAATGCAAGAACAGGATGTTGCGAGCGTTTGGTGTGCAGCATAGTCGTGAGTATGATGTGAGAAATGACCGAAAATAGTCCGGCGTGAAGAATATCACGCCCGCTGAAAGCAGAATAGCAAGAACATGAACCTCCAGGATAAATCCTGGCGACGGTCAGGCAGGAACGGAGTGGGTTTCGTCACGCAGTGTCGGGCAAAATTGCAACATCTCCAGCAAAATGGCGACGTAGCTACGAGCTTCGTTTTTAAGATCAAAAGATTGTGGCGCAAATAGCCAGTTCTCCATCAGCCCGGAGACATAGCTACGTAACAGAATGGCGGCGCGGCGCGTCAGCAGGTTGGCCGGTAACGTTTTTGCCTGAATACATTGCGTTAGCGTCTGTTCGATACGGTCATAACTCTCCAGACACAGGCTACGCTGCGCCTGCTGGACGACCGCCATTTCGCCCACGAACTCGCATTTATGAAAAATAATTTCCATCATTAGCCTGCGACGTTCTTCAACTACCGTTGCTTCAAGGATATATACTAGAATTTCTCTTAATACTGAGAGTGGATCGTCGGGGAATTTTGCCCGATACTCAGTCTCTAGATCGCTAATGTTGGATTCTGAAAGCTCCCAGATTTCACCAAACAGATCTGACTTGTCTTTAAAATGCCAGTAAATCGCTCCCCGCGTGACGCCCGCGGCCTGAGCAATCTGCGCCAGCGAGGTTGATGACACACCCTGCTGAGAGAACAAACGAATCGCCACATCCAGAATGTGTTGTCGGGTTTCCAGCGCTTGTTGTTTGGTTTTTCGTGCCATATGTCAGTGAATTTACAGGAGTCAGATTTACATACATTTGTGAATGTATGTACCATAGCATGACGATAATATAAACGCAGCAATGGGTTTTTAGACTCAGGACCCTTGATCAATTTGAAATCGGACACTCGAGGTTTACATATGAACAAAAACAGAGGGTTAACGCCTCTGGCGGTCGTTCTGATGCTCTCAGGCAGCTTAGCGCTAACAGGATGTGACGACAAACCGGCTCAACAAGGAGCTCAGCAGGCGCCAGAAGTAGGCGTTGTGACGCTCAAATCTGAACCTCTACAAATCACCACAGAATTGCCAGGCCGTACGAGTGCTTACCGCATTGCGGAAGTGCGTCCTCAGGTGAGCGGTATTATCCTGAAACGTAACTTCACGGAAGGCGGTGATGTGAAAGCCGGTGAGTCTCTGTATCAGATTGATCCAGCAACCTATCAGGCGTCTTATGAAAGCGCGAAAGGCGATCTGGCGAAAGCTGAAGCTGCAGCCAAAATCTCCCAGCTCACGCTGAGCCGCTATAAAAAACTGCTCGGTACGCAGTACATCAGTCAACAGGATTACGATACTGCGCTGGCGGATGCACAGCAGACCAACGCTGCCGTCGTTGCCGCGAAAGCCGCCGTCGAAACCGCGCGTATTAACCTGGCCTACACCAAAGTGACCTCCCCTATCAGCGGTCGTATTGGTAAATCTTCCGTGACGGAAGGGGCGCTAGTGCAGAACGGTCAGGCCTCGGCGCTGGCTACCGTGCAGCAGCTTGATCCGATCTACGTTGACGTCACACAGTCCAGCAATGATTTCCTGCGTCTGAAGCAAGAGCTCGCAAGTGGCAAGCTGCAACAGGAAAACGGCAAAGCCAAAGTGGAGCTTGTGACCAATGACGGTATCAAATACCCACAGTCAGGCACACTGGAATTCTCTGATGTGACGGTCGACCAGACCACCGGTTCCATCACCTTACGTGCGATTTTCCCGAACCCGGACAACACGCTGTTGCCTGGTATGTTCGTTCGCGCGCGTCTGGAAGAAGGGACGAATCCAACCGCACTTCTGGTTCCACAGCAGGGTGTGACCCGTACGCCACGCGGCGATGCGAGCGCACTGGTTGTCGGGGCTGATGACAAAGTCGAAACCCGCAATATCACTGCTACGCAGGCGATTGGCGATAAATGGCTGGTGACGGAAGGTCTGAAAGATGGCGATCGCGTGATTATCACTGGTTTGCAAAAAGTTCGTCCTGGCGCGCAGGTTAAAGCACAGGAAGTGAAGTCTGACGATAAACAACAAGCTTCAGCCGCTGGTCAGTCAGAACAAACCAAGTCTTAACTTAAACAGGAGCCGTTAAGACATGCCTAATTTCTTTATCGATCGCCCCATATTTGCGTGGGTGATCGCCATAATCATCATGCTAGCTGGGGGACTTGCGATCCTGAAGCTGCCCGTCGCGCAATATCCAACGATTGCGCCACCGGCGGTGACGATCTCCGCAACCTATCCAGGGGCTGATGCAAAAACGGTGCAGGACACCGTGACTCAGGTTATCGAACAGAACATGAACGGTATCGATAACCTGATGTACATGTCCTCAAACAGTGACTCCACCGGTACAGTTCAGATCACCCTGACCTTCCAGTCAGGTACCGATGCTGACATCGCGCAGGTTCAGGTGCAGAACAAACTGCAGCTGGCGATGCCGCTGCTGCCGCAGGAAGTACAACAGCAGGGCGTGAGCGTCGAGAAATCGTCCAGTAGCTTCCTGATGGTTGTCGGCGTTATCAACACCAACGGCACCATGACGCAGGAGGATATTTCCGACTACGTGGGCGCCAACATGAAGGACGCTATCAGCCGTACTTCCGGTGTGGGTGACGTGCAGCTGTTTGGTTCCCAGTACGCGATGCGTATCTGGATGGATCCGAACAAGCTGAACAACTTCCAGCTGACGCCGGTTGACGTAATCAGCGCGATCAAAGCACAGAACGCCCAGGTGGCAGCCGGTCAGCTAGGCGGTACGCCGCCGGTGAAAGGCCAGCAGCTTAACGCCTCGATCATCGCACAGACGCGTCTGACGTCCGCCGATGAGTTCAGCAAAATTCTGCTGAAAGTGAATCAGGACGGTTCTCAGGTTCGCCTGCGCGACGTGGCGAAAGTTGAGCTGGGCGGTGAGAACTACGACATCATCGCGAAGTTCAACGGCAAACCTGCTTCCGGTCTGGGTATCAAACTGGCGACAGGCGCTAACGCCCTGGACACCGCCACGGCTATCCGTGCAGAGCTGAAGAAGATGGAACCTTTCTTCCCGTCAGGTCTGAAAATCGTATATCCGTATGACACCACGCCGTTCGTTAAAATCTCGATTCACGAAGTGGTAAAAACCCTGGTTGAGGCGATCATCCTCGTCTTCCTGGTCATGTACCTGTTCCTGCAAAACTTCCGTGCGACGCTGATCCCAACCATCGCCGTTCCGGTCGTACTGCTCGGGACCTTCGCGATCCTGTCGATATTCGGCTACTCGATAAACACCCTGACAATGTTCGGGATGGTGCTCGCCATCGGCCTGCTGGTGGATGACGCCATCGTTGTGGTAGAGAACGTCGAGCGTGTGATGGCGGAGGAAGGCCTGCCGCCGAAGGAAGCAACCCGTAAATCGATGGGGCAAATCCAGGGCGCGCTGGTCGGTATCGCGATGGTGCTGTCTGCGGTATTTATCCCGATGGCCTTCTTCGGAGGTTCAACCGGTGCGATTTACCGTCAGTTCTCTATTACCATCGTTTCCGCGATGGCGCTGTCCGTGCTGGTGGCGTTGATCCTGACGCCTGCCCTGTGTGCCACCATGCTGAAGCCGATTCAGAAAGGCGGTCACGGCGAGCACAAAGGGTTCTTCGGCTGGTTTAACCGCATGTTTGATAAGAGTACGCACCATTACACCGACAGCGTGGGCAACATCCTGCGCAGCACCGGTCGTTATCTGCTGCTCTATATCATCATCGTGGTGGGCATGGCTTTCCTGTTCGTTCGTCTGCCAAGCTCGTTCCTGCCGGATGAAGACCAGGGCGTGTTCCTGACGATGGCACAGCTCCCGGCGGGTGCATCGCAAGAGCGTACCCAGAAAGTACTGGACGAAGTGACGGACTACTACCTCACCAAAGAGAAAGACAACGTTGAATCCGTGTTTGCGGTTAACGGCTTTGGCTTTGCGGGTCGTGGTCAGAACACCGGTATCGCCTTCGTTTCTCTGAAAGACTGGTCTGAACGTCCGGGCGAAGAGAACAAAGTTGAAGCGATCACCGGCCGCGCTATGGGCACCTTCTCGCAGATTAAAGATGCGATGGTCTTCGCCTTTAACCTGCCAGCGATTGTTGAACTGGGTACGGCGACCGGTTTCGACTTCCAGCTGATTGACCAGGGTGGTTTGGGTCACGAGAAACTGACTCAGGCGCGTAACCAGCTGTTTGGTGAAGTGGCTAAACACCCTGACCTGCTGGTCGGCGTGCGTCCAAACGGTCTGGAAGATACGCCGCAGTATAAAATCGACATCGACCAGGAAAAAGCCCAGGCGCTGGGTGTGTCCATCAGCGACATCAATACCACACTGGGCGCAGCCTGGGGCGGTAGCTACGTCAACGACTTCATCGACCGCGGTCGTGTGAAGAAGGTGTACGTGATGTCAGAGGCGCAGTACCGTATGTTGCCGAACGACATCAATAACTGGTACGTTCGCGGCAGCGATGGGCAGATGGTACCGTTCTCCGCCTTCTCAACCTCGCGTTGGGAATACGGTTCACCGCGTCTGGAACGCTATAACGGCTTGCCATCGATGGAAATCCTGGGTCAGGCTGCGCCGGGTCGAAGCACCGGTGAAGCGATGAACCTGATGGAAGAACTCGCCAGTAAACTGCCTGCAGGTATCGGCTATGACTGGACCGGTATGTCCTATCAGGAACGTCTGTCCGGGAACCAGGCCCCTGCCCTGTACGCCATTTCACTCATCGTGGTCTTCCTGTGTCTGGCGGCACTGTATGAGAGCTGGTCGATTCCGTTCTCCGTTATGCTGGTTGTTCCACTGGGGGTTATCGGTGCGCTGCTTGCCGCAACGTTCCGTGGGTTGACCAACGACGTTTACTTCCAGGTGGGCCTGCTGACAACCATTGGCTTGTCGGCGAAGAACGCGATACTTATCGTGGAATTCGCCAAAGATCTGATGGAGAAAGAAGGCAAAGGTCTGATTGAGGCGACGCTCGAAGCCGTTCGTATGCGTCTGCGTCCAATCCTGATGACGTCTCTGGCATTTATCCTCGGTGTAATGCCGCTGGTTATCAGCTCCGGTGCGGGCTCCGGCGCGCAGAACGCAGTAGGTACCGGCGTAATGGGTGGGATGGTAACCGCGACCGTTCTTGCGATCTTCTTCGTACCGGTGTTCTTCGTGGTGGTTCGCCGCCGCTTCAGCCGTAAGAATGAAGACGTTGAGCACAGTCATTCGGTAGAACCTCACTGATACCGGTTTCATATGATAAAAAGGCCGCATTTGCGGCCTTTTTCATTTCAAAAAAATCATAAATTACGCTTATTGTGGTGCTATTTATTTTCTGTCATCTTAATAAGACATATCATAATTAACTGAAAACTTAATCGGCGAATTCATGATTTTTTTAATTTCATTTCGACGCGTAAATTATTAGGAATATTCCTAGCACCACTATCGAACAAAGAAAAGTCCGAATCTGGTCTTCGTCTGACAGTTTACGCTAAATCAATGAAACGTAAGGACGCGATAAAAAATCAGTGTTAATTCGGATAAAAACGTTCTGTTCAGGCCGGGCAATTGCGTAAACGCTCGCAGTATCAGGTTTTAATTGTAATTTTTCGTAATAGCGCGGTGAAATCTCGATCAGAGTGGCTTATAGTTAGAGTTATCAGGAACACAGCACCCGTGCGGCTAAGTATGTTGTATCCATCCCGACATGATGTTCGGTGAGTAAGAAATCACTCAGAAGGGGATGCGCTATGGACGAGTACTCGCCAAAAAGGCATGATATCGCGCAGTTGAAATTTCTCTGCGAATCCTTGTACCATGACTGCCTTGCCAATCTTGATGAAAGTAACCATGGCTGGGTGAATGACCCAACGTCTGCGATCAATTTACAGTTGAACGAGCTGATAGAGCATATTGCAACCTTCGCACTTAATTATAAAATTAAGTACAATGAAGATAATAAGCTCATTGAGCAAATTGACGAATACCTGGACGACACCTTTATGTTGTTCAGTAGCTACGGCATTAACGCCCAGGATTTGCAAAAATGGCGTAAATCGGGAAATCGGCTATTCCGCTGCTTCGTCAACGTGAGCAGAGCAAACCCGGTTAGTCTTTCCTGTTAAAATTATTACAATTACTAAGGTGAATTTATGTCTGATAAACCATTAACAAAAGTCGATTATTTGATGCGCTTGCGACGTTGTCAGTCAATAGACACGCTCGAACGTGTCATCGAAAAAAATAAATACGAGCTGTCTGATAATGAACTGGCTGTATTTTATTCAGCCGCTGACCATCGGCTCGCTGAGCTGACCATGAATAAGCTGTATGACAAAATCCCAACGTCCGTATGGAAATTTGTTCGTTAATCTTTAACGTGTATCTGTAGAGGTTCTACGTCACGTTCTGGTTTGTATACACCTTTCGACTTACGCTCCCTGTGCGAAAGCAGGTCTCCGTGTAAAACGTGCTCATCCGCAACATTGTTGTGACTCTTATCACACAGGTTTTCCGGGAACGTTCCCTTACTGGCCTATCCCTATTACTCTGCAGTAATGATATCCAGAGAGGTTCCTAAATGAGCACAGAAAAACAGAAGATGATTGCAGGTGAACATTACTGCCCTGGTGATGAGACGTTACGGGGCGATCGGCTGCGAGCCCGCCATCTGATTCACCGCTATAACCACACCGCCCCCGACGCGAAAACTGAACGCCAGAACATTCTGGCGGAACTTTTAGGACAAAGCGCAGGCGCGTATATCGAGCCGAGTTTCCGCTGTGACTATGGTTACAACATTTACCTGGGTAAAGAATTTTACGCTAACTTCGATTGCGTGATGCTGGATGTCTGCCCTATTCATATTGGCGACAACTGCATGCTGGCACCGGGTGTGCATATCTACACGGCAACTCATCCGCTGGATCCCGATGAACGCAACAGCGGCGTCGAGTTTGGCAAGCCCGTGACCATTGGCAATAATGTCTGGATTGGCGGGCGCGCCGTCATTAATCCTGGCGTCACGCTGGGTGATAATGTGGTGGTGGCTTCCGGCGCGGTTGTGACAAAAGATGTACCGGCCAATGCTGTCGTTGGCGGCAATCCGGCAAAAATCATCAAGATGCTCTAAAGTATCGGGGAGCCAACTGTTATGGTCTTTTAGCGCCTGACTGTTACTTTTTTCAGCCTGGTTGCTCCCCTAAAATAGGCAGATCTCCTGTATTTTCAACAATCATGAAGGCAGAAAATGACCGAGATACAGCGCCTGCTCACCGCCACCATCGACGATCTTAACCATCGCGAAAAGCGCGACAATCGCCCGCGTTTTAGCATTAGCTTCATCCGCAAGCATCCGGGACTGTTTGTCGCCATGTACGCTGCCTGGCTGGCAACGCTTGTGGTGATGCTGACATCCGAAACCCTGGTGGACTCCGTCTGGCTGCTCGTTGTGCTGTTTGTGGTATTTAACGCATTCTTCTTTTTCGACGTTAATCCCCGCTACCGCTACGAAGATATCGACGTGCTTGATTTCCGGGTCTGCTATAACGGCGAGTGGTACAACACGCGCTTTGTGCCGACAGAATTGATCGACAGCATTTTACACTCCCCTGCTGTGGAGACCGGGCAGAAAGAGAAGCTGCAGAAAATGGTTTCAACCAAAGGCCAGCTCTCTTTCTATGACGTATTTACGCTTTCCCGTCCTGCTGCTGTGTAATCAGCGTCTGTAGGCGTCGGATACCTGACGCAAACTGAGAAGCAGAGGTATTACCGTACCCCAGAACCAGACCGGTTTGCCCCTGCTTCGGCGTCAGGTAGTACCCGCTTAACGCCGCGGGGGCCAGCTGAAATGCCCTCGCCTGCTGAACAATCGCCTTGTCATTAATCCCGTCAATCGCCACCGTCAGGTGCATGCCGCCCTCCGCCGCCAGAACACGATGCGCGACATGTAGCTCCGCGTTGAGCACGTCGCGCAGCTGCCGGTAGCGTTTCCGATAGAGCCGACGCATGGCGGCAAGATGACGAGCGTAATGGCCCTCTTCAATAAACAGCGCCAGCGTACGCTGTTCGGCACGATGCCCCCCACGCAATAACGCACCAACGGCCGGACGCGCCGCGTTTGCCAGCGACGGTGGGATGACCATAAAACCGATTCGGAGCGACGGGAACAGCGTTTTACTGAATGTTCCCAGATAAACCACCGGCGCGTTGTTGACCATTCCCAGCATTGCTGGCACCGGCTCTCCGGTATATCGAAACTCGCTGTCGTAGTCGTCCTCGATAATCCAGGCCTTATGCTGGAGCGCCAGCGCCAGCAATGACAAGCGCCGACGCGCGCTCAGCACGCTCCCGTAGGGAAACTGATGCGAAGGCGAAGTAAAGATAAGTGTAGGACGCGCTGCAGGTTGCCCTTCCCAGTCCATACCCTCATCGTCCACGGGCATGCCTGTCATCGTCAAGCCCGATTTCGCAAACGCGCTTTTTGCCCCCGCATAGCCGGGATCTTCAATCCACGCGATATCCCCCGGCTCGCTCAACAACTGCGTGCAGAGATTCACCCCTTCCAAAGCCCCCTCGGTAATCACAATCTGGCTGGCATCGCAATCAATCCCCCGCGACAGGGCAAGATGGCGGGCAATCGCCTCACGCAATGAGGATTCCCCGGCCGGATCGCCATAGCCAAGCAATGCACTCCCTTCCTCGCGTAAAACGCGATCGTACAAGCGCCGCCAGAGCGGAAGAGGAAAATAATTGATGGCTGGCGTGCCGGGCGTAAAAGCGAGTACCGGCGTCTCCCGCGGCGTCGGCTCTGGCAGCTGCGTCACCCGCTTAGCCAGCGTAACGATCGGCTCGGGAAAATCCTGTCGATTTCCGCGCTGCGCCAGTTGCGCCACGCGTGTACCCTGACGACTGCGCAGCAGATACCCTTCGAGCGAAAGTTGCTCAAGCGCCGCATTGACGGTGTTACGGGACACGGAAAGCTGCTGCGCAATCACCCGGGAACCCGGTAAGCGACTTTCAGCCTGCAGCCTTCCCTGCAGGACAGCTTCACGCATGGCAAGATACAGCGTGCGCTGCAAGGTCTCTTCACCGCGCTTTTTCAGCGCAGCAGTAATCAGGGTATAAAATTCATCGCCAGGTATATTCATTTTCTCTCTCCGTGGTACCACCAGAACATACCTCACTGGTACTTTTTAAGGAACCAGCATTTATTTACTCTGGGATCACTTACAGCAGAGCGGAAAATAACATGAGAACATTCAATCAGTTTGGACAACCTGTTGGCGATGAACTTATCGACTGGCACCCCCGCCAGCCTCCTTCCCGCGTGCATCTGCATGGCCGCTACTGTCGGCTGGAGCCGCTGCGTGTGGAACATGCCGATGCCCTCTTTTCCGCCTATCTTCTGGCAGAAGATACCCGCAGCTGGACATGGCTGCTGCGTGAACCTGATGCCACCGCAGGCGAATTTGCCGCGTGGGTGGCAAGCGTATGTGAATTACCGGATCCGATACATTTCACCGTCATTGATAATCAGACTCAGGCACCGGTCGGTACGCTGGCGCTGATGCGTATCGATCCGACAAACGGTGTTATGGAGGTGGGACACGTTCATTTCTCCCCTCTTCTTAGCCGCACGCCGATGTCCACAGAAGCGCAATATCTTCTGATGCAGTATGCGTTCGACGTGCTGGGATACCGCCGCTATGAATGGAAATGTAACAGCCTGAACGAACCTTCCCGCAAGGCGGCGCTCCGTCTGGGATTTCAGTTTGAAGGGCGCTTTCGTCAGGCTCTGGTGACGAAAGGACACAACCGGGATACGGACTGGTTCTCAATCATCGACAGCGAGTGGCCGATGCTGGCGAAAGCGTTTGAAAACTGGCTTGCCACCGACAATTTTACCGTCGATGGCAAACAGATCAGATCCCTGGAAAGTTGGCGTGAAACGCGCTTTTAGCGTCTTTTTTTACGACCCTGAACGGCTTTAAAGCGCGGGTTCGATTTGCAAATGACATACAAGCGTCCCTTGCGTTTTACGATCTGGCAATCCGGATGACGCTGTTTCGCACTGCGCAGCGAGTTAAGTACCTGCATGGTTAACCCCGCTTCGCATTAAGAAAGCCGCCAAAACGTTTGCGGAAGCGCGCAGCGCTGCCATCCGTCGAGAACGTTTTCTGCTTACCGGTATAAAACGGGTGTGATTTTGAAGAGACTTCGATGGTGATGTACGGATACGTTTCACCGTCGAGCTCAATTTCACGGTCGGTCTTGATGGTCGATCCGACTTTAAAGTATTCGTTGGCACTGGTGTCGTGAAACACCACGGTGCGATAGGCTGGATGGATATCAGGTTTCATCATACGCTCTTCATGTTTTGTTATAACATAACAAAATAATATCCAGGCTCAGTTGAAAAAACAACCCCTGAAAATTCCCCCCCTTCCTCGCAAAACTTCCTTAAAGGTCTGCGACAAAATGAAAATCATGACGCCTGCGTGCTATAACTATATCATTTCGCGGAAAAATCTTTCGCCTCCGACAAGCGACTCTGTGCCCGGAAACAGGCATATGAGAAAGGAAACAGCAGCATGAAAACCCGACATCTGGTCAGCCTGGTCACAGGCATACTGATCTTTTCTGTGCTGGTACCGATTTGCCTCAGTATCTGGCTGGCGCATCGCCAGGCGGAGGATAAATTTGTCGATGTGCTTGATAGTTACGCCTCCCGCGTGCTGCTTCGTACAGACAGGGTTGTTGATCAGGCAAAAGAAGCGCTGACCCGGCTTCAGGCCTTTGAGGGGCCTCCCTGTAGTTATCTACATTTACGGGAAATGCGTCGGGTTGCTTTCTCATGGCGTTATGTTCAGGAAGTGATCTACATCGACAGCCTGAAGCCCCTCTGCTCCTCGCTGGAACAAGACAGCGACGCAGCCGCTTTCCCGCCCCCGATGCGCATTACTGCAGATGGTTACAGTGCCTGGCTGACCACGCAAAACGATCTTGGTTTTAACCGCTATATGGCCGCACTGGGCAAAGGCCATTACCTTGTGCTGATCGATCCAGCCTCGTTGGTGGACGTGATCCCTTTCGGTGAGATCGCAATTGATGCCGCGCTGGTAGGCAGCTCAACACACCTCGTTTTTGCCAGCAGCGACACGCTTGCTCCTCATATCCGCAACATGATTGTCGATCGGGAAATGACCCGCGTTCAGTACAACGGCTCAATGTATATTATTAAGCCTGTTCCTGAACTGGGGTTTAATATCGTCGCCTGGGCGGCGTTAAAACCGCTGGCTGAAACCTGGCATCGGCAGCTTCTTTTCTGGCTGCCGTTTGGCGTGTTGATAAGCCTGCTTGCCGCGCTTTTTGTTCTGCGTATTCTGCGGCGTATACAATCCCCACGCTACAGGCTGCTTGATGCGATTAATAACCGCGAATTTGTGGTTAACTACCAGCCCATTGTGGCGCTCTGCAGTGGGAAAATTGTCGGTGCAGAGGCACTTGCCCGCTGGCCACAGCCTGACGGGAGCTATCTCTCACCGGAAATTTTCGTTCCGCTAGCGGAACAGACGGGCCTTATTTCGCAACTGACGCAGCTAGTCATCGAAAAACTGTTTGAGGATATGGGTCACTGGCTACATCTGCATGGCGATCAGCATATTTCCATTAACCTTGCGCCTGCCGATTTACTCTCCGGCAAGTTGCCGCCTCTGCTGAGCCAGTTGCTCAATAAGTGGAAAGTCCATCCCAGGCAGATCGCCCTTGAGTTAACCGAGCGCGGCTTTGCCGATCCTAAAATTAGCGCACCGGCCATCGCGGCATTCCGCCGTTCGGGTCATGCCATCTATATCGATGATTTTGGTACCGGTTATTCCAGTCTGAGCTACCTACAGGATCTGGACGTCGACACGTTAAAGATTGATAAGTCGTTTGTGGACGCGCTGGAGTATAAAAACGTCACCCCGCACATTATTGAAATGGCGAAATCGCTGAATCTGGCCATGGTGGCGGAGGGTATAGAGACCGACGGGCAGCTCCGCTGGCTGCACCTTCACGGGGTGCAGTATGGACAGGGGTGGTACTACAGTAAGGCGCTGCCAAGGGAGGAGTTTATTCTCTGGGCGGAAATAAACCTCAAGACACATTCTACTTAAGGTAGGATTTGATCACCTTTAAAACCACGCCAAGATCGGCTTCACGCTGCTCTTCTTCGGGCTCTTTCACCACGTGATCGGTTAAATGGCCCTCGATCACCTGCATCATCATGCCGTTGACCGCCCCGCGGATCGCTGCCAGCTGCTGGAGAACATCGGCGCATTCGTGGTCGCTATTAAGCATTTTTTCCAGCGCGTTGCTCTGCCCCTGAATTTTTTTCAGGCGGGTTAATAACATCTTCTTGTCGCGAACCGTATGTGACATCTCTTTCCCCCTAATTTTGACGTTTTAAGCATATCACGCCCTACTCCCTCTGAGTATTTTTCTACTGGGGGGTAGTATTAGACTACTGGGGGGGAGTAGTATCAGAGCACAATTTTTCTCCCGGAATGTTCAATGAACGATTTTGCTTCTCTCCTTCAACAAGGCAACGCCTGGCTGTTTGTGCCCAGCGCTATTTTGCTCGGTGCGCTGCACGGCCTTGAGCCGGGCCACTCAAAAACGATGATGGCCGCTTTTATCGTGGCGATCCGCGGGACACTTAAGCAGGCGATCCTTCTCGGGCTTGCCGCAACCCTGTCTCACACGGCGGTGGTCTGGATCATTGCGATGGCGGGATTATGGTTTGGTCGGGGCTGGGATGCTCATACGTCTGAGCCCTGGTTCCAGCTGATCTCTGGCGTGTTGATCATTGCGATCGCGCTCTGGATGGCCTGGCGCACCTGGAAAGAGAGCCAGCCGCACGAGCATCATCATCACGAGCACGAGCACGAGCACGAGCACGAGCACGAGCACGAGCACGAGCATCATCATGATCATCACAACCCTGGTCATCAACTGGTTGAAGAAGAGTGGCAAGACGCCCACCAGCGCGCGCATGCCCAGGATATTAACCGTCGTTTCAACGGACAAAACGTCACTACCGGGCAGATCGCCCTGTTTGGCCTGACGGGCGGGCTTATTCCCTGCCCGGCGTCCATCACGGTGCTGCTGATTTGCCTGCAGCTCAAGCACTTCGCACTCGGCGCAACGCTGGTGTTCAGCTTCAGTATTGGCCTCGCACTGACGCTGGTGGCTTCAGGCGCGATTGCCGCCTTAAGCCTTAAGCACGCGACGAAGCGCTGGCCGGGTTTCAGCAAGTTTTCGCGAAAAGCGCCCTGGATATCTGCGGCACTGATTACCCTCGTCGGGATCACTATGAGTCTTCACGGGCTGAGCGGAATTTTATCCTGAGCGACGCGGCCACCCACGGTGGCCGCGACTGGCGCGCTAAAGTGCGTTCTGATGCCAGCTAAAGGTGTAGCGAAGCTGACGATGTTGCAGGATGAATTCAGGTGAAACGCTTGGGCTCCAGGAATCATCACCGCCAACGCCCATATGGAATGCATCCAGGTTGAGCCAGCAGCCCGGCTCATCGCACAGTAAGTGCTGATGCGTTGTCTCACGAAGCTGCTGTTGGCTGTGGCGGCTGACGGAGAAATGGAAATTTCCCTGAAGCACGTGCGCCCCGCAGACAAGCTCTCGAGTGTCACAGCGCAGACCATTTTCTGTCGGGAAAATGTAGGGGGTCTGCATCGCATCGAGCGGCAAAGTCCAGCGCCCCTGCTGCGCCGCGAGCTTCCTGTCCGGATAGTTCTCGAACGGCCCCAGCCCCAGCCAGCGCACCGTATCCGGTACCTGAGCAAACTGGACGCTCAGGCCTATACGCGCGGGCTCGGGAATATCGGACGCCACCTGCACCTGCACATCTCCATGCAGCACGCCGCAATCGTCAATCCGCCAGACCTTATGGCTCAAAAACAGCGCCTTACCGCGATACTCCCAGACGTGTCGCGTGGTCACGACCACGTCATTGGCATGCGATTCCGCTTCACACATAAGCAGGCGAGCAGACATCTCAATCATTCCGGCCGCTTTCCAGCGTTCAACCCAGGCATTCGGATCGATTTGCGTGGCTTCGCTCACGCCAATGTCATTATCCAGTGGCGCACGGGTAAAGTTATCCGTCAGCGGCGAGCGCAGCGTTTCAACGCCCTTGTTCCACCACTGCGTGAGATTTCCCGAGGCGCGATCGAACCGCCAGCGTTGCTCTCCATGGGTAATGTCCAGCACATCATCCTGCTCTGTGAATACCGGCGGGATCCCGACTGCCCGCGGTGGCGTAACGTACAGCGGCGTCGGAAGCAGCCACTGATCCCACGCGCAGCGATGATTCGCCGGTGACCAGGCTGTTGCCTGCGGCTGGATAACCTCCACATTAAGCCAGGCCTCTCCCGGCTCGGCCGTCAGCGTCGGCAGCGAGATTTCCAGACGCTGCTGCCCCTGAGGGGCAATGGAAAGCGCAACCTCACCCTGAGCCAGCACCTCCCCGTCGCGGGTAACCGACCATCTCGCCACGTCGTTGTCGGTATGGCGGAACAGGTAATCACTTTTCACCTCAATCACTAGCGGAGAGGTACTCACGCACGTAAAGGTGAAAAACTGCTGCGCGCGCTGCGCTTCATATAGCGCCGGATGCGGCGTGCGATCCGGGAATACCAGACCATTCAGGCAGAACTGTCGGTCATTCGGTTTATCACCGAAGTCACCGCCGTAAGCCCAGAAGGGTTTGCCGTTTTCGTCTTTCTTCGTCAGCGCCTGGTCGACCCAGTCCCAGACGAACCCGCCCTGCAGGCGCGGATGACTGCGAAATGCCTGCCAGTACCTGGCGAACCCGCCAAAGCTGTTGCCCATCGCGTGGGCATATTCACAGAGGATCAGCGGGCGAGTTTCATCCGGCATGCCGATCCATTTTTTGATCGCCCATTTTGGCACCGTAGGGAACGGCTGGTCCTGATCAACACGAGCATACATCGGACAGACAATGTCGGTTGCTGCCGTATTCGCCCCACCGCCTTCGTACTGTACAGGGCGCGTTGGATCGGTAGTTTTCAGCCAGCGGTAAAGCGCATCATGGTTTGCACCGTGTCCGGACTCATTCCCCAGCGACCAGATGATAATGGACGGATGGTTACGATCGCGCTGCACCATGCGGGTCACGCGTTCACTCATGGCAGGCAGCCAGCGGGGATCGTCAGCAAGACGGCTCATTGGCAACATGCCGTGGGTTTCGATATTGGCCTCGTCCACAACGTACAGACCGTAGCGATCGCAAAGCCTGTACCACAGCGGATGATTCGGGTAATGCGAGCAACGGACGGCGTTAAAGTTATGCTGCTTCATCAGCTCGATATCGCGGCGCATCGTCGCTTCATCCATCACCTGCCCGTTTTCCGGATGATGCTCATGGCGGTTCACGCCCCGAATCAGCAGCGGTTTACCGTTTAGCTTCAGCAGGCCATTGCTGATTTCAACCCGGCGAAAGCCGACGTCGCATGCCTCGACGTCCAGCACATCACCCTGTGCGTCCCTAAGCGCAATTGTCAGCCGGTAAAGTTCAGGCGTTTCCGCACTCCACAGTGCGGGATCTTTGACGGGGATCGCCACCGCTAGCCGCTCGGCCCAGCGCCCTCGCTCGTCGACCACCGCAGAGCCGGGGCGTTGCGTGACGCTGGCGCATTTTTCGCCGTTTCGCCACAGGGTGATGACCACTTCGCAGGCTGAATAGCAGGAGCCGGCCAGCGTGACGTCGACGTTAAGCATTGCGCGGTCGCACTCTGCGTTGAGATTGGTCACAACGTGGTAATCCGCAATCTGCGTCTCAGGCTTATGCAGCAGCGATACGTCACGGAAAATACCGCTCATGCGCCACATATCCTGATCTTCAAGATAGCTCCCGTCGCACCAGCGCAGCACCATGACCGCAAGACGATTCTGGCCTGAACGCAGCGCTGCCGTGAGATCAAACTCGGCGGGCAGGCGACTGTCCTGGGAATAGCCAATCCACTGGCCGTTGCACCAGAGATGGAATGCTGAGTTTACCCCGTCGAAGATAATGCGGGTTTGCCCGCCGTGCAGCCAGGCGTCATCCATCTCAAATGTGAGCGAGTAACAACCGGTAGGATTCTCTGTCGGAACGCAGGGCGGATTGACGGGGATCGGATAGGTCACATTGGTGTAGATCGGCGTATCAAAGCCCTGCATCTGCCAGTTCGAAGGAACGGGCATCGCGACGGCATCGGTATAATCCTCTTCTACCCATGCCTGCGTAACCTGTTCTGGTGCTGCAAAAAAGCTAAACTGCCACACCCCGTTGAGAGAACGTTTGTTCGGGGTTTTCGCCTCTTCTCTGGCAGAGGCTTCGTCACGCCAGCTGTGAAACGGCGCGTGGGCCGCCAGGCGATTCCACTGCGTTACCCCGGGGTTTTCCCAGTCCCGACGAGCCAGAAGTGCGCTGAGGGTCAGCGATGATGTGTCAGACATAATAACCTCTTTGCGAAGCGCTCACAATTTTAGTCAACATGCCCTGGCAACAGAGAAGGGTAAAGTGTGCGATCCTCACGTAGCGAGCCGGATCACAAAAGATTTATCCCCGCGCGATTTTTTCAGCCAGCAATGCCAGATTTCTCAGTTGATGGGCAAGCTCTTCCCGATCAACCCGATCGGCTGCGCGACGGGCGCTCGAATGACGCGCGATCAGCGTGACGGGAAGCTGCTCTTGCCAGCATTTTTCGCTTCTCGTCGGCGTCAGCAGCCATTCCACGCTGCGCTCGCCCGCTTCACGAAAAGCCTGCCGAACGGTGGTCAGCGGCGGTGAAAACCAGGCGCTGTCGGCCGTGTCATCAAACCCGACAATCGATATCTGGCCCGGTATAGCAATGCCCTTCTCAACGCAGGCGCGCATCACGCCCAGCGCCATCTGATCGTTCGCGACCAGAATGGCGTCAGGTAGTTGCGATCCGGATAAAAGCTGGTGGCCTTTTTCATATCCGGAGGCGGCGCTCCAGTCGCCATGAACCTCGTCAGCGGCTTCAAGACCGGCTTGTGCCAGGGTCGTTTTCCAGCCCGCCAGACGCGCACGCGCTGAAACGGAACTCTCTGGTCCACTGAGAAGAGCGATGCGCTGATGCCCCAGAGAAATCAGATGTTCCGCGCCCAGCGCGGCCCCCTGCCCGGCGTTAAATACCAGACTGTTGACCTGCGCCGAAGGGGAAACATCGAGGAACAGAACAGGCACAGGCAAAGCCATTTTCTGAAGCTGCTCTGCGTCAGGATCGTCCAGCGGGACGTTGACCAGTAAGGCTTCCACACGCTGAGCCAGCAGTTCCTGCACCGCAGCCTGGCATTGCTGAACATGCTCCACCATTGAAATTAAGACGCTTGCCCCCTGCTCTGCCGCGCGGGATTTTACCGCTGAGACAATTTGCGAGGGCGCATGCAGGGCCAGATCGGTGGTGATCAGCCCCAGCGTCCGGGTCCGTTTCCCCGCAAGCTGCTGTGCGCCCCGATTAGGCACATAGTGCAGCTCAGCCATCGCCTGCTGCACCTTTTCCCGCGTGCGGGTGGAGACGTGCTCCGCGCCATTAATCACGCGGGACACGGTCTGGTAAGACACCCCCGCAAGGAGGGCTACGTCATAGAGTGTGATCGCTTTCATGCAGTCCGGCATCGCTTGATAACAAGCCGCTATTCTGGCACAGGGACGCCATTAAAACATGTGAGCGCTTCGCAAAATTAAACAACCCGCTCAGGCTGAGGAACCGTCTCGATAGGCGGCTTTTGACGGAACCACGGCAAACAGAGCTGGATAAGCGGGCCGATGGTCAGGGCGTAAATCACTGTCCCCACACCAAATGAACCGCCAAGCAGGCAACCGATAATCAGGACAGAGACTTCAATGGAGGTGCGCACGCTGCGGATTGACCAGCCTAACCGGGCGTGGATCCCGGTCATCAGGCCGTCGCGCGGACCTGACCCAAAACCTGCACCGATATACATCCCGGTTGCTATGGCGTTCGCGACGATCCCGGACACCAGCAGCGCGATGCGGACAGGCAGCGAACTCAACTCAGGGATTAATGCCATTGAAGCATCTGCCGCCAGGCCAATACAGATAACGTTACTGAGGGTGCCCAGCCCGGGCATCTGACGCAGCGGGATCCACAGCAGAAGCACCGCCGCACCGGTCACAATGATGACCGTACCAATGGTCATCCCCGTTTGTAAGGCCACCCCAAGGTGAAAGACGTCCCACGGATCGACGCCCAGATCCGCACGAATAAACATCGCGGTGGAAAGACCATAAAGCCCTAAACCGACATAAAGCTGTAGCAGACGACGTACCATTTTTATCTTCTCCAGTGAACCAGAGTTTCATATTGGGTCAAAATGGCTCTATGATTAATGTCCAGTTTCTAAATAGTGGACTGCATATGTCATCTCGTCGTTTCGGAAGCCAGTCTCTGGCACGCCTTTTAGGCCACTGGCAACAATCCTCATCGCGTACGCCGCTGTGGCGTCAACTGGCCGATGCGTTACGTCTGCTTATTCTGGATGGCAGACTGGCGCTGAATACGCGGCTACCAGGTGAGAGGGAATTAGCCAGTACGCTAAACGTCAGCCGAACCACCGTTGGCAGCGCGCTCGCCCATCTGCGGGAAGAGGGTTATCTGGAAAGTCGCCACGGCAGCGGCTCACGCGTGATCCTGCCGGATACCCGCGCGGTACCGACGCTTTCCGCGGCCAGCGCGGCGCTGGACCTCTCCACCGCCGCACTCAACGCCGGGCCCGAAATCCATCAGGCGTATACCCATGCGCTGACGGCGATTACCCAGCACCTTGCGCTGACGGGCTATGACCAGCTCGGGTTGCCCGCGCTGCGGGAAGCCATTGCCGCACGCTATACCGCGCGCGGGCTGCCAACGCGGGCAGACGAAGTGATGGTCGTAAATGGTGCCGTCAGCGGCTTTGCGCTGGTATTGCGCATGATGACCGGGCCAGGCGATCGCATCGTCGTCGACCATCCAACCTACCCGCTGGCGATCGCCGCTATTCAGGGGGCCCTCTGCCGACCGGTAGGCGTATCACTGCCTGAAAGCGGCTGGGATACCGACGGTTTCGCGGCAACGCTTGCCCAAACGGCCCCGCGCCTGGCCTACCTGATGCCGGATTTTCATAATCCAACGGGACGCTGTATGGACGCTGCAACGCGTCAGACGATCACCGACATCGCCGCGCGGACTCGTACCACGCTGGTCGTGGACGAAACCATGCTCGATCTCTGGTTTGATGCGCCGCCGCCGCCCCCTCTGGCAGCGTTTAATCCTGGGGCGGCGGTGATTACGCTGGGCTCTGCCGGGAAAAGCTTCTGGGGTGGACTGCGTCTCGGCTGGATCCGCGCCTCTTCACGCACCATCGCGGCGCTTGCTCAGGCGCGCGATACGCTGGACCTCGGCTCCCCTCTGCTGGAACAGCTGGCAACGCTGTGGCTTATCGAAAACAGCGAAACCTTTTTGCCCGCTCGCCGGAAAATGCTGGTGGAACGACGGAACAAGTGCGGGGAACTCCTGCGCGAGCATTTCCCGGACTGGACCTTCCATGAAGCCGAAGGCGGGCTTTCGTACTGGATTGAACTGCCGGGGATGCTGGCAACGCAGCTCGCCGCACGGGCTGAGACGATTGGGATCAACATGGGGACCGGCACGCGGTTCGGCCTTTCAGGGGCATTTGATCGCTATTTGCGTATGCCTTTCTCACTTGAACCGGAAGAACTCGAGCAAGCGTTATTGAGAATCAAGCCGTTGTGGCTCGCCCTGAACAAAACCACGCCCTCGATTAAACGGAGCCTGGTATAAAATTTTTTCGTAAATAATAAAAACAGCTGACTGTCATAGAGGCAGTCAGCTGTTTTCACAGTTCAGGAATTAGTGCTGAGGAGGAATCGGGAAACCTTTCAGTGAAATAACAAAATCTTCACCCTCTTTCTTTATTTTTGCGCCGGTATCACACCAGTCAGACGCAATACGAAAGAACTCATCACTTCCTACATTCCAGCCAAGACGTACATGTTTAACATAGCCTGAACGCAACAGATCGCAGGCCTCTTTGTAGTCATGGGCGGTCGACAGTTGTTGTTTCATTTTCTCTTCTTCAGAAGTTTACGTAGTGCCTTGATTTCTTTAGGAGTAAATGGAGAAATGCTCTCTTCTTCCGTATGCTGATTATCAATATCCTCTTCCGATACTCCCGCCTCTTCTACTGCTTCAAACGCCAGCAGCAGCAGTTTCTCTGTGGTCACGCTTAAATTCTCATTATTAACTTCGGCATAGTGGCGAAGTCTTTCTTTTAGCGCTTCATCAATTTTAACATTTAAAACCGCAGTAGCCATAATTGTCACTTCCCTTCGGAATACGTGTTTAATTTAATACACGAAGTTAACTTTCTAATCCAGATATATATTTTTTGCTTATGACGGAAAAAAGACACCCGATAATAAAATGACAGTCTATTATTACAGGTTTATGACAATATTATTTCAGTTAAATGAAAGATATATTTCCGGGCTTATAAAACCACTTTATCTATAAGGATTAATAGCCTGAGAGCAACGCTATCTAAAGCAGAAGATTTTTTTTGGGGCGGGGAGAAATGGGTGGGGGCCCTGCCAGCTACATCCCGGCACACACGTCGTCTGCCCTGGCTGCTTCCTTCCGGACCTGACCTGGTGAACAGAGTAGCGTTGCGGGAGAACCAACAGAGCCCCCATTGAGAGCGTTGTTAACCAACGCGCTGGCGCATTATCCCTATGCCGCCCGTCAATTGCAAGCCATGGGCATCTGGATGCTGGTTTATTGCGCAAACTTAAGCGGCAATCGCCTTCATCTTCGTTTACCATCACACTTCATTACGACCCACTGGAGTGATAAATGGACGAACATGACTCTTTCCCGCAACGCGTGTGGCAAATCGTGGCCTCCATCCCGGAAGGGGTTGTGACCACCTACGGTGAGGTAGCGCGTCTTGCAGGCTCTCCGCGTGCAGCACGTCAGGTCGGTGGCGTTCTGAAGCGGCTCCCGGAAGGAAGTGCTTTGCCGTGGCATCGTGTGGTGAATCGTCACGGTGCCATTTCGCTTACCGGGCCGGATTTGCAGCGCCAGCGTCAGGCGTTATTGTCAGAAGGTGTGCAGGTGTCAGGTTCGGGACAGATCGATTTGCAGAAATACCGTTGGGTGTACTGAACCCTCTCCCGCAGGAGAGGGTAAAGGCAGGAATTACAGCTGCGTAGGCGGGGTTGCGACGGCCGGCTGGTTAGTCTGAGGCGCAAGCGGAACTTCCGTTTGCTGCACCGGGACCAGATTCAGGTCAACTTTTGTTCCACCGTTGTTAATCGCTTCGTGCACCGTGTCGGTAATAAAGACCAGTTTATCGTTGATCGTTACCGCCGCACTCAGCAGGATACGCGCATTTGGCTGCACATCTGCTGGATTGTAAGGCAGTACGAAGCTAAATGGCGCCTGTTTACCCTCGGTGCGAACCGCACGCTGCGCCAGCACTTTCGACGGTGCATCGGCCAGTGAAGCATCAGACAGCGTTACCGTTAATACCGCATCCGGCGGCAGAGCCACTCTTTGCTTGATCCAGATTGTACCGGATACATTTGGCTGCTGAATTGACTGCTGTGAAAGTGTATTAATCCCGTTCGGGTCAGCTGCGGGCACCGGCACCTGAGCGCTCTTACCTGCACAGGCGGACAACGCCACCGCAATAGCTATACCACTTAGCATAGGCACGAGTTTCATTGAAGTCTCCTTATCATCAATGCACCAGCGGGATCGATCCCATCCGATGTCGTTTCATTCACATAACGTATTCAAGTGTGGCACAAATCAATGATTAACGCCTGAATTCTCCCCGATATTCAGACTAATCTACCCATCGGACCACTTTCATTTCTGCGTTATACTCTGCGTATCTTTCGCCACGGCGTTTATTGAGGACGACTATGAGTCAGGCACTGAACAATCTGCTGACATTACTGAATCTGGAAAAAATTGAGGAAGGACTCTTTCGCGGACAGAGCGAAGATTTGGGTTTACGCCAGGTCTTCGGTGGGCAGGTCGTGGGACAAGCGCTGTACGCAGCCAAGGAAACCGTCCCGACTGACCGTCTGGTGCACTCCTTTCACAGTTACTTCCTGCGCCCTGGCGATAGCGCAAAACCCATTGTCTATGACGTTGAAGTGCTCAGAGATGGCAACAGTTTTAGTGCTCGCCGCGTGGCAGCCATTCAACATGGCAAACCGATCTTTTACATGACCGCCTCTTTCCAGGCGCCTGAACCGGGCTATGAGCATCAAAAAGTGATGCCGCCAGCCCCTTCGCCTGACGATCTCAAATCGGAAACCGATATCGCCCGCGCGCTGGCGCATCTGCTTCCGCCACAGGTAAAGGAGAAGTTCCTCTGCGATAAGCCGCTTGAGATCCGCCCCGTTGAATTCCATAACCCGATGAAAGGCCACACTGCAGAACCGAAACGTCAGGTCTGGATGCGTGCCAACGGTACAGTGCCGGAAGATCTCCGCGTTCATCAGTACCTGCTGGGCTATGCATCTGACTTTAACTTCCTGCCTGTGGCGCTGCAGCCGCACGGCGTGGGGTTCCTGGAAAAGGGGATGCAGGTCGCCACCATCGACCACTCGATGTGGTTCCACCGTCCATTCAACATGAATGAGTGGTTGCTCTACAGTGTGGAAAGTACGTCGGCATCAAGCGCGCGCGGGTTTGTCCGCGGGGAGTTTTATACGCAGGATGGCGTGCTGGTCGCCTCGACGGTGCAGGAAGGGGTGATGCGTAACCGAGGGTGATGTTGTGCGGCCTGATGCCCTCACCCTGACCCTCTCCCACGGGGAGAGGGAATACATACTAAAAACGGCAACCGAAGTTGCCGTTTTGCTTTAACCTTATGCGGCCTGATGCCCTCACCCTGACCCTCTCCCACAGGGAGAGGGAATACACACTAAAAACGGCAACCGAAGTTGCCGTTTTGCT
>NZ_JAHUWD010000011.1:0-107935 GCF_019219165.1 Enterobacter sp. ENT02
GTGGCGTATATTACGCTTTCCTCTTTCAGAGTCAACCCGTTATTTCAGGATTTTTTCTCTTCAACCGACCCGGCTGTTTGTGAAGTGATTCACATGTTCCGTGTCGATGGAGGCGCATTATAGGGAGTTCTCCGCAGGCCGCAACCGCTAAATGACAGAAAAATGACTGACTGCTGCATTACACAGCAAAACCCCGCCTTATACCTTTTTACACACAGACTTATCCACAGTCATCCCTTAAATCCACTATACTAGCGACAAATATTCCCCCTGCAGGCTCCTCCCATGACCACACAACGTCTCACCCGTGACTGGCGCATCCCCACAGCAGGCCTGATGGTGCTGGTACTTCTCTTTGCAGGTTTTACGCTCCATACGCACTGGAATGCCTTTATTCAGTGGTGCCTCGCCACCCAGATCACCTTACATCGCTATCTGGTGATGTACTTGCTCCAGCTGAATAACCATCAGTACAGCGGCGGTCTGTGGCTACTCACCGGTGCCTTCCTTTATGGCGTACTTCACGCCATCGGACCGGGGCATGGCAAATTCATTGTCACCACCTATCTCAGTACAAATAAAGAAAGCGAATTGGCCGCCCGGGTTGTGCCGTTTCTCGGCAGCCTGATGCAGGGCGTCAGCGCCATACTCTTTGTCTTTATACTGGCGATAGGATTTAACCTCGCCTCGGGGGATATCAGCACCAGCCGATGGTATGTAGAGAAGGTCAGCGCCGTCCTTATTGGCGCATTCGGCGCATATATGATTTATCAGGCACTGAAAAACCTACGGCCGCGTCGAATGACAATTTCCTCGCTCAAGCCCTTCCACCAGCATGATGAGCATTGCGGTTGTGGTCATCATGGCGTAGGAAGCGATCTGACAAAAGGCGACTGGAAAACGCGTCTGGGCGTGGTGATGGCGATTGGCGCGCGACCGTGCAGCGGCGCGATCATGATCCTGATGTTCTCGAATGCGCTCGGCATTGTCACCTGGGGGATCGCCGCGGTGATGACCATGTCACTGGGTACAGCGCTTTCTATTATGGGTCTCTCGCTGGCGGTACGTTATGCCCGTGAACGCACGGTGGCGTATTTCGGTGGCGGGTCAACGCTGAGCTGGCTGGTCCCTGTCGTGAAAATCGCGGGAGGGATCGTGCTGATTCTGTTCGCCACCGTCCTGTTCCTGACGGTGATCCCCATCAGCGCCAACGGCGACTACATTGCCGCCGGATGCTAATAAAAGAAAACCCGCCAGCGGCGGGTTTCATTATTACTCGTTAATCCGTGGATGTTGATCAACAAGGCGAGAGCGTTTCTTCTGCAGCTCTTCAATCTCTGCATCAATATCCTCTATCTTCTGCTCTACGTTATCGTAGTGCTCACGCAGGATCTCTTTTGCTTCCTGAATATCGGATGCCGCAGGCGTCGCCCCTTTCAGAGGACGGTTCGCCGTCTCCTTCATGGTAAGACCGGTTGCCAGGCCAATGACTGCAATAACCATCAGATAATAAGCAGGCATCATCAGGTTCTGCGTGCTTTCCACCAGAGAGGCGGCAAGCGTCGGCGTCAGGCCCGCAATCAGAACCGAGATGTTGAACGCCGCCGCCAGCGCACTATAACGAATGTGCGTCGGGAACATCGCAGGCAATGTTGACGCCATCACCCCGATAAAGCAGTTCAGGATCACCGCCAACATCAGCAGGCCCGCGAAAATCAGACCCAGCACATTACTGTTAATCAGAATAAAGGCCGGGATCGCCAGCGCAAACAGCGCCACACTGCCGAGGATGATGAACGGTCGACGGCCAAAGCGGTCACTCAGCAGCCCCATAATCGGCTGCACAAACAGCATACCCACCATGATGGCGATAATAATCAGCACACCGTGATCTTCCGAGTAGTGCAGGTTATGCGACAGATAGCTCGGCATGTAGGTCAGCAGCATGTAGTAGGTCACGTTGGTGGAAATCACCAGACCGATACAGGTCAGCAGGCTGCGCCAGTGTTTGGTGGCAATCTCTTTGAACGATACTTTCGGGCCTTCCTGCAGCCCTTCGCGATCTCCCTGCTCCAGCTTTTCAACGTGCTGCTGGAACGCTGGCGTCTCTTCCAGCGCATGACGCAGGTAAAGACCGATGATGCCCAGCGGCAGCGCGATAAAGAACGGAATACGCCAGCCCCATTCGAGGAAGTTCTCTTCACCCACCACGGTTGAAATCAGCACCACGACACCTGCGCCCATCACAAACCCGGCAATCGAACCGAAGTCCAGCCAGCTGCCCATAAAGCCACGCTTACGGTCAGGTGAATACTCCGCAACGAAGATCGACGCACCGGTATACTCGCCCCCGACGGAGAAGCCCTGCGCCATTTTACAGAGCAGCAGCAAAATCGGTGCCCAGATGCCTATGGTGGCGTAGGACGGTATCAGGCCGATACAGAATGTACTGATCGACATAATAACAATGGTGATAGCGAGTATTTTCTGGCGACCGTATTTGTCACCGAGCATACCGAAGAACAGACCACCCAGAGGGCGAATCAGGAAGGGAACGGAGAACGTACCCAGCGCGGCAATCATCTGCAGGCTTGGGTCGGCACCGGGGAAGAACACTTTACCTAATGCATAGGCAACAAAACCGTAGACACCAAAATCGAACCATTCCATCGCATTACCGAGCGAGGCGGCGGTGATCGCTTTACGCAGTTTTGCGTCATCGATAATCGTGACATCGCGAAGCGTAATGGGTTTAACCTTTTTCCTTCTTAGCATAGCTTTCCTCGTAGACTCAGCCCTGTCCGTTCCACAGCTAACTCGCGTTCTGTGAACCTGGGATTCGCTCCATGCGAATCGCCTTATTCAAGCGTAGCAGGTTTACTTACATTGACGTTTCACGTCGATACAACCGAACCTGTTGACGCCTGCCTGGGCAGTTAATGACCTTTTTACCCTACCAGTGTTTATATATGTGATCAACTTCACATATCTTTTTCCTGTTCGTCAAATGACGTCAGACTTTGTCAATTCCTGCGAATACGTACTTACTCAAGCGGCCTAAAAAATATGCTTACGTACGTTATTATTCGGGTCTCAGCAAAAGATTAAGCCACAATCCTTCACATCAGATTTACATAAATTTTAATAATAAAATGCCGCATCCTTTGTTTACATTCATTATGTGATCGAGATAACTAAAACGCTGTTTTATTTTCATTGAATCGCAATTCCAAAGATCGCATCATAAATCCGCAAACATCATCCCCAGTGCTTTCGAACAAAAGAATCGGAAGGCACTCATTTAATTTTATTGCATGGATAACGAATTAGCCCCTCAAAAAGGCATTTAATTCATTGAATTTGTTTATTTATTTTTTTGAAGCTTTCCGCCAGATACGCGGGGCGAGATGCGAGGGTTAAACATGAAGATTAAAGCCACAATAGAACGTATTCCCGGCGGAATGATGTTGGTTCCGCTGGTACTGGGTGCGATCTTAAATACACTGGCACCGAATACCGGTGCTTATTTTGGTGGATTCACAAAAGGCATGATTAGCGGAACGGTACCGATTCTGGCGGTATGGTTCTTTTGTATCGGCGCATCCATTAATTTACGTGCCACGGGGACGGTATTACGCAAATCAGGCACACTGGTTATCACAAAAATTGCCGTCGCCTGGGTTGTTGCAATGATCTGTGCGATGTTCATTCCGGAGAACGGCATTCAGACCGGATTCTTTGCCGGATTATCCGTGCTGGCCATCGTGTCAGCGATGGATATGACCAACGGTGGCCTGTATGCCAGCCTGATGAATCAGTACGGCACCAAGGAAGAATCCGGTGCGTTCGTGCTGATGTCGCTGGAGTCCGGCCCGCTGATGACCATGTTGATCCTGGGCTCTGCCGGTCTTGCCTCCTTTGAACCTCACCACTTTGTCGGTGCGATCCTGCCATTCCTGATCGGTTTTGCGCTGGGTAATCTGGATCACGATTTACGCGACTTCTTCAGCAAAGCTACGCCGGTGCTGATTCCGTTCTTTGGCTTCGCACTGGGTAACACTATCAACCTGAACGTGATCCTGGATACCGGCCTGCTGGGTATTGTGCTGGGTGTTGCCGTCATCATCATCACCGGTATTCCGCTGATTATTGCTGACCGCGTGATTGGGGGCGGAAATGGAACCGCGGGTGTCGCCGCGTCTTCGGCCGCCGGGGCTGCCGTCGCAAACCCGGTGATTATTGCCCAAATTAACCCAGCCTTCGAACCGGTCGCCGCGTCAGCCACAGCGCTGGTTGCCGCCAGCGTGATCGTCACCGCGATTCTGGTCCCCATCATCACGGCGCTGTATGCGAAACGCTACGGGAATGTGCAAGAGACTCAGCCTGAACCGAAACCAGTAGAAATGAATCATTAAACCGCACCAAACCATCCCCTCTCCCCTGCGGGGAGAGGGTTAGGGTGAGGGGGAAGGGATCAGCCAAAAATCTCTTCCACCATCCCATCCACCAGCCGTTTTGCCGAACAGAGCCTTGGCATGCCCAACGCGACAGTCTGCCAGCTCTGCGTCACCGACCAACACACCGGATGTTTATCCGCCAGGCACCAGTCCCCCAACCAGCCAAGCATATCCTTGTAATCCATCAGACCGGGGGAGGCGGATGTTGTCAGCCATTGAGGGTAAAAGTGTCGGGTGGTGGGAGAGGCATTAATACCCTGAGCAAGATAATTCGCCGCCATGCTGCGCAGGTTATCCTTGAGCATGGCCGCCACATCGTCATTTGCCAGCCGGCACGCATCACCAAACGGCCCCCAGCGCAACTCTTCCAGAACAACGTAACAGCGGCCAGCCAAAGACCAACTGTCGTATTGGCCGGCACGCCAGCGGGTAAAAATCTGCTCGCTATGCTCACCCGCCTGAACCGTGAGCCCACGCTGCGTCAGCGCTTTCTCTTTATAAGCCGCACGCTGGCTAAAGTGAGCGGTGAGTTCTTCATACTGCTGTATCAGACCCGGAGGCTGAACGGTGCGCGGGTTCGTCTGCTGCCGAAGCGCCAGCAATTTATCGGACATACGGGTCAGTGCCAGATGGCCAGGATCGAGCATTCCGGCCAGCTTCTCCGCCAGCCCCAGCCGCAATGCCGTATTTTCGGTGAACATTCCCGACATCGCCCACGGCCGTAGCCGGGTGTGCGTCATGATTTCCTGCGTCAAACGTTCACGAAACTGCAGCTGCTGCGGCCCCAGATGGGGATGACGCGCAGCGTCCACGCCCTGAACCAGATCGACCATAAATTTGGGGTGAATACACTCCAGCGTCCGCCCGGGACCGTCCAGTAGCTGTGTTGTCATGGTTGCTCTGCCGCGAATAGGGTTTGAATATCATCGCGTAACAGTCGGGTATCTTCCTGAATCCACGTTGCAGTCGTAAGACTTTGCTTCAGCATCTGGCTGAGCGCTCGTGTCGAATGCTCATTTTGCTGACGCACTGCGAGGCTATCACGCAAGCTTTCCTGTAACCCGGTCAGGCATAATGAAAATTCCGCAAAGAATGTCGCCATACCTGCCGTAACAGAAACATCGACCTGCGCGGCCAAAGCTTTACCTATTTGTTCACAAAACTGGTCGATATGTTGCTTAAATTTGTCATGAAGCTGCGCGATATCGATGACGTATCGTGTACGCGTCGCGACAGCGTCCTCCCAGCCCCAGCCCGGATTGTTCAACCAGCGCGAGACGGTTTCACGCATGCTGCCCGTCCCCGAGGTTCGCCCTGCCGGACGGCTATCCATCGCAATGGCATCGTTAAACAGCGCACGCGTGTTGAAGTTCAGCTGATTAGGCTGAAACGCAGGGAAACTGATCCGCGCCCGAAAACCCGCATGGCTCAGCTGCGCTTTAATCCGCGTCTCTATGGGGCGCATGGCCTCATTCAACGAACGTGCCAGCGTGGATTCCAGCTGATCGAAGCGCAACGCCAGCTCTCGACAGATCTTATCCTGCGCATCCAGCATAATCAGTTCACAAGAGGAGCTGATCTTACTCAGTACAACCTGCGCCTGTCCTTCGTCGTCCAGCACCAGATGATGTGCCTCTTCCACTGCGTCGTTTCGCACATTCAGCGGATCGATACCAGCGACCCCCATGATATTGCCGTGACTAAAGACCTGCCCAATGGCCTGTTTCAGCGCGTGCTTTTGCCGCGCCATGAACTCATCTGTTGCGCTAAGCGCCTCTTCAACTTCGTGTTGCACTTCATCGCTGACCACGCTCTGACGCGTTTTTATTAGCGCCATGTCGTCCTCAAGCCGGACAATATTCAACTCCAGCTCGTCGAAGGCCACGGTCAGCCCCTGATAGCGAAAATCGAGATACTCCCGGGCATTCTGCGCATAGTTGAGCAGCTTGTGGGATGCCGAACGCAGGGCAAACAGCGAGGCGTTAGCATACGCGGCGTAAATCAGCTTACGGATGGGTTGTTCAAACAACGAGTCTTCCCACAGCAGGTCCGCGGCGTGACGGATATGGTCGATATCGTCCAGATCGGCTGTTCGCCAGCGACGTCCCAGCGCCGCCTCGGCAAAATCCTGCACCCAGCGCTGCGCCTGATGGTCAGGGAGCCGTCCGTTAGCGGCCATCTCATAGCGGGCACGATTGGCCAGGTAGGCCCACATCGAGGAAACCGGGTAAATCTGCCCAGGCGAAATATTCCCCTTCATTAATGTGCCGGAAATCAACGCCCGGACCTGTTCCTCGTCATCGCTGTTACGGTCTTTCTGATCGAACTTATTGACCAGCGCATACAGGGGGACCGATTTACCCGCCACCGAGATCGCCTGACGGACCTCTTCATCGGAAATCGATTTAAGCTGGGTGTAGTCCATCACCGCCAGAACAGCCGAGGCGCGAGCCAACTGCTCGCTGAGCATTTTTTGCAGATGCGGCTGTCCGGCTTCATTTGGCCCCGGTGTGTCGAGTAACGTCAGTTGACCCAAATGGGCATCCAGCCCTGCGAGATGGACAAACTCCACCTCAATGACCGGAATATGTTCAATTGCCGTGTATTCGGAAAACGGAAAATCCACGCCCAGCGCCAGAGAGAGGCGTACCAGGTCGTTAAGGCTTTTCAGACAATGGAATATCGGCTCTGCGCCCAGATGATGCTTTTCAAATGGCTCACCTTTTTCGATACGCTCCAGCAGGGTATTCATGTCTTTATCTATTTCCAGACGCTGGGCCAGCTTACCGCGATCGTCATCGCAGAGCTTTTTCTGCAATTGCAGAATCAACGCATCAATAGGAGAGACATGCGAGAAATGAAGTACAGGCTCCTTTTGACCCGGCGTATGGCGGATCAGCGTCGGGAGCGCGGTCATTGGCCGATTGCGGTTCGGCAATACCTCGGTACCCACAATCGCATTAATGGTGGTTGATTTACCCGCCTTCATGGTCCCGACAATGGCCAATACCATTTCGAGACGGGTTATTTTGCGCAATTCATTATTTAGCATCGCCTGCTGAGCATCGACGCCACGGGCGCTGAAATGTAAAGGCAATACATTATTATTACCGCCTCTCAATGCGGCCGTCGCGCTATCCAGCATCGTACCTGGCATTGATTTCAACGTCTCAAGATTCTGTAGCGCGAGCTGCAACAGACGCTCAGCTTCCTGGCTTAATTCAAAAATGGTCTGTGTGTGCATGATAAAAGCCTTTCCTTAACGCAAATTTATTACTTTTATTAAGCCACTTTGTTTTGATTATGCTGTTTCGGCTTATATGATCACGTATGGAAAACATGTTCGCAAAATATAACCAATTGATGGCAATAAGAAATAAATAACCATCCTTGCAAGGCGTGTAAAACGGCCCCCTTGGCGGAAAGCCAAAAGATAAAAAGCGTAGCTCATTTTCAGGAAACATCAGGATATATCATTGCTATTTACCCACCTAAAAAGAGAGGTAATTCCCCGCCACCATGGGATGAATGGCGTTGGTGAACGTGGATAAATAACAACTTGTTGCTTAACCTTATCCGAAATGGAAGAGCGTAGCAATTTGATGCAATAAAATATTCGATATATTTAGCATCATTTCTTTCCATCGTCTTAATGCGTCAAGCATCGCTTAACTGACTGACAGCAAGTGTCACTCGCCACACAATTTTTGCATTTTTTTTATTATGCAATAGCACCGACAAAAGTGTGGATTTGCGTTATACTTGCCGCCTTTTTCGGCACTCTGCCGTCATTTAGCTGGCACTTTCCAGCGTGTTAACACTTTTTTGAGGATACCGACATGCAACTCCCACACTGCCCGAAATGCAATTCTGAATATACTTATGAAGATAATGGCATGTTCATCTGCCCGGAATGCGCACATGAATGGAATGACGCAGAGCCGTCGCAGGACAGCGATACCCTCATCGTAAAAGATGCGAACGGCAACCTTCTGGCCGACGGCGACAGCGTCACCGTGGTGAAAGATCTGAAGGTGAAAGGTAGCTCTTCCATGCTGAAGATCGGCACCAAAGTGAAGAATATCCGTCTGGTTGAAGGCGATCACAACATCGATTGCAAAATTGACGGTTTCGGTCCAATGAAACTGAAATCTGAGTTCGTGAAAAAGAACTGATTTATCCGCCCGGTGGCGCTTCGCTTACCGGGCCTACAATAACTAAACTTAATGGGCTTCTCTTACCTGAGGTAATGATTATGCCATTAAGTCCCTACATCTCTTTCGCCGGTAACTGTGCTGAGGCCACCGCCTTCTATCAGCAGGCCGTCGGCGCAGAACTTCTCTATAAAATCACCTTCGGCGAAATGCCAAAAGACGGAAACAGCGAAGAAGGCTGTCCGTCCGGCATGCAGTTTCCGGATTCCGCCATCGCTCACTCCAACGTTCGCATTGCGGGCAGCGATATCATGATGAGCGACGGGTTACCGCCCGGCAGCAGCGCGCAATACGCCGGGTTCACGCTGGTGCTCGACACCCAGGACGTGGCAGAAGGTAAGCGCTGGTTCGACAGTCTTGCCGTGGGCGGAAATGTCGAAATGGCCTGGCAGGAAACCTTCTGGGCGCACGGCTTCGGTAAGGTCACCGATAAATACGGTGTGCCGTGGATGATTAACGTCGTTAAATCGTAGGTCGGATAAGCGCAGCGCATCCGGCAACAGCGCCCGGTGGCGCTGCGCTTACCGGGCCTACAGTGATTGTCATCAAACTCCCCTCAACTCTTCAAATTCCCGCAACCCAGACTTAACCCAAATGTCATATTGATGCGCCAGCATGAGGCCACATTTATTGTGAGGCCCAGCCCATGCAAACCGTCATTCGCGTCGAGAAACTGAGCAAGACCTTCCACCACAACAAGGCGCTGCATGCCGTTGATCTGACCGTCCAGCAGGGCGACATGGTGGCGCTTCTCGGGCCTTCTGGCTCAGGCAAATCCACCCTTCTGCGCCATTTAAGCGGCCTCATTACCTGCGATAAAACCCCGGAAAGTCACGTCGAACTGCTGGGTAACACCGTGCAGCGTGCAGGCCGTCTGGCGAGCGATATTCGCAAAAGCCGCGCCCAGACGGGCTACATCTTCCAGCAGTTCAATCTGGTGAACCGCCTGACGGTGCTGGAGAACGTGCTGATTGGCGCACTCGGCAGCACCCCGTTCTGGCGTACCTGCCTGCGCTGGTTCTCCCCTTCTCAGAAACAAGAAGCGCTGCAGGCGCTAACGCGCGTCGGTATGGCGCATTTTGCCCACCAGCGCGTCTCCACCCTGTCCGGTGGACAACAACAGCGCGTCGCCATCGCCCGCGCGCTGATGCAGAAAGCAAAAATCATTCTTGCCGATGAACCCATCGCCTCGCTGGACCCGGAATCGGCGCGCATTGTGATGGAAACCCTGCGCGACATTAACCAGCACGACGGCATCACCGTGGTGGTGACGCTGCATCAGGTGGATTACGCATTGCGCTACTGCGAGCGCATCGTCGCCCTGCGTCAGGGGCACGTGTTCTTTGATGGCGCGAGCCATCAGTTTGATAACGAACGTTTTGACCATCTCTACCGCAGCATTAATCGCGTCGAAGAGAACGCGCAGGCTGCTTAACGTCCCCATAACGAGGAATGGAAATGAGCTATAAAACGGTTGCCGCGCTGGCCTTCACCAGCATGTTCAGCATCAGCACCCTGTTAAGCCCGGCCTACGCCGAGGAGCAGGAAAAAGCGCTGAACTTTGGCATCATTTCGACGGAATCACAGCAGAACCTGAAACCCCAGTGGGAACCGTTCCTGAAAGATATGGAAACCAAACTGGGGATCAAAGTGAACGCCTTCTTCGCCCCGGACTACGCGGGCATCATCCAGGGGATGCGCTTTAATAAAGTGGACATCGCCTGGTACGGCAACCTCTCCGCCATGGAGGCAGTAGACCGCGCGAACGGACAGGTCTTCGCCCAGACCGTCGCAGCAGATGGCTCCCCGGGCTACTGGAGCGTGCTGATCGTGAACAAAGACAGCCCGATCAACAACCTCAACGACATGCTCGCCAAACGCAAAGAGCTGACCTTCGGCAATGGCGATCCGAACTCCACTTCCGGCTTCCTCGTCCCTGGCTACTACGTCTTCGCCAAAAACAACGCCTCCGCCAGCGACTTCAAGCGCACCGTCAACGCCAGCCACGAAACCAACGCCCTGGCCGTTGCCAACAAGCAGGTGGACGTTGCCACTAACAACACCGAAAACCTCGACAAGCTGAAGACCTCCGCGCCGGACAAGCTGAAAGAGCTGAAGGTTATCTGGAAATCGCCGCTGATCCCGGGCGACCCGATCGTGTGGCGTAAAAACCTCACCGAAAGCACCAAGGAGAAGGTGTACGACTTCTTTATGAGCTACGGCAAAACGCCGGAAGAGAAAGCGGTTCTTGAACATCTGGGCTGGGCACCGTTCCGCGCGTCAAGCGACCTGCAGCTGGTTCCCATTCGCCAGCTGGCGCTGTTCAAGCAGATGCAGAGCGTGAAGGACAACAAAGGCCTTAAGGAAGACGAGAAGACCAGCAAAGTCTCTGAAATTCAGGCCCAGCTGGACGATCTCGACCGCCTGACTGCCGCGCTCGGTGCAATGACCAGCGTGAATAAAGCGGTGCAGTAACACTTTTCTCCCTCTCCCTGTGGGAGAGGGTCGGGGTGAGGGCATCAGCGCGCACATTTCCCCCTCACCCTAACCCTCTCCCTCAAGGGAGAGGGGACTAAAACCAAAGGAGCCAACATGCAAACCATCACCCTCCCACCGCCAAAGCGCAGCTGGTTCTCACTCATCAGCTGGGCCATCCTGCTGGCGGTGCTGGTTATCTCCTGGAAGGGCGCGGAAATGGACCCGCTGCTGCTCTTCAAAGATTCCGGCAACATGGTCACCTTCGCCGCCGACTTCTTCCCGCCGGACTTCAGCCAGTGGCAGGACTACCTTGGCGAAATGGCGATCACCCTGCAAATCGCTGTCTGGGGCACCGCCCTTGCCGTCGTTATCTCCATTCCGTTTGGCCTGATGAGCGCCGAGAACATCGTGCCGTGGTGGATATACCAGCCGATGCGTCGCCTGATGGATGCCTGCCGCGCCATTAACGAAATGGTGTTCGCCATGCTGTTCGTGGTCGCCGTCGGCCTGGGTCCGTTCGCGGGCGTGATGGCGCTGTTCATCCACACCACAGGCGTACTCTCCAAGCTGCTCTCAGAAGCGGTCGAAGCCATCGAGCCCGGCCCGGTAGAAGGCATTCGCGCAACGGGCGCCAACAAAATCGAAGAGATCCTTTACGGCGTCCTGCCTCAGGTGATGCCGCTGCTGATCTCCTACTCCCTGTACCGATTTGAGTCCAATGTCCGCTCCGCCACCGTGGTCGGCATGGTGGGCGCAGGCGGGATTGGCGTCACTTTGTGGGAAGCCATTCGCGGTTTCCAGTTCCAGCAAACCTGCGCCCTGATGGTGCTCATCATCATCACCGTCAGCCTGCTGGATTTCCTCTCTCAACGTTTGCGTAAGCACTTCATCTGAGAAGCGAGGCTTTGTTTTCTATGCACTTATCCAGACATCCGACCAGTTACCCCACCCGCTGGCAAGAAATTGCGGCAAAGCTCGAAGTGGAGTTGCGCACGCACTACCGCTGCGGAGACTACCTGCCTGCTGAACAACAGCTTGCTGACCGCTACGAAGTGAACCGCCACACCCTGCGCCGCGCCATTGACCAGCTGGTCGAGCGCGGCTGGGTCCAGCGCCGTCAGGGCGTGGGCGTGCTGGTGCTGATGCGCCCGTTCGACTACCCGCTAAACGCCCAGGCGCGCTTTAGCCAGAACCTGCTGGATCAGGGCAGCCACCCTACCAGCGAAAAGCTGCTCTCGGTATTGCGCCCGGCCTCCAGCCACGTGGCGGACGCGCTGGGCATTCAGGAGGGCGATAACGTCATCCACCTGCGCACGTTGCGCCGGGTGAACGGCGTGGCGGTATGCCAGATAGACCACTACTTCGCGGACCTCGCCCTCTGGCCCGTGCTCCAGCGTTTCTCCAGCGGCTCGCTGCATGATTTTCTTCAGGATGCGACAGGCATTGCGCTCAAGCGCACCCAGACACGCATCAGCGCCCGTCGCGCGCAGGCGAAAGAGAGCAAGGTTCTCGAAATTCCCAACATGGCTCCGCTGCTCTGCGTACGCACCCTCAACCACCGTGACGGCGAGATCAACGCGACGGAATACTCCGTCAGCCTGACCCGCGCCGACATGATCGAATTCACCATGGAGCACTGAATGCACTTCGACATCGCCACCCGACAGCGCTGGATGCGCGTGCTGGCCCACAGCCAGCCTGCTGCGCTCTCTGCCCGCATGAGCGCCCTTAGCCTGGCACCTGATTACGACACCCTCCGCGCACCGGAGATTGGCCTGGTACAAATCCAGGCGCGCATGGGCGGCACCGGCGAGCGCTTCTTCGCCGGAGACGCCACCCTCACCCGTGCAGCAATCCGTCTGAACAGCGGCACGCTGGGCTACAGCTACGTGCTGGGGCGCGACAAAGCCCACGCCGAGCGCTGCGCGGTGATCGACGCGCTTTTACAGGAACAGCCGCATTTCCAGACGTTAATGGAAACCCTTATTGCCCCGCTGGAAGCCGACCGCGCCGCGCGCATTGCCGCACGTCAGGCCGAAGTGAACACCAGCCGGGTCGACTTCTTTACGCTCGTTCGCGGAGACAACGCATGACGCTTCAACCTGCTTTTACCCTGGCCGTTCAGGATGCCCAACACAGTTTTCGTCGCCTGCTGAAGGCGATGAGCGAGCCGGGCGTGATCGTCTCGCTGCACCAGCTTTCACAGGGCTGGCTGCCGCTGAACCTGGCGACCACCAGCGTGCTGCTGACGCTTGCCGATAACGACACGCCTGTTTGGCTTTCAGGCGCATTATCCAACGATATCGCCAGCCAGAACCTGCGTTTTCACACCAGCGCCCCGCTGGTTGATCAGCCCCAGCAGGCAATCTTTGCCGTGGCCGATGAGCAAATCAGCCATGAACAGCTTAACGCCCTGAGTGAAGGCAGCGCCGTCGCCCCGGAGACCAGCGCCACGCTGATCCTGCAGGTTTCCAGCCTGAGCGGCGGCCGCATGCTGCGCCTGACGGGCGCAGGCATTGCCGAAGAACGCATGGTCGCGCCGCAGCTGCCGGAGTGCATCATTCACGAGCTGACCGAACGCCCGCACCCGTTCCCGCTGGGCATTGACCTGATCCTGACCTGCGGCGAGCGCCTGCTGGCGATCCCGCGGACCACCCACGTGGAGGTGTGCTGATGTACGTTGCCGTCAAAGGGGGCGAAAAAGCGATCGCCGCCGCCCATGCGCTGCAGGCGCACAGACGACGGGGCGATGAACGGCTTCCCGAGCTGAGCGTCGCCCAGATTGAGCAGCAGTTAAACCTCGCCGTCGACCGCGTGATGACCGAGGGCGGCATCGCCGACCGCGAGCTGGCGGCGCTGGCCCTGAAGCAGGCCAGCGGCGATAACGTCGAAGCCATCTTCCTGCTGCGTGCCTACCGCACCACGCTTGCCAAACTGGCGGTGAGCGAGCCGGTCAACACGTCACAGATGCGCCTGGAGCGCCGCATTTCTGCCGTTTATAAAGACATTCCCGGCAGCCAGTTGCTTGGCCCCACCTACGACTACACCCATCGCCTGCTGGATTTTACCCTGCTGGCGAACGGCGAAGCACCGCAGCTCAGCACCTCTGACGCCGAACAAGAACCATCTCCGCACGTCTTCAGCCTGCTGGCGAAACAGGGCCTGGCGAAGGCGGAAGAAGATTCTGGCGCGCAGCCGGATGACATCACCCGCACGCCGCCGGTTTACCCGTGCTCGCGCTCGTCCCGCCTGCAGCAGCTGATGCGCGGCGACGAAGGCTATCTGCTGGCGCTGTCCTACTCCACCCAGCGCGGCTACGGGCGCAACCACCCGTTTGCGGCCGAGATCCGCAGCGGCTACATCGACGTCGAAATCGTGCCGGAAGAGCTGGGTTTTGCGGTAAACGTCGGCGAACTGCTGATGACCGAATGTGAAATGGTGAACGGTTTTGTCGCGCCCGAAAATGAAGACCCTCACTTTACCCGCGGTTACGGGCTGGTGTTCGGCCTCGGCGAGCGCAAAGCCATGGCAATGGCGCTGGTCGACCGCGCACTCCAGGCACCGGACTACGGCGAGCACATTGCAGGCCCGGCGCAGGACGAAGAGTTCGTGCTGGCCCACGCGGATAACGTTGAGGCCGCCGGTTTTGTCTCGCACCTCAAGCTGCCGCACTACGTCGATTTCCAGGCTGAACTGGAACTGCTGAAACGCCTGCAACGGGAGCGCGCCAATGGCTAACTTAAGCGGCTACAACTTTGCCTATCTGGACGAGCAAACCAAACGCATGATCCGCCGCGCGATACTTAAAGCGGTGGCCATTCCGGGCTATCAGGTGCCGTTCGGCGGCCGCGAAATGCCGATGCCCTACGGCTGGGGCACGGGCGGTATTCAGATCACCGCCAGCGTGATCGGCGAGTCTGACGTGCTGAAGGTCATCGACCAGGGCGCCGACGACACCACCAACGCCGTGTCGATCCGCAGCTTCTTCCAGCGCGTAACCGGCGTAAACACCACTGAAAAAACCGAAGACGCGACGCTGATCCAGACCCGTCACCGCATCCCCGAAACCCCGCTGACAGAAGATCAGATTTTGATTTTCCAGGTGCCGATCCCGGAGCCGCTGCGCTTTATCGAGCCGCGCGAAACGGAAACCCGCACCATGCACGCGCTGGAAGAGTACGGGGTGATGCAGGTGAAGCTGTATGAGGATATCGCCCGCTTCGGCCATATCGCCACCACCTACGCCTACCCGGTGAAGGTGAATGGGCGCTATGTGATGGACCCGTCGCCGATCCCGAAATTCGATAACCCGAAGATGGACATGATGCCCGCCCTGCAGCTGTTCGGCGCCGGGCGCGAGAAACGCATCTACGCCGTCCCGCCTTACACCCGCGTGGAAAGTCTCGATTTCGACGATCACCCGTTTACGGTGCAGGAGTGGGACGAACCGTGCGCCATCTGCGGATCCAAACACAGCTATCTGGACGAAGTGGTGCTGGACGATACGGGCAAACGGATGTTTGTCTGCTCCGACACCGATTACTGCCGCCAACAGAGCGAGGCGAACGGCCAATGAAACCGCTGCTTTCGGTTAATCACCTGACTCACCTTTATGCGCCGGGCAAAGGCTTTAGCGACGTGTCGTTCGAGCTGTGGCCGGGCGAAGTGCTGGGGATCGTCGGCGAGTCCGGCTCCGGCAAAACGACGCTGCTGAAGTCCATCTCCGCGCGCCTCGCGCCGCAACACGGTGAGATCCTGTATCAGGGACACTCCCTCTACGGCATAAGCGAGGCCGAGCGCCGCCGCCTGCTGCGCACCGAGTGGGGCGTGGTCCATCAGCACCCGATGGATGGCCTGCGCCGTCAGGTCTCTGCGGGAGGCAACATCGGCGAACGCCTGATGGCCACCGGCGCGCGCCATTACGGCGACATCCGCGCCACCGCCCAGCACTGGCTGGAGGAGGTGGAAATCCCCGCCTCGCGCATCGACGACCTGCCGACAACCTTCTCCGGTGGGATGCAGCAGCGTCTGCAGATCGCCCGGAACCTGGTCACCCACCCGAAGCTGGTGTTTATGGATGAACCCACCGGCGGGCTGGACGTCTCCGTGCAGGCCCGCCTGCTCGACCTGCTGCGCGGTCTGGTGATGGAACTGAACCTGGCGGTGGTGATTGTCACCCATGATTTAGGCGTTGCGCGCCTGCTGGCGGACCGCCTGCTGGTGATGAAGCAGGGTCAGGTGGTGGAAAGTGGGCTAACCGACCGGGTGCTCGACGATCCGCACCATCCGTACACCCAGCTGCTGGTGTCGTCCGTATTGCAGAACTGAGGGCGCTGTCGCCGGGTGGCGCTGCGCTTACCCGGCCTACGAACACCGCACCTTGTAGGCCGGGTAAGGCGAAGCCGCCACCCGGCAAAACGAACTCCGCACCTTGTAGGCCGGGTAAGGCGAAGCCGCCACCCAGCAAAACGAATCGCGAGGCCAACATGATCCACGTACAAAACGTAAGTAAGACCTTTGTGCTCCACCAGCAAAACGGCGTGCGCCTGCCGGTGCTGCAAAACGCCTCGTTAGAGGTCAGCAAGGGCGAATGCGTAGTGCTGCACGGCCACTCCGGCAGCGGAAAATCCACCCTGCTGCGCTCCCTGTACGCCAACTACCTGCCGGACGAAGGCCACATTCGCATTCGTCACAACGATGAGTGGGTCGACCTGGTGCAGGCCCCCGCGCGTAAGGTGCTGGACGTGCGCCGCACGACGATCGGCTGGGTCAGCCAGTTTCTGCGGGTGATCCCGCGGATCTCCGCGCTCGACGTGGTGATGCAGCCGCTGCTGGATCTCGGCGTACCGCGTGAAGCCTGCGCCGCCAAAGCAGCCAGTCTGCTGACGCGCCTCAACGTGCCGGAGCGCCTGTGGCACCTTGCCCCGTCGACCTTTTCCGGCGGCGAGCAGCAGCGCGTTAACATCGCGCGCGGGTTTATCGTTGACTACCCGATTCTGCTGCTGGATGAACCCACCGCCTCGCTCGACGATAAAAACAGCGCGGCAGTGGTTGAGCTGATCGAACAGGCCAAAGCGCGCGGCGCGGCGATCGTCGGGATCTTCCACGACGAAACCGTTCGCAGCCGCGTCGCAGACAGACTGCACCCGATGGGGACAAACGCATGATTATCAATAACGTCAGGCTGGTGCTGGAAAATGAAGTGGTTAGCGGCTCAATCGAGATCCAGGACGGCGTTATTCGCGCCTTTGCCGAAACCCAGAGCCGTACCCCTGAAGCGATGGACGGCGAAGGCGGCTGGCTGCTGCCGGGGCTGATTGAACTGCATACCGATAATCTGGACAAATTCTTCACCCCGCGCCCGAAGGTGGACTGGCCCGCCCATTCGGCGATGAGCAGCCACGACGCGCTGATGGTCGCCAGCGGCATCACCACCGTGCTCGACGCGGTGGCCATTGGCGACGTGCGCGACGGCGGCGATCGCCTGGAGAATCTGGAGAAGATGATCAACGCCGTGGAGGAGACGCAAAAACGCGGCCTCAACCGCGCCGAGCACCGTCTGCACCTGCGCTGCGAGCTGCCGCATCACACTACCCTGCCGCTGTTTGAAAAGCTGGTCGGGCGCGAGCCGGTCTCGCTGGTCTCCCTGATGGACCACTCACCCGGACAGCGCCAGTTCGCCAACATTGAAAAGTATCGCGAATACTATCAGGGCAAATATTCTCTCAACGATGCGGAGATGGCGCGCTACGAGGAAGAGCAGCTGGCACTTGCGGCACAGTGGTCGCAGCCTAACCGCCTTAAGATTGCCGCCATGTGCCGTGACCGCAACATCGCGCTGGCCAGCCATGACGACGCCACGCACGATCACGTGCTCGAATCCCACCAACTTGGCAGCGTGATCGCCGAATTTCCCACCACGTTCGAAGCGGCGGAAGCCTCACGCAGGCACGGCATGAACGTGCTGATGGGCGCGCCTAACATCGTACGCGGCGGATCGCACTCCGGTAACGTGGCGGCAAGCAGGCTCGCCTCCCTCGGCCTGCTGGATATTCTCTCGTCCGACTACTACCCCGCCAGCCTGCTGGATGCGGCGTTCCGGGTGGCGGATGACGAAGGCAACAGCTTTACGCTGCCGCAGGCGATTCGCCTGGTGACGAAAAACCCGGCCACCGCGCTCAATCTTCACGATCGCGGGGAAATCGCCGAAGGTAAACGCGCGGATCTGGTGCTCGCCCACCGCAAGGGCGAACACGTTCATATCGACCACGTCTGGCGTCAGGGAAAAAGGGTGTTCTGATGGGAAGACTCATCTGGTTAATGGGGCCGTCCGGCTCCGGGAAAGACAGCCTGCTGTCGGCGCTGCGGCAGCAGGAACACGCGCGACTGTTGGTCGCGCACAGGTACATCACCCGCGCGGCCAACGCCGGAAGCGAAAACCATATCGCCCTGAGCGAGCAGGAATTTTTTACCCGCGCCGGGCAAAATCTGCTGGCGCTGAGCTGGCACGCCAACGGCTTTTACTATGGCGTGGGCATCGAAATCGACCTCTGGCTGCACGCGGGTTTTGACGTGCTGGTTAACGGCTCGCGCGCGCATCTACCGCAGGCGCGTTCCCGATATGAAGCGGCCCTGCTGCCGGTCTGTTTAGAGGTGTCGCCGGAGATCTTGCGTAACCGCCTGCAAACTCGTGGCCGCGAAAGTGCAAAAGAGATAGACCAGCGCCTGGAGCGTGCGGCGCGCTACACCCCGTCGGGCTGTCACGTCCTCAATAACGACGGAAGTTTGCTACAGTCAGTCGAGACCTTTTTAACGCTGATCCGCCAGAAGGAGAAACAGCATGCCTGACTGCCAGCTTCGCCCTGCCACCGCCGACGATGCGCAGAATGTTTACGCCCTCATCTGCGAACTTAAGCAGGCAGAATTCGATCATCAGGCGTTTCACGCGGGCTACCTTGCCAACCTGCAGGATCACAAAATGCGCTACCAGCTTGCCGAATTGGACGGGCAGGTCATCGGCATGATCGGTCTGCACATGCAGTTTCACCTGCACCATGCGCGTTGGATCGGCGAGATCCAGGAGCTGGTGGTGATGCCGCAGGCGCGTGGGCACAAAGTGGGCAGCCAGCTTCTGGCATGGGCGGAAGCGATCGCTCGCCTGGCTGGTGCTGAGCTAACGGAGCTCTCCACCAGCGTAAAGCGCACTGATGCCCACCGTTTTTACGTGCGTGAAGGGTATACGCAGAGCCATTTCCGTTTCACCAAACCGCTATAGAGGTGCGTTATGAGTCTGACAATCACGCTCACGGGGACGGGTAGCGCCCAGCTGGTGCCGGTCTTTGGTTGCGACTGCGCGGCCTGCCGCCGGGCGCGCCTGCAGGACAACTATCGCCGTCGCCCCTGCAGCGCGGTGGTCAAATTCAACGATGCGGTGACGCTTCTGGACGCGGGCATTCCACACCTGATGGACGACTGGCCCGCGGGCAGCTTTCAGCAGTTTTTGCTCACGCACTACCATATGGATCACGTTCAGGGGCTGTTCCCCCTGCGCTGGGGGGTGGGCGCGACGATTCCGGTTTACGGTCCGCCGGACGAAGCGGGATGCGACGACCTGTTTAAACATCCGGGGATCCTGGATTTCAGCCACACGCTGGAGCCGTTTGTGATGTTTGAACTCCAGGGGCTGCGGGTCACGCCGCTGCCGCTCAACCATTCGAAACTGACCTTCGGATATTTGCTGGAATCGGCCCACAGCCGGGTGGCCTGGCTTTCCGACACCGCCGGACTGCCGGAGAAAACGGTGAAGTTCCTGCTCAACAACCCGCCGCAGGCGATGATTATTGACTGCAGCCATGAACCGCGCGAGGAAACGCCGCGCAACCATTGCGACTTAACTACCGTGATTGTGCTGAACGAGGTCATTGGCTGCCCGCAGGTGATCCTGACGCATATCAGCCATCAGTTTGACGTATGGATGATGGATAACCCGCTGCCGCAGGGGATTGAGGCGGGGTATGACGGGATGGTGCTGGTGCTGGATTAGGTTTTCTCCCTCTCCCGTGGGAGAGGGTTGGGGTGAGGGCAACAGGCCGCACTTATCCTCGATCGTAATCGTCTTCTAACCTGCGCTCATCTTCTTCTAACCGACGGCGATCGTCATCCAACTGGCGCTGGCGCTCATCTAAGCGCTGGCGTCTGTCCTCAAGCTGCCGACGGCGATCGTCGTACTGGCGGCTGTCGGTCTGGCGGCTGCGATCGTAACGATCGTCGTCGTCATCGCTGCTGCGACTGCTGCTGGGGTTATAAGCATCGTTTATCGCCTGTTGAATGTTGCCAATAGCATCATCAACAATATCGGCATGAGCCAGCTGGCTGGTGAGTGACAGCAGACCAAATAACAGAGCAGTTGAGTAACGTTTCATAAGGTCAGACTCGCAGGTGAACTGGCCTTACGATAATGAACGGCGGGGAACCGGGGTAGCGGAGGAATCTCAAATTACCATGACCTTCCGCAGCGCCTGTGCCAGCTGCATACGTGTAAACGGCTTACGCAGTAACTGAACGTCGGGCAGCTGCGGATTATGCGTTGGTCGCAAATCCTGACCGCTGATCAGCAGAACCGGAAGCTGCGGATACTGGCTGCGCACCTGGTTTATCACCTCAGCGCCGCTCAGGCTTCCCGGCAACATCAGGTCGCTGATAAACATGCCAATATCCGGTGACGCCGCCAGCATGTTCAGCGCCTGCTCGCCGTTGTCCGCTTCGAGCGTCAAATAGCCGAGCTGATGTAGCTGCTCGCACAGGGTCTGGCGGACATCGGCTTCGTCCTCCAGCACCAGTACCAGCCGCTCATTCTCAACGGTAGCGGTGGTTGAGAGCGCTTCATCCTCGGAAGCGGCGGGAAGCGTCGATCGCGGAAGGTGAAGCCGCACGGTGGTGCCCTGTCCCGGCGCGCTTTCAATCTCCACGCGACCGCCGGACTGACGCACAAATCCATAGACCATCGACAGGCCTAACCCGCTCCCGCTTCCGGTCTGCTTGGTGGTGAAGAACGGTTCAAAGACCCGGGATTTCACCTCCTGCGACATGCCGCTGCCGTGGTCAATGACCTCCAGCGCCACCATGTCCTGCCTGCGTCCGTCGCTGCGGGTCACGCGCTGGTTCCAGGTGCGAATTTTTATCACCCCGCTTTGCCCTTCCATCGCATCACGCGCATTCATCACCAGGTTGATAATGGCGTTTTCAAGCTGGCTGACGTCTATCCACGCGGGCCACGCCGGGGTTTGTGCTTCAATCTCCAGGTTCAGGGTTGCAGGCAGTGAGTGACGCATCAGTTCCCGGAGGTTCTCCAGCAGCGGCAGCATCTCTACCCCATGCGGCGTCAGGGATTGCTTGCGGGAAAACGCCAGCAGGCGCTGGGTCAGCAGCGCGCCGCGTTCGGCCGCCTTCAGCGCCCGGGTAATGCGCGGCGCGTCTTTTGATTCGGTGTCGGTGAGCTCAAGGCTGCCGATGATCACCGCCAGCAGGTTGTTAAAATCATGCGCCAGCCCGCCAGTCAGCTGCCCGACCGCCTTCATCTTCTGGCTGTGCAGCAGCGCCTCTTCCAGCCCCTGACGCTCGATGCGGTCAATCTCCATTTGCGTGGTTTTCTCTTTCAGCAGGCGCGTGGTGTGCTCAAGCGAGGCGGTGTTGCGGGCAAAAACGTTAAACGCGCGCGCCAGCTCGCCCAGCTCATCGCGCCGCTGCAGCGCAGGCACCGAAACATCCTGCTCGCCGTGCGCAAGGCGCGACATCGCTCTGGAGATAGCCGTCAGGTTAGAGCCCAGATTGCGGTAGATATACCAGCAGGCGCAACCGGTGATGATTAGCGCCAGCACGGCGAAAATGCTGATAAACACGCTGATCGAGCGCAGCTCCTGATGGCTCTGAGCGGTACGAAGCGTGGAGGCGTTCGCCACCTGTTCTACGTACTGATTGATGTCGCTGTTGAGGATCGCCACCAGCGCCTTGATGTGGAACATATACCAGCTGATCGCCAGATCGCTCTCTTCCAGCTGCTTCGACAGAGGGGCGAGTTTATGCAGCTCGACGTTAAAATCAGGCAGAACCCTGTTCACGACAGGCTGGATGGCGCGTCGGGGAAGGGTTGCCGTTACGGCGTCAAGCTGCTGAACGGTCGCCCGCGGCGAAGGGGTGTCGATGGCGGCAGCGATCAGCCTGTCCATTTCCATCAGCTGCTGCACGTCCGGTACGTTGCTGCTGTAGCGGCGGTTGATGTCCTGCAGATGCCGCAGATAGCTCTGGCTTTGATATAGCGAGCTGAGCAGCGCGTTACGCTCCAGATGGCGTCGCTGCCCGCGCTCAAGCATCTCCGTCACGCTCTGCTGTAATTCATTACTTCTTTGAATAATGCGCGCCACCAGCGCCGGTTCCTGCTGCGCCAGAGGCGCTTCCGCAAGCTGCTCCAGCGAGTGGCGCAGCGCCATCTGGGTCTGCTTCAGCCGCTCGGCTTCGCCTTTGTACTCCAGCGCCCCGACGACCTGGGAGAGCCGCACCGCCGCCGTCGCCACGTTAGCGGTATCACGGGCCAGGTTCATGCTGCCGGTCATGTCATCCAGCGTTTGCTGCTGCACCTGCTCCTGGATCTGGCTGGCGTGACGAAAGCCGAGTACCGCCACGCCGCTCACCATCAGCGTAACGGCGACCACCAGCAGATTGAAAATCAGCAGGCGTCCGCGGGCGCTGGCAAAAAACGGGGGGCGTGATGGCATGGATTTGGGCTCCTCTGCGATTTGGTGTCCCCTCACCCTGGCCCTCTCTCACAGGGAAAGGGAAAAGAGAAATGTGACGGCGATTAGCTATTCATAACTATGACAAATATGAACAGCTTCTGACATTTTGCATTTACGCACCTGTGATGAAGTGCAGATATCGACATTCGCAGGAGATCCGCCATGAGCAGAACCCCGGTTTTAGAGATGCGCAATATTGCCAAGACGTTTGGTAATTTCCACGCGCTCAAGGGTGTGGATTTGACGGTTTTCCCCGGTGAGATCCACGCGCTGATGGGAGAAAACGGCGCGGGAAAAAGCACGCTGATGAAAATCCTCGCGGGAGCCTATACCGCCACCAGCGGCGAAATCCTGATCGACGGCCAACCTTTTCATATCAAAGGCCCAAAAGATGCGCTGGCCGCAGGCATTACCCTGATTTATCAGGAGATGCAGCTCGCGCCCAATTTGACCGTTGCCGAAAATATCTTTCTCGGCAGCGAGCTGTCGCGCGGCGGGATGGTGCAGCGCAAAGAGATGGCCGCCCAGGCGCAGGCGGTGATTGACCGTCTCGGCGCGCAGTTCAGCGCCACCGACCTGGTGATGAAGCTGACCATCGCCGAGCAGCAGCAGGTGGAAATCGCCCGTGCGCTGCACCGCAACAGCCGCATTCTGGTGATGGACGAACCCACCGCCGCCCTCTCCTCACGGGAAACGCACCGCCTGTTTGAACTGATTTTGCGCCTGCGCGACGAAGGGATGGCGATTATTTACATCAGCCACCGCATGGCGGAAGTGTATGAACTCTCTGACCGCGTCAGCGTCCTGCGCGACGGGCAGTACGTCGGCAGCCTGACGCGCGACAAGCTGAATGCCTCAGAGCTGGTGCGCATGATGGTAGGCCGCCCGTTGAGCGACCTGTTCAACAAAGAGCGCGACATCCCGTTAGGCAGCCCGCGTCTCAACGTGCATCACCTGACTGACGGCAAAAAAGTGCTTCCCTGCAGCCTGCAGGTGCGTTCCGGTGAAATCGTCGGGCTGGCGGGCCTGGTCGGGGCCGGACGCTCCGAACTGGCGCAGCTCATCTTCGGCGTGCGCAAAGCCACGGGCGGCATGATTGAGGTGGACGGCGAGCCGGTGGTGATCCACTCCCCGCGAGCGGCCATTGATAACGGCATCGGTTTTCTCACCGAAAACCGCAAGGAGCAGGGGCTGTTTCTGGAGCTGGCGGCCCAGGAAAACATCACCATGGCGACGCTGGAGCGCGACGCCACCTTCGGCATGCTAAACCGCAAAAAAGCCCAGTCCATTTCCGATGACGCCATTGCCCTGCTCAACATCCGCGTGCCGCATTCTCAGGTGCGCGCGGGCGGGCTCTCCGGCGGCAACCAGCAAAAGCTGCTGATCTCTCGATGGGTGGCCATCGGCCCGCGCATTCTGATTCTGGACGAACCCACGCGCGGCGTGGACGTCGGCGCGAAAAGCGAGATCTACCGCATCATGAACCAGATGGCGCGCAAAGGAGTGGCGATTTTGATGATCTCCAGCGAGCTGCCGGAAGTGGTGGGCATGAGCGACCGGGTGTACGTGATGCGCGAAGGCAGCATCGCGGGTGAACTGCACGGGCGCGACATCTCTCAGGAAAACATTATGACGCTGGCAACCGGCGTGAACGACACTCATCATCAGGCGGTGCAATCATGACAACTCCTACCCATCCGCAGCAGGTGGCGAAATCCGCCTCCGCAAAAAAAATGCTGATGAGCGATCTGATGCAAACGGTCGGTATCCTGCCGATTCTTATCCTGATTGTGGCGGTATTTGGCTTTATCGCCCCTAACTTCTTCACCGAGAGCAACCTGCTCAATATTACCCGCCAGGCGTCGATCAACATCGTGCTGGCGGCGGGAATGACCTTCATCATTTTAACCGGCGGGATTGACCTCTCCGTGGGCTCGATTCTGGGTACTACGGCGGTTGCAGCGATGGTGGTCTCGCTTATTCCTGAATTTGCGATGCTCTCCATTCCGGCCGCGCTGATGCTCGGCATGGTGTTGGGCCTGTTCAACGGCGCGCTGGTGGCCTTTGCCGGACTGCCGCCCTTTATCGTGACGCTCGGGACCTATACGGCGCTGCGCGGGGCGGCCTACCTGCTGGCGGACGGCACGACGGTGATTAACTCCAACATCAGCTTCGAGTGGATCGGCAATAACTACCTCGGCCCGATTCCGTGGCTGGTGGTGATCGCCCTGGCGGTCATTGCTATTTGCTGGTTCATCCTGCGCCGCACCACGCTGGGCGTCCACATCTACGCGGTGGGCGGCAACATGCAGGCGGCGCGCCTGACCGGCATCAAGGTCTGGCTGGTGCTGCTGTTTGTTTACGGCATGAGCGGCCTACTCTCCGGGCTTGGCGGGGTGATGAGCGCCTCGCGCCTCTACAGCGCCAACGGCAACCTCGGTATGGGTTATGAGCTTGACGCGATTGCGGCAGTGATCCTCGGCGGGACCAGCTTCGTCGGCGGGATCGGCACGATCACCGGCACGCTGGTGGGTGCATTGATCATCGCCACCCTCAACAACGGCATGACGCTAATGGGCGTCTCCTACTTCTGGCAGCTGGTGATCAAAGGGGCGGTGATCATCATAGCGGTGCTGATCGACAAATACCGTACCCGACACCATCAAAGTGCATAACAACAACACCCTACAGCTTCGAGGAAAACCATATGCGTTTGAAACCCTTAGTGACCGCGCTCTGTGCTGGCGCACTGCTTGCCGCAACACCATTTGCGCAGGCGAAAGATCTGAAGTCCATCGGCGTGACGGTGGGCGACCTGGCTAACCCGTTCTTCGTGCAGATCACCAAAGGTGCCGAGCTGGAAGCGCGCAAGCTGGCTGGCGATAACGTCAAGGTGACGCTGGTTTCCAGCGGTTACGATCTGGGCCAGCAGGTGGCGCAGATCGATAACTTCATCGCCGCGAAGGTGGACATGATCATTCTCAATGCTGCGGATTCCAAAGGGATTGGCCCGGCGGTGAAGCGCGCGAAGGACGCCGGGATCGTGGTCGTTGCGGTTGACGTGGCGGCGGAAGGGGCTGATGCGACCATCACCTCCGATAACACCCAGGCGGGCGAAATGGCCTGTAAGTACATTACCGACCGCCTGAAAGGCAAAGGCAATGTGGTGATCATCAACGGGCCACCGGTCTCTGCGGTGCAGAACCGCGTGGAAGGTTGCCAGACAGAATTCAAAAAACATCCGGATATCAAGGTGCTCTCGGATAACCAGAACGCCAAGGGCAGCCGTGAAGGCGGTCTGGAGGTCATGACCTCTTTGCTGGCGGCCAATCCGAAGATCGACGGCGTATTCGCCATTAACGATCCGACCGCGATCGGTGCCGATCTGGCGGCGAAACAGGCGCAGCGCAACGAGTTCTTTATCGTCGGCGTGGATGGTTCCCCGGACGGTGAGGAAGCACTGAAGCGCGAAAACTCCCTGTTTGTGGCGACCCCAGCGCAGGATCCGCAGGTGATGGCAGCAAAAGCGGTGGAGATCGGCTATGACATTCTACAGGGCAAACCTGCGCCGAAAGCGCCTGTGCTGATCCCGGTGACGATGATCGATAAAAAGAACGTCGGGACCTATAAGGGGTGGACGGTTAAGTAACCTCGTTGCGGCCTGATGCCCTCACCCTAACCCTCTCCCACGGGGAGAGGGCCGGGGTGAGGGGGTGGCATAAAACTCAAGGAGTCCCCATGAAACGCTCCGACATCAATGAAATTCTCGGCCACACGCGACAGTTCTTTTCCATGCACGACGTGCATCTCCCGCCTTTTGCCAGCTTTCCACCCACAAAATGGCAGCAGCTTGACCAGGCCGCATGGCAGGAAGTGTTCGATCTCAAGCTCGGCTGGGACGTGACGGCGTTCGGCAGCAACAGCTTTGCCGCACAGGGGTTAACGCTGTTTACCCTGCGCAACGGCTCGCCCAACGGTGTGCCTTATGAAAAAGGCTATGCCGAAAAAATCATGCACGTGCGCGACGGCCAGGTCACGCCGATGCATTTTCACTGGCGCAAGCGAGAAGACATCATCAACCGGGGCGGCGGGAATCTTATTATTGAGTTATGGAATGCGGGCGCGCATGAAGAAACCGAAAACACGGATGTGACCGTCACGATAGACGGCTGCCGTCAGACCCACGCGCCCGGCAGCCAGCTGCGCCTGCTGCCCGGGGAAAGCATCTGCCTGACGCCCGGTCTGTACCACAGTTTCTGGGGCGAACGCGGCTTCGGAGACGTGCTGGTCGGCGAAGTGTCATCGGTAAACGACGACGAGCACGATAACCACTTTTTGCAGCCCGTTGCCCGCTATAACAACATCGAAGAAGACGAACCGGCAGTGTTGGTGCTGTGCAACGAGTACAACCTGTTTCGGATATAAGGAGTGAATGATGCCATTGATTTCTCTTGCCGACGGTCTTGAGCACGCCCGGAAACATCGCTACGCGCTGGGCGCGTTCAACGTGCTCGACTCCCACTTCCTGCGCGCGCTGTTCGCCGCCGCGAAGCAGGAACGCTCGCCGTTTATCATCAACATCGCCGAAGTGCATTTTAAGTACGTGTCTCTGGATTCTCTTGTCGAGGCGGTTAAGTTCGAAGCCGCTCGTCACGACATTCCCGTGGTGCTTAACCTCGACCACGGGCTGCATTTTGAAGCCGTCGTACGCGCCCTGCGCTTAGGGTTCAGCTCGGTGATGTTCGACGGTTCGACGCTAAGCTACGAGGAAAACATTCGCCAGACGCGGGAAGTGGTAAAGATGTGCCACGCGGTGGGCGTGTCGGTGGAGGCGGAACTGGGCGCGGTCGGTGGTGATGAAGGCGGCGCGCTTTATGGGCATGCGGACGAAGCGTTCTTTACCGACCCGCAGCTGGCGCGCGAATTTGTCGATTCAACCGGCATTGACGCGCTGGCGGTTGCTATCGGCAACGCGCACGGCAAATACAAAGGCGAGCCGAAACTCGATTTCCCACGCCTGGACGCCATTCGCCAGCAGACGGGGCTGCCGCTGGTTTTACACGGCGGCTCAGGGATTAGCGATGCCGACTTCCGCCGCGCCATCGAGCTGGGCATTCATAAAATCAACTTTTATACCGGCATGTCGCAGGCCGCGCTTGCCGCCGTTGAGCAGCGCATGGCAAACCGCCAGCCGCTGTACGATGAATTTGCCGAGCTGCTGCTGGGGATAGAAGAGGCAATAACGGATACGGTCGCCGAACAGATGCGCATCTTCGGCAGCGCGGGGCAGGCATAATGGAACGCAAAGGCATCATCGCCGCAGGCAATATGCTGGTGGATCACGTCCACCAGATCGTGCAGTGGCCGGAGCGCGGCTGGCTGGCGGAAATCACCCACAGCGAACGCTCAACCGGCGGCGCGCCGCTCAACGTGCTGCTGACGCTGGCGAAAATGCACGTTGGCCTGCCGCTACAGGCGGTAGGGCTGATTGGCGAAGACGGCGACGGGGATTACATTCTGGCGATGCTCGACCAGTACCACGTCAACCGCCAGCGCGTGCAGCGCACCACCTTTGCCCCGACCTCCATGTCGCAGGTCATGACCGATCCCAGCGGACAGCGCACCTTCTTCCACTCGCCGGGCGCCAACCGCCTGCTGGATCTTCCCGCCTTCGATCGCTTAGACGAATCGATGAAGATCTTCCATCTCGGCTACCTGCTACTGCTCGACAGCCTGGATATGCCCGATGACGAGTTCGGCACCCGCAGCGCGCGGCTGCTGGCGCAGATGCGCGACCAGGGGTATGAAACCTCGCTCGACCTGGTGTCCCGCAAGGGCGACCCGCGCTACCAGCCGCTGGTGCTCCCTGCCCTGCGCCATCTTGATTATCTGGTTATTAACGAGCTGGAAGCCGGGGAGTTTAGCGGGCTGGAGATGCGCGACGGCAGCGACGCGCTGAACACAGCCCATATTGCTGAAGCCGCCGCGCAGCTGCTGGCGGCAGGCGTTCGTCAGCGGGTGGTGATCCACTGCCCGGAAGGAGCATGGGGGGAAGCGCGGGGTGAGCAAGGCCGCTGGATCCCGTCGTGGATGCTGGAGCAGGAGGAGATTATCGACAGCGTCGGTGCGGGCGATGCGTTTTGCGCGGGGTTCTTATACGGCTGCCATGAATCGCTGTCGCTTACCGAGAGTATTTATCTGGCGCACGCCTGCGCGCGGGCAAGCCTGCTGGCCGCCAACGCAATTGACGGCGCGAAAACGCTGGAGGAGCTGCAGCTGTTTATCAAAGAGAATACCTAGGCCGCTTTCTCGCTATGGGATACATCGGTGGCAAACACGTAACCTAACCCACGGATGGTTTTGATGAGCGCTGGCTGATGCGGGTTAGCCTCGATCTTCCGGCGCAGGCGCATGATCAGCACGTCAATCGTACGGTCGAACACCTCGGTACTTTCACTGTGGGTGAGTTCAAGCAGCTGCTCGCGGCTGAGTACCCGGCGGGCATTTTGCGTGAGCGCCAGCAGCAGGCCGTACTCCCCCTGCGTTAAAGGGACGGTGTTACGCTGCGGATCGCTCAGCTCGCAGCGGGTGGTATCCAGCGTCCAGCCGTTGAAAGCAACGCCCGCCGCACGCGGCGCGGGGGCTTCTGCTGCCAGCACGCCCGTCCGGCGCAGTACCGCTTTCACGCGGGCAACTACCACGCGCGGGTTAAACGGTTTGCCAATGTAATCGTCGGCGCCCATCTCCAGACCCACGACCACGTCTGATTCACTGCCCAGCCCCGTCAACATGACCACCGGTAGTTCTGGCCGCTGCTTTTGCAACTGGAGTAATACCTGCAGGCCGTTGATATCCGGCAGCATCATGTCCAGCAGCACGAGTGCGATACCCGGTTCCTGATGTACCCGGTTCAGCGCGTCCTGTCCGCTATGGCAGACGAGCACGGTAAAGACGTGCTCGCTGAGCACGTCCTGCAGCAATTCACACACTGCCGTATCGTCATCAACCACCAGAATCGCCGGTTTCATCGTATGCTTCCGTCAGGGGATTATGTTAAGTGTGAACCATTCTGCCGTCGGCTCCAGCCAAATTGTTTTTTACGTGACGGAATTTCAACCCATGTCACATCCGTAACCCTTTCGACACGTCAATTTTGACGATTGCCTGTTTTTCGTCAGGGTTTTGCGCGCATATCAGCCGTACAGTCTGAATATACCCACATTAAAAACATGGCATAAAAGCTGCATAGTGGGTGCGAAAGATTCGATTAACTGGAGCAGACTGATGAAAAAAGTCGTCACGGTTTGCCCTTATTGTGCCTCAGGTTGCAAGATCCACCTGGTGGTCGATAACGGCAAAATCGTCCGGGCAGAGGCCGCACAGGGGAAAACCAACCAGGGCACGCTGTGCCTGAAAGGTTACTACGGCTGGGATTTTATTAACGATACCCAAATCCTCACCCCGCGCCTGAAAACCCCTATGATCCGCCGCGAGCGCGGCGGCAAGCTGGAAGCCGTCACCTGGAGCGAGGCGCTCGATTACGTCGCCACGCGCCTCAGCGCCATCAAGGCCAAGTATGGCCCGGATGCGATTCAGACCACCGGCTCCTCACGCGGGACGGGGAATGAAACCAACTATGTGATGCAAAAATTCGCGCGCGCCGTTATTGGTACCAATAACGTCGACTGCTGCGCTCGCGTCTGACACGGCCCATCGGTTGCAGGTCTGCACCAGTCGGTCGGTAACGGCGCAATGAGTAATGCCATCAACGAGATAGATAATACCGATCTCGTGTTTATTTTCGGCTATAACCCGGCGGATTCTCACCCTATCGTCGCGAACCACGTTATTCGCGCTAAACAGAATGGGGCGAAAATCATCGTCTGCGATCCGCGCAAAATTGAAACCGCGCGCATTGCGGATATGCACATCGCGTTAAAAAACGGCTCGAACATCGCGCTGCTGAACGCAATGGGGCACGTCATTATTGAGGAGAACCTATACGACCAGACGTTTGTCGCAAGCCGTACGGAAGGCTTTGAAGAGTATAGGAAAATTGTCGAAGGCTATACGCCAGAGTCGGTTGAAACGATAACCGGCGTCAGCGCGCAGGAGATCCGCCAGGCGGCACGCATGTACGCGGCAGCGAAAACCGCGGCCATTCTGTGGGGCATGGGCGTCACCCAGTTCTACCAGGGCGTGGAAACCGTGCGTTCCCTGACCAGCCTCGCGATGCTGACGGGCAATCTGGGCAAGGCGCACGTCGGCGTGAACCCGGTGCGCGGTCAGAATAACGTCCAGGGTGCCTGTGATATGGGCGCGCTGCCGGACACCTATCCGGGCTATCAGTACGTCAAGTTCCCGGAAAATCGCGAGAAATTCGCGAAGGCCTGGGGCGTGGATAGCCTGCCGGAACATACCGGGTATCGCATCAGCGAGCTGCCGCACCGCGCGGCGCACGGCGAAGTGCGTGCGGCCTACATCATGGGTGAAGATCCGCTCCAGACCGACGCCGAGCTGTCTGCGGTGCGTAAAGGGTTTGAGGATCTGGAGCTGGTGATTGTCCAGGATATCTTTATGACCAAAACCGCGGCGGCGGCGGATGTGATTTTACCGTCGACCTCCTGGGGCGAGCATGAGGGCGTCTACACGGCGGCAGACCGCGGCTTCCAGCGCTTCTTTAAGGCGGTCGAGCCGAAGTGGGATCTGAAAACCGACTGGCAGATTATCAGTGAAATTGCCACCCGCATGGGCTACCCGATGCACTACAACAACACTCAGGAGATCTGGGACGAGTTGCGCAGTCTGTGTCCGGATTTTTATGGGGCAACCTATGAAAAAATGGGTGAGCTGGGCTACATCCAGTGGCCGTGTCGCGATGAGTCCGAAGCCGACCAGGGAACGTCGTACCTCTTCAAAGAGAAATTCGACACCCCGAACGGGCTGGCGCAGTTCTTCACCTGCGACTGGGTCGCGCCAATCGATAAGCTCACCGATGAGTATCCGATGGTGCTCTCCACCGTGCGTGAAGTGGGCCACTACTCCTGCCGTTCGATGACCGGAAACTGCGCCGCGCTGGCGGCGCTGGCGGACGAACCGGGATACGCACAAATCAACACCGCCGACGCGGAGCGCCTCGGCATTGAGGATGAAGCGCTGGTGTGGGTGAACTCGCGTAAGGGCCGCATCATCACCCGTGCGCAGGTCAGCGACCGTCCGAATAAAGGCACGGTCTATATGACCTACCAGTGGTGGATTGGCGCCTGCAACGAGCTGGTGACGGAGAACTTAAGCCCGATAACCAAAACGCCGGAGTATAAATACTGCGCCGTAAACGTGGAGCCGATTGCGGATCAGCACGCTGCGGAACAGTATGTGATCGACGAATATAACAAGCTGAAAGCCCGACTGCGCGAAAGCGCAATGGGTTGATGCCGTTAATTAAACGATGAATAAAGGGAGTGAGATATTCACTCCCTTTTTATTTCCGCTTAACCCATTAAAAATATCAATTATTATTCTGGAAAGCGGCTCGCAGAAATAATGTAATTCGTGCGAAAAAGAATTACATCTTTGCATTTTAATTCAGAGGGATAAGATGTGCGGCGGGTGCTTAAGACTTTCTGTCTTGAGCATTGTTGAGGGACAGAAAGTAGGAAGCCCCGGGAAATTTTCATTTACCCGAGGCTACTCCCTCAACTCCCAACAAGTTGAGAGTAGCCTCTTATTCTTTTTTACACAAGGAGTAAAAGGCATGACGCCATTAAAAACTGCGTTAGGCATCGTCTTTATTATTTGCCTGACGATAGTGATCTTTACCTTTATTACTCGCGGCAGGCTCTGCGAGTTTTCAATAAAGAGTGAGCATCAGGAGGTGGCGGCGAAATTAGCCTGCAACGCAGGCTAACCTCTGCGGGCGGAACGACGATTCCGCCCGGCTTGTAGGATGCTGAGGTCTTAATGCACCCATTTTTTTCTTCTGTCGCCGCGATTATACTGCGCGGCATGTACCCAGATGATAAGAACCCATGAAACCTATTTTTCTGTTGTTGTTACTTTTTACATCGCTTGTTCGTGCCGATGAGATTGGCAGCCAGTACAAGGAACAGGCTGAAGCGGGTGACGCCCGTGCCCAGTATTATTTGGCCGATACGTACTTTAGCTCCGGCGACAGCAAGCAAGCGGCACTGTGGGCCGAGAAATCCGCAAAAGGTGGCGATGTTGACGCCATGGGGCTGCTCTCGCAAATCCTCTTTACCCAGGGAAATTATGCGCAAGCTAAGGCGCTGGCGCAGCAGGCAACCATCGCGGGCAGCAAGCGTGGTGCAATCATGCTGGCGCGCGTGCTGGTGAACACCCAGGCGGGGAAAACTGACTATCCGCAGGCGATCAAACTGCTGCAAACGGCTACCGAGGATATCGACAACGACTCCGCGGTTGATGCGCAACTGCTGCTGGGGCTGATTTATGCCAACGGCGTGGAAGTGGTGCAGGATGACGCTCAGGCAGCTGCGTGGTTTAAGCGCAGTTCGTCTCTTTCACGTACGGGCTACGCAGAATACTGGGCTGGGATGCTGTTCCAGCAGGGCGAGAAAGGCTTTATCAAGCCAAATAAACAGAAAGCGCTCTACTGGTTGAACCTGAGCTGTACGGAAGGATTTGATACGGGATGTGAAGAGTTTGATGCGTTAAGCGGAGAATAACGTGCCGGGTGGCGGCTTCGCCTTACCCGGCCTACAAAACCCGTAGACCCGGTAAGCGCAGCGCCACCGGGCTTAGGATGTTACTGGTCAGCCGTCTTATCAAAACGACCCAGCACCTCACGTTCATACGCCAGCGCTTTTTTGCGGTCGAATTTGTGTTCCCACTTGGCGATAACCAGCACCGCCAGGGCATTCCCCACCACGTTCAGCGCGGTACGCGCCATGTCGAGGATACGGTCAACACCGGCGATAAACGCCAGACCTTCCAGCGGAATACCGACGCTGCCAAGCGTTGCCAGCAGCACCACGAAGGAGACGCCCGGAACGCCTGCAATACCTTTGGACGTCACCATCAGCGTCAGCACCAGCACGATCTCCTGCCACAGCGACAGGTCAATGCCGTACAGCTGCGCAATAAAGATAGCGGCGATACTCTGGTACAACGTTGAACCGTCCAGGTTAAAGGAGTAGCCGGTCGGTACCACGAAGCTGGTAATAGAGGCAGGCGCGCCGTAGGCTTCCATCTTCTCAATGATACGCGGCAGCACGCTCTCAGAGCTTGCCGTGGAGTACGCCAGAATCAATTCATCCTTCAGGATACGGATCAAGATCCAGATGCTCAGCCCGCACAGGCGCGCCACAATGCCCAGCACCACCAGCGCGAAGAACAGGATGGCGAAGTGCACCAGGATCACCAGCTTCGCCAGCGGCCACAGGGAGGCAAAACCGAAGTTCGCCACGGTGACGGCAATAAGCGCGAACACCCCGACCGGCGCGTAACGCATCACCATGTGGGTCACTTTAAACATGGTTTCAGAGATAGAACGGAACACGGTGACCAGCGGCTCACGGTGCGTCGCCGGCAGGGAAGAAAGCCCCAGACCAAACAGCACAGAGAAGAAGATGATCGGCAGCATCTCGCCCTTCGCCATTGATGCCACGATGTTGGTCGGCACCAGCGAAAGAATAGTACCCATCAGGCCGTGCGCGTGGCTCTGGACGTCAGCGGTCGTGCTTTGATATTTCGAAATATCCACCGTCGCCAGCTGCGACATATCGATCCCGGAACCTGGCTGGAACACGTTCGCCAGCGTAATACCGAGGATAATCGCAACCGTAGTGATCACTTCGAAATAAAGAATGGTCTTCGCACCGATGCGGCCTAACTGCTTCGCATCACCGACACCCGCAATACCGACCACCAGCGTCGAGATCACAATCGGTACCACAATCATCTTAATCAGATGAATAAAGATATCCCCTGCAGGTGAAAGCAGGTTCGCAATCAGCCATTCGCGGCTGTCGCTATGATAATGCAGGTAACTGCCCAGCAAGATGCCCAGCACAAGGGCGATTAAGATCTGCCAGGCAAGGCTGACTTTAACGTTTTTCATAGAAACTGACTTCCTCAATGAAGCGCCTTATTCACTCAAACTGCATGAATATGGGGACATACTGAAAGGGTATGAATTGTGTTGCGTTGGTTTATGGGATTTTTTAACGCGGCGTATGAGTATCATTTGCGCGGCCTGTTGCGCAAGCCTTAAAGAACGACGCATTTCACTCGAAAAAGCGGGGATGACGGGAGTTTGTCCTAATTCTAATAAATAACCTTTTGTTATAAAAAAGCTTTTTTAAACATAAATGTGAATAATCGTTAGCGTAAATTATTTCCCTTCAAAGTTTCATTCGCTCATTTTTCAGCCTATTCAAACAATGCGTGATCTGCCGCCCAAATACTAAACAAAGCTTGTAAAGCCCCTACAATTAACGTTTTTGCGACATATTATTAACATCTTACACGGAGAAAAAAAGCCATGAGCCAAATCCATAAACACGACATTCCCGCAAATATTGCGGACCGTTGCCTGATAAACCCGGAGCAGTACCACGAGAAGTATCAGCAATCCATCTCCAGCCCTGACCTCTTCTGGGGTGAGCAAGGCCATATCCTTGACTGGATCAAACCGTATCAGAAGGTGAAGAACACCTCCTTTGCACCGGGTAACGTCTCCATTAAATGGTATGAAGACGGCACGCTCAACCTGGCAGCGAACTGCCTTGACCGCCACCTCGCCGAGCGCGGCAACGAAACGGCCATTATCTGGGAAGGCGATGATGCCTCGCAGAGTAAACATATCACCTATAACGAACTCCATCGCGATGTCTGCCGCTTCGCCAACGTATTGCTGGAACAGGGTATTAAAAAAGGCGACGTTGTTGCTATTTATATGCCGATGGTACCGGAAGCGGCGGTTGCCATGCTGGCCTGCGCGCGCATCGGTGCGATCCACTCCGTTATCTTCGGCGGCTTCTCACCGGAGGCGGTTGCCGGGCGTATCGTTGACTCTAACTCGAAGCTGGTGATCACCGCTGACGAAGGCGTGCGCGCCGGTCGCGGTATCCCCCTGAAGAAAAACGTCGACGAAGCGCTGAAAAACCCCAATGTGAAAACCATCAGCAACGTCATCGTGCTCAAGCGTACCGGCGGCAAGATCGACTGGAATGAAGGGCGCGACCTCTGGTGGAGCGACCTGATTGAAAAAGCGAGTGACCAGCATCAGCCGGAAGAGATGAATGCGGAAGACCCGCTGTTCATCCTTTATACCTCCGGCTCAACCGGCAAACCGAAAGGTGTGCTGCACACCACCGGCGGCTATCTGGTCTATGCGGCCACCACCTTCAAATACGTCTTCGACTACCATCCGGGCGACATCTACTGGTGTACCGCCGACGTGGGCTGGGTCACCGGCCATAGCTACCTGCTGTACGGCCCGCTGGCCTGCGGCGCAACGACGCTGATGTTTGAAGGCGTCCCGAACTGGCCGACCCCGGCGCGCATGTGTCAGGTGGTCGACAAGCACCAGGTCAACATTCTCTACACCGCGCCAACGGCGATCCGTGCGTTAATGGCGGAAGGCGACAAAGCCATCGAGGGCACCGACCGCTCATCATTGCGCATCCTCGGTTCCGTGGGTGAGCCCATCAACCCGGAAGCCTGGGAGTGGTACTGGAAGAAAATCGGCAACGAGAAATGCCCGGTGATGGACACCTGGTGGCAGACCGAAACCGGCGGTTTTATGATCACCCCGATGCCGGGCGCCACCCAGCTGAAAGCGGGTTCCGCAACCCGTCCGTTCTTCGGCGTGCAGCCTGCGCTGGTGGATAACGAAGGCAATCCGCAGGAAGGGGCCACCGAGGGCAACCTGGTGATCACAGACTCCTGGCCGGGTCAGGCGCGAACTCTGTTCGGCGACCACGAGCGCTTCGAGCAGACCTACTTCTCGACCTTTAAAAACATGTACTTCAGCGGCGACGGCGCGCGTCGTGACGAAGATGGCTATTACTGGATAACCGGACGCGTGGACGACGTGCTGAACGTCTCCGGCCACCGTCTGGGCACGGCTGAGATTGAATCAGCCCTCGTGTCGCATCCGAAGATTGCCGAAGCCGCCGTGGTGGGGATTCCGCACAACATCAAAGGCCAGGCGATTTACGCGTACGTCACCCTGAACCACGGGGAAGAACCGTCGCCAGAGCTGTACACCGAAGTGCGCAACTGGGTCCGTAAAGAGATTGGCCCGCTTGCCACGCCGGACGTGCTGCACTGGACTGATTCGCTGCCGAAAACCCGCTCCGGCAAAATCATGCGTCGTATCTTGCGCAAAATCGCGGCCGGGGACACCAGCAATCTCGGTGATACCTCAACGCTCGCGGATCCTGGCGTGGTGGACAAACTGCTCGAAGAGAAGCAGGCCATCGCAATGCCTTCATGATTTTTTCTCCCTCTCCCCGTGGGAGAGGGCCGGGGTGAGGGCATCAGACCGCACCTTCCTCCCCTCACCCTAACCCTCTCCCCATAGGGGAGAGGGGATAAAACAAACCAACCTTACCTCTGGAGATTTCTGTGATGAATAACGATATTTATCAGCAGATAGAGAATAGTGCGCACTACAGGGAGCTCGTCGATAAACGGCAACGGTTTGCCTTCTTACTATCCATCATCATGCTGATTATCTACGTCGGCTTTATTATGCTGATCGCCTTTGCCCCGCACTGGCTGGGCACCCCGCTGCACGCGGGTACCAGCGTGACGCGCGGTATTCCCATCGGCATTGGCGTGATTGTCATTTCATTTGTGCTGACCGGCGTTTACGTCTGGCGCGCGAACGGTGAATTCGATCGTCTTAATAAAGCGGTACTGCAAGAGGTAAAAGCGTCATGAAGCGAGTCCTGACGGCGCTAGCCGCCACACTTCCCTTTGCCGCCAGCGCGGCGGATGCCATTACCGGCGAAGTACAGCGCCAGCCAACTAACTGGCAGGCGATTGTGATGTTCCTGATTTTCGTCCTGCTGACGCTGTACATCACCTACTGGGCGTCGAAACGCGTGCGCTCCCGTAATGATTATTACACCGCAGGCGGCAACATTACCGGTTTCCAGAACGGGCTGGCGATTGCGGGTGACTTTATGTCCGCAGCCTCGTTCCTTGGGATTTCTGCGCTGGTGTACACCTCCGGCTATGACGGTTTGATCTACTCCCTCGGCTTCCTCGTCGGCTGGCCGATCATTCTGTTCCTGATTGCCGAACGCTTGCGCAACCTGGGCCGTTACACCTTCGCTGACGTGGCATCCTATCGCCTGAAGCAGGGGCCGATTCGCACCCTCTCCGCCTGCGGCTCGCTGGTGGTGGTGGCGCTGTATCTGATTGCCCAGATGGTGGGCGCGGGCAAGCTTATCGAACTGCTGTTTGGCCTGAACTACCACGTCGCGGTGGTGCTGGTCGGCGTGCTGATGGTGATGTACGTCCTGTTTGGCGGCATGCTGGCGACGACCTGGGTGCAGATCATCAAAGCCGTCCTGCTGCTGTTCGGCGCCAGCTTTATGGCCTTTATGGTGATGAAACACGTCGGCTTCAGCTTCAATAACCTGTTTACCGAAGCGATGGCGGTCCACCCGAAAGGGGAAGCGATCATGAGCCCGGGCGGGCTGGTGAAAGATCCGATATCCGCGCTCTCTCTCGGTCTCGGCCTGATGTTCGGCACCGCGGGTCTGCCGCATATCCTGATGCGCTTCTTTACCGTGAGCGATGCGCGTGAAGCACGTAAAAGCGTCTTCTATGCCACCGGCTTTATGGGTTACTTCTACATTCTGACCTTTATCATCGGCTTTGGCGCGATCATGCTGGTGGGGGCGAACCCGGCGTTTAAAGACGCGGCGGGCGCGTTGATTGGCGGTAACAACATGGCGGCGGTGCACCTGGCCGACGCGGTTGGCGGTAACCTGTTCCTCGGCTTTATCTCCGCCGTGGCCTTCGCCACCATCCTCGCGGTGGTTGCAGGGCTGACGCTGGCAGGCGCGTCTGCGGTGTCGCATGACCTCTACGCCAACGTGATCCGTAAAGGGGCAAGCGAACGTGATGAGCTCAAAGTCTCTAAAATCACCGTACTGGTGCTGGGCGTGGTCGCCATTCTGCTGGGCATCCTGTTCGAGAAACAGAACATCGCCTTTATGGTGGGGCTGGCCTTCTCGATTGCCGCAAGCTGCAACTTCCCGATCATCCTGCTCTCCATGTACTGGTCAAAACTGACCACCCGTGGGGCGATGATTGGCGGCTGGCTGGGTCTGCTGACGGCGGTGATCCTGATGGTTCTCGGTCCAACCATCTGGGTGCAGATCCTCGGTCACGCAAGCGCCATCTTCCCGTATGAATACCCGGCGCTGTTCTCCATTGCCGTGGCGTTTATCGGGATCTGGTTCTTCTCGGCCACCGACAATTCGCCGGAGGGTAACCTGGAGCGTGAGAAATTCCGCGCCCAGTTTATCCGCTCACAAACCGGTCTCGGCGTCGAGCAGGGCCGCGCGCACTAAGCCTTTCTCCCCGGTCATTCTGGCCGGGGAGCTTAAAACATCGCCCACGCCACCAGCGGCGCAATCAGCACCATTACCACGCCCGACAGCATCATCACCAGGCTCGCAACCACGCCCTCCTGCTGACCCAGCTCATACGAACGCGCCGTTCCCGCGCCGTGCGACGCAGCGCCGAACCCTGCCCCTTTCGCCATGCCTTCGCGAATGGAAAGCCGCAGGAACAGCACATCACCCACCGCCATGCCAAACACGCCCGTCACCACCACAAACAGCGCCACCAGATCCGGCTGCCCGCCGAGCGGTTTGGCCGCCGCCAGCGCAAACGGCGTGGTCACCGAGCGCACGGCGAGGCTGCGCTGAATTTCATCGGACAAGGTAAACAGCCGTGCCAGCCAGACAGAACTGCACACTGCGACCACCGTGGCGGTGATCACACCTGCGCTGAGCGACATCCAGTGACGTTTGATAATCGCCAGGTTGTCGTAAACGGGGACGGCAAAAGCGATGGTCGCCGGGCCAAGCAGCCACAACAGCCAGTGGGATTCACCAATGTAGTTCTGCCAGGAGATATGGCCGAAGACCAGCATCAGTACCAGCAGGATCGGCGTGAAGACCAGCGGCATTAGCGGCAGGGCGTGAAAGCGGCGGTACAGTCGCTTATTGGCAAAGTAGATAATTAGCGTGGCAACCAGGCACAGCACGCTAATCTGAAAGTTAGTCATGCTTCTGCCTGCTGATTTCAAAGCGATACACTTTATCCACCACCCAGGCGGTCGCCCCCAGCACCATCAGCGTGCTTAACGCGATGACCGCAAAGATGCGCCATCCGTCGACCATCAGCAGCTGCGCGTAATTCACTACCGCTACTACGGCAGGGACAAAGAACAGCAGCATCTCCGCCAGCAGCCAGCGCGCCCCGGCGCGTACCCAGTTAAGGGGGATCACGCGACAGAGAATAAGCGTCAGCATCAGCAGCATACCGACAAGATTCGCAGGCAGCGGCAGATGCAGCCAACCGACGAGATATTCAGCGAAAACAAACAGTCCCGCGTAGAGCAGTACCTGAACCGGTACCTGGAGTCGTTGCACAACGGCAGGCGTAACACGGCTTAACGCCACGGCCATGGAGGGTTTCCTCAAAAATGAGACGAGGCGCCAGTATAGAGACCGCACGGTGTGGACTGAAATGAATTAAAATCATCGAAGGTATAGTTTCGAGGAATAATCATGGACATAAGAACGCTGCGCTATTTTGTCGAAGTGGTTCGCCAGCAAAGTTTTACCCGCGCAGCGGAGAAGTTGTTCGTTACCCAGCCTACCATCAGCAAGATGCTGAAAAACCTCGAAGACGAGCTGAACTGTACTCTGCTGATCCGCGACGGGCGCAAGCTGTTGCTGACCGACACCGGACGCGTGGTGTTCGAGCGCGGGCTGGCGATTCTGGCTGAGTTCCGCCAGCTGGAGGCGGAGCTGGGCGACATCAACCACCTGACGAAAGGGGTGCTGCGCCTCGGCATTCCACCGATGGTGGGGATGATGATGGCCGGGCCGATTAGCCTGTTCCGCCAGCGTTATCCCGGCGTTGAGCTGAAAATTTCAGAATTTGGCGGCTTAACCGTTCAGCAGGCGGTCACCAACGGCGATTTGGACGTGGCGATGACCGCCCTTCCCGTTGAGGAGGAGAGCGGACTGGCGACGCTGCCGCTCTTTAGCCACCCGCTGTGCGTGCTGGTGCCCCGCTCCGGTGAATGGCTGAAGATAGACTCGGTGAAGCCCGAACTGCTCGGCGAGCACCCTCTGCTGATTTACAACGAAGATTTCGCCCTCAGCCGCCAGCTGATGGCGCTGTTTAATCAACACAACGTCAAGCCCCGCATCGCGGTACGCAGCGGCCAGTGGGATTTCCTGGCGGCGATGGTACAGGCAGGCGTGGGGATTGCCATTCTGCCGCAGCCTATCTGCGAGCGGCTGGATAAAAACACGCTACGCTGGATCCCGCTGGAGAGCGACCTGCACTGGCAGCTAGGGATGATCTGGCGAGAAGGGGTGTATCTGTCGCACAGCGCGCAGGCGTGGTTGCAGTGTTGTGAGGGGTTTTGGATCCCCTCACCCTAACCCTCTTCCACAGGGAGAGGGAACCGATCGAGCACGTAGGCCCGGTAAGCGCAGCGCCACCGGGCAAAAACAGCGCTACTGATTCTCTATCAACAGCGCTTCCAGCAGGTCCAGATCGTGCAGCAGCTTTTGCAGCGTTTCGTTGCTGATCTGCCGCGTGGCGCGCAGGTGATAAAGCTCGGCACGCTCTGAGCGCAGCGCCGCCAGGCGGAACCGGCGCTCCAGGTTCTCCTCCTGCAGCGAGCTTTCCACGTCGTTACGCCCGTCGGCCCGACGACGCAAGTTACCAATCACGCGGGAACTCACTTCCGTCAGCAGCTGATTATCGATGTTCTCTTCCGCATCCGCGGCCAGGCGTTCTTCCATTTTCTGGATGGCGACAATTGCCACTTCAGCGGTAGCCGCCCGCGCAATACGTTCTTCTTTATGCTGCTGGGTCGAATCACCGACATCAATATGCTGGAGTAAAATCGGCAGCATAATCACGCCGACAAACAGCGAGAACAGAATGACGCCTGCCGCCAGGAATACCAGCTCGTAGCGTGCCGGGAAAACATCTCCCGTCGGTAACAGCAGTGGAATAGAGAGCACACCAGCAAGGGTGATCGCCCCGCGCACGCCCGCAAACGAGGCAATCAGCAGCTCACGCGTTGACCATGAACCGAACTCCATCGGCTTTTTGGTCAGGAAGCGCACGCTGAACTTCTTCATCGTCCACAGCCAGCCAAAACGCACCAGCATCAGCGCCATGTAGATCAGCACGATATCGGTGAACAGCAGCCAGGTTTCAACGTTCGGATCGGCCTCAGCCGCCACCAGCGAGGTCTCCAGAATGCCGGGCAACTGCAGGCCCAACAGCAGAAATACCATGCCGTTAAACACGAATTCGAGCATCGCCCAGGTGCTGTTGGCGCGCAGGCGCATCGCCAGCGGCGCACGGCGCATCACGCCGGAGCGGGTGATGGTCATCCCTGCCGCCACCGCCGCCAGAATGCCCGACACGCCGATGTGTTCAGCAATCAGGTAGGAAGCAAACGGCAGCAGGAACAGCAGAACGATTTGCGTTGCAGGTTCATCACCGCCCCAGCGGCTGAGGAAGCGCAAGGAGCGACCGTACAGCCAGCTCACCACGAAGCCAGCCAGAATGCCGCCAATCGCCACCTTAAAGAACTCCAGAGTCGCACCGCCAACGGTAAAGACCATGGTGCCCATGGCTACCGCCACGGCAAACTTCAGGGCCACCAGGCCGGAGGCGTCGTTCATCAGCGCCTCGCCCTGCAAAATGCCCATGATTTTCTTCGGAATACGGCCTTCGCCCACAATGCCGGAAAGCGCCACGGCATCGGTTGGCGACAGCACGGCGGCCAGCGCAAAGGCAGGGATTAACGGAATGCCCGGCACCATCCAGTAGATCAGGAAACCAATCCCGACCACGGTAACGACCACCAGCGCCAGCGCCAGACCGAAGATCTCTCGCCCGTGTTCGAGGAATTCGCGCGTGGGCGTTTTCCAGCCATCGGCAAACAGCAGCGGCGGGATAAACAGCACGAGGAACAGTTCCGGATCGAACTCAACGTGCAGGCCAAACGTCGGCCACGCCAGCAGCGCACCGATGGCAATTTGCATTAATGGCAGGGGAATTTGAAAGGGTAGTACGCGTGTAACCACCCCGGATAGCGAGACCACAAGGGTCATGATGAGTATTGTGAAGAAGATTTCCATGCGTTCCCTGTTTGCTGTGTTGCTTATAAGCCAAACCTAAGGCGTCGTGCCTTTTATTCTATCTTCTCCAGAGTAACGCAAAAGGCAACGGGATGAGTCCTGAAAATAAAAACGGGCGGCCTGAGCCACCCGTTTTCGCATCAATGGATAACTTAGATTGCCCAGCCGCCCGCGTAGAACGCCACCAGTGCGATAGCGATAACGACAGTGCCGATATTCAGCTTGCGCCATTCACCCGAGACCAGACGACCAATCACCAGCGAAGCGAAACCGATCATAATGCCGGTCACGATGTTGCAGGTCAGCACGATAAAGACTGCGGTGATCAGGCCGGACATCGCGTCCACGAAGTCCGCAAAATCGATTTTCGCCACGTTGCTCAGCATCAGCAGGCCGACGTACATCAGCGCAGGTGCGGTCGCATAAGCCGGGACCAGATAAGAGAGCGGAGAGAGGAACAGGATCAGCAGGAACAGCACGCCGACGGTGATTGCCGTCAGACCGGTTTTACCGCCTGCTGCCGTACCCGCTGCGGACTCGATGTACACCGCCGCAGGCGCCGCGCCCACCAGACCAGAGAAAACGCTGCTCAGGGAGTCGGTCGTCAGCGCTTTGCCACCGTCGATAATCTGACCGTCTTTATCCAGCAGGTTTGCCTGACCGGCCACCGCGCGAATGGTACCGGTCGCGTCAAACACGGCTGTCATCACCAGCGCCAGCACGCTTGGCAGGATCACCGGGTTCAGCGCGCCGACAATATCCAGGCTGCCAATCAGGGAGTTGCCTTTGTCATCGCTCAGGGACGGCATGGCGAAGATACCGGAGAAGTGCACGGTCGGGTCGAAGATCAGGCCAACAATAGAAACGCCAATAATAGTCAGCAGAATGCCGCCCGGCACTTTCAGTTTTTCCAGACCGATAATCACCGCCAGACCAATCAGGGACATGATCACCGGGAAGCTGGCGAAGTGACCCAGCGCCACCGGCAGGCCGTCCAGCGGGTTCTTGATCACCAGGCCCACGCCGTTCGCGGCGATCAGCAGCAGGAACAGGCCGATACCGATACCCGTACCGTGCGCCACGCCCTGCGGCAGGTTGCGCAAAATCCAGCTACGGATGCCGGTTGCGGAAATCACGGTAAACAGCACGCCCATCAGGAACACGGCACCGAGCGCAACGGGCACGCTGATGTGCTGACCCAGCACCAGGCTGAACGCGGTGAACGCGGTCAGAGAGATGGCACAGCCGATTGCCAGCGGCAGGTTCGCCCACAGGCCCATCACGATAGAGCCAACACCGGCCACGAGACAGGTGGCAACAAAGACAGCCGCAGGCGGGAAGCCCGCTTTGCCCAACATGCCCGGTACAACGATGACGGAGTACACCATCGCCAGAAACGTCGTCAGACCCGCAACGACTTCCTGGCGCACGGTGCTGCCGCGAGCAGAAATTTTAAAGATGGCGTCAAGCGAACCGCCGGTACGCGCAGATGGCGTAGACATAGAAAACATCCCCTGAGAGTTTTTATAGAACGTCCATAAGCGTGGTGGAGACGCCACTGCCAGCTATAACGTCAAATCCATATCTTGCGTTTGCGACAAAAGGGGCGTCACAAAAAAAGCAAACGTTTAGCTCCGCGCTTACGAAACGGGTGGTCAAATTAAGGCAAACGATTATCTAGCCTAATCCCCGCCCTTTTCAACTGAACTTTCTCGTTTTTCGCTAAAATTCACTTATGACGATGAAGAAATAAACAGACGATGCGCAAACGTTATCGTCTATGCGCAATTTAGTTACATTTCACCCTTCGCCAGGGATAGTGAGCGGCCCGCCCTGTTCCAGCGTTTTTTGCCAGCCGGGGCGATTTTCGACCTTTTTCTTCCAGGCATGAGTATGCGGGAGGTTTTCGACGCCGCCGCGCGCCAGCAGGGCAAAGATCGGGAAACTCATCTGAATATCGGCCATGCTGAGCGTGTCACCGGCAAACCAACTGTTCTCTGAAAGGTGCGATTCGATATAACGCGCATGGGTTTCCAGCTGGCGGTTGAGGTAAGCTTTTTGTACTCCCTGCCCCAGCGCTTTCCCCAGCGTGCGCATCCCAAACGGCACGGGGGGTTTGCCCAGGCTGTTAAAAACCAGCTTCATTAACAGCAATGGCATAAGCGAACCTTCTGCGTAGTGCAGCCAGAAACGATATTGCACCTTGTGGGCAGGATCCCGCGGTTTAAGGTGCGATTCTGCGTCGTAGGTTTCCTGGAGATACTCCAGAATGGCACCGGACTCGGCAAGGATCAGCCCGTTGTCTTCAATGACCGGTGATTTGCCCAGCGGATGCACTTTTTTGAGAGACTCAGGCGCCAGCATGGTTTTTTCACGCTGGTAATGAACAATCTCATAAGGCAGGGCAAGTTCTTCCAGCGCCCAGATCACGCGGTGCGAGCGTGACTGGTTAAGGTGATGTACCGTGAGCATGATTGTCTCCTGTAATTCATACTTTCTAACTATAGAAAATCGAACAACATCGCGAAAAAATTTTGGCTAAAAAGAAACCCTCCACGCTGGCGAAAATCGGGGTCTTGCATAGAATTAAAGTGTCAGCACAAACCGGAACCTCCCCAACTTGCTCGACATGAGGGGTGCTGATGTCGGGGGAAACCCTCCCGTGAACCAGCGGGATAGAGAGAAAGACAAAGACCGGGAAAAACTAAAGCGCCCTTTGTGGCGCTTTAGTTCTTTATGTATGCGGGGTTTTGCCGGGTGGCGGCTGCGCCTTACCCGGCCTACATTTGACGGTTTGGTAGGCCGGGTAAGCGAAGCGCCACCCGGCGAATGGGCTACATGCACGTTCAATCCTCCTCCAGCAACCGCGCGCCCGTTCCCTGCTCGCCCAGCCTGTCGCCGGGGTTACGCAACGGGCAGTCGCTGCGCGATAAACACCCACAGCCAATACAGCCATCCAGTTCGTCACGCAGCACTACCAGTGTGTGAATGCGTCGGTCCAGCTCTTCACGCCACTGGGACGACAGCTCTTTCCACTCTTTCGGGCTAAGCGTGTGTCCTTCCGGCAGCACGCCAAACGCATCGCCGATGGTGGCCAGGGGGATTCCGATTCGTTGCGCAATTTTGATAATCGCCACATAGCGGAGCACGTCGCGGGTGTAACGCCGCTGGTTTCCGGCATTACGGATACTCTTAATTAACCCTTTGCTTTCATAGAAGTGGAGCGCCGACACCGCAACGCCGCTGCGCTTTGCCACTTCACCGGGGGTTAAGAGCGCTTTAATTCGCGGCAATCTCTTTTCCATAAAACCTCTTTACCTCAAGTTAACTTGAGGAATTATACTCCCCCGCAGAGAAAACGACGAATCCACCAGGATAGATGTATCTACAGAGGGGCAACCTTATGTCGCATCAGCAAATTATTCAGACGCTTATTGAATGGATTGATGAACATATCGACCAACCGTTGAACATTGATGTGGTCGCTAAAAAATCGGGCTATTCGAAATGGTATTTACAGAGAATGTTCCGCACCGTCATGCATCAGACGCTGGGTGAGTACATTCGCCAGCGCAGACTGCTGCTGGCAGCGCAGGCGCTACGTTCGACGCAGCGGCCTATTTTTGATATCGCAATGGATCTGGGTTATGTCTCGCAACAAACCTTTTCCCGCGTGTTTCGCCGTGAATTTGACCGCACGCCGAGCGATTACCGCCACCAGTTGAATTAATGTGTATCAGTGCAAAGGTTGCTGCTGCCAGGCCATAAATTCCTGGGGCGGCATCGCTTTCGCGAAGTGCCATCCCTGACAATACTGCACGCCACGCTTCAACAGCCAGCTGACCTGCTCTGCCGTTTCCACACCTTCCGCAATCGTTTTAAGACGCAAACTTTGCGCCATCTCGATGATGTGCTCGGCAATCAGGTGGCTGGTGCTGTTGGTGGTTAAGGTATCGATAAAGGATTTATCGATTTTCAGGATATCGACGTTCAGCGAATAAAGGTTATGCAGGTTGGAGTAGCCGGTCCCGAAATCATCGATGGCCACTTCATAGCCCGCCTGACGGAAAGCCTGAATAACGGGCGTGGTTTTAGGAACATCGATAAACCCGCGTTCCGTCACTTCAATCTTTATCTGCTGCGCGCGCACGGCATAGTGTCTGGCCTTGTCTGAGATCATCGCAATCAGGCGCGAAGAGTGGAAATCAGTCGCCGACAGGTTAATGGAAATATAGAGATCGGGATGCGTCGCCAGGAAATGCCCCAGATCGCTGAACACCTCTTCGACGACGTAATCCGTAATACGTTCGCTCATGCCCTCTTTTTCCGCCAGCGGGATAAATTCCACCGGACTCATCACCTGTCCGTTAAAGCCAGGCCAGCGCAGTAACGCTTCTGCCCCCACGCACCGATTATTTTTAATATCAATAATTGGCTGATAATGGACGCAAAGCTGGCGCTTATTCAGCGCACGGTGCAGCAAACGGCCTGGGGAGTTGAGTTCACGGTGGGTGCGTGACCACACCAGCAGAATAATAATGCTGCAGATCATCCCCAGCGGCAGCGTCAGTGTGGCCTGATGATAAAGCGTTTCATAAAAGCGTGTATTCGATGTGGAAACGATGGCCGCGATAGGACGTTTATCGGATTTAACGATGGTATAAAAACGGTCATCTTTTTGAAATGTCGATTCCTTATCCCGGATTAGCGCATTCAATAATGTAATATTGGCCTGCTGGCTGACGGAAAAGAATGCATTAGTTACCGTGTCGTACACCCCCCACGACAGAGAATGATCGGCTGACATCACTTCACTGTAAGAAAGCGGATTGACCACCACAACATAATTTCCGCGCTGCATATATGTCATTTTATAGCCAGTAAAAAATGGCGTATCGCGATAATAATAGATGGCAATGTCGGGTTTACGTTTGTAATTGGCGACAGAAATCAGGTAGGGCTGGTCGGGGGTAAAAACCGTTGAACAAAGAAAACGTTGGCCTTGTGCATAAATTAAATCGGCGACGAAAAGACGACCACGAACCACATTCAACATATATTGCCGATGCTCAGGTGTACACAGTTTACCCTGATATTTTTCAGCGCCATCGCGTGCTAAATCAACCTGTTGAATGACAAGTTCTGTTTTGTCTAACGCAAGTCCAGCAAATGTGCGTAGTTGGGCGCTTGTTTCCGACACGGCTCTGAGCTGGGCAAACCATAGCGCAAGCATCACCGGTAGCATAACTACCATGATGATCCCTACCACCCTGAGCATCTTGCGCCGCGCGCTACGATTCATTTCCCGCCCTATATCCCTGCATGTTGTACGCCTGTAGTAATGAAGGCCGGATGCTTTGATAAACAGATGATTACGTTGCATGAATCATGCGAAGTTAGCAACCGACTTTTAGTATTAAAAATCTTAAAATTGCTTATGACGATAATATTTTCCCGTAAGCTAAACTGAAAGTATTCGTTCCGTTTCAATTAAGGAAAATAATTATCCAGTACAGGCGGGTGGTTTTAGATAGCACAACAGCGGATCGTTGATTAAACCAAAATTCTGGCCGCATGAAAAAAGAACAAGATGAACATGAAATTTCGTGATAATTTTTCCCCTCTGCTTTGTCGTTTGATTTATTAATAATCAAACGCAATCAGCATATTTTTATGACGGGCGTAAAAATAACGCTTCACTTCGCCAGTAAAATGGCTGACCAGACATGTCTCTTGCCCGAGCCACGCTCTCGCCGCACTTGCCCAGGCAGGCGTTGCGTTGAGGTATCAGCCTCGCTGACAGAGATATATTCTCCATGGTGATAAATCGCCCATTTTTCCACGCCGTGAGACTGGCGAATAAAACAGCAAATGTGATATAGTTCACACATCTTGTGTAACGAGAAACATTGTTTCATTTCAGTTCGTCTGTTTTGTCGAGGATGGGTTTATGGCGACCATTACCACCAGCATGGTTCTCCTTCGCTGGCCATTGTTAAGTGCGGTTTTGATGTTTTTAGCCAGCACGCTGAACATTCAGTTTCGTAAATCTGACTACGCTGGCCTTGCGGTGATCAGCACCCTGCTGGGGCTGGGCGCAGCCTGCTGGTTTGCAACGGGCCTGCTTGGTATTACCCTGGTGGATATCGCTGCCGTTTGGGAAAATATAAAAGTGGTGATGGTGGAAGCCATGAGCCACACGCCGCCAGACTGGCCGATGGTGATTACCTGATGGTCGTTTTATAACCATGTTTTAATAGCCTCTTTTAAGAGGCTTTTTTATTTTTCAGGGCATCAATCCACCGCAGGCAGCGGGAATTTACTGATGATCGCCAGGCGGTTCTGGTGGTGTTCTTCATCACCCCATAGCCAGTCAATCTGGTTGCCAATATCGCTGTCCTTCTTAATCGGCCTGATTTCACAGGTGATCATGTCGTAGGCATACAAATGATGACCGCTGGCGATAGCGTCGTACAGCCGAGACTGCCAGAAGCTCATACCGTCACGCGTTTGATGACGGTCAGTGATAATGACGTTGTATTTTTCCAGTAAATATTGGGAAAACACTTTTCCAGGCAGGTCGCGCAATACGCCACGATGCGACGGTTTAGGCGATCGCCATATCAGGATTTGCGTCACCGGCATGTAATTTAAGAAGGCATCTTTCTGATAAATCACGCGATTGTAGTAAACAATCTCGCTGGTGATTTCATTAACTAAAGCCAGTTCAAAATGCTTGTTAGGAATACCAGCAATACGATTTTCAGCCCTGACAAAATGATAGCCTGGAGGAAATGGGCCAAAGCTCAGCTCATCATCGACGGATGCACGAAGGGAAATTTCATTCAGCAACGTCGTATTATGGTTGTCCACTGTCAGCATTGAGAATGTTTTCTGGACGTCAGCAGGATCAAAGAGTTGTTGTGGCATAGCACCTCGCGGACGATATTATTCAGACAACATTTACCGTTATGAATGTAATTATCAACCACCTGGTAATACAAGAAGCCCTGCGACAGCAGGGCTTTTCATCATCGCTGAAGAAAATCAGAACGGAATGTCGTCGTCGAAATCCATTGGCGGTTCGTTAGACGGGGCCGGAGCAGACTGCTGCTGCGGACGAGACTGCGCGCCGCCGCTGAACTGGTTGCCGCCCTGCGGCTGCTGAGGCTGACCCCAACCGCCCTGCTGCTGGCTCTGTCCGCCACCTGCCGGTGCGCCACCGCCCTGACGGCCACCCAGCATCTGCATGGTGCCACCCACGTTCACCACGACTTCCGTGGTGTACTTCTCAGCGCCGGACTGATCGGTCCATTTGCGGGTACGCAGCTGGCCTTCGATATAGACCTGAGAACCTTTACGCAGATACTCACCGGCCACTTCGGCCAGTTTGCCAAACAGCACAACGCGGTGCCATTCGGTCTGCTCTTTCATCTCACCGGTCGCTTTATCACGCCAGGATTCGGAAGTAGCCAGCGTAATGTTGGCAACTGCGCCACCACTCGGCATGTAGCGTACTTCCGGGTCCTGGCCCAGATTACCGACGAGAATCACCTTGTTTACGCCTCTGCTGGCCATGTTCGTGTCTCCTGAATACGTTTCTTAATAGTGTAAACGCGCGAGTGTACCATTTCCACGCGGCAATTTGCATAGTTGCGTAGTTGGTTCAGAAATCTCTCGCGAACTCGACATTGTTACACAGCCAATCAGAAAATGCATTCCAATACTGTATATTCAAACAGGTTAAATTGTGTCATAATTAGCCGTTTCTGACAGCCGTTTGTCCTTCAAACAAATCAGGCAATCCGTGTTCCAACCGGGAAAGGTGAATGGATAAGATCGAAGTTCGGGGCGCCCGCACCCACAATCTCAAGAATATCAACCTCATAATCCCTCGCGACAAACTCATCGTCGTGACCGGGCTTTCGGGGTCTGGCAAATCCTCACTGGCTTTCGACACTTTGTATGCCGAAGGACAGCGTCGTTACGTTGAATCACTCTCCGCGTACGCGCGTCAGTTCCTGTCGCTGATGGAAAAACCGGATGTCGACCATATTGAAGGGTTGTCCCCTGCTATCTCTATTGAGCAGAAGTCCACCTCGCATAACCCGCGTTCAACGGTCGGTACCATTACCGAAATTCACGACTACCTGCGTCTGCTGTATGCCCGCGTAGGCGAGCCGCGCTGCCCGGACCACGACGTCCCGCTGGCGGCCCAGACCGTGAGCCAGATGGTGGATAACGTGCTGTCGCAGCCGGAAGGCAAACGCCTGATGCTGCTGGCACCAATCATTAAAGAGCGTAAGGGCGAGCACACCAAAACGCTGGAAAACCTGGCAAGCCAGGGTTATATCCGCGCCCGTATCGACGGCGAAGTGTGTGACCTGTCGGATCCGCCAAAGCTGGAACTGCAGAAGAAGCACACCATCGAAGTGGTCATTGATCGCTTTAAGGTGCGTGACGATCTCGCCACGCGTCTCGCGGAGTCCTTTGAAACGGCGCTGGAACTCTCTGGCGGCACGGCCGTGGTCTCCGACATGGACGACCCGAAAGCGGAAGAGCTACTCTTCTCCGCCAACTTTGCCTGCCCGATTTGCGGTTACAGCATGCGCGAGCTGGAACCGCGTCTGTTCTCCTTCAACAACCCGGCCGGTGCCTGCCCGACGTGTGACGGCCTGGGCGTTCAACAATATTTCGACCCGGACCGCGTGATCCAAAACCCGGAGCTGTCGCTGGCGGGCGGTGCCATTCGCGGCTGGGACAAGCGTAACTTCTACTACTTCCAGATGCTGAAATCGCTGGCAGAGCACTACAAGTTCGACGTTGAAGCGCCGTGGGCCAGCCTGAGCCCGAACGTGCACAAAGTGATCCTGTTCGGTTCCGGTAAAGAGAACATCGAGTTCAAGTACATGAACGATCGCGGCGATACCTCCGTGCGTCGCCACCCGTTCGAAGGGGTGCTGCACAATATGGAGCGCCGCTACAAAGAGACCGAATCCAGCGCGGTACGTGAAGAGCTGGCGAAGTTCATCAGCAACCGCTCCTGCGCCACCTGTGAGGGCACGCGTCTGCGTCGCGAAGCACGCCACGTGTTTGTTGAAAACACGGCGCTGCCGACCATCTCAGACATGAGCATCGGCCACGCGATGGACTTCTTCAACAACCTGAAGCTCTCCGGCCAGCGTGCGAAAATTGCCGAAAAAGTGCTGAAAGAGATTGGCGATCGCCTGAAGTTCCTCGTGAACGTCGGCCTGAACTACCTGACGCTTTCCCGCTCGGCAGAAACGCTCTCCGGCGGTGAAGCCCAGCGTATCCGTCTGGCGAGCCAGATTGGCGCAGGTCTGGTAGGCGTGATGTACGTGCTGGATGAGCCGTCCATCGGCCTGCACCAGCGCGACAACGAGCGTCTGCTCGGCACGCTGGTTCACCTGCGCAATCTCGGCAACACGGTCATCGTGGTCGAGCACGACGAAGATGCGATCCGCGCGGCTGATCACGTCATCGACATCGGCCCAGGCGCTGGCGTGCACGGCGGCCAGGTCGTTGCTGAAGGGACGCTGAAAGACATTATGGCGGTGCCCGAGTCGCTGACTGGCCAGTTCATGAGCGGCAAGCGCAAAATTGAAGTGCCAAAACAACGCGTAGCGGCAGATCCGGAAAAAGTGCTGAAGCTGACCGGCGCACGCGGTAACAACCTGAAAGACGTCACCCTGACGCTGCCGGTTGGCCTGTTTACCTGTATCACCGGCGTGTCCGGTTCCGGTAAATCGACGCTGATCAACGATACGCTGTTCCCGATTGCGCAGACGGCGCTGAACGGCGCGACGCTGGCCGAGCCTGCGCCGTACCGCGACATTCAGGGGCTGGAGCATTTCGATAAGGTTATCGACATCGACCAGAGCCCGATTGGCCGTACGCCGCGCTCTAACCCGGCGACCTATACTGGCGTCTTTACGCCCGTACGTGAACTCTTTGCCGGCGTACCGGAATCACGTTCGCGCGGGTATACGCCAGGACGTTTCAGCTTTAACGTGCGCGGCGGTCGCTGTGAAGCGTGCCAGGGCGACGGCGTGATCAAGGTTGAGATGCACTTCCTGCCGGATATCTACGTGCCGTGCGATCAGTGCAAAGGCAAGCGCTATAACCGCGAAACGCTGGAGATTAAGTACAAAGGCAAGACCATTCACGAAGTGCTGGACATGACCATCGAAGAGGCGCGCGAGTTCTTTGACGCCGTCCCTGCGCTGGCGCGAAAGCTGCAAACGCTGATGGACGTGGGCCTGACCTACATTCGTCTGGGGCAGTCGGCGACAACGCTTTCCGGTGGTGAAGCGCAGCGCGTGAAGCTGGCGCGTGAGCTGTCAAAACGCGGCACCGGTCAGACGCTGTACATTCTTGATGAACCGACTACCGGTCTGCACTTTGCCGACATCCAGCAGCTGCTCGAGGTGCTGCATCAGTTGCGCGATCAGGGCAACACTATCGTGGTGATTGAGCACAACCTGGACGTGATTAAAACCGCGGACTGGATTGTCGATCTCGGCCCGGAAGGCGGCAGCGGCGGCGGTGAAATTCTCGTCTCCGGCACGCCAGAGACCGTTGCAGAGTGCGAAGCCTCGCACACCGCACGCTTCCTTAAACCGTTGCTGTAATCGTCACACGGAGAGCTGCTGTCGGGTCGTTTCCGGCAGCAGCTCAACCGCCTGCTGATAGGACGCGTCCACCAGGTAATAAATTTGCGACCCGGGAATGGAACCGTCGAGATACACAGTGCTCCAGTGCGCTTTATTCAGATGCTTGCTTGGCCTGACATCATCGTGCTGCTGACGCAATAAATCGGCCAGCTCCGGGCTGGTTTTCAGTGACGCCGCCGGACGGCCTTCCACCTCTTTTACCATCGCAAACAGCACATCACCCACCTTAATCTGCGTGGCTTTCCAGTCGCTGTGGACGCTTTGCTCCGCGCCCGGCTTGCTCATGCAGTACTGAAGTATCTCCGAAATTGTCATCTTTATTCCCCTTGTAGCGTGGCGATAATTTTACGCGAACCACCGTGAATGCGATGCTCTCCCAGCCAGATCCCCTGCCACGTTCCCAATACCAGCCGTCCATTGTGAACCGGCAGCATCAACGATACGCCCAGCAAAGAAGATTTAATATGCGAAGGCATGTCGTCGGCCCCCTCATAGTCATGCTCATAAGGCGCGTTGTCCGGGACGCTCTTCAGAAAATGGTGCTCCATGTCGGACCGGACGGTGGGATCGCAATTTTCATTAAGCGTGAGAGAGGCGGACGTGTGCTGAAGCAGCAGATGCAGCAAACCCGTTCTGATGCGCGACAGATCGCGGAGTTGCCCGATGACTTCATCCGTCACCAGGTGAAATCCGCGTGATTTAGCGCTTAAGGTCAGGGTCTGTTGGTACCACATGTGCTGCTCCGTGATGAAAGATGAATCTTTCTAAGTGTGCAGCAAGAAGACGAAAGGTAAAACCCGAAGCAGCGAGATTTGATTAAAAAAGAGTCAAATTCGCTGCCGGGTACTTAATACTCCGAGTTGACGATCACCTCTTCGCCAAATTTCCCGGCCATCGGCAGCGGTCGATAGGTTGAGTTAGAGGCGCGTAATACCCTGATCCCTCTGGCTCCTGCGTCATGCGCGGCGGTGATGTCGTTATCTGAATCGCCGTAGAACACTTTGATATTTTTCTGTTCCAGCCACTGGGTTTTGGTGTTTTGCCCTTCTTTATCACCCGCAAAAATAACCGGGTTCATGGTGGCAGCCGGGATCAGGAAATCATCCTGCAGCGTTTTGGAGACGGTTTCCGTTTTGGTCTGGCTGCGGCCGGTGACAAAGTAAATGCTGTCACCGCGCTTAACGTGCATGGCGATCAGCGCGCGTGCCACCTCTTTCGGGATGCTGAATTCGTCCCAGCCGTTGTTCATTTTTTCCCAGAACTCCGGGTTCTTCAGATACGCTTCGCTGTCTGGCGACCAGGTTTTTTTGCCTCGCCAGAAGCCCGGACTCGAGAAGAGGACGGTATCGTCAATGTCGAAGCCAACGGCCATCGGCGGACGGCCTACGAGACTGTTTTCGATTTGTGCCACAGAGACCCAGTGAATAGGTGCCTGCTCGGCAAGAATGGCGGCGGTGGTACCGGTGTAAAGTGGCGTCGGTGCAGAAGCACGCGCGACGACGGCGCTATTAAGCGAGAACAATAAGCAGGCGGCGCTGAGCGCCAGTGTGATCTTGCGCATATTTTCCCCTGAATATTCAGTTTGTTATCTTTTTATTTTGAGTGAATGGTCAAAAATCTACCCGACCATAACCCCCGCGGGAGGTGAAGGGAAGGAGTTTTTGCTTATGAAGCTGAATAAAAAGAAGACGATCACAAAGCGAGACATCGACCTGAGCAGCCTGATGCCCTCACCCCAACCCTCTCCCACAGGGAGAGGGAGAACACCCAGCAAAGCGCCACCGGGCAAGATTCCTGAGCGGCCTGATGCCCTCACCCCGGCCCTCTCCCACGGGAGAGGGAGTAAGTACTTACATTACAGCGGCAAACGCCTGCGCCACGCGCTGGACGTTGCTGGGATTCAGACCCGCCACGCACATACGACCGCTGGCGATCAGGTAGACGCCGAACTCTTCGCGCAGGCGATCGACCTGCGCCGCGCTCAGTCCGGTGTAGCTGAACATTCCGCGCTGCTTGAGCAGGTAGTCGAAGTTATGACCCGGCACGGCCTCTTTCAGGACGTTAACCAGCTCCTGACGCATCGACAGAATGCGCTTACGCATTGCTTCCACTTCAGCAAGCCAGGACGCTTTCAGCTTTTCGTCACCGAGAACCGTCGCCACCACCTGCGCACCAAAGTTTGGCGGGCTGGAGTAGATGCGGCGCACCGTTGCTTTGAGCTGACCCAGCACGCGACCCGCCGCTTCGGCGTCTTCACACACCACGGACAGACCGCCCACGCGCTCGCCGTAAAGCGAGAAGATTTTGGAGAAGGAGTTGCTAACCAGCGCTGGCAGCCCGGCGCTGGCCACGGCGCGGATGGCGTAAGCATCGTCTTCCATGCCCGCACCAAAGCCCTGATAGGCAATGTCGAGGAACGGGATCAGGTTGCGGGCTTTCAGTACCTCAATGACCGCATCCCACTGGGCATGGGTGAGATCCGCCCCGGTCGGGTTATGGCAGCACGGATGCAGCAGCACAATACTGCGCTCAGGCAGGGTGTTCAGTTTTTCCAGCAGCGCTTCAACGCGCACGCCGTTGGTTTCGCTGTCGAACCATGGATAGGTCGCCACTTTGAAGCCTGCGCCCTCGAAGATCGCGACGTGGTTTTCCCACGTCGGGTCACTGACCCATACGCCTGAATCCGGAAAATATTTTTTCAGGAAGTCGGCCCCCACTTTCAGCGCACCCGAGCCGCCCAGCGTCTGGATGGTCGCCACGCGTTTTTGCGCGAGCACCGCGTGATCGGCACCAAACAACAGCGGCGCGATGGTATTGCGGTAGGCATTTAGCCCTTCCATCGGCAGATAAAGAGAGGCACCGTGCGGAACAGCGTTCAGACGCGCTTCCGCTTCAGCAACAGCCTTCAACTGAGGGATAATGCCATCCTCGTTGTAATACAGACCAATACTGAGGTTCACTTTGTCGCTGCGAGGATCTTCTTTGAAACGCTCCATTAAGGAGAGAATAGGGTCGCCGGCATAGGCGTCAACTTTCTGAAACACGCGATGGTTCTCCGGAATTCGATGAGGCAGGGATTTCAACAATAAACCGGAAGTGGGAGAAGGTCGAGAGCGATATCAGCCCGGCCACGGGATATGTTGGCAAATTTGAGCGATGCGCTCCGACAACGAGCCCCGTACGCGCAAAAACGGTATCTTTCGCTGTGTTAGCACTGCTTCATACCATGCCTGCTGTCGACGGCGAAACGCCTCGCCTTGCCGGGTGCCATCCTGCACGAAAGGAAACTCATCGCCACAGAGTACGACCAGAGCGTAGTCTCGTTCTGCTAACGCCATGAGCTCCTGCGGCGCGCTGCCGAACTGGTCGAGCATATAGAACAGGGTGGTTAAAGGCGAGGTATCACACACCAGATACGGAGCTGTGCAGGCTAATTCCTCTCTGCGCACCTGCTGCCGGGCAATATGCAGCAGATCGTCCTTCTCCAGCACGCCGTTCTTTGCCTCCCAGTGTTCGCGACCAAACTCTGCTACATACGGGGCGTTTAAGGTTTGCGAGAGCGCCTGAGAAAGCGTGCTTTTACCCGTCGATTCGCCGCCTAATAAGCAGATACGAAAAACAAAGCTGCGATAAACCTCAGGGGAGATCATCTGACGGTAGCGGTGAACATCAGAGCGTATGCGTGTACCCGAGGGGGCTTCAGGCCCCTGTGGTCGCTGGAGCCGTATGTGCGCAACCGGGGATCCGAAACGCTGGCTTAACACAACGGCAAAGCCGTCACCGTAGTCTTCGGCGGTGAATACCACCTGTGGCTGACAGTGCAGAACGTCTTCACACAGCGTGGCAACGTAATGACGATGAAGGTCGTCTCCAGCGTCATTCGGTGGCGGTGGCGCAATATCGTGGGTCGCCATCACCTGCTGAGACAGCACAAGGTGGCGGCATTGAGGAAAAAGCGTTTGTAACCAGTGAAGTCGCTTTTCTGGCTCGTAGCCCGGTATTTCCGGCGATGAATAGCTGATGATAATGACCGTCTCGCACTGCGCAAGCGCTGCATGAATAAGCGCTTCATGACCTAAATGTAAAGGTGCAAATTTGCCCACGACCAGGCCGGTTGCGTAACGCTTCATTGCGTCCGTATTTCCTTACGCCATTGATACAGCCCGTGCCAGGCATTACACCAAAACACCAGGTATAAACCGGCCGTCAGATACAGCTCTCTCGTCGCATACAGCGGAATTGCCAGCGTGTTCACTGCCAGCCACACGTACCAATTTTCCAGACGCCGTCCCATCAACATGAACTGCGCAAGAATGCTGAATGTTAAAATAAGGGAGTCCAGCCAAGGTGCCCAGGCATTGGTGTAGAGATGCAATATCAGTCCGTACCCCGCCGCCACGATTGTGGCGCAGGCAAGCAAAATAACAATATGCCCAGGCCTGGTTCGGCGAACAGGTAATACATCCCCGCGGTGCCCTTTAAGCCAGTGTATCCACCCCGTGATGCTCGTGATGATGAAGAAAAACTGGAGGGAAACGTCCGCATAAAGCTGCACAGAATAAAAGACCCAGGCGTAAAGCCCGCTGCCTATGATGCCAATCCACCACGTATGGATGTTATTTCTGGCAGCCAGCCAAACGGAGAGCGCGTAAGCCAGACATGCAGCGATTTCTGAAGGGGACATTGTCCTTCCCTGGTAAGAGGTGTTAGTCGATATATTTCATTGCCACCCGCGAGGTCAGGCGTGTAATAATTTCGTAAGCACTCACTTTCGTTAATTCAGCAATGCGTTCAACGGGCAAACCTTCCCCCCACATCACCACTGCATCGCCTGCTTTGTCCTGCGCTTCCGGCCCGAGGTCAACACAGATCATGTCCATCGCGACGCGACCAACAATTTTCACTTCACGACCATTGACCAGAACCGGCGTACCCGTCGGTGCGGCACGCGGATAACCGTCACCATACCCCATCGCCACTACGCCCAGGCGCGTATCGCGTTCACTGGTCCATGTGCCACCGTAACCCACCGGCTCACCGGCTTTATGCTCGCGCACGGCGATCAGGTTAGAGACAAGGGACATCACCGGCTGGAAACCGAAATCTGGCCCCCAGGGTTTGCCCTCCAGCGGCGACACACCGTAAAGGATAATGCCCGGACGAGCCCAGTCGAAGTGCGACTGCGGCCACAGCAGAATGCCGCCGGAAGCCGCAATGGAACGCATCCCCGGCTTGCCTTCGCAGAAGGTGTTGAAGATATCGAGCTGCTTCTCTGTCGCACCACACTCCGGTTCATCGGCGCGAGCAAAATGGCTGACGATATTTACCGGCTGGCGCACGTTTTTGCACTGACACAGGCGATGATAAAACGCTTCTGCGTTTTCCGGGCGCACGCCCAGACGGTGCATGCCCGTGTCGAGCTTCATCCACACGGTCACCGGCTCGCTCAGCTCGGCGGTTTCGAGTGCCGCAAGCTGTTCTTCATTGTGTACCGCCGTGTGCAGATGCTGGTCGGCAATGGTTGGCAGGTCCGACGCTTCAAAAAAGCCTTCAAGGAGCAGAATCGGTTGGGTAATACCGCCCGCGCGCAGGTGGAGAGCTTCTTCAAGGCGGGCGACGCCAAAGGCGTCGGCATCGGGGAGCGTTCGCGCGGTCTCGAGAAGACCGTGTCCGTAAGCGTTCGCTTTCACGACTGCAACGAGCTTGCTGGCGGGTGCCAGTTCGCGCAGACGTTGCAGGTTGTGTCGCAGAGCGCGGCGGTTAATCACTACAGTTGCCGCTTGCATGTAAAATCCTTATTCGTCGTCGTACTGCGGTCCCGCATAGTTATCAAAGCGCGACCATTGTCCGTTAAAGGTCAGACGTACCGTACCGATGGGGCCGTTACGTTGCTTACCAATAATAATTTCAGCAATCCCTTTCAGGTCGCTGTTCTCGTGATAAACCTCATCACGGTAGATGAACATGATTAAGTCGGCATCCTGCTCGATGGAGCCGGATTCACGCAGGTCGGAGTTGACCGGGCGCTTGTCGGCACGTTGTTCCAGCGAGCGGTTAAGCTGCGACAGCGCCACTACCGGCACGTGCAGCTCTTTGGCTAAAGCCTTGAGCGAGCGGGAAATCTCTGCAATTTCCAGCGTACGGTTGTCGGAGAGCGACGGGACGCGCATCAGCTGAAGGTAGTCGATCATGATAAGGCCGATGCCGCCGTGTTCGCGGGCGATACGACGAGCGCGGGAGCGCACTTCCGTCGGCGTCAGGCCGGAGGAATCATCGATATAGATGTTCCGTTTTTCCAGCAGAATGCCCATGGTGCCGGAAATACGCGCCCAGTCCTCATCGTCGAGCTGACCGGTACGAATACGGGTCTGATCCACGCGTGACAGCGACGCCAGGGAACGCATCATGATCTGTTCGGAGGGCATTTCAAGACTGAAGATCAGCACCGGCTTATCCTGCAACATCGCCGCGTTTTCAACGAGGTTCATTGCAAAAGTGGTTTTACCCATCGACGGACGCGCGGCGACGATAATCAAATCCGACGGCTGCAAACCGGCGGTTTTCTTATTGAGGTCGTCATAGCCGGTGTTTACACCGGTTACACCATCGTGCGGTTGCTGGAACAGCTGTTCGATACGCGCAACGGTAGCGTCGAGCACATCGGCAATGTTTTTTGGGCCTTCGTCTTTATTTGCACGGCTTTCGGCAATTTTAAAGACGCGGGATTCGGCAAGGTCGAGCAGATCTTCGCTGGAGCGGCCCTGCGGGTCAAAACCGGCTTCGGCGATTTCGTTCGCTACCGAGATCATTTCGCGCACAACGGCACGTTCACGCACGATGTCGGCGTAAGCACTAATGTTCGCGGCACTTGGCGTATTTTTTGACAGTTCTGCCAGGTAGGCGAACCCGCCACAGCTATCAAGCTGCCCCAGTCGCTCAAGCGATTCCGCGAGCGTGATCAGGTCTATCGGGCTACCCGACTCCTGCAGGCGCGCCATTTCGGTAAAGATATGGCGATGCGGACGGGTGTAGAAATCTTCCGCCACGACGCGCTCGGCGACGTCGTCCCAGCGTTCGTTATCCAGCATTAAACCGCCCAACACCGACTGTTCCGCTTCAATCGAGTGCGGCGGGACTTTTAACCCGGCGACCTGGAAATCACGTTCGCGGGGTTCAGTCTGTTTGTTGAAGGGTTTGTTTCCTGCCATAGTGAATGGAGTTACCGAGATAAAGAGTGGGTCGAAAGATTACCATATTTTTCTTACGGAGGGAGCATGGCAACGCGCATTGAATTCCAGAAACACGGTGGACCAGAGGTGCTTAAAGCGGTGGAGTTTACCCCCGCCGCACCTGGCGAAAATGAAATCCAGGTTGAAAACAAGGCGATTGGTATTAACTACATCGACACCTACATTCGCGGCGGTCTCTACCCACCTCCGTCGATGCCAAGCGGGCTGGGAACAGAGGCGGCTGGCGTGGTCATCAAAGTTGGCAGCGCCGTTAAACATATCAAAGAGGGCGACCGCGTGGTGTATGCGCAGTCTGCCCTGGGGGCTTACAGCTCCGTTCATAACGTCCCGGCGGACAAAGCCGCCCTTCTGCCTAATGCCATCTCTTTTGAACAGGCTGCCGCCTCATTCCTGAAAGGACTGACCGTCTTTTACCTGCTGCGCAAAACCTATGAAATCAAACCCGACGAGCAGTTCCTGTTCCATGCCGCTGCGGGTGGCGTGGGGCTGATCGCCTGCCAGTGGGCGAAGGCGCTGGGCGCGAAGCTTATCGGCACCGTCGGCAGCGCGCAGAAAGCACAGCGTGCGCTGCAGGCCGGAGCATGGCAGGTCATCAACTACCGTGAAGAGAGCATTGCTGAACGGCTAAAAGAGATCACGCACGGTCAAAAAGTGCGGGTCGTGTATGACTCGGTGGGGAAAGATACCTGGGAAGCCTCGCTGGACTGCCTGCAGCGCCGTGGTCTGATGGTGAGCTTCGGGAATGCATCAGGCGCGGTAACCGGCGTTAGCCTGGGCATTCTGAACCAGAAGGGTTCTCTGTATGTGACTCGCCCTTCCCTGCAAGGATACATCACCAACCGGGAAGAACTGGAGGAAGCCAGCAACGAACTGTTCTCGCTGATCGCCAGCGGTGTGATCAAGGTTGACGTGGCGGATGCGCAGAAATACGCCCTGACCGATGCGCAGCGCGCGCATGAGGTGCTGGAAAGCCGGGCGACGCAGGGCTCAAGCCTGCTGATCCCCTAGCCCCTAAAAAGAAATTGGGCTTCCCGTGGGAAGCCCTTTCTTTTTTTAGTTCGGCTGTATGTAGGGTACAGCTCGATGAATTCTTTAGCGGCAGTCATAGTGACAGATTCGATAAGTAAATCCTATTCTGTTCTAAGGCATGCTGCCGGAAAAGTTACAAGTATGTGACGAACCCCTCAATACCTTAGTAACGAAAGCGGTTATTGCGCTGATAACTGGGCACTTTTGGCGATTTAATCGCCCGTATCACCCATACCACCGCGACAGCCAGCAGCAACCACGGTAGCAGTTTGAGCGTCAACGCAAATAACCCGCCGATAAACATCACCACCGTCGCCACAACGATCGCCGCGAGAATGCCGAGCAGCGATATGCCCGTCACCATCAGCATCACAAAAAAGCCAATCACAAAAAGTAGTTCCAGCATGGTGTTCTCCCACGAGCCCCGAATGATGCAGAAAGCATTACAAGAATCATGCCAAACGTAACGTATTGTTCTGAAAGCAAAACGCCCCGCAACGTTGGGCGGGGCGTGGTGAATTTGACGATCTTTTAGTGAAATTTATCGCTTATCTGCCACCAGGCGCAGCGCATGCTCAAGCACTTCAATATCGGCTCCGGCTTTGTGCGCGTTCTCGCTGAGGTAACGACGCCACTGGCGCGCGCCCGGAATCCCCTGGAACAGGCCAAGCATATGGCGGGTGATATGGCCAAGGTAGGTGCCGTTGCTCAGCTCACGCTCAATATACGGATACATGGCACGCACGACCGCCACCGGATCGGTATCTGCATCTTTAACACCAAAGATCTCACGATCGACCGTCGCCAGGATACCGGGGTTCTGATACGCCTCACGCCCGACCATCACGCCATCCATATGCGCCAGATGCGTTTTCGCGTCTTCCAGAGACTTGATGCCGCCGTTAATCGACATCGTCAGGTGCGGGAAATCGCGCTTCAGCTGGTATACGCGCGGGTAGTCCAGCGGCGGGATTTCGCGATTCTCTTTCGGGCTGAGGCCGGAAAGCCAGGCTTTACGCGCGTGGATGATGAACATCTCGCACTCGCCCTTTCCGGCAACGGTATTGATGAAATCGCACAGAAATTCGTAGCTGTCCTGGTCATCAATGCCGATACGGGTTTTGACCGTCACCGGGATAGAGACGACGTCGCGCATGGCTTTGATGCAGTCCGCCACCAGCTGCGCGTTGCCCATCAGGCACGCGCCGAACATGCCGTTCTGCACGCGATCGGACGGGCAACCCACGTTCAGGTTTATTTCGTCATAGCCGCGCTCTTCGGCCAGCTTCGCGCACTGCGCCAGCGCAGCCGGATCGCTGCCGCCCAGCTGCAGCGCAACCGGATGCTCTTCTTCGCTATAGGCCAGATAGTCGCCCTTACCGTGAATAATTGCCCCGGTAGTCACCATTTCGGTATACAGCAGCGTATGGCGGGAGAGCTGACGCAGGAAGTAACGGCAGTGTCTGTCCGTCCAGTCGAGCATCGGCGCAATGGAGAAACGGTGTGCGGGGAAAGCAGTCTGTAGTTCTGACGACATGGCGAAGTTTTAAGCATCTGGTGGAAAAGGGGCGCTACTATAGCACAAAGAAAAGCCGGAGGCGCAGCGCCTCCGGTTCACGTTAAAACGTCATGCTTAACTGTGCTCCTGCGCCCCAGGTTTCGTCCTCGCCGTACAGGCCCATCAGGTCAACGTGGACGGTGTTAAATGGCGCAAAGCCAACACCGCCGGTAAAGACATTGCTGTCGTTGCCTTTCATATCCGCCCGATAACCGGCACGCACGGCGAGCCAACTGAGCGGCGTCACCTCGGCACCTACGCCAACATATTGCGAGGTATCTTCGCTTTTAAAGCCCTTGGTTTCGGTCAGATCGCCATCAGCCGTCAGGGTCAGAAGATCGGTATGCCATGCCGCACCCGCCGTGACAACAGGGCTAATTTGATAGGTATCACGCACCCCGTCCACCTCTTTGGTGTCGATATCACGCGAGAAAAGGTTTTGTCCGGTCAGGCCGACCGTCCAGTTTTCCCCGAAGTCCGCCGCAAGACCAGCATCGACGTTAAAGCCAGTATCATCATTACGGTAACGGCTGCTGTTGATGTCGCCACTGTCGAAGTTGTAAATCGAGACGGTGTAGTTATAGAGCCAGGTCTTTTGCAGCTTCGGCGTGATACCCAATGAAACCGGCACACCGCTGATATCAAACTGACGCGCGACCGTCACGCCATAGTCCGAAACGATTGCCGCGCGGCCAAAGCCTTTTGATTTTAGATTATTGGGGTTAACCGTGAGCGCGGTCGCGGGAACAGCCTCAACACCGCGCAATATGTCGATATCGCCCTGATCGATATAAGAGCTCACACGTGCACGCGCATTCGCTTTGGCCACAAAGGCGACGGAGAGCACGTCATTAGGAATACTGACGGCGATCCCCCCACCCGCTTTACCGCTGGCGGTTTTCCCTTTCAGGGAATCCAGCTGATCGGCAAGATCGCCCGCAGCGGAAGAGACCTGCTGAGAGGCAGGGCTAAGCGGATTTAAGAGATCGATGAGGTTGATGTTGTCCAGCGTGCTGCGATAGCGGCTTACATCGTCGCTGATGTCATCGATTTTATCCCGCAGGTTATCTTTGTCTGAAATCTGCGCGCCGATGGATGGCAGGATCACCGTGATACCATCGTCAGGTTTCGCTTTGGCCAGTAATGCCGGGTTGATTAATGTACCGCTGCCGTAGGTCCCTGCTGCAACGCCCGTCCCCCCCATCGCGTCACTGCGCGCTTCTGTCCAGGTATTGGCTGCTCCCGCCTGATTTGCCATAAAAAAGGAGACAGCAATGCTAACCACCGAAAATTTAAAATATTTTTTCACAGTATGCCCGTTATAGTCTGTTATGAAATAACCCCTGTCTGTTATCACCCAAACAGGAACGAACTATTGCTGTGAATAAGAAGTAAAAGACCCGCTATTTCTTTCCCTAAGTAAAATTCCCTTACGGCCTGTTGTAATTTGTGACGGCCCTCAATATTTATAGAAGAGGAAAATTATTTCCGCTCGGGTTTTCCATTGTGCGGCCCAAAAAATTGAGGAGGATGATCTACCCAGCGGTCCTCACGCGTCGCGGCATAAACCGGGTTCAGCGGATAGTAGATACGGTTTTGCTTTTTGTTGGCCTCGCCGACAACCAGCAACCGCACCTCTTCGTCGGTATTGTTAATAAAGGTATGGCAAACGCCCGTCCCGGCGGGGAACCCCACGCTGTCTCCTGGCTCAAGCTTCCACAGGTAGCCGTTTATCCAGGCCTCCGGATGCCCTTCAAGCACATAAATAAACTCTTCTTCGTCACTTTCCGCATGCGGATAAGACGTACGACGCCCTGGCGGCAAACGCTCATGATGAATACCGATGCGGCCTAAGCCCAGTCTGCGAGCAAGGGGCGCGCCGATGGAAAAAAGTTCGTTACTGTCGGGATAGGTCGAATCGTCAGCACCTTCCACATCTTGCCAGTGCTTAATACAGTCAGGTCTTTTCATGGTTAATTCCCCGAATTGCGATGCGTCAGGTATAGCACAGCCTGGTGGATCTCGGTGTTTTTACCAGAACATGATAAAGTGAGGGTTTTCCATCCTATACATCCGAGGTGCTAAATGGATAAGTCCACAAAAGAGCTGTTAGCGCAGGCCGAAAAGCTGTGTGCGCAACGCAATGTGCGCCTGACTCCGCAGCGCCTCGAGGTATTGCGCCTGATGAGCCTGCAACAGAGTGCCATCAGCGCATATGACCTGCTGGATTTGCTGCGTGCAAGCGAGCCGCAGGCAAAACCGCCTACGGTTTATCGTGCGCTGGATTTCCTGCTGGAACAAGGGTTTGTGCACAAAGTTGAATCGACCAATAGCTATGTACTCTGCCATCTGTTCGATCAGCCAACCCATACCTCAGCCATGTTTATCTGCGACCGCTGCGGCGCGGTAAAGGAAGAGTGTGCGGAAGGCGTGGAAGATATTATGCATACGCTGGCGGCTAAAATGGGCTTCGCCCTGCGTCATAACGTGATTGAAGCGCACGGGCTGTGCTCGGCGTGTGTGGAGGTGGAATCTTGTCGTCATCAGGATGAATGCCAACACGATCACTCCATTCTCGTGAAGAAAAAGCCGCGTTAACGGCAAAAGAAAAGGCGGCTCAGGGCCGCCCTCAGGGTGTACTTCCTTGTACTTTCGGGTATAGCCCGGTTACCAGCGGTAGTCGTTGCGTTTTTCCCAGTCGCCCACTTCTTTTTCCGCCTGGTCTTTTGCGTAGCCGTAACGCTCCTGGATTTTACCGACAAGCTGATCGCGTTTACCTTCAATGACGGTCATATCGTCATCCGTCAGCTTACCCCACTGTTCTTTCGCTTTACCTTTAAACTGCTTCCAGTTGCCGCCGATTTCGTCTTTATTCATCATCGTGTCCTCTTAGTTAAGCGTTGGGTCGTAACGTCCGTTACGTTCTTTTCTGCTGGACGTGATAATAATTGTAGTTAAGGATTCGGCGGTTGATTTCATATTCGGAATCTTTAACCGTCACGATATATCGTGACGGGAAGGGAGCCAGGTATTGTTTTGCCAGTGGCGGTGCCAGATGAATGCCAGCGACAGTCCGCGCAGCGACAGGAAAACCGCCAGTGCCAGCCATAAACCATGGTTGCCCAAATACGGTAAGGTCAGCAGCGTCAGGCCAAAACCTGCAGCCGCGACCGCCATGCTGTTACGCATCTCCGCGCCGCGCGTTGCGCCAATAAACATGCCGTCCAGCAGATAACACCAGACGCCCACCACCGGTAAGATCACCTGCCAGATGAGATAGTGGCCCGCCAGTTCGCGTAAAGCCGGTAACGACGTGAGTAACGCGATAATATCGCTGCCGAAACAGGCATAAATCAGTGCGAATGCCAGCGCGACCAGACCTGACTGACGGCAAGCCGCTCGCCACACCTCGCGGAGCTGGCCACTTTCACGCGCACCGTATGCCTGCCCGGAGTGCGCCTCCACGGCGTAAGCAAAGCCATCCAGCGCATACGCGGTAAACGTCAGCAATGTCATCAGTACCGCGTTGACCGCAACGATCTCAGGCCCAAGACGGGCACCAAAAACCGTTAACGCACCAAAACAGAGTTGCAGCAGGAGCGAGCGCAACATGATGTCCCGGTTCAGCGCCAGCAGCTTGCGGATGTTGCCGCGCCACGCGGTTTTCAGCATGACGAGGGAGATTCCACGCATGACCAGTACGCGCCAGACCATCCACAGTCCGATGAGAAACGTGCTGTATTCTGCAACTGCGGTTGCCAGCGCCGCGCCCCGTACGTTCATGTGCAAGCCCATCACCAGCCAGAGGTCGAGCACGATGTTCAAAAGGTTTCCCACCACCAGCAGGATGACCGGCGCACGAGCGTACTGCACGCCCAGCAGCCAGCCCAGCAGAACCAGGTTAGCCAGCGATGCGGGCGCGCTAAGCCAGCGGATTTCAAGGAAGCGACGCGCCTGCTCCAGCACCGCCTCGCTGCCGCCCACAATATGCAGCGCCAGATCAATCAGCGGCGTGCGAAACAGCACGATTAACGCGCCTGCCCCAAGCGCCAGAATGAGTGGCTGAACCAGCGCCCGCGCCAGTCGCAGCGGATCTTTCGCGCCATAGGCTTGTGCCGTAAGCCCCGTGGTACTCATGCGTAAGAAGAGCAGGAGCATAAAGAGAAAACTGGTCGCCGTTGCGCCAATCGCCACGCCGCCCAGATAAACGGGAGAATCCAGATGACCAATCACCGCAGTGTCCACCAGGCCAAGCAGGGGAACGGTGATATTGGAAAAAATCATCGGCAGTGCAAGACGCCACAATGCCTTATCAGAAGCCGTCAGCAGTGACATGAAAAATACCGGGAATGGGAAATGAGCCAGGCTACGGAGACCCGTAGCCTGTCAGGAAGAAGTTACAGCCATTCACCGTTGCGGATAACACCAACGGCCAGACCTTCAATGGAGAAGTTCTGTTCGCGCAGATCCACCACAATCGGGGAGAATTCGTTATTTTCGGGCAGCAGCTGTACGGTGTTGCCCTGTTTTTTCAGCCGTTTGACGGTCACTTCATCATCAATACGCGCGACCACAACCTGACCGTTACGTACATCCTGCGTTTTGTGAACGGCCAGCAGATCGCCGTCAAGAATGCCGATATCTTTCATGGACATCCCGCTGACGCGCAGCAGGAAATCCGCACTCGGCTTGAACATACCAGGATCGACCTGATAGTGACCTTCAATATGCTGCTGGGCCAACAGAGGTTCACCTGCGGCGACACGACCAATCAGCGGAATACCTGTCTCTTCTTCCACCAGCAGACGAATGCCGCGAGACGCGCCAGACACAATTTCAATCACACCTTTGCGCGCCAGCGCTTTCAGGTGTTCCTCGGCCGCATTTGGAGAACGGAAGCCCAGACGCTGAGCGATTTCCGCACGCGTGGGTGGCATACCCGTCTGGCCGATATGATCCCGGATGAGATCAAACACCTCTTGCTGCCTGGTCGTTAACGCTTTCATTCCGCCCCCTGGGTGTATATACAGTTATGCTGTGAGTATATACAGTCAAAGGCGATTTTGGAACCAAAAACTGCACAAAAAACCAGGGACTTAATTATTCCTCGAGGCTCATCGGAAATGTGACCAAAGCAACGTGACCCAGGTGATCGCTGCCGTGATAATCGCCAACAGCACAGCGGCAGACCCCATGTCTTTCGCACGGCCAGAAAGTTCGTGGAAATCTGAACCGATACGGTCCACAACCGCCTCAATAGCGCTATTGAGAATTTCCACTATCATCACCAAAAGAACAGAGCCGATGAGAAGTACGCGGGTAATAGCATCAACATCAAGGAAACAGGCGATGATAACCGCGACGATAGCGGCAACGCCCTCCTGGCGAAACGCGGCTTCATTGACCCATGCGGCACGGAAACCTTTCCATGAATAGCCGGCAGCTTTGATGATTCGAGTTAACCCAGTGGTATTATTGGCCATTAATAGAACCTTTTATTGGAAAAAGCGTCAGTAACTCTGGCAGCAGCGCGTTTCGCTGTAGCCTGAAGTATGACGGGTAACAACAGAAATTTTGCGCGCTTTCTGTTATCCTTGCGCCGCAATTGCATTATTAACCAGAGGCTTTACATCGTTTATGTCCGGCTGGCCACGAATTTACTACAAATTACTTAATTTACCATTAAGCGTCCTGGTAAAAAGTAAGTCTATCCCAGCAGAACCTGCGCTGGAATTAGGGCTCGATACGTCGCGCCCTATTATGTACGTTTTGCCTTATAACTCGAAGGCAGACCTGCTGACGCTTCGCGCCCAATGTCTGGCGCATGATTTACCTGACCCACTTGAACCGCTTGAAGTTGATGGCACTCTGCTGCCGCGCTACGTGTTTATCCACGGCGGGCCGCGCGTGTTTACCTATTACACGCCGAAAGAAGAGTCCATCAAGCTGTTCCATGATTATCTCGACCTGCACCGCAGCAATCCCGATCTGGATGTGCAGATGGTGCCGGTCTCAGTGATGTTTGGTCGCCGTCCGGGCCGCGAAAAAGGCGAAGAGAATCCGCCGCTGCGTATGCTCAACGGCATCCAGAAGTTCTTCGCGGTCTCCTGGCTGGGACGCGACAGCTTTGTGCGCTTCTCCCCTTCCGTTTCGCTGCGTCGTATGGCGGACGAGCACGGCACCGACAAGATCATCGCGCAAAAACTGGCGCGCGTGGCGCGTATGCACTTCGCACGCCAGCGTCTGGCTGCCGTTGGGCCTCGTCTCCCGGCGCGTCAGGATCTGTTCAACAAGCTGCTGGCCTCCAAAGCGATTGCCCGCGCAGTTGAAGACGAAGCGCGCAGCAAGAAGATTTCACACGAGAAAGCACAGCAAAACGCCATTGCACTGATGGAAGAGATCGCGGCGAACTTCTCCTACGAGATGATTCGTCTCTCCGACCGTATCCTGAGTTTCACCTGGAACCGTCTCTATCAGGGCATTAACGTCCATAACGCCGAGCGCGTACGCCAGCTGGCCCATGACGGTCATGAAATAGTTTATGTGCCCTGCCACCGCAGCCACATGGACTACCTGCTGCTCTCCTATGTGTTGTATCACCAGGGGCTGGTGCCACCGCACATTGCGGCGGGTATCAACCTGAACTTCTGGCCAGCAGGCCCGATCTTCCGCCGTCTGGGTGCGTTCTTTATTCGCCGTACCTTTAAGGGTAACAAGCTCTATTCCACCGTATTCCGTGAATATCTCGGCGAGCTGTTCAGCCGCGGCTATTCCGTCGAATACTTCGTGGAAGGCGGTCGTTCCCGTACCGGTCGTCTGCTCGATCCGAAAACCGGCACGCTGTCGATGACCATCCAGGCCATGCTGCGCGGCGGCACGCGTCCGATCACGCTGGTGCCGATCTACATTGGCTATGAACACGTCATGGAAGTGGGCACTTACGCCAAAGAGCTGCGCGGTGCGACCAAAGAGAAAGAGAGCCTGCCGCAGATGCTGCGCGGCCTGAGCAAGCTGCGCAATCTTGGCCAGGGCTACGTGAACTTTGGCGAACCGATGCCGCTGATGACGTATCTGAACAACCATGTTCCGGAGTGGCGCGAGTCTATCGACCCTATCGAAGCGGTACGTCCGGCGTGGCTGACGCCTACGGTGAACGGTATTGCTGCAGAGCTGATGGTGCGCATCAACAACGCAGGTGCGGCGAACGCCATGAACCTGTGCTGTACCGCGCTTCTGGCCTCTCGCCAGCGCTCACTCACCCGTGAGCAGTTGACCGAGCAGCTTGATTGCTACCTGAACATTATGCGCAACGTGCCGTACTCGGTTGATTCGACCGTGCCTTCTGCTACCGCGAGCGAGCTTATCGACCACGCGCTGCAGATGAACAAGTTCGAAGTCGAGAAAGACACCATCGGTGACATCATCATCCTGCCGCGCGAGCAGGCCGTGCTGATGACGTACTACCGCAACAACATCACGCATATGCTGATGTTGCCGTCGCTGATGGCGGCCATTATTACCCAGCATCGCCGCATTTCGCGTCAGGAACTGTTGCGCCATCTTGAAGCCATCTACCCGATGCTGAAAGCGGAGCTGTTCCTGCGCTGGAGTAAAGATGAGCTGGCGGTAGAACTGGATAAAATGACGGAAGAGATGCGCCGTCAGGGGCTGATTACCCTGACTAATGACGAGCTGCATATCAACCCGTCGCGTTCCCGCACCCTGCAGCTGCTGGCCGCCGGTGCGCGTGAAACGCTGCAGCGCTACGCCATCACCTTCTGGCTGCTCAGCGCGAACCCGTCGATCAACCGCGGTACGCTGGAAAAAGAGAGCCGGACGCTGGCACAGCGCCTGTCTGTTCTACACGGCATTAACGCACCGGAGTTCTTCGACAAAGCGGTATTCAGCTCACTGGTGCTGACGCTGCGTGATGAAGGGTTTATCAGCGATACGGGCGATGCTGAACCGGAAGAGACGCTCAAAATTTACCAGATGCTGGCCGAGCTGATTACCTCGGACGTGCGTTTGACGATTGAGAGCGCGACGCAGGACGAGTGATGTAAAAAAGCCGGGTGGCGCTAGCGCTTACCCGGCCTACGATCCTGCATGACATGTAAGCCCGGTAAGCGCTAGCGCCACCGGGCTTCTTTTTAGCCAAAGTAACTCATCGCCAGCCCTAAAAACAGCACCAGACCGACGTAGTTATTATTTAAAAACGCTTTAAAGCAGGCTTCACGCTCGCGTTTCGCAATCAGCTTCTGCTGATACGCGAACAGCAGTCCCGCCACCAGCACGGACCAGTAAAATTCCCAGTTCAGCCCGTTCAGGCGACCAATCGCCACCATCAGCGCCAGCACCGCCACCTGCAATATGCCGATAATCAGTTTGTCCTGACGGCCAAACAGGATCGCCGTCGACTTGACGCCAATCTTGAGATCGTCATCGCGGTCAACCATCGCGTACTGCGTATCGTACGCCACTGCCCAAAGAATATTCGCCAGGAACATCAGCCAGCAGCTGAGCGGGACAGATTCGCTAACCGCGGCAAACGCCATTGGAATCGACCAGCCAAATGCCGCGCCCAACACCACCTGCGGCAGATGGGTGTAGCGCTTCATAAACGGGTAGACCCAGGCCAGCGCCAGCGCGGCGACAGACAGCAGGATCGTCATGGTATTAAGCGTTAGCACCAGCAGGAAGGAGAGCAGCACCAGCACCACAAACAGCGTGCGCGCCTCTTTTTCCGTCACCTGGCCGCTGGGCAGCGGACGATTAGCCGTTCGCTTTACATGTCCGTCAAATTTCCGGTCTGCGTAGTCATTTACTACACAGCCTGCAGCACGCATCAGCCAGACACCGGCAACAAACACCGCCAGGATCCACAGCGGCGGCACGCCCGGCGTCGCCACCCACAGCGCCCATAACGTTGGCCACAGCAGCAGCAATGCGCCAATCGGTTTATCCGTTCGCATTAAGCGGTGATAGGCCAGCAGCTTGTTTTGCGTCAGGCTCCACTCCATTTTGTCTTCCTCTCAGTACAACGGCGATGCCGGTAAAAAAAGCTCTGTCAGTATTAACGGTTTACCACTCAGACGAAGGCGGGAACGACGCCCCCACAGGTCGGCATCACGACCAATCTCAATAAAATCTCGGGTAAGTTCAGACGAGGTGAAAAGATATCGCCCCAGCGGCGTTTTCCCCAGACGCTGCAGCGCCAGTTCCGGTCCTGACAGGGTAGACTCAGGCACCACCGTTCGCCCGGCAAGCCACGGCTCGCCGTCAGCACACAATAAAATTTCACGCAGCCAGTAGCGATCTTCTTTTGGCAGCAGCGGCAGCTCGCTGGCGATGTCATCGGCAGAGACAAACCCTTCCTGAATCATCGTCACCGTGACCGTTTTGCCCTGTTGCTCAAAACGTTTCGTCATGGAATCTTCCAGCAGCAACCAGTCCAGTTGCTCCGGGTCAAGCGCAGGTATTTGGTCGAAATAGCGCAGCGCACGCAGTTGCGTTAGCGCGGGGTGTGACATGCCAGACTCTCCGATACATAACGTAATGGCATTGTATCGCAGAAACGCGGATTGAGGGCGGTCTAACGTTATTTAGCGATCACTATCGCAACAATGGCGCAACAGCGCAGGAGAAATGTTCGTGGCAGCAATAGCGGAACTTGATTTTGGTTAAGTATCGCGCGGATAAATTGTGAGCTAATGCTGCTCTTGAGAAGGAATATCAGGAACTTAATACATGGATGACAACAAAAATAGCCCCCCTAATCGGTCTTATCATCGTCCCATCTGGGATGACGATGGCACATTTCATTATAAAGTTTTTTCTCAGCCAAAAGACAAAAACCACACGTCGGTTTGCCTTGTGCCGCCTACAAAAGTGATCCCGGTGATTTTTATTCCTGGGGTGATGGGGTCAAACTTAAAAAATGAGGATGGTGAAGTCTGGCAGTTCAGTGCAGCTTCGCTCGTGAAATTGCCATTAGCCAATGCAAAAAAAAGAAAACAACTGCTTGATCCAAAGACCACCGTCGTCGATAACTCTGGGGAAATTTTAAACGACGGTGCGGATGGGGAAGTGCGTTTTACATGAGCTACGGTGAGGCGCTTGACCGGCTGCAATACCTGCTCAGCGACGACGAGATCCTGATGGATAATTACTTTCGGGAGATACAGTTGCAAACGGCACGTCAGCGTTTTATCGGCGTCAGAATCGGTGACGAGCCTCAGGAGCAGGTGCTGAGCGAAGAAGAAGTGGCTCACGGGCACAAGTTCTTATTCCCGTTGCACGTTTTTGGTTACAACTGGCTGCAATCGAATGCGGACTCTGCGGCGTTGCTGGGCGAATATATCCGTAAGGTGCTAAGTGCGTATCACGGACGCCTGGCAGTCAACAAGGTCGTCCTGATCACCCATTCGATGGGCGGACTGGTCGCCCGCCATTACTCGGAAAATATGGGCGGGCAAGACTCAATCCTGGGTATCGTACACGGCGTCATGCCGGATCTCGGCTCACCGGCAGCTTATCGCCGCATGAAGATCGGTGAGCGTGGCATTACTGGAATGATTATCGGGGACAGTGCTGAAAAGCTGATGCCGGTGCTGGCACAGTCTCCCGGTCCGTTACAGCTTCTGCCGGGCATGGCTTATGGTCCGGGATGGCTGAAAATCAACAGTAAAGAGACTCAACTTTCTCTCCCGGTGGCCGATCCGTATGAGGAAATATATTTAAACAAAACAGCGTGGTGGCGGCTATGTGAGCAGGATTTGCTGCTGGATGATACTGACCGGGAATGGAGCGATTTTCAAGATAGAATAAAACAGGACGTATACAAATTTATTGAGAAGTTAAACGGCAAATACCACCCCCAAACCTGGCTGTTTTACGGAGCCAGCAAGAGCAACTCGTCCGATGGGTTCCTGACATGGGAAGAGCGGATCCCCCAGAGCGTTAGGGAAGCGCAGAGATACAGGATAAATGCAGCTAACCCTTTTGAACTGTCCCCGTTAAGGTCCCATCAACTAATTTCATCCGCAAGCCCCGGCGATGGGACCGTGCCGATCACCTCCGTCCGCACCTCCTCTTCCCGTATACAGGGTGTAATGGCGACAGATGTCGATCATGAAGGCGCTTACGCTGTCGATCCTGTCGATCGCTCCCGCTCGGTATACAGCGATCTCTCCGACGCCCTGGTGTTCACGGTTCGATCGGTGGTGAAGATTGTGCAGCAGGTTCCCGCCCTATGAAAAAAGACACCTCCCCCCTGATTGTCACGCTGACGCTCCTGCTGCTGGCGGCAGGATATTACATCCATAACTATGTGACATTCGTGCATGCGCCCCCGGCGTTAACGGACATGGAAAAACGTATGGTTAATACTCTTTTTGCCACCACCAAATCCCAGTGCGTGGGGCGCTATGTGGTTGAGGTTCCCGCCTCATTCGAAAACACCCTGACTGACCGGGTACAGATTAATGAGATCCGCATCAGCAGCAAGCGGCTCTACCGTCCGGCGTTTGAGCAGCGTATCCGGTTGCGGGAACAGAAACTGAAAAACAGCGCGACCGTGGACCCTGTAGATCAGCCATTTCTCAAGCAGATATACAAGCTGAGGGATAATGCGGTGATTTTTGACCGCAACAGAAATGAAAGTGTGGCGGGTTTTGGGCGCATTCTGGAAGGCCATCTGTACGTTGACGGTGTAGCATTCATCCTTACTTCTGAAATCAGAGATGTATCGGACCCCAAATACAGGAAAGACAGGATTGATTATTTAAACGGGGGGATGAAAGAGCATCAACTCAATACTAAACCCCAGAAACTGGCAGAATTACAGGACCTCATGTCCCGACTGAGCGGACGGCGTGACGAGGATATTCCTTCCGCGCCCGGCACCTGCATTCCGCAAGGGTTTATCCGCGACGGAAACGGAAAGCCTAAGGAAGATATTACCTTTGTATATCCACATAATCCGGTCTTTTCCCTGTCGGTTTCCACTAATACCTATCTTGGCGATCCAGCGAGTATGCTGGAGCGAAGTGATGAGATCCAGCCCTACCTGACCCGGATCAATGCGAAGACTCTGCGTAAGTCAAAAACAGAGATTGCAGGATTTGAGGCTGATGAATGGTTAAATACCGCACCATCAGAAAAATCTCCTGGCAACCCGTCCGGGCAGCTGCTTTTTAACGTGATAGCTAATGAAAAGGTGGTCGATTTTCGGCATCCAATTATCGATGTGACATTGAGCAATCATACCCTGCCCCCCCGGCCTACAGCGATGCTGAACTGGTGGAGATCTGGGATCGCATCATTCGTTCTTTCCGCGTCAGGGATAATGCGTTCTGAACAGATTGCCCCTGAGTAGTGGCAAAAAAAGTGCGCCCACTCAGGCGCACTAAACTACTAACAAATCAGCACTGCGGGGAAACGGTTACCCCTTGCCTTTTACACTGCTGATAAAGGTGGAACGGGCAGTGGTTGAACCTAAACGTTCGGCCTCATCAAGCAGCTTCAGCGCTTTGTCGACATCGCCGCGCTTCACTGCCTGCTTAATGGCATTATTGAAATACGCTTCGGTGTCGTTAAGTACCGGCTCAGATGGCTTCGTTGGTGCTGGTGCAGGGGCCGATGAAGCCGCAGCAGCAGGTGCGGCATAGACTGGCGCTGCGGTGTTTCCTACCGTCACAGGGCCCGGGCCGGATGAGCCGAAAAGTGGGCCGACAAGTACACTTGACGCACTGTTGGTAGAGACTTTCAGTTTGACCAGACCATCAGTGGTATGACGAGCAAGCGGGTCCGGAATATCCGGGACAGAGTTTCCGGTGCCTTTCGCGTAGGCTTTCGCCGGGTCAACCAGCTTTGTCGTCTTCTGCAAATCTTTTTCTGTTGTGAATACCAGGACGTAAATCTTCTGCTGTCCCAGAGCTGGCGTCAGGCGCATTACGCCTTCCAGTCGGTCAGCGCTCATTACGCCCGGTTCCTGATAGCTAAAATAGTCGCTCGGGAAGTAGGCTGATGGCGTCATGTTTTGATCGAGGATCAGAACGTTAGGCGCGAATACGCTGGTTTGCTTGTTCACTTCGCTGGTCAGCGTCAGGGTCAGTTCGCCAATATTGGCTGGCACGCTAAAAGCCGCAACCGGGCCGCTGATACCAGGCACGTTCAGGGATTGACCACCGGCAGAAAGCTGAGTGGTTTGTACTTTTGATTGATCAACTGGCGTCCACACCAGCTGCTGGAGTGCCGCCGCCGGAATCGCTGGCGCAGCACTGGTATTTTGAGGAACGAAATTGACGTCTGCAAAGGTGACAGCCGGAACACAGGCCAGCAGCCCCGCAGAGAGGCACAGCGCGACGAGACTTTTCTTCATTTTCATTGTTATTACCTCTAATAGCGTGAGCACTGCGGTGGCCAGGCAATAGCGCGCAGCACCCTAAGGAGAGAGGGGCTCACGCCCCTCTTTTTAGGTCATTACGTCAGGTCTAACGAATTACCACCAGATTTCCATCTGGGCACCGAAGGTCCACTCATCGTTGTCGCCACGGCTGAAGGTTTTCGCGGAGGTGTCGCTATACGCTACGCCAGAGGTGTAGCCGGTATCGCCATTGTTCGCGTAGCCCCATTTCTCATCCCACTTCGCGTAGGTTGCGAAGACACGGATAGCCGGACGAGACCAGATGCTGTCGCCTGCCTGCCATTGCTGTGCCAGGGTGATTTTGTATTGGCTGTTTTTGTCGTCAGTTTTCTGAGATTTGACGTTGTCGTAGCCCACTTCCAGCAGGGTGCTCATGATCGGCGTCCATTTGAACATTGGACGAACGCCCACGGTCCACCACTCGGTGCCGTTGTTGTTGTCACGATCGATGTTCTGGTACATACCGACGTACATCAGGTCCCAACGGTCTGCCAGGGTGATTGCACCGTGGTCCAGCACACGCCACATGGAGCCGTCGTTATCAATGCTGCCGCCTTGTGGAATACCTTTACCGTTTGAGGTCATGGAGTCCGTACCGTACTGCAGAACGAACTTGTTGAAGCCCTTCATCATGCTCTGGGTGTGTTCAGCGGTGAACAGCCAGCCATCTTTAGAGGCGCCAGGCTGCAGGTAATAATCGTCTGGAATGTTGGTGTGACCGTAATCAACACCCAGCTCCAGCGTACCGCCCGGGTTGGTTTCCAGACCCGCTAAACGGACATCGAAGACATCGTTTGGCACGACGTTGTCGTATACGCGGTCACCGTTCTCATCACGATCGGCGAAGGTCGCAGAACCGCCGGACTCAGAAGAACGGGTTGCAGCCAGAGACAGTTTACCGAAGCCCAGATCGATGTTTTCGATACCCGCACCAGGACCAGAAATATCCCAGTAGTAGAAGTCGATCATGTGGACGTCATGACGTTGATAGAAACGCTTACCGGCCCAGATGGTGGAGCCAGGCAGCCATTCAATCAGGTTTTTACCCTGCACGTTAGCTTCACGGAAGGCCGGGCTGGTGGATTCCCAGTCGTTCTGCTGAGAAACGGAATACGCGACGTTAGTGTCGAAATAGAAGCTCTTATCGCCTTCTTTCCACACTTCCTGGCCAAGTTTCAGCTCGGCGTAGGTTTCACATTCGTTACCGAGACGGTATTTACTTTGTGCACCTGTTGCCTGGAAACATTGTTGTTCACCGCCACTCCCGGTCCAGCCAATGCCGGAACGAGCATAACCTTTAAAGTCCACGGCGCCTGCCTGGGCAGACAGGATGCCTGCCGCAACGGCGATTGCCAGAGGGACTTGTTTGCGCAGAGTAATCATCATTCTATCTCCTGAGATCATTGCTTTTCTTTGAACACTTCACCTGTCGGTTTCGTGTCTTCTTTTGGGAATGCTTAAACGCCTGGCTCTTTATGCAACCGACGACATGCAGTGCCATCCTCACGGAACAGATGACAACGCTCTGGCGGCAAGCCGATAGCGAATTTGGCACCCTCTTCTACCAACACCACGTCATTCTGGCGGTAGACCAGGTTCTGACGGATGGCGGGGATCTGGATATGAATCTGTGTTTCGTGACCAAGCTGTTCGACGACCTGAACGTCACCTTCCAGGGTCACATCGGCGATGTGGCTTGGCAGTAAATGTTCAGGACGAATACCCAGGGACATGTTTGCCCCGACCTGTACGTTGGCGCTGTCGACCGGCAGCCAGACCTGCTGACGGTTTGGCAGCTCCACCTGTACCTGTTCAATGGCTGTCGCGGTCACTTTAACGGGCAGGAAGTTCATCTTTGGCGAGCCAATAAAGCCCGCAACAAAGCGGTCTGCCGGGTAGTGGTACAGCTCCAGCGGTTTACCCACCTGCGCCACGCGGCCAGCATCCAGCACCACGATTTTGTCCGCCAGGGTCATCGCTTCGACCTGATCGTGGGTGACGTAAATCATCGTGCGGCCAAGACGCTTGTGCAGACGGGAGATTTCGATACGCATCTGGACGCGCAGGGCGGCATCCAGGTTTGAGAGAGGTTCATCGAGCAGGAACACGCGCGGCTCTGCCACCAGCGTACGGCCGATTGCCACACGCTGACGCTGACCGCCGGAAAGCGCTTTCGGCTTACGCTCCAGCAGATGAGCCAGCTGCAACACTTCCGCTACCTGCGTCACGCGCTGGTTAATGACATCTTTCTTCGCGCCGGCCAGCTTCAGGCCAAAGGACATGTTCTCGGCAACGGAAAGGTGGGGATAAAGTGCATAAGACTGGAACACCATACCGACGCCACGTTCGGCAGGTGGGATGTCGTTCATTCGGGTATCACCGATCAGCAAATCGCCGCTGGTGATGGTTTCAAGACCGGCAATCATACGCAGCAGAGTAGATTTACCACAGCCTGATGGGCCAACAAACACCACGAACTCACCTTCGTTGATGTCCAGATTGATGTCTTTCGACACCACTACGTCGCCCCAGGCTTTCGTTACATTACGCAGCTGTACGCTCGCCATGCCCTTCTCCCTTCGTTACAACCTGTCACCGACAGAAACATTCAAGATAAGTTCACTATGGGGTATCCATTACTTTCGTGAATCCTCCACCCCCCGGCTTTTTTATGGGGGAGGAGGCGGGAGGATGAGAGAGCAGGCTCTGCGACCGCGGCTGGGTGGCTGAGGCAAAATTCGTGAAGCCACCTGCAAAATTCGGTGGGTTTTTATGTGCGCCAGCACTCATAACTTAAATTTATGCAACCGGGATCACACAAACGGGGGGTGGGGCGTAGGGGCTGGGAGGATGGAAAGAGGATGTCAAATAAGGAGACTGAGTCACGTTGAACCACCTCAGTGTATCCACGAGCACATCACCAAAAAAGGATGGCAGATATGAAGATCAAGACTGGCGCACGCGTTTTCGCATTGTCCGCCCTGGCAGCAATGATGATTTCCGCACCGGCTCTCGCCAAAATTGAAGAAGGTAAGCTGGTTATCTGGATTAACGGCGATAAAGGCTATAACGGCCTGGCCGAAGTGGGTAAGAAATTCGAAAAAGATACGGGCATCAAAGTCACCATCGAACATCCGGACAAACTGGAAGAGAAATTCCCGCAGGTTGCGGCGACCGGCGATGGCCCGGACATCATCTTCTGGGCGCATGACCGTTTCGGTGGTTACGCACAGTCTGGTCTGCTGGCTGAAGTGACCCCAGATAAAGCCTTCCAGGACAAGCTGTTCCCGTTCACCTGGGACGCCGTTCGCTATAACGGCAAGCTGATCGCTTACCCAATCGCGGTTGAAGCGCTGTCTCTGATTTACAACAAAGACCTGGTACCAAATCCGCCGAAGACCTGGGAAGAGATCCCTGCCCTGGATAAAGAGCTGAAGGCGAAAGGTAAATCCGCCCTGATGTTCAACCTGCAAGAGCCGTACTTCACCTGGCCGCTGATTGCTGCCGACGGCGGTTACGCGTTCAAGTTTGAAAACGGCAAATATGACGTGAAAGACGTGGGCGTGGACAACGCGGGCGCGAAAGCGGGTCTGACCTTCCTGGTTGACCTCATCAAGAACAAACACATGAACGCGGATACTGACTACTCCATCGCGGAAGCGGCGTTCAACAAAGGCGAAACCGCGATGACCATCAACGGTCCGTGGGCCTGGACCAACATCGACAAGAGCAAAATCAACTACGGCGTGACGCTGCTGCCAACCTTCAACGGCAAGCCGTCTAAACCGTTCGTGGGCGTGCTGAGCGCAGGCATCAACGCCGCCAGCCCGAACAAAGAGCTGGCGAAAGAGTTCCTGGAAAACTACCTGCTGACCGATCAGGGTCTAGATGAAGTGAACAAGGACAAACCGCTGGGTGCCGTTGCGCTGAAATCCTTCCAGGATCAGCTTGCGAAAGATCCACGCATCGCGGCCACCATGGATAACGCCCAGAAAGGCGAAATCATGCCGAACATCCCACAGATGGCCGCGTTCTGGTACGCCACCCGTACTGCGGTGATCAACGCTGCAAGCGGTCGCCAGACCGTTGATGCCGCGCTGAAAGATGCACAGGGCCGTATTACTAAGTAATGCCGTAGTCCCCTCTCCCTGTGGGAGAGGGTTAGGGTGAGGGTTGTCGCTTTCCGCACGCCCTCACCCCGGCCCTCTCCCCCAGGAGAGGGAGAAAAGATCACACGTTGTAGAGGAAGAACCCCATGGATGTCATTAAAAAGAAACACTGGTGGCAAAGCGACGCGCTGAAGTGGTCAGTGATAGGTCTGCTGTGCCTGCTGGTGGGTTACCTTGTTGTTTTAATGTACGTACAAGGGGAATATCTGTTTGCCATCATGACGCTGATTTTAAGCTCTGCTGGCCTGTATATTTTCGCCAACCGTAAAGCCTACGCCTGGCGCTATGTCTACCCTGGCGTGGCAGGAATGGGGCTGTTTGTTCTCTTCCCGCTGATCTGTACCATCGCCATTGCGTTTACCAACTACAGCAGCACTAACCAGCTCGCGCAAGAACGCGCAACGCAGGTGCTTCTGGACCGCTCTTATCAGGCGGGGAAAACCTTCAACTTCGGCCTGTATCCTGCGGGTGACGAATGGAAGTTAGCACTCACTGATGGAGAGAGCGGCAAAAACTATATTTCCGACGCATTCAAATTTGGTGGCGAGCAAAAGCTGGCCTTAAAAGAGGCTGCGGCCCTGCCGGAAGGTGAACGTGCCAATCTGCGCGTGATTACGCAAAACCGTCAGGCGCTGACCCAGATCATCGCCGTGCTGCCAGACGAAAGCAAAGTGACCATGAGCTCGCTGCGCCAGTTCTCCGGCACGCAGCCGCTGTATACACTTGCGGATGACGGCACTCTGACCAACAACCAAAGCGGCGTGAAATATCGTCCGAATAACGACATTGGTTTCTATCAGTCCATTACTGCCGACGGCAAATGGGGTGATGACAAGCTCAGCCCGGGCTATACCGTCACCATCGGCTGGGACAACTTTACCCGCGTGTTTACCGACGAAGGCATCCAGAAACCGTTCTTCGCCATCTTCGTCTGGACGGTCGTTTTCTCGGTCCTGACCGTGATCCTGACCGTCGCCGTCGGCATGATACTGGCCTGTCTCGTCCAGTGGGAATCCCTGAAGGGCAAAGCGATTTACCGCGTGCTGTTGATTCTGCCGTACGCCGTACCGTCGTTTATCTCGATTCTGATTTTCAAAGGGCTGTTCAACCAGAGCTTCGGTGAAATCAACATGATGCTGAGCGCCCTGTTCGGCATCAAACCGGCCTGGTTCAGCGACCCGACCACCGCCCGCTCGATGATTATCATCGTGAATACCTGGCTGGGTTATCCGTACATGATGATTCTGTGCATGGGGCTGCTGAAGGCCATCCCGGACGACCTGTACGAAGCCTCGGCGATGGACGGCGCGGGCCCGTTCCAGAACTTCTTCAAGATTACGCTGCCGTTGCTCATCAAGCCGCTGACGCCGCTGATGATTGCCAGCTTCGCCTTTAACTTTAACAACTTCGTACTGATTCAGCTGTTGACTAACGGTGGTCCAGACCGTCTCGGTACGACTACGCCAGCAGGCTATACCGACCTGCTCGTGAGCTACACCTACCGCATCGCCTTCGAAGGCGGCGGCGGTCAGGACTTCGGCCTGGCGGCAGCGATTGCCACCCTGATCTTCCTGCTGGTAGGCGCACTGGCGATTGTGAACCTGAAAGCCACACGTATGAAATTCGACTAAGGAGGGCACTGATTATGTCTATGGTCCAACCCAAATCACAGAAGCTGCGCCTTCTCGCGACGCACTTAGGCCTGCTGATTTTCATCGCGGCGATCATGTTCCCGCTGCTGATGGTTATCGCCATCTCCCTGCGTTCGGGTAACTTCGCGACCGGGAGCCTGATCCCGGATGAAATATCCTGGGAGCACTGGAAGCTCGCGCTGGGCTTCAGCGTGGAACACGCGGATGGCCGTGTCACGCCGCCGCCGTTCCCGGTGCTGCTCTGGCTGTGGAACTCGGTGAAGGTTGCGACCATCACCGCGATCGGCATCGTGACGCTCTCCACGACCTGCGCTTACGCCTTCGCCCGCATGCGCTTCCCGGGCAAAGCGACGCTGCTGAAAGGGATGCTGATTTTCCAGATGTTCCCGGCCGTACTGTCGCTGGTGGCGTTATATGCCTTGTTTGACCGTCTGGGCCAGTACGTGCCGTTTATCGGTCTGAACACCCACGGCGGCGTGATCTTCGCCTACCTTGGCGGTATCGCACTGCATGTGTGGACAATCAAAGGCTATTTCGAAACCATCGACGGCTCGCTGGAAGAAGCGGCCGCGCTGGATGGGGCAACCCCGTGGCAGGCGTTCCGTCTGGTGCTGTTGCCGCTGTCGGTGCCGATTCTGGCGGTGGTGTTTATTCTGTCGTTTATCGCTGCGATCACCGAAGTACCGGTTGCCTCACTGTTACTGCGTGATGTGAACAGCTACACCCTGGCCGTCGGTATGCAGCAATACCTCAACCCGCAAAACTACCTGTGGGGCGACTTTGCCGCGGCGGCCGTACTTTCTGCCATCCCGATTACCGTGGTGTTCCTGCTGGCCCAGCGCTGGCTGGTGAATGGCCTGACGGCGGGCGGTGTGAAAGGTTAAGTTTCATTTGTTATGCCACTGCAACCCTCAACTTTAGACGTATTGTATTGACCCAACTTGTGACTGTTGTTAGGCGGCCTCCGGGCCGCCATTTTTTTATTCGCGTTTCAGCCGCTTCGAGTTGCACAGCCAGAGGGTGATCACCAGCAGCAGGATCGCCGCCGAGTAGATCAGCACGTCGAGCGGGGATTTATGATCGACGATGATCAGCCGCACTATCGCGGTGATCCCAATGTAGACAAAGTAACGCAGCGGGAAGTGAAAGCCGGACTGAAAGTATTTCACAATCAGGGCGATAAATTCGAAGTAGAGAAAGTAGACCACCAGTCCTTCCACCAGCGCATATTTGCTGGTTTGTTCAGGGGCGAACAGTACATCCGCCAGATGCACCGTCTCTTTGCCGAGAAAGACGACCAGTATCAGGCCAAGGCTCAGCAGACCGAGGTTCAGCACGGTCTGGAGGATCGTTGAGATAAACTCAACGCGCGGACGCGTCAGGGATGTCATACAGCACCTCATTCTCCAGGGCGAGGTTCCTGTATAACGCAAAAATGTGACGGGGATCTATATTTTTTGTTTATGTTTTGTTCGCATGAGCATTCTTGCCGGGCGGCACTGCGTTTGCCCGGCCTACAAAAACACTATCGTAGGCCCGGTAAGCGCAGCGCCACCGGGCAAAGAAACATCAGCGGAAGTTAACGTTCTTATCACTGGTCATGTCATACAGCTGGAACTTACGTCCAAGCTGCTGGCCGCCGTCGCGCGTCAGCGGCGTCCAGCCAATCGCCGCACGGCTGCGGGTTGGTCCTGACGAGAAGAGATCCAGCGGAATCGACACATAGACCCCTTTGGTGAAGTCCCCTTCCCCGTATTCGTCCGGCGAGACGTTGGTGATGGTGGCATAACCGCCCACCACGACGCCGCTGTCGAAGTGTTTGGAGATATCCAGCGTACCGCCCTTATCGCCCGCCAGATACTGGCCGACGCTGGCTTTCACCAGCACGTCCTGCGCGAACGACGGCGTCCAGTAGGCGGTCAGGTGACCCGTTTTGACGCTGTAGTCGGTGAACGTCATCATGTCCTGCGCGCTGCGCCAGTCACGCTGTTTGACGTAGTTAGCGTCAATCCCAAACGCCCAGTTGCTGTCAACAGGACGGTACAGCACCTCCGCCCCCGCACCGCCAAACATGGTTTCCAGATACCCACCGTACACCTGGCCGTAGAAGCCGTTGCCGAAGTACTGGAAGTAGTTGGCCTGCAGGTTGTTCACGTAAGCATTGTTTTGCACATACTCACGCACGCGGGTACGCACGCGAGGCAGCGTTGAGTCGTTTGGCGGGTTGGTGTAGTTGAACTTATCGTAGTTGTTAGCGACGTTGCCAAACAGGCTGCCGGTGGTCAGCAGGTGGTCGGTGACCCACAGATCCGCCGTCGCCATCACGCCCAGCTGGTACATATAGAAGTTTTCAGGCCCGCCGACGGACTGGTTCAGCACCGGGTCGATATGGAAATCAAAGCGGGATTTATCGATATACCAGCCCTGCTCGGTGGTGTCTGGCACCACGGGCTCGATGCGTTTTTGCACCAGCTCGGTTTCATGCCCGAGCGGTTCACCTTCCAGATGGCGCTTGAGGCTGGCGACGTCCGTTTCGGTCGTCACCTGTGGCATGTTGAGGCGGTTTTCCGTCACGCGGATCGTGCGGATCCCCTCCGGCAGATCGTTCATCACGATCCGGTTGGCGCGCTCGATCCCTTCGCGCGAGTCGCGGTATTTCACCTGCTCGCCGGTGACGTACAGCGTGTCGCCCTTGGTCTGAATTTTCGGATCGGCCAGGCCGGCGTTGTATTTCAGTAACGTCAGCTGATTGGCGACCACGGAGTGCTGGAGGATCGCATCCTGCGGCTCCGGCTGATACGCGGGCCGCGCATTGTCGTTATAGTGCGGACGCATATCGTTAAAGTTGGTGCGCAGCGTGAAGCCAAACATCAGGGTATTGCCACGCTCGTAGCTGAGGTTAACGTCGGCCCAATCGGTGACGCGGTAAATGGCGCCGACGTTAAACTTGCTCTTCTGCTCAATTTTCCCGGCGAAGTCCTGCGAGTAATCATTCCCTTCATACTCCAGCTTCAGGCGTAATGGCTGCCAGGGCGTTTGATACTCCACGCCGCCAAACAGCGAGGCCGGACCATGAAACATCTGATCCCCGTTGATGGAGCCCGCTTTCTGGTAGCTGTTATCGCGGTAGCAGTATTTATCGCTGTAGGTACAGAACGGGTTTTTGACGTTACCGCTGGTACCCAGATAGCCCCAGCCAAGCCCCAATGAGAAGTCAAACGGCCCCCAGGCTTTGCTGGCCACGACGTATTCCGCATCAAACAGGCCGGTCCCGCCGATATCTTTCGCGCCTACGGAAACCTGCGGCATCCAGTAGCTCTCTTCCCAGAGTCGCAGCTTGACGTCGAAGGCCTTGTCCTTATAGGTCTGATCGCCGGAGAACGCGTCGACGCTGCTGTATTGTTTCGTTCGCACGTCTGTATAGCGCAGCGTGGTTTCGAGCCACGGGAACAACTGTACGGAGGCGGAGTAGTAGCGATACTGGTCGTTGTCGCGGTAGTTGAGGCTGATCTCCCCCTCGCGCGCCATACGCGCGGTAGGGGTTTGCAGTAAACCGACGCCGCCGAAGTCTGATTGCGACGGCCCAATGGGCGCCGGATACGTTTCCGCATGGCAGGCAGCGCTTACGCACAGCGCCAGCATGCTGTAGAGATAGGTTCTTTTCATTAATCCGGTATCCGCTGCGTCAGGGAATGAAGGATATCGGCATTAAGCCCGTCATACGCCTTCGTCCAGAAATGGTCGGCAAAGCCGACAAAAATCACGCTGCCGGGCATGGGTTCGAGATGTCGCTTATTCCAGTATGCTACGGGTGCTTTTTGCGTATGCCCGTCGGGGTAAACAATCCAGGCGTAGCTGTTATCCGCGCCGCTCAGCAGGCTTTGTTCATCGAGATAGCTCGCCACATCGCGACCGGGGGTAAAGGGCTTTTTGCCCGGGCTGCTGATTAGCCCCATCACGGTCACCGTCGTCGGCTTCACCGGCAGCCAGAGCGTGTACTCCCCTTCAAGCGTGGGGTTACCCTTTTCCGCGACGCGCACTTCATCTGGATCAAGGTTCACCTTCTGGCGGCCTGTTACCTTCAGCGCCTGGAGCTGCTGGCGAACGTTGTTGATAGCGGCGGCATCGTCGCCGTCTTCCTGCTCCGCCAAACCCGTCAGGCGAGCCAGCAGGGCATGGTGTTGTTGTTCCGCCGCTACCGTTGCCTGACGCTCGCTGATGACCGCTCCCGGCCACCAGCTATTAGCCAGCCTTGGCTGTCCAACGAGATCGAGCAGATGCTCTGCGTTAGTTAAGGTTTTGGGTTGCGCGTTGTCCGGCGTGTAGACTTTCACTGTTCCCGCTGACCATGCCAGCGGCGTGGCAAGACTGGCGAGAAGCGCAATGTGGATGAGCGTTTTCATGATTTCGCCGCCTTGATCAGGGTTGTTTTCACCGGGAAGAAATCGGCACCGAGATACTGCAAGGACTGGCGAATTTGCCCTTCTTCATCTATCCAGTAACGGTTATGCCAGGTCGCCTGGTCGGTCGTGACCTCTTCATCCAGCACGCGAGTCTGCGTTTCGTCGCTACCGACGTTGACACTGTCTGTGCCGTCCCAGCGGAAGGTAGAACGCGCCGTGGCGTAGCGCACCTGCTGGTGTTCGGTCCAACCCATTGTGCGCGTCCAGCTTGCGCCGTCGGTAATCTGGTTAGGTTTGATCAGCGGATCGTCGGCGAGATTGTTTACCTCAAGCAGATTGTCGCCACCAAGCAGCGTTTTCACGATACGACCATGCTGCGTCACGATGGTGGCCTGATCCTGCGTCACCCATTTCTGCTGCCCGTTTTCATCGAAAGCGAGCACCACAAACAGTTGCGGGCCATCGTTTAGCTGCATGTACTGGCTGGCATACGGCATGTTCTGCAGTTCGTCATCGGTCAGATGCACGCCCGGCGTACCGAACAGGCTGTCCCACAGGGAATTCCCCAGCCCTTTGGTAGTGGCTGAGCACGCCTGCAACAGCAGGCAAATCATAATGATTGCAGGTCGCTTCACGACTCTTCTCCGAAGGGGCGAAATAACCACACCGAAGTGTGGTTATGATTAAAACACCCGCTATTACTGGGTGCTGGTCGTCGTGGTGGTCGTGGTTCCGGTATTGGAGCCATCACCGCCACCGGTTGCCGCCAGCGCGACACCCACGGCTGAACTTACGGTGCTGGCGCTGGCTGCGGTAGAACTTCCCGCAGACGCAGACGTCGCAGCCGACCCTGCTGCTTCCCCGACCTGAACCGGAGCTGCATAAACAGATGTCGCCGCAAGCGCAGATATGGCAAAAATGCCATACAGTACTTTTTTCATAACAATTTCCCTTCAATGAATGAATGGAGATTTGCCCGAAAAGAAATTCAGGCGGATTCGAGTATACACAACTAAAGCAGCGGGATTGCCGTACGGATAAATAGGGAGGGAGTTTTCAGACTAATGGATAAAAACGAAACATAAGACGAATAACTAAAATATATTATGATTAAAAATCAACAATATATAATTAATCACTAATAATTTAATTATCCGGATTTTCCTAAAATAAACCGCAGTGATTAACGGGTTAACGGGCTTTTTCAGATAAAACTCAGAACCAGAATTTGAGTTAACTAACAGACATCAGGAATTATCCGATAAAAAAATGCCGGCATATCGCCGGCATTTTTCATGACATATTTATTACGCACGCCATGCTTTATAACGGTTAATCAGGCCGTTTGTTGAGCTGTCGTGGCTGTCGATTGCTTTATCGTCACCCAGCTCTGGCAGAATGCGGTTTGCCAGCTGTTTGCCCAGCTCAACGCCCCACTGGTCAAAGGTGAAGATGTTCAGGATAGCGCCCTGAGTGAAGATCTTGTGCTCGTACAGGGCAATTAGCGCGCCCAGGCTGAACGGGGTGATTTCGCGCAGCAGAATGGAGTTGGTTGGACGGTTGCCTTCGAATACCTTGAAAGGCACAACGTGGTCCAGGGTTGCCGGATCTTTACCCTGGTCACGGTATTCCTGCTCAACCACCTCGCGAGATTTACCGAACGCCAGCGCTTCAGTCTGCGCGAAGAAGTTGGACAGCAGCTTCGGATGGTGGTCAGACAATGCGTTGTGCGTGATAGCCGGCGCGATGAAATCACACGGTACCATTTTGGTACCCTGGTGAATCAGCTGATAGAACGCATGCTGGCCGTTGGTGCCTGGCTCGCCCCAGATGATTGGGCCAGTCTGGTAATCCACCGCGTTGCCGTTACGGTCAACGTATTTACCGTTGGATTCCATGTTGCCCTGCTGGAAGTAGGCCGCAAAGCGGTGCATGTACTGGTCGTACGGCAGGATCGCTTCGGTTTCAGCGCCGAAGAAGTTGTTGTACCAGATACCGATCAGCGCCAGCAGCACCGGCAGGTTTTTCTCCGGTGCGGTGGTGGAGAAGTGTTTATCCATCGCGTGCGCGCCGGAGAGCAGCTCAACGAAGTTGTCGAAGCCCACAGACAGGATGATGGACAGACCAATCGCGGACCAGAGTGAGTAGCGGCCACCAACCCAGTCCCAGAACTCGAACATGTTCGCGGTATCAATACCGAACTCGCCCACCGCTTTACCGTTGGTAGACAGCGCCGCGAAGTGTTTCGCCACGTGTTTGTTGTCGCCAGCCGTTTTCAGGAACCAGTCGCGCGCGCTGTGGGCGTTGGTCATGGTTTCCTGGGTGGTGAAGGTTTTGGACGCGACCAGGAACAGGGTGGTTTCCGGGTTCACTTTCTTCAGCACTTCGGCGATATGGGTACCATCAACGTTAGACACGAAATGCATGTTGAGGTGGTTTTTGTACGGACGCAGCGCTTCGGTCACCATGAATGGGCCGAGGTCAGAACCGCCGATACCGATGTTCACCACGTCGGTGATAGCCTTGCCGGTGTAGCCTTTCCAGCTACCGGAGATGATCGCTTCAGAGAAGGCTTTCATCTTTTCCAGCACCGCGTTCACTTCCGGCATGACGTCTTTGCCGTCAACGATAATTGGCGTATTGCTACGGTTACGCAGGGCTACGTGCAGCACGGCGCGGTCTTCGGTACGGTTGATCTTCTCACCGGAGAACATGGATTTGATGGCGTCGGCCAGCTCAGTTTCTTTCGCCAGATCCTGCAGTTTTGCCAGCGTCTCTTCGGTAATGCGGTTTTTGGAGAAATCCACCAGCATCAGGTCGTCGAAGGTTGCGGAAAACTTATTGAAACGATCGGCATCTTTCGCGAACAGATCCGCGATGGTGACGTCTTTCATTTCATCAAAATGTGTCTGTAGTGCCTGCCAGGCAGCGGTCTGCGTTGGATTGATGTTTTTCATTAGCAATACTCTTCTGATTTGAGAATTGTGACTGCGGTCGATTGTAGCGCCTGCAAATAAAAATTGTGATGGTTTTTATGCCATTGCCCTGGCCTGCATCAAACGCAGGTGAAAAGACCCGAAAAGTATAGCTGCTGGCGGAGCCTCCTGGGGCGGCGAAATGTCGCCCAAAACAGGCTAAAAGGGAGCATAAAATATGGCCCTGTTATAAGTCCTGTTACTGAGGGGTACCCCCCCATAAAAAATCCGCATAATCCCAGCATTGACAGGACCTCCCCCACATTTTATTTATAGGGCCGTATTTTGCGCCTGCACCTGTTTTCGTTTCTTTCTTGTGCCATGGTCGCTCTATTCATTCCCTGACACGAGGTTGTTATGACGAGTTTTGTGGTCGCCAAGTTTGGCGGCACCAGTGTGGCCGATTACGATGCCATGAACCGCAGCGCCGATGTGGTGCTGGCCGATCCGAATACCCGCCTGGTGGTGCTTTCTGCATCCGCTGGCGTGACGAACCTGCTGGTTTCTCTGTCTGAAGGACTTGAAGCGACAGAACGTTTCGTGAAGCTGGATGCACTGCGCAAAATTCAGTTCGACATCCTGGAACGTCTGCAAAATCCGAACGTGATCCGCGAGGAAGTGGAACGTCTGCTGGAAAATATTACCACCCTGGCAGAAGCGGCTTCCCTGGCGACCTCCACCGCCCTGACCGACGAACTGGTCAGCCACGGTGAACTGATGTCCACCCTGCTGTTTGTTGAAATCATGCGCGAACGTAACGTTCAGGCGCAGTGGTTTGACGTGCGTAAAATCATGCGTACCAGCGACCGCTTTGGCCGCGCCGAACCGGACGTTGAAGCGCTGGCTGAACTGACCAACCAGCAGCTGGCCCCGCGCCTGGCGGAAGGCATGGTGATCACTCAGGGCTTTATTGGCAGTGAAGCGAAAGGCCGCACCACCACCCTTGGCCGTGGCGGCAGCGACTACACCGCCGCGCTGCTGGGCGAAGCGCTGCACGCCACCCGCGTGGATATCTGGACAGATGTTCCAGGTATCTACACCACCGATCCTCGTGTGGTCTCTGCGGCAAAACGTATCGATGTAATCGCGTTTGAAGAAGCGGCTGAAATGGCGACTTTCGGCGCTAAAGTGCTGCACCCAGCGACGCTCCTGCCTGCAGTGCGCAGCGATATTCCTGTCTTCGTGGGTTCCAGTAAAGATCCAAAAGCGGGCGGCACGCTGGTCTGCAAGAAAACCGAGAACCCGCCATTGTTCCGCGCGCTGGCCCTGCGCCGTAAGCAGACGCTGGTGACGTTACACAGCCATAATATGCTGCACTCTCGCGGCTTCCTGGCGGAAGTGTTTGGCATTCTGGCGCGCCACAACATCTCCGTGGACCTGATCACCACCTCTGAAGTGAGCATTGCGCTGACGCTGGACACCACTGGCTCAACGTCTACCGGCGACACCCTGTTGACGCAGTCACTGCTGATTGAACTGTCTGAACTGTGCCGGGTTGAGGTAGAAGAAGATCTGGCGCTGGTGGCCATCATTGGCAATAAGCTGTCGCGCGCCTGCGGCGTGGGCAAAGAGGTCTTCGGCGTGCTCGACCCGTTCAGCATCCGCATGATCTGCTACGGCGCGTCCAGCTACAACCTCTGCTTCCTGGTCCCAGCCGACCAGGCGGAGCAGGTGGTGCAGAAACTTCATCAGAATTTGTTTGAATAAAATTCGTTAGCACGATAAACATTATCTACAAGCCGGGCACAGACCCGGCTTTTTCATAACTAAACAACACGACAATACTGCAAGGAAACCACTATGTTATCCGCCATCACGCGGCTGTTCCCGTTATGGGCGCTGCTGCTCTCCGTACTCGCGTATTACACCCCCACCACGTTCACCGGTATTGGCCCGTGGGTCACCACGCTGCTAATGTTGATTATGCTCGGTATGGGCGTACATCTGAAAATCGACGACTTTAAGCGCGTGCTGTCCCGCCCGGCTCCGGTTGCTGCAGGGATCTTCCTCCACTACCTGGTGATGCCGCTTGCGGCGTGGCTGCTGGCTATGGCTTTTAAGATGCCGCCCGACCTCTCCGCCGGGATGGTGCTGGTGGGCAGCGTGGCCAGCGGCACGGCGTCAAACGTGATGATCTTTCTTGCGAAAGGCGACGTGGCACTCTCCGTCACTATCTCTTCCGTCTCAACGCTGGTTGGCGTAATTGCCACACCGCTGTTAACCCGCCTGTATGTAGACGCGCATATCCAGGTTGACGTGATGGGTATGCTGCTGAGCATTCTGCAAATCGTGGTGATCCCGATTGCGCTGGGTCTGGTGATTCACCATCTTTTCCCACGCGTGGTGAAAGCGGTTGAGCCGTATCTGCCTGCGTTTTCGATGGTCTGTATTCTGGCCATCATCAGCGCCGTGGTGGCGGGCTCCGCGTCGCACATTGCTTCCGTAGGATTTGTGGTGATTATCGCGGTGGTGCTGCATAACACTATCGGCCTGCTGGGCGGCTACTGGGGCGGGAAGCTGTTTGGCTTTGACGAATCGACCTGCCGCACGCTGGCAATCGAAGTGGGCATGCAGAACTCCGGCCTGGCGGCGGCGCTCGGGAAAATCTACTTCTCACCGCTGGCGGCACTGCCGGGAGCCCTGTTCTCCGTCTGGCATAATCTGTCCGGTTCGCTGCTGGCGGGCTACTGGTCCGGCAAACCGATTGATGGGCAAACGAAAAAAGATGCGGTGAAACAGGGTTAATTGGCGGTACTTGCTTTACACTGAAGCCTCTCTCTCAGGAGGCTTCAGCAATGGCTACACCACGATTGACCCAGAAAGACATGACGGAAGCCGAGCAGCGCGAACTTAAAACGCTTCTCGACCGCGCGCGCATCGCACATGGCCGTACGCTGACGAACGCCGAAACCAATCAGGTGAAAAAGGAGTACATCGATAAACTGATAGCTCAGCGTGACGCCGAGGCGAAGAAAGCCCGCAAACTGAAAAAGCAGCAGGCCTATAAGCCGGATACTGAAACGACCTTTTCCTGGTCGGCCACGACCTCAACCCGTGGAAGGCGCTAATTAGCGCCCTTTCTTTTTGCGGCCAGGCTGGGCAAAGCGTTTTCCGTTGGCCGGTTTGCCTCGACCTTTCTCTTCCGCCTGCGGCGCCTTCACCACCGGGCGCTTAATGGCCTGCGTTTTCGGTTTCGCTTTAGCTTTCGGCTTCGCTTCGGAGGATGAGTTCTCGATAAGCCTGAACAGCTCGATCAGCTCGTCTCCGGTTAAATCACGCCACTCGCCGAGCGGAATGCCCGACAGGCTGACGTTCATAATGCGCGTGCGTTCCAGCTTCGTCACTTCATAACCGAAGTGCTCGCACATGCGGCGGATCTGACGGTTTAAGCCCTGCACCAGCGTAATGCGGAACGCGAACGGTGCTTCTTTCTTGACCTTACACTTTTTCGTGACGGTACCGAGGATCGGCACGCCCGCGCCCATGCCACGAATAAATTCGTCCGTCACCGGCTTGTTCACCGTGACAATGTACTCTTTCTCGTGGTCGTTACCGGCACGCAGAATTTTGTTGACCAGGTCACCGTGGTTGGTAAGGAAAATCAGCCCCTGAGAGTCTTTATCCAGACGGCCAATCGGGAAGATACGGCTGCTGTGGTTCACGAAATCAACGATGTTGTCCCGCTCACCGTCTTCCGTGGTGCTGACAATCCCAACCGGTTTGTTCAACGCGATAAACACCAGGTCTTCAGCATCACGCGGCTCGATGACCTGACCATTCACTTTAACCACATCGCCAGGCACCACCTGGTCTCCGATGGTGGCGCGTTTGCCGTTAAGAAACACGTTACCTTGTTCAATGTAACGGTCAGCCTCGCGACGTGAGCAGATCCCGCTCTCGCTAATGTATTTGTTTAATCGGGTTGATTGAGTTGGCAGCATAGTTTCTCCTGTGAAGGGCGAAATATACCTTACCTTGCGGCTGACAAAAAAGTGTTAGTAGCCGTTGATCAAAAAATCGAGTGCATCCCGCAGTGAAGCCCGGTTTTGCGTAAGATCGGCAACACGCTCGCCTAACTCTTTTGGCGATATGCCTGCCATCATGTGCATCATGACCACGCAGGGTTTTCCCGCGACCTCAACGGCGGGAGCGACCAGTACATGCTTCATCAGAACGACCTCTGAAAGTCACTAAAGGAGCCGTTTTCATCAACCCACTGGTTAATGGCGTCAATCGAAGCTTTATTTTCTTCCAGCCACTCTGCGCGCCGATGTTCACGAAATTGCTCCTGCAAAGCCGCCGTTAGCACGGCAGAAAGGTTAAGTTTAAGCCTTCGCGCCTCTTCAAGGATGTCGGGCGACAGGGAAACATTCACTGATTTTTTAATGCTATTAGCACCGCGCATGAGAACCCCCATTGGAATGCGCATGAATTGGCGAAGTGTAGCGTAATAATTGAGCACTTCCTATTCCTTTAAAAATGTAAGGGTTGAAGAATAAATTGCTCTTTATGGGGAGTCACGCCTCACAAAACCGTTTTGCGAGGCGCTTTCAGAGATTAATACTCATCCCGCTCGTCATCTTCATCCGGTTGCTCCATCACGCTGTACGCCACCGCGCAGAACAACGAGTTGAGACGTTTCATATCCCCCAGCAGCCCCAGATGCAGGGAGCTGGTTTCGATACTCTGCACGTTCTGCTGGTGCAGACGCTCGACGTGAGCGTGCGAGTAGCGGCGGTTCAGAATGCGGAAACGGTGCTTGTTGCGGCGCAGGCGGCGCGCGCTCGGTACGTCGCTTGAGAAGAAGACCGACATCGCCAGCTTCAGGTTGCTGACCAGCTGTTCGTGCAGCGCTTCCAGCTCCTTCAGCCCTTCGCCCGAGAACGCTCGACGCGCGGCCAGGGCTTTGTCGGCGATCTCGCTGCCCATACGTTCAACGATATCCGACGCCTGCTCAAGGTTGAGCGACATCTCGATAATTTCCGCCCAGCGTCGGGACTCCTCTTCCGCCAGTTCGTCCTGCGGGAGGCGCGCCAGATAGAGCTTGATGGCGGTGTACAGCACGTTGATGTCGTCTGCCAGCCTGCGCAGCTCTTTCTCTTCGCGCGGCTCGCCGTGCATCACCTTCTGCAGCCCTTCGAGCATGGTTTCCATCGCATCGCCCATGCGCAGCGTTTCACGGGCGGCATTAGCGATAGCCAGCGCGGGCGTATCCAGCACCGAGGTATCCAGATGCTTCGGCTTAAGGCGCGCATCCAGCTCCGGTTCATCGCGGATGAGGCGCTCGCAGAAGCGGGCCATCGGCGCGGCGAACGGCACCATCGCCAGACAGCGCACCAGGTTGTAGAAGACGTGGAAGTAGATCACCAGCTCCGCCTTCGGTAGCGGAAGGTTGTCCATCAGGTTCGCCAGCGGGTGAACGAACGGCAGAATAATCAGGCTGCCCACCAGCTTAAACAGCAGGCTGCCCAGCGCCACGCGGCGGGCGGCGGCATTGGCGGCGCTGTTATTGAGCATCGCCAGCAGGCCGGAGCCGAGGTTGGCCCCGATCACCAGGCACAGCGCCACCGGGAAGGAGATCGCGCCTGCAGCGGTGAGCGTGGCCGTCAGCAGAACTGCCGCCAGGCTGGAGTAGCTGACGATAGCAAACACCGCACCGATCAGTGCATCCAGCATGATATCCCCGGTCAGCGAGGCGAAGATGACCTGCACGCCGTTGGCTTCGGTGATAGGGGTAACCGCCTGAACAATCAGCTCCAGCGCCAGCAGGATCAACCCGAGGCCAATCCCCACGCGGCCAAGCTGTCCCGCACGCGTCTGCTTACGGCCAAGGAAGAAGATCACGCCGAGGAAAATCAGCAGCGGCGACAGCCAGGAGAGATCGAAGGTCAGAACACGCGCCATCAGCGCGGTACCGACGTCGGCCCCCAGAACGATCACCAGCGCCGGGGCGAGTGCGACCAGATCCTGCGCCACAAACGAGGTGACGAGCATCGTGGTGGCGTTGCTGCTTTGCACCAGCGCCGTAACGCCGATGCCCGCGCAGAACGCGAGCGGCTTCTTCTCAACGCTGCTGCTGAGGACGGTACGTAATCGCGCGCCGAACACGCGCATCACGCCGGTACGGACGATATGGGTGCCCCAAACGAGCAGTGCGACTGCAGAGAGCAGGTGTAACAACGTCAACACGGAAGGTTTTCCTCCTTATCGTTATCTATTTTCCTGAGGTTCGCTGCGCGTTGCCTTGCCGAATGACGGCTACGCGTAGGCCCGGCAAGCGCAGCGCCACCGGGCAATAGGGTTAGAACCTTATTTCAGTATAAGGGTTTAAACGTAAGAAAGAGACAGGGCGCCCCATGAGCGCCCTGTTTGTTGTAAGGAAAAGTGATTTTAGTCGGCGTCGTAGCCCAGATTCGGTGCCAGCCAGCGTTCCACTTCAGACACGCTCATGCCTTTGCGCAGGGCATAATCTTCGATCTGATCCCGCTGCAGCTGAGCCACGGCAAAGTACTTGCTGTCCGGATGGCTGAAATACCAGCCGGAAACAGACGCGCCCGGCCACATGGCGAACGACTCGGTGAGCTTCATGCCGGTATGTGTTTCCACGTCCAGCAGTTTCCAGATGGTGCCTTTTTCGGTGTGCTCCGGGCAGGCCGGATAGCCCGGCGCCGGGCGAATACCCTGGTAATTTTCGCGGATCAGTTCCTCGTTGCTGAGGTTCTCATTCGCCGCGTAGCCCCAGTGCACCTTACGCACACGCTCGTGGAGGTACTCGGCGAAGGCTTCCGCCAGGCGGTCAGCGATCGCTTTCACCATGATTTTGTTGTAATCATCGTGCTTCGCTTCGAACGCATCCGCCAGCGCGTCTTCTTCCAGACCGCCGGTTACCGCAAAGGCGCCGATGTAGTCGGCTTTACCACTTAACTTAGGTGCGACGAAATCGGCCAGGCAGTAGTTGGCAAAGCCCACTTTCTCCGTTTGCTGGCGCAGATGGCGGCTGACCGCCAGCACGTGGGTGCGGGTTTCATCGCGGTAAATTTCCACGTCGTCGCCCACGCGGTTCGCCGGGAACAGGCCCACCACGCCGCGCGGGTTGAGGGTTTTCTCTGCGCTCAGCGTGTCGAGCATGTCGTTGGCATCGTTAAACAGACGCTTCGCCTCCTCTCCTACCACCTCATCTTCCAGGATACGAGGATATTTGCCCGCCAGCGACCAGGTCATAAAGAACGGCGTCCAGTCAATGTAGTTGCGCAGCGTCTCGATGCTTGCCGTTACGTCCTGCACGCCCAGACGGTGTGCGACCGGCGGCGTATAGCTGGACCAGTCAAACGCCAGATCGTTGTCGCGCGCCGCCTGAAGTGAAACAGGCGGGGTGCGTGGCTTCTTACGGCCGTGCTGGATGCGAACGGTTTCGTACTCTTTGCGGGTGCGCGCCACAAAATCGTCGCGCTGGGTGTCGGAGAGCAGCGCGGAGACCACGCCCACGGTGCGCGAGGCGTTTTGCACGTAAACCGTCGGGCCGCTGTAGTTCTGCTCGATTTTCACCGCCGTGTGCGCTTTCGAGGTGGTCGCTCCGCCAATCAGCAGCGGGATGGTAAAGCCCTGACGCTCCATCTCTTTCGCCACGTTGACCATCTCGTCCAGGGACGGGGTAATCAGCCCGGAAAGGCCAATCAGGTCAGCATTCACCTCGCGCGCGGTCTTGAGGATTTTGTCCGCCGGGACCATCACGCCGAGGTCGATAATTTCGTAGTTATTACACTGCAGCACTACGCCGACGATATTCTTGCCGATGTCGTGCACGTCGCCCTTCACGGTGGCAATCACCATCTTGCCATTGCTGGAGCCTTTCTCTTTGCTGGCTTCGATGTAGGGCTCGAGATACGCCACCGCCTGCTTCATCACGCGGGCGGATTTCACCACCTGCGGCAGGAACATTTTGCCCTCACCGAACAGATCGCCGACCACGTTCATGCCGTCCATCAGCGGGCCTTCGATCACTTCGATGGGACGGGCGGCCTGCTGACGTGCTTCTTCAGTGTCGAGTTCAATAAATTCGGTAATGCCTTTGACCAGCGAATATTCCAGACGCTTTTTCACGTCCCAGGAACGCCACTCGGCCTGCTGTACGTTTGCCGCCTCATCCGATTTGCTGCCGCGGTATTTCTCCGCCAGGTCCAGCATGCGCTCGGTGGCGTCGTCACGGCGGTTAAGGATCACGTCCTCAACGGCATCGCGCAGCTCGGCAGGGAGGTCGTCGTAAATTGCCAGCTGCCCGGCGTTAACGATCCCCATGTCCATTCCGTTGCGGATGGCGTAGTAGAGGAACACGGCGTGGATCGCTTCACGCACCGGGTCGTTGCCGCGGAACGAGAACGACACGTTCGACACGCCGCCGGAGATCAGCGCATGCGGCAGTTCACGCTTGATGTCTTCACACGCCCCGATAAAGTCCTGGGCGTAGTTGTTGTGCTCTTCAATCCCGGTCGCGACGGCGAAGATATTCGGGTCAAAGATGATATCTTCCGGCGGGAAGCCCACCTCTTCGGTCAAAATCTTGTACGCGCGGCGGCATATCTCGATTTTGCGCTCGCGGGTATCCGCCTGGCCCACTTCGTCGAAGGCCATCACCACCACGGCGGCACCGTAGCGGCGGACCATCTTCGCGTGGTGGATAAAGATATCAACCCCCTCCTTCATCGAGATGGAGTTAACGATGCCTTTGCCCTGGATGCACTTCAGCCCTTTTTCAATGACTTCCCATTTGGAAGAGTCAATCATGATCGGCACGCGGGCGATGTCCGGCTCACCGGCAATCAGATTGAGGAAACGCACCATCGCCGCTTCGGCGTCGAGCATCCCCTCGTCCATGTTGATATCGATAATCTGCGCGCCGCTTTCCACCTGCTGGCGGGCAACGTCCAGCGCTTCGCTGTACTTCTCTTCTTTGATCAGGCGCTTGAACTTTGCCGAACCGGTGACGTTAGTACGCTCACCCACGTTCACAAACAGGCTGTCGTCGCCGATGGTCAACGGCTCAAGGCCGGAAAGGCGACAGGCAACCGGAAGCTCGGGCAGCTTGCGCGGCGGCAGCCCGGCCACGGCGTTGCTCATGGCCGCGATGTGCTCCGGCGTGGTGCCGCAGCAGCCGCCGACGATGTTCAGGAAGCCAGACTCGGCCCACTCGCGGATTTGCGCCGCCATGGTGTCGGCATCGAGATCGTATTCACCGAACGCGTTCGGCAGACCGGCGTTCGGGTGGGCGGTGACGTAGCATTCCGCGATACGGGAAAGCTCCTGCACGTACTGGCGCAGTTCATCTGGCCCCAGCGCACAGTTGAGGCCAAAGGAGAGCGCTTCGGCGTGGCGCAGGGAGTTATAAAACGCTTCGGTTGTCTGGCCGGACAGTGTACGGCCAGAAGCGTCAGTGATGGTGCCGGAAATCATGATCGGCAGGTCAACGCCCAGCGCCTCGAACTCCTCTTTCACCGCGTAAATCGCCGCTTTGGCGTTGAGGGTGTCGAATACGGTTTCAATCAGGATCAGGTCGGAACCGCCTTCCACCAGCGCTCTGGTCGATTCGCGGTAGGCGGCCACCAGCTGGTCAAAGGTGATATTACGAAACGCCGGGTCGTTGACGTCCGGTGAAATCGACGCGGTGCGGTTCGTCGGGCCAAGCACCCCGGCAACGTAGCGCGGTTTGTCCGGCGTGCGGGCCGTCCACTCGTCGGCGCAGGCGCGCGCAAGCTTTGCGGCTTCAAAGTTGATCTCCGCCGACAGGGATTCCATCTGGTAATCCGCCATGGCGATGGTTGTCGAGTTGAAGGTGTTGGTCTCAACGATATCCGCACCCGCCTCGAAGTAGGCGTTGTGGATATCCTTAATAACGGACGGCTTGCTAAGCACCAGAAGGTCATTGTTCCCCTTCAGGTCGCAGGGCCAGTCGGCAAAGCGCTCGCCGCGGAAATCGTCTTCACCGAGACGATAACCCTGGATCATGGTGCCCATGCCGCCGTCCAGCACCAGAATTCGTTCATTTAACTGCGCACGCAGTTGCTCTACTTTGCTGCTCACACTTGCTCCCGACAACGCTCAACAAGGCCAAAAGGCTGGGTTCCATACTGGCACAATCTCGCAGGGTGGAAAAGTCACACAGCGGTAACATGAGACATGTTCACCATCACTCCTCCGATCAGTCATGAAAGCGGTTGCAAAATCACCAAATAAAACGAAAATGATTTCCACGATACAGAAAAAGGAGATCGTCATGGTCACGACCGTTCCCGCCAAACGCGGTAGAAAGCCAGCTGCCACCACCGCAGCACAACCCGGCGGACAGGTTCAATCGCTCACGCGTGGTTTGAAGCTGCTGGAGTGGATAGCCGAGTCGCACGGCAGCGTGGCCCTGACCGAGTTGGCCCAGCAGGCTGGTCTGCCGAACTCCACGACGCACCGCCTGCTAACCACCATGCAGCAGCTGGGCTTTGTCCGTCAGGTGGGCGAACTGGGGCACTGGGCGGTGGGCGCGCATGCGTTTATCGTCGGCAGCAGCTTCCTGCAGAGCCGCAACCTGCTGGCGATTGTGCATCCGATTCTGCGCAAGCTGATGGAAGACTCCGGCGAGACGGTCAACCTGGCGGTGCTGGACCAGAGCGACCACCAGGCGATTATCATCGACCAGGTGCAGTGCACACAGCTGATGCGTATGTCCGCACCGATTGGCGGCAAGCTGCCCATGCACGCGTCCGGGGCGGGGAAAGCGTTTCTCTCGCAGCTGAGCGAGGAGCAGGTGACGGGGCTGCTGCACCGTAAAGGTCTGCACGCCTATACCCACGCCACGCTAGTCTCGCCCGTGCATCTGAAAGAAGATCTGGCCCTGACCCGCAAGCGCGGCTACTCGTTTGATGATGAGGAGCATGCGCTGGGCCTGCGCTGCCTGGCATCCTGTATTTTTGACGAGCACCGCGAGCCGTTTGCCGCCATCTCCATCTCCGGCCCCATTTCACGCATGACCGACGACCGCGTGACCGAGTTGGGTGCGCTGGTGATTAAGGCGGCGAAAGAGGTGACGCTGGCGTACGGCGGGATCCGTTAAGATTGAGTGCGGCCTGATGCCCTCACCCCGGCCCTCTCCCACAGGGAGAGGGAGAAAACATGATGACCTCACCCTGCGGGAGAGGGAGAAAATCGGATGCTAAACCGCTGCTTGCGGCGGTAAGCGTACACATCTTCCACGTGCCCATTTTTGATCCGCGTTTGCAGCCCGCGCCAGTAGCTGGCGCGGAAAAGATCCTCATGCATCTCTTCGAATAGCGGCCCGATGCGCGGGTCGGCGCACAGCCAGTGGCGAAACTCCTCCGGAAACACGTCCCCCGGCGAGACGCTATACCACGGCTCACCGGACAGCTCATCTTCCGGGTAGCGGGGCTGTGGGATATCGCGGAAATTCACCTCGGTCATGTAGCAAATTTCGTCGTAATCGTAGAACACCACCCGCCCGTGACGGGTGACGCCAAAGTTTTTAAACAGCATGTCGCCGGGGAAAATATTGGCGGCGGCAAGCTGGCGAATCGCGTTGCCGTATTCTTCAATGGCGTCACGTAAGGCCTGACCGTCAGACTGCTCAAGCCAGATATTCAGCGGTACCATGCGGCGTTCGATGTAGAGATGGCTGATCACGATTTTGTCACCAAGATCGGTGATTTTCGCGGGCGCTTCCTGCATTAACAGCGCCATGAGCGCCGGGTCGATCTGCTGTTTATCCAGCACAAAGTTTTCGAATTCCTGGGTATCTGCCATCCGCCCGACGCGGTCGTGCTCTTTAACCAGCTGATAGCAGGCGCGGACGTGCGCAGCGCTCATCTCCTTCTGCGGCGCGAATCTGTCTTTAATCACCTTAAAGACCCGGTCGAAACCCGGCAGCGTAAAGACCAGCATCACCATACCGCGAATGCCTGGCGCTTCGATAAACTGCTCGTCGGCCGTGGTGACATAGCGCAGGTACTCCCGGTAGCTTTCCGTTTTGGCGTGCTTCTGGCATCCAATCGCCATATACAGCTCGGCGGTAGTTTTGCCCGGCAGGATCTCGCGCAGCCACTCCACCAGAGCGGCAGGCAGCGGGGCGTACACCATGAAATAGGAGCGGGCGAAGCCAAATACGATGCTGGCCTCGGCGCCGGTAGTCAGGCAGGTATCGACAAACAGTTCCCCGTCGTCGGTACGGTGAATCGGCAGCAGAAACGGCACAATAGCGGTTGGCGTAACCAGTTTGCCCACCAGCCAGGCGGCTTTATTGCGGTAGAAAAGCTCGTTGGCAACCTGCAAATGGCTGCGGCTGAGCACCTCCGCGCCGAAGGTTTCGTTGAGATGCGCGTGGATATAACCGATATCCCGGGTTTTATTTTCCCAGGGCAAGCGCAGCGGCAGATCCGTTAGCACGCGGTGCAGGAGCTTTTCCCATCCGCGATCGGGAAAGAAGTCTTTCGCCAGCGGACGCGGAATGGAACGAAAGCGTCGCTCCGGCTGGGAGCTGAAGATAAATAACCGCTCAGGAGATAATGAGCGGTGGTCAAATAACCGGCAATAGACGGAGTTGAAAAAGCTCTCCGCAATCTCGAAGCGCGGGTAATCGGGTAACAAATGGGTGTAATGCTCTTTGACGCGCAGTAAAAAATCCGCGTCCGGGCTTTTACCGTCGGTAATACAGCGCAGTTGCTCCACCACCAGACCCACGTGGTGGTCGTAGAGATGAATACGCTGCTTCATGGCCTGCTGAACCGCATGCCAGTCTGCATGTTCGAAGCGCTGCTGCGCGCCGGATGTCACTTCAAGAAAACGACCATACTGGGCATCAAAGCCCTGCAAAATGGTTTGGGCAATCAGCAATTCCAGGCCACGCGACATATATTCCCCTCACCCTAGCCCTCTCCCCAAAGGGGAGAGGGAACGGTCTGGTGCGAATCTGTTTTCCCCCCTCGCCCCTTCGGGGAGAGGGCCGGGGTGAGGGGGGAAAATCAGAACTGTGCTTCTTCGGTTGAGCCCGTTAAGGCGGTGACGGAGGAGGTGCCGCCCTGAATAATCGTAGTCACATTATCAAAGTAACCGGTTCCCACCTCCTGCTGGTGAGACACGAAGGTGTAGCCGTCTTTACCCGCGGCAAACTCCGGCTGCTGCACCTTCTCAACGTAGTGCTTCATGCCCTCACCCTGCGCGTAGGCGTGCGCCAGGTCGAACATGTTGAACCACATGCTGTGGATGCCTGCCAGGGTAATGAACTGGTATTTGTAGCCCATGTCGGACAGCTGCTGCTGGAAGCTGGCGATGGTTTTGTCATTCAGCTTTTTCTGCCAGTTGAAGGACGGCGAGCAGTTGTAGGCCAGCAGCTTGCCCGGGTATTTCGCGTGGATGGCGTCGGCAAAGCGTTTTGCCAACGCCAGATCCGGCGTTGAGGTTTCACACCAGACCAGGTCCGCATAAGGCGCGTACGCCAGGCCACGGCTGATAGCCTGTTCAATGCCGGCATGGGTACGGTAGAAGCCTTCACTGGTACGCTCGCCAGTGATGAACTCGCTGTCGTACGGGTCGCAGTCAGAGGTGATCAGGTCCGCCGCGTCCGCATCGGTACGGGCAATCACCAGCGTCGGCACGCCGAGCACGTCAGCAGCCAGACGCGCCGCAACCAGCTTCTGTACGGCTTCCTGTGTAGGAACGAGCACCTTACCGCCCATGTGTCCGCATTTCTTCACTGACGCCAGCTGGTCTTCGAAGTGAACGGCCGCTGCACCGGCCTCAATCATCGATTTCATCAGCTCGAAGGCGTTCAGCACGCCGCCGAAGCCCGCTTCTGCATCCGCGACGATCGGCAGGAAGTAATCCGTAAAGCGCGGATCGTTTGGCTCGATACCGGCGGCCCACTGGATCTGATCCGCACGGCGGAAGGTGTTGTTGATCCGATCCACCACCGACGGCACGGAGTTAGCCGGATAGAGCGACTGATCCGGGTACATGCTGGAGGCCAGGTTAGCGTCCGCCGCGACCTGCCAGCCGGAGAGGTAAATCGCCTCGATCCCGGCCTTCGCCTGCTGCAGCGCCTGACCGCCGGTCAGCGCGCCGAGGCTGTTGATGTAGCCCTTTTTGGAGCCACCGTGCAGCAGCTTCCACATTTTCGCCGCACCGTTCTGTGCCAGCGTGCACTCCGGGTTGACCGAGCCGCGTAATTTCACCACTTCCTCTGCGCTGTACGGACGGCGGATGCCTTCCCAGCGCGGTTGAGTCCACTCTTTCTTTAACTCTTCGATTTGTTGGGTACGGGTTTTCATGTGCAGATGCTCCATATTGTTATGTGGTGAGTTACGCCAGGAAGCGGTAGCCCGGCAGGGTCAGGAAGTCGATTAAGTCATCTGATGTGGTGATTTGCTCCATCAGGCGCGCAGCGTCATCAAAACGTCCGCTGCTGAAGCGGTGTTCGCCCAGCTCGTCCTGGATCACCCGCATCTCTTCGGCCAGCATCTGGCGGAACAGGGATTTAGTCACCGGTTTGCCGTTGCTGAGCGTTTTTTGATGATGGATCCACTGCCAGATGGAGGTGCGAGAGATCTCCGCCGTCGCGGCATCTTCCATCAGGCCATAGATAGGCACGCAGCCGTTACCGGAGATCCACGCTTCGATGTACTGGACCGCGACGCGGATATTGGCACGCATGCCCTCCTCCGTACGCTCACCCGTACACGGTGCCAGCAGCTGTTCTTCTGCGATGGGTGCATCGTCTTCACGCGTGACAAACAGCTGGTTTTTATTGTCACCAAGCACGCGGTTAAAGACCTCCATCGCCGTATCGGCCAGACCTGGATGGGCAATCCACGTGCCGTCGTGGCCGTTACGTGCTTCAAGTTCTTTATCGGCTTTCACCTTGTTGAGCACCTGGTTATTGCGTTCTGCATCTTTGCTCGGAATGAATGCCGCCATGCCGCCCATCGCAAAGGCACCGCGCTTGTGGCAAGTTTTGATCAGCAGACGCGAGTAGGCGCTGAGGAATGGTTTATCCATGGTGACCACCTGACGATCCGGCAGCACACGATCGCCGTGATTTTTCAGGGTTTTGATGTAGCTGAAGATGTAGTCCCAGCGTCCGCAGTTCAGGCCGACAATATGATCGCGCAGCGCATGCAGGATTTCATGCATCTGGAATACCGCAGGCAGCGTTTCAATCAGCAGCGTGGCCTTGATGGTGCCGCGCGGCAGGTCAAAACGGTCTTCCGCGTAGCTAAACACTTCGCTCCACCAGGCCGCCTCCTGCCAGGACTGCGTTTTTGGCAGGTAGAAATAGGGGCCGCTGCCTTTTGCCAGCAGGCTTTTATGGTTGTGGAAGAAATAGAGTGCGAAATCAAACAGGCTGCCCGGAATGGCTTCCCCACGCCAGGTGACATGTTTTTCAGGCAGGTGCAGGCCGCGTACGCGACAGATCAGCACCGCCGGGTTCGGCTTGAGCTGATAAATTTTACCGGCTTCGTTGGTGTAGCTGATGGTGCCGTTTACAGCGTCGCGCAGGTTGATCTGCCCCTCGATGACCTTACGCCAGTCCGGCGCCAGCGAGTCTTCGAAATCGGCCATAAAGACTTTAACATTCGCGTTCATGGCGTTGATCACCATTTTACGCTCTACCGGACCGGTGATCTCAACGCGACGATCCTGTAAATCTTCAGGAATGCCGCGAATTTTCCACTCACCACGGCGAATGGAAGCGGTTTCCGAAATGAAGCCAGGCAACTTGCCATCGTCAATTTCCTGCTGCTGATGAATACGTGCCGCCAGCAGCTTATTACGCTGTGGCGTAAAGCGGGTCACCAGCTCAGTCAGAAATTCTACCGCTTCTGGCGTCAAAACCTGCTGTTCTTGCTCGCCATACGGCTGGGTAAAGGCCAGTTCATCGACCGTCGTTGCCTGTTGAGTCATTACTCTGCTCCTCATCAAAGATCCAAAATCACGCCCCCGATGCGAACGAAAGATCGTTGGGTAGTTTTCGCTCAGCAGAATTAAGACTATCTATATTTTTTCCAAAATCAAAAACAATTTCCATTTTAATTGTTAATTGCAATTAATTTATTGATTTTATTGAGATTAAAGTTTAATCGAATGGTGAGTGGCATTTCGGAAATAAAAAAGGCACCCGAAGGTGCCTGATTTGAATAGCTGAAACGCTTTAGGATCGTTTAGTGCAGAAGATTACTCCAGCGTCGGATTCATGTGACGCAGATCGTATGGCGTTATCTGGTAGACGTAATAGTTGAGCCAGTTAGTGAAAAGCAAATTCCCGTGGCTGCGCCAGGTTGCTCTCGGTTTGTTTTGCGGATCGTCTTTTGGGAAATAGTTGTACGGTACTTCCGGATTAAGACCCGCTTCGACATCACGGAAATACTCTGACGCGAGAGTATGCGGATCGTATTCAGGATGCCCGGTCACAAAAGCAATACGTTTATCCTTGCTGGCAAACAGATAAGCATCTCCATCTTCCGTTTCGGCCAGGATCTCCAGATCGGTGTAATCACGAATCAGCTGGGCCGGGAAATCGGCGTAGCGAGAATGTGGGGCCAGGAAAGAGTCATCGAAACCACGTGTCAGCAACGCATGTGGATGAAGAATGTGGTGTTCGTATACGCCGGAGAGTTTTTCATTGCGGGTTTGCTTGGGGATGCCATAAAGAATATTCAGTGCGGCTTGTACCGCCCAACAGACAAACAATGTGGACGTGACGTGATCTTTTGCCCACTCCAGGACCTGTTTGATCTGTGGCCAGTAGGCGACATCGTTAAATTCAACCAGACCGAGCGGCGCACCGGTCACAATCAGTCCGTCGAAGTTTTCACCCTGAATGTCATCGAAGTTACAGTAGAAGTTGTTCAGATGCTCAGAAGGCGTGTTACGCGACTCGCGGGCATCGATCCGCAGCAGCTGTATATCGACCTGCAGCGGAGAATTCGACAGCAGGCGCAGAAACTGGTTCTCCGTTTCGATCTTTTTTGGCATCAGATTGAGAATAAGCACCTTCAGCGGGCGAATTTCCTGACCTGTCGCACGCGAAGCCGTCATGACGAAGACATTTTCTTCACGCAAGAAATTGACGGCTGGTAGCTCGTCCTGCACCCGAATCGGCATAACTTAATATCCTCACAACATACGTATAAACGTTTAGACATCCAGATAGCTAACGATACCCAGAAACGGGCATAATGTCGAGCCTGCAAGCGTAAGGTGAGAAAGTTTCAAGGAGGGGGAAAAACAAAAGCAAAAAACCCCGCACCTTACGGTACGGGGTTCTTCTAATTGATGCCTGGCAGTTCCCTACTCTCACATGGGGAGACCCCACACTACCATCGGCGCTACGGCGTTTCACTTCTGAGTTCGGCATGGGGTCAGGTGGGACCACCGCGC
>NZ_JAHUWD010000012.1:0-102501 GCF_019219165.1 Enterobacter sp. ENT02
CAGAGACTTGGTATTCATTTATTGTCCGAAGACATTAAGAATCCATGTCACTTTGAGTGCCCACACAGATTGTCTGATAAATTGTTAAAGAGCAGTGCAACGCGGCTTTCGCTCACCGTTGCGAGGTCCCGTATATTACGTTTTCCTCATTCAGAGTCAAGCAATTATTTTTACTTTTCTCTGTTGGCGTTCATCTCTGAACCCCGCTAACCCGGCGGCTTGCAAGCCGTTGTTCCGTGTCAGTGGAGGCGCATTATAGGGAGTTCTCAGACGTTGACAACCCCTCTTTTAAAAAAAACGTTTAACCGTCTCTTTTTTGCGCAAAACTGTGTCAGAGCGCCAGTTTTTCGAGCGTTTCAAACCCATAACGGTGTAAAACGGGTAAAAGTTGCTCAGTTTCTTTTGTTATCGCCATACAAAAAGCGATATTCGCGTCAGACGATTTTGCATCCGGCGCTTCATGTTCCAGCAGCCAGGCCGTGCGTCGAGCGATGGCAGCACCAGAATCCACCAGCCGAGTTCCTTCCGGGAGTACCTCTAACAGTTCTTCCTGTAATAGAGGGAAGTGAGTGCAGCCCAGCACAACCGTATCCGGTGGCTCCGGCATCCGCAGCCACGGGCGAAGAATGCGACGCAATTCGTCGAGTGATACCGCCTCTCCGTGCAACTTGGCTTCCGCCATCTCCACCAATTCTGCCGAACCCAGCATGGCGATCTGGCACTCATTGGCGAAACGGTCAATGAGTTCGCGCGTATAAGGACGTTTTACCGTTCCACGCGTGGCCAGCAAACCGACGATACCATTCGCCGTCAGACGTGCAGCGGGTTTAATTGCAGGCACAACACCCACAACCGGGAACGGGAATTTTTCACGCAGGGCTGGAAGGGAGACCGTGCTCGCCGTATTGCAGGCAATAACCGCCAGCGCCAGGGGATAGCGCTGTTGAACCGCAGTGACGATTTCAACCACACGCTCAACAATAAAGTCTTCACTCTTTTCCCCATACGGAAACGCGACGTTATCAAAGGCGTAGATGTAATGGAGATCCGGCAGCAGATGCCGAATCTCATCATAGACCGAAAGCCCACCGACGCCGGAATCAAACACCAGCACGGTGGGACGCGGATTAGAAGGTGTAGCTGCCAGACAAGGTGTATTCCCGTCCTGCAGTTTGATAGCCATAAACTGTCTCGTAATCTTTATCGAACAGGTTGGCTATTTTACCACGAACTGTGAGGTGAGAGGTGACAGGATATGAAACTGCGGCATCCCACAGGCTTACACCGCCCATTTTAACCTTTTGATACGGATAGGTTCCGAAGTTGGTGTCGTAACGCGTCCCCAGGTAATGGTAAGTTAGGCTCCAGTCGAGATCATAGATCTGGGTATCGAGCTGGTACTTCACCTGCTGCTTAGCACGACGATCAAGAAGTTCGTTGGTCGTCGCATTACGCGCATCAACATAGTCATATCCGACGGTATGCATCACCGGGCCAGTGTCAAATGACGCCGTGGCTTCTACACCTTTAATGCGTGCTTTGCCGACGTTGTAATATTCCTGGAGGTTGTTATTGAAGTCGATAAGATTATCGACATCGTTTCGGTAAGCTGAAACACGCCAGCTCACACCTGCCGTAAGCCCCTCGAATGCACCTTCCCACTGCTTGCTTTCTTCTGGCTCAAGATGGTCGTTGCCATAGTAGCCGTAAAGCTGCCCTAAATTAGGCGCTTTATATGCCGTGCCGTAAGAGGCGATAAACCGATAACCCTCAATGAATTCCCAGGCGGCACTGCTCTGCCAGGTACCATGGCGACCAAACTGAGAGTTATCGTCGCTACGGGCTGCTCCTTCGAGGGTAAAGTCGCCTAATTTTTGCAACCCGGTCAGATAGACGCCCGTGTTACGCAAGTCGTAGCCATTCGAGACATAGTTTGTGTTGGGCTCAGTGCTCTGTTTCTGCCAGTCGACACCCGCGCCAATGTTGCCGTGTCCGACGTCAACGGAGTTGGTCCACTGAACGTTGTACTGTTTGATTTCATCCAGCGTCGCCGTGGAGTCATAACGCCCCAGATGCGGATCGTAGTTAAAGTCTTTGCTGTGGCTGTAGCTGGAGAGCAACTGTGAATGGAAGATGTCCTCGTTAAAGTGCAACCCGGCATCCCATGTCTGACTATACAACTGGCGGGTATCAACCAACACATCAGGTGTAAATGCGCTGTAATAGCCGTCATAAGCGGTACGGTTGCTGTAGCCATAACTGCGCACAAACCCACTCCACTGCTCAGAGAATGTATGTTCCAGCGCGCCGTATAGCGTTTTATTCATATAACCGTCGCGATCGGTCTGAGCAAGACCACCGTTATTGCCGTCCGCGACCACATCAAAACCTTTGGTATAGGTGTAATCACCCGCCAGCGTCACGCGCGTGCTGTCGCCTAATGTTTGCTGCGTGCTGCCACCATAATTTTGGTAACCGTGCGAACCGACTCCCGCGTTCAGCGTTGTACCGTCTTTTGCTCGCGTGGTGATAATGTTCACCACGCCGCCAATCGCGTCTGAGCCATACACAGCAGAACGTGGTCCACGAATGTATTCGATTCGCTGTACCAGGGCGATCGGGAACTGGCTGAGATCTGACGATCCCGTGACACCCGCCTGGTTAAGGCGAATACCATCGACGAGAATCAGGACGTGACTGGAGTTGGTGCCACGTATAAAGAGAGAAGAGAGTTGCCCCATCCCGCCATTTTGCGCCGTATCCACGCCGGGCAAGCGGCGCATGACATCGATAACGGTCGTGGATTGCCAGCGATCAATATCTTCACGCGTTACAACCGAGGTTGCAGCCAGAACAGATTTTTCAGGTTGTTCAAAACGATTTGCCGTCACCACCAACGAGTCGGCACTGTCCTGCGCCCAGCCCGAAAATGCCGTGACGGACAACGCCGTCAACAGCGATACTTTTTTAATCATTGTTAAAGCATCCACAATATAAGAAGGATGCCGCAAGCCTCATCTATAGCACGCGATGATGAAACCAAATGCGACGTGATCCCGGCAGGTCTTCGGGCTAGGTGGCGTTATACGGATGAAGACTTCCCATTTTCACAGTGTCTACAACTCTCATCCCGCCAGTCTTTACCGCTGCGCGTCAGCTCCAGATTTTCACTGGATTCCCTTTTCACTCTCAGGAGACCGGAAACAGAATGCTACAATTAGACACGTATAGATGTCCAGATAGCTATTGGCCATTAAATCTGGACATCCCCTGAACAATGCCTACAATCCCCGCGTAATTCTTTATCACTCAGGACGCATCATGACCCCAGAACACCTCCCGACAGAACAGTACGACGCGCAGCTGGCAGAGAAAGTCGTCCGCCTGCAAAGTATGATGACGCCTTTCAACGCGCCCGTTCCCGAGGTGTTCCGCTCTCCTGTCAGCCACTACCGCATGCGTGCCGAGTTCCGCATCTGGCACGACGGTGACGATCTGTACCACATCATTTTCGATCAGCAGACGAAGTCCCGTATTCGCGTGGACAGCTTTCCGGCGGCGAGCGAGCTCATTAACCAGTTAATGAAGCTGATAATGGACGGCGTGCGCAACAACCCTGTGCTGCGCAACAAGCTGTTCCAGATTGACTACCTGACCACGCAAAGCAATCAGGCGATTGTCTCGCTGCTGTATCACAAAGCCTTGAACGACGAGTGGCGCGAGCAGGCAGAAGCGCTGCGCGATGCGCTGCGCGCGCAGAACATCAACGTTCACCTGATTGGCCGCGCGACCAAAACTAAAATCATGCTCGACCAGGACTACATCGACGAGCGCCTGCCGGTAGCGGGTAAAGAGATGGTGTATCGTCAGGTCGAGAACAGCTTCACCCAGCCGAACGCCGCAATGAACGTGCAGATGCTGGAATGGGCGCTGAAAGCGACGGAAGGGTCTAAGGGCGATCTGCTGGAACTGTACTGCGGTAACGGCAACTTCTCGCTGGCGCTGGCGCGTAACTTCGATCGCGTGCTGGCAACGGAAATCGCCAAGCCGTCGGTTGCCGCCGCGCAGTACAACATTGCCGCTAACCATATCGACAACGTGCAGATCATTCGTATGGCGGCAGAAGAGTTCACGCAGGCGATGAACGGCGTACGCCAGTTTAACCGCCTGGAAGGGATCGATCTGAAGAGCTACCAGTGTGAGACGATTTTTGTCGATCCGCCGCGCAGTGGCCTGGACAGCGAAACCGAAAAGATGGTGCAGGCGTACCCGCGCATTTTGTACATCTCCTGTAACCCGGAGACGCTGTGCAAGAACCTCGAAACATTGAGCCAGACGCACAAGGTTGAACGTCTGGCGCTGTTCGATCAGTTCCCGTATACGCACCATATGGAGTGCGGTGTTTTACTTACCGCACGGTGATCTGTAGGCCGGATAAGCGTAGCGCCATCCGGCGTTTTTGGCAGGTGGCGCTTCGCTTACCTGCCCTACACATAATTCATTACTCTGGTAACTGGCTCTTGCGGCTACGCATGCGCGAACCAATCCAGAACACCAGCGCCACAGACAGTACCGCCGGCAGGAAGTTAGAGCCGATATCCGGATACTCCGCGCGCACCACGGTGCTATACAGCAAGACGCCCAGAATAAAGCAGGCAGCGGCCAGCCCCGGTAACCCCACCGGCATGGTGCGGTTCAGGTAACGTTGATGCAGGCAGTAAACCGTCAGCACCAGCGCAATAAGCGGGAAAATCGAAAACGGCACGATTGAGCTAAAAATAGCGGCAAACGTACCATTAATGGATAAGCCAGCGATCAATGCCAGCAACAGCGTCCCTTTATCCTGACCTGACTGTTTCATTACTCACCTTCACTCTTCGGTTTGATGTGCCAACTTCTCTTGTTCACGGCGATACCAGTAGTACGCACCTTTCGAAATCATGCGCAGCTGCAATACCAGTCGCTCTTCGAGCTGCTTGCGTTGTTCAATGCTGACATCCAGCGCTTCGGCACCTGCGCTGAAAACAATCGTCACCATGGCTTCGGCCTGTGCTTCAGTAAACGCACGCGGCATATGGTTTTCGAGTTCCAGATAGTCGGCAAGTTCCGCGATGAAGTGCTGAATTTCACGCGCGACGGCGGCACGAAACGCCGCCGATGTGCCCGAACGCTCGCGCAGAAGCAGACGAAACGCGTTGGGGTTATTGCCGATAAATTCCATAAAAGTCGACACGGAGGTGCGGATCACGCTGCCCCCTTTAGCGATACGCTGACGCGCCTGGCGCATCAGCTGTCTCAGCATCAGCCCGCTCTCATCGACCATGGTAAGGCCCAGTTCATCCACATCACGGAAGTGACGATAGAAGGACGTTGGCGCAATTCCGGCCTCGCGTGCGACTTCGCGCAGGCTCAAACTGGCAAAACTCCGCTCAGCACTCAGTTGACTGAATGCGGCTTCCACCAGCGAACGCCGGGTTTTCTCTTTTTGTTGTGCTCTTACGCCCATCACGATAGTTGAATCCTTCCAAAGGCCTGATGGCACTATACCAGAGAATAAAATTAATCTGTTTGCCTGGCTTTGTGAATGATTGTTTACGTGCGGTTTGTGCTCCACTGCCGGAAAAAAGCACAACGATAATTGGGTTACTCTGGCAATGATGTTATGATTCTGTTGCTTTTATGTATAAGAACAGGTAAGCCTTGCCATGCCACATTCCTACGATTACGACGCAATAGTTATTGGTTCCGGCCCCGGCGGCGAAGGCGCTGCTATGGGTCTGGTGAAACAGGGAGCCAGAGTAGCGGTCATTGAGCGCTACCATAATGTCGGCGGCGGTTGCACCCACTGGGGCACCATCCCTTCGAAAGCCCTCCGCCACGCCGTTAGCCGCATTATTGAATTTAACCAGAACCCTCTCTACAGCGACCACTCCCGACTTCTTCGTTCCTCCTTTGCCGACATCCTGAATCACGCGGATACCGTCATTAACCAGCAGACGCGCATGCGTCAGGGGTTTTATGAGCGTAACCACTGTGAGATTTTGCAGGGCAACGCGCATTTTGTGGATGAACATACCCTGGCGCTCGAATGCCACGACGGTTCGGTTGAAACCCTCACCGCCGAAAAATTTGTTATCGCCTGCGGTTCACGTCCATACCATCCGGCAGACGTGGACTTCTCGCACCCGCGCGTTTACGACAGCGACTCCATTCTCAGCCTGCAGCACGAACCACGCCATGTGATCATCTATGGCGCGGGCGTGATTGGCTGTGAATATGCGTCGATATTCCGCGGAATGGAGGTCAAAGTTGATCTCATCAACACCCGCGACCGCCTGCTGGCATTCCTCGACCAGGAGATGTCAGACTCCCTCTCCTATCACTTCTGGAACAGCGGCGTAGTCATTCGCCACAACGAAGAGTACGAGAAGATCGAAGGCTGCGACGACGGGGTGATCATGCACCTGAAGTCCGGCAAAAAGCTGAAAGCCGACTGCCTGCTGTACGCCAACGGCCGTACCGGCAACACGGATTCACTGAAGCTGGAAAATATCGGGCTTGAGACCGACAGCCGCGGTCAGCTGAAGGTCAACAGCATGTACCAGACCGCACTACCGCACGTTTACGCGGTCGGCGACGTGATTGGTTACCCGAGCCTGGCCTCCGCCGCTTACGACCAGGGGCGCATTGCGGCTCAGGCGCTGGTAAAAGGCGAAGCGACGGCGCACCTGATCGAAGATATCCCAACGGGGATCTACACTATTCCTGAAATCAGTTCAGTCGGTAAAACCGAGCAGCAGCTGACGGCAATGAAGGTGCCTTACGAGGTGGGACGTGCCCAGTTTAAACATCTGGCGCGGGCGCAAATCGTGGGGATGAGCGTAGGTACGCTGAAGATCCTGTTCCATCGCGAAACGAAAGAGATCCTGGGTATTCACTGCTTCGGTGAACGCGCGGCGGAAATCATTCATATCGGCCAGGCAATAATGGAGCAGAAAGGTGGTGGTAACACCATCGAGTACTTCGTTAACACCACCTTTAACTACCCGACGATGGCAGAAGCCTACCGGGTAGCTGCGCTGAACGGCTTAAACCGCCTGTTTTAACGCGTTGTCAAAATGGCCATCCATCGAACCACGGATGGCCTCTGCCAGCTGCTCATAGCGGCTGCGCAGCGGTGAACCCGGACGATAAACGAGGCCAATGGTGCGACGCGGCTCCGGCTTGATGCACGGCAGATAGACTACGCCATCACGCTTACGCTCGCGCGGCACGGCCAGCGCAGGCAGCAGCGTAATTCCGCTTCCCGCCGCGACCATATTACGCAGCGTTTCCAGGCTGGTTGCGCGGAAATGGGTATCCTCATCCGCACCCGCTTCGAAGCAGAAGCCCATCGCCTGATCGCGCAGGCAGTGGCCATCTTCCAGCATCAGCAGCTTTTCACCGGCCAGATCGGCCATCGGCACGCGATCGCGGTTCGCCCACGGATGATCTTCATAGATCGCCAGCATCATCGGCTCATCGAACAGCGGCACTTCAATAAAGGCTTCGCTCTCTTTCACCAGCGCCAGAATGGCGCAGTCGAGCTTGCCGCTATCTAACTGCGCCAGCAGCTGATGCGTTTGCGCTTCATGCAGGTACATTTCGAGTTTCGGGAACGTCTGGTGCAGCATCGGGATGATGTGCGGCAACAGGTACGGGCCAACGGTTGGGATCAGGCCGATATGCAGCGGGCCGGACATCGCCTCCCCCTGCTGGCTTGCCATTTCCTTGAGCACTTTGACCTCGCGCAGCACGGTGCGCGCCTGATCCACCAGCAGCAGACCTGCCTGTGTGAACAGAACCTTACGACTGGTGCGCTCCAGCAGCATCACGCCCAGCTCGTCTTCCAGCTTGCGGATCTGACCGCTCAGCGTGGGCTGGCTGACGTGGCAGGAATCTGCCGCGCGGCGAAAGTGACGATGCTCGGCTAACGCTACCAGGTATTCAAGATCACGAATATTCATTATTCATCCTCCGTCGCCACGATAGTTCATGGCGATAGATAGCATAGCAACGAACGATTATCCCTATCAAGCATTCTGTTGAATAATACACCACATAGACGAGGCGGCACGTGTTTGACCCTTGACGTCCCCGCACCGTCAGCGAGTTTCTCTCAAAACTCGAACAACTAAAGCCAACGTGAACTTTTGCGGACCCCGTGGTCCGCTTTTTTTTGCGTAAAAAAGCCTGGCACTAAGCCAGGCTACATTTACCCTCACCCTAGCCCTCTCCCTAAGGGAGAGGGAACCGATCGAGCCCCTCTCCTCGTGGGAGAGGGGTTGGGGTGAGGGCATCACACCGCACAAATCAAACCAACCGGCTCTTCGCATCCGCAATCGCCTGCGCCACCTGCTTCGGCGACACGCCGCCTTTCGCCGCACGCTTATCCAGACAAGACTGCAGGGCCAGAATCGGATACACATCGTCTCCAATCACCGCGCTGAATTTCTGCAGCTCGGCCAGCGTCAGATCTTCCAGAGGCTTGCCCTGACGAATCGCCTCTACCACCGCTTCACCGACAATATGGTGCGCCTCGCGGAACGGTACGCCTTTCGCCACCAGGTAGTCCGCCAGCTCGGTGGAGTTTGCATAGCCCTGCTGCGCCGCTTCCTGGCAGCGCGGACGTTTCACCTGAATGCCGTCCAGCACCAGCGCGCCCATATGCAGGCAGTCCAGCCAGGTGTCGAGCGCGTCGAACAGCCCTTCTTTATCTTCCTGCATATCTTTGTTGTACGCCAGCGGCAGCCCTTTCAGGGTCATCATCATGCCGGTCAGCGCACCCTGCACGCGGCCACACTTGCCGCGGATCAGCTCCAGCGCGTCCGGGTTTTTCTTCTGCGGCATCAGGGATGAGCCTGAGGTCACGCGGTCGGACAGCTCGACGAAGCCCGCTTCGCCAGAGTTAAAGAAGATCAGGTCTTCGGCAAAGCGCGACAGGTGCACCATCCCGATAGAGGCATTGGAGAGCAGCTCCAGCACGTGGTCGCGGTCAGAAACGCTGTCCAGGCTGTTACGGGTGGCGGAGGCAAAGCCCAGCCAGCCTGCCAGCTGTTCACGGTCAATTTCATACGCCGTACCGGCCAGCGCGCCGCTGCCCAGCGGGCTGACGTCCAGGCGCTTCAGGGTATCCTGCAGACGGCTTTCGTCACGCGCCAGCATCTCAACGTAGGCCAGACACCAGTGCGCAAAGGTCACCGGCTGGGCGCGCTGCAGGTGGGTATAACCCGGCATCACCGCGTCCTGGTTGTTCTGCGCGGTCTCCACCAGCGCACTCTGCAGCTGACGGTTGGCCGCCAGCAGTTCGCCAACGGTATCTTTACACCACAGCTTCAGGTCGGTGGCGACCTGATCGTTACGGCTGCGCCCGGTGTGCAGCTTTTTACCCAGTTGGCCGACTTTGTCGATCAGTTTGCCTTCCACCCAGCTGTGAATATCTTCAGCATCGCTTTCGAGGATCTGCTGCGGGTTAAGACGCACCTCTTCCAGCAGATTGTTCAGCGCGTCTTCCAGCTGTAATTGTTCGTCTGCGGTCAGTACGCCCACCGTCACCAGCGCTTTGGACCAGGCCACAGAGCCGACAATATCCTGTTCGGCCAGGCGGTAGTCGAAGCGCAAAGAGTCGTTGAACTGTTTGAACCGCTGATCCGCTGCCTGTGTAAAACGCCCACCCCAAAGTGCCATAACATGATTCCTTTATTCGTTAGTTCTGCCGGGTGGCGCTTCGCTTACCCGGCCTACGGTCATTCAATAAAAACTTAGGCTAAAATACGCGTGCCAATCGGCGTGCCGTTAAACAGCGCCGGGAGCTGCTCCGCGTGACGCCAGGAGGCGATATCCACAGGGCGGCCCAGCGTACGCGCCGCATCCAGCGCGGCGTTCACTTTAACGATCATGCCGTCGGTAATAATGCCCTGTTCGATCAGCTGCTCAGCTTTGGCGGCGGTCATTTCCGCAATGCGCTGGCCTTTACCGTCCAGAATGCCGCTCACGTCGGAGAGCAGGATCAGGTCCGCACCCAGCGTTGCCGCCAGTGCCGTCGCCGCCTGGTCAGCGTTGACGTTCATCAGCTCGCCCTCTTCGGTCACACCGATAGAGCTCACCACCGGCAGGAACCCCCCTTCCAGCAGCGTATTAATCAGCTTAGGCGAACCCGGCTGTGCCAGTCCAACGTGGCCGAGCTCTTCGTCGAGCTGGGTCACTTTTACGCTGTCGCCATCGCCCAGATAGAGGCCAACGGAGGCAATGTGGTGTTTCTTCGCCCACGCCAGCAGCGTTTTGTTCGCCGTACCCGCCAGCGCACCGGTAATGATGTCGATCTGGTCAGCAGGCGTGACGCGCAGGCCGTTCTTCTTTTTCACCGGCAGGTTGAGCCCTTTCATCAGCTCGTCCACCACGCAACCGCCGCCGTGCACAATCACCAGCGGACGTTGGTGTGATTCACGATAGTTCACCAGCGCGGTAAACAGACGCTCCAGCGCTTCTTCGCTGTCCAGCAGTACACCACCGAGTTTGATAATTAATGGGTTCATCATCACACCTTAAATAAGAGCCTGCGTTTCCGGGAAACCGAAACGAATATTTGCACACTGCATTGCCTGTGCGGCAGCGCCTTTGAGTAAGTTATCTTCTGCGGCGACCACAATTATATGCTCGCCCTGCACGGCAAAGCCGATGTCGCAGAATGGCAGGCCGACCACATTTTTCAGCGCCGGCACGCCTTTGTCGTACAGACGTACCAGCGGTTTATCCGCGTACGCCTGCGTGAAGGCCTCGCTCACCTGCTCTTTGGTCACGCCAGGCTTCAGGCGGCAGGTAATGGTTTCGAGGATCCCTCGCGGGAAGCTGCCCAGGTGCGGGGTGAAAATCACCTCGGCGCCCAGATGCGTCGTGATTTCAGGGTGATGACGGTGATTAAACACGCCATACGGCTGAAGGCTCACTTCGCAGAAGCTGTTGGAGATAGCGGCCTTGCGCCCTGCTCCGCTCACGCCGCTGGTAGCGTTGATCACCGGCCACTGGTTGAGATCCAGCAGGCCCGCGTCGATCAGCGGCTTCAGGGAAAGCTGCGCCGCCGTCGGGTAGCAGCCCGGCACGGCAATCAGGTTCGCTTCTTTCAGCTTGTCTGCGCTCCACTCCGCCAGGCCGTACACCGCTTTTTCAAGCAGATCCGGGTGCTGATGGGTGAAACCATAATATTTTTCGTAAAACGCGCCGTCGTTAACGCGGAACGCGCCGGAGAGATCGAAGACTACGCAGCCAGCCGCCAGAAACTGCGGCGCCAGGTCGTGGCTGACCTCGTGCGCGGTGGCTAAAAACACCACGTCGACGCCGTCGGTAAACTCGCTGATGTCAGACATTGGCTGCAGCGGCAGATCGACAATGCCCCTAAGCTGCGGATGCAAATCGGAAATTAACTTTCCTGCATCATTGCTTTGCGCTGACACGGTCAAAGCGGTTATGGTCATATGTGGATGGCGATTCACGTAGCTTACAAGCTCTGCGCCCGCATAACCGCTAGCGCCTACAATCAGCGTATTCAACATCGGGTTCCTTTATGCTCAACGTTAATGTATTTTTATTCACATTTATTGCATGAATATTGATACTATCACGACCTAAGGTGTGTCAACAATGAAAATGAACTTACCGCCATTTATCGAGATCTACCGCGCCCTGATTGCCACTCCGTCCATCAGCGCAACGGAAGAAGCGCTGGATCAGAGCAATGAGTCTTTAATCAATCTGCTGGCGGGTTGGTTTAGCGATCTTGGGTTTAACGTTGAGGTTCAGCCCGTCCCCGGAACACGCCACAAATTCAACCTGCTCGCCCGCACCGGTACCGGTGCGGGCGGCCTGCTGCTGGCCGGTCATACCGACACCGTACCGTTTGACGATGGCCGCTGGACGCGCGACCCGTTCACCCTGACCGAGCACGACAACAAGCTCTACGGCCTGGGCACCGCCGACATGAAAGGCTTCTTCGCCTTTATCCTCGACGCGCTGCGTGACGTGGACGTGACGAAGCTGAAAAAACCGCTCTACATTCTGGCGACCGCCGATGAAGAGACCAGCATGGCGGGCGCGCGCTACTTCTCTGAAAACACGTCGATTCGCCCGGATTGCGCGATCATCGGCGAGCCGACTTCCCTGCAGCCGATTCGCGCGCATAAAGGCCATATCTCTACCGCCGTGCGCGTGCTGGGCCAGTCCGGCCACTCCAGCGATCCGGCGCGCGGCGTGAACGCCATCGAACTGATGCATGACGCCATCGGCCGCATCATGACGCTGCGCGACGACCTGAAAGAGCGCTATCACTACGAGGCGTTCACCGTGCCGTATCCGACGCTAAACCTCGGCAGCCTGCACGGCGGTGATGCTTCGAACCGCATCTGCGCCTGCTGTGAACTGCACATGGACATCCGCCCGCTGCCAGGCATGACCCTGAGCGATCTCGACGGCCTGCTGAATGAAGCGCTGGCCCCGGTGAGCGAACGCTGGCCGGGCCGCCTGACGGTCTCGGAACTGCACCCGCCGATCCCGGGCTATGAGTGCCCGCCGGATCACCAGCTGGTCCAGGTGGTGGAAAAACTGCTCGGCGAAAAAACCGACGTGGTGAACTACTGCACCGAAGCGCCGTTTATTCAGACCCTGTGCCCGACGCTGGTGCTCGGCCCGGGCTCCATCAACCAGGCTCACCAGCCGGATGAATATCTGGAAACCCGCTTCATCAAGCCCACCCGTGAACTGATTACCCAGGTTGTGCATCACTTCTGCTGGCATTAAAACAGCCCCTCACCCTGCCCTCTCCCCAAAGGGGAGAGGGTTAGGGTGAGGGGAGTAAATCCCGCGATCTCCGTCACATTCCCATAAGCATCTCTTATCTGACGCATAGCGAATTAAATTTCGTAAATTGCCCACATTTATTCGTTTGCTGAACCGTTTTCGCAGCAATTGACGACGGGGGTTTTACGTGGCTTTATAAAGGGAGATGACAAAATAATGTCCAAAAGATTTTCGATTGGGCATAAACAAAAATGATGGGGTGACTGGGTTTTTATGAACGAACAATATTCCGCGTTGCGTAGTAATGTCAGTATGCTCGGCAAAGTGCTTGGAGATACCATCAAAGATGCGTTGGGGGAAAACATCCTCGACCGCGTTGAAACCATCCGCAAGCTGTCTAAATCTTCCCGTGCCGGTAACGAAGCCAATCGTCAGGAGCTGCTCACCACCTTGCAGAACCTGTCAAATGATGAGCTGCTGCCCGTTGCACGCGCATTCAGCCAGTTCCTGAATCTGGCCAACACCGCTGAGCAATACCACAGCATTTCGCCAAATGGCGAAGCTGCCAGCAACCCGGAAGTCATTGCCCGTACGCTTCGTAAACTCAAAGACCAGCCCAATCTCAACGAAGCCACCATCAAAAAAGCGGTGGAATCTCTTTCGCTGGAGCTGGTGCTGACCGCTCACCCAACCGAGATCACTCGTCGTACGCTGATCCACAAAATGGTGGAAGTGAACAACTGTCTTAAGCAGTTAGATAACAAAGACATTGCCGACTACGAGCGCAACCAGCTGATGCGACGCCTGCGCCAGCTGATTGCCCAGTCCTGGCATACCGATGAAATTCGTAAACATCGCCCAAGCCCGGTCGACGAGGCCAAATGGGGCTTTGCGGTGGTGGAAAATAGCCTGTGGGAAGGGATACCAAACTACCTGCGCGAGCTGAACGAACAGCTAGAAGAGAACCTCGGCTACCGCCTGCCGGTTGATTTTGTTCCGGTGCGCTTCACCTCCTGGATGGGCGGCGACCGCGACGGTAACCCGAACGTGACCGCGGAAATCACCCGTCACGTCCTGCTGCTGAGCCGCTGGAAAGCGACCGATCTGTTCCTGAAAGATATTCAGGTACTGATCTCCGAGCTGTCGATGGTTGAAGCAACGCCGGAACTGCGCGCGCTGGCCGGAGAAGAAGGTGCCAGCGAGCCGTACCGTTTCCTGATGAAGAAACTGCGTGGTCAGCTGATGGCGACTCAGGCCTGGCTGGAAGCACGCCTCAAAGGTCAGCGCCTGCCGAAACCCGAAGGTCTGCTCAGCCAGAACGAGCAGCTCTGGGAGCCGCTGTACGCCTGTTACCAGTCGCTTCAGGCCTGTGGCATGGGCATCATCGCCAACGGCGAACTGCTCGACACCCTGCGCCGCGTGAAGTGTTTCGGCGTGCCGCTGGTGCGTATCGATGTACGTCAGGAAAGTACCCGTCATACTGAAGCTCTGGGTGAACTGACCCGCTACCTCGGCATCGGCGATTATGAAAGCTGGTCCGAAGCCGACAAGCAGGCCTTCCTAATCCGCGAACTGAATTCCAAGCGCCCTCTTCTGCCGCGCAACTGGGAGCCAAGCAACGACACCCGCGAAGTGCTCAATACCTGTAAGGCGATCGTGGATGCGCCGAAAGGATCGGTGGCCGCCTATGTGATCTCCATGGCGAAAACCCCGTCCGACGTGCTGGGCGTTCACCTCCTGCTGAAAGAAGCCGGTATCGACTACGCTCTGCCGGTCGCGCCACTCTTTGAAACCCTTGATGACCTGAACAACGCCAACGACGTGATGACGCAGTTGCTGAACATCGACTGGTATCGCGGCTTTATTCAGGGCAAGCAGATGGTGATGATCGGCTATTCCGATTCCGCAAAAGACGCGGGCGTGATGGCGGCATCCTGGGCGCAGTATCAGGCGCAGGACGCGCTGATCAAAACCTGCGAGAAAGCCGGTATTGAACTGACCCTGTTCCACGGACGCGGTGGCTCAATCGGCCGTGGCGGCGCGCCTGCTCACGCGGCACTGCTGTCACAACCACCGGGAAGCCTGAAAGGCGGCCTGCGCGTCACCGAGCAGGGCGAGATGATCCGCTTTAAATACGGTCTGCCGGAAGTGACGATCAGCAGCCTGTCGCTCTACACCAGCGCCATTCTGGAAGCGAACCTGCTGCCACCGCCGGAGCCGAAAGAGTCCTGGTGCCACATCATGGACGAGCTGTCAGACATCTCCTGCGATCTGTACCGCGGCTACGTGCGTGAAAACAAAGATTTCGTGCCTTACTTCCGCTCGGCAACCCCTGAGCAGGAGCTGGGTAAACTGCCGCTGGGCTCGCGTCCGGCCAAACGTCGCCCAACCGGTGGCGTCGAGTCTCTGCGTGCAATTCCGTGGATCTTCGCCTGGACGCAAAACCGTCTGATGCTGCCCGCCTGGCTGGGTGCCGGTGCCGCACTGCAGAAAGTGGTGGAAGACGGCAAGCAAAATGAACTGGAAACCATGTGCCGCGACTGGCCGTTCTTCTCTACCCGCCTGGGCATGCTTGAGATGGTCTTCTCGAAAGCTGACCTGTGGCTGGCGGAATACTACGATCAGCGTCTGGTGAAACCTGAGCTGTGGGCGCTGGGTAAAGAGCTGCGCGAACTGCTGGAAGGCGACATCAAAGTGGTACTGGATATCGCCAACGACTCACACCTGATGGAAGACCTGCCGTGGATTGCCGAATCTATCCAGCTGCGTAACATCTACACCGACCCGCTGAACGTCCTGCAGGCAGAGCTGCTGCACCGTTCGCGTCTGGCAGAAGAGGAAGGTAAAGAGCCGGATCCACGCGTGGAACAGGCGTTAATGGTGACGATTGCAGGCGTTGCGGCAGGTATGCGTAACACTGGCTAATGCTTTACGCCCGGCGGCGCTGCGCTTGCACGGGCCTACGATAAGTAGGCCGGGTAAGCGTTAGCGCCACCCGGCAAATTTCGGTAGTCCCCTTATGCATTTCGATATCACCCTGATTTTGACTGACCTGGTGAACCGCACGTTACCGCTGGGTCAGATTCATTTCTCAGCGCTGAATGAACAGCATCCCCGAACCTCTCCCTGCCTCGGCATTACGCTTGATACCCCCTGCGAGGCCTTTTTTTCTTTTTTTGGACAAATCACACCTCCCGCGCCTCACGTCCTGAGCATACATTTCGGTAAGCAGCAGCTTACAATCGAGTTACAGCGTGACAATGTGCTCTTACAACAATTACAGATTGCCCGACGCGGCCCGCGAACGGGGGCTTTTCTTCTGCAAACGCTCACCGAATTACAGATGCAGCCTGAGGAGCAAGACACAGCAAGGCTGGTGATTTTAAGCCTGCTCAGCCACTGCCGGGATCTGCTTGGCAGCGAAATTCACACCGACAGCCGCAGCCGGGCACTGTTCGAAGCCGTTCGGAGCTATATCGAAGAAAATTATGCCTCTTTGTTAACTCGCGAATCCGTAGCACAGGCGTTCTATATCTCACCAAACTACCTTTCCCATCTATTCCAGAAAGTCGGCAGCGTCGGATTCAATGAATATTTAACAAAAACGCGCCTGGAACATGCGCGTCAGCTGCTGAAAGGCTACGATCTCAAAATTAAAGATATCGCCACACGCTGCGGATTTACGGACAGCAACTACTTTTGCCGTCTCTTTCGCAAACACACCGAACGTTCCCCTTCCGAATATCGACGCCAGTATCACAGCCAGCTCATCGCCAAAAAGTAGCATTGTGATCGCTCTCTCACTTCGCTAAGGACATTACATTTGTCCAGTATTTAGCAAAATTGACCTGTATTCGCCGTGCATGGGTGCGCCGTATCCTTTATTCAACCTTTCTGACTTAAGGAAAAATAATGGAACTGTACCTGGATACCGCCAACGTGGCGGAAGTAGAACGTCTGGCGCACATTTTTCCCATAGCGGGCGTCACCACAAATCCGAGCATCATTGCTGCCAGCCGCGAATCCATCTGGGAGGTGCTCCCGCGCCTGCAAAAAGCCATTGGACCAGAAGGCACTCTGTTTGCCCAAACCATGAGCCGCGACGCAGAAGGCATGGTGGCTGAAGCTAAACGCCTGAGTAATGCCATCCCGGACATCGTGGTGAAAATCCCGGTCACGGCGGAGGGGCTTACCGCGATCAAAGCGCTGAGAAAAGAGGGCATTACCACGCTGGGTACTGCCGTTTATAGCGCCGCACAGGGTTTGCTCGCCGCGCTGGCGGGAGCGAAATATGTCGCTCCCTATGTAAACCGCGTTGATGCTCAGGGTGGTGACGGCATTCGCATGGTCCAGGAGCTGCAATCCCTGCTGGAAATGCACGCGCCGGAATGCAGGGTGCTCGCCGCCAGCTTCAAAACGCCGCGCCAGGCGCTGGACTGCCTTCTCGCCGGATGTGAAGCAATCACGCTTCCTTTAGATGTAGCGCAACAAATGCTCGGCACCCCGGCGGTAGAGTCAGCCATAGAGAAGTTCGAGCAGGACTGGAAAAACGCGTTTGGTAACCTCAACCTCTAAGGGAGAACTGTTATGGACCGTATCATTCAATCACCTGGGAAATACATCCAGGGTGCTGATGTGCTTACCCGTCTCGGCGACTATCTGAAACCGCTGGCACAGCGCTGGCTGGTTGTCGGCGATAAATTTGTGCTGGGTTTTGCCGAAGAAACCCTGCGTCAGAGTTTTAAAAAAGCCGAACTGCATGCAGAAATTGCGCCGTTTGGTGGCGAATGTTCACAAAATGAAATCGATCGTCTGAAAAAGCTGGCCGACAGCGCCGACTGCATGGCAGTGCTGGGCATTGGCGGCGGTAAAACGCTGGATACCGCCAAAGCGCTTGCCCACTTTATGGACGTGCCGGTCGCCATTGCGCCAACCATCGCCTCCACCGATGCGCCGTGCAGCGCCCTTTCCGTGATTTATACCGACAGCGGTGAGTTCGACCGCTACCTGATGCTGCCGCACAACCCGAACATGGTCATTGTCGACACCAAAGTGGTGGCGGGCGCACCGGCGCGGCTGCTGGCCGCCGGGATTGGCGATGCACTGGCAACCTGGTTTGAAGCACGCGCCTGCTCGCGCAGCGGGGCAACCACTATGGCGGGCGGAAAGTGCACACAGGCGGCGTTAGCGCTGGCCGAGCTGTGCTACAACACGCTGGTTGAAGAGGGTGAGAAGGCGATGCTGGCAGCGGAACAGCACGTGGTGACGCCTGCTCTTGAACGCATTATCGAAGCCAACACCTATCTCAGCGGCGTAGGTTTTGAAAGCGGTGGTCTGGCAGCGGCACACGCTATTCATAACGGTATGACGGCGGTACCGGATGCGCATCACTTTTACCACGGCGAAAAAGTGGCGTTTGGCACGCTGACTCAACTGGTGCTGGAAAACGCGCCGGTAGAAGAGATCGAAACCATCGCGGCACTTTGTCACAGCGTGGGGCTGCCGATCACCCTGGCGCAATTGAATATCAAAGAAGATATTCCGGCGAAAATGCGTCTGATTGCGGAAGCATCTTGCGCAGAAGGTGAAACCATTCACAACATGCCGGGCGGCGTGTCACCGGATCAGGTTTACGCGGCGCTGCTGGTTGCCGACCAGTATGGGCAGCGTTTCCTGCAGGAATGGGAGTAAATAGCGTGAATAAAAATCCCCGCATCAGCGGGGATTTTTTTGCCCGTAGGCCGGGTAAGCGTTAGCGCCACCCGGCACAAGGGTTACTGCAGGTCAAACCGATCCAGATCCATCACCTTCGCCCATGCCGCTACGAAGTCACGAACGAACTTCTCGCTGGCATCGCTACTGGCGTAAACCTCAGCCAGCGCGCGCAGGACAGCGTTGGAACCGAAGACAAGGTCGGCACGGGTAGCGGTGTATTTCACTTCACCGCTGGTGCGGTCGCTACCGGCAAACAGTTCGTTTGATTCATCGGTCGCTTTCCACTGGGTGTTCATATCCAGCAGGTTCACGAAGAAATCGTTGCTCAGCACGCCTTCACGGTTGGTGAATACGCCATTCTTGCTGCCATCGAAGTTGGCACCCAGAACGCGCAAGCCACCGATCAGCACCGTCAGCTCTGGCGCGGTCAGCGTCAGCTGCTGGGCTTTGTCGATCAGCAGTGACTCGGTGGTGGACACATCCACCTGCGCACGGTAGTTGCGGAAGCCATCGGCAACGGGTTCGAGCAGGTTAAACATCTCGATATCCGTCTGATCCTGACGCGCATCCACGCGGCCCGGCGTGAACGGTACGTTGACGTAAACACCTGCGGCTTTCGCAGCCTGCTCAACGCCTACGACGCCCGCCAGCACGATGATATCGGCCAGTGAGGCTTTGTTGGTGGTGCGCTGGATAGCTTCCAGAGCAGGTAACGCGCGAACCGCCGCGGCGTTCACGTCCCAATCGCGCTGAGGTGCCAGTGCCAGACGCGCGCCGTTGGCACCGCCGCGCTTATCGCCACCGCGGAAGGTTGACGCTGACGCCCAGGCAACCGAAACCAGTTCGCTCACGGACAGACCGGATGCCACAATTTCCGCTTTCAGGCTTTCAATGTCTTCTTTCGAAGGATTGAACACCGCCTGCGGCAGCGGATCCTGCCAAATCAGATCTTCTTTCGGCACTTCCGGGCCGATGTAACGCGCTTTTGGCCCCATATCGCGGTGGGTCAGCTTGAACCAGGCACGCGCGAAGGCTTCGTTGAAGGCCTGCGGATCGTTCAGGAAGCGGCGGGAAATTTTCTCGAATTCCGGGTCAAAACGCAGCGTCAGGTCGGTAACCAGCATGGTTGGCTTGCGTTTTTTCGACGGGTCAAACGGATCGGGCATGATTTCCGGTGCATCCACGGCTTCAAACTGAATCGCACCTGCTGGGCTGCGGGTCTGCACCCATTCGTATTTGAACAGGTTCTCGAAGAAGTAGTTGCTCCACTGGGTAGGGGTTTGCGACCAGATGACTTCCAGACCGGAGGTAATGGCATCTGCGCCAATCCCCGTGCCGTGCGTGCTCGCCCAGCCCAGGCCCTGCGCTTCAATCGGCGAGGCTTCCGGGTCGGTGCCCACGTGCGTGGCTTCACCCGCGCCGTGGGTTTTGCCGAGAGTGTGGCCGCCCGCGATCAGCGCAACGGTCTCTTCGTCGTTCATGCCCATGTTGCCGAAGGTCGCGCGAATGGCCGCCGCAGCAGACAGGGGTTCACCGCTGGCGTTTGGCCCTTCCGGGTTGACGTAAATCAGGCCCATTTCGGTGGCGGCGAGAGGACGCTTCGCCAGCGCTTCCGGGTCACGGTGGGTCAGCCAGGCCTTTTCATCGCCCCAGTTCACGTCCAGATCCGGCTCCCAGACGTCTTCACGCCCGGCGCCAAAACCAAAGGTGCGGAAGCCAGAGTTCTCCAGCGCCACGTTCCCCGCGAGGATAAACAGGTCAGCCCAGGAAATTTTTTGTCCGTATTTTTGTTTGATAGGCCACAGCAGGCGGCGCGCCTTATCCAGGCTCACGTTATCAGGCCAGGAGTTCAGCGGTGCAAAGCGTTGTTGACCGCGTCCGGCACCGCCGCGCCCGTCAACGGAGCGATAGGTACCTGCCCCGTGCCAGGCCATACGGATAAACAGGCCCGCATAGCTGCCCCAGTCGGCAGGCCACCACGGTTGAGAGTCGGTTAAAAGTGTTTTGAGATCGCCTTTAAGGGCGGAGTAATCAAGCTTGCTAAATTCTTTGCGGTAGTCGAAGTCTTCACCCAGTGGGTTCGAACGATTGGAATGTTGGTTAAGAAGATCGATGCGGAGTTGTTTTGGCCACCAGTCGCGGCTGCCTGTACCTGCGCCCGCGCTGTGATCGACGCCGCCCTGATGGAACGGGCATTTGCCGACTGATGCCGCTTTATTGGTCTCGTCTGACGTGCTCATCGCTTTGCTCCCTTTTACAGTGTTACCGTTACGATATACGCCCTTGTTGATAAGGTATAGTTGAGATAACCCACAGATTCGATAGTTAAATCCGTTTAATTTCCCATGGAAAATACATGAGTTTTGTACGTCAAAGGCAGCATTGCTGATATGGCAGGAAAATAAAACCCTTATAAATCAAAAAACCCTCCGAAGAGGGCTCTTTTTTGTTACACGCCTGGTCTAACGCCGAGCGTGTGGCATATGGCGTAACTCATCTCTGCACGGTTCAGCGTGTAGAAGTGGAAATCCTTCACCCCTTCACGACTCAAGATCTTCACCATGTCCATCGCGATATTTGCGCCCACCAGCTTGCGTGTTTCCGGGTCATCGTCCAGCCCCTCGTACATTTTAGACATCCAAAGCGGAATGCGCACATTGGTCATATCGGCAAATTTCTTCGCCTGTTTGAAGTTAGAGACCGGCAGAATGCCCGGGATAATTTCGACGTCGATACCCGCAGAAACGCAGCGGTCACGGAAGCGCAGGTAGCTTTCAACATCGAAGAAAAATTGCGTTATCGCGCGGTTCGCGCCAGCGTCGACTTTGCGTTTCAGGTTGAGCAGGTCCGCCTGGGCGCTTTTCGCTTCCGGATGCACTTCAGGATAAGCAGCAACGGAGATATCAAAGTCAGCCACGTCTTTCAGCAGCGCAACCAGATCGGCGGCATACATGTCCGGCTTGCCGCTCCCCGGCGGCAGGTCACCGCGCAGGGCAACGATATGACGAATGCCGTTATTCCAGTAATCCTGGGCGATAGCCCGCAGCTCGTCGCGGGTGGCATCGATACAGGTAAGGTGCGGTGCCGCTTCCAGACCGGTACGATCTTTGATGCCTTTAATGATGCTGTGCGTACGGTCACGCTCGCCGGAGTTAGCACCATAAGTCACGGAAACAAACTTCGGTTTCAGGCTGCTCAGGCGATCGATAGAGCTCCACAGGGTTTGCTCCATTTCACTGGTGCGCGGCGGGAAAAATTCAAAAGAGACGTTAATCTGGCCGTTTACTTCGGCCAGGCTCTGATTCAGGGCTTCCCGCTGGTTGGCGTGAAAAAAGCTCATACCTTACCTCTATCTATCGCGTGTCGTTGTCTGTGGTGTTGTGAACTTCTATACGTTTAGACGTCCAGATGTAAAAATGACGGAAAAGCGGAGTGACGTCAACATAAATAATCAACAATAACGGTGAGGTTTGTTCAGGGAAGATGAAGGGAATTCATGATGGGGGGTGAGTGCGGTCTGATGCCCTCACCCTAACCCTCTCCCACAGGGAGAGGGAAATACAGAGGTTACAGTAGCTTAGCCAGACGGTTAATGTCGGACTGGATCGCCCCGGCTGTGACATCGCGCCCCGCGCCCGGACCGCGGATCACCAGCGGGTTATCGCGGTACCAGCGGCTTTCGATAGCGAAGACGTTATCGCACGGCAGCAGCGCCGCCAGCGGATGTTCAGGACGCACCGCCTCCACGCCTACGCGCGCTTTACCGTTCGCCTCGAAACGCGCTACGTAGCGCAGCACCAGGCCCATCTCGTTGGCGGCTTCCAGACGCTGTACCATCTGCTCGTTCAGCTCGTCGCCGTTTTCGAAGAAGTGATCTACAGACCCTTCCTCACAGCCCGCAGGCACCAGCGATTCAACACGCACCTGACCCGGTTCGATGTCGTAGCCCGCTTCACGCGCCAGGATCACCAGCTTACGCATCACGTCTTTTCCGGCAAGGTCCACGCGCGGATCGGGCTCGGTTAAACCCTGCTGCCACGCCTGATCCACCAGGTCGGTGAAGGGTACGGTGCCGTCGAACTGCAGGAACAGCCAGGAGAGCGTACCGGAGAAGATACCGCTCAGCGCCAGAATACTGTCGCCGCTTTCAATCAGGTCGCGCACGGTATGGTTAACCGGCAGCCCCGCGCCAACGGTAGCGTTGTACAGCCAGTGACGACCGGTTTTTTCAAACGCGTCGTGGATCTGACGGTATTTATCGGTGCTGCTCGCCCCCGCCAGCTTGTTAGCGCTGATGACGTGGAAGCCGTGGCTGGCGAAATCCAGATACTGATCCGCAAGCTGCTCGCTGGCGGTCACGTCCAGCACGACCAGGTCATCGTAAGGGTGCGCGCGCATCCACAGGAACAGGGACTCTTCATCCTGCTCAACGGCTTCATCATTAAAGAAGGCAAGCGCGCGGCTGGCGTCCAGCCCTTCGTAATTCAACAGGCTACGGCGGCTGTCCACCACGCCCGCGAGAATAAATTCAAATCCGGTACGCGCGGAGAGCGTTTCCTGCTCACGGGCGAACAGTTCCAGCCAGCGGGAACCGATGTTCCCTTTCCCGAACAGCACCAGGCCGATGCGTTTTTCCGCGCGGAACAGGGAGGTATGCAGACCCTGAATCAGGCTTTCGGTTGGCCCTTTACGCAGCACGGCCACCAGGCTAATTCCCTCTTCCGACTGCCAGGTGAACTCCACCGGCTGGCCTTTCAGTTGCTGCCAGAAGCGGTGGCAGTGCAGCGGGTTACGGGTGACGCCCGCGCCCACCATCGCCACCAGCGCCAGACCTTGACGCAGGCGAAGCTCGCCCGGCAGGCCCGCTTCATCGAGGATTTTCAGCGCGCTGTCCGCCACTTCTGCGGTATAGCAGAACTGCAGCAGCTGGCGGTCGTTGTGAACGCCGACGGCCAGCGGGCGCACCTGAGCACGTTTGAGGATCAGGTCGATATCTTTATGCGCCAGCCTGAAGTCCTGGCCCGCAGGCACCTGGAACTCAATCAGGCAGATGTCGTCGTGGCTGGTGACAATACGCGCGCCCGTACCGGAGGCCAGTACGCGTTCGATACGGGTAGAGCCTTGATCCGGGGTATAGCTGCAGCGCAGCTGCAGGTCGATATCGCTACCGGAAACCGGCTGCAGCGTACGGGCGTGCAGTACCGGCGCGGCCAGACGCGCCAGCTCGCTGGCTTCGTCGAGACGCAGCAGCGGCAGCAGGCAGGCATCTTTCACCTTACGCGGGTCCGCGCTGTAGACACCGGCCACGTCGCTCCAGATGGTGACGCGGGACACGCCCGCCAGCGCACCGATTTGCGTTGCCGAGTAGTCCGAGCCGTTACGGCCCAGCAGCACGGTTTCGCCCGCGTTGCTGCGGCTGATAAAGCCGGTCACGACGATACGTTTGCCCGGATGCTGCACCAGCAGCTGTTGCAGCAGCGGGTAGGACAAACCTTCATCCACCTGAGGCTGCGCGGCGCGTTCGGCACGCAGGAAATCACGCGCGTCGAGCCAGGCCGCCTCCACGCCCAGGTGTTGCAGAACGGCGGCCATCAGACGTGCGGACCACACTTCACCGTGGCCCACCACTTCGGCATAGACCGCGTCGGTAATACCGCTGTCCAGCAGGGCAGCCAGACGCTCAAGGTCATGGGTAAAGGCGCTGATCAGTCCATCCGCCACGTCAGCAGGCAGCAGGCCGGCAATCAGCTCGCTCTGGTAACGGCGTAAAGACTGTTGTACCTGATGCGCAGAAAGGCGATCGGTCTGGCTCAGTTTCAGCCAGCTAATCAACTGGTTGGTGGTGCTGCCCGCCGCCGAGACAACCATCATGTCACCCGGCTGTGAATACTCGGTCATGATCCCTGCAACGCGCAGGTAACACTTCACATCAGCAAGACTACTACCACCAAACTTGTGCAGTTGACGACCCTTCGCCCCTGCCTGCGCTATCACACTCATGATTACCCCTTGGCTGCGACCTGGAAGCCATTTTCCAGATCGGCAATTAAATCTTCAGAATCTTCAATGCCGGTTGAGATACGCAGCAGCGTCTCAGAGATCCCGGCGGCGGCACGTGCTTCCGGTGCCATACCTGCGTGCGTCATGGTCGCGGCGTGGGAGATTAAGCTTTCAACCCCACCTAATGATTCCGCCAGCGTAAACAATGACAGCCCGCTCAGGAAGCGACGCAGCGTTTGCTCGTCACCGTCCAGTTCAAAACTCAACATCGCGCCAAAACCTTTCTGCTGGCGCGCGGCAATCTCGTGCCCCTGATTTTCCGGCAGCGACGGGTGATAGAGTTTCTTCACCAGCGGCTGGGTTTTCAGGAAATCGACGATCGCCTGGGCATTGCGCTGCGCCACTTCCATGCGTGGCGACAGGGTGCGAATGCCGCGTAACAGCAGGTAGCTGTCGAAGGCGCTCGCGGTGACGCCAATGTTATTGGCCCACCATGCCAGTTCGGTGACAACGTCGGGATCTTTTGCAATCACCACGCCTGCCACAACATCAGAATGACCGTTCAGGTATTTAGTGCATGAATGCAACACCAGATCGGCACCCAGTGCTAACGGGTTCTGAAGGGCCGGACTGAGGAACGTATTATCCACTACACTTATCGCTCCCGCATCCCTTGCGAGCTGACAAATTTTCGCAATATCGACAACGCGCAACAATGGATTGCTTGGACTTTCCACCAGAACCAGCTTCGGCTGCTCTGCCAGCGCCTGTTTCAGCGCCTGTTCGTCGTTTTGATCGACAAACAGCACGCGATAGCAGCCGCGTTTTGCCAGGCTATCAAACAGGCGATAGCTGCCGCCGTAGCAGTCGTGCGGCGCAACCAGCAGGTCGCCAGGCTTCAGGAACACCGTCGTCACCAGGTGGATTGCGGACATACCTGTATTGGTTAATACCGCACCCGCCCCCCCTTCCAGCTCTGCCAGGGCACGCTGGGTAACGTCACGCGTAGGGTTGCCACGACGGGAATAGTCATGCGCGCGGGGTTCATTAAATCCGGTGAAATTATAGGTACTGGAAAGATGAATCGGCGGGACAACGCAGCCGTACTGCTCGTCATCATTCAATCCGCTACGCACTGCGATGGTGGCCTGTTTACGCGTCATGGTGAGGGCTTCCTGGCTTAATTAGGTGAAAAGTCAGGCACCAGAGTAAACATTGAAAGTATGGACGTCAATACATCTGGACATCTAAACTTCTTTGCGTATAGATTGAGCAATGCGCAAATAGCCGTTAAAATTATATGCTTTAGTGCACGCTGCAGCGGCAATATCCGTGCCACGGTATCGTCTCTACGGTAAACTAGGCAAGATTACGGTTCAAAACCGGCGGTTATCGGTTCTGCACCTTTAGATTAATGACTGAGAGGATTAAAGGTATCTCATGGCTGAATGGAGCGGCGAATATATCAGCCCATACGCTGAGCACGGTAAGAAGAGTGAGCAAGTAAAGAAAATTACGGTTTCCATTCCTCTGAAGGTGTTGAAGATCCTCACCGATGAACGCACGCGTCGTCAGGTGAACAACCTGCGCCACGCGACCAACAGCGAACTGCTGTGCGAAGCGTTCCTGCATGCGTTTACCGGCCAACCGTTGCCGAACGATGACGATTTGCGCAAAGAGCGCAGTGATGAGATCCCGGAAGAGGCGAAAATCATCATGCGTGAACTGGGCATTGACCCGGATACGTGGGAATACTGAGAAGCAGATACAAAAAAGGCACCTTGCGGTGCCTTTTCTTTCGGGATACTTATTTAGCGCCCGGGATGCTGAAACGCTTGTTGAAGCGGTCAACACGGCCACCGGTTGCAACATCACGCTGCTTACCAGTGTAGAACGGGTGGCATTTGCCGCACACGTCCAGGTTCAGATCGTGACCCACGGTGGAGCGGATCTGGATAGAGTTACCGCAAGAGCAGTTTGCAGTAATCATTTCGTATTTCGGGTGAATATCTTTTTTCATGGGAGAACCTCAGTTAAGGCCGCGTCGCTCTTCCAGCCCTAACGCCAGACACCACGCGATGTTGAATGTAATTTCTTTGGCGTAATATACACCAAAGGCGGCGAATCATACAGAATTTGACCAGCGTATGCAAACTGATCCGCACGCCGCTTTCACTAATGTGTATACTAACGCGCCACTTTTCAAGTCAGGAAGATTCGATGCCCGTCGCTCACGTTGCCCTGCCCGTTCCGCTTCCCCGCACCTTTGACTACCTGCTGCCCGACAGCATGAGCGCCAAAGCGGGCTGTCGCGTGACCGTGCCGTTTGGCAAACAGCAGCGCGTGGGGATCGTGGTTTCCGTGAGTGAAAAAAGCGAGCTGCCGCTTAATGAACTGAAATCGGTTGTTGAGGTACTGGACAGCGAGCCGGTTTACTCCACCAGCACCTGGCGACTGCTGCTGTGGGCGGCGGATTACTATCACCATCCGATTGGCGACGTCCTGTTCCACGCGCTGCCAATCATGCTGCGCCAGGGCAAAAGCGCCAGCCATGCGCCGATGTGGTACTGGTTTGCTACCGAGCAGGGTCAGGCCGTGGATATCAACAGCCTGAAGCGTTCGCAGAAACAGCAGCAGGCGCTGGCGGCACTGCGTCAGGGAAAAATCTGGCGGCATCAGGTCGACGAGCTTGAGGTCAGCGAAACCGCGCTCCAGGCATTAAGAAAGAAAGGGCTGAGCGAACTGGCAAGCGAAGCGCCCGCCCTTCACGACTGGCGCGACGGCTTCTCCGTCTCCGGCGATCGCCTGCGTCTGAACACCGAGCAGGCCACCGCCGTGGGGGCGATTCACAGCGCCTCGGACCATTTCTCTGCCTGGCTGCTGGCGGGCGTGACGGGGTCCGGCAAGACCGAAGTTTATCTGAGCGTGCTGGAAAACGTGCTCGCACAGGGCAAACAGGCGCTGGTGATGGTGCCGGAAATCGGCCTGACGCCGCAGACCATCGCCCGCTTCCGCGAGCGCTTTAACGCGCCGGTTGAGGTGCTGCACTCAGGGCTTAACGACAGCGAGCGCCTCAGCGCCTGGCTGAAAGCGAAAAACGGCGAAGCGGCGATTGTGATCGGCACCCGCTCGTCGCTGTTTACACCGTTCAAAAATCTCGGCGTTATCGTAATAGATGAAGAGCACGACAGCTCCTATAAACAGCAGGAAGGCTGGCGCTATCACGCCCGTGACTTAGCGGTATACCGCGCACACAGCGAGCAAATTCCCATTATTCTCGGCTCCGCCACGCCTGCGCTCGAAACGCTGCACAACGTGCGCCAGCGTAAATACCATATGCTGCGCCTGACGCGTCGCGCGGGTAATGCCCGTCCGGCGATTCAGCACGTGCTGGATCTGAAAGGTCAGCAGGTTCAGGCCGGGCTCGCGCCTGCATTGATTACCCGAATGCGACAGCACTTGCAGGCGGGCAACCAGGTGATCCTGTTCCTTAACCGACGTGGCTTCGCGCCCGCCCTGCTGTGCCACGACTGCGGCTGGATTGCGGAATGCCCACGCTGCGACCACTACTACACCTTCCATCAGGCCCAGCGTCATTTACGCTGCCACCACTGCGACAGCCAGCGCCCGGTGCCGCGCCAGTGTCCGTCGTGTGGCTCAACGCATATCGTGCCGGTCGGTCTGGGCACGGAGCAGCTGGAACAGGCCCTCGGCCCCTTCTTCCCGGACGTGCCGATTTCGCGTATCGATCGGGACACCACCAGCCGCAAAGGCGCGCTGGAACAACAGCTGGCGGAAGTGCATCGCGGTGGGGCACGCATATTGATTGGCACCCAGATGCTGGCAAAAGGGCATCACTTCCCGGACGTCACGCTGGTCGCCCTGCTGGACGTTGACGGCGCGCTGTTCTCGGCAGATTTCCGCTCTGCCGAGCGCTTCGCCCAGCTTTATACCCAGGTGGCGGGGCGTGCCGGACGCGCAGGAAAGCAAGGCGAAGTGGTGCTGCAAACGCACCACCCTGAGCACCCGCTGCTGCAAACGTTGCTGCATAAAGGCTATGACGCCTTTGCCGAACAGGCGCTGGCCGAACGCCAGACCATGCAGCTGCCACCGTGGACCAGCCACGTCATCATCCGCGCGGAAGACCATAACAACCAGCAGGCGCCGCTTTTCCTGCAACAGCTGAGAAACCTCCTGCAGGCCAGCCCGCTGGTGGATAGTCAGCTGTGGATTTTGGGTCCGGTTCCAGCGCTGGCCCCGAAACGCGGCGGACGTTTCCGCTGGCAAATCTTACTTCAGCACCCGTCACGTATCCGCCTGCAGCATATCGTCAGCGGCACGCTGGCGCTGATCAACACCCTGCCGGAAGCGCGCAAAGTGAAGTGGGTTCTGGACGTCGATCCCATCGAAGGCTGAAGACGGATCGAAAAATTTAACGCGCCTCACACTTTTTATGAAAATTCTGTAACCGATTCCATTAACTATCTGTAAAAATGGTGATGTCCGCAGTTCGGTGTTCAGGCGAGGAGAAGACGTTGAAGTCCAGGAAAGAGGTCACTACGGCGACCATGAAAGACGTTGCCGAGAAAGCACAAGTCTCAACGGCAACCGTGTCCCGCGCATTAATGAACCCGGATAAAGTCTCCCAGGCGACCCGTAACAAGGTTGAACAGGCGGCGCTGGAAGTGGGCTATTTCCCGCAGGCGATGGGGCGCAACGTAAAGCGCAACGAATCGCGGACTATTCTGGTGATTGTGCCGGACATCTGCGACCCCTTCTTTAGCGAGATCATTCGCGGTATCGAAGTGACGGCGGCTGAACAAGGCTATCTGGTGCTGATTGGCGACTGCGCCCATCAGAATCAGCAGGAAAAAACCTTTATCGATCTCATTATCACCAAGCAGATTGACGGCATGTTGCTGCTTGGCTCCCGCCTGCCGTTTGATGCCAGCATTGAAGAACAACGCAATTTACCGCCGATGGTGATGGCCAACGAGTTCGCGCCAGAGCTGGAACTGCCGACGGTGCATATTGATAACCTGACAGCCGCGTTCGATGCGGTGAACTATCTTCAGGAGCTGGGGCATAAGCGTATTGGCTGTATTGCCGGGCCGGAAGAGATGCCGCTTTGCCACTACCGCCTGCAAGGCTATGTTCAGGCGCTGCGCCGTACCGGAGCCATCGTTAACCCTCACTATATTGCGCGCGGTGATTTTACCTTTGAAGCGGGCGGACAAGCGCTGGAGAAACTGCTGGCACTGCCGCAGCCGCCAACGGCGGTGTTCTGCCACAGCGACGTGATGGCGCTGGGCGCGCTGTCACACGCCAAACGTCGTGGGTTACGCGTGCCAAAAGACCTGTCGATTATCGGCTTCGATAATATTTCGCTTTCAGAGTTTTGCGATCCGCCGCTCTCTACCGTTTCACAACCGCGCTATCAGATTGGCCGCGAAGCGATGCTGCTTTTGCTGGATCAGCTGCAGGGTCAAACGGTTAGCAGCGGCTCGCGGTTACTCGACTGCGAGCTGATTGTTCGCGGCTCTACCCAGGCATTGACTTAAAGTAAATGCCTTTCGGACACCCTTATCTGGTCAAAGCCCCGCCGCTTAAGTAACATGGCGGGCTGACGAACGAATAAATACAGCGAAACGATAGTGGCACAACGAGATTATGTACGTCGCGGCCAGCCGGCACCTTCGCGACGCAAAAAGAGTAGTTCAAAAAGCAAGCAGCGGAACCTGCCTGCCGTCTCACCAGCAATGGTCGCTATTGCTGCGGCTGTACTGGTGGCCTTTATTGGCGGCCTGTACTTCATTACGCACCATAAAAAAGAAGAATCTGAAGCGCTTCAGGGCAACAAAGTGGCCGGTAATGGCCTTCCGCCGAAGCCTGAGGAGCGCTGGCGCTATATTAAAGAGCTGGAAAGCCGTCAGCCTGGCGTGCGTGCGCCTACCGAACCGTCTGCCGGTGGCGAAGTGAAAAATGCCGATCAGCTGACGAACGAACAGCGCCAGCTGCTGGCACAGATGCAGGCCGATATGCGCCAGCAGCCTACGCAGCTGAATGAAGTGCCGTGGAATGAACAAACGCCTGCGCAGCGTCAGCAAACGTTGCAGATGCAGCGTCAGCGCCAGGCACAAATTCAGCAGCAACAACAGCAGCAGTGGACGCAAACCCAGCCGGTACAACAGCCGAAGGCCCAGCCATACCAGCAGCCACAGCAGCAGACGCGTACGGTACAATCGCAGCCTGTTCAGCAACAGCCAAAAGCGCAGCCGCAAAAGCAGGCGGCGCAGCCGTATCAGGATCTGCTCCAGACGCCAGCGCATACCACGGCGCAGCAGCCGAAAACGCAGCAGGCCGCGCCGGTGACCAAAGAGACCGAAGCACCGAAGCAAACGGCTGAGAAAAAAGACGAACGCCGCTGGATGGTGCAGTGCGGCTCGTTTAAAGGTGCCGAGCAGGCCGAAACCGTGCGTGCTCAGCTCGCGTTCGAAGGATTTGACTCACGCATTACCACCAACAATGGCTGGAACCGCGTGGTGATTGGCCCGGTCAAAGGCAAAGAAAATGCCGATGGCACTATCTCTCGTTTGAAAGTAGCCGGTCACACAAACTGCATTCGACTCGCCTCCGGGGGTTGAAACCCCCAAAATCCCCCCCATCTATCATTTAATTCAGCCCTGAGCACTGGCTCAGGGCTTCTGTTTCCCGAATCTGTAACCAGGGGGTCTGCTCGTGACAACAATAGTAAGTGTACGCCGTAACGGCCATGTGGTAATCGCCGGTGATGGCCAGGCCACGCTGGGTAATACCGTCATGAAAGGCAACGTGAAGAAAGTGCGTCGTCTCTACAACGACAAAGTGATCGCCGGTTTTGCAGGCGGCACGGCGGATGCCTTCACGCTGTTTGAACTGTTTGAACGCAAACTGGAAATGCACCAGGGTCATCTGGTGAAAGCCGCCGTTGAACTGGCGAAAGACTGGCGTACCGACCGCATGCTGCGCAAGCTCGAAGCGCTGCTGGCCGTGGCCGATGAAACCGCCTCGCTAATCATCACCGGTAACGGTGACGTGATTCAACCGGAAAATGACCTGATTGCCATCGGCTCCGGCGGCCCGTACGCCCAGGCTGCAGCCCGCGCCCTGTTGGAAAACACCGACATGAACGCGCGCGATATCGCGGTGAAAGCGTTGGATATTGCAGGTGATATCTGCATTTATACCAACCACAACCACACCATCGAAGAATTGACCTCCAAAGCGTAAGGATCTCCCATGTCTGAAATGACCCCACGCGAAATTGTCAGCGAACTGAACAAACACATTATCGGCCAGGATAACGCCAAGCGTTCCGTGGCGATTGCCCTGCGTAACCGCTGGCGTCGTATGCAGCTTGACGAAGAGCTGCGCCACGAAGTGACCCCGAAAAACATTCTGATGATCGGGCCGACCGGTGTTGGTAAAACCGAAATCGCTCGTCGCCTGGCGAAACTCGCTAACGCGCCGTTCATCAAAGTGGAAGCCACTAAGTTCACCGAAGTGGGCTACGTGGGTAAAGAAGTGGATTCCATTATCCGCGATCTGACCGACTCGGCAATCAAGATGGTGCGCGTCCAGGCTATCGAGAAAAACCGCTACCGCGCAGAAGAGATGGCCGAAGAGCGCATTCTCGACGTGCTGATCCCACCGGCTAAAAACAACTGGGGCCAGGCAGAGCAGCAGGCGGAACCGTCCGCAGCGCGCCAGGCATTCCGCAAGAAACTGCGTGAAGGCCAGTTGGACGACAAAGAGATTGAGATCGATCTCGCTGCCGCGCCGATGGGTGTGGAAATCATGGCGCCTCCGGGCATGGAAGAGATGACCAGCCAGCTGCAGTCCATGTTCCAGAACCTGGGCGGCCAGAAGCAGAAAGCACGTAAGCTGAAAATCAAAGACGCGATGAAGCTGCTGATTGAAGAAGAAGCGGCGAAGCTGGTGAACCCGGAAGAGCTGAAGCAGGACGCTATCGACGCGGTTGAGCAGCACGGCATCGTGTTTATCGACGAAATCGACAAAATTTGTAAGCGCGGCGGCAACAGCTCCGGCCCGGATGTATCCCGCGAAGGCGTTCAGCGCGACCTGCTGCCGCTGGTTGAAGGCTGCACCGTCTCCACCAAGCACGGCATGGTGAAAACGGACCACATTCTGTTTATCGCTTCCGGTGCGTTCCAGGTTGCCAGCCCGTCGGATCTGATCCCGGAACTGCAGGGCCGTCTGCCCATCCGCGTTGAGCTGCAGGCGCTGACCACCGAAGATTTCGAACGTATCCTGACCGAGCCAAACGCCTCTGCCACCGTGCAGTACAAAGCGCTGATGGCAACCGAAGGTGTGAACCTCGAGTTCACCGAAGACGGTATCAAACGTATCGCCCAGGCCGCATGGCAGGTGAACGAAACCACCGAGAACATCGGTGCGCGTCGTCTGCACACCGTACTGGAACGCCTGGTGGAAGATATCTCTTATGATGCGAGCGACCTTAACGGTCAAACCATCACCATTGATGCAGAATATGTGAGTAAACATCTGGATGCGTTAGTGGCAGATGAAGATCTGAGCCGTTTTATCCTATAATCGCGGTTACTGCATTCTCATCACGTTTAATGGGGGCTAATGCCCCCATTTTTATTGGCTAAATACTTATGACTGACATCAGCCGTACTCAGGCGTGGCTCGAAAGTTTGCGCCCTAAAACGCTTCCTCTGGCCTTTGCCGCGATTATCGTCGGTACTGCGCTTGCCTGGTGGCAAGGTTATTTTGATCCGCTGGTCGCCGCGCTGGCATTGATTACCGCCGGCCTGCTGCAAATTCTCTCCAATCTCGCCAATGACTATGGCGATGCGGTGAAAGGCAGCGACAAGCCCGATCGCATCGGGCCACTGCGCGGGATGCAGAAAGGGGTCATTACCCAGGCACAGATGAAACGCGCGCTGATTATCACCGTGGTGCTGATTTGCTTGTCCGGCCTGGCGCTGGTGACGGTCGCGTCTAAGACCACCAGCGATTTCATCGGTTTCCTGGTGCTGGGTTTGCTCGCGATTATCGCAGCCATTACCTACACCGTTGGCACGCGCCCTTACGGTTATATTGGGCTGGGTGATATCTCCGTGCTGGTGTTCTTCGGCTGGCTGAGCGTGATGGGGAGCTGGTATCTACAGGCGCATACGGTCATCCCTGCCCTGTTCCTGCCCGCAACAGCCTGCGGCCTGCTGGCCACGGCGGTGCTCAACATCAACAACCTGCGCGATATCGACAGCGATCGTGAGAACGGCAAAAATACCCTGGCCGTGCGTCTGGGGCCGGTGAATGCGCGCCGCTATCATGCCTGTCTGCTCATTGGCGCGCTGGTTTGCCTGGCGCTGTTTAACCTGACTTCCTTGCAGAGCTTGTGGGGGTGGCTGTTTGTGCTTGCCGCGCCGTTGCTGGTTAAGCAGGCCCGCTTTGTGATGCGTGAGCTCAGCCCGTCCGCTATGCCGCCAATGCTGGAACGTACGGTAAAAGGCGCGCTGTTGACTAACCTGTTGTTCGTCATCGGGATTGTGTTAAGCCAGACGCTCAGTTAGCTGACAAATATCAATTAACAATTGATGATTTTGCCAACAACGCATTTCGCACGATATACTGAACACATTCGCAGCAACTGAGCGTTAAACCTATGAAATACGATACCTCCGAGCTTTGTGACATCTACCAGGAAGATGTCAACGTCGTTGAACCGCTGTTCTCCAACTTTGGTGGGCGGTCGTCGTTTGGCGGGCAAATCATCACGGTGAAATGTTTCGAGGATAACGGGTTGCTGTACGATCTGCTCGAACAGAATGGTCGTGGCCGCGTTCTGGTGGTCGACGGCGGCGGTTCCGTGCGCCGTGCATTGATTGATGCTGAACTGGCGGGAATTGCCGTCCAGAACGAGTGGGAAGGCATTGTGGTGTACGGTTCCGTGCGTCAGGTGGACGATCTCGAAGACCTGGATATCGGGATTCAGGCCATCGCGGCCATACCGGTTGGCGCAGCGGGCGACGGCATAGGCGAAAGCGACGTGCGCGTTAACTTCGGCGGCGTGACCTTCTTCTCCGGAGACCATCTCTACGCCGATAATACCGGCATTATCCTTTCCGAAGATCCGCTGGATATCGAGTAATAGAACAGTCAGCGTGAACCATAAAAAAACCGCCAACAGCAATGTGGCGGTTTTTTTGTCCCTCGGGATTCGCGGTCCGTTGGGAAGTCTAGCAACCTTTAACCAGGATTTTTATCTTACCCTGGTTCATCCCTCTGGTAACCCCCGTCGACCCTTTATAAATTCCTAATTTCCTCTGAAGGCCTTAACTACGCTACTGTTGCTCATTATGATGCATCGTCCCTTTCCGCCATCTCGCACATGGGCATCGGTCCAGGGAAAGGTGTATTCACAACCGTAAAGCAACCTTTAACCGGGCTTGTGTCCACCGACTTATCACCGGTGGTGAGCGGTGGAGCGGTTAGCAGCAGGGACCGCATAATGAAACGCTATTTATGTATCGCGTTCATTGTCGCCAGCGTACTCGTGGTAAAGAGTGATGAACCGAGTGGATTTGTTGCTTATGCTATGACAACGCAGGACACGTAGCGTTAAGGCCGCCTCGGGCGGCCTTTCTTATGGCTTGACTCAGTTAGCGATAACCATAAAAAAGCCGGGTGGCGGCTTCGCCTTACCCGGCCTGGTCAGTCATCCCTAAGGGGATCAGACTTCTTCCATACGTCCCAGCAGCGCCTGCAGGCGATCCTGCCAGCCGTTCTGCTGTTCGCGCAGCTGGTTGTTTTCGCGCTCCAGTTCCTCGCGGCCGTGCTGAGCGTTCTGAACTTCCTGCGCCAGGCTGTTGTTCTTCTCTTTCAGCTCTTCAATTTCCATCTGCAGCAGGGTGATGGTGTCAATCGCCTGCTGTACTTTCGATTCCAGTTTCTCAAACACTTCTAAAGACATGATGCTACCTCTCCTGAATTGCAAGGCGACGCTTTAACGTAAACGCGCACGACATATACCGTCGATTGTATGGAGCGCGGCGCTCTGTGTCCAGCGACACACCGCGCAGATCGCGGTTTGCAACACTTTTAGGTCTGGTCCTGGTGCGTTCGCGTCATATACCCCTAAATTGTTAACTCATTCGTTAATGAAATGATTCAGCTCACATTCTGAGGCTGATGCAAAAATGTGCTTTATGGCGCGAAAACGCTCATTTTATTGACGCAGACCACACATTTTGATTTCGATATTTCTCGTTTTTGCTCGTTAACGATAAATTAACACTATGTCTACAGGACATCGTGGCTGTCACGGGCGGCCATGCTAACAATAAACATTCATCTCTTCAGGATTCCGATTATGAGTCAGACATCAACCTTAAAAGGCCAGTGCATTGCCGAGTTCCTTGGTACCGGGTTGTTGATATTCTTCGGAGTGGGCTGTGTCGCTGCACTGAAAGTGGCGGGTGCCAGTTTTGGTCAGTGGGAAATCAGTATCATCTGGGGTCTGGGCGTGGCGATGGCCATTTACCTGACTGCAGGGGTTTCCGGTGCACATCTTAACCCGGCGGTGACCATCGCGCTGTGGCTGTTCGCGTGCTTCGATGGACGCAAAGTTGTTCCTTTCATCATTTCTCAGTTTGCCGGCGCCTTTTGCGCAGCGGCGTTAGTTTACGGGCTTTATTACAATCTTTTCATCGACTTCGAACAGACGCATCATATGGTGCGCGGCAGTGTCGAAAGTCTGGATCTGGCTGGCATCTTCTCAACCTATCCGAACCCGCATATCAATTTTGTGCAGGCGTTCGCAGTTGAAATGGTGATTACCGCTATTCTGATGGGCGTCATTATGGCGCTGGGCGATGACGGCAACGGCATTCCGCGCGGCCCGCTGGCCCCGCTGCTGATTGGCCTGCTGATTGCGGTTATCGGCGCATCAATGGGTCCACTGACCGGCTTCGCGATGAACCCGGCGCGTGACCTGGGGCCAAAAACCTTCGCCTTCTTCGCTGGATGGGGCGACGTCGCCTTCACCGGCGGTAAAGACATTCCTTACTTCCTGGTCCCGCTGTTCGGGCCAATTGTAGGGGCGGCGCTGGGTGCATTCGGCTATCGCAAATTAATTGGTCGCCACTTACCGTGCGACACCTGTGTGGAAGAAGAGAAAGAAACAACGTCTACCGCACAACAAAAAGCTTCGCTGTAATCTGACTACGGGACACCTAACATGACCGAAAAAAAATATATTGTTGCGCTCGACCAGGGCACTACCAGCTCCCGCGCTGTCGTAATGGATCATGACGCGAACATCGTCAGCGTGTCACAGCGCGAATTCGAGCAAATTTATCCTCGTCCAGGCTGGGTAGAGCATGACCCAATGGAGATCTGGGCGTCACAAAGCTCCACGCTGGTCGAAGTGCTGGCAAAAGCCGACATCAGCTCCGACGAAATTGCCGCCATCGGTATCACCAACCAGCGTGAAACCACCGTGGTCTGGGAGCGCGAAACCGGTAAGCCAATTTACAACGCCATCGTCTGGCAGTGCCGTCGTACCTCAGAAATCTGTGAGAAGCTAAAGCGCGACGGTATGGAAGAGTACGTTCGTAGCGCTACCGGCCTGGTGGTTGACCCGTATTTCTCCGGCACCAAGGTGAAGTGGATCCTCGACCACGTGGAAGGCTCACGCGAGCGTGCTAAACGCGGCGAGCTACTGTTCGGTACCGTTGATACCTGGCTTATCTGGAAAATGACCCAGGGACGCGTTCACGTCACCGACTATACCAACGCCTCGCGTACCATGCTGTTCAACATCAATACCCTGGAGTGGGATGACAAGATGCTGGACGCGCTGGACATCCCGCGCGCGATGCTGCCTGAAGTGCGTAAGTCTTCAGAAGTGTACGGCCAGACCAACATCGGCGGTAAGGGCGGCACCCGTATTCCTATCGCCGGTATCGCCGGTGACCAGCAGGCGGCGCTGTTCGGCCAGCTGTGCGTCAAGGAAGGGATGGCGAAGAATACCTATGGCACCGGCTGCTTTATGCTGATGAACACTGGCGAGAAAGCGGTGAAATCAGAAAACGGCCTGCTGACCACTATCGCCTGCGGCCCGCGCGGCGAAGTGAACTATGCGCTGGAAGGTGCAGTGTTTATGGCCGGTGCGTCCATTCAGTGGCTGCGCGACGAGATGAAGCTGATCAGCGATGCGTTCGATTCCGAGTACTTCGCGACCAAAGTGAAAGACACCAACGGCGTGTACGTGGTGCCTGCGTTCACCGGTCTGGGCGCACCGTACTGGGATCCGTATGCACGCGGCGCGATTTTCGGTCTGACGCGCGGTGTGAACTCTAACCACATTATTCGCGCCACCCTGGAATCCATTGCCTACCAGACGCGCGACGTGCTGGAAGCGATGCAGGCTGACTCCGGCATTCGTCTGCACGCCCTGCGCGTGGACGGCGGTGCGGTAGCGAATAACTTCCTGATGCAGTTCCAGTCCGACATTCTGGGCACCCGCGTTGAGCGCCCTGAAGTGCGCGAAGTGACAGCGCTGGGTGCGGCATACCTTGCCGGTCTGGCGGTAGGCTTCTGGCAGAACCTGGACGAGCTGCAGGAAAAAGCGGTTATCGAACGCGAATTCCGCCCGGGCATCGAAACCACCGAGCGTAACTTCCGCTACAGCGGCTGGAAGAAAGCGGTGAAACGCGCTCTGGCGTGGGAAGAGCACGAAGAGTAATCCCCCTCACCCCGGCCCTCTCCCCAAAGGGGAGAGGGTGTTTTAAGTCCCCTCGCCCCTTTGGGGAGAGGGTTAGGGTGAGGGGAGTACAGGCCGCACCTTACCCACTCTGTGATAAACTTCGTGCAATTCCTTTTGATTGCACGAGTACCTCATGAAACGTGAACTTGCTATCGAGTTTTCCCGCGTCACCGAAGCGGCCGCCCTTGCAGGCTATAAATGGCTGGGTCGTGGCGACAAAAATACCGCCGACGGCGCCGCCGTCCATGCCATGCGCATTGTACTTAACCAGGTCAACATCGACGGCACCATCGTAATCGGCGAAGGCGAGATCGACGAAGCGCCGATGCTCTATATCGGTGAAAAAGTCGGTACCGGCAAAGGAGATGCCGTGGATATCGCCGTCGACCCAATCGAAGGCACCCGTATGACGGCGATGGGCCAGGCCAACGCGCTGGCAGTGCTGGCCGTGGGCGATAAAGGCTGCTTCCTCAACGCGCCGGATATGTACATGGAAAAGCTGATTGTCGGTCCTGGCGCGAAGGGCGCAATCGATCTCAGCCTGCCGCTGGAAGAGAACCTGCGCAATATCGCCAAAGCCCTGGGCAAACCGCTCAGCGAGCTAACCGTGACGATTCTGGCGAAACCGCGCCACGACGCCACCATCGCGCAGATGCAAAAGCTCGGCGTGCGTGTGTTTGCTATCCCTGACGGTGATGTTGCCGCCTCGATCCTGACCTGCATGCCGGACAGCGAAGTGGATGTGCTGTACGGCATCGGCGGTGCGCCGGAAGGCGTAGTATCAGCAGCCGTGATCCGCGCGCTTGATGGCGATATGCAGGCCCGTCTGCTGCCCCGCCATGAGGTGAAAGGCGATAGCGACGAGAACCGCCGTATCGGGGAAAACGAGCTGGCACGCTGCGAAGCGATGGGAATCGAGGCCAATAAAGTGCTGGCTCTGGACGAGATGGCGCGCAGCGACAACGTTGTCTTCTCTGCAACCGGCATCACCAAAGGCGATCTGCTGGACGGCATCACCCGCAAGGGCAACATGGCGACCACCGAAACGCTGCTGATCCGCGGTAAATCGCGCACCATTCGCCGCATTCAGTCTATCCACTATCTCGACCGCAAAGACCCGGACGTGCAGACGCACATTCTGTAAAACCGTTTGATCGATTGAGCTTTCCGGCCCAAATGGGCTGGAAATCTCACCGCTAAGTACGGAAGATAGAACAGAGAAACAGCACAGGAGAAGATCATGGCGGACTGGGTAACAGGTAAAGTCACAAAGGTACAGTTCTGGACCGATGCGCTATTTAGTCTCACCCTGCATGCTCCCGTCCACCCGTTCACAGCCGGGCAATTTGCGAAGCTGGGGCTGGATGTCGACGGCGAACGCGTGCAGCGCGCCTACTCTTACGTTAACGCGCCTGATAACCCGGATCTCGAGTTCTATCTGGTCACCGTCCCGGACGGCAAACTCAGCCCACGCCTCGCGGCGCTGAAGCCTGGCGATGATGTGCAGATTGTGGCAGAAGCGGCCGGTTTCTTCGTGCTCGACGAAATTCCAGACTGTGACACCTTGTGGATGCTGGCAACCGGCACCGCCATCGGCCCTTATCTCTCTATTTTGCAGTACGGCAAAGATCTGGAACGTTTCAAAAACATCGTGCTGGTTCACGCCGCGCGCTACGCCGCAGACCTGAGCTACCTGCCGCAAATGCAGGCGCTGGAACAGCAGTACGGCGGGAAGCTGAAAATTCAAACCGTGGTCAGCCGTGAAACGGCGTCAGGCTCACTGACCGGACGTGTTCCGGCGTTGATTGAGAGCGGTGCGCTGGAGGAGGCGGTTGGCTTGCCAATGAATATCGAAACCAGCCATGTGATGCTGTGCGGTAACCCGCAGATGGTTCGTGACACGCAGCAGCTTCTGAAGGATACCCGGCAGATGACGAAACACCTTCGTCGCCGACCGGGCCATATGACGGCTGAACACTACTGGTGATCAGCGGTACTTCACCTCAAGGGTATCTTTACCGTATTTGTTTTCGCTCTGGGTGCCGATAAACGCGCCCAGATCGACAACCATCATCACGAAGATAATGCTCGGCACCATCCTGCCCACGACCCACGGCAGGATAGACGGCAGCACTGACCAGTTTCCTGCCACCAGCATCCACGCCAGAATAATCAGAAAAGCCCATGCGCCGGAACGGCCGCGATCGTGCAGACGTTTCACCACCACGGCGGCCGTTGGCCACAGCAGGCAGACCAGCGCAAACGCCGCCGTTTGCGTGCTCAGCCACGCGTTATAAGCAACAAAAAACAGAAGCAGCATGGCGACAACCCACGTCACCATCCAAACCCAGAAATCACGGCGTCCAATACGCCCTTTGAATGAAAACAGCCACTGCTGTATGGTCATGTAAGGTTCCTTATTATCGTATAGCGCGCATTTTACCCTGGAGTTGTGACCTTTTGACAAGCCGACCAGATATCGTTTTAATCATGAGCACTTACGGCCAGGGGCAATATTGATGAAATTAACGGCACACTCTCTTTTCCTGTGTTTAGCGATGCTGAGCGCAGGCAGCTCTCTGCATGCCGCTGAAAACACCGCTCCAACTACAGCGCCGTATCTCCTGGCGGGCGCGCCCTCCTTCGACCAATCCATCAGCCAGTTTCGTGAAGCCTTTAATCAGGCCAACCCAAAGCTACCGCTGGACGAATTTCGCGCCATTGATAGCGCCCGCGATACCCCAACCCTGACCCGTGCAGCGAGCAAAATTAACGAGAATTTATACGCATCGACAGCGCTGGAACGCGGCACGCTAAAAATTAAAAGCATGCAGATCACCTGGCTGCCAATCCAGGGGCCGGAACAGAAAGCGGCCAGGGCGAAAGCGCTGGAGTATATGAGCGCCATTTTGCATGCCTTCACCCCGGCGCTAACGAAAACGCAAAGCCAGCAAAAGCTGCAAAAATTGCTGACGGCAGGTAAAAACAAGCGTTACTACGCCGATACGGAAGGCGCCATTCGCTATGTGGTGGCGGATAACGGTGAAAAAGGCCTGACCTTCGCTGTTGAACCGATTAAGCTGGCGCTATCAGACTCACTCGGAGGGGCGAATTAATGACAAAAAGCAAAGCCTTTCAGGGGAAAATCTCTATACTGATTCACAGACCATGCTGCCCATAAGGGCGGCCATATTCCTTAATTCGCTTATTTAGCGTGGAGAATTGAAATGCGACATCCTTTAGTGATGGGTAACTGGAAACTGAACGGCAGCCGCCACATGGTAAACGAGCTGGTTGCGAACCTGCGTAAAGAGCTGGCTGGCGTAACCGGCTGCGCGGTTGCTATCGCTCCGCCGGATATGTACCTGGACCTGGCTAAACACGCCGCTGACGGCAGCCACATCGTGCTGGGTGCGCAGAACGTTGACGTTAACCTGTCTGGCGCATTCACCGGTGAAACCTCTGCTGAAATGCTGAAAGATATCGGCGCGAAGTACATCATCATCGGCCACTCAGAGCGTCGCACCTACCACAAAGAATCCGACGAGTTCATCGCGAAGAAATTCGCCGTGCTGAAAGAGCAGGGTCTGATCCCGGTTCTGTGCATCGGTGAAACCGAAGCGGAAAACGAAGCGGGCAAAACCGAAGAAGTGTGCGCACGCCAGATCGACGCCGTGCTGAAAACCCAAGGCGCAGCAGCGTTCGAAGGCGCGGTCATCGCTTACGAGCCAGTCTGGGCGATCGGTACCGGCAAATCTGCAACCCCTGCACAGGCTCAGGCGGTTCACAAATTCATCCGTGACCACATTGCTAAAGCCGACGCGAAAGTGGCTGAGCAAGTGATCATCCAGTACGGTGGTTCCGTAAACGCAGCCAACGCTGCTGAGCTGTTCACCCAGCCAGACATCGATGGCGCGCTGGTTGGCGGTGCATCCCTGAAAGCTGACGCTTTCGCGGTGATCGTTAAAGCAGCAGAAGCGGCTAAACAGGCGTAATTGCCTTTGTGGCGGGTGGCGCTTGCGCTTACCCGCCCTACAAAACCCCTACAACTTACCTAACACGCTAAACCACAGATAATCCAGCGGCAGCAGCACCAGATAGGTTGCCACCGCTAGCGCCAGACAGAGCACCATCCCTGCCCTTGCAGGCACCTTTCCTAAGCCCATCGCCACCACAATCGGCGACGCCTGATACGGCAGCAGCGGCGTGGAGTAGCCCAGCACCTGAATCATGATCACCGACAGCAGCGGGAAACCGGTCGCGTCCGAGAAGCTTTGCGCCAGCGTGGTATAGAGTGCAGGAACGCCGTTGGCGGTCATAATGAAGTTGAGTGCTGTGGTGATCCCGGTCAACGCGAGGAAACTGGTGAACGGCCTGTCTGCATCCAGCGGCATGATGCGAAGCAATGCCTCGCCCACAGCCGTTCCAATGCCGGTTTGCGTCACCACGATTGCCAGACCGAGAATACCCGCGACGTAAATACAGGTTCGCATATTCACCCCCGCAGAAAACTCCTCTCCGGTGATAAAACCGATGCGCGGCAGCATAACGATGACCGCTGCCGCCAGTCCTGTCCACGCAGGCCCCACGCCGTGCCAACTCTCCGTCACCCACATTCCCAACACCACCGCCAACAGCCAGGCGAGACGCTTTTCGTCCCGGCCCATAGGCTCTGAGGGCGTCAGCTCCTTCGGCGGTTTCGGGCTGCCGGGGAATAGCCAGCAGATCAGGCCAATCAGGATCAGGCCTTTGAGGATACCGAGCACCGGCGTGTGCAGCAGCAGATACGGGACATAGTTTAGGTGAATACCGTACGAGCCCTCCGCCGCACCGCTCATCACCAGATTGGGGACGTTAGCAGGCAGGATAGTGGCTGAAAGCTGGAAGGTGCCGAACCCGACGGCCAGCGCCAGACCGAACCAGGCGCGGGAGCCGTCGGCGATACCGGCGCGTTTTGCCATCGCCGCGACAATCGGCATCAGCAGCGCTATACGTCCCATGTTCGACGGCATCACAAACGCCAGCGCATAGCTCAGCAGCACCACGCTTGCCACCATCAGCGGCCAGGAGTCGGTAAGCTTTGCGGAGAGCGCCCGGGCGGCCCTGTCCGCCAGGCCGGTTTTACGGATCGCCACGCCGAGGACAAAACCGCTAAATACCAGCCAGAAAGCTGACGAAGCAAAACCGCCAAAAATCACCTCCGGCGGGGCAATTTTGGCGATCATCGCCGCCGTGAAAAACAGCAGCGCGGTGAGAAATTCCGGCAGCAGCGACGTCGCCCACAGCACGATGGTGACGCCAACAATCAGTGAGGGCAGCAGCAGAGGATGCGTTAACCAGAGCGACATACCTGTCTCCTGTAGAATTTTTCAGCAAGTCTACGGCGACAGGCAGGACGAGTAAACGCCATTTATAGTGGGGTCACTTAAGGATATCGCATTGATGATCCTGAAGTTCCTCCGCCGACGCGCGGTTAAGCATCAGCAGATTACGCTCGGTCGCCAGCAAAACAAACGAACCGTCCGACTGCTGCGCCATCGCCAGCGCGAAGCGCCCCATATGGTCGCGCGCTTCCGGCAGCTCTTCTGCCAGCATCATAAACGGGCTGCGCTGGACCAGCTCATTCTCCGTCACCCGACGGGCAAGATATTCATGCCCTTCCAGCCCGCCCGGGAACGGTAACCACTGGGTGCTAATTTGCCCCTGAGCGGTATTGAGCTTCTCGCGCACGTCCGGGCGCAGGCAAGAGATATGAATATGAAAATGGTTTTGCGTGCGGCCAGTTGGGGAGTTGATCGTCAGCGAAATGGCGCTGTCAGGCACCTCTGAGCCGCGCTTCAGCGTCATAAAGCTGCGGGACTGCCACGCCAGCCAGAAAAAGTTCGGCGTGTGAGGCTCGGTCAAAAGGGGACTTTCGGTGCCGTTGATGCGGTACGTGGGCATCAGCAGATACTGCAGCGGGCCGTTGCGGTCTTTAAACACCGCATAGCCTGCATCCGTTTTCACCTGCGCGCACGGCGCGGGGTTGCGGTGTTGGATCTGATTCGGCACGCATTGGTCGAGAACGATATGCCGCAACGCGTTCGGATTACCCGCCTTCATCCAGTACGCGCCGCCAGCGGCCAGGGCGATGACAATCAGGATCAATACGATAATTTTTTTCACAACGCGTTCCCTGTTTTCGATAGAGGCGAAAGAGTAACGCAAAATGATGACCAAATAAAAAACCCGGCGGATTTCTCACACCGGGTCACCGTGTCGTTCGTTGTGTAGCGCTTAGCGCTTGCTGATCTGGTCGAAGGTGCCGCCGTTAGAGAAATGCTCTTTTTGCGCTTTGGTCCAGCCGCCGAAAACATCGTCAATGGTGAAGAGCTTCAGTTTCGGGAATTCGCTGTCGTATTTCTTCGCCACAGCCGGGTCACGCGGGCGATAGAAGTTTTTCGCCGCGATTTCCTGACCTTCTGGAGAGTAGAGATACTTCAGGTAGGCTTCCGCCACCGCTTTGGTGTCTTTCTTCTCAACGACTTTGTCGACCACGGAGACGGTCGGCTCGGCGAGAATAGATTCGCTTGGGGTGACGATCTCGAACTTGTCTTTACCCAGCTCGTTGGTCGCCAGCAGGGCTTCGTTTTCCCACGCAATCAGCACGTCGCCGATGCCGCGCTCAACGAAGGTGTTGGTTGCGCCGCGCGCGCCGGAATCCAGCACTTCTACGTTTTTAAACAGCGCTTTTACGAATTCCTGCGCTTTAGCCTGGTCACCGTTGTTGTGGTGCAGGGCGTAGCCCCAGGCCGCCAGGTAGTTCCAGCGCGCGCCGCCGGAGCTTTTCGGGTTAGGGGTAATCACGGAAACGCCCGGTTTGATCAGGTCGTTCCAGTCCTTAATTTGTTTCGGGTTGCCTTTACGCACCAGGAAAACGATGGTCGAGGTGTATGGCGCGGAGTTATCCGGCAGACGTTTGATCCAGTTTTTATCAATACGGCCACGTTCCGCGATTGCGTCCACGTCGTAGGCCAGCGCCAGGGTCACCACGTCGGCTTCAATGCCGTTAATCACAGACGTTGCCTGTTTGCCCGAGCCGCCGTGAGACTGGCGAATCACCACGTTATCGCCGGTTTCCTGCTTGTAGTGCGCCGCGAAGGCTTTGTTGTATTGATCGTACAGCTCACGCGTCGGGTCGTACGACACGTTCAGTAACTGGATGTCCTTTGCCAGAACGCTGGTCGATGCCAGCAATAATGTTAAACCCACGCCCCATTTATTCATCGCCCAGCTCTCTTGTGTAGTGTTTTGATGAATGCAGCGTGCCAGAAAGCGAATCGATGATTAAAGAATAAAAAAAGATTGGCTATAACGTAGTGGAATAAAAGAGTGGATGAGTGGCCTGATGCCCTCACCCCAGCCCTCTCCCACGGGAGAGGGAGCAAACATAAAAAAACGGTAACCCAGGGGTTACCGTTTTGCATTTACCTTGCGCCACCCGGCACAATACAGACGCCGATCAGTACAGTTTTTTCGCGCAGTCCAGCCAGTCACCTTTGAACGGACGCTTCATGTTTTCAATCGCGTCGATGATGTCATGGTGTACCAGTTGTTCGTTCTGAATACCGACGCAACGACCGCCATGCCCCTGCAGCAGCAGTTCGATAGCATACGCACCCATACGGGAGGCCAGAATACGGTCGTACGGGCCAGGGGAACCGCCACGCTGGATGTGACCCAGAACGGTTGCACGGGTTTCGCGTTTGGTTTCGGTTTCGATGTACTTCGCCAGCTCGTCAACGTCGCAGATGTGCTCGGTGATGGCGACAATGGCGTGTTTTTTACCTTTCGCGATACCGGCTTTGATTTCGTTCACCAGGTCTTCACGGCTGAATTCCACTTCCGGTACCACCACGAACTCACAGCCACCGGCGATAGCGGCCGCCAGCGTCAGATCGCCGCAGTAACGACCCATCACTTCAACGATGGAGATACGCTGGTGAGAAGAAGAGGTGTCACGCAGGCGGTCAATCGCTTCAACAACGGTACCCAGTGCAGTGAAGTAACCGATGGTGTAGTCAGTGCCTTTGATGTCGTTGTCGATGGTGCCAGGCAGACCGATGCACGGGAAACCCATTTCGGTCAGACGTTTTGCACCCATATAAGAGCCGTCACCACCGATAACAACCAGCGCGTCCAGGCCACGTTTCTTCATGTTTTCGATAGCCACTTCGCGAACGTGTTCATCACGGAATTCCGGGAAGCGTGCAGAACCGAGGAAAGTACCGCCACGGTTGATCATGTCAGACACGCTGTAGCGGTCCAGTTGAACCATGCGGTCTTCGTACAGGCCCAGGTAACCGTCATAAACGCCAAACACTTCCAGACCTTCCGTCAGTGCTGCACGGACAACACCACGAATTGCCGCGTTCATGCCCGGCGCATCACCGCCGCTTGTCAACACACCGATTTTCTTAATCATGACTACCTCTGAACTTAGGAATGCAAAATTGAAATCTGTTGCCGGAAGAAACTGTTCGACCAACGAATACTGCAAATAGTATATCAATCGCTTCCAGCTGAATTGATTCAGGTCAGACCAAATGGCGGTAATTTATACACAAAATGCTGGTCTGGCTCACTTTTTTACAACGAATTACGAAAGCTCAACATGTCCGGGTACAACCGAGCAGGGATCCTGGTGAATAATGACGTCCGAACCAGGAAAACGCTGCAAAATCGCCTGCTCGACCTGCTCAGCTATAACGTGAGCCTGAACCAACGGCAGGTTGTCTTCCATTTCAATGTGGATCTGTATAAAGCGGGTCGGCCCTGACTGCCGCGTACGAAGATCGTGGGCACCACTGACGCCGGGCCAGTGGGTCACGATGGCAAAAATTTCATCACGTTCTGCATCAGGCAGCGCACGGTCAAGAAGCGATTGCACCGCTTCATATCCCATCCGTAAGGCGCTATATAAGATATAGACCCCTATCCCTAACGCAAACAATGCATCGGCCCGATGCCAGCCATACCAGGCCAGACCGAGCGCAATAAGAATAGCCCCATTCATCATAACATCAGACTGATAATGAAGCATATCCGCCCGTACAGCCTGGCTTTGTGTTTTACGCACGACCCAGCGCTGGAACGTTACCAGAACAAGTGTGCTAATAAGAGCAATGACCGTGACGATCACGCCAACACCGGGATCGTTCATCGGTGAGGGTGAAATGAGATGCTGAATACCGGTCAAAAACAGGAACAGCGCGGAGCCAGAAATAAACATGCTTTGCGCCAGCGCCGCGAGCGATTCTGCTTTTCCGTGTCCAAATGTGTGCTCTTCATCCGCCGGTTGCAGCGAATAGCGCACCACCAGCAGGTTGGTCAGCGAGGCGGCAATATCCACTAAAGAATCCACCAGCGCCGCCAGAATACTGACTGAGCCGGTGTACCACCATGCGAAAATTTTGATAACCAGCAAACACGACGCCATTATCGTCGCGGCGATTGCGGCCCGGCTTACCAGCCGTCCATAGGATTGATTCATAAACACTCCTGTCATGCCATGGCGCTAGTATAACGGATGGTTGCGGAGTCAAAGGATGAATAAACGGTTAACAAAAGAGAATGACGGGCAAAAAAAACCCCCACATCATGTGGGGGAAGACAGGGATGGTGTCTATGGCAAGGAAAACAGGGTTTACTGGTTACTACGGGTACTGCTATTGCTACTGAAAAGCGTCGTTTCTGAGCTTCGCTGCATCCGTGCAACCTTACGCAACTGGTCCATCCGTTGCTGATGTTTGTCGTTCAAAACCGCTTGCTGCTCGGGCGATAGCAGATGGAACATCTGGTTGCGGACCTTCGCCATCTCTACCTGGCGGGCAACCTGTTCCTGTGCCATTTTTTCTGCCTGAGCGCGTACAGCGCTTTCGTCAAAATTTTCTGCGGTGACAAGGCGATGCATTGTCTCCATTTCGCTAACATTAACAGGGGGCTGGTCGTGTCTTGCCCTTTGCATCAGATCTCGCATCTGTTGACGCTGATGTTCGGTTAAACTTATGCCGTCAAACATATGGCTTTGGCCGCTGTGCTGCGTTGCACCCTCTTGCGAGGAACTGTTATCGCCGATGATAGCTACAGCAGCCTGGCTAAACGCACTGAACGCCAGCGTTGAGGCCATGACGGCAGCGGTAACTTTGCGCATCACTTGCTCCCAAAATCTTTCGTGTCGCGATTCAACGAGAGACAGTCTACGATTCAGGCTGCAAACATGCGTCAGGGGGTGTAAAACAACGTAAAGTCATGGATTAGATAGCCTTGATGTCGTAATTTCTGCCTCGGAGGTATTTAAACAATGAATAAAATCCTGTTAGTTGATGATGACCGAGAGCTCACATCTCTTTTAAAGGAGTTGCTCGACATGGAAGGTTTCAACGTCCTGGTTGCCCACGATGGCGAGCAGGCGCTGAGTCTCCTTGACGACAGCATCGATTTACTTTTGCTCGACGTGATGATGCCGAAGAAAAACGGCATTGATACGTTGAAAGAGCTTCGCCAGACACACCAGACCCCCGTTATCATGCTGACCGCGCGTGGCAGCGAACTTGACCGCGTACTCGGCCTTGAGCTGGGCGCGGATGACTATTTACCGAAGCCGTTCAACGACCGTGAACTGGTGGCCCGTATTCGCGCGATCCTGCGTCGTTCCCACTGGAGCGAGCAGCAGCAGAATACCGACAACAGCTCACCAACGCTGGAAGTGGACTCCCTGAGCCTGAACCCGGGCCGTCAGGAAGCGAGCTTCGACGGTGAAACGCTGGAACTGACCGGCACCGAGTTCACCCTGCTTTACCTGCTGGCGCAGCATCTCGGCCAGGTGGTATCGCGTGAACATTTAAGTCAGGAAGTGCTGGGCAAACGCCTTACCCCGTTTGACCGCGCCATCGACATGCACATCTCTAACCTGCGCCGCAAGCTGCCGGAGCGTAAAGATGGTCACCCATGGTTTAAAACCCTGCGTGGTCGCGGTTATCTGATGGTTTCCGCTTCATGATAGGCAGCTTAACCGCCCGCATCTTCGCCATCTTCTGGCTGACGCTGGCACTGGTTTTAATGCTCGTTTTGATGTTGCCAAAACTCGACTCACGCCAGATGACGGAGCTTCTCGACAGCGAGCAACGTCAGGGCGTGATGATCGAGCAGCACGTGGAAGCCGAGCTAGCAAACGATCCGCCGAACGATTTAATGTGGTGGCGCAGATTATTTCGCGCTATCGACAAGTGGGCGCCGCCCGGACAACGCCTGCTGCTGGTCACCAGCGAAGGCCGCGTCATTGGGGCCGATCGCAATGAAATGCAGATTATCCGTAACTTCATTGGCCAGGCGGATAACGCCGATCACCCACAGAAGAAGAAATATGGTCGGGTAGAGATGGTTGGCCCTTTCTCGGTACGGGATGGGGAAGATAACTATCAGCTCTACCTGATTCGCCCCGCGAGCAACTCCCAGTCCGATTTCATCAACCTGCTGTTTGACCGCCCTCTGCTACTGCTGATTGTCACCATGCTGGTCAGCTCGCCGCTGCTGTTATGGCTGGCGTGGAGCCTCGCAAAACCGGCGCGTAAGCTGAAAAATGCGGCGGATGAAGTGGCTCAGGGTAACCTGCGACAACACCCTGAACTGGAAGCAGGGCCGCAGGAGTTCCTTGCCGCCGGGACCAGTTTTAACCAGATGGTGAGCGCGCTGGATCGCATGATGACCGCCCAGCAGCGTCTGCTGTCGGATATCTCGCACGAGCTGCGCACCCCGCTCACGCGCTTACAGCTCGGCACCGCCCTGCTGCGACGCCGCAGCGGTGAGAGCAAAGAGCTGGAGCGTATTGAGACGGAAGCTCATCGTCTGGACAGCATGATTAACGACCTGCTGGTAATGTCGCGCAATCAGCAGAAAAACGCGCTGGTGAGCGAAACGGTCAAAGCCAATCACCTGTGGCACGAGGTGCTGGATAACGCGGCGTTTGAAGCGGAACAGATGGGTAAATCCTTCACCGTCAACTTCCCGCCGGGCCCGTGGCCGCTGTACGGTAACCCCAACACGCTGGAAAGCGCGCTGGAGAATATCGTGCGTAACGCCCTGCGCTATTCGCACACGAAGATTGAGGTGGCGTTCTCGGTGGATAAAGACGGGATCACCATCATCGTGGACGATGACGGCCCTGGCGTCAGCCCGGAAGATCGCGAACAGATTTTCCGTCCGTTCTACCGTACCGACGAAGCGCGCGACCGCGAATCAGGCGGCACGGGGCTGGGACTGGCGATTGTTGAAACCGCCATGCAGCAGCACCGAGGCTGGGTGAAAGCCGACGACAGCCCGTTGGGTGGGTTACGGTTAACGCTGTGGCTACCGTTGTATAAGCGTTCGTAATCCCCTCACCCCGGCCCTCTCCCCAAAGGGGCGAGGGTGAAAAGACCGCACCGAGCCGTCCCCTCTCCCCTATGGGGAGAGGGTTAGGGTGAGGGGCAGTTATTTCCCCCACAATCTCCGCGAATTATCCTCGATCTTGCCGCTTACGCGCCGCTTCTGCATGGTTCTGGTCCAGCTGGTCGATAACCCCGCCGCCGACAACAGGCGATGGTACTGCTCATCGTCAAACGGCATATGCCAGGCAATAGCGCAGGCCTCATACACGGAGACATCGCTCAGCCGCGACGCCAGCTCCAGCGGTGCATCCGCAGAAACCTGCCCGGCCAGCACCACGCGGTAGAGCCAGCCGGTTTTACCCGCATTTTGCAGCTGCTCGGACATATCGCTGATGCCGAAATGGTAGTTGAGCTTGAAGCACGGCGAGCGCGGCTGCGTCACCTGAATCAGGGCGTCGCCCCAGCGGTAAATGTCACCGATAAAGACGTTTTTCTCGGTCAGCCCTTCGGTCGAGAGGTTCTCGCCAAACGCGGGGGCGACAAACAGCTCCGCCTGTTCGGGGAATTCGGCTTTCCAGTGATGATAGTGCTCGCGCGGATAGTGGCACAGCGCGCGCTCGGGCCCGCCGTGGATTTTCTTTTCGGCCTGCTCGTCACCCGCCAACCCGAGGTCGGTTAGCGTCAGCTCGCCGTCGACCTGAATTTTAGCGATGGCGCTCGGGCGGCTGCCGTCATACTCCCTGATCTTGCCTGTAAACACATTCACCGGGTAATGCATTGCTGCCTCCATTACGCAGATACAAAAAAAGCGAGTCATAAGACTCGCTTCTCACAGGCGTCAATGCAACCTTATTTTTTAGCGGCGAAACGCGCTGCTGCTTCGTCCCAGTTCACCACGTCCCAGAAGGCTTTGATGTAGTCCGGGCGACGGTTCTGGAATTTCAGGTAGTAAGCGTGTTCCCACACGTCCAGGCCCACGATTGGGAAGCCGGATGCGCCAGAAATTGCTTCGCCCATCAGCGGGGAGTCCTGGTTAGCGGTAGAAACAACCGCCAGCTTGTCGCCTTTCAGAACCAGCCACGCCCAGCCAGAGCCGAAACGGGTTGCAGCGGCTTTTTCGAATTCCGCTTTGAAGTTGTCTACGGAACCGAAGTCGCGCTCGATAGCCGCTTTCAGGTCGCCCTGCAGGGTGGTACCGGTTTTCAGGCCTTTCCAGAACAGGCTGTGGTTAGCGTGACCGCCCGCATTGTTACGCAGAACGGTTTTCTTGTCCGCTGGCAGTTGGTCCAGCTTGGTGATCAGCTCTTCAGCAGACAGGTTCGCGAACTCTGGCAGGCTTTCCAGCGCGGCGTTCGCGTTGTTCACATAGGTCTGGTGGTGTTTAGTGTGATGGATTTCCATCGTCTGCTTGTCGAAATGCGGTTCCAGTGCGTCGTAGGCATACGGCAGGGATGGCAGTGTATAACTCATAATCCTCTCCATTATTGTCGGGCGGCACAGCTGTTAATGCCGCGTAAGCAGTTGGTTCATTATAGTTAATTAAATGATATTGAAAATGATTATCAATGCCGTAGTTTTTATAAGGTTATTCGTTTTTCGATTAATGGCGGAAATGTGAGTCTGCTCACGCGGTTAACGTGCTGATTGCCATTCAGAACAAAAGTGCGGCAACCTTCTGAAGGTTCCCAAACCGCCTAATTTTTACACTCATCAAGTCGGCGGGAAGCCACCGACTATAAAAACGATGAGGATGTAAAAATGAATCATGCGATTACGATGGGTATCTTCTGGCATTTGATAGGCGCGGCCAGTGCTGCCTGTTTCTATGCCCCGTTTAAAAAAGTGAAAGGCTGGTCATGGGAAACCATGTGGTCCGTTGGCGGTACCGTGTCATGGCTGATTTTGCCGTGGACCATTAGCGCCATGCTGCTCCCGGATTTCTGGGGCTACTTCTCCTCCTTCAGCGCCTCTACCCTGCTGCCGGTGTTTCTGTTCGGCGCGATGTGGGGCATCGGCAACATCAACTACGGCCTCACCATGCGCTATCTCGGCATGTCGATGGGCATCGGCATCGCGATTGGCATTACGCTTATCGTCGGCACCCTGATGACGCCGATCCTCAACGGCAACTTCGACGTGCTGATCAACACGCAGGGCGGACGAATGACACTGCTTGGCGTGCTGGTCGCGGTGATCGGCGTGGGTATCGTCACCCGCGCGGGCCAGCTGAAAGAGCGCAAGATGGGCATCAGGGCCGAAGACTTCAACCTGAAGAAAGGGCTGCTGCTGGCGGTGATGTGCGGCATCTTCTCGGCGGGCATGTCGTTCGCCATGAACGCCGCCAAACCGATGCACGAAGCGGCCGCGGCGCTGGGCGTTGACCCGCTATACGCTGCCCTGCCAAGCTACGTGGTGATCATGGGCGGCGGCGCGCTGGTGAACCTCGGCTTCTGCTTCATTCGTCTGGCAAAAGTGAAGAACCTGTCGGTAAAAGCCGACTTCTCGCTGGCAAAACCGCTCATCATCACTAACGTGCTGCTCTCCGCTCTCGGCGGCCTGATGTGGTACCTGCAGTTCTTCTTCTACGCCTGGGGCCACGCCAGTATTCCGGCGCAGTACGACTACATGAGCTGGATGCTGCACATGAGCTTCTACGTGCTGTGCGGCGGGCTGGTGGGGCTGGTGCTGAAGGAGTGGAACAACGCCGGGCGTCGTCCGGTGGGCGTGCTGAGCCTGGGCTGCGTGGTAATTATCATTGCCGCCAACATCGTTGGCCTCGGCATGGCGAACTGATTACGCTGCCTTTCGACTGCGATGACGCCACTGAACCGGCGTCATCCCCACCTCGCGGTTAAACACCACCGAAAAGTAGTTGCTGTCCTCAAAGCCGCAGCGCATCGCCACTTCACTCACCATCAGCTCCGTATGCTGCAGCAGATACTGGGCGTGGCAGATGCGCAGCTGGCGCAGGTAGTGGTTCACCGTCATCCCCGTCTGGGTGCGGAACTGCTGGCGCAGCGCGCGCTCGCTGCACTGCTCCTGCTCGCAGAATTTCTCCAGCACAAAGCTTCTGTTCAGGCTGCCCGCAAGCGTGGTGATGAGCTTATCCAGCAGCGCTTCCTGCGTCGTGGCGGAGGGGTTATCGGTGGCGTAACGGTGACGTTTCAGCGTCATCACCAGCTGGGCGAAAAGCAGCTCCGCCATCTGGTTGGCGACCGGGTCGCTCTTCTGGCTCTCCTGCTCCAGCTGAGAGATAACCTGCCGAACCTGGGTCATGCCGCCGCTGCTTAAGCGCCAGTGCGGTTCTCCTCGGGCATCAAGAAAACCGGGAATGTTGGCCACCCAGTCGACGTTAAGCCTGAGCCTGTCCGGGCAGTAGATGACGTTCTGCAGCACCAGGTCGTTAACCGAGGCGTAGGAGTGTTTATCTTCGGCGCGGATGTAGAACAGATCCCCGCGCGTGATGCGGTAGGGTCGGTCGTTGAGGACGTGCAGGCCGTTGCCGCGCCACACCAGCACCAGCTCGCAGAACTCGTGGGTATGCTCGGCAAAGACGTTTTGCGGGTAGCGATCGGCCACCGCGACGGCCTGACTCGCGGAGGCAAAAAAATCATCTTTGCGAAGGATTAACTGAGCAGCCACACCACGACCTCTGTGCCGAAAAACCTGACATTATTAGCTTTATTGCGGCAATAAAACGGTGACTGCCCTCGCGTTACTGAAGCAACGCGTCTTTTCCCTGACGAATATCGCGCGGCGACCAGCTAAACTCCCGACGGAAAAGCGTCGAAAAGTGGTTACTGTCGCCGAAACCGCAGCGATAGGCGATATCCGTGACGCTTTCGTCAGTATGGCGTAAAAGATGACGCGCTTTGATTAACCGCAGGCGGTTAAGGTAGCGCTGGGGCGTCAGCCCGGTGTGCTGCTTCAGCTGGCGATGCAGGGTGCGCAGCGACAGCGAAAAATCATCCGCCAGCGTTTCCCAGCAGACATCTTCGGCGAAATGGTCTTCCAGCCAGGCCATCAGATGGTTCAGCCGGGCGTCGTTGTTTTCCAGCCCCTCCACCAGACTACTGCGGCGCAGCAGTACCAGCAGCTGCATGAACAGCAGCTCGCGCGTGGCAATGGCGTGCGTCTCCTGCCCGTCCTCGCTCTGCTCCATCTGGCTCACCAGCTGTCGCACCTGCTGTAAGGTGGACTGGTTCACCCGCCAATGCGACGGATAGTGTCCGTCCTGCTCCTGCGGCAGCAGCTGATTCAGCCCGGAGAGAAACTGGAACGCGTCCGGGGAACGATAGAGCACGTTGGTCAGGCACAGGTTGTCGGTATGTTCATACAGGTGCCTGTCGTGGTCCCGCACAAAGCACACGGTACCGCCGCTGATGGTGTACGGCTGGCCGTTAAACACGTGAATGCCCGTCCCGTGCTCAACAATCACAATCTCATGAAAATCATGATGATGCTCCGGGAACGCGGCCTGAGGGAGCCGCGGCTCAATCGCGACGGGCGACCCTCCTGCAGGGAAAAAATCCACGCTGTGTAGTACGGTCATAACGGCCCCCACCAATGAGAAATGTTCTCAAAATAGTAATTAAGGCCTTGCGCCCTCACCTTAAATTTTCGGCAGCAAACCTCGCAAAAGCTGTCCGTTTTTCAAGAAACCGGCGGAAAGATCGGGAAATGCGGTAAGCGTCACACTGCCTGAAAACCCCGCTATTACTGGAAACTGTGAACTCCCTCACGTTCATCTTTGCTTTCTTGCCAGCGCCGGATTTGGCCTGTCAGTGGCGAGAAGGTGCCTTTTTCTTCCCTTTCTTACACTCATCGCTAATGAATTAAGAAAGGATCCGACCATGACTTTTCGCCATTGTGTCGCTGTCGATTTAGGCGCATCCAGCGGCCGCGTAATGCTCGCCATCTGGGACTGTAGCCAGCGCACACTTTCGCTTCGCGAAATGCACCGTTTCGCCAACTGCCTGAAAAAGCAGGACGGTGTTGAGACCTGGGATATCGATGCCCTGGAGGCGGAGATCCGCACCGGGCTGAACAACGTCTGCAACGACGGCATTCGTATCGACAGCATCGGTATTGATACCTGGGGCGTGGACTATGTGCTGCTGGACGGTAACGGCGAGCGCGTCGGTCTGCCCGTCTCCTACCGCGACAGCCGCACCGACGGCCTGATGGCGCACGCCATCGCCCAGCTTGGCAAGGACAACATCTACGGGCGCAGCGGCATTCAGTTTCTGCCGTTTAACACGCTGTACCAGCTGCGCGCTCTCGTCGAGCAGCAGCCGGAGCTGGTCGCGAACGTGGCCCATGCGCTGCTGATCCCGGATTACCTCAGCTACCGCCTGACCGGCAATATGAACTGGGAATACACCAACGCCACCACCACCCAACTGGTGAACATCAACACCGATAACTGGGACGAAAACCTGCTGGCGTGGACGGGCGCATCGCCGTCCTGGTTCGGCACGCCAACGCACCCCGGAAATGTGATCGGTCAGTGGATTTGCCCGCAGGGGAATGAAATCCCCGTCGTTGCCGTCGCCAGCCACGATACCGCCAGCGCGGTCATTGCCTCGCCGCTCGCCGGCAAAGACGCGGCGTACCTTTCTTCCGGCACCTGGTCGCTGATGGGCTTTGAGAGCAAAACGCCGTACACCAGCGATGCCGCGATGGCGGCGAACATCACTAACGAAGGTGGAGCGGAAGGGCGCTATCGCGTGCTGAAAAACATCATGGGCCTGTGGCTGCTTCAGCGCGTGCTGAAAGAGCAAAACGTTACCGACCTGCCTGCGCTTATCGCGGAGACCGAAAAGCTGAAGGCCTGCACCTTCCTGATCAACCCGAACGATAACCGCTTTATCAACCCGGCGCACATGAGCGCCGAAATCCAGGCCGCCTGTTTCGCCGCCGGGCAGCCGGTGCCGTCCAGCCCGGCAGAGCTAGCGCGCTGCATTTTTGACAGCCTCGCCCTGCTGTATGCCGACATCCTCAGCGAGCTAGCCGATCTGCGTGGTAAGCCGTTCAGCCAGCTGCACATCGTGGGCGGCGGCTGCCAGAACCAGCTGCTGAACCAGCTTTGCGCGGATGCCTGCGGCATCACCGTGGTGGCGGGCCCTGTAGAGGCTTCCACGCTCGGCAATATCGGCATTCAGCTGATGACGCTGGACGAACTCTCCAACGTTGACGACTTCCGTTCGGTGGTGGCGGTGAACGCCAGCCTGACCACCTTCACCCCCAATCCCTGCCATGAGATTGCCCGCTACCGGGCGCAGTTTCAGCAAAAACGACTGACTAAGGAGCTTTGCGCATGACCACTCAATTAGAACAAGCCTGGGACCTGGCTAAACAGCGTTTCGCCGCCGTCGGCGTGGATGTCGAAGAGGCCCTGCGCCAGCTCGACCGTCTGCCCGTCTCTATGCACTGCTGGCAGGGCGATGACGTCGCCGGTTTCGAGAACCCGGGCGGTTCCCTGACGGGTGGTATTCAGGCCACGGGTAATTATCCGGGCAAAGCGCGTAACGCGACCGAGCTGCGCGCCGACCTGGAGCTGGCCCTGAGCCTGATCCCGGGGCCAAAGCGCCTGAACCTGCACGCGATTTACCTCGAATCCGACGAGCCGGTGGCGCGCAACGAAATCAAACCGGAACACTTTAAGAACTGGGTGGAGTGGGCAAAAGCCAATAAGCTGGGCCTGGATTTCAACCCATCCTGCTTCTCGCATCCGCTGAGCGCGGACGGTTTTACCCTCGCCCACGCGGACGATGAAATCCGTCAGTTCTGGATCGACCACGTGAAGGCCAGCCGCCGCGTGTCTGCGTACTTTGGCGAGCAGCTGGGCACACCGTCGGTGATGAACATCTGGATCCCGGACGGCATGAAGGACATCACCGTCGACCGTCTGGCTCCGCGCCAGCGCCTGCTGGCCGCGCTGGATGAGGCCATCAGCGAGAAGCTGGACCCGGCGCACCACATCGACGCCGTGGAGAGCAAGCTGTTCGGCATTGGCGCCGAGAGTTACACCGTCGGCTCGAACGAGTTCTACATGGGGTACGCTACGAGCCGCCAGACCGCGCTGTGCCTGGATGCCGGTCACTTCCATCCGACCGAGGTGATCTCCGACAAAATCTCCGCTGCCATGCTCTACGTGCCGCGCCTGCTGCTGCACGTCAGCCGCCCGGTGCGCTGGGACAGCGACCACGTGGTGCTGCTGGATGACGAAACCCAGGCGATTGCGAGCGAAATCATCCGCCACGACCTCTTTGACCGCGTCCACATCGGCCTCGACTTCTTCGATGCCTCCATCAACCGCATCGCGGCGTGGGTTATCGGCACCCGCAACATGAAAAAAGCCCTGCTGCGCGCCCTGCTGGAGCCGACTGCCGAACTGAAAAAGCTGGAAGCAAACGGTGACTACACCGCGCGTCTGGCGCTGCTGGAAGAGCAGAAATCCCTGCCGTGGCAGGCGGTGTGGGAGATGTACTGCCAGCGTAACGACGCGCCTGCGGGCAGCCAGTGGCTGGACAACGTGCGGGCGTATGAGGAAGACGTGTTGAGTCAGCGCGGGTAACTGCCCCCTCACCCTAACCCTCTCCCACAGGGAGAGGGAACTTTTACCCCCTCTCCCTGTGGGAGAGGGCTGGGGTGAGGGTTCAACCTCACCGCGATAACTGGAAATGAAAACTATGCAGACCATCACCACTTCCTGGTTCGTCCAGGGCATGATCAAAGCCACCTCTGACGCCTGGCTGAAGGGCTGGGACGAGCGCAACGGCGGCAACCTGACGCTGCGCCTGGACGACGCGGATATCGAACCCTTCGCGGCCGATTTCCACCAAAAGCCACGCTATATCGCGCTGAGCCAGCCGATGCCGCTGCTCGCCAACACGCCGTTTATCGTCACCGGCTCCGGGAAGTTCTTCCGTAACGTCCAGCTCGACCCGCAGGCCAACCTCGGCGTGGTGAAGGTGGACAGCGACGGCGCGGGCTACCACATTCTGTGGGGTCTGACCGATGAAGCAGTGCCCACCTCTGAACTGCCAGCGCACTTCCTCTCCCACTGCGAGCGCATCAAGGCCACCAACGGCAAAGACCGCGTGATCATGCACTGTCACGCTACCAACCTGATCGCCCTGACCTACGTGCTGGAAAACAGCTCGGATTTCTTCACCCGCAAGCTGTGGGAAGGCAGCACCGAGTGTCTGGTGGTGTTCCCGGACGGCGTCGGCATTCTGCCGTGGATGGTGCCGGGTACCGACGAAATTGGCCATGCAACCGCAACAGATATGCAAAGACACGCTCTGGTGCTGTGGCCGTTCCACGGCGTCTTCGGCAGCGGCCCGACGCTTGATGAAACCTTTGGCCTGATCGACACCGCCGAGAAATCCGCGGAGGTGCTGGTGAAGGTCTATTCCATGGGCGGCATGAAGCAGACCATCACCCGGGAAGAGCTGATTGCCCTGGGCAAACGCTTTGGCGTCACCCCGATGCAGTCCGCGTTAGATCTGTACCCATAACAACATCGCGCCCCGCTCACCGAGACGGGGCGAAAACCACCTGCAATCCCTACAACTAACTCAAGTCAGTGGAGTAAAAGCAATGAAAATAAAGACAAGCTTGATCCTCACCGTTGCCGCTCTGGCGTTGTCCGGTTCCGCTTTAGCTGAAGTGAAAATCGCCCTGGTGGCGAAGTCCTTAGGGAATGGATTCTTCGAAGCAGCGAACGTCGGCGCGCAGGAGGCGGCCAAAGAGTTAGGCGATGTAAAAGTGATTTATACCGGCCCGACCACCACCACGGCAGAAGCGCAGATCGAGGTGCTGAACGGACTGATCGCCCAGGGCGTGGATGCGATCGCGATTTCCGCGAACGATCCGGACGCCTTAGTCCCAGTACTGAAAAAAGCGATGCAGCGCGGCATCAAGGTGGTGTCGTGGGATTCCGGCGTAGCGAAAGCCGGGCGTCAGATCCACCTGAACCCGTCCAATAACGCCCTGATTGGCGAAACCAACGTCAAGCTCGCCGCCGATGCGCTGAAGGCGCTGAACGTCGAGAAAGGCGACGTTGCGGTGCTGAGCGCCACGCCAACATCAACAAACCAGAACACCTGGATTGCGGAGATGAAAAAGGTGCTGCCGAAGTACCCGTCCGTCAATCTGGTGACCGTGGCCTACGGCGACGATCTCTCTGATAAAAGCTACCGCGAGGCGGTCGGCCTTCTGAAAACCTACCCTGATTTGAAAGTGATCGTTTCACCGTCGTCCGTGGGCATTGTCGCTGCGGCGCAGGCGGTGAAAGACCAGGGCAAGATCGGCAAAGTGTACGTCACCGGGCTAGGCCTGCCGTCTGAAATGGCGGGCGCGGTGAAATCCGGCGCGAGCAAAAGCTTTGCCATCTGGAACCCGATTGACCTGGGCTATGCGGCAACCTATTTAGCAGACGATCTGGTGAAAGGCACCGCCACGAAGGGCGAGGCCAGCATGGGCAAGCTGGGCAAAGTGAAGCTGGATGCCGACGGCAACGGCGCGATGGCTGAGCCGTTCGTCTACGATGCCAGCAATATTGATAAGTTCTCGAAGATCTTTTGATGCGATTTGTAGGCTGGATAAGCGTAGCGCCATCCGGCAAAAGGCGGGTGGCGCTGCCGCTTACCCGCCCTACAAATTCCCCTGACCAGGAGAACTATCATGACCCCATTGCTACAGCTTTCTGGCATCACCAAGGTGTTCCCCGGCGTGCGTGCCCTTGAGAACGTGCAGCTTGCGCTCTGGCCCGGCAAAGTGACGGCGCTTATCGGCGAAAACGGCGCGGGCAAGTCGACGCTGGTTAAAGTGATGACCGGCATTTACCAGCCCGACGAGGGCGAGATCCTCTACAAAGCGATCCCCGTTCACCTCCCGACGCCGGACTCGGCGCATAAGATCGGCATCACCGCTATTCATCAGGAAACCGTCCTGTTCGATGAACTTTCGGTCACCGAAAATATCTTTGTCGGGCAGTACCTCTACAAAGGCGTTCTGAAAACGCTCGACTGGCCGGAGATGCACCGCCGGGCGCAGGCGATCCTCGGCCGTCTTGAGGTGCAAATCGACCCGCGCGCGACGCTAAAAACATTGAGCATCGCCCAGCGCCACATGGTCGCCATCGCCCGCGCGCTGTCGTTTGAGGCGCAGGTGGTTATTCTTGATGAACCTACAGCGGCGCTGTCGCAGCACGAAATCCTCGAGTTTTACCAAATCGTTGAGCGCCTGAAGCAGGAGGGCAAGGCCATCCTGTTTATCTCCCACAAGTTCGACGAAATCTTCGAACTTGCAGATCACTACACCATTTTGCGCGACGGCGTGTTCGTCGGAGAAGGCGCGATGAGTGGGATAACCGAAGAGCGGATGGTATCGATGATGGTCGGGCGCGCCATCACCCAGACCTTCCCGAAGGTGGCGTGCGAAAAAGGCGAGACGGTGCTGGAGGTAAAAAATCTCTGCCACCCGACCGAGTTCGCCAATATCTCCTTCTCCCTGCGTAAAGGGGAAATCCTCGGCTTCTACGGGCTGGTGGGCGCCGGGCGTACCGAGCTGATGCAGGCGCTTTCCGGCGTCACGCGGCCATCGTCAGGCGAAATTATTCTTAACGGTCAGGCCCGGCGCTTCCGCCAGCCTGCGGATGCGATCAAAGCCGGTATCGTCTGCGTGCCGGAAGAGCGGCAGAAGCAGGGCGCGATTATCGAACTGTCGATTGCCCAAAACATCAGCCTGCCGCAGCTTGGCAAGCTCAACCCGAACGGCGTGCTGCACGACGACCGCGAATGGCGGCTGGCGGATGAATACGCCAAACGCCTGCAGGTGAAAGCCTTTAGCTGGAAACAGGCGGTAGATACCCTCTCCGGCGGCAACCAGCAAAAGGTGGTTATCGGTAAGTGGCTGGCAACGCATCCTGACGTGATCATCCTCGATGAGCCGACAAAAGGCATTGATATCGGCTCTAAGGCAGCCGTTCATCAATTTATGTCCGAGCTGGTCGGCCAGGGGCTGGCGGTGATTATGGTCTCCTCCGAACTGCCGGAAGTGATGGGCATGGCGGACCGCATTATCGTGATGCACGAAGGGCTGATGGTGGCCGAATACCGTGCGGGTGACGCGACGGCGGAAACCATCGTCAGCGCCGCCAGCGGTGCAAAACAGGAGGCGGCATAATGCTTAACTCGCTGTTAAAACACCGCGAAGCCCTGCTGGGCGCGGTGATTGTGCTGATGGTCATCGCCATCGGCAGCCGCGTGCCGTCGTTTATCACACCGGGTAACCTGGTTGAGATGTTTAACGACACTTCCATTCTGATCGTCCTCGCGCTCGGGCAGATGATGGTGCTGCTCACCAAAGGTATCGACCTGTCGATGGCGGCCAATCTGGCGCTAACCGGGATGATTGTCGCCCTGATTAACGTCCATTACCCGGACGTGCCGGTCTGGGCACTGCTGCTCCTCGCCAGCGCGCTCGGGCTGCTGATGGGCGCGATTAACGGCCTGCTGGTGTGGAAGCTGGGCATTCCGGCGATTGTGGTAACGCTCGGCACCATGAGCATCTACCGCGGGATTATCTTTTTGCTCTCCGGCGGCGGCTGGGTGAACGCCAACCAGATGGGCGCGGACTTCCTCGACCTGCCGCGCGCCTCCGTGCTGGGCCTGCCGGTGCTGAGCTGGTGCGCCGTTGCCGCGCTGCTGCTGGTAGGTTACTTCCTGCGCTACAGCCGTACAGGACGGGCGCTGTATACCGCGGGCGGCAACGCTACGGCGGCGTACTACACCGGGATCAACGCCGGGAAAATGCAGTTTGTCAGCTTCTGCCTCTCCGGGCTGTTGGCCGGGTTCTGCGGGTATCTGTGGATTTCCCGTTTCGCCGTGGCCTATGTCGACGTGGCGAATGGCTTTGAGCTGCAGGTGGTCGCCGCCTGCGTGATTGGCGGCATCAGCACCATGGGCGGCACTGGGCGCGTACTCGGCTGCCTGTTCGGCGCGCTGTTCCTCGGCGTGATAAACAACGCCCTGCCGGTGATCGGCGTCTCCCCGTTCTGGCAAATGGCAATTTCCGGCACGGTGATCGTCATTGCGGTGCTGCTGAACGAACGCAGCAACAGGCATAAAGGACGGCTGATTCTGCGCGACGCGGCGCTGGCACGTCAGAAACTGGCGGTGAAATCATGAGCAAAATGATGGCCTCTGAAGATATCAAAAACGTGCCTGCTGTGCCGGGCATTTTCCAGCGCCTGCTGTGCTGGGAAGGCTTCCTGCTGGCGGTGACGCTGGCGGTATTCGTGGTGAACGCGCTGGCCTCGCCCTACTTCCTCAACGTCTGGAATCTCTCCGACGCGACGTTCAACTTCACCGAAAAAGCGATCATCGTGTTGCCGATGGCGATGCTGATTATCGCCCGGGAAATTGACCTGTCGGTGGCATCCACCATTGCGCTTAGCTCCACGGTGATGGGCTTCTGCGCGGCGGCGGGCGTGGATACGCCGCTGCTGGTCTGCGTCGGGCTGGGCGTGGGGCTGCTGTGCGGACTGTTCAACGGCATTCTGGTGACGCGCTTCAACCTGTCGTCCATCGTTATCACCATCGGCACCATGAGCCTGTACCGCGGGATCACCTACATCCTGCTCGGCGATAAGGCGCTGAACAGCTATCCGGAGAGCTTCGCCTGGTTCGGCCAGGGCTACGTCTGGGGCGCGCTGTCGTTTGAGTTCGCGCTGTTTATCGTTCTGGCCGCGGTGTTTGCCTTTGTGCTGCACCGCACCAACTTTGGCCGCCGCACCTACGCCATCGGCAATAACCCGACCGGCGCGTGGTATTCCGGCATCAACGTTAAGCGCCACAACCTGATCCTGTTCGCGCTGGTGGGGCTGATGTCCGGCCTGGCGTCGGTGCTGCTCACCTCGCGCCTGGGCAGCACCCGCCCGACGATTGCGATGGGCTGGGAACTGGCGGTGGTGACGATGGCGGTGCTCGGCGGCGTCAATATTCTCGGCGGGTCCGGCAGCATGGTGGGCGTGATTATCGCCGCCTTCCTGATGGGACTGGTGACCTTTGGCCTGAGCCTGCTCAACGTGCCCGGCATCGTGATGTCGGTGATTATCGGCGCGATGCTGATCGTGGTGATTTCGCTGCCGATTATTACCCGCCGGGTGATGCAGCGAAGACGGAATTAAATTGCCCCTCACCCTAACCCTCTCCCCATAGGGGAGAGGGGACTGCTCGGTGCGGCCTTTCACCCTCTCCCCTATGGGGAGAGGGCCGGGGTGAGGGGGAAACGGATTACCTCAAAATCATATTAAGGAGAATTATCATGAGCTTTATGTTGGCGCTTCCAAAAATCAGCCTGCACGGCGCGGGCGCAATCGGCGATATGGTCAACCTGGTGGCGAGCAAGCAGTGGGGAAAGGCGCTGGTTGTCACCGACGGTCAGCTGGTAAAACTCGGCCTGCTCGACAGCCTGTTTAACGCGCTGGATGCCCATCAGATGTCGTATCACCTGTTCGATGAGGTGTTCCCGAACCCGACGGAGGCGCTGGTGCAGAAAGGCTATGCGGCATATCAGGACGCGGAGTGTGATTACGTGATTGCCTTCGGCGGCGGCAGCCCGATTGATACCGCCAAGGCGATCAAAATCCTCACCGCCAATCCCGGTCCGTCAACCGATTACTCCGGCGTCGGTAAAGTGAAAAACGCGGGCGTGCCGCTGGTGGCGATCAACACCACCGCAGGCACGGCGGCGGAGATGACCAGCAACGCGGTGATCATCGACTCCGCGCGGCAGGTGAAAGAGGTGATCATCGATCCGAACATCATCCCGGATATCGCCGTGGACGATGCCAGCGTGATGCTCGATATTCCCGCCTCCGTGACCGCCGCAACCGGCATGGATGCGTTGACTCATGCGATTGAAGCCTACGTGTCCGTCGGCGCGCACCCGCTCACTGATGCCAACGCGCTGGAAGCGATTCACCTGATCAACCTGTGGCTGCCGAAAGCGGTCGAGGACGGTCATCACCTTGAAGCGCGTGAGCAGATGGCGTTTGGTCAGTATCTGGCGGGCATGGCGTTTAACAGTGCGGGCCTTGGCCTTGTGCATGCTTTGGCGCACCAGCCGGGCGCGACGCACAACCTGCCGCACGGCGTATGCAACGCCATCCTGCTGCCGATCATCGAAAACTTTAACCGTCCGCACGCGGTCGCACGTTTCGCCCGCGTGGCGCAGGCGATGGGCGTCGATACGCAGGGGATGAGAGACGAAGCCGCCAGCATGTCGGCCATTCAGGCGATTCGCGACCTGAGCGCTCGCGTCGGTATTCCGTCTGGCTTCAGTCAGCTCGGCGTGACCAAAGCGGACATCGAAGGCTGGCTGGATAAAGCCCTCGCCGACCCGTGCGCGCCGTGCAACCCGCGCACCGCCAGCCGCGATGAGGTCCGCGAGCTGTACCTGGAGGCACTATGATCCGCAAAGCCTTTGTGATGCAGGTAAACCCGGACGCGCACGAGGAGTACGCGCGCCGCCACAACCCTATCTGGCCCGAGCTGGAAGCGGTGCTGAAAGCCCACGGCGCGCACCACTACGCCATCTATCTCGACAAAGCCCGCAACCTGCTGTTTGCAACCGTGGAGATTGAATCGGAGGAGCGCTGGAACGCGGTAGCGAATACCGACGTCTGCCAGCGCTGGTGGAAGCATATGGGTGACGTTATGCCGTCTAACCCGGATAACAGCCCGGTGAGTGCGGAGCTGGAAGAGGTGTTTTACCTGGACTGATGTGTTAACGCTGCTGCCCCCGAGGCGGCAGCAATCTCCCGCCTGCCACTCAGCGTAAACGCCGACACCACCGTGATCGCCAGCACGAAGCAGCCCAGTATCAGGTACGTCTCCTGGAAGCCAATCCGGTCATACATATTCCCAGCAAAGGCGGAGAGAAAAATCGCCGCCGACTGTTTGGCAAACTGGAAGCCAATCAGGTAGATGGTGGCCGAAAGCCGCGTATCAAACACGCCGGTGATGTACTTGAATGCGCCCACCAGCAGGAACGGGACCTCCAGCGCGTGCAGCATTTTGAGGGCAATCACCTCCACGGCGGTGGTGGCGAACGACGAGCCGATAATGCGCGTCGCCATAATCACCCCGGCGATCAGCAGCGTGTTTTTCGCGCCGATGCGGTTAATGATCCACGGCGAGCAGAACATGATGATGGCGTTACAGATTTCCCCCGCCGTGGTGGCAAAGCCAAAGGCGCGGGTGCCTTCCTGCGGCGTAGCGAAGAAGGTTTTAAAGAAGGTGGCAAACTGCTGGTCAAAAACGTCATACACGCAGGCCACGCCAATCACGTACAGAATGAACATCCACATTCTGCGCTGGCGGAACAGGTTGAACACGGTTTTGGCAGTGATCTGCGGCTGGTTTGCGCCCAGGGCGTTCATTACCTGCGCCGTCTGGTTGGGCTTCGGCTTCGCAACGACCAGCAGCAGCATCAGCAACAGCGCTGCTCCCGAGCCCATCCAGAAAACGTACGACGGATCGATGCCAAAAAGGATGCCGCCCGTTGAGGCGCACAGCCCCCAGCCGAGACAGCCGAACATGCGCGCCTTACCGTATTCGAAGAAGCTGTTGCGGCTCACGCGCTCGATGTAGGCCTCAATTGCCCCCGATCCCGCCGAGAAGACAAAGCCGATATACAGCCCGCCGCTCAGCGCGCCCAGCCAGATATTGGTTTTCAGCAGCGGCGCGAAGACGTACAGGAAGAACGGCGCGAACAGAAACAGCAGCACCGCGATGATCCACAGCAGGTGTTTTTTCAGCCCAAGCTTGTCCGAAATCACCCCCAGCACCGGCTGGAAGGCGATGGCCGACAGCGAGATGCAGGAGAAGACAATCCCGGTATGGGTTTTATTCAGGCCGATGATGTCCGACAGCCAGATCGGCAGGAACGGAAAGCAGGTGGCCATGATGAAGAAGTAGAGAAAGAAGAACAGCCCGAAGATCCAGAAGTTAGGGTTGTCTTTGTGGGTACAGGTTGTTGTGTTCATTATTTTTATCCTCAACGGAGGGCCGGCTGCCCGGCCCTTCAACCTTACACGCGTTCGACGCCAATCAAAATGGCGCTCTCCGGGTCCAGAATCGGCAGCGCAATACCCGCCTGCATCAGCCACTCGCCGCTCACCGTTTGCGGCGCTTCCATCCACGAAGGCAGCTTGCGCATGGTGTGTCCACCCTCACCCGTAATCTGGATGTTCGGGTGATCGAGCAGCGTGATGCGGTACTGCGCGCTGGCGTCTAACCCCGGCATGCGCAGCGGCATCATCAGGGTGTAATCCGGCATCGCAAGCTGGCTGACCATAAACAGCCCCTGCGCTTTGTCTTTGCTCACAATACCCTGTGCCAGGGTGGTAGCGTCCGGCATATCAATACGCCACTGGGTACCATGGTGGATCACCTCGCGCCACTGTTTGTGCAGCGCGGCGTAGTGCCGATAGCCTTCGCGTTCATCTTCATCGACGGTAAGCGGATCCAGCTCCAACCCCATATGGCCAAACAGGGCCGTCAGCCCGCGAAACTGGATGCTATGCTGGCGGAAGGTGGCGTGGCATTTATGATGACCGATATGCGCGCCCATCACCTCCGGCGGGAAGAAGTAGCTCATGCCGCGCTGGATGGTGCTGCGCTCCAGGGCGTCGTTGTTGTCGGACGCCCAGAAGCGGTGGCTGCGGGTCAGCACTTCGTAATCAATACGCCCGCCACCCGACGAGCAGGATTCAAACTCAATGTGCGGGAAGCGCTCACCCAGCACGTCCAGCAGGCGGTAAAACTGGCGGGTCTGCGCGTCGGCGGCGGCTTTACCCTTGTGTCCCGGCTGCACCAGCTCGCGGTTCATGTCCCACTTCACGTAGTCGACCGCGTGCTCGCCCAGCAGCCAGCTCATGCGCTCCACGAGGTAGTCAAAGGCTTCCGGGATGTTCAGGTTGAGCACCAGCTGATGACGCCCGGTCGCCTGGGCGTAGCCCGGCAGCGCCAGCACCCAGTCAGGGTGCGCGCGGTACAGATCGGAGTCCGGGTTGATCATCTCGGGCTCAACCCAGATGCCAAACTCCATGCCGAGCCGTTTGACGTGGTCGATCACCGGCGTCAGGCCGTTCGGGTATTTTTTTTCGTCCAGATACCAGTCGCCCAGCGCGGCATGGTCGTCGTTGCGGCCTTTGAACCAGCCGTCGTCGATAATAAAGCGTTCCACCCCAAGCGCCGCGGCCTCGTCGGCCATGCGCATGATGTAGTCCGGGTCGTGATTGAAGTAGATCCCTTCCCAGGTATTGAGGTGCACCGGGCGCGGTTTGTCGTCCGGGAAGCGGATAACGTTGTCGCGCAGGTAGCGGTGGAACTGCTGGCTCATGCCGTTCAGGCCCCGCGTGGAGTAGCTGGCATACAGGCGCGGCGTCCAAAGCGTGTCTCCCTCTTCAACCGCCATCTCTCCCGGCAGGTAGAGCGCTTCGGCCTGAAGGTAGCGACGACCATCGGTTTTCGCTTCCGCGCGCAGGCGATGGTTGCCGCTCCAGCCCAGATGCACGCCCCAGACGTCGCCCTGCATTTCGCTAAACGACGACGTACCGGCAATCAGCGCCGGGAAGTGCTCGTGGGAGGTTTTACCCCGGCGGTTTTCAATCACGAAGCTGTCATGTTCAAGCCTGACGCGGTGCGGCTGAAATTCTCTGATCCAGCGTCCGTGGAAGGCCATCACCTCCTGCGCGCGCTCAGCCACCGGCAGCGTGACGGCGAAACGGTCCACCTGCCACGGCAGCGCTTTCAGATTGGTCAGGCCGTGACGCACGACCAGCACACCGCTGGCGTCCAGCGCCAGCTCGCTGGTCAGGCGCAGACCCGCATGTTCATCTTCAGCGGTAATCGTCAGGGTGTTTAACGCCTGCTGCACCTGCGTAGTTTTGAACACCGGGGAGCCGTCCAGCCCCTGACGATGCCCCTCAATGCCCGGCGAGCCAAACAGGCCGTGCCCCAGCTCCGCCATCAGCGTGACCGGGGAGTCGACATCCAGCCTGCCGTTCGCGACCGGGCGCGCAATGCTCAGCACATCGTGTGGCGAAAAGTGCTGAAGGTGCGGCCCCCAGTAGAGAATTTCGGCGAACGGGTGGGTTTTAACCACCACGTCTACCGTATTGCTTTCGAGTCGAAAAATGGAATCTTGCATCAGACATCTCCTGTCGTCGGGATGTCCTGAGTGTTGATCCGAAACGTTTCGGATACAAACCAAAACGTTTCGGTTCTGTGATCGGGTTTGGAATTTTAGTGGGTTTAGGCCGTCTGGCCCGGAGAGAATTCAGGCTGCCAGAGCACCTGAAGCTGCTCGATATCGTCGCCGTTAATCAGTTGGCGCACCATATTGGCAATCTGTTTTCCGACGCCCTGACGGGTGGACTGAATGACTGACGCTACGTCGATATCGACAATGCTGTCCTGCGGCAGGCCGTCGTAGACCACCAGCGAGACGGGGTTGTCGCCGGATAAGCGCCCCATCTGCGCCAGCGCCATCGCCGCGCCGTCGCCGTGGGTATTGCAGTCGGTAATGATGGCCGTGGGCGGCTGCGGCAGAGCGAGAAGCTCTTTGGTGGTGGCATACCCCACGCGGCGCGACGGCGGCATGGCGCGCAGCCATTCGCTGGAAAGCCCGGCTTCTCGCAGGGCATCGAGAAAGCCCTGACGACGCTGGGTAATAAACGCCTGATTGTTGCTTTCACCCAGCAGCGCGATGCGCTGATGGCCTTTCTCGATCAGCCAGCGGGTAGCCTGATGCGTACCGGCGTAGTTGTCGAAGTCAAACCACGCGTACGGCTGCGGGAGGTGGCTGCGCCCGAGCGCCAGGAAAGGAAAACCGGCGGCCTGAAGCTGCTCAAGACGGGGATCGTGGTCCAGCGTGTGCGCTACGATCAGCGCATCCACGCGGCGGCTCTGCACCATGCGCATGTAGCTGTGCTTATCGGCCAAATCATCATCGGCAATCAGCAGTAAATCGATCTCATGTCGCGCCAGTTCGTGGCTAATTTCGCCGACCATGTCCATAAAAACGCTATTATTGAGCGGAACGGGATGCACGGGGAACACCAGCCCGACGGCGTCGATTTTGCCCATCTTGAGGCGGCGGGCGAAGGTGTTAGGTCGGTAGCCACGGCGCTGAGCCTCTGCTTCCACGCGAGCGCGCGTCTCGGCGGAGACGTCGTCATATCCGTTGAGTGCGCGGCTGACGGTGGTGACTGACAGCCCCAGTTCTTTGGCAATGGCTTTAAGCGACATGAGTTTCCGTATCTCTGTTAGTTCTGTTCCGCCACCAGCAGCGCGTGCGTATCTGGCTCCAGCGCCTTAAAGATATGCGGCAGATCGGCGGGATAACAGATGTAATCCCCCGGGCCGAGTTCTTCCGCTGCGTCGATCAGGCCGACTAACGCGCGCCCCTGCGTCACAATAATATGTTCAACGGACCCCGGCGGATGCGGCTGGGATATACGATCTGCGCCCGGCTGGGTGAGCAGCAGATAGATGTCGCGCCGCGCGCCCGGCGGACACGCCGCCAGCAAAATAGCTTCATAGTTAGCCTGCCCGGCAACGACCTTCGTTCCCTCTCCACGGCGGATGACCTGTGTTGTCGTCTGCTGTGGTTCCAGCAGGCGGGCGAAAGGGATATCCAGCGCCACGCAAAGCGACCACAGCGTCTCCAGGCTCGGGTTACCGTTACCGGACTCCAGTTGGGAAAGCGTGGATTTGGCGATCCCGGCACGACGGGCAATTTCCGCCAGTGAAAGCCCGGTTCGCAGGCGTTCTCGCACCAGGCTTTTAGCGATCACGCTGATTGGCTGCGTCATAAAACGGCCCTTTTTGTTCTATAAATCGAACGAATCGTTCGCCTTGAAAAACACCTCTGTTGCGTTCATTATAATGGATACACGTTCGATATGGCTAAAATTGTATGAAGCATCATCTCTCCTGCCTGAAAGGCGACACGATCAAAGCAATCATCCTGGTTTGCCTCGCGGTGGGCGTAGTCGGGATGTCCTACGGCTCGCTGGCGATGGCCTACGGTTTCCCGCTGTGGGTGCCGTTTGTGCTCTCCCTTACCGTGCTGGCGGGCGCATCGGAATTTATGTTTATCGGCATCGTGGCGAGCGGTGGGAACCCGCTAGCCGCAGCTGCAGCCGGATTACTGGTGAACGCCCGCCACGTGCCGTTTGGCGTGACGGTGCGGGAACTGGTGGGCAAGCGCGGCCTGAGCTTTTTGGGCTGCCACATCATGAACGATGAAAGCGTAGTGTTCGGCCTGTCGCAGAAAACCCCAGAACAGCGTAAAGCGGCCTACTGGCTGTGCGGTTTGGGCGTGGCAATCATCTGGCCGCTGGGCGCGCTGCTGGGTGCCATGGTCGGCAAACTGCTGCCAGACCCAGAAACCATTGGGCTGGATGCGGTATTTCCCGCCATTTTGCTGGCGTTAGTGGTGCCTGCGTTTAAAAACCGCACCACGCTAATCCGCGCCTGCAGCGGTGCCGTATTGTCGCTGGCCGCCGTGCCGTTTGCCCCGGTGGGCCTGCCGGTGCTGCTCTCCTTACTGGGCCTTGCCGCGAGGAAAAAATAATGGAAAACATGACGGTCTTTATTCTCGGCATCGCGATCCTGTCTGCGGGAACGTATTTGATGCGCCTCGGCGGGGCAAAACTGGGCAGCAGGCTGGCATTGTCAGAGCGTTCACAGGCGCTGCTGTCAGATGCGGCAACGGTATTGTTGTTTTCGGTGGCGCTGGCAACCACATTTTATGAAGGCGAACATTTCGCCGGGATGGCGCGGGTGCTGGGCGTGGCGTTTGCGGTGTTTTTGGCCTGGCGGAAGATGCCGTTAATTGTGGTGATCGTTGCGGCTGCGGTAGTGACGGCGCTGCTGCGTCTGGCGGGCGTAAACTAAAAAAGCGCCCCGGAGGCGCTCTTTCGACGGTGTGACACGCTTATTTGGTCAGTTCAGCGGTCATGTGTACGCGGTTACCGCTGAATGCCTGGGTAATTTTGTACGATGATGCACCTGCTTCCTGAGCCTGTGCAGCAATTTTGGCTTCTGCACCGTCCAGCGTAGAGGCGGAAGCGGTTACTGTCTGCGCAGCGAAAGAACCGAAAGAAGCAGCCAGAGCGATTACAGCGACAAAAGTTTTGATGCTTTTCATGAGATAAACCCTTTCATTAAGTTGTTTAGGTAAGGCACCGTGCCTTGATGAGATAAATACTAGACCTCATACCATTCAACTAAAAGCGGAAGGATTTGCTATTATTATTCAAAATTACTGAACATGAAATAACCGTCATGCATTGCGCTGATATTCATTTACTGATGTCCTGAACGTCAGCCTTTTTCAGGGAGAACGCGGGTGAAAAGCAGAAAACAACCTTCATTCCTCATCAGACACAGTACCGCTGTCCATTTTATCGCTTATGCGGGCGCCATTTTTGTCATGACGCCCTTTAACAGTAAAGCGATGCCCGTATTCGTATGGATGGCCATGATGATTGCCTGCGCAATCATCATTTCCTCATGTATAAAACCCCTCACTCTGCTGCAACTGTCCCGAATGGAATGGGATGAATACAAAAAAATAGCGGGCTCGACGCTGATGTCTTCGCTGCTTTTTTTAGCATCGTGCGTGGCATTTAAATATTTCGCCGGAAATGGCCTGCAGCTGCCCGTCACGCTCGCTATCGGGACGGTGGGATTTATCTATTATTCCATCACTCTCTATCTGGACGCCGTGGATGATGACAGAAAGAAAATTGCGAAAAAGGCCTTCACCCTTGCGCGCGGTTTATGGCTGATTATCTCCTTCATCTGCTACATACTGGCGCGAAAGATCTTTATGGACGTCACGGATGTCACCTATGAGGCGACGTTCAATAAAATTACGTCGTTTGGATTCTTTTTAATTTTCTGCACCTTATTTTTTTCAATGGTATTTCTGTTATTCACGATGGTACTGCCCTTGTTGCAGAATTCATCGATGCAGTTCAACGTCCTTGCAGTTTCTGCCCCGCTTTTCTGCGCTGGCTATATCTTCTTTATTGCTTATAACGTCAATACCAGTCGGGTGCTTGAATACGTCCTCAATGTGACAATCGATTACGACACTCGGGATACGTTTTACTGCAACAATGAATATCGGATCCTCAACGACTATCCCAATGCGCGCTTTATGATGATGGGCGAGGGTAATTACCGCGTGTTTACGCCGAAAAAGCAGGATTACGGTATCTGGCGGCTGACGTGTAAAAACGTCGCGCCTTTTTATTCCCTTGTAGAGGTTCAGGATAGAAAAGATGTTGTTAAGCGAGAGACAAAGTAAAAAAGCGCCCCGGGGGCGCTCTTTCGACGGTGTGACACGCTTATTTGGTCAGTTCAGCGGTCATGTGTACGCGGTTACCGCTGAATGCCTGGGTAATTTTGTACGATGATGCACCTGCTTCCTGAGCCTGTGCAGCAATTTTGGCTTCTGCACCGTCCAGCGTAGAGGCGGAAGCGGTTACTGTCTGCGCAGCGAAGGAACCGAAAGAAGCAGTCAGAGCGATTACAGCGACAAAAGCTTTGATGCTTTTCATGAGATAAACCCTTTCATTAAGTTGTTTAGGTAAGGCACCGTGCCTTGATGAGATAAATACTAGACCTCATACCATTCAACTAAAAGCGGAAGGATTTGCTATTCTCTTTCAAAATTACTGATTAACAATTAGTCGCTGTGAGTGCGTGTAAATCGTCGCCCTTCCAGGCTTGCAGAACCCTACCAGCGTCAGGTTACAGCGTTCTGCCACTTCTACCGCCAGCGTCGTTGCCGCTGAGACCGCAAACAGAATTTCCACGCCGCACATGGCGGCTTTCTGCACCATCTCGTAGCTGGCGCGGCTGGAAACGAGCGCTGCTCCCTGCTGCCAGACGTCATTTTCACGCGCGCGGCGACCGAGCAACTTATCCAGCGCCACGTGGCGGCCCACGTCTTCGTGACCACCGATAATGTCGCCCGATGGCAGAACCCACGCCGCCGCGTGCGTACAGCCGCTCAGCTGACCGATGGGCTGTACATGGTTGAGGTGTTCCAGTGCCTTATCGAGGTTGGCGAGGTTAAACGTCTGGGTAAACGGCAGTGGCGTAACGGGCTTGCCGATATCGTTGAGCTGCTCAACACCACACACGCCGCAGCCGGTGCGTCCGGCCAGCGCGCGCCGACGCTCTTTTAATCCCATAAAGCGGCGGCTGGAAAGCTCGATTTGCACTTCAAGGCCGTTACACGCCTTCACCACGTCCATGCCGTAGATCTCCTGCGGATGGTCGATGATGCCTTCCGAGAGGGAAAAACCGATGGCGAACAGCTCAAGATCTTTCGGCGAAGCCATCATCACCACGTGCGAGATACCGTTGTAAACGAGCGCAACGGGCACCTCTTCCGCCAGAAAATCGGGTGTGGCATGGGTAATGTGGGGCGGTCTGTGTACCACCCGTTCCACAACGCCCGCAGGCAGTGGTGACGGGTGGGTAGCACGGTTTTGTTTAGACACGACGGTATTCCTGAACAACCACGGAGGTGAGCCTGCTATTGCATCACAAACAACAGGGCTTACGCATAGTATGGATCAACTTTTCAGCATCAAGTTTACCTACTCACTTGTGAGAGGTGCAACAAAACGCATGCTACACCCCTTTAACATGCGGGGTTAATAATGTGATTGATATCACACTTTATAGTCAACAGGGTGATAATACGTTCACTTTGTTTTAACGCCATTGGAACAGTCGTACCGACATTGTGGTATTCTGATGATATCCCTCGTGGAATTGAGGGATTAACGCAAATTTTTCTCCTTTGCGGTCAATTCTCAACCGCGAAGTTAAAACTACATATGTAAGCAATGTCGAAACAAGGAGTGACCCATGCAGGTCAGCAGAAGGCAGTTCTTTAAGATCTGCGCTGGCGGTATGGCAGGCACCACGGCAGCGGCACTGGGCTTTGCGCCCGGCGTAGCGCTGGCGGAAACGCGGCAGTATAAACTGCTGCGCACCCGTGAAACCCGTAATACCTGTACGTACTGCTCTGTCGGTTGCGGGCTGTTGATGTATAGCCTCGGCGACGGTGCTAAAAACGCCAAAGCGTCTATTTTCCATATCGAAGGCGACCCGGATCATCCGGTCAACCGCGGCGCATTGTGCCCCAAAGGGGCCGGCCTGGTGGACTTTATCCACTCCGAAAGCCGCCTCAAATTCCCAGAATACCGCGCGCCTGGCTCCGACAAATGGCAGCAAATCAGCTGGGAAGAGGCGTTCGACCGCATCGCAAAACATATTAAAGAAGACCGCGATGCCAACTTTGTTGAGAAGAACGCCGACGGCGTCACGGTCAACCGCTGGCTCTCCACCGGGATGCTGTGTGCCTCTGCTTCCAGCAACGAAACCGGTTATTTAACCCAGAAATTTACGCGCGCACTCGGTATGCTCGCGGTCGACAACCAGGCGCGTGTCTGACACGGACCAACGGTAGCAAGTCTTGCTCCAACATTTGGTCGCGGTGCGATGACCAACCACTGGGTCGACATCAAGAACGCCAACCTCATTGTGGTGATGGGCGGTAACGCCGCTGAAGCGCACCCTGTCGGGTTCCGCTGGGCGATGGAAGCCAAAATCCACAACGGTGCGAAACTGATTGTGATCGATCCCCGCTTTACGCGTACTGCGTCAGTGGCGGATTTCTACACCCCTATTCGTTCAGGTACTGACATCACTTTCCTGTCAGGCGTATTGCTGTACCTGATGACCAACGAAAAATATAACCGCGAATACACCGAAGCCTATACCAACGCCAGCCTGATCGTGCGTGAGGATTACCACTTCGAAGATGGCCTGTTCAGCGGTTACGACGCCGAGAAACGCAAATACGACAAAACCAGCTGGAACTACGAGCTGGACGAGAAAGGCTTTGCGAAGCGCGACACCACCCTGCAACACCCGCGCTGCGTGTGGAACCTGCTGAAAGAGCACGTTTCCCGCTACACGCCGGAGGTTGTCGAAAACATCTGCGGTACGCCGAAGGCGGACTTCCTGAAGGTGTGCGAGCTTATCGCCGAGACCAGCGCGAAAGACAAAACCGCGTCGTTCCTGTATGCCCTCGGCTGGACGCAGCACTCCATCGGTGCACAGAACATCCGTACCATGGCGATGGTTCAGCTCCTGCTCGGCAACATGGGGATGGCAGGCGGCGGCGTGAACGCCCTGCGCGGTCACTCCAACATTCAGGGTCTGACCGACCTCGGCCTGCTGTCTCAAAGCCTGCCGGGTTACATGAACCTGCCAAGCGAGAAACAGACCGACCTGCAAACCTACCTGACGGCCAGCACGCCTAAACCGCTGCTCGAAGGCCAGGTAAACTACTGGGGCAACTATCCGAAGTTCTTCGTCTCAATGATGAAAGCCTTCTTCGGCGACAAAGCGACGGCTGAAAACAGCTGGGGCTTTGACTGGCTGCCGAAGTGGGACAAAGGGTACGACGTTCTGCAGTATTTCGAGATGATGCACCAGGGCAAAGTGAACGGCTATCTGTGCCAGGGCTTTAACCCGGTTGCCTCGTTCCCGAACAAGAACAAGGTTGTTGAGTCCCTGTCGAAGCTGAAGTTCCTGGTGACGATTGACCCGCTCAATACCGAGACCTCGACCTTCTGGCAGAACCACGGTGAATCGAACGACGTCGATCCATCGAAGATTCAGACCGAAGTGTTCCGTCTGCCATCGACCTGCTTCGCGGAAGAGAACGGTTCTATCGTCAACTCCGGACGCTGGCTGCAGTGGCACTGGAAAGGCGCGGACGCCCCGGGCATCGCCATGAACGACGGCGAGATCCTGGCCGGTATCTTCTTACGCCTGCGTAAGATGTATGCGGCAGAAGGCGGCGCGAACCCGGAACCGGTGCTGAACATGAGCTGGAACTACTCGACGCCGGAAAACCCTGCGCCAGAAGAAGTGGCGATGGAGAGCAACGGTAAGGCGCTGGCGGACGTTATCGACCCGGCCACCGGTACCGTGCTGGCGAAGAAAGGCGATCAGCTCAGCACCTTCGCACACCTGCGCGATGACGGCACAACCTCCAGCGGTTGCTGGATCTTTGCCGGTAGCTGGACGCCGAAAGGCAACCAGATGGCCAACCGCGATAACGCCGACCCGTCGGGCCTCGGCAATACGCTGGGCTGGGCATGGGCGTGGCCGCTCAACCGCCGCATCCTCTATAACCGCGCATCCGCTGACCCGCAGGGTAACCCGTGGGATCCGAAGCGTCAGCTTCTGAAGTGGGACGGCGCGAAATGGGGCGGCGTGGATATTCCGGACTACAGCACTGCCGCACCGGGCAGCGATGTTGGGCCGTTTATCATGCAGCCAGAAGGGATGGGACGCCTGTTTGCTATCGATAAGATGGCGGAAGGTCCGTTCCCGGAACACTATGAGCCGTTTGAGACGCCGCTGGGCACCAACCCGCTGCACCCGAACGTGGTCTCTAACCCGGCAGCCCGTATCTTTAAGGGCGATTTCGACGCGCTGGGTAAAAAAGACAAGTTCCCGTACGTGGGCACCACCTACCGTCTGACCGAGCACTTCCACTACTGGACCAAGCACGCGTTGCTTAACGCCATCGCGCAGCCGGAACAGTTTGTGGAGATCGGCGAGAAGCTGGCGGGCAAGCTCGGCATCGCCCATGGCGATACCGTGAAGGTCTCCTCTAACCGCGGCTATATCAAAGCCAAGGCGGTGGTGACCAAGCGTATTCGCACGCTGAACGTTCACGGTCAGCAGGTAGATACCATCGGTATTCCGATCCACTGGGGCTATGAGGGCGTGGCGAAGAAAGGGTTCATTGCGAACACCCTGACGCCGTTCGTCGGCGATGCGAACACGCAGACGCCGGAGTTTAAGGCCTTCCTCGTGAACGTGGAAAAGGTGTAACGGAGACGACTTATGGCTTATCAATCTCAAGACATTATCCGTCGTTCCGCGACAAACAGTTTCACGCCCGCGCCTCAGGCGCGGGACCACCAGCAGGAAGTGGCGAAGCTCATCGACGTGACCACCTGTATCGGCTGTAAAGCCTGTCAGGTGGCCTGTTCAGAGTGGAACGATCTGCGTGACGAAGTGGGTCACAACGTCGGGGTGTACGACAACCCGGCGGACCTGACCGCCAAGTCCTGGACGGTGATGCGTTTCTCGGAAGTGGAGCAGAACGACAAACTGGAATGGCTTATCCGCAAAGACGGTTGTATGCACTGTGCGGATCCGGGCTGCCTGAAGGCATGTCCGTCAGAAGGGGCTATCATTCAGTATGCTAACGGCATCGTCGACTTCCAGTCCGAGCAGTGTATCGGCTGCGGCTACTGCATCGCGGGCTGTCCGTTCGACGTACCGCGCCTGAACCCGGAAGACAACCGCGTCTACAAATGCACGCTGTGCGTTGACCGCGTCACCGTCGGCCAGGAGCCCGCGTGCGTGAAGACCTGCCCAACCGGCGCTATCCACTTTGGCTCCAAAGAGGATATGAAAACGCTGGCGGCAGAGCGCGTGGGCGAGCTGAAAACCCGTGGTTACGACAACGCGGGCCTGTACGATCCGGCCGGGGTTGGCGGTACGCACGTGATGTACGTGCTGCACCACGCCGACAAGCCGAACCTGTATCACGGCCTGCCGGAGAACCCGGAAATCAGCGCCACCGTGAAGTTCTGGAAAGGCATCTGGAAACCGCTGGCAGCGGTAGGTTTTGCTGCCACCTTCGCAGCGAGCATCTTCCACTACGTCGGCGTTGGTCCGAACCGTGCGGAAGAGGAAGACGACAACCTGCATGAAGAGAAAGACGAGGTGCGCAAATGAGAAAACGTGACACCATCGTGCGCTACACCGCGCCGGAACGCATCAACCACTGGGTCACCGCCTTCTGCTTCATGCTGGCGGCGATAAGCGGGCTGGGGTTCTTCTTCCCGTCCTTCAACTGGCTGATGCAGGTACTGGGCACGCCGCAGCTGGCGCGCATCCTTCACCCGTTTGTGGGTGTGGTGATGTTTGCCTCGTTTATCATCATGTTTTTCCGCTACTGGCACCATAACCTAATCAATCGGGATGATATCTTTTGGGCGAAGAATATTCGTAAGATCGTCGTCAACGAGGAAGTAGGTGATACCGGGCGTTATAACTTCGGCCAGAAATGCGTATTCTGGGCGGCGATTATCTTCCTGGTCCTGTTGCTGGTCAGCGGCGTGATCATCTGGCGTCCGTACTTTGCGCCTGCTTTCTCAATCCCGGTGATCCGATTCGCGCTGATGCTGCATTCATTTGCCGCAGTGGCGTTAATTGTGGTTATCATGGTGCATATCTACGCCGCCCTTTGGGTGAAAGGCACCATTACCGCGATGGTGGAAGGATGGGTAACCAGTACGTGGGCGAAGAAACATCACCCACGCTGGTACCGTGAAGTCCGCCAGAAACAGGAAAAGTCATCTGAATGAGTATTCGCATAATCCCGCAAGATGAGCTGGGGTCGAGCGAGAAACGCACGGCGGATTATATTCCGCCGTTGTTATTCCCCAGACTCAAGAACCTCTACAACCGCCGCGCAGAGCGTCTGCGCGAGCTGGCAGAGAATAACCCGCTGGGCGATTTTCTGCGCTTTGCTGCGCTGGTTGCCCACGCGCAGGAAGTGGTGCTGTACGACCACCCGCTGCAAATGGACCTGACCGCGCGCATCAAAGAAGCCAACGCGCAGGGCAAGCCGCCGCTGGACATTCACGTCCTGCCGCGCGACAAGCACTGGCAAAAGCTTCTGCATTCGCTGATTGCCGAGCTGAAGCCGGAGATGAGCGGTACCGCGCTGGCGGTTATCGAGAATCTGGAAAAAGCCTCTGACCTGGAGCTGGAAGAGATGGCGAGCGCGCTGTTTGCCTCTGACTTCTCTCTGGTCAGCAGTGATAAAGCGCCGTTTATCTGGGCCGCGCTGTCGCTCTACTGGGCGCAAATGGCAAGCCTGATACCGGGCAAAGCCCGCGCCGAATACGGTGAAGCGCGTCAGTTCTGCCCGGTCTGCGGGTCAATGCCGGTCTCCAGCATGGTGCAAATCGGTACCACTCAGGGGCTGCGCTACCTGCACTGCAACCTGTGTGAAACCGAGTGGCACGTGGTGCGCATCAAGTGCAGCAACTGCGAGCAGACCCGTGATCTGAACTACTGGTCGCTGGAAAATGAAGAAGCGGCGGTGAAAGCGGAAAGCTGCGGCGACTGCGGAACCTACCTGAAGATTCTGTATCAGGAAAAAGACCCGAAAGTCGAAGCGGTGGCCGACGATCTCGCCTCGCTGATTCTGGACGCGAAGATGGAGCAGGAGGGCTTTGCCCGCAGCTCGATTAACCCGTTCCTGTTCCCGGGTGAAGGGGAGTAATCTCCTGTGAGAGTGCCGGGCGGCGCAAGCTTGCCCGGCCTACAGGTGGTAAGGTGAAACGACCCCGGCAATGCCCGAAAAGTCTTTCGTATTGCGTGAGATTAACGGGCAACTTCTGCTCTGAGCGGTAGCCAGAATGATGGCGTCGGGCAGCTTCATGCCGTGCTTCTCGCGGAGTAATACGCTTCTTTCAGCAATCTCCCGCGAGATCTCAATAATTTCAAAAGCCCCCATCACAGCCGCCGTTTTTGCTTCATGTCCGTGCTTGCGCGCGCCCACCATGACTTCCATCCACGTGATCAGGCTAATGGCTCTATGCGACGCCGTGCGATCAATGGCATCCGCCGCCTCAACGCGATTATTAAAAAGATCGATGAGAATATTGGTATCAAACACTGCCATGTGCTCCATGATTACCACTCCTCACGCAGCTTGCGTTCATACTCAAGCCCATCTTCCTGCTGGTTTCCCCACAGGCCAAGCGCATCGCGGATAACCGATGAACTCTGCTGGTCGAGATATTGCTCAATAGCTTCCCGTAGCAATTCGGCGCGGGGCCGGTTACGCAGCTGCTTCAGGTTATCCAGTCGCTGAATCACGTCATCAGACAAATCGATCAGTATTCTGCCCATATCAAGGTCCGCCAAAAGACTCATATATCACCTTAGTATATCACTCTTGTATGTTTTCAAGGCAACATACGCTTTCTTTCAGTAGGGTTAAAGTCCCTGGCAATAGTTTTCCTGCCATTTGCGAGGCACTTTCCAGATTTTAATCCGCGACAATATTCTTGTTTTCTTTTGAATCAAACCAGGCTATAAAACTGTTCATCCATACAGTAAAAGGGGTTTTCATGGCGCTGGAACAGGGTATTGCACAACTGGTTCAGGGGTTTATCGCTGCAGGTCGGCCCTCTTCACGTCGCCAGGGCATTGAGGTGCGACGAGCAGGCTATATTGCCAGCACGGAGCTTGCAGGGAAGACCGAAACGCGCGTTCAGGTGGAGACGCTTGTTCTTGAGGGTCTTACCATTCGGGTATTTTCACCTCTTAATGCGCCTGAAATATTGCCTGCTGCCATCTACTACCACGGCGGATGTTTTATCAGCGGCGGCTTTGATACCCATGACAACCAGCTCCGTCAGTTAGCCTGCTACGGCAATTGCCGAGTGATTGCGATTCAGTACAGGCTGGCGCCGGAGCATACCTTCCCCGCCGCACATGACGATGCTGAAAGAGGTGCGAATCTGGTCTGGCAGTATGCAGACGAATTAGGCGTGGATAAGAACCGGCTCACCCTCTGTGGAGACAGCGCAGGAGGGCATCTGGCGCTGGTAACGGCGCTGCGGCTTAAGGTTAAAGGGCTGTGGCAACCTGCGCAGCTTATTCTTATCTATCCCATGCTCGACGCCACGGCCAGTTTTGAAAGCTATACCCTCAACGGCATGGATTACGTGATTACTCGCGATACCCTGCTGAGCGGCTATGAAATATATCTGGCTGGAGCCGACCTTCAGCATCCTGAAGTGAGCCCGCTGTGGCGGGAAGACTTCAGCGGCCTGCCGGCTGTCCATATCGTTACCGCTGAATACGACCCGTTATGCGATGAGGGAGAGGCGCTGTTTCAGCGCCTCACGGAGCAAGGGGTGACGTGTACCGCTCAGCGATGGCTGGGGGTAATACATGGCTTTTTCCAGCTTGGTGGAATTAGCCAGTCAGCGCGAGACGTTATACGGGATATCGCCTGGCGGATCAGTGCCGCCCGGCGATAAAACGGGGAGAGACTACTCCTCCTCGTTCCCGCCCTCTTCATACGCGCCGTAGGGCTTCGCCGGGAGGACGATATACGTTCCTTCAAACACCGCGCCCGCCGTTTCATCGCCAAACAGCTCAACCTGCATCTGTACGCGCGCTTTGCGGCCTCGCGCCAGACGGTCAAGATCGCCACCCAGTGCACCGAGATCGGCCACCGCGCTCGGCTTGCCGCTGATGGGGGCGCTGTAGCGAATATGTGCATCAGCAAGAATAATGGTGCCGCCCAGATGACGCTCGCGCAGCATTAGCCAGATGAGCCCCCAGCCGGTCAGGGTCGCCAGCGAGAAGAGACTGCCTGCAAAAAGGGTGTGGTGCGGATTTTGGTTGCCGATCTCCGGCATGGTGGTAATAAATTTCTGCCCTGTGTACTGCTGAATGCGCACGCCCATTTTTTCACTGAGCGGGATGTGCTCATACCACGCCTGCTGCAGCTGACCGCACCAGTCCGCGCGATGCAGAATGTCATCCAGCGTGGCGATGGGTTTGATCATCAAAAAGTGGCGAATCGGCGTGGTCTGCGGGGCGGTAATTTCGCCCTGGTTAACAAAACCGAGCTTGGCAAAGAACTCGACGGCATCTTCACGGGCGCTACAGGTGACGCGCTTAACGCCTTCCTGACGGGCGACGGACTCCAGCGTCATCGCCATCAGGGTACCGAGCCCTTTATCCTGCACGGACGGGTGAACCGCCATAAAGCGAATAGAGGCTTCATTGTCGGCATTGATATACAGTCGCCCAACGGCGACGAGGTTACCCTCTTCATCCACCACCATTTGATGGTGCGCCATCGCATCCCAGGCGTCGCGTTCAGACCCTTTGGGTTGGTGTAAGGGTTTGCGCAGCATTTCCCAGCGGAAATGGTAGTAGACCTCTAACTCTTCTTCCGTTTGCGGTACTCGAAGGTGATACATAGCTGTACTCTCTCTGGTTACCCGCGGCCACGCCGCCAGTTGGCTCATACCTGGAGCCAGAATGTGACGGGGCCATCGTTCACCAGCGATACCTGCATATCTGCAGCGAATCGTCCGGTTTGCGTATTCATTTCCTGCTGACGGCAGCGCTCAACAAAGTACTCGTAAAGGGCTTCTGCGCATTCTGGCGCAGCACCTTTAGAAAAACCAGGCCGCATGCCACGTTCGGTATCTGCGGCCAACGTAAACTGGGAAACCACCAGCACGCTTCCACCCGCCTGCTGGACGTTGAGGTTCATCTTGCCTTCCGCATCGCTAAAGATGCGGTAGCCCAGCACGCGCTCGCACAGGCGGTTGGCTTTTTGTTCGTCATCATCCTTTTCGACACCTAACAACACTAAAAGTCCTGGGCCGATTTCACCCGTCACCTCATCCTCCACGGTGACGCTGGCACGGGTTACGCGCTGTATCAATGCAATCATGGTTGGTCTGCTTCTTGTTGTTTTTCAGCTTCTGCTGCTTTTTTAAGTTCGCGGTATATTCCGAGAGTGACAGTTATTTCGGCACCAAGCAAGACGATACACCAGGTCCAATAGACCCAGACAAACAAAATGGGGATCACCGCCAGCACGCCGTAAATCAGCTGATAAGACGGGAACATGGTGATGTAAAGCGCGAAACCTTTCTTGCCCAGCTCGAAGAGCACGGCTGCGACCAACGCTCCAACGATGGCATCACGGTTAGGTACGCGCGTCGTCGGTACCACGCTGTAAAGCAGCCAGAACGAGAGCCACGATAAAATGAGCGGGAAGATGCGCAGAACGTTATCAATCACGCTGTTTAAGTCACTCGCCCAGCGCAGAGAAAGAAGATAGGAACTGATCGCCAGACTCGCCCCCGCCAGCAGCGGACCGAGGGTCAAAATCATCCAGTACACGGCAAAGGAGTAAACCTTAGGACGGATTTTTTTACTTCGCCAGATGGTGTTGAGGGCACTGTCGATGGAATACATCAAAAGCAGCGCCGTGACGATGAGGCCGCAGGCGCCCACCGCCGTCATCTTGCTGGAGTTGGCGACAAACTGCTCAATATAGTTCTGTATGACGTCGCCGGTGGCCGGAATGAAGTTTGCAAAAACAAAATGGCGAAGCTGCAGGCTGACATCTGCAAACATCGGAAACGCGGAAAACAGGGCAAAGATGACCGCCACCAGCGGCACCAATGAGAGCAACGACACATAGGCGAGATTCCCTGCCAGCGTCGTCATGTTGTCCTCATCAATGCGGTGCCAGAGCAGCTTCAGCCATGCCCGAAGTGGCCGGGTATGGTGCGTGGCTTTTTGATGAACGGTTTTTAGCATAACTGCTTCGCAAAATAGTTCGGTATCGTCTCTTTTCCGGTCACCAGAATTGACGTGATACCTAACTGGTTAGCTCCCTCTATATTATCGGCGTTGTCGTCGAAAAAGACCGCATCAGCCGCGGAGAATCCTTCTTCCTGCAGAACCGCCTGATAAATACGCGCTTCTGGCTTGCGCATGCCCATCTCCTGGGAGAGATAAATTTTATCTGCTGCCGCGTGGATCTCCGGGTATTCATCCGGCCAAAACGTGGTATGCAGGCGGTTGGTATTTGACAGCACCACCACGCGATGCCCCTGCTCGCGCAGTTTATGCATGATGTCGGTCACTTCCGGGCGGATCGCGACAAAAACTGCCTGCCAGCCATGGGAAAACTGCTCGTAGCTTAACGGCAGATCCATTTCATGGCAGAAACGCTCTGCGAATTCTTCATCGCTGATTTCACCGCGTTCGTGCTGGTGGAATGTCTCACCCATCGCGAAATTCTGTTTTAACGTCGCCAGGGGCACACGGCTAAAATCGCTCCATGCGCCCAGCACCCGATTAAAATCGATATCGACGATTACATTTCCTAAGTCAAAGATATAAAGCATGTTTATCTCCTTTCGCCGTGGAAAAGTAACTGTAGCGGGAAAGATAAGGTTTGGCTATGGAGAGGGACACAACGCAGAAAAAGAAAAACCCCGCCACAAGGACGGGGTTTTAGAGACTTAAAGAGGAGTGAATTACTCTTCTTTCGCACCGCGCATTGCACGTTTACGATCGTTCTCGGTCAGGTGACGTTTACGGATACGAATTGACTGTGGAGTCACTTCTACCAGTTCGTCGTCATCGATGAACTCCAGAGCTTGCTCCAGGGTCATCTTGATCGGTGGAACCAGAACCGTTGCTTCGTCAGTACCTGACGCACGCATGTTGGTCAGTTTCTTACCGGTCAGGCAGTTTACAGTCAGGTCGTTAGAACGACTGTGAATACCGATGATCTGGCCTTCGTAAACTTCTGCACCGTGACCCAGGAACAGCTTACCGCGGTCCTGCAGGCTGAACAGTGCGAACGCAACCGCTTTACCCTGACCGTTGGAGATCAGAACGCCGTTGTTACGCTGGCCTACTTCGCCCGGACGAACATCGTCATAGTGGCTGAAGGTGGAGTACAGCAGACCCGTACCAGAAGTCATGGTCATGAACTCTGAACGGAAGCCGATCAGGCCACGGCTTGGGATCACGTAGTCGAGACGTACGCGGCCTTTGCCATCTGGATTCATATTTTTAAGGTCGCCTTTACGCTCACCCAGAGCCTGCATCACAGAACCCTGATGCTGCTCTTCAACGTCCAGCGTTACGTTTTCGAACGGCTCTTGTTTACGGCCGTCGATTTCGCGGAAGATAACTTTCGGACGGGAAACCGCCATCTCGAAACCTTCACGACGCATGTTTTCGATCAGAACTGACAGGTGCAGCTCACCACGACCGGAAACGCGGAATGCATCAGCGTCTGGCGTTTCTTCAACGCGCAGCGCAACGTTGTGCACCAGCTCTTTGTTCAGGCGGTCAAGGATCTGACGAGAGGTAACGAACTTACCTTCTTTACCACAGAACGGAGAGGTGTTGACGTTGAAGAACATGGATACGGTTGGTTCATCAACGGACAGGGCTGGCAGCGCTTCGACTTTCTGCGGATCGCAAATGGTGTCGGAGATGTTCAGTTCACCCAGACCGGTGATGGCGATGATGTCGCCCGCTTCAGCGATGTCGCTCTCGATACGCTCAAGACCCAGGTGAGTCAGTACTTTACCAACTTTACCGTTACGGGTTTTGCCTTCGCTATCGATGATAGTGACCTGCTGGTTAGGCTTAACTTTACCGCGCTTGATACGACCAATGCCGATTACGCCAACGTAGTTGTTGTAGTCGAGCTGAGAGATCTGCATCTGCAGGGTGCCGTCGAGATCAACGTTTGGTGCAGGAACACGGTCAACAATCGCCTGGTACAGCGGGGTCATGTCTTCAGCCATGTCTTCGTGGTCCAGACCTGCAATACCGTTCAGCGCAGAAGCGTAAACGATAGGGAAGTCCAGCTGCTCGTCGGTCGCGTCGAGGTTAACGAACAGGTCGAAGACCTGATCAACAACCCAGTCAGGACGCGCGCCAGGACGGTCAACTTTGTTGATAACAACAATTGGCTTCAGACCATGAGCAAACGCTTTTTTGGTCACGAAGCGCGTCTGGGGCATTGGGCCATCCATTGCGTCAACGACCAGCAGAACGGAGTCTACCATGGACATTACACGTTCAACTTCACCACCGAAGTCGGCGTGCCCTGGGGTATCAACGATGTTGATACGGTAGTCATTCCATTTGATAGCGGTGTTTTTGGCGAGGATGGTAATCCCACGCTCTTTCTCCAAATCGTTGGAGTCCATCACGCGTTCTTGAGTTTCGGCACGAGCATCAAATGTACCGGACTGCTGCAGCAGCTTATCAACCAGGGTAGTTTTACCATGGTCGACGTGCGCGATGATGGCGATGTTACGCAATTTTTCGATCACAACTTTGCCTCAGGCATTTAGAAATAGCGCGTTATTGTACACGGATTAATCGCACTACAAAACAGGATCACAAACATCCCCCGCAAACAAGTATTGCAGAGATGCTTTGTGATCGCTTTCACGGAGCGGTAAAAGGGCACTTTAACGTAAATTGCACCAATATGGTGCTCAATGTTCACATTGAAGCACTATACTGGTGCAACAAATCCATTGTGGTGCAGCCCTTTTGCACTATGGTGCGCATGATAACGCCTTTTTGGGGTGTTTTAAAAGTTGGCACAGATTTCGCTTTATAAAAATACGGCAAAAAGATGGCATCACAGCCACCTTGATAGAAGTTGAAGACCTCGTTACCACGACGACAATGACCAATCTGGAGAGTTAAGTATGTCCGCTGAACACGTTTTGACGATGCTGAACGAACATGAAGTGAAGTTTGTTGATCTGCGCTTCACCGATACCAAAGGTAAAGAACAGCACGTCACAATCCCTGCTCATCAGGTGAACGCCGAATTCTTTGAAGAAGGCAAAATGTTTGACGGCTCCTCCATTGGTGGCTGGAAAGGCATTAACGAATCCGACATGGTTCTGATGCCAGACGCAACCACTGCGCTCATTGACCCGTTCTTCGAAGAGCCAACCCTTATCATCCGTTGCGATATCCTCGAGCCAGGCACGCTGCAGGGCTACGATCGTGACCCACGCTCCATCGCGAAACGCGCTGAAGAGTACCTGCGTTCTACCGGCATCGCAGACACCGTTCTGTTCGGGCCAGAGCCAGAGTTCTTCCTGTTTGATGACATCCGCTTCGGCGCGTCAATTTCAGGTTCCCACGTGGCTATCGATGACATCGAAGGCGCATGGAACTCTTCCACCAAATACGAAGGTGGTAACAAAGGTCACCGTCCTGGCGTGAAAGGTGGTTACTTCCCGGTTCCTCCGGTCGATTCTTCACAGGACATCCGTTCTACCATGTGTCTGATCATGGAAGAGATGGGCCTGGTTGTGGAAGCGCATCACCACGAAGTGGCGACCGCTGGCCAGAACGAAATCGCTACCCGCTTCAACACCATGACCAAAAAAGCGGATGAGATTCAGATCTACAAATACGTTGTGCACAACGTTGCGCACCGTTTCGGTAAAACCGCGACCTTCATGCCAAAACCAATGTTTGGCGACAACGGTTCCGGTATGCACTGCCATATGTCCCTGTCCAAGAACGGCACTAACCTGTTCTCTGGCGACAAGTACGCGGGTCTGTCCGAGCAAGCGCTGCACTACATCGGTGGTGTTATCAAACACGCTAAAGCGATCAACGCCCTGGCGAACCCAACCACCAACTCCTACAAGCGTCTGGTCCCAGGCTACGAAGCACCCGTCATGCTGGCGTACTCTGCCCGTAACCGTTCTGCTTCTATCCGTATCCCGGTTGTTGCGTCTCCGAAAGCACGTCGTATCGAAGTACGCTTCCCGGACCCAGCGGCTAACCCATACCTGTGCTTCGCAGCATTGCTGATGGCCGGTCTGGACGGTATTAAGAACAAGATCCACCCTGGCGAAGCCATGGACAAAAACCTGTATGACCTGCCGCCAGAAGAAGCGAAAGAGATCCCACAGGTTGCAGGCTCTCTGGAAGAAGCACTGAACGCGCTGGACGCAGACCGTGAGTTCCTGACGGCTGGCGGCGTGTTCACCGATGAAGCTATCGACGCTTACATCGCGCTGCGTATCGAAGAGAACGACCGCGTGCGTATGACTCCGCATCCGGTTGAGTTCGAACTGTACTACAGCGTTTAATCGAGTTGTTTTACCCGGCGTGATAAACGTCGGGAGTAGTTGCCGTGGAAACTTTTAGCCCATCTCCGGATGGGCTTTTTTCTCCACCAACAACCTGATCTGACGCGCTTTTTACGCCGAAAAAGCTATACTGCACTAAATTAGTGCAACCAACTCCAGGAGACTGCTGAATGGCAACTGGCACGCTGCCCGATGCTGGGCAGATCCTCAATTCCCTAATTAACAGTATCTTGCTGGTCGATGACGAGCTGGCGGTGCATTACGCCAACCCGGCAGCGCAGCAACTGCTCGCCCAGAGCTCACGCAAGCTGTTTGGCACCCCGCTTCCTGAACTGTTGAGCTATTTTTCGCTGAATATTGGCCTGATGCAGGAGAGTTTGCAGGCCGGACAGGGGTTCACCGATAACGAAGTGACACTGGTGATCGACGGGCGTTCACATATTCTCTCTCTTACCGCGCAACGTCTTCCCGAAGGACTGATCCTGCTGGAAATGGCGCCGATGGATAATCAGCGTCGGCTCAGCCAGGAGCAGCTTCAGCATGCGCAGCAAATTGCCGCTCGTGACCTGGTGCGTGGCCTGGCGCATGAGATAAAAAACCCGCTGGGTGGGTTACGCGGTGCAGCACAGCTGCTGACCAAGGCGTTGCCCGACCCTGCGCTGGCAGAGTACACCAACGTTATTATTGAGCAGGCCGACCGCCTGCGTAATCTGGTTGACCGTCTTCTTGGGCCGCAGCAGCCGGGCATGCACGTCTCTGAAAGCATTCATAAAGTGGCGGAACGGGTGGTGAAGCTCGTCTCAATGGAACTGCCAGAGAACGTCACGCTGGTGCGCGATTACGACCCAAGCCTGCCGGAACTGGCGCATGACCCGGACCAGATTGAACAGGTTCTGCTGAACATTGTACGTAACGCGCTACAGGCGCTGGGACCGGAAGGGGGCGAGATTATTTTACGTACCCGCACCGCCTTCCAGCTCACGCTGCACGGCGTGCGCTATCGTCTGGCGGCACGTATCGACGTTGAAGATAACGGTCCGGGTATCCCGCCGCATCTGCAGGACACGCTGTTTTACCCAATGGTCAGCGGCCGCGAAGGCGGCACCGGGCTGGGGTTATCCATTGCCCGCAGTTTGATCGACCAACACTCTGGCAAAATTGAATTTACCAGTTGGCCGGGACATACCGAGTTTTCGGTTTTCCTGCCGATTAAAAAATAAAGGTGACGTTTATGCAACGAGGGATAGTCTGGGTAGTCGATGACGATAGCTCCATCCGTTGGGTGCTGGAACGCGCGCTCACTGGGGCGGGGTTAAGCTGCACGACGTTTGAGAGCGGCAGCGAGGTGCTCGACGCACTCACCACCAAAACGCCAGATGTTTTGCTTTCGGATATTCGCATGCCGGGAATGGACGGGCTGGCGCTTTTAAAGCAGATCAAACAACGCCACCCAATGCTTCCGGTCATCATAATGACGGCGCACTCCGACCTGGATGCCGCAGTGAGCGCCTACCAGCAAGGGGCGTTTGATTACCTGCCAAAGCCGTTTGATATCGACGAGGCGGTGGCTTTGGTTGAACGCGCCATCAGCCACTACCAGGAACAACAGCAGCCTCGTAATGCGCCCGATTTTGGCCCCACTACGGACATCATCGGTGAAGCGCCTGCGATGCAGGATGTGTTTCGCATCATCGGGCGTCTGTCGCGTTCGTCCATCAGCGTATTGATTAACGGCGAATCGGGTACCGGTAAAGAGCTGGTTGCCCATGCATTGCATCGCCATAGCCCGCGAGCTAAAGCGCCCTTCATCGCCCTGAATATGGCGGCCATCCCGAAGGATTTGATTGAGTCCGAGCTGTTCGGCCACGAAAAAGGGGCGTTTACCGGGGCGAATACTATTCGTCAGGGGCGCTTTGAGCAGGCTGACGGCGGGACGCTTTTCCTGGATGAAATCGGTGATATGCCGCTGGACGTTCAGACCCGCCTGCTGCGCGTGCTGGCCGACGGGCAATTTTACCGCGTGGGCGGCTATGCGCCGGTGAAGGTGGACGTGCGCATTATCGCTGCGACGCACCAGAACCTGGAGCTGCGCGTGCAGGAGGGAAAATTCCGTGAGGATTTATTCCACCGCCTGAACGTTATCCGCGTTCACCTGCCGCCGCTGCGCGAGCGCCGGGAAGATATTCCCCGCCTGGCGCGTCATTTCCTGCAGGTGGCAGCCCGCGAGCTTGGCGTGGAGGCCAAGCTGCTTCACCCGGAAACCGATGCCGCCCTCACCCGACTTGCGTGGCCGGGCAACGTGCGCCAGCTGGAAAACACCTGTCGCTGGTTAACCGTGATGGCAGCCGGACAGGAAGTGCTGATTCAGGATTTACCCGCAGAGCTGTTTGAAGCCACTGCACCTGAAAGCAGCACCGGTCACGCGCTGCCGGACAGTTGGGCAACGCTGCTGGCACAGTGGGCTGACCGCGCACTGCGTTCCGGTCATCAAAACCTGCTGTCTGAAGCTCAGCCTGAGATGGAACGTACGCTGTTAACCACCGCGCTTCGTCATACGCAGGGCCATAAGCAGGAGGCCGCTCGCCTGTTGGGATGGGGACGTAATACCCTGACGCGCAAGCTTAAAGAGCTGGGAATGGAGTGATTTTGGCAGTGCCGGGTGGCGCTTCGCACCCGGCCTACATTTCGCGGTTGCCTAAGCCGAAAGCGGCTTAAATAACCCGCGAGAACTGCTGCAGGCGCGCTTTCTGACGCAGATAGGCGTCAAAGCACATGCAGATATTACGGATCAACAGACGCCCTTTCGGCGTGACCTCAATGGCACCCTCAGTAACATCCACCAGCCCATCTTTGGCCAGCGGGGCAAGCAGCTTCAGATCTTCTGCAAAATAATCGCTGAAGGTCAGATTCCACTGTGCTTCCACGTCACTGAAATCGAGACGGAAATTGCAGATAAGCGCCTTAATCACATCGCGTCTGATGCAGTCGTCGCGGGTGAGCGCGATGCCACGCCACAGCGCGTTGCCCGTTTCATCAACCTGCTGATAATAATGTTTTAACTCTTTCTGGTTCTGCGCGTAGCAGTCGCCAATCATGCTGATGGCCGAGACGCCCATCCCCAGCAAGTCGGTATCGCCCTGTGTCGTGTAGCCCTGGAAGTTGCGGTGCAGAACGCCTTCGCGCTGGGCAATCGCCAGCTCGTCATCCGGACGGGCAAAGTGATCCATCCCGATAAACTGATAACCGGTTTCGGTCAGCGAGGTGATAGTTTCCTGCAAAATATCCAGTTTCTGCTGAGCAGAAGGGAGATCGGCATCTTTGATTTTGCGCTGAGCAGCAAACAGCGTCGGCAGGTGCGCATAGTTAAAGACGCTCAGACGGTCCGGGTTAAGTTCAGCCACGCGCTTCAGCGTGAAGGCGAAGCTCTCCGGCGTTTGCTTTGGCAGGCCGTAAATCAGGTCGATATTGGTCGACGTAAAGCCGATATCACGCGCGTGGTTGAGTAAGGCAAAGATAAATTCTTCGTCCTGCTCGCGGTTGACCAGACGCTGCACCTCTTTGTTGAAGTCCTGTACGCCCATGCTCAGGCGGTTGAAACCTTCGGCGCGTAAGTGATCCAGTACATCCAGCTCGATTTCGCGCGGATCGACCTCGATCGAGATTTCAGCGTCGTCGTTAAAATTAAAGTTGCCGCGCAGCAGCGCCATCAAACGGCTGATCTGCGCTTTATTCAGGTACGTTGGCGTGCCGCCGCCCCAGTGAAGCTGGCTGACGTGACGACCGGCAAACAGCGGCGCGCGGTGCAGGATTTCCTGCTCAAGCGCATCAAGATACTGATCGGCTTTGTGCTGCTGGCGGGTAACGATTTTATTGCATCCGCAGAAGTAGCAGAGCTTGTGGCAAAACGGAATATGGACATAGAGCGACAGCGGACGCTCGGGATAGCGCGCGACGGCCTGCTGAAAATCCGCCTCGCCGAAAGCATCGGAGAACTCCAGCGCGGTGGGGTATGAGGTATAACGCGGCCCGGAATAGTTATATTTCTGGATTAGGGCCAAATCCCAGTCGATAGTTGGTGCTGACATGCTCACTCCTTCCGTTGGTGTCGCGTTCGTTTACGGCGGCCCGGTCTGGCCCCATTGCGAGCCATCATTCGGGTGCGCAGCCACTGATGTCGCCGCGACAACCGCCGTAGTTTAACGAATAACCACACCAGATAACATATAACCGGAAGGGTTATAAGCAGGACTATTGAGCCTGCCGGGTGCAAATGTTAGTTTCCACCCTTCAGAAGACGCATCATATCTTCCTGCTTCTCGTCTTCTTCTTCATCTTCGTCATCGTCGTATGACAGGCCCAGCTTCTGCATCAGCTCATCAATGCGGTCCAGTTTGGCATCAACCCATGACTGTTCTTCTGCGGTCAGGGTTTCACCTTCTTCAAGACGTTCCAGCAGCGCATCCAGGCGCTCATCGTTCTCCAGCAAATCCAGCTCAGCCTGCGGTGAAAGCATAGGTTTCTCGCTCTTTGGTTTGTGCTGCTTAGTGACCGGGGTGTCTGTCACGCCCAGTGGAATGGGAGTTTTACTGCCGATACGGGGATCTTTCTGCGCCTTACCTTTTGCAGAAGCGCCCGTTGCACCGCTACCACTTGCACGGCTACCCGCAGCATGGCCACGATGCTTTTTATCGCGTTTGCGATCGCGCGCTTCCTGGTTCAGTTCTTCGCGCGTTTTGCGGCGTGCTTTTGCTGGGCGTTTCGCGCCCGCTGCGGTGGTCGGTTTTTTCATGATGTTTTATCTTTAAGCCGTTTTATTCAGTATAGAATTGCGGCGAAATCTAGCAGAAAGCAAGCAAAGAAAAAAGGCGACAGAGCAATCTGTCGCCTTTTTTCCTGACTCACAACCCTTAGCGGGTCAGACATTCCATGTTTACCAACAACAAACCCTGTTTATCCCTTGGCAAATACCGTCCGTGATACGGTTCCATTTCCTGTAAAAACGCCTCCAGGCGCCCGTCATCCTGACAATCCCGAGTCTTCGCCTCCTGGCGCTCCTGACCCTTATCCTTAAGTCGTAATCCTGTTGGCATCCTCGCCTTGACGCACACTTTACCTTTTTCCCTTAAACTAACAAGCAACGAAAGGGTACAAAAACGGATTTTCGGATTATTACTCACTATCAAGTCTATGATATTTAATAGTTTGCATTTTTAAACGCCTGCGATTTCTCTTAAATATCCCATAGGGTTTGTAGCCGATCTCTTACACATGAGAGGGTTTTCGCTTACGTGCCTGGTACGATGGGAAAAGCCTTTTGCCCGCATTCAGGTATAATCCCCCGCAGATTACGATTTTTGGAGACGACCACGTGACTACCTGGAACTACCAACAGACGCATTTTGTCACCAGTGCGCCTGATATTCGCCACCTGCCTTCTGATACGGGTATTGAAGTGGCATTCGCTGGCCGCTCCAATGCGGGAAAATCCAGCGCCCTGAATACGCTGACCAATCAGAAGAGCCTGGCGCGCACCTCAAAAACACCTGGCCGTACTCAGCTGATCAACCTGTTTGAAGTTGCAGAAGGCAAACGCCTGGTCGACTTACCGGGCTACGGCTATGCGCAAGTACCTGAAGAGATGAAGATCAAATGGCAGCGTGCGCTGGGTGAGTACCTGGAAAAACGCCAGTGCCTGAAAGGTCTGGTGGTGCTGATGGATATCCGCCATCCGCTGAAAGATCTCGATCAGCAGATGATCGACTGGGCTGTAGAGAGCGATATCGCCGTGCTGGTTCTGCTGACCAAAGCCGATAAGCTGGCTAGCGGTGCGCGAAAAGCACAGGTGAATATGGTTCGCGAAGCGGTGCTGGCATTTAACGGTGATGTGCAGGTTGAGCCATTCTCCTCGCTGAAAAAACAGGGCGTGGATAAACTGCGTCAGAAGCTCGACAGTTGGTTTAACGAGCTGGAACCCGCGACAGAAGCGGAAGAAGAGTAAATATGAGCGCGGCAATGTCCGCGCTTTTTTTTTCCTGACATTTTCTTTGCCGCAATAAAAAACGCCCCAGTCATTACTGACTGGGGCGGCTAAAATATTCAGCCAAATCCGATTACGTGAAGTAAAAGGTCTGAAAGATAGAACATCTTACCTCTGTACCCTACGTCGTTAACTCTACCCCTTTTTTATCTGTAGAAAAAGCACTTTTTGTAGTTTTTTTTCATTCTTTACATAGGGAATTCTAATGATTGTCACAAAACGCACGTCGTTATGTTGCTAACTTACATAAAACGCGCGTTATTCCATGAACCCTTAGTGAGCCTGATCCCAGTTTTCGCCACTCCCCACTTCCACCAGCAACGGAACGTCCAGCTTCATGCTGCTTTCCATCAGTTCGTGGATCTTCTGAGACACTTTTTCAAGATCGTCTTTGTGCACTTCGAACACCAGTTCATCGTGTACCTGCATGATCATTTTCACGCGCGGTTTATCTTTTTCCAGCCAGGCATCCACGGCGATCATCGCACGCTTGATGATGTCAGCAGCGGTTCCCTGCATTGGGGCGTTGATAGCCGCACGCTCTGCGCCTGCACGGCGCGCCGCGTTGCTGGATTTGATGTCCGGCAGATACAGACGACGACCATCCAGCGTTTCAACGTAGCCTTTCTCTTTCGCTTGCGCACGGGTGCGTTCCATATACTCCAGTACGCCCGGGTAGCGTTCGAAGTAGAGATCCATATACTTCTGCGACTCTTTACGCGGAATGTTGAGCTGGCGTGACAGGCCAAAGGCGCTCATCCCGTAAATCAGACCGAAGTTAATCGCTTTCGCGCTGCGACGCTGTTCGTTTGTCACGCTATCCAGCGGCAGGCCAAAGACTTCAGCGGCCGTTGCCCGGTGAATATCCTTCCCTTCGGCAAACGCGGTCAGCAAGCCCTTATCACGCGACAGGTGCGCCATAATGCGCAGCTCAATTTGTGAGTAGTCCGCAGAGACAATCAGATAATCTTCTGGCGCAATAAAGGCCTGACGAATACGACGACCCTCTTCATTGCGCACAGGAATGTTCTGCAGGTTGGGATCGGTCGACGAGAGACGCCCGGTTGCAGCAACCGCCTGATGATAAGAGGTATGCACACGCCCCGTTTTCGGGTTAATCATCAACGGCAGCTTATCGGTGTAGGTCGATTTAAGCTTCGCCAGACCGCGATACTCGAGGATAACTTTTGGCAGTGGATAATCCAGTGCCAGCTCTTCCAGCACCTCTTCAGAGGTTGATGGCGCGCCGCCAGGGGTTTTCTTCAGCGGCTTGATGCCCTGCTTTTCAAACAGGATAGTTTGCAGCTGTTTAGGCGACGACAGGTTAAACGGCTCTCCGGCAAGCTCATGGGCTTTTTGCTCAAGCTCGGTCAGACGCTGCGCCAGTTCACCCGAGTGGTTATGCAGCACCGTTGGATCGATTTTTACGCCGTTGCGTTCGATGCGGGACAGCACCGGCACCAGCGGCATTTCGATATGCTGGAACACGTTCAGTGGGCCTTCCTGCTTTTGCAGCTTTGGCCACATCTTCAGGTGCAACTGCAGCGTCACATCGGCGTCTTCCGCCGCGTAACGACCCGCCTCTTCCAGCGCAATCTGGTTAAAGGTGAGCTGATTTTTACCTTTTCCGGCAATCTCTTCAAACGTAATGGTTTTGTGCTTGAGCCAGCGGTCAGATAAGGAATCCATATCATGACGGCCTGCCACGCTGTCCAGAATGTAGGATTCCAGCATGGTGTCGAAGGCGATGCCGCGCAGCTCAATACCGTAGTTTTGCAGAATGCCGCGGTCATATTTCAGGTTCTGCCCAACTTTGAGCGCCTTGTCATCTTCGAGAATCGGCTTCAGCAGCTCAAGGACGCGGTCGCGGGAGATCTGATCCGGCGCATCCAGGTAATCATGTGCAACAGGGACATAGGCCGCAACGCCCGGTTCGGTGGCAAATGACAGACCCACCATGTTGGCCGAGATGTTATCGAGGCTGTCAGTTTCGGTGTCAAAGGCAAAGACCGGCGCTTTTTTCAGCTTCTCGATCCAGGCGACCAGCTGTGACTCTTCAAGAAGGGTTTCGTAGTTGTCGAAAGAGAGCGCGACGACCTCTTCGTCTGCCTGCTCTTCAGCATCCACAACAATCGTCTCTTTCGGCTTCACGGCAGGTTTCACGCCTTTTGCCTGCAGCCATTTACCGGCTTCCACGTCAGTGGTCCAGCGCTTAAATTCGTATTTCTTAAACAGGCTCAGCAGATCGTCAGCGGAAGGCTGTTGCACTTCCAGCTGCTCACAGCCCAGTTCCAGCTCGACATCGGTTTTGATTGTGGCCAGCTTATAAGAGAGATAAGCCACCTCTTTGTTATCTTCCAGCTTCGCCGCCATGGTTTTCGCACCACGGAAGGTGAGCCCGGCGATTTTATCCGATTCCGCGTAGAGCGTATCCAGCCCGCCCAGCCCCTGAAGCAGCGCCTGCGCGGTTTTTTCACCGACGCCCGGCACACCAGGGATGTTATCTGAGGAGTCGCCCATCAACGCGAGGAAATCAATAATCAGTTCAGGCGGCACGCCATATTTTGTGACGACTTCTTCAGGCCCCAGAATGGTGTTGGTCATGGTGTTAATCAGGGTGATACCTGGCGTCACAAGCTGCGCCATGTCTTTATCACCGGTACTGATCAGCACTGGACGGCCCATTTTTTCTGCTTCACGCGCCAGCGTGCCGATAACGTCGTCGGCCTCAACGCCAGAAACGGCCAGCAACGGCAGCCCCATCGCTTTCACCATGGTGTGCAGCGGCTCGATCTGTGCTCGCAGATCGTCAGGCATCGGCGGACGATGGGATTTGTAATGCTCAAACAACTCGTCGCGGAAGGTTTTACCTTTTGCATCAAAGACCACTGCCGCATGGGTTGGCTGATACTGAAGGATCAAGCTACGCAGCATGTTCAGCACGCCGTACATTGCGCCGGTGGGTTCCCCTGCGCTGTTGGTCAGAGGAGGAAACGCATGGTATGCCCGATACAGGTAAGAAGAGCCGTCGACGAGAATAAGAGGGTTTTCTGGGATCTGAACCATAATGTCCGTGCCTTTAATCAATTTATGGGTAAAGGATGCCACAGAAGGATGAAAACATCAGTTATTAGCGCCTGATACAGGAAAAGATTTTGCGATCGAGAGGATCGCTCGCAAAAATCAAACTGTGGATAAGTTTGTGCATACTTTCACTACATATGAATAACAGCCGTAAAACTCCTATCCCATTATATAATTTATTGTTTATTATCATCATATTAAGTAAGTACTCATTATCCATATTGCGAATTGATGACAATTTAGTCTATGTGGATATAAGCCTCGTTTATTCCGTCATCGCAGACATATCTGCTATAGCAGGTAAAAGCCGCACCCCCGCCGCGTGAAAGCACCATTTTTTAGTCTGTTTTCTGATAAACTCAGCGCCCTGCGCCGTATATGCGGCGGCTTAGTTTAAGCTAACCACCTGAAAATACTGATTATGTCGAAATTGCTCGCTGCAATAACACTACTGTTAAGCATCATTTTAACCATTCTGGTGACTATCGCCTGTTCAGTGCCGATCATTATTGCCGGAATGATTAAGCTGCTGCTGCCTGTGCACTCGGTGTGGCGAGCCGTTTCTGCGTTTTGTAATTTTATGATGTATTGCTGGTGCGAAGGGCTGGCGATTCTGCTGTGCCTTAACCCGCACCTGAAGTGGGATGTTCAGGGTCTGGAAAGACTCAACAAAAAGAACTGGTATCTGCTGATCTGCAATCATCACAGCTGGGCTGACATCGTGGTGTTATGTGTGCTGTTTCGCAAACATATCCCGATGAATAAATATTTCCTGAAACAACAACTGGCCTGGGTGCCTTTCATTGGCCTGGCCTGCTGGGCGCTGGATATGCCGTTTATGAAACGCTATTCACGCAGCTATTTACTTCGTCACCCGGAACGACGCGGTAAAGATGTGGAAACCACACGCCGCTCCTGCGAAAAATTTCGTGCGCATCCAACGACGATTGTTAACTTTGTAGAAGGCTCTCGTTTTACCGAAGAGAAGCGCAGTCAGACTCGCTCCCCTTATCAGCACTTACTGCCGCCTAAAGCTGCGGGCATTGCGATGGCATTGAACGTGTTGGGCGAGCAGTTCGATAAATTATTGAACGTTACGCTTTGCTACCCGGAGAACGATAAGACGCCATTTTATGACATGCTCAGCGGCAAACTGACGCGTATTGTGGTTCACGTTGATCTGGTTCCTGTTGAGACGGAACTGCACGGTGATTACGTTAACGATAAGAATTTTAAACGTCGTTTCCAGCTTTGGCTTAATACGCTCTGGAAAGAGAAAGACGAGCAGATAGACAACATTAAAGCTTCTTACAAAAACGCCGGTCATTGACCGGCGTTTTTACATCAACAATCTTACTTCTTCTCAACCAGATATTTCACGGTATCAGCATACTGTTGTACGAAGATATCCATGCTGCTGGTGTCCATGCCCTGCATGTTCAGCTGATATTTGCCGTTAACAAACATCGCTGGAACGCCCTGAAGCTGGAGGTCAGCAGCCGCTTTTTCCTGCTGGGCAACCAGTGATTTCACCACGAAACTGTTCCATGCGGCATCGTACTCTTCACCTTTCACACCGGCATCCACGAATACTTTACGGATATCCGCAGTGGTCTGAACGGTCTGGGTTTTCTGTACGGCTTCAAACATTGGGGCGGTGATCTTATCTTCCACGCCCAGTGCGATAGCTACCGCCCACGCCTGAGTCAGGTCTTTGCCCAGCGGGCCCAGGAACTCAACGTGGTATTTCGTCATTTTGGTGCCTTCCGGCAGCTTTTTCTTCACGTTGTCAGAGACATGCAGCACCTGCTCGAACTGATAGCAGTGTGGGCAATAAAACGAGAAGAACTCCAGAACCTGTGGCTCTCCGGCAACTGGCTTGTCCAGCGTAATGTACTGCTTACCATCGGTAAACTGTGCAGCAGAAGCGCTAAATGCCAGAATCATACCTGCCAGCGCCAGCCAAATTTTTTTCATGATCAACTCTCTCCTGGGTGTGTCCAATTAATACATCGGCGTTAATTGCAGAGGGGGTTCTTGCAGAACCTTAACCTGCTCAGTAAATGTGGATATCTGGCTGCGCCAGTAATCCTCTCCGGTAAGCCACGGGAAATTTCGGGGAAATGCGGGATCATCCCAACGCCTGATTAACCATGCGAGATAATAAACAAAACGCATCGCACGTAAAGGCTCTATCAAGGCAATTTCGTCTGAATTAAAGGGGCTAAATTCTTCATACGCTTCAATAATGGTTTCAAGCTGCATTCTCTGCTCGGCTTTATCACCATTGAGCAGCATCCACAGATCCTGAACCGCTGGCCCCATGCGAGCATCATCGAGATCGACAAACAGTGGGCCATCGCGCCAGAGAATATTGCCAGCATGGCAGTCTCCATGCAGACGCAGTGTGGGAATGTCATCACACCAACTGGCTTTCACCGCTTCAATAAGTTTGTCGGTCGCGCTAAGGAATTTATCCTTTAATCCACCAGGAATAAGTGTCGAGGTTTCGAATACCTGCCGTGGCTCGATAAGGTATTCCTGAATACCGATGGTCGGGCGGGCAATAAACGGCTTTTTGCGTCCCGTCTGATGAATGCGCCCCAGGTAGCGGGCAACCCATTCCATCTGGTCGATATTATCAGCTTCAAACTGACGCCCGCCCAGGCTTGGGAATACGGCGTAATAAAAACCTTCGTGGGTAAGCAGCGTTTGGTTGTTAAATTTCAAGGGCGCAGCAACGGGAACATCGTCATCCAGCAGATCGTGGGCAAACTGATGCTCTTCCTGAATTTGTTCTGCAGACCAACGCTTAGGACGATAGAACTTTACAACGAAGCGCTGGCGCTCCTCATCCTGAAACTGATAGACGCGATTTTCGTAGCTATTTAACGGGGTTAACCCAGAATCCACCCGAATACCCTGCTCGTACAGGGCGTCCATAATGGTATCCGGGTGTAATGTCTGGAAAGTAAAAGCCTGGTCGTTCATCCGATCATCCGGAAATTATACGAATGATTCAGGATATCATCTTGTGGCGATTTCGGTGGCTCCGCTTACAAGCTTTTACTCTTTAATTACCCCACGCGCGCGCAGCAATGCGGTTTTAAAATCTTCCTCATAATCTTTCTGAATACCAGGAATAACAGCATCTTTGGCTGAATCACGCATTTTAAGGTGGTAGATCAGGATGTCGTCAGAAAGGTCTGTCAGCTCGCCGTCAAAACCTGACTCTTTCGCCAATTTCTGTAAAAATTGCATCAGATTCAGCTCCGGCTCTTTTTGCCAGGCTGGCTGGAGGAGTTCAATAACTTCATTCAGACGTTTACATTTCATGGTGGTGCTCCTTTCATTTAGAGAGACACGTTAGCAGGGTCAATCCCACAATAAAAGAGGCGATATTAGTGAATGAATGCCAGAAAATCATCGGTGTCGTTCTGGCCGGTGGCAGAGCGACCCGCATGGGCGGAGAAGATAAGGGGCTCCAGCTGCTGAATGGAAAGCCCTTATGGCAGCATGTCGCTGACAGGCTTGCAGATCAGGTGTCGACAATCGCGCTCAGTGCTAATCGTCACATCGCTATTTACCAACGCAGCGGATTCCCCGTTTATCAGGATAACCTGGCAGATTATCCGGGGCCTCTTGCTGGGATGCTCTCGGTCATGCAGCAGGCTAAGGGGGTGTGGTTTCTCTTTTGCTCCTGCGATACACCCTTTATTCCGGCTTGCCTGGTAGAACGCATGGTACAACAGCGCGGTGACTCGCCCGTGGTTTGGGCACATGACGGTGAGCGCGATCATCCGACGATCGCCCTGATTCATATATCGTTAGTTTCTGACCTGCAGGCTTACCTGTCTGCTGGAGAGAGAAGGGTGATGGTGTTTATGCGGCAGGCAGGCGGACATCCGGTTGATTTTAGCGATGTGAAGCCAGCATTTGTGAACGTGAATACGACAGAAGATTTGCAGGCACTGCAGGAGAAGAAATGACACCTGTTTTAGCAATTTCCGCCTGGAGTGGTACCGGGAAAACCACGTTACTCAAAAAGCTGATACCTGCACTGTGCGCCAGAGGTATTCGTCCAGGTTTGATTAAGCACACGCATCATAATATGGATGTCGATAAACCGGGCAAAGATAGCTATGAGTTGCGTAAAGCGGGTGCGGCACAAACGATGGTGGCAAGCACTCAGCGCTGGGCATTGATGACAGAAACCCCGGATGAGGCGCCGTTGGATCTCGCGTATCTGGTCAGCCGAATGGATCACTCCACGCTGGATCTGGTGCTGGTTGAGGGGTTTAAGCACGAGGCTGTGGCGAAGATCCTGCTATTCAGGAGCGATGCCGGGCATGATATTAGTGAGTTAACGCTGGATGAGCATGTGATTGCGGTGGCTAGTGATGTTGTTTTGCCGCTTGAGGTTCCGGTGCTGGACTTAAATGACGTGGATAGGATTGCAGAGTTTATTTTGGGGTGGTGTGCGGTCTGACTTGCCGGGTGCGGCTTTGCCTTACCCGGCCTACAAAATACAAAATTCAGTGGTCCAGAAACGCAAAAAGGCCATCCTTGCGGATGGCCTCTCTACTTAATTGATGCCTGGCAGTTCCCTACTCTCACATGGGGAGACCCCACACTACCATCGGCGCTACGGCGTTTCACTTCTGAGTTCGGCATGGGGTCAGGTGGGACCACCGCG
>NZ_JAHUWD010000013.1:0-73904 GCF_019219165.1 Enterobacter sp. ENT02
TTGCCTGGCGGCTTTAGCGCGGTGGTCCCACCTGACCCCATGCCGAACTCAGAAGTGAAACGCCGTAGCGCCGATGGTAGTGTGGGGTCTCCCCATGTGAGAGTAGGGAACTGCCAGGCATCAAATTAAGTAGTAAGCCGGTGCATTAATCCGGTGGTTACAAGCAGTCTTCGGTGGAGCGGTAGTTCAGTCGGTTAGAATACCTGCCTGTCACGCAGGGGGTCGCGGGTTCGAGTCCCGTCCGTTCCGCCACTTATTAAGACATCAAGCCTGCCTTTTAGGCAGGCTTGATGGTAAGAAACTTTAGGGGCGTAGCTCAGTTGGTAGAGCACCGGTCTCCAAAACCGGGTGTCGCGAGTTCGAGTCTCTCCGCCCCTGCCATATAGAATCCTTTGCTTCGGCAAAGGATTTTTTTTTGCCTGTAATACGACATACACCTCTTCTAATAAGAAGCCTGCATCTCTGCAGGCTTTTTGCGTTAGTCCATGATATTGATTTTTAGAAGATCTTTAATCTGCGACTGCTTATCGCTGTTCTGCAGCCAAATAGCATATAACGGTCTGGAAAGCGTCGTGGAATCTGCGACGGTATGCAGACCCGGTCTGCTGTCTGCCCAGCGAGTAGGTAGCCAGGTGCAGCCCTTTAATAAAGGCAACTGCTGGCAGGCAATCTCCGCAGAGCTTGTTGTTAACTGGGGGACATCATCGCTGGCAATCAACCCAGACTCATGTTGCTGAAAATCCGGGCCCCATTCCAGACGCAGATAACTCAGATCGGCTTTCATCATTGACGGCTCAGACGCATAAAGCGCAAGACCAAACTGCCCTACGATCTGGCTGCTAAATTCGTCCATCTTGGGGGCTTCGGTCGTGATCAGAAGATCAAGTTGGCGCTCATGGAGTTGCTTAACAAGCGACTGACGTTGCGCAATTCTGGCCTCAAATTGCAGATGCCCGTGTGAATGATACAACCGGCTCAACCATTGACTGAGCATGCATTCCCACAGGGATGCGCTGGCACCAATCGAGAATTCATTGTGTCTTGAGGTATGCGCAACCTCTTTACGCGCCGCTTGCCAGGTGTTCATCAATGTCTCCGCATACGGAAGCAGTTTTTCACCGGCAGGCGTGAGGCGGATATTGTTGCGATGGCGGGTAAAAAGATTCACACCCAGTTGATTTTCCAGCTGTCGAATACGAAAACTGACTGCTGACTGCGTCAGGTAAAGGGCTTCAGCGGCTCGCCCGAAGTGACGCGTTCTGCTCACTTCAAGGAAAGTTTTTAGCAATTCCGTATCCACATCTTTCTCCACAAAATTATTTGTCGTTATGATTTAAATGTTTTGTTTTACACTCTGTCAAGCGTAACTAATACTCCGCGCCATAAATAGCTCGGCCAAAGAATTAGGAGCGTGTAGGATGGCGGAAAGCTTTACGACGACTAATCGTTTTTTCGACAATAAACATTATCCGCGCGGGTTCTCTCGTCACGGCGATTTCACCATCAAAGAAGCTCAACTGCTTGAGCGCCATGGTTATGCCTTTAACGAGCTGGATCTGGGTAAGCGTGAACCTGCTACCGAAGACGAAAAACAGTTTGTTTCTGTGTGCCGTGGTGAGCGTGAGCCGCAGTCTGAAGCAGAACGTGTATGGATCAAGTATATGGCACGCATTAAGCGTCCAAAGCGCTTCCATACGCTGTCTGGCGGTAAGCCGCAGATGGAAGGTGCAGAAGACTACACCGAGTCTGACGACTAAGATGGTGAGAAGGGGCTACGGCCCCTTTTTTATGCCAGCAACTTCTGCAGATGCAGCAGCAAACGGTCAATAGCGCGATAGCTCAGCGCTTCCTGCAAATGTTTCCTTTCAATGTCAGTACAGCCCTCCACATCAGCAATGGTTCTGGCCACTTTCAACAGACGCTGCCACGCACGTATGGACAGCCCAAATCGCGTCAACGTCTCTTCCAGCCACCCCGCATCCTCACCGTTAAGTGAACAAAACTGTCGGATCCCGGCATTATCCAGCCGCGCATTCAGTCTGTTCTGACGAGCATACTGTCGCGCCTGCGCCGCGATAACCCGCTCGCGAACATTTGCAGAGCATTCACTCTGTATACCCGTCTGCCTGAGTATGCCAGGCGGTGGAAGCGGGATTTCCAGTGATAAATCGAAACGATCGAGGAACGGGCCGGACAGCTTTCCCAGATAGCGCAGCGTCTGCTCTGGCGTGCAGCGGTTATGATTCCCCTGATAGTGTCCCGTGGGGCTGGGGTTCATCGCCGCGACGAGCTGAAACCTGGCGGGATAGCTTATTTTGGCACGCGTGCGTGAGATATGTATTTCGCCGGATTCAATGGGTTCCCTCAGTGCATCCAGCACGCGGCGCTCAAATTCAGGCAGCTCATCGAGAAACAGAATGCCATTGTGCGCCAGTGAGATCTCACCCGGCCCCGGAATAGACCCACCGCCGACCATTGCCGTCAGTGAAGCGCTATGATGCGGGGAACGAAAAGGACGTCGACGCCACTGTTTTTGCAGCGACGTAGAACCGATCAGGCTATATATCGCGGCGCTTTCCAGCGCTTCATGATTATTAAGCGGTGGGAGCAACCCACTCAACCTGCTCGCCAGCATGGTTTTACCCGTACCCGGTGGGCCAATCAGCAGAAGATTGTGTCCACCCGCTGCCGTGATCTCCAGCGCCCGTTTCCCTTGCTCCTGTCCCATAATCTCGCTGAGATCCTCTGGTACATCCGTTACCTCATCGTCACACTCCTCCGGTTCGGACAGCTCATGTCGCCCTTCCAGCCAGGCACACACTTCCTGAAGATGCCCCGCTATAAGGCATCCCTTTTCTGCAATAAGACTCACCTCTGATGCATTTTCATTGGCGACAATGATTTGCCGCCCTGCACGGATTGCCTCCAGCGCTCCGGATATTGCACCGGGAACGCCTCTTAACGTGCCTGTGAGCGCGAGTTCGCCCACGAACTCGTACGAGCCTAGCCTGGTTGTATTAAGCTGCTCAGAGGCCGCGAGAAGCGCAATCGCGATAGGTAAATCGTATCGTCCCCCCTCTTTAGGTAGATCGGCGGGGGCAAGGTTGATGGTAATCTTCTTCGCGGGGAAGGTATAACCGCTATTTATTATTGCGCTGCGAACGCGATCCCTCGCCTCTTTAACCGTCGTTTCCGGTAGCCCGACAAGCGTGAGTCCCGGTAGCCCATTACTCAAATGAACCTCTACGGAAATCAGCGGTGCCTTCACCCCGAGAGCCGCACGCGTATAAACAACTGACAGTGACATTTGCACTACCTCCTGGTGTGACTATGCCAGCGCATGTATTGTCTTTTTAGCGGCATTTTGTGAATTTACGGCACTTGTTCAGGTATTTTCACGCCGCATTCATACCATTGCATAATCATGGAAGCCTTCCCGCAGAACGTAAAAAACCGCATTTCGACGCTGTAGTCCGCCGTAAAAAAATGAAAAATATTCATTTTCTATTTTCCTCATATAAAACAACGATTTTAAGAAATATGATTTGCTGGCTAATCAAGTGAGCCATAAATAAATCTTGTGTTTGTTTTGAATTCTGTGATAACTCTTTAGGTATTCCTTCGAACAAGATGCAGAAAGAACTGAAAATGACAGCCCTTCTACGAGTGATTAGCCTGGTCGTGATTAGCGTGGTGGTGATTATTATCCCACCGTGCGGGGCTGCACTTGGACGAGGAAAGGCTTAGAAATCAAGCCTTAACGAACTAAGACCCCCGCACCGAAAGGTCCGGGGGTTTTTTTATGACTAAAAAACGTAAACGAGGAGCAGAGCATGACGACTAGCACAAAATTCTGTTTCTCCAGTTTTATGACGGGGAACTAACTATGAATGGGGCACAATGGGTTGTACATGCGTTGCGCGCGCAGGGAGTGGAAACCGTATTCGGTTATCCGGGTGGCGCAATTATGCCGATTTACGATGCACTGTATGACGGCGGCGTGGAACACCTGTTGTGCCGACACGAGCAGGGTGCAGCGATGGCGGCCATTGGTTACGCTCGTGCCACGGGCAAAACCGGTGTCTGCATGGCCACTTCAGGCCCAGGCGCAACTAACTTAATCACCGGTCTGGCGGATGCCCTGCTGGATTCCGTTCCCATTGTCGCCATCACCGGCCAGGTGGCGTCTCCGTTCATCGGTACCGATGCTTTCCAGGAAGTCGACGTCCTTGGTTTATCGCTGGCCTGCACCAAACACAGCTTCCTCGTCCAGTCTCTGGAAGAGCTGCCGCGCGTAATGGCAGAAGCGTTCGAAGTGGCAAGCTCCGGTCGTCCTGGCCCGGTTCTGGTCGATATCCCGAAAGATATCCAGGTGGCACCTGGCGATCTGGAACCCCACTTCTCTACTGTTGAAAGCGACAATGCGTTTCCGGAGGCGGAAGTTGAAGAGGCCCGTCAGATGCTGGCGCAGGCGAAACAGCCGATGTTGTACATCGGCGGTGGCGTCGGCATGGCGCAGGCCGTTCCAGCCCTGCGCGAATTTATCGCAACAACGCAGATGCCAGCGACCTGCACGTTGAAAGGTCTGGGTGCCGTAGACGCGAACTACCCATACTATCTGGGCATGCTGGGGATGCACGGCACCAAAGCGGCAAACCTGGCGGTGCAGGAGTGCGATCTGCTCATCGCCGTAGGCGCCCGTTTTGACGACCGCGTCACTGGCAAGCTGAATACCTTTGCGCCGAACGCCAACGTCATCCATATGGATATCGACCCGGCGGAGATGAACAAGCTGCGTCAGGCGCACGTCGCGCTGCAGGGCGATCTCAACGCGCTGTTACCGGCACTGCAGCAGCCGCTGGATATCAACGCGTGGCGTCAGCACACCGCAGACATGCGCGCCGAGCACGCCTGGCGTTACGACCATCCCGGCGAGGCCATCTACGCACCGCTGCTGTTGAAGCAGCTGTCCGACCGTAAACCGGCTGACAGCATCGTCACAACCGACGTAGGCCAGCACCAGATGTGGTCCGCGCAGCACATGACCTACACCCGCCCGGAAAACTTCATCACCTCCAGCGGGTTAGGGACAATGGGCTTCGGTCTGCCAGCAGCCGTTGGCGCGCAGGTTGCCCGCCCGAACGATACCGTTATCTGTATCTCCGGTGACGGCTCCTTCATGATGAACGTTCAGGAGCTCGGCACCGTTAAGCGTAAGCAGTTGCCGCTGAAAATCGTCTTGCTCGACAACCAGCGTTTAGGGATGGTTCGCCAGTGGCAGCAGCTGTTCTTCCAGGAGCGTTACAGCGAAACGACTCTCACCGATAACCCCGATTTCCTCACCCTGGCCAGCGCCTTTGGAATCCCTGGCCAGCACATCACCCGTAAAGATCAGGTTGAAGCGGCGCTCGACACCATGCTGAACAGCGATGGGCCTTACCTGCTTCATGTCTCAATCGACGAACTCGAGAACGTCTGGCCGTTGGTACCGCCTGGTGCCAGTAACTCACAAATGATGGAGAAATTATCATGATGCAGCATCAGGTCGCCGTACAGGCTCGCTTCAACCCGGAAACCTTAGAGCGCGTTTTGCGCGTGGTGCGTCATCGTGGTTTTCAGATTTGCTCTATGAATATGGAAACGGCCACAGACGCCCAGAACATCAGTATCGAATTAACCGTTGCCAGCCCGCGGTCGGTCGACTTACTGTTTAGCCAATTATCAAAACTGGTAGACGTTGCCCATGTTGCCATCTGCCAGAGCACAACCACATCACAACAAATCCGCGCTTAAGCGTGACAGGACGAAAAAATGACGACAAAAAAAGCTGATTACATTTGGTTCAACGGTGAGATGGTTCGCTGGGAGGACGCGAAGGTCCACGTGATGTCCCACGCGCTGCACTACGGTACCTCCGTGTTTGAAGGCATCCGTTGCTACGACTCTCACAAAGGACCAGTGGTGTTCCGCCATCGCGAACATATGCAGCGTCTGCATGACTCAGCCAAAATTTATCGTTTCCCGGTTTCTCAAAGCGTTGATGAGCTGATGGAAGCCTGTCGCGAGGTGATCCGTAAAAACAACCTGACCAGCGCCTATATTCGTCCGCTGGTCTTCGTGGGCGACGTCGGCATGGGCGTGAACCCGCCAGCCGGTTACAACACCGATGTGATCATTGCCGCGTTCCCATGGGGTGCCTACCTGGGTGCTGAAGCCCTGGAGCAGGGGATCGACGCAATGGTCTCTTCCTGGAACCGCGTGGCGCCAAACACCATCCCGACAGCCGCGAAAGCGGGCGGCAACTACCTTTCTTCTCTGCTGGTCGGTAGCGAAGCGCGCCGCCACGGCTATCAGGAAGGCATTGCCCTGGACGTGAACGGCTACATCTCTGAAGGCGCGGGTGAAAACCTGTTTGAAGTAAAAGACGGCATCCTGTTCACGCCGCCGTTCACCTCGTCCGCGCTGCCGGGCATCACCCGTGACGCCATCATCAAACTGGCGAAAGATCTGGGTATCGAAGTGCGCGAGCAGGTGCTGTCCCGCGAATCCCTGTATCTGGCCGATGAAGTGTTCATGTCCGGTACCGCGGCTGAAATCACGCCGGTGCGCAGCGTAGACGGTATCCAGGTGGGCGAAGGCCGCTGTGGCCCGGTCACCAAACGTATTCAGCAAGCGTTCTTTGGCCTCTTCACCGGCGAAACAGAAGATAAATACGGCTGGTTGGATCAGGTTAATCACTAAGTATAAATTTGGGACGGCACGCACCGTCCCATTAAATAGTCAGACGGGAGTAAATAAAGCATGCCTAAGTATCGTTCAGCCACCACCACCCACGGTCGTAATATGGCGGGTGCCCGCGCACTGTGGCGCGCTACCGGAATGACGGACGCCGATTTCGGCAAGCCGATTATCGCCGTGGTGAACTCCTTCACCCAGTTCGTACCGGGCCACGTGCACCTGCGCGATCTCGGCAAGCTGGTTGCCGAGCAAATCGAAGCCTCCGGCGGCGTGGCGAAAGAGTTCAACACCATTGCGGTGGATGACGGTATCGCGATGGGGCACGGGGGCATGCTCTATTCACTGCCATCGCGCGAGCTGATCGCCGACTCGGTTGAGTACATGGTTAACGCCCACTGCGCCGATGCGATGGTCTGCATCTCCAACTGCGACAAAATCACCCCGGGGATGCTGATGGCCTCCCTGCGCCTGAATATTCCGGTGATCTTCGTCTCCGGCGGTCCAATGGAAGCGGGGAAAACCAAGCTCTCCGACAAAATCATCAAGCTCGACCTGGTCGATGCGATGATCCAGGGCGCGGACCCGAAAGTCTCTGACGAGCAGAGCGACCAGGTTGAGCGCTCTGCGTGTCCGACCTGCGGTTCCTGTTCCGGTATGTTTACCGCCAACTCCATGAACTGCCTGACCGAAGCGCTGGGTCTTTCTCAGCCGGGTAACGGCTCGCTGCTGGCGACCCACGCCGACCGCAAACAGCTGTTCCTTAACGCCGGTAAGCGCATCGTTGAATTGACTAAACGCTACTACGAGCAGGACGATGCCAGCGCGCTGCCGCGCAACATCGCCAGCAAAGCCGCGTTTGAGAACGCCATGACGCTGGATATCGCCATGGGCGGTTCCACCAACACCGTTCTGCACCTGCTGGCCGCCGCGCAGGAAGCCGAAATCGACTTCACCATGAGCGATATCGATAAGCTGTCCCGTAAAGTGCCGCAGCTGTGTAAAGTCGCGCCGAGTACCCAGAAATATCATATGGAAGACGTACACCGCGCGGGCGGCGTGCTGGGCATTCTGGGCGAGCTGGATCGTGCGGGCCTGATGAACCGTGAAGTGAAAAACGTGCTCGGCCTTACGCTGCCGGAGTCGCTGGACCAGTACGACGTGATGCTGACCAAAGACGACGCGGTGAAAAAAATGTTCCGCGCGGGTCCTGCCGGTATTCGCACCACCCAGGCATTCTCCCAGGACTGTCGCTGGGACACCCTGGACGATGACCGCGCCGAAGGTTGTATCCGCTCGCTGGAGCATGCCTACAGCAAAGACGGCGGCCTGGCCGTGCTGTACGGTAACTTTGCCGAAAACGGCTGCATCGTGAAAACCGCAGGCGTGGACGACAGCATCCTGAAATTTACCGGTCCGGCGAAAGTGTACGAAAGTCAGGATGAAGCAGTAGACGCTATCCTCGGCGGCAAAGTGGTGGCAGGCGACGTGGTCGTCATTCGCTACGAAGGGCCGAAAGGCGGTCCGGGCATGCAGGAGATGCTCTACCCAACCACCTTCCTGAAATCCATGGGGCTCGGTAAAGCCTGCGCGCTGATCACCGACGGGCGTTTCTCCGGCGGCACCTCCGGCCTCTCCATCGGCCACGTTTCCCCGGAAGCGGCAAGCGGCGGCAACATTGCGATCATCGAAGACGGCGATCTTATCGAAATCGACATTCCGAATCGCGGCATTCAGCTCAAGCTGAGCGATCAGGAAATTGCGGCCCGTCGTGAAGCGCAGGAAGCGCGCGGCGACAAAGCCTGGACGCCGAAAGACCGCCAGCGCGAAGTCTCCTTCGCCCTGCGCGCCTACGCGAGCCTTGCCACCAGTGCAGATAAAGGCGCGGTGCGCGATAAATCTAAACTTGGGGGCTAATGATGGCCGAGTCACAACCCTTATCCGCCGCCCCCGAGGGGGCGGAATATCTGAGAGCGGTGCTACGCGCGCCGGTCTATGAAGCCGTGCAGGTCACGCCCCTGCAGAAAATGGAAAAACTCTCTTCGCGCCTCGACAACGTCATTCTGGTGAAGCGCGAAGACCGTCAGCCGGTGCACAGCTTCAAGCTGCGCGGCGCCTACGCGATGATGGCCGGGCTGACCGACGAGCAGAAAGCGCGCGGCGTGATTACCGCCTCGGCGGGCAACCACGCCCAGGGCGTTGCGTTCTCGTCTGCCCGTCTGGGGCTGAAAGCGCTGATCGTGATGCCGGTCGCTACCGCAGACATCAAAGTCGATGCGGTCCGCGGTTTTGGCGGTGAAGTGCTGCTCCACGGGGCTAACTTCGACGAAGCAAAAGCCAAAGCGATTGAGCTGGCGCAGCAGCAGGGTTTCACCTGGGTGCCGCCGTTCGACCACCCGATGGTGATTGCCGGGCAGGGCACGCTGGCGCTTGAGCTGCTGCAGCAGGATGCCCATCTCGACCGCGTGTTTGTGCCGGTCGGCGGCGGTGGCCTGGCTGCGGGCGTCGCGGTGCTGATCAAACAGCTGATGCCGCAGATCAAAGTCATCGCCGTTGAAGCGGAAGACTCTGCCTGCCTTAAGGCGGCGCTGGATGCGGGTCATCCGGTAGACCTGCCGCGCGTCGGGCTGTTTGCCGAGGGCGTGGCGGTGAAGCGCATTGGGGATGAAACCTTCCGCCTGTGCCAGGAATATCTCGACGACATCATCACGGTCGATAGCGACGCCATCTGCGCGGCGATGAAAGATCTGTTCGAGGATGTCCGTGCGGTGGCGGAACCTTCCGGCGCGCTGGCGCTGGCGGGCATGAAAAAATACATCGCGCAGCACAATATTCGCGGCGAGCGGCTGGCGCACGTGCTGTCTGGTGCAAACGTGAACTTCCACGGCCTGCGCTACGTTTCCGAGCGCTGTGAGCTGGGCGAACAGCGTGAAGCGCTGCTGGCGGTGACCATTCCGGAAGAGAAGGGCAGCTTCCTGAAGTTCTGCCAGCTGCTGGGCGGCCGTTCGGTGACGGAGTTTAACTACCGTTTTGCCGATGCCAAAGACGCCTGCATTTTTGTCGGCGTGCGTCTGAGCCGCGGCGTAGAGGAGCGCAAAGAGATCCTCAACCTGCTGCATGAGGGAGGCTACAGCGTGGTCGATCTCTCTGACGACGAGATGGCAAAGCTGCACGTGCGCTACATGGTCGGCGGGCGTCCATCGAAGCCGCTCAAGGAACGCCTGTTTAGCTTTGAGTTCCCGGAATCGCCGGGCGCGCTGCTCAAGTTCCTGCATACTCTTGGAACACACTGGAACATCTCTTTGTTCCACTACCGCAGCCACGGCACCGACTACGGCCGCGTGCTGGCGGCGTTCGAACTGGGCGAGCACGAGCCGGATTTCGAAACGCGGCTGAACGAGCTGGGCTACGAGTGTCACGACGAAACCCATAACCCGGCGTTCCGCTTCTTCCTCGCGGGCTAAGGGTTTAGCTGCGTGTGGGCCGGGTAAGCGCAGCGCCACCCGGCTTTAGTGGTTCGGCAATATCTTCCAGAACGCATCAATAAGCGGCTCATGCAGCCGCTTTTTTTGTGCGCACACGCCAAGCTCAAACGGCGTTTTCTCGTCGCTGCGCTCTAAAATCATCACGCGATTGCGCACCGGCTCCGGGCTGTTGTCCAGCACCACTTCCGGCAGCAGCGCCACGCCGCAGCCCAGCGCCACCATCGACACCATCGCCTCATGGCCGCCGACCGTGGCGTATATCGACGGGTTGCTGATCTTCTGACGGCGGAACCACAGCTCAATGCGGCGGCGAACCGGGCCCTGATCGGCCATGATAAACGGCACCGTGGACCAGTCCGGTTTTTCCACCGACACCTGATTACGCACCGGGCAGGGCAGCGCCGGGGCAATCAACACCACCGCCAGATTTTCCAGCATGGAGAACGCCACCGCGCCCGGCAGGGTTTCGGGTTTCCCGGCAATGGCGAGATCCGCTTCGCCCGTCACCACTTTTTCCATTGCGTCGGCGGCATCGCCGGTGGTGAGCTTAATTTCGACCGACGGATGCGCCGCGCGGAAGCGGTCGAGAATGGGCGGCAGATGGCTATAGGCGGCGGTCACGGAGCAGAAAATATGCAGCTCGCCGGAAAGCGACGGCCCTTGCTGGTCGATGGTGTGTCGCAGCTGCTGGTACTGCAACAAGGTCTGCTGGGCAAAGACGCGCAGTTCTTCACCGGCTTCCGTCAGCGTGACGGTGCGGTTATCGCGCACGAAAAGCGGCTGGCCGAGGTCTTCCTCAAGGCGCTGGATCTGGCGCGAAAGCGTGGAGGGGCTGACGTGCATCGCCCGGGCGCTGCGGCCAAAGTGACGGCTTTCCGCCAGGTGCAGGAACATTTTCAGATCGCGTAAATCCACCGATTCCACTCCCTCTTTTTACATTGCAAAAACTGCAACGTGACGTTGTGAATATATCAATTTCCGCAATAAATTTCCTGTTGTAATGTGGGTACATTCTCGCTGAAACGCGAACCGAACAATAAGACACACAACATCACGAGGTATCACCCATGGCTAACTACTTTAATACACTGAACTTGCGCCAGCAGCTGGCGCAGCTGGGCAAATGCCGCTTTATGGCGCGCGACGAATTTGCCGATGGCGCGAGCTACCTTCAGGGTAAAAAAGTGGTCATCGTCGGCTGTGGCGCGCAGGGTCTGAACCAGGGCCTGAACATGCGTGACTCCGGGCTGGATATCTCTTATGCCCTGCGTAAAGAAGCGATTGCCGAAAAGCGTGCTTCCTGGCGTAAAGCGACCGAAAACGGTTTCAAAGTGGGTACCTACGAAGAGCTGATCCCGCAGGCGGATCTGGTGGTTAACCTGACGCCAGACAAGCAGCACTCAGACGTTGTGCGTTCCGTACAGCCGCTGATGAAAGACGGCGCGGCGCTGGGTTACTCCCACGGCTTCAACATCGTTGAAGTGGGCGAGCAGATCCGTAAAGACATCACCGTAGTGATGGTGGCACCGAAGTGCCCGGGTACCGAAGTCCGTGAAGAGTACAAACGTGGCTTCGGCGTGCCGACCCTGATCGCGGTTCACCCGGAAAACGATCCGAAAGGCGAAGGCATGGCGATTGCCAAGGCATGGGCAGCGGCGACTGGCGGCCACCGTGCGGGCGTTCTGGAATCGTCTTTCGTTGCTGAAGTGAAATCTGACCTGATGGGCGAGCAGACCATTCTGTGCGGCATGCTGCAGGCCGGTTCTCTGCTGTGCTTCGACAAGCTGGTGGAAGAAGGCACCGACCCGTCCTACGCGGAAAAACTGATTCAGTTCGGCTGGGAAACCATCACCGAAGCGCTGAAGCAGGGCGGCATTACGCTGATGATGGACCGTCTGTCCAACCCGGCAAAACTGCGTGCTTACGCGCTGTCTGAACAGCTGAAAACCATCATGGCACCGCTGTTCCAGAAACACATGGATGACATCATCTCCGGCGAATTCTCTTCCGGCATGATGGCGGACTGGGCGAACGACGATAAAAACCTGCTGACCTGGCGCGAAGAGACCGGTAAAACCGCGTTTGAAAACGCTGCACAGTTCGACGGCAAAATCAGCGAGCAGGAGTACTTCGATAAAGGCGTACTGATGATCGCGATGGTGAAAGCAGGCGTTGAGCTGGCATTCGAAACCATGGTGGACTCCGGCATCATCGAAGAGTCTGCGTACTATGAATCACTGCACGAGCTGCCGCTGATCGCGAACACCATCGCCCGTAAGCGCCTGTATGAAATGAACGTGGTTATCTCTGATACCGCAGAATACGGTAACTACCTGTTCTCTTACGCCTGTGTACCGCTGCTGAAAGAGTTTATGACCACTCTGCAGGCAGGCGATCTGGGCAAAGCGATTCCAGAAGGTGCGGTTGACAACGCGCAGCTGCGTGACGTAAACGACGCGATCCGCAGCCACGAAATCGAGAAAGTGGGCCAGAAACTGCGCGGCTACATGACCGATATGAAGCGTATCGCGGTAGCAGGCTAAATCGACGAATCGGGTGGCGAAAGCCACCCGACATGTTTCAGCTACGCAGTACTGCGCCGGGGTATCCCAGCTGGCGCCACGCCTCATACACCACCACCGACACCGCATTCGACAGATTCATGCTGCGGCTGTCCGGCATCATCGGAATACGAATTTTTTGCTCGGCTGGCAAGGCATCAAGAATGGTGGCTGGCAGGCCGCGCGTTTCCGGGCCAAACATCAGATAATCCCCGTCCTGATAGCTCACCGCGCTGTGCGCTGGGGTGCCTTTGGTAGTCAGGGCGAACATGCGCTGCGGTTTTTCGGCTTCCAGAAACGTGGCGTAATCGTGATGGCGAACGACGGCAGTAAATTCATGGTAATCCAGCCCCGCGCGACGCAGGCGCTTGTCGTCCCACGTGAAGCCCATCGGCTCAATGATATGCAGGCGAAAACCGGTGTTGGCGCACAGTCGGATGATGTTGCCGGTATTGGGTGGTATTTCTGGTTCGAATAAAACGATGTTAAGCATGCTGCCCCCTTAATTGCGGGGGCAGAATAGCAGAAAAGAGCGGGACTATGCGACGCTGGGTTCCTGCGCGCGGCAGCGCAGCATTTTGTAGCAGGTTGCCGCAGCGGCCACCAGGGCGGGCACGCTGAGGATCATTAAAATACTGTCTGCCTGCCACTGCATGGAAAGAAGCTGGGCGCTGGTCATGGTTCCCGCCACGCCGCCAAAGCGGCCGATCCCCTGCATCCAGGCGATACCCGTGGCGCGGCACTCGGTAGGATAAAAGGTGGCCGCCAGGGTTTGCATTCCTGACTGTGCGCCATTCATTGCGATACCCATCAGGAAAATTAACCCGCCAAACAGAACGATATGGTTATGCTCAATGCCCAGCAAAAGAATGAGGCCCATTGTCAGCACGAAGCCGCCCGCGACTACCTTGTGCGCTTCCCAGCGGTCCATCATCCAGCCCGCAAGCAGAATGCCTGCGGTACCGCCGAAGGTGAACAGCGAGGTGAGCCAGGCCGATTCCGCCAGTGCATAGCCCATGCCCTGCATCAGCGTCGGCATCCAGCTCAGCAGGACGTAGTAAATAACCAGTCCCATAAAGTAGGTCACCCACAGCATCAGGGTGCCGGGTAACCAGGGTTGAGAGAAAAGCTGCGCTACGCTCCCTTTCTTAGAGACGACCTTCTCTTCCGCGAGGAAAAAGCCCGTGACGCCATCCAGCGTGCTGCGCGCGAACCGGCTAGCGATGCGGCGAATCTGCATGACGTCTTTCCCGCGCTGCACCAGAAACTTCACCGACTCCGGTAAAAGCAGCGCCAGCAGCAGCGTTAAAATGAGCGGCGCAATCGCACCGGTCAGCAGCACGCTTCGCCAGCCATGGTGAGGAATAAGCCAGGAAGAGATCGCGCCGCCGCCTGCCGCACCCAGAGGAAAGCCGCAGTACATGGTATTAATGGCCATGGCGCGGCAGCGCTGAGGGGCAAACTCGGAGATCAGCGTGATGGCGTTAGGCATCGCGGCGCCGAGCCCCAGGCCTGTCAGAAAACGCCATAGCGTCAGGGTATTCAGGCTTTGTGCCCAGGCCGTGCCCAGACTCGCCAGGCCGAAGAACAGACACGAAAAGACCAGCACGCGTTTGCGTCCCACTCTGTCGGACACCGGGCCAGCAATAAGCGCCCCCAGCGACAGCCCCAGCAGCGCCGCACTCAGTACCGGCCCCAGATCCTGTTTATGTATTCCCCATTCGGCCGACAGCGTCGGCGCAATGTAACCCATCGCGGCGGTATCGAAACCATCGATCGCCAGAACCAGAAAGCCCAGCACAATCAGAAGCCAGTGAAACCCTGAAAAGCGACTTTCATCGATCACCTGCTGAATATCCACCCGACCTGAATACGTCATACGATCCCCTCTGAAGTGATGTTGTTTTTGTGCTCTTGTATTTGCTTGTCTATACAATTGCGGAGGGGCGGGTTGTGTCAAATTTTCTTATCTAATATGTTAACTGGGTGTTATTTTCGACAAAAAAAGCGCCCGAGGGGGGAATCGGGCGCGTGAAAAACAAAGGTTAACAGGAGAAGTTCAGGCCGCGTTTCCTTGAGAAAGCGGCGCCAGCGCAGCAGGCAGTTTACTGAGTTCTTGCACCAGCGAATCCTTGCTAATTTCGCTAATCGTCTTCGCACCGGTCAGCGTCATCGCCACCTTCATCTCTTTCTCGATCAGGTTCAGCAGGTTCGCCACGCCCGCCTGACCGCTGGTGGCCAGCGCGTACAGGTATGCACGACCCAGCAGCACGCTGTCTGCCCCCAGGGCAATCATGCGCACCACGTCCAGCCCGTTGCGAATGCCGCTGTCGGCCAGAATCGCGATGTCCCCTTTCACCGCATCGGCGATGGCGGGCAGCGCGCGGGCAGAAGAGAGCACGCCGTCGAGCTGGCGTCCGCCGTGGTTAGAGACCACGATCCCGTCCGCGCCGAAGCGCACCGCGTCGCGGGCATCTTCCGGGTCAAGGATCCCTTTGATCACCATCGGGCCGTCCCAGAATTCGCGGATCCACTCCAGGTCTTTCCACGAGATGGACGGATCGAAGTTATTTGCCAGCCAGCCGATGTAATCTTCCAGTCCGGTTGGTTTGCCGAGATAGGTCGAAATATTTCCCAGATCGTGTGGACGTCCGTTCAGACCCACATCCCACGCCCACTGCGGGTGGGTGACGGCCTGCCAGTAGCGGCGCAGCGCGGCGTTTGGGCCGCTCATGCCGGAGTGCGCATCACGGTAGCGCGCGCCAGGCGTCGGCATATCGACGGTAAAGACCAGCGTGGAGCAACCCGCCGCTTTCGCGCGCTCCAGCGCGTTACGCATAAAGCCGCGATCGCGCAGGACGTACAGCTGGAACCACATCGGGCGCTTGATGGTCGGGGCGACCTCTTCAATCGGGCAGACGGACACGGTGGAAAGCGTAAACGGAATGCCTTTAGCATCCGCCGCGGCGGCGGCCTGCACTTCGCCACGTCGGGCGTACATACCGCACAGGCCTACGGGCGCGAGCGCCACCGGCATGGAAAGCGTCTCGTTGAATAGCCTTGTCTCAAGGCTCAGGTCAGACATATTTTTCAGCACGCGCTGGCGCAGGGCCACTTCTGACAGATCTTCCACGTTGCGGCGCAGGGTATATTCGGCATACGCCCCGCCGTCGATGTAGTGGAACAGGAAAGGGGGCAAAATGCGCTGCGCCGCGGCGCGATAGTCACTGGCTGCTGAAATAATCATGCTTTGTTCTCCCTGGAAATATCGTTGTCGCCAGGCAGACGGGTAATGCGCGCCTGTCGGGCCTGATCTTCATCGAATCGTTTAATGGTGGTGTGCACGAAGCCGAGATGCGCCATCATCGCCTTGCGCGCGGCCTCGGCATCGCCCGCCAGAATGGCGTTGAGCACCGCCTCGTGCTGTTCGGTTAGCTGAGCGAAAACCGGCGGGACCAGATACATACGCTGGCGGCTCTGCTTTACGGAGGACTGCAGCAGGTCGAAGAAGCCGCGCATGGTCTGCAGCAGAACCACGTTGTGCGACGCCTCGGCAATCGCCAGGTGAAACCGCACGTCCGCCTGCGAGGCGATGTCCGGATCGCTGCTTTGCGTGGCTTCGAAACAGGCTTTGAGCTTCTCTTTGTCGGCCTCGGTTGCCCGCATTGCCGCGTGCCACGCGGTGCTGGTTTCGATGGCGTGACGCGCTTCAAGGATGTCAAAGCTGTAGTCCGGGTCGTTTTCCATCAGCGTTTTCAGCGGCTGGACGATATTTTGCTCGGACCAGTCATCATGCTGCCAGCGCACGAAAGTACCGCCGCCGCGACGGCTCAGCAGTACCCCTTCGTTAACCAGCGTCGCCAGCGCCTCGCGCAGTGAATTGCGCGACACGCCAAGCTGGGCGGCAAGCTGGCGTTCGGCGGGCAATTTCATGCCCGCTTCCAGATGTTGTTCTTCAATCAGCGCCCGCACGCGAGTGGCAATCTCGTCGGAGAGGCGTCTGGGCATCACTATCATGGAATCATCCAGGTTAAGACATAGGCCTGCAGCGTGGTAATAACGCCCACCATGCAGGTAAATATCAGGCTGTGTTTCACGGTAAAGCGGAACAGATCCGACTCTTTACCCACCAGTCCCACCGCGGCACAGGCAATGGCGATGGACTGCGGGGAAATCATCTTCCCGGTCACGCCGCCGGTGGTGTTAGCGGCGACCAGCAGCACGTCCGACACGCCAATCTGCTGCGCTGCCGTCGCCTGCAGGGCGGCAAACAGGGCGTTTGATGAGGTATCGGAACCGGTCAGGAACACGCCCAGCCAGCCGAGGAACGGCGAGAAGAAGGTAAACGCGTGGCCGGTATGCGCCAGGGCTAACGCCAGCGTCGACGACAGGCCGGAGTAGTTCGAGATAAACGCGAACGCCAGCACCATGCCGATGGAGTAGATCGGCAGCATCAGCTCTTTAATCGTCGCCGCAAAGGTCTGCACTGCGGCGGCAGGCTTCATGCGCAGCCACACCACGGAAAGGATAGCGGCAAACAGAATGGCCGTGCCGGTAGCGGAGAACCAGTCAAATTTGAATACCGCCGCGTACGGCGTGGCGTCGTGCACCACCGGCGGCATACGCGCGACCATCTTGTCGAGGAATGGCACGGAGATGTTAATCACCATGTCGTACAGCGCGCCACCAGGCGCGAACAGCGCTTTAAACGGTGGAACGCTCCACAGCGTCACGGTGGCGGTCAGGAACAGGAACGGTGACCAGGCGCGGACGATCTGCCCGGCCGTATAGCCCGTGCGGGCCAGAGTCTGATCCACATGTGAGGCACCCATATCGGCAAAGCGGAAGATGCGCACTGGCTGCCAGCGTTTCAGGAACAGCGTCAGACAGACCAGCGACACCAGGGAAGAGATAATGTCCGGCAGCTCAGGGCCGAGGAAGTTGGAGCTGAGATACTGGGCAATCGCGAACGAACCGCCCGCCACCATCACCGCGGGCCAGGTCTCTTTCACGCCGCGCCAGCCGTCCATAATCGCCATGATCCAGAACAGCACGATGATGGTCAGGAACGGCAGCTGGCGGCCCACCATCTGGCCGATCTCAAAGCTGTCCAGCCCGGTCACTTGTCCCGCCACCAGAATCGGGATCCCCATCGCGCCGAAGGCTACCGGCGCGGTGTTCACAATCAGGCACAGGCCCGCGGCATAAAGCGGGTTAAAGCCCAGACCCACCAGCAGCGCCGCGGTGATCGCCACCGGTGCGCCAAATCCTGCCGCCCCTTCCAGAAATGCTCCGAAGGAGAAGCCGACGATCAGCATCTGCAAACGCTGGTCCGGCGTGATGGAGAGAATAGACGAGCGAATGATGTCGAACTGCCCGGTTTTTACCGAGATTTTGTAGACAAAGACGGCGGCGATGATGATCCACGCAATCGGCCACAGTCCGTAGAAGAAGCCATAGACGACGGACGCCAGCGCGCGATCGACCGGCATTTTGTAGAAGAACAACGCCACCATCAGGGCGATGGCAACGGTATACGTCGCGGCGAGGTAGCCCTTCAGCTTGAGTTTAATCAGCGCAAAGAAGAAGAACAGGATCGGAAGCGATGCGATCAGGCTCGACAGCCAGATGTTTCCGGCCGGATCGTAGTTTTGTTGCCAGAGGCTCATGCAGGTCTCCTGGGGACCACACAGTTAGCGTTGCGGGTGAGTCTCCGCTCATCTCTGCGTCACAGTCTGTGTAAAAGTGGTCCTGCCAATGTTGTGTTGTAGGGTTAATGACAACAAATGGTTAACCAGATGTTATGGCCAGGCAATGAGTTTGTGAGTGAAAATAATGGAATTGTGAACCAGGGAAGGAAGAAAAGAGGAATTGGTTGGGCCAATTTGAAGCGGGGTGGGGTCTGATGCCCTCACCCCGGCCCTCTCCCACAGGGAGAGGGAGAATTATCAGAACGCGGTCTTACAAAAACCCGTCATCTCTTTCAGGCCCATTTCGCGGCCAAGCTCGGTCATCGGGTGCACCACCACCAGGCCACGGACGCTTTTTTTCAGCTTGCCCATGTCGGCCTGCTCTTTTTTGGTGATCGCACGGCGGTGCGGCATGTTCATCAGCTTTTGCGCTTCTTTGCTCAGCTTCTGGCCTTTCACTTCGCGCAGACGCTCGATTTCTGTTTCCAGCGTGGCAGCTTCTTTCTCCAGCTCGGCGTACTTCTCAGCGGAATCAACCAGGGAAAGGCCAGCCATCTGGTGACGGATGAGATCCAGACGGTCGCTCAGGCGTTTAATTTCGTTCTTTTCGACTTCTTTCATGACAAATGACTCTAAATCGGGGGAATTTACAGGAAGGATACACCAATGTGCGCAGGCTTACTTCTGAAACGCTTTTTTTAAGCTGATTCGGGAAATCAGCTCAGTCAGGGAAAGTACCATGGTGGAACGGACAACCTGTTGATAACGCAGCTTTTGCATCGCGTACAGCTCAGGGTCGCTGTTATCAAAATGGGGCGCAGGGGGCAATGCGGTGACGCAGTGTAATTCGCTGAAAGGCCCAAGAATTTCATCATCAGTAAAGGTGTACTCATTACCGTCATGATTTAACTCTTCGCGTAATGCCATCAGCAATTCAGCGTCTTCATACTCTGGCCTGCTTAGCACGCCAAGGCCGTAAATCAGCTTCAGACGCACTGAAAGATCGCCCAGCGGTCCGTCTCCGTCCAGTAACGGTTCTACAGCATATTTTACCGCGTAGTCGTCTTTGCGAAACACCTGAAGCACCAGGATATTGACCGCCTCAGTTAACAGCTCGACGGCGGCAATCAGGAAACTTCGTACGGTTTTGCCAGCATTCAGACGCTCAAGCACACGGTTTTCAAAGGCCTGGGTTTGTTCCATTATTGCCTGCATATCTGACAATCTGTTATTCGGGCGCAGGCTAACCTGCGCCGGACTCTGTATCATTTGGTTGCGTTATATGCGCTCACCGCCTCCGCCACCACGTCGCTGTTGGCGTCCAGACCGGAAATCTGCGCCAGCGCAGCCTGCGCGCCGTTGTCATCAATCAGCTGAGCCAGCTCAATCGCCTGCGGATCCTGCTCGCTGCGGTAGTGCATTGCGGCCGCGATCCCTTTCACCAGGTTAGCGTGTGGCAGGCCGTATTCCAGCGTGCCCAGCAGCGGCTTAATCAGGCGATCGCCCGCGCTCAGTTTACGCAGCGGCTGACGACCCACGCGCTCAACGTCATCTTTCAGATACGGGTTTTCAAAACGACCGAGGATTTTCTGGATGTATGCTGCGTGTTTATCAGCATCAAAACCGTAGCGTTTGATCAGCACCGCGCCGCTCTCTTCCATTGCCCCTTTCACCACCGCGCGGATCTTCTCATCGAGGATCGCGTCACGAATGGTCTGATGACCGGCCAATTTTCCGAGGTACGCGGTTATAGCATGACCCGTGTTCAGCGTGAAGAGTTTACGTTCGACAAATGCCATCAGGTTATCAGTTAATTCCATCCCCGGGATGGTAGGCAGGGTGCCTTTAAACTGGGTTTTATCGACGATCCACTCGCTGAAGGTTTCAACGGTCACTTCCAGCGGGTCGTTGGTTGCAGATTCTGATGGCGGTACGATACGGTCAACGGCGGAGTCGACAAAGCCGACGTGCGCTTCAACCCATGCTTTGTCTTCGTCAGCGACAGCCGCCAGAACGTGGCCTTTCAGCTGCGTGGTGCCGCGCACCATGTTTTCGCAGGCGATGATGTTCAGCGGAGCGTCGTTGCCCTGTGCTTTACGCTTCGCCAGACCTTTTGCCACCGCAGGCGCGATACGCTCAAGCACCACCGGACCTACTGCAGTGGTGACCAGATCAACGCTGGCAATCAAGTCGATAACGTCGTCGCCAATGCTGCTTACCGCATTCACGCCCGACACGGTTTCAACCTGCTCGTTTTCACCCACTACGTGGACCTGATAGCTATGACGGGCATTCAGGGCATCCAGGACCAACTGATTCACATCGGCAAACGTCAGCGTAATGCCCGCGTCTGCCAGCAGTTTGCCGATAAAACCACGGCCAATGTTACCTGCGCCAAAATGTAATGCTTTCATAGTATTAACCTTCATTAATGTTTTTACCCGAGAGGGCTGGGGTGAGGCTTTTCCCTCACCCTAACCCTCTCCCAAAGGGAGAGGGAATAGTTGGAACTTACTTGTTCAGCAGTGCCAGAACTTCTTCAACGCTTTCAGTCTGTGCCAGGCGCTCGATAACAGACTCATCGTCCAGCGCGTTGGTCAGGCTGGTAATCACCTGAATGTGCTCGTTGTTGCGTGCGGCAATACCAATCACCAGACGGGCGATGTCATCTTCTTCTTCGCCGAAGCGCACGCCGTCAGGGTACTGACAGAACACCACGCCCGTTTTCAGCACGCGGTCTTTTGCTTCAACCGTACCATGCGGAACCGCGATGGATTCACCCAGGTAGGTTGGGGTCAGTTTTTCACGTTCCAGCATTGCGTCAACGTATTCTGGCTGAACGTAGCCGCCTTTTACCAGCTGCTCACCGGCAAAGCGAATCGCTTCTTCTTTGTTGGTCGCGGTACGATCGAGGAAGATGTTTTCCGCGCCCAGTTTGAACAGGTGAGCATTGCTCTCGTCGAAGCTGTCCTGCAGGCTGCTACGCACTTTGACTTCATTGTCTTCGTGACGCTGGGCCGCAACCAGACGCTCTGTCAGGCTGGTGTACAGGCCGCTGTCGAGGAAGTTAGTCAGCGAAATGTGCTGCGCCTGAGGCACCTGACGCATGGCGCGTTCGGTCAGATCGCGGTGCGTGATCACCAGGTCAACGTCCGGCGGCAGGCTGTTAATCGCGCTGTTAGTGACAGAGATATTGGTCAGACCCGCATCCTGTACTTTCTTACGCAGCACGCCTGCACCCATTGCGCTGGAACCCATACCGGCGTCACAGGCAACGATGATTTTACGCACGTGACTCAGGTCGTTAGAAACATCGCCAGCGGCCAGCGGGGTAGCGCCTTTGGATTCCGCTTTCATGTCGTGCATACGACGGGTTGCCGCTTCGATATCGTCGTCTTCTTTCACTTTGCTGGTTTTCAGCAGGATAGACGCCACCACGAAGGAGACCGCCATCGCCGCACAGATCGCCGCGATGTTAGCGAAGTAAGCCCCTTTTGGCGTCATCGCCAGTACCGCCAGGATAGAGCCCGGAGACGCTGGAGAAACCAGACCACCGCCCAGCACGCTCAGCGTGAACACACCCGTCATACCGCCGAGGATAACGGCCAGGATCAGACGTGGGTTCATCAGCACGTACGGGAAGTAAATTTCGTGGATACCGCCCAGGAAGTGAATGATAGCCGCGCCGCCCGCAGACTGCTTAGCGCTGCCGCGACCAAAGAACATGTACGCCAGCAGAACGCCCATACCCGGACCCGGGTTCGCTTCAATCAGGAAGAAGATGGACTTGCCGAGGTCATGGGACTGCTGAATACCCAGCGGCGAGAAGATGCCGTGGTTAATGGCGTTGTTGAGGAACAGGATTTTCGCCGGTTCAACGAAGATAGACGCCAGCGGCAGCATGTCGTGCGCAACCATGAAGTTAACGCCTGCTGCCAGAATTTTGGACAGCACTTCAACCGCGGGGCCAATGCCCATGAACGCCAGAATCGCGAGGATCATCCCGATGATGCCCGCAGAGAAGTTGTTCACCAGCATTTCGAAGCCGGATTTGATCTTGCCATCAACCCAGACGTCGAATTTCTTAATCGCCCAGCCGCCCAGAGGACCGGCAATCATGGCGCCGAGGAACATCGGCATATCCGCACCGACGATAACACCCATGGTTGTGATGGCACCCACGACGCCACCACGGTCACCGCCGACCAGACGACCACCGGTGAAACCGATGAGCAGCGGCAGCAGATAGGTAATCATTGGACCAACAAGCTTCGCCAGCGTTTCGTTAGGCAACCACCCTGTCGGAATGAACAATGCAGTGATGATACCCCACGCGATAAACGCGCCGATGTTTGGCATCACCATGTTGCTGAGGAAACGACCAAAGCTTTGAACTTTGATCTTGAAATCGGATGACATAAAACACCCCTTCTTATGTTTACGCTTAGGCTTGCGGCCCGAGGTTTATCGTTAATGTGCGGCGGCAGAGGTAGCCGGGCCCTGTTCTGATGCTGTGAAATCTGGCACTGAATCGTTCAACTGTCCAGACAGCGAAAATTTGTGTGATCTCAGTCACGTAAATGTAGGGGGTGGGGCGAATAATGAAGTGATCTCCATCACAAAAACAGTGTGTAAAATAAATACAACGCGTAGAAAAGAAGCAAAACCACCCCTATTTTGTGATTGATGCCACATTTGGTCGCCACGTGTTTGTTTCTGAGATGTGACTGGATTCACAAAATATTTTTATGCAGATTTGTCTGCATGTGATCCCTGGCAAACTTTGCTTTTCCATTCGACGCCAGGATGAAAGCAAGCAACACGGAAAGCTAAAAAACCACTTTTAAGTTGTGGTATGGCGAAAAAGGAAAAGGTAGATTACGCTCATAATGTAAGGTTAAGTATATTATTATTCAGGATATATTTTGACACGCTTATAAACTTGCATGGAGATATTATAAAAACCGATACTCCCCGCCTTTGAAATAACAAGCATTGCTCTTTTGTTTAAAAATAAACTAATTAGGCCGCGCACTGTTTTATTAATTTAATGAGTTGACGTTGTTTAAGTGAGGAGAATATGTTTCTCAACTATTTTGCGCTGGGTGTATTGATTTTTGTGTTCCTGGTTCTGTTTTACGGAATCATCGCTATTCATGACATCCCTTATAATATGGCGAAAAAACGTAACCATCCCCATGCCGATGCTATCCATACGGCGGGGTGGATAAGCCTGTTTACGCTCCATGCCATCTGGCCGTTTTTATGGATATGGGCCACGTTGTATCGGGAAGATCGCGGCTGGGGTATGCAGAACCATATCTCAAAACCGGATGAGGTGCCGGGTATGGATGCTCTGACCCAACGCGTAGCCGAACTCGAGCAAAAACTGGCCGCAGTGCAACCCGCTGCCGATAAAAATACGCTGGAGCGCTGATCATGGATTTGTTGATTATTCTGACCTATGTGGCCTTTGCATGGGCCATCTTTAAAATATTTCGTATTCCGGTCAACCAATGGACGCTCGCTACCGCAACCCTGGGTGGGGTATTTATTGTCGCGGGCCTTATCTTATTAATGAACTATAACCACCCGTATACCTTTACGGCGCAAAAAGCGGTTATTTCCATTCCGATCACGCCGCAGGTGACGGGAATAGTCACGGAAGTGACCGATAAAAATAACCAGCTTATTAAAAAAGGCGAAGTGTTATTTAAACTGGATCCGGGCCGCTATCAGGCACGCGTCGACAGGCTCAAGGCAGACCTGGTGACCGCCACGCACAATATCGACAATCTGAAAGCACAGCTCTCGGAAGCGGTCGCTAATACGACACGCGTGTCTGCTGAACGCGATCGTCTGTTTAAAGATTATCAGCGCTACCTGAAAGGCAGTCAGGCGAAGGTGAATCCGTTCTCTGAAAGCGATATCGACAACGCGCGTCAGAACTACCTGGCACAGGATGCGATGGTGAAAGGCTCCGTTGCCGAACAAACGCAGATTCAAAGCCAGTTAGACAGCATGGTAAATGGCGAACAGTCGCAAATTGCTTCTCTTCGCGCGCAGCTGGCGGAAGCCACCTATAACCTCGATCAGACCGTGGTGCGTGCGCCAAGCAATGGGTATATCACCCAGGTGCTGATCCGTCCGGGTACGTACGCCGCCGCGCTGCCGCTGCGTCCGGTAATGGTCTTCATTCCTGAACAGAAACGCCAAATCGTGGCGCAGTTCCGCCAGAACTCGTTACTGCGTTTGAAACCGGGCGACGAAGCGGAAGTGGTGTTTAACGCACTGCCGGGCCAGGTGTTCACCGGTAAACTTACCAGCGTCCTGCCGGTGGTGCCGGGAGGGACGTATCAGGCGCAGGGCGCGCTGCAGGCGCTGACGGTCGTACCGGGCACCGATGGCGTGCAGGCGCTTATCGAACTGGAGCCAAACGCGGACGTTGATGCGCTGCCTGATGGTATCTACGCCCAAGTGGCGGTCTATTCCGACCACTTCGCCCATGTCTCGGTGATGCGTAAGGTCCTGTTACGTATGACCAGCTGGATGCACTACCTCTACCTCGATCACTAATCTCTCCCGAGGCAGGAATGCGATAAGCATACCTGCCTTTTTTCGCTGCTTGATCCATACTGACCTCTTTGTGAGCATTCAGGAGCAGGCAATGAAACTCATCGGCAGCTATACCAGTCCCTTCGTGCGTAAAATCTCGATTCTCCTTCTGGAGAAAGGGATTGAATTTGAATTCGTCAATGAACAGCCCTACAGCGCCGAAAATGGCGTTGCGCAGTACAATCCGTTGGGCAAAGTCCCTGCACTGGTGACCGATGAGGGTGAGTGCTGGTTTGATTCGCCGATAATTGCGGAATACGTCGAACAACTCGGCGTTGCGCCAGCCATGCTGCCGGCCGATCCAAAAGCGGCGCTGGCCATGAAGCAAATCGAAGCACTGGCAGATGGCATCATGGATGCGGCGTTAACCTCCGTGCGGGAGCTGGCACGGCCTGTCGCCCAGCAGTCGGAAACGGAGCTGCTGCGCCAGCGTGAAAAAATCAACCGCAGCCTGGACATGTGCGAGCAGCTCATTCGGGAAGGAAAAATTCAGGTCGATAGCGTGGATTTGGCAACCATTGCCATCGTCTGTGCTATTGGTTATCTCAACTTCCGCCACGTTTCCCCGGGATGGTGCGTCAACCGTCCATTGCTTGTTAAGCTCACGGAAACGCTTTGTCAGCGCGAGAGCTTTGCCCGTACCGAACCGCCAAAGGCTTGACGCGGGATATAACACTTCCCGCCAGGAGGCGGTACAATCCCGCCACATGTTAACTCCCTCTCCCGTCGGGAGGGGGGAAGATATTTACTCGCCGGGCGCATTATGACTACTCATCATTCTCTCTACAGCCAAATTCCTGCCACCGATCGTCTGCTTCGCGAACCGCGTATTCAAACCGCTCTGGAACAGTTCGGTCATACCGCGACGGTCGACATGCTACGCCAGCTTCAGGACGAAGCCCGACGCCATATTCAGGCTGAAAATGCGCTGCCCGGCTGGTGTGAGCAGTGGGGTGAGGAAGCGCAGAGAAGGCTGGGAGAGAAAACGCAAAGCGCGTTACGTCCGGTCATCAACCTGACGGGGACCGTGCTGCATACCAACCTGGGGCGCGCGCAACAGGCTGAAGAGGCGGTCGCGGCGGTGGTGCAGGCTATGCGCTGGCCGGTGACGCTGGAGTACGATCTGGACGGCGCGGGGCGCGGTCACCGCGACCGGGCGCTGGCGGAGCTGCTATGCCAACTGACCGGGGCGGAAGATGCTTGCATTGTAAACAACAACGCGGCAGCGGTACTGCTGATGCTGGCGGCGACCGCCAACGGCAAAGAGGTGGTGGTTTCCCGCGGCGAGCTGGTGGAGATTGGCGGAGCGTTTCGCATTCCGGACGTGATGCGCCAGGCGGGCTGTACGCTGCATGAAGTCGGCACGACCAACCGCACGCATGCGAAAGACTACCGCGCGGCGGTGAATGAAAATACCGCGCTGCTGATGAAGGTCCACACCAGCAATTACCACATAGAAGGCTTTACCAAAACCGTTGATGAAGCGGAGCTGGCGGCGATGGGGCGCGAGCTGAATGTTCCGGTGATTGCCGATCTCGGCAGCGGTTCGCTGGTGGATTTAAGCCAGTACGGTCTGCCAAAAGAGCCCATGCCGCAGCAGATGATTGCCGCTGGCGTGAGCCTGGTGAGCTTCTCCGGCGATAAACTGCTGGGCGGGCCGCAGGCGGGGATTATCGTCGGCAAGCGCGAGCTGATAGCCCAGCTGCAGCAACATCCGCTGAAGCGCGCGTTACGCGCCGATAAAATGACGCTCGCCGCGCTCGAAGCGACCCTGCGGCTCTACCTGCACCCGGAGAAGCTGGCCGAGCGCCTGCCTACGCTGCGCCTGCTGGGCCGTGACACCGCCTCGATTCGCGCGCAGGCTGAATTGCTGTTGCCGCAGGTTGCGCCGCATTACCCCGATTTTGCCGTGCGTATTGAGCCCTGTCAGTCGCAGATTGGCAGCGGATCGCTACCGGTAGACCGGCTGCCGAGCGAAGCGCTGACCTTCACGCCGCGTGATGGACGCGGTAGCCACCTTGAGGCGCTGTCGGCGCGCTGGCGTGCGCTGCCAACGCCCGTGATTGGTCGTATTTACGATGGCCGAATGTGGCTGGATTTACGCTGTCTTGAAGATGAAGCGCGATTTCTGGAGATGCTGTTGAAATGATTATTGCCACCGCCGGTCACGTCGACCACGGAAAAACTACGCTGTTGCAGGCCATTACCGGCATTAACGCCGATCGCCTGCCGGAAGAGAAAAAGCGCGGCATGACCATCGATCTGGGTTATGCCTACTGGCCTCAGCCCGATGGACGCGTGCTGGGATTCATTGATGTACCGGGACATGAAAAATTTCTCTCCAACATGCTCGCAGGGGTGGGGGGGATTGACCATGCCCTGCTGGTGGTTGCCTGCGATGATGGCGTGATGGCGCAAACGCGTGAACATCTTGCGATCCTGCAGCTGACGGGCAACCCGCAGTTAACCGTCGCACTCACGAAAGCCGATCGCGTAGATGAGGCGCGCCTGAATGAGGTGCGCGATGAAGTACAGGCGACCCTGCGTGAATATGGTTTTGCTGATGCACCGCTGTTTGTCACCGTGGCGACAGAAGGGCGTGGTATTGACGAACTTCGCGATCGTTTGCAGCAGCTTACGTCACGTGAGCATCCCAGCCATCACCGCTTCCGTCTGGCTATCGACCGGGCCTTTACCGTAAAAGGTGCGGGACTGGTGGTGACCGGCACCGCGCTGAGCGGTGAAGTAAACGTAGGTGATACGCTCTGGCTGACGGGAGTGAATAAACCGATGCGCGTGCGTGGGTTACATGCGCAAAATCAACCCACGGAGCATGCCCATGCCGGCCAGCGTATTGCGCTGAACATCGCAGGGGATGCGGAAAAAGATGCCATCAACCGTGGTGACTGGCTGCTGGCTGACGCCCCGCCTGAGCCCTCCGGACGGGTCATTGTTTCTCTCCAGACCCATGCGCCGCTGACCCAATGGCAGCCGCTGCATATACACCATGCAGCCAGCCATATCACCGGGCGCGTATCATTGCTGGAAAACGATCTCGCCGAGCTGGTGTTCGATGCGCCGCTCTGGCTTGCGGATAACGACCGCCTGGTGCTGCGCGATATCTCGGCGCGGGAGACGTTGGCCGGGGCGCGCGTGGTGACGCTCAATCCGCCACGTCGTGGCAAGCGTAAGCCAGAGTACCTGCAGTGGCTGGCGGCACTGGCGCAGGCCAGCGATGACAAGGCCGCACTGCGGATCCATCTGGAGCGTGGTGCGGTGAATCTCGCTGATTTTGCCTGGGCGCGCCAGCTGAGCGCTGAAGGGTTGCGCCAGTTAACCCGGGAGCCTGGCTTTATTCAGGCCGGTAACAACATGCTGAACGCGCCGGTTGCCGCAAACTGGCAGCGTAAGATACTGAGTACGCTCGCTATCTACCATGAACAGCATCAGGATGAACCCGGTCCGGGACGTGAACGTCTGCGACGCATGGCATTGCCGATGGAAGACGATGCGCTGGTGCTGCTGCTGATTGAAAACATGCGGGAAAGCGGGGTGATTAAAAGCCATCACGGCTGGCTGCATTTGCCGGATCACAAGGCGGGTTTTACCGCCGAGCAAGAGGCGGTCTGGCAAAAAACGGCACCGCTGTTTGGCGATGAACCCTGGTGGGTCCGCGATCTCGCGCGTGAAACCCATACCGACGAGCAGCTGATGCGGCAGGTATTGCGTCATGCCGCACAGCAGGGTCTGATTGTGGCGATCGTTAAAGATCGTTATTACCGTAACGATCGGATCGTGGCATTCGCGAATCTGATCCGCGAGTTGGATCAGGCTCGCGGATCAACCTGTGCGGCAGATTTCCGTGACCAGCTGAACGTGGGTCGCAAGCTGGCGATTCAGATCCTGGAATATTTCAACCGTATTGGGTTTACGCGTCGTCGGGGTAATGACCATCTGCTTCGCGACGCGCAGCTGTTCCCTTAAGCGTTACGCATGACGAGCGAGTTTCTGCTTCGCCAGCCATACCGCGCCCAGTCGTCCTGCCTGGTTACCCAGTTCACAGGGCAGAATGGGCACCTTAAGCGCCTCCCACTCCTCGAATCGCTGTAGGTACTTATCGAGCAGGAGATAAATTTTTTCCTGCTCGCTTATCCCGCCGCCAATCAGCACTGCCTGGGGATCGAACATCGAGATCACGCTGTAAACCCCGCGCGACAGAAAATGCGCCCAGGCTTCAATGGCTTCGCGCAGATGCACGTCACTTTCCATTCGTTTAAACAGCTCTTCCCCGTGGGGCATTTCGTCTTCCGACAGCGCCAGCGCACGGCTGCAGGCTTTCATCAGGCCACTGGCAGAGGCCACCTCATGCATCGGTTCGCCCTTGTCCCCTACGGGCAGCACGCCAAATTCACCCGCACGGTAATGCGACCCGCGATAGAGATCGCCTTCCATCACAATCCCGCCGCCAATGCCCGTGCCGATGGTGATGCAGACGAAATGTTCGTAGTCCTTACCTGCGCCCTGCCAGCGTTCGCCCAGTGCCGCACAGTTAGCGTCATTTTCCACGGTAACGGGAAGATCGGTCAGCCCGGCAAACAGCTCGCACAGGTTTTCACCATCAAGATACTCAAGTGCCCCCGCTTTTGCCGCTTCGCCGGTATGGTGGTTAATATGGCCGGGAAAACTGACGCCAATGCCGACAATGTCATTTTCCTTCCGGTACTCTTCGACAACGCTTTTCCATTTCTCTTTGAATGTGTTTGTATCCTCAGGGGTGTCGTACTCATCGGACGTGAGTTCCTTGCCGTTTTCATCAATCACGCCGTGTTTGATGTGGGTTCCACCCACGTCAAAGCCGATAAATAGCTGCATCGCATCGTTCCTCATGAGCCCTTGAGCTGTTAAGTATGGCTCAGCGGCAGAAACGAAACGTAAAGTACGGTAATCCGTGATACGCCTCGTAAACCCGTCACCGGTTGGCGAGAAAATCGCCAGCGGGAGCTACCCTTGTTGTACACCAACAGCAAGGAGACGGTCATGACAAACAATCCTCCCTCATCACGTATCCAGCCTGGCGAGTATGGTTTTCCCCTCAAGCTGAAGCCCCGTTATGACAACTTTATTGGCGGCGACTGGGTGGCCCCCGTCGACGGTGAATACTATTCCAACCTCACGCCCGTCACTGGCCAGCCGCTGTGCGAGATAGCCAGCTCCGGCAAGCGCGATATCGACCTGGCGCTGGATGCAGCGCACAGAGCTAAAGATAAATGGGGGCAGACTTCCGTTCAGGACAGAGCCGCGATGTTGTTCAAAATCGCCGACCGGATGGAGCAGAATCTGGAGCTGTTAGCCACGGCTGAAACCTGGGACAACGGCAAACCGATCCGTGAAACCATGGCGGCAGATGTGCCGCTGGCGATTGACCATTTCCGTTATTTTGCCTCCTGTATTCGTGCCCAGGAGGGGGGAATAAGTGAAGTTGATAAAGACACCGTGGCGTACCATTTCCACGAGCCGCTGGGTGTGGTGGGGCAAATCATCCCGTGGAACTTCCCGCTGCTGATGGCGAGCTGGAAAATGGCACCCGCGCTGGCGGCCGGGAACTGCATCGTGCTCAAACCGGCGCGTTTAACCCCGTTGTCGGTGCTACTGTTGATGGAGGTGATTGGAGACCTGCTGCCGCCAGGCGTCATTAACGTCGTCAACGGCGCCGGGGGCGAGATTGGGGAATATCTCGCCACCTCAAAACGCATCGCTAAGGTGGCGTTTACCGGGTCGACGGAAGTGGGCCAGCAAATCATGCAGTATGCGACCCAGAACATCATCCCGGTGACGCTGGAGTTGGGCGGAAAATCCCCGAACATCTTCTTCGCTGACGTTATGGATGAAGAGGACGCGTTCTTTGATAAAGCGCTGGAAGGATTTGCGCTGTTTGCCTTCAACCAGGGGGAAGTGTGCACCTGTCCAAGCCGCGCGCTGGTGCAGGAGTCCATTTATGAGCGCTTTATGGAGCGGGCAATCCGTCGCGTGGAGTCGATTCGTAGCGGTAACCCGCTCGATAACGTCACGCAGATGGGCGCGCAGGTGTCGCACGGGCAGCTGGAAACCATTCTTAATTACATAGATATAGGTAAGAAAGAGGGCGCAGAGATCCTGACCGGTGGCCGCCGTAAGGTGCTGGGGGGGGATCTGCAGGAGGGTTACTACCTTGAACCGACAATCCTGTCCGGTCAAAACAACATGCGCGTCTTCCAGGAGGAAATTTTCGGACCTGTGCTGGCCGTAACAACCTTCAAAACCATGGAGGAGGCGCTGGAGATTGCTAACGATACGCCGTATGGCCTGGGGGCGGGCGTCTGGAGCCGTAACGGAAATCTGGCTTACAAAATGGGGCGCGGTATTCAGGCCGGACGCGTTTGGACCAACTGCTATCACGCCTATCCGGCGCATGCGGCATTTGGTGGTTACAAGCAGTCGGGTATTGGGCGAGAAACCCACAAAATGATGCTGGAACATTACCAGCAGACTAAATGTCTGCTGGTCAGCTATTCCGATAAACCGCTGGGCCTGTTTTAGGTACCTAAATCAGGCCGTCCCTGGACGGCCTGGTTGATTTGCTGGCGCAGGCAGTTCAGTACACCGTCCAGAACATATTGTACGCGCCAGGGTTGATATTCGCGCTTGCGGAATATTGCTGTCAGATCGAGCCACCACTCTTCCTGATGTGGGAAACAGGGGACCAGCATGCCATGCGTCAGTTCTTTTTTTAGACTTTCTTTTGGCGCGAAGACAATACCAAGATTATTTCGAGCCAGTTCAAGTGCCGTCTGCGTATTATCACAAATATAATTCCCGGTCACTTTATAGTCTTGCGCCTCTTCACTGCCGTGTACGCGGAAACGCCAGATGTTGGCATCATCTACTAACATGGAGTCTATTAATATACACGAATGATTTATTAAGTCTTCCGGCCCTTTAATGGGGTGTTTAGTTAAATACTCTTTGCTGGCAAATGCGGTGACGGAATATTTTGTCAGCACGCTGGCGACCAGGTTTTCATCTTTTGGCTGGGCGTAAGTAATGAGAATGTCGCAATCGTCTGGAAACGTCACACCGTCGGAAAACTCGTTCCGATCGAGGTTATAGGTTTTTAACGACAGGCGAATATCACCAATCTCTTCTATCTTATGGATCACATGACGCGCCAGATAGGTCACGATACCTGTCGGGGCGTAAATCGTCACTTTGCCGCGTTTTTCATGTTTATAATCGGCAATAAAATTAATGAGTTGGCTATTTTTATCCAGTGTGGCATTCACATAAGGCAGCAACGCCTCACCGAATTGCGTCAGCGCCAGCTGGCGTGTCGTACGTTCAAACACCTTGAGTCCAACGCGGGTTTCAAAATCGGACAAATATTTGCTGACATTGGCCTGTGCCATCCCCAGCAGGGCAGCGGCATCGCCAATACTGTGGGTGGCGGCGATGACGGAAATAATTTTTAATTCACGCGGTTTCAACTGCAAGCTATTCATCATGCACGCCCATCTATATGATTTTATATATAGTATTATATAAACGGCAGCGTTGCTTTGGCAAATTTGTAACCATTATTATGCGCCTCGCTTGTTCGGCGTTTAAATGGATTACATAGAATGACTGTTAAATATAATTTACTCATCGCTGCCGCATTATTTTCGACATCATCGGTAATGGCTGGCGACTTTTCACTAGGGGCGGGGGCGGTATTTAACGAGTCGCCTTACAAAGGGTATAACGAAAATACCACCGCTGTACCGTTAATTAGCTACGAAGGCGATAAGTTCTATGTGCGTCAAACCACGGGAGGATGGATCCTGTGGAAAGACAGTAAGAATGAATTCAGCCTGACCGCATCCTGGATGCCGCTGCATTTCGACCCGGATGACAATGACGATCATCAGATGAAGCATCTTGATGAGCGTAAAGCTTCGGCATTCCTCGGCGGCGCGTACTACCGCCATGAAAAATGGGGTTCCCTGAAATTTGCCGTTTCCGGTGACGCGATGGATGAAAGCGGCGGCGTGGTGGGTGAAATTTCTTACTTCCGCCCAATCCGCATGGAACGCCTGACGCTGACGCCTTCTGTGGGCATTTTCTACAGCGATGAAAGCTATAACGACTACTACTACGGCGTGTCTGGCAGCGAGTCTCGCCGCTCAGGTCTGGATGAATACACCGCAGGCGACACCTGGACGCCATACGTTGGCCTGGCGGCAAAATATCAATTAACCCAGAACCTGTACCTGAATGCCAGCGCGGTCTACACCGTGTTGCCTGACGACGTGAAGAACAGTCCGATGATTGACCGCGACGACAGCTTCGCGCTGATGACCGGCCTGACCTGGCGTTTCTGATAACCTAAAGCCGGGTGGCGGCTCTGCCTTACCCGGCCTACATAGGGCATGGAGGCAGATCGTAGGCCCGGTAAGCGCAGCGCCACCGGGCAGCTAACCGCAGTTAATTATGCTTCATCCACCCATATCCGCATTTCCCCTTCTCCCCGGTTAGCCCAGCTAAACCAGGGAATAAAGGTCAGCATCTGGGGCTGACGTTGTACCGGCGAGCGATCGTACTGCCACAGCGCATCTGTATCCTTCACGTGACACCCAATCCCCTCTGCCTGTATCAGCATCTTGTGCGCGAAAATCCCTTTCCCTTCAAAGACTCTGAATTCGCTGTTTTCAGGCAGAGAAAGGTGATGAAGATTGGCACCGTTATCGGCCTCTTCCAGGCAGTAAACCAGCGGTCCGCGCTGCAGGGCGACTTTCCCCGCCTGCTGGCGGACCTGTGGGTTGCCATACACCCGGCGAACCGGCATAGGTAACGTTAGCGTAATGACGTCACCCTCCTGCCAGCTGCGGGTCAGATAAAGGTATCCACGGGAGATCTCGCCCGTTACCGCTTCACCATTTAATAAAACGTCAGGCGTGGCGCACCAGTCCGGCAGCCGCAGGGCGAGCGTATGCGTGACGGGAGCAGTCGAGGTAATGTCGATTTTTACCTGTTCATGCCACGGATAGTTACCGCTAATTCGCAGCGCCAGGGTTTCGTCGCCAACCGGTATGGCGACATCGTTGCCCACGTAAAGGTTAATAAAAAGCGTATCCTGGCGGACGGTATAAATGTAGTGCCCCAGCGAGGTCAGCACGCGGGCGATATTCGGCGGGCAACAGGCGCAGCCAAACCAGCGCTGGCGGACGGGTTTCACGTGATCGAAAATATGGTTGAACGCCAGCGTTTTCGGGTGCACTTCCAGCGGATTCACATAAAAGAAATGCTTACCGTCCAGCGCCATTCCGCCCAGTACCGTGTTGTATAACGCGCGCTCCATCACGTCGGCGTAGTGGCCGTCGGCCTCCATCTCCAGCATCCTGCGGGCAAACATCATCAGGCCGATGGAGGCACAGCTTTCGGCATACACCGTATCGTTGGGGAGATCGTAATCGCTGCTGAATGCCTCGCCGCTGCTTTGCGAGCCGATTCCACCGGTAATGTACAGCTGGCGCTGCGCCATATTTTTCCACAGCCGCAGACAGTCCTGCCGTTTACCCTCGTCATGGCTCAGGCGCGCCAGATGCGCCATGCCCGCCATCAGGTAGACAAAACGCACCGCGTGGCCGATGGCCGTTTGTTGTTCAGAAAGCGGCTGATGCGCCTGGCTGTAGGCTTTGTCCTTGACCATCCAGGCAGGGCCATAGGTGTTCCAGTATGATGTTCTGCCGCGTTTCTCGTATTCGATATCATAAAAGTGAGGCTGCACACCGCGTTGTTCGATGAAATATTTCACCAGCGTGAGATAGCGGGGCTCCTGCGTGATGTCGTAAAGCCTCATCAGCGCCAGCTCGATTTCCGGGTGGCCCGGATAACCGTGTAGCTGGTTTTCGCCGGGGCCAAACACGCTGTCAATATGGTCCGCTAGCCTGCAGACAACATCCAGCAGATGGCGTTTCCCTGTGCCCTGGAAGTACGCCACGCCCGCTTCAATCATATGCCCGGCGCAGTACAGCTCGTGGCATTCGGCCAGATTCGTCCAGCGCTCGTTGGGCGCTTTCACCGTAAAGTACGTGTTGAGATAGCCATCGTCACATTGCGCCGCCGCGACCAGCGCAATCACCTCGTCGGCGGTTTTTTCCAGTTCAGCATCCGGTTTCTGGCACAGCGACCACGCCACGGCTTCGAGCCATTTCGCGACGTCGCTGTCCTGAAATACCATGCCGTAGAAATCGCCTTGCTCCAGGCCCGCCGCAATGCGGAAGTTGGTGATGGCGTGGCTGGGTTCGGCTTCCGTCACGCGGTCGTTTAGCGCATCCCACTGGTAGGGGATCACCACCTCACGCACCAGCCGTTGATACTGTCCGAGAAACGGGTCGTTAATTTTCAGTTTATGCAGGTCGGCTTCCATAATGGACATCGTGTTCTCCTCAGGAGGGTATGTGACGCTGGCGCAGGTCGGTTGCAATGCGCGACATCATAGGGTTGTTGAGTCTGCACCCGCGGATAGAGACGGCCAGCAGCAGATGAAAAAGGGCAGGCAGCAGCGTCTCCATGGCGGTGATGCCCTGCAGTGAAGCAGGCGTCTGATTGCCCGCGCCTGGCTGGTAGGCGACAGTGATAAACACCAGGCTGATGATCCCGGCGCTGGACGCCCACGCAAGCTTGATGAAAAATAGGTTGAAGGCGAAGTTCATCCCCGACGAACGCACGCCGGTTTTCCACTCGCCGTAGTCGTCGGCAAACGCCATCAGCGAGAAGTGCAGCGGCAGGGTAAACCCGAGGATGACGCCGTTGCTCAAAATGACGATCAGCCAGAGGGTCTGATACGCCGGGCCGCCTGGCAGGAACCACATTCCCACCGCGAGCGCGGCGAGGACCAGGTTGGTGTAGTAGTAGAGTTTGACGGTATCAATACGGCGCGACAGCGGGCTGACGATCACCGCGCCCAGAATGGCGGCAAAGGTCACCATGGTGAAAAACAGCGAGGTATACGTGGTACTGCCCTGCAGCACGTAGGTGATGAAGTACATATACCCGCCGCCTCGAATATTGAAGACATTGATCAGCAGGAACGACATCACCAGCATCAGCAGCAGCTGATCGTTTTTACGCAAACCGGCCAGATGCTCACGTAGGGTGAATTTGCCCATCAGCGCCAGCGGGACGCGCTCGCGTACCCAGAAGAAGCAGCACAGGAACATCACCACGGCGACAGCGCACAGCACCCCAACGCCAAGCTGGTAACCTTTTGCGGCATTGCCCTGGCCCAGCTCCGCGACCAGCCACGGCAGACCGACCGAGACCAGGAAGCCCGCAACGCCGCAGAGTACAAAGCGCCATGACTGGCAGGAGATCACCTCATTGTGACGGGTCGTCATGGTGTTGATCAGCGCGCAGTAGGGAACGTTGATGGCGGTATAGCCAACGGACAGCAGCAGATAGGTGCCGAATGCCCACGCGATTTTCACGCCCATGCTGGCTTCCGGAACGGTGAACGTCAGTACGCCGATTATTCCGATCGGGAAGGCGACCCACAGCTGCCACGGACGAAAACGTCCCCAGCGGCTTTGCGTGCGGTCGGCAATAATGCCCATCACCGGATCGGAAATGGCGTCAAATACGCGCAAGGCAATAAAGAGCGTGCCAACGAGCGCAGGCGTCAGACCAAAAATATCGGTATAGAAGAAGGTCAGAAAATTCATGATCAGGCAGGTAATCACCGTACCGCCCGCATCACCCAGGCCGTAGCCAATTTTTTCGCGGACGGACAAGTGGCTATCTGTTGCCCCTTGTGTCACGTCTGATTCTGTAATCGGTGTGGAAGTCATGAAGTAACTCCTCAGTAATCGAATTTATTATCGTATTTGTGCAAGGTACTCATTTATTCTGCACCGAACGGAAAGGCCAACAAGGTAAGGGAAAAGTATAAAAAGATGACGATTCCGACCTGATGATAAAAATGTGATTCCGATCGGACAGTTATTCGAATATTGATTAATAATCAAAGCGTAAGTTGAATATCAACGGCAATAAAAGCGGAATGGTGAATATCCATGCTTGAATTATCCATAGCGCTTCCGATTAAGGTCCAAAATGGTGGGTTATTTATCTCCCGGGGCGTGGGCCGCCATCCTGCGCGAAAATTAACATCATGGGAGATTATATTTGTCGAAAAAGGGACATTAACGATTCAGGAGGAACAGCGTATTTTTGAGGTTCACGCGGGAGAAAGTTTACTTCTCTGGCCGGGCCGTCGGCATGTCGGCGTGGAGGATTTCCCGGCTGACCTGCGCTTTTACTGGCTCCATTTCGAGGTTGAAACGCAAGATGCAACGTTACCCAATGCTGCCCCTCTGGCAATAGAACAGCACTGTCGCGTAAGGGATGCACAATATGTCATTGCGCTATTTCGGCAGTTTCTCAGCGAGCAGGAGAAATTACAGCGAAGCGTGGCGCTGGAGATGATTTTATTACTTATTTTGCAACAAGTATCCCATTCTTCAGGCTATGAGGACAGTGCAGATGAAGCCGGTGCGGCGATGGCGTGGAAGGCGAAGCAGCTTATTCGCACGCAGTTTCATTTACCGCTTTCTACGTCGCAGCTGGCAAAAGCATTACACTGCAATGCCGATTATCTCGGGCGCGTATTTCGCCGGACTTTCCATTTAACCCTGACGGAGGCGATACATCGCCAGCGCGTCAGGGCAGCGGAAAAGCTGTTGCTGGATGGCTCTGCCTCCCTCACCGAAGTGGCAACCCGCTGCGGCTTTAATGACGTGGGCTATTTTCGGCAGATATTTTCAAAACATACGGGATTAACCCCCGCCGTCTGGAAACGGCGGTACTGTAAAGAGCATATCAATTCCGGCTGATCACTGGCCGTAATAGGCATTCGCCCCGTGCTTGCGCAGATAATGTTTATCCAGCAATTCCTGCTGCATAACCGGTAACTGCGGCGCAAGCTGGCGAGAGAACAGGCCCATATAGGCGCACTCTTCCAGTACCACGGCATTGTGTACCGCATCGGCGGCATCTTTACCCCAGGCGAACGGACCATGGGAGTGCACCAATACTGCCGGGATCTGCATCGGACTTAAGTCGCGCTCCTCAAAGGTATTAATGATCACTTCACCCGTCTGGTATTCGTACTCGCCCGCGATTTCAGCCGTGGTCATCCGTCGCGTGCAGGGGATCGCCCCGTAGAAATAGTCTGCGTGCGTTGTGCCCCACGCCGGTAAATCCTGGCCCGCCTGCGACCAGATGGTAGCGTGGCGGGAGTGGGTATGCACGATGCCGCCAATCTCCGGGTAACGGCGGTACAGCGCGAGGTGGGTCGGCGTGTCTGAAGAGGGCTTTTTGCTGCCTTCAACCACCTGGCCGGTGGCGATATTCACCACCACCATATCCTCCGCCGTCATAACGTCGTACTCCACGCCGGACGGCTTGATCACCATCAGGCCGCTTTCGCGATCCACCGCGCTGACGTTGCCCCAGGTGAAGGTCACCAGCTGGTGGGCGGGCAGCGCCAGGTTTGCCGCCAGCACCTCGGCTTTGAGTTGTTCTAACATGTCATGCCTCCTTCCTGCATACGGGCTTCAATCCAGCGGCGCGCCTGGATGATTTCCAGCACCGGCTCTTTTGCTTTTTCAGTCCACATTTCAATCAGAAACGCGCCGCGATAGTTCAGCTTATTCAGCGTGTTAAACACGCCAACGAAATCGACGCAGCCTTCTCCAAACGGCACGTCGCGGAACTGTCCGGGACTTTGTGCGGTGACGGGCTGGGTGTCTTTCAGGTGAATTGCCGCAATGCGGTCAATGCCCAGCGTCAGCTCGGCGGTGACGTCGTTGCCCCACGCGCTCAGGTTGCCGACATCCGGGTAAACGCTGAACCACGGCGAGGCGAGCATGTCGTCCCACTTTTTCCACTTGCTGATGGAGTTCATAAACGCGGTGTCCATGATCTCCACCGCCAGCATCACCTGCGCGGCAGCGGCTTGCTCGACGGCCCACGCCAGCCCTTCGGCAAAGCGCTGCTGCGTGCCTTCATCATGCTCTTCGTAATAAACGTCATAACCCGCGAGCTGGATGGTGCGAATGCCTAAGTCACGCGCCAGCCTGATGGCTTTGGTCATGATCTCGCGGGCGCGTTGGCGCACGGTTTCATCCCGGCTGCCAAAGGGAAAACGGCGGTGGGCAGAAAGACACATCGACGGGATCGCCACGCCGGTTTCAAGCATTGCTTCAACCAGCGAAGCGCGCTGCGTGGTGCTCCACTCGAGGCGTGACAAACGCTCGTCGGTCTCGTCGACTGACATCTCAACAAAATCGAACCCGCAGCTTTTCGCCAGCACCAGGCGTTCCGGCCAGGAGAGATCTTTCGACAGCGCTTTTTCGTAAATACCTAACGGATGTTGACGCATGGTTACGCTCCCCAGATGTCGCGGATTTGCGAATGGAATGCCTGTGCCACCTGCGGCGGATTCGCGGCGCCTGCCAGCGCGCGTCCGGCAATAAACGCTTTTACGTTGATCTGCTTAAATAGCGGCAGGTCGGCAGGGGTAATACCGCCGGTAATCGAAAGCTGCAAACCGATGTCGGAGAGCGCTTTCATTTTCGCGAGATCCGCTTCGCCCCACTGCTGACCGCTGGCCTGCGCGTCGCGCCCGCGGTGGTAGATAGCCTGCTTCACGCCAACGCGATGCCACGCGCGCGCGTCGTCCAGCGTCCAGTTGCCAAACAGCTCCATCTGGATTTCTCCCCCGCAGCGCAGTGCGACCTCGTGGCCTCGCTCAACGGTTGCCAGCGGGGCGGCGCAGATGATGGTCATCCAGTTCGCGCCCGCGCCAAACGCCTGCTCAGCCAGCGTTTCTCCGGCATCGGCGACTTTCCAGTCCGCCACGATGATTTTATCCGGGCACTGTTTGCGCAGGGCGCGTACGGCGCTCAGCCCTTCGCTCAGGCACAAAATGGTGCCCGCTTCGACGATATCAACGTGATCTGAAAGCGCCGCGACGTCGCGCTGGGCGGCCTGAAGTGAGGTATGGTCGAGCGCCAGCTGCAGTAATGGTCGGCTCATAGGTCGTACTCCTTAATACGGGCGTGATAGTCCTGAAGTGCTGAAATCAGTAACTGGTAACGGTGATATTTGCGCTGGTAGGCCGCATGGGCGCGCATGTCGGGTTCAATCACCCGAATGTCGTGTTTGAGGGTGCGCTGCGCAGCGTGGAAATCGGGGTAGACGCCGGTGCCTACCAGCGCCGCCAGCGCCGCGCCGGAGCAGCCGGTCTCTTCCACCTGCGGCAGCTCAATCGCCAGCCCGCTGACGTCGGCGAGCATTTGCATCCACACGTCCGAATGGGTCGGGCCACCCGTGACGCGCAGCGCCTGCACCTGGGTAAAGCGCTCAAGCATGCGGTTGAGGTGGGTCATGTGGCTGAACACCACGCCCTCGTAAACGGCCTGCAGAAGATGCGCACGGGTATGCAGCGCCTGCATGCCGTAAAAACCACTGGTCATCTCCAGCCCGGCGTTGCTGCCGTAGAGGAACGGCAGGAAGAACACCTCGCTTTCCGCTTTCGGCAGGCTGGCGACGGCATGGTTGATCTCATCGAATGACATGTCGCCCCATTGGGCAGTGAGCCACTCAAGATTGCCGGATGATGTCGGGCTGGCTTCATGAACGATGTACTGCTGCGGGTGGACGTAACGGCCATACACATAGGGGAACGGCTCGTTATCGCGAAGCGCATTGGCGATCCCGCTGGTGACGGCCCAGGTACCCATGACGGCATTCAGCGTGTGTTCGTCGTGCAGCCCGGCGCAGATCGCGGTGGAAACCACATCAAACAGTCCACCAACGACGGGCGTGCCCGCCGCGAGACCGGTAAGCGCGGCTGCCTGAGGGGTGATTTCCCCGCAAATTTCTGCTGAACCGACAATCGGCGGCAGGGCGCCGTCAATTTCGCTGATACCGAGCCAGCGCGTGAGCTGGGGATCGTACTGCCCGGTATTCATGTTGTAGAGGTTGGACTCGGAGATGTTGCTCTCCTCGCAGCCCTTCACGCCGGTCAGACACCAGCGTAGATAGTCGTGCGCCATCATCACGCAGCCTATCTGCTGATACCGCTGCGGCTCGTTCTCTTTCACCCAGCGCAGGAGTGAGGCCGGGTGCCCTGTCCACTGGGTCTGGCGCGTATGCGGATAGAGCTTTTCGGGAATGCCGTCCTGCTGCCAGCGCTGCACGATCTCCAGCGCCCGGCGGTCTGAGGAGAGCATGGCGTTGCCCAGCGGTTGGTCTTGTTTATCGAGCAGAAACAGTCCTTTGCCCTGAGCAGAAATGCCGACGCCTTTGATCTGCTCTCCGTCGATGCCTGAATGTTTGAGCAGCGTGGCGACGGTAATGTAGCAGTGCTGCCAGAGCTGGGGCATATCCCGCTCCGCGTAACCTGCGCGCGGGCTGAGCGTGGCAACGGAGCGGCGCTCGATGCAGATTTCCTTGCCCTGGCTGTTGTATAAACCGGCTTTCAGATAAGTACCGCCACAATCGATACCCAGCCAGAAGGGCTCTTTTTCACTCATCTTTGACTCTCTCGTCTTGCTCCCTCTCCCCGTGGGAGAGGGCTGGGGTGAGGGCATCAGGCCGCACGCTTGTGCGGATTCACCGTGGGATTAGGCTCTGCACCGGCATCGCATTTTGCCGGTAACAGCAGGGCCAGCAGCGACGCTAGCGCCAGAGAAACCGCCAGGCAGTAAACGCCCGCGTCTTTGCTGTACAGGGTGATCAGCACCCCAACCGCATACGGGCCGCAGAAGCCACCGAGGTTGCCCAGGGCGTTGATCACGCCGCGCGCGCCGCCCGCCATCTCTGCGCTGAACAGACGCGCCGGGATGGTCCAGAACACGCCCGCTGCGGATTGCAGGAAGAACCCGCAGCCCACCAGTGCGGAATACGCCAGCCAGGTACTCTCTTTCAGCGCCACGGAGAGGAACATGCAGAGCGCAAAGCCAATCAGCGGCAGGGAGACAAACAGCTTGCGCTTGCCGGTGCGGTCAGAAAGCGTTGAGAACAGGAACATCCCCGCAATGGCCCCGATGTAAGGCAGGATGGCGAGCATACCCACCTGACCGATGCTGGTGTGCGTCAGCTCTTTCAGGATGGTCGGCAGCCAGAGCGTGTAGCCGTAAATTCCGGTCTGATAAAAGAAGTTCAGCGCGATCAACTGCCACATGGTTTTGTCGGAAAGCACTGCGCCGAGTGACGCGTTTTTCACCTCTTTTCCGGCGATGGCCTGCTGTTCAGCCGCCAGCGTTTGCACCAGATAGTTTTTCTCTGCTTCTGAAATCCAGCGGGCTTCCTGCGGTCGGTCGTAAACGGTGAACGCCCACAGCACCAGCACAACGACGGACATCAAACCTTCAATGATGAACAGCCAGCGCCAGTCGAGCGCGGTGATGATCCAGCCCGAAAGCGGGGCGGTGATAATCCCGGCGATGGGGACAAACATAATCACAATGGCATTGGCGCGACCGCGTTCGGCATCCGGGAACCAGTTGCTGATCATGGTGAGCACGACAGGCAGCATCCCGCCTTCCGCCACGCCGAGTAAGAAGCGCAGCACCAGCAGCTGATACTGATTCGTCACCAGGCCCGTGAGCACAGAGATCACCGCCCAGGCAACCAGCGACCAGCCGATAAACTTCTTGCCGCTGCCGTGGACGGCAATCTTGCCGCCGGGAACCTGCAGGAACAGATAGCCGATAAAGAAGATCCCACCTGCCAGGCCCGCCATAGTGGCGGTAATACCTAGCTCTTCATCCATACCGCCGGGCATGGCAAAGGCGATATTTACGCGATCCATATACGAAATGATGCAGGCGATAAGAATAGGAGGAATGATTCTTAGCCAGCGCTGGCGCGGAATGTCCGCTTGTAGAGTATTCGAGTAAGTGTTCATATTTACTGTCTCAGTCAATGTAACCGGAATAGGGATATTTTTTATTGTTATTGCGTTGCTTTATTCATTTCGCTAATACCGTCGCGCAAAATAGCGATGCGATGGCTGACGTCAGCATTAGCATTTATTTCCAGTAATTTAATACCGGAGAATTTCAACGTTGCGGCGCTCGCCGCAGTAAAGAGTGATTTTGCGTGTTCAGTAGACATCAAACTGTCGGCGCAGAATGAAGAAAACGGCGCGTGCAGATCCTGCCATTCACCGTATTCCCCGCGGGTAGTCGTGCCCGAAAACATCAGTGCACCCAGCTTTCCGGCACGGAGTGCGGCCTGAACATGCTCAAGCGGGAGCGTCGTATTACGGCCTTCGATAGCCGAGCGCGCCCAGTTGATACAGACGCTGATATCGGTGTCTTTCACCACCTCCAGCACCTGCGCTAAAGGCAAGAAGCCCTTGCGCGGTGCCGGGCCGGTCATGGCATCGCAGTGTTCCAGTACCAGATCGCAGTTCCAGTCCCAGCCCGCGATTTCCTGGATCGAGCGGGAAAACGCCTCGGTAGCCTGCTCGACGGAAGCATTGCCCGCCTGTGGGGCCGCCTGCATCTCCAGAGCAATCACTTTGCCTGGAAAACGGACGTTCACGGCGTTAACTTTCTTGTGCAGATGCCGGTAAAAGTCTACGCATGCTTTACGCTGCGCTTCGTCGGCTGAGGCCAGGCCAAACGCACCGTTTGTGCCGCGGCGGCGCATGGTTTCCATGACTGCTGTGACGACGATTTGCCAGTCGCCCGGCGTATGGCGGAACAGCCATTCATCACCAAACGGATGGAGATGTTCAAGGCACGGCTGTTCCAGCCCGCGAATGTTTGGCGTGTCGGAAAGTTCCCGCCAGAATGTTTGTTCTTCTTGTTCCCCTTTTTGGTGAAACGAGGGTGCGCAGGGGTACGCACCAATAATAAAACTGGTATTGGTCATTTCGCGTTCCTGTATATATCAGAAAATTAATCTAATTCGCTGACTGCCACTTTCACCACAATTTTACGGATTGCGGCTTCCTTGTTCTTAATACAGGCAGGACGGTGCACATCCTGCGGGAAAAATATGGCATAGCTGCCGGGTGTCATTTCGATAAAGGATTCATTTTCGCTGTTGTGATAAAAAATAATATCCCGCTGTTCCAGTAATGATTCGCTTATTTCGTTATTACCGGTATCAATGGCAATACCGATTTTTTCTTCACCCCATGCTAAAAACTGAATATCCAGATAGCGGCGGTGCACTTCCGGGCGGTTCTCGTGCGGCTCCTTTGTCGTCAGGTCGAGAACCTGGGCAAAAATAGTGCGACCTTCAATTTCCACCACACCTGGCGGCAGGGTGGTGAAATCCGTAGCGCGCAAAAAATGAAGCGCTTTTTCAATCGCCCGCGGCAGACGGCACGGATTGGGCTGGGAAATATGTCCGAATATCATGGTCCACTCCTTACAGAGACTGGATTTTCGCCCACACGCTGTCGTCGATGGTGATGCCGTCGCGGCGGTTCTCTTCCAGCAGGCGTGTGAATTCATGGCCCGGAAGGCGGACGGCAACGTTTTCATCAGACCGCTGCGCGGTGGTGATGAAATCCATAATGCGCTGCAGCTTCGCATCGCGGGTTGGGCCGTCGATCAGGCGATCAACCTCGATGGCGATAAAGATCTGCGACACGCCATACTCGTCGCTGTTGTCCTGGGTCACTTCCGCGACGGAGGAGCCGTTGGAGAGCAGGGTGGCGATCATGTCGAGTACGATGGATAAGCCAGACCCTTTCCAGTAGCCCATCGGCAGAATGCGGCGGTTTTTCTCAATCACGCCTGGCTCTCGGGTGAGATTACCCTCGTCGTCAAAGCCACCATCGACCGGCAGCTCGCGCCCGGCCAGGCGATTCACCTCCAGCATGCCGTAGGAGAACATCGACATCGACATATCGACCATGGTGATTGGGTTAGAGGGAATAGCCACGATCAGCGGGTTGGTGCCGATGCAGCACTCTTTTGATCCCCATGCGGGCATGACGGCAATAGAGTTGGTCCAGCATATGCCGATATAGCCCTTCTCCGCCGCCTGCCAGCCGTAGCTGCCGCCGCGCATCCAGTGGTTCGCATTACGCAGTGCCACCAGACCAATACCGTGGTCGGACGCCAGCTCGGTGGCGCGATCCATCATCTTTTTCGCCGTCAGGTTGCCGATAGAGCGCTGGGCATCCCACTGTTCGATGGCACCCAGCGTCATCACCCGTTTTGGCTGAGCGTCGGGAATGATATCGCCTGCATCAAGCTGCTGAATGAAACGCGGAAAACGGTTAACGCCGTGCGAATAAACGCCGGATTCCGTGGTGCGGGCGAACATCTCGGCACAGGCGTCTGCGGTTTCCGCTTTCACGCCGCGATCGAGCAGAACCCGATTGAACGCCGCTTTTAACTCTTCAAAGGTCACTTTCATCCCTGTTCTCCTGTTCTTTTTCGGGGCAAGTGCGAGTGCTTTTTTATCGCTAAATTTCACTATGCGAAATCTGATTTCAAATATAGCGATCAAATTTTGCCAGATCAACGACATTCATGTTTTTCAAAATCGATTAAAATCAATTGGTTGTGTTTTTTCTGTTGAGATCGTGAACTGAACCACACTTTGCGCTACCATCAGGGCGCGACAAAAAGGAGCCATTTGATGAGCACGAAAGAGAGCGAAATGACGCAAGAAAAAGAGAGGCCAGCAGGTAGCCAGAGCTTGTTTCGCGGCCTGATGCTGATTGAGATCCTCAGCAACTATCCGAACGGGTGTCCGCTTGCGCACTTATCTGAACTGGCGGGGCTGAATAAGAGCACCGTGCACCGCTTGCTGCAGGGGCTACAGTCGTGCGGGTACGTGACCCCGGCACCCGCGGCGGGCAGCTATCGCCTGACCACCAAATTTATCGCCGTCGGGCAAAAGGCCCTGTCGTCGCTGAATATCATTCACGTGGCCGCTCCGCACCTTGAGGCGCTGAACATTGCCACCGGCGAAACGGTGAACTTCTCCAGCCGTGAGGACGACCACGCGATCCTGATTTATAAGCTCGAACCGACAACCGGTATGCTGCGCACGCGTGCCTATATCGGCCAGCATATGCCGCTCTACTGCTCCGCAATGGGCAAAATCTACATGGCGTTTGGTCATCAGGATTACGTGGCAAGCTACTGGGAAAGCCATCAGGAACAGATCCAACCCTTGACCCGCAACACCATTACCGAGCTGAGTGCGATGTATGATGAGCTGGCGGAAATTCGCGATCGCAGCATGGCGATGGATAAAGAAGAGAACGAGCTGGGGGTTTCCTGCATTGCCGTGCCGGTCTTTGATATCCACGGGCGCGTGCCGTATGCGATCTCCATTTCGCTGTCGACGTCGCGCATGAAGCAGGTGGGTGAGAAAAACTTGCTCAAGCCGCTGCGCGAAACGGCAGAGGCTATCTCAAAAGAACTGGGTTTTAACGTGCGCGAGGCGTAGCAGATGAACCGATTTATCATGGCGGATTCGGAAAAATGCATTGGGTGCCGCACTTGCGAAGTGGCCTGTGCGGTTTCGCATCAGGAATTCGTCATCGCAAATGATTTCATGCCCCGCATTCGGGTGGTGAAAGGGGATTCTTATACCACCGCGGTCGGGTGTCATCAGTGCGAGGATGCGCCCTGTGCAAATGTGTGTCCAACCGGGGCAATCCGACGCTCAGCCGGAGCCTGGCTCGTTGAGCAGGCGCGCTGCATCGGGTGCAAAAGCTGTATGGTGGCGTGCCCGTTCGGGGCGATGCAGGTACAGAGGGTGGGGGATCATGCGCAGGCGCTGAAATGTGATTTATGCGCGCATCGCGAGGGCGGACCTGCCTGCGTTGAGGCTTGCCCGACCCACGCGTTAAGCTGTGTCGATCCCGCCAGATTACGCACCGAACGGTTGCATCATCTGGCGTAAGAACTTACTGACCGTTTTCGCGCCAGGCGTTCTCAATCTCTTCCGCGAGAATTTTCACACCCGCTTCGATTTTTTCCGGATCAGGCACATAGTTCATGCGCATGCACTGGTGCGTGTGCGGCCACGGTTTATCCAGCCCCGGGAAGAAGTAATCGCCCGGCACCATCAGCACACCACGCTTTTTCAGTCGCTGGTAGAGAAGTTCCGTCGTAATCGGCAGATCCTTGAACCACAGCCAGAGGAAAATTGCCCCTTCTGGTTTGTGGATCAGGCAGCGTTCTTCCGGCAAATAGCGGCGAAGTATCGCGATCGTATCCTGAACGCGCTGGTAATAGAATGGCTTAATCACGTCATTCGACAGGCGCAGCAGGTCGTTGCGCTTAATCATTTCGCACATCATCGCCGGGCCGATGCCGCCGGGTGAAAGGCTGATAATGCCGTTCATGTTGGTAATGGCGGTGATGATTTTTTCATTGGCAATGATGATGCCGCAGCGGCTGCCCGGCAGGCCCAGTTTAGACAGGCTCATGCACAGAACGATGTTTGGGTTCCACAGCGGGCGGGCTTCGCTGAAGATTATCCCCGGGAACGGCACGCCGTAGGCGTTATCGATCACCAAAGGGATGCCGTGCTGATTGGCCAGCGCGTCCAGTTTCATCAGCTCGTCATCGGTAATCACGTTGCCCGTTGGGTTGGTAGGACGTGATACGCAGATCATGCCCGTCTCTTCACCAATATGCAGGTGTTCAAAATCGACGTGATATTTGAACTGGCCTTCTGGCAGCAGTTCGATGTTCGGGCGCGCGGAGACAAACAGGTCTTCTTCGAGGCCGGAATCGGCATAGCCGATATACTCCGGTGCCAGCGGGAACAGCACTTTTTTGGTCGTGCCGTCGGCGCGACGTCCTGCGAACAGGTTAAACAAGTAGAAAAACGCGCTCTGGCTGCCGTTTGTCAGTGCAATATTCTGTGGCTCAATATCCCAACCCAGCTCTTCACGCAGCATATCGGCGAGGAGTTTCAGCAGTTCGGTTTTACCCTGAGGGCCGTCATAGTTGCAAAGTGCATCGGTTGCTTTGCCGCTTTCCAGCATCTGAGCGAGCAGGCTCTGGAAATAGGTAGTCATCTCCGGGATTTGAGCCGGGTTTCCGCCGCCGAGCATGATGGCGCCCGGTGTGCGCAGCCCGTCGTTGAGGTCCTCCATCAGGCGGGTAATGCCTGAATGGCGGGTAAATTTGTCGCCGAAAAGTGAAAACGTCATAGCAGGTGTTCTGTCGGGCTTATGATGAAAGGGAGTAACCATAACGCTAGCACCGTGCTGGTGCAAATCAGGTGATGTGGTCGGATTTGTTGTTTTATAGGGTAAGTTTGGATTTGTGTAGTGAATCGTTCTGGTTTGTTTCCCCCTAACCCTCTCCCCTGTGGGGAGAGGGTTAGGGGAAGGGGCCGTTTATTGATTACCCGCCCATACCACCATCACTTTATCGCCCTTGTGCTCGCGCACGAAGCCGTAGCCTTCCTTCAGTGACAGCGTGGTTTGCTTGCCTTCACCAATCGCCGGGTGACGGGCGCGGAACTGACCCAGAGTTTGCCAGTGAGCGACGGTTAAGGCCTGTTTGCCCGTCACGTCCTGCCAGTTCATGTCCGAGCGTGTGCCCTGAAGCGGGTCGGAGCCTGTTGGGCCGAACGGACGTTCAGATTCATCGCCGTAGTAAATTTGCACGCTGCCCGGCGCCAGCATTAGCAGCTCCGCCGCGCGCTGGCCTCCTTCGCGGAACAGTCGCGTATCGTGTGACGAGAGATAGCTCAGCACATTGAAGCTTTGCAGTTTCTCCGCCATCTGCTGCCACGTCATATCGATATCAGCCAGACAGTCCACCGCTTTCGCCGCCTGCTCCTGATAGTCAAAGTTGATCATTGCGTCGAAACCGTGGCGGTAATAATCGCTCTGCATCACGCCGTGGCCCCATGCTTCGCCGGTCATCCAGAAGGGCGCATTGTCGAGTTTTTTATCTGGGTTGGCCGCTTTCCACGCTGCCAGTGCCTGGCCTGCCTGATCTTTCAGCTGCTGCCATGCGTCGAGTTCAACGTGCTTTGCGGTATCAACCCGGAAGCCGTCGATACCGTAGTCACGAACCCACTGGCTGAGCCAGTGGGTCAGGTAATCCCGCGGCGTGAAATTCGTCATCGCTTTCGCGCCGGTGTCGGGCTTGTGTTGATAGAAGTTCGGCAAACCTGACGGGGTCGTCGATTCCGTTTTCAGATCCGGCAGGAAGGCCAGCGACATGGTCAAATCGTCGAAGCCCGGGTTGTCGTAATCACCAATGTCGGTGCGGATCCATTTCTTGCCCCACCATTTTTCCCATGCGGCTTTGTCGCTAAAGTTGATGTAGTCGTTAAAGCTGTGCCAGCTTTGGCCCGCGCCGGGTTTCCAGTCCGTCCAGCGTTCACCCAGCGTTTTCTTCAGCTCATCACCCTGCAGATACAGCGCGCCAAACTGGTACTCCTGCATGTCTGCAAGGGTCGCGTAGCCAACGTGGTTCATGACGATATCAAACAGAATACGGATACCGCGCTTGTGCGCTTCGTCAACAAGCTGGCGCAGGTCATCTTCGGTGCCCATGTTGGCATCGAGCTTCGTCCAGTCCTGCGTGTAGTAACCGTGATAGGCGTAGTGAGGGAAATCACCTTTGGTTCCGCCGCCCACCCAGCCGTGGATTTGCTCCAGCGGGGAGCTTATCCACAGCGCGTTGACGCCCAATTGCTGCAGGTAGTCGAGCTTGCCGGTAAGCCCCTTGAGATCGCCGCCGTGGAAGGTGCCGATCTCCTGCATGCCGTCTTTATGACGGCCATAGCTGTTGTCGTTGCTCGGGTCGCCATTCACAAAGCGGTCGGTCAGCACGAAATAGACGGTGGCGTTTTGCCAACTGAAGGGCGCGGGCTTGTCGGTTTCGGCACGCTCAAGCAGCAGCAGGCCGTTGCTGTTGGCGGCAGGCTGTAGGGTGATTTTGCCGTTCTGCACCGTCGCCGTCTGTTTGCTGTAGAAATCACGCACCACCGTGCCTTCAGGGAAGGTACTGCTTACCTCCAGCGTCAAAGGTTTGCCGTCCCACGTTGGACACTGACGGGCGACATTCGCGACAGGTTGCTCCGTTGTACTCTGAATAGTCAGCATCAGTGTTGGCGTCCCGGAGCGGGTATCGACACGCATCTGATAATCACCGTCACGGAATAGCCGCCACTGGGGCGGTGTGCCCTCACAGTGCTTGAGCGACAGCATCTCATTGAGTTTTATGGAGCCCGTAGGCTGCCAGCACGTGTTGTCAAAACTCACTGTTAAAGGACGGGTACCCTTCGCGAGCTTTGCCTGGCTGGTGAAGACCCCGGTTCCTTCCGCGCGAAATGCGCTAAATCCCGGCGATGACCAGTCTGCATGTGCGAGTGCGGGTAACATCAGGAGAGCCAGTGCGGTGCGTTTCATTCCATTTTCCTGTCGCGGCTTTTTTGACCAGTGTGCCACCGGGTACTGAGGAAAAACTCCTCCTCCGACGGTTTCTGCCAGGAGGACGCGAAGGGATGAGTGATCCCGCGCAAAATTAGGCAGTTATCTGCGATATCGCACACATTTTTTCAGAATTGATGCTTTAGTGAGCATGTTTCAGGTGACATAGTTTCGGATTTGGACTATTTCTATACGTGCTCTGGAAGACTATTTTTGATATGATTTGAGATTCCGCTCTCAAATTTGTGAAAAAAATAAGGTGTTGGGATGATTACATCCGACCAGGAGACCTAATGATATCGACTCCCATTCGACGATATGGGGCTGCGATACTCATGTTACTCACCATGGCATTTTCGGGTGAGGTGCTTGCGAAGACGCACACGGATACAACGAGTAAGAAAGCCCACGTAATAAAGACGACAAGTAGTAAGGTTAGCAGTAAACAAGAGTATTCTCGCAATAGTGCAAAGAGTAGTTCACTTCCTGATTTGCGAAAATACCCTTCCGGAACACCAAGAAAAAAAGCGTTTCTCCGGACGGTAATGCCTTACATCACGAGTCAAAATGCCGCGATTACTGCGGATCGTAACTGGCTGATCTCAAAACAGTACGATAGCCGCTGGTCGCCGTCTGAGCGCACGCGCCTGAAAGAGATTTCAAAACGCTACAAGGTGAAATGGAATGGCAACACGCGTCGTGTGCCGTGGAATTCACTTCTGGAGCGTGTAGACATCATTCCGGGCAGCATGGTGGCAACGATGGCCGCCGCTGAAAGCGGTTGGGGTACCTCGAAGCTGGCGCGCAATAACAACAATCTTTTCGGCATGAAATGCGTGAAAGGGCGTTGTAACAATGCTCCCGGTAAAGTGAAAGGCTACTCGCAGTTTGAATCGGTCAAAGATTCCGTGAATGCCTATGTCGTGAATCTGAACACGCATCCGGCCTACTCTTCGTTCCGTAAGTCTCGCGCCCAGCTGCGGAAAGCGGATCAGGAAGTGACGGCCAGTACGATGATCCACAAGCTGAAAGGTTATTCCACCCAGGGGCAGCGCTATAACAACTATCTGTTTGCGATGTACCAGGATAACCAGCGCTTAATTGCCGCGCATATGTAATTCCCAAAAAACGCCTTCCTTCGGAAGGCGTTTTGCTTTTTAGATCATCACTTCGCTATACCGCTCCCGGTACTCCTTCGGCGTGGTCTCATACTCCTTTCTGAAAACCGAGTAGAAATACTGCAGCGACGGGTAGCCGCACATTTGTGAAATTTCATTGATGGAAAGCGACGTGGAGATCAGCAGGCTGCGCGCTTTCTCCAGTTTTTCCGCATGAATAACGGCGTGAATAGTTTCACCCACTTCCTCTTTAAAGCGTTTTTCCAGGTTTGAGCGAGAAATGCCGACCGAATCCAGCACCTGATCCACCTTAATGCCTTTGCAGGCGTGGTTGCGAATGTAGTGCATTGCCTGAATAACGGCCGGGTCGCTTAAGGAACGATAATCGGTTGAGCGGCGTTCGACGACACGCACAGGCGGAACCAGCAGGCGCTGAAGCGGCAAGGCTTCGTTGTCCAGCAGGCGGTGCAGGAGCTTCGCGGCCTGATAGCCCATTTGACGGGTTCCCTGCGCGACAGAGGAGAGCGCCACGCGAGACAAATAGCGGGTTAACTCTTCGTTATCGATACCAATTACGCACAGCTTTTCAGGCACCGGAATATGCAAATGTTCGCAGACCTGCAGCACGTGGCGCGCACGAGCATCTGTTACCGCAATAATCCCTGTCTGGGGCGGCAGCGTTTGCAGCCAGTCCGCCAGGCGGTTTTGCGCGTGTTGCCAGTTTTCCGGTGCGGTTTCCAGCCCCTGATACACCACACCACGATATTTCTCCTTTGCGACCAGTTGGCAGAACGCATGCTCGCGCTCTACCGCCCACCGTTTGCCGCTTGAAGAGGGCAACCCGTAAAACGCAAAGCGATGCACGCCTTTCTCTTTTAAATGGAGAAAAGCGGCCTCGACCAGCGCATGGTTATCGGTTGCGATGTAGTGGACTGGTGGATAGTGATCGGGCGAATGATACGAGCCGCCGACGCCCACAATGGGAACGACGACGTCTCTTAGCAATTGCTCAATGACGGGATCGTCATAGTCAGCGATAACGCCATCGCCCAGCCAGTCTTTGATGTTCTCCAGACGGGTGCGGAAATCTTCTTCAATGAAAATATCCCACTCGGATTGCGACGCCTGCAAATATTCACCAACCCCTTCAACCACCTGACGGTCGTAGGCTTTGTTGGCATTGAATAACAACGTAATGCGGTGACGCTTTTCAAACATGGCTCACTTTCCCAAATAAGTAACAATACTGTTCTCAGGCACGTCGCTTGGTTGCAGAGTCCATCCAGACTGCCAGCAAAAGAATCGCTCCCTTCACGATATACTGCCAAAACGTTGGGACGTCCATCATGCTCATCCCGTTATCCAGCGAAGCCATAATAAATGCGCCCATCACCGCACCTGCCACGCTGCCGACACCGCCTGCGAGACTGGTCCCGCCGATGACACACGCAGCGATGGCATCCAACTCGGCAATGTTTCCTGCCGACGGTGAACCGGCCCCCAGACGTGAGCTGAGGATCAGCCCTGCAATCGCCACCATCAGGCCGTTGATGGCAAAGACAGCGAGTTTGGTGCGTTCGACGTTGATCCCTGACAGACGTGCCGCCTCAAGATTACCGCCAATGGCATAAATACGACGACCAAACGCAGTGCGCGTCGCCATAAACATGCCGCCCAGCAGCAGGAGCGCCAGCAGCAGAACGGGCGTCGGGACACCGCGGTAATCGTTCAGCAGCCAGATGGCACCCAGCACAATCACGGCGGTGAGCGCCTGACGACCGACCACGGAGGTCGATGCCGGAGAAGCCAGCCCCAGCGCCTGACGGCGCATACGGCCGCGCCACTGCCATGCGATGAAGGCCATCATGCCCACCACGCCGATCGTAAAACCGATGCCATCAGAGAGGTAGCTCTGCCCAATTTGCGACATAGACGCGCTGGTGGGAGAGACGGTGGTACCGTTGGTGATGCCAATCAGAATCCCACGGAAGGCCAGCATCCCGGCCAGGGTGACGATGAATGACGGCACCTTACGGTAGGCAACCCACCACCCGTTCCACGCCCCCAGTACCAGACCCAGCGCCAGCGTCACGACAATGGTGAGCGGCAGCGGCCAGCCGAGCCAGACATCAAATATCGCCGCCACGCCGCCGAGCAGGCCCATCATCGACCCGACCGACAGGTCAATCTCCGCTGAGATAATCACAAACACCATGCCCACGGCCAGAATGCCGGTGATGGCAGTCTGGCGCAGAAGGTTAGAGATATTACGAGCACTCAAATAGGAGCCATCGGTCATCCAGGTAAAGAACAGCATGATGGCGATAATCGCCGCGATCATCACGAAGACCTGCAGGTTTAGCGCTTTCAGCCCCGCGAACGCGCCGGGTGTCGGCACAGCGACTTTGATATCAGACGGATTGCTTTTCGACATGACGTTCGCTCCTTAAGGCGGCTTCCATCACCTGTTCTTGCGTCAGGTTCTGGTTAATCAGATTGGCTTTCAGTTTCCCCTCGTGCATAACCAACACGCGGTCGCTCAGGCCGAGCACTTCAGGTAATTCAGATGAGATGACAATGACGGCAATGCCTTGCTGCACAAGCTGATTAATTAGCTTGTAGATTTCATACTTCGCGCCGATATCAATCCCGCGAGTCGGTTCATCCAGGATTAAAATTCGCGGGTTGAGAAGCAGGCAGCGCGCCAGAATCGCCTTTTGCTGGTTCCCCCCGCTGAGGCGTCCAATGGCCAGTTCCGGGGAGGAGGTTTTGACCTTGAGCCTGGCGAGTGACTGAAGAATACACTGCTGCTCGGCAGCGTCGTCCAGGCTCGTCAGGGCGCCAGAGAACTGGTTTAGCGCCGCCAGCGTGATGTTTTTCCCGACCGCCATTACCGGCACGATGCCGTCTTTTTTGCGATCTTCTGGCACCATAGCAATGCCATGGGCAATCGCCTGCTGGCAGTTGTCGATTTTTACCGGCTGACCATCGATGTAAATGCTGCCTTCCCAGCGTCCGGGCCACACGCCAAACAGGCACTGCACGGCTTCGGTTCGACCTGCGCCCACTAAACCCGCAATGCCAAGGATTTCACCGCGGTGAAGGGAAAAGGAGACGTCGTTAACTCGCCTGATATGGCGATTCACGGGATGCCATGCAGTGAGATTTTCCACGCGCAGGATTTCGTCTCCCACAGCGTGGGGTTCGTTCGGATAGAGCGCAGTGAGTTCGCGCCCTACCATCATGGTGATGATGTCATCTTCACTCATGCCCTCCGCTTCACGCGTGCCGATGTGTTGCCCGTCGCGGATCACGCAGATGGTGTCCGAAATGGCTTTCACCTCATTAAGCTTGTGCGAAATATAGATGCAGGCGATACCGTGGTTTTGCAGATCGCGGATGATATTGAGCAGAACAGCGGTTTCCTGTTCAGTGAGCGAGGCCGTTGGCTCATCGAGGATCAGCAGTCTTACCTGCTTGTTCAGGGCTTTGGCGATTTCGACCAACTGCTGCTGCCCCAGGCCAAGATCCCCCACGCGGGTATCCGGTGAAATGCTGAGGCTCACCTGCGCCAGCAGCTTTTCACAGCGCAGCGTCATGGTGTCGTAATCCAGTACGCCGTGACGTGAGATTTCAGCCCCCAGGAAGATATTTTCCAGCACGGTGAGGTGCTTCACCAGTGCCAGTTCCTGATGAATAATGGCGATACCTTTACGTTCCGTATCGCGAATGTGTGTGGCCTGAATGACCTCACCAGCAAAGACGATTTCACCCTCATAGCTGCCATGTGGATAGATCCCGCACAGCACTTTCATCAGCGTCGACTTGCCTGAACCGTTTTCACCGCACAGCGAGACCACTTCGCCAGGGTTTAGCCGCAGGCTCACGTTATCGACCGCTTTCACCGCGCCAAAGGCTTTGGTGATGCTCTTCATTTCTAGTAAATAAGACATAACTGCTCCACGTGACCTGAGGGAGAACAGGACAGACCGGTGCGCCCCTGCCGGGCAGGGGCAGCGCGGGATTACAGTTCACTCTTCTTGTGGAAACCGTCTTTAATGACAGTGGCGTCAATATTCTCTTTATTGACTTCAATCGGGGTGAGCAGACGGGCCGGAACATCTTTGAGTCCGTTGTTTAACGTCGCGTCAGATTTAGGCTGTTGACCCTGACCCAGCTCAACGGCAATTTCAGCCGCCGTATTCGCAAGTTCGGTGATGGGCTTGTAAACCGTCATGGTTTGGGTGCCAGCAATGATGCGTTTTACCCCGGCGAGATCGGCATCCTGTCCGGAGATAGCGACTTTGCCAGCCAGCCCCTGGGCGCTCAGGGCCTGAATCGCGCCGCCAGCGGTGGCATCGTTAGAGGCCACGACTGCATCAATTTTGTTGTTGTTGGCCGTCAGCGCGTTTTCCATGATTTTTAGCGCGTTTTCAGGGAGCCAACCATCAGCCCACTGATCGCCAACCACTTTAATTTTCCCGTTGTCGATGTACGGTTTAAGGACTTTCATTTGCCCTTCGCGGAACAGTTTGGCGTTGTTATCCACTGGCGAACCACCCATCAGGAAATAATTCCCTTGAGGCACTTTATCGACCAGGCTTTTGGCTTGTAATTCACCCACTTTTTCGTTGTCGAACGAAATATAATAATCAATGTCTGCGTTATTAATCATGCGGTCATAGGCCAATACTTTTATGCCTTCTTGTTTGGCTTCTTTCACCACGTTACTTAATACCTGGCCGTTATACGGGATAATGACCAGGACATCGACGCCACGGTTGATCATATTCTCAATTTGCGACATTTGCGTTTCTTCGTTGCCGTTAGCCGACTGAACAAACACGCTTGCGCCGAGAGATTCTGCTTTTTTTACAAAAATATCGCGATCTTTTTGCCAGCGCTCCAGGCGCAGGTCGTCAATGGCCATGCCGATTTTCACCTCTTTGGCATGCCCGGCAAAGCTTGCAAGCAGGAGAGTAGTACAGAGTGTAAGGGACAGGTTCTTTATCTTCATAATTATTAGGCCTTTTTGTAGGGGATGTGTCGCTGAGATAAAAGAAACATTCACTGCTGAGACGCAGCAAATTTTTAACGTGGAAAGGCCCGCTGGCAATTACAGATTTTTATCTTCTCATTATGATATTTGGTTTATTTCTGAATTTATGACCGCGATCGGATTTTAAAATACGTAACTTATTAATTACATTTGATTCTGGAATCTGCACCGAAAAATAGTTTGTCTGCGCATTATTTTGCGAGCCAGCGCACAGTTGTGCATTCTCTCAATAGCAGTGTGAAATAACGTAATTGAGCAAGCCGGAATGTGTATTCACTATTACTCCTGTATCTACGACTCGCCGCATACCCTGATTATGGAGCTCAATATGCAAGCTTATTTCGACCAACTCGATCGCGTTCGTTACGAAGGCACGAAAACGACCAATCCTTTAGCATTTCGTCACTACAACCCGGACGAGCTGGTGCTGGGTAAGCGCATGGAAGATCATCTGCGCTTTGCCGCCTGTTACTGGCATACGTTCTGCTGGAATGGTGCCGATATGTTCGGTGTGGGTTCTTTTGACCGTCCATGGCAACAGCCTGGCGAAGCCATCGAACTGGCGAAGCGTAAAGCGGATGTCGCGTTTGAATTCTTCCACAAGCTGAACGTGCCGTACTACTGCTTCCACGATGTGGATGTCTCTCCGGAAGGCGCGTCGCTGAAAGAGTATCTGAACAACTTCGCGCAGATGGTGGACGTGCTGGCGGCAAAACAGCAGCAGAGCGGCGTGAAGCTGCTGTGGGGCACGGCAAACTGCTTTACTAACCCTCGCTATGGCGCGGGCGCGGCAACGAATCCGGATCCCGAAGTGTTCAGTTGGGCGGCCACACAGGTGGTGACGGCGATGAACGCCACGCATCAGTTGGGCGGCGAGAACTATGTGCTGTGGGGCGGCCGTGAAGGGTACGAAACCCTGCTGAACACCGATCTGCGCCAGGAGCGTGAGCAGATTGGTCGCTTTATGCAGATGGTTGTCGAGCATAAACACAAAATTGGTTTCCGCGGTACGCTGCTGATTGAACCTAAGCCGCAAGAGCCGACCAAGCATCAGTACGATTATGACGTCGCAACCGTGTACGGCTTCCTGAAACAATTTGGTCTGGAAAAAGAGATCAAAGTGAACATTGAGGCTAACCACGCTACGCTTGCGGGCCACTCTTTCCATCACGAAATTGCGTCCGCCATTGCGCTGGGCATCTTTGGTTCTGTGGATGCAAACCGTGGTGATGCACAGCTGGGCTGGGACACCGACCAGTTCCCGAACAGCGTGGAAGAGAATGCGCTGGTGATGTACGAAATCATCAAAGCGGGGGGCTTCACCACCGGCGGTCTGAATTTTGACGCCAAAGTGCGTCGTCAAAGCACCGATAAGTACGACCTGTTCTACGGTCATATTGGCGCGATGGACACCATGGCGCTGGCGCTGAAAATCGCCGCCCGAATGATTGAAGACGGTGAGCTGGATAAACGCGTGGCGAAGCGTTATAGCGGCTGGAACAGTGAGCTGGGTCAGCAAATTTTGAAAGGCCAGTTATCGCTTGGTGAGATCGCGAAGTACGCTGAACAGCATCAACTGGCACCGCAGCATCAGAGCGGACACCAGGAACTGCTGGAAAACCTGGTCAATCATTACCTGTTCGATAAATAACAGCATGCAGGCCCGGTAAGCGCAGCGCCACCGGGCATTTCTGTCAAAGGAGTCACCACAATGTATATCGGGATCGATCTTGGCACATCGGGTGTGAAAGCCATCCTGTTAAGCGAACAGGGCGACGTGTTAGCCACGCAGACGGAAAAACTGCAGGTTTCACGTCCGCATCCGCTGTGGTCTGAACAGGACCCGGAGCAGTGGTGGCTGGCGACGGATCGCGCAATCACAGCCTTAGGCGCGCAGCACAGTCTCCGTGACGTAAAAGCGCTGGGGATTGCCGGACAAATGCACGGCGCAACGCTGCTGGACAGCCAGCACCGCGTGTTGCGTCCAGCGATCCTCTGGAACGACGGTCGCTGTGCAGAAGAGTGCGCGCTTCTTGAAGAACGCGTACCGACCTCTCGTGACATCACCGGCAACCAGATGATGCCAGGCTTCACCGCACCAAAACTCTTGTGGGTACAGCGCCATGAACCTGAGATTTTCCGTCAGGTAGCGAAAGTTCTGCTCCCGAAAGATTATCTGCGTTTTCGCATGACGGGTGATTTCGCCAGTGATATGTCTGACGCGGCGGGCACAATGTGGCTCGATGTGGCGAAACGCGACTGGAGCGAGGCGATGCTGGATGCCTGCCATCTGACTCGTGACCATATGCCTGCGCTCTTCGAAGGCAGCGAGGTCACCGGCACATTGCAGTCCTCCATTGCTGAACGCTGGAATATGCCTGCCGTACCTGTGGTAGCTGGCGGCGGCGACAACGCGGCGGGCGCTGTCGGTGTCGGGATGGTGGAGGCAGGGCAGGCGATGCTCTCGCTGGGAACCTCCGGCGTCTATTTTGCCGTCAGCGACGGTTATCGCAGCAACCCTGAAAGCGCGGTCCACAGTTTCTGTCATGCCCTGCCGGGGAAATGGCATTTGATGTCGGTGATGCTGAGTGCGGCATCCTGCCTCGACTGGGCAGCGAAGCTGACCGGAATGGCCGATGTCCCTGCGTTTATCGAAGCCGCGCAGCAGGCGGATGAAAATGCCGGTGCCGTCTGGTTTTTACCCTATCTTTCCGGCGAGCGTACGCCGCACAACAACCCGGAAGCGAAAGGGGTGTTTTTCGGTTTAACTCATCAACATGGCCCGGCTGAACTGGCGCGTGCGGTACTGGAGGGCGTCGGGTATGCGCTGGCGGATGGGATGGACGTCGTACATGATTGTGGGCTGAAGCCATCAAGCATTACGCTCATTGGCGGCGGCGCGCGCAGCAGTTACTGGCGGCAGATGCTGTCTGACATTAGCGGGTTACAGCTTGATTATCGCACCGGGGGCGACGTCGGGCCTGCGCTTGGCGCTGCACGGCTGGCACAGATAGCCGCGAACCCTGACAAACCGCTCGCACAGTTGCTGCCACAGCTGGCGCTTGAGCAAACGCATCTTCCTGACGCAGCACGTCATTCGCGCTACGCGGAAAGGCGTGATGTGTTCCGCAGGATCTACCAGCAGCTGCTGCCGTTGATGTCATAAAACGATTGTCTGATAGAGGCATGACGATGTCCTTTTTTGGTCTGTTCGTGCCTGTGTTTCCTCGTCAGGATAAGGTCATACCCACTGACGAGGAGTTCCATCATGTCCCGCACCGCATTAATCAATATTGACACTCAGCAGTCATTTCATCATCGCATGTACTGGCAGGAGGCCGATATTCCTGCCTTTCAGCAGGCCATGCTGGGGCTGATTGAAGGCTGCCAGTCGCGAAATATTCCGGTCGTTGATATTTTTCATGTAGATGAAGACGGTCCCTTCACCCTGGAAAGCGGCTATGTCAAACCGATGGCCTTTTTACGTCATCAGCCGGATGTGGTTTTCCAGAAACACGTCCATAATGCCTTCACGGACACCGGGCTCGACCGCTGGCTGCGCGAGCGTGATATCAACCGACTGATAATCTGCGGCATTCGCACTGAACAATGTTGTGAAACTACCGCACGTGTGGCCTCCGATCTGGGCTATGCTGTGACCTTTGTGAGCGAGGCTACGCTGACGTTCCCGATGACGTACAACGGAATTACCCTCAGCGCTGACGAACTGCGTCATCGTACCGAGACGGTGCTGGCCGGGCGTTTTGCCGAGATTAAAACGGTAGCGGAGACGCTGGAGTCACTGTAATGAGCATCGACGTCTGGTTCGTTATGTTGCCCGGGGTGCTGTCATTAGACATGACCGGCCCGGCAGAAACCTTTGTGCTGGCGGGCGACGCGTTTCGCCTGCATTACATTGGCCCGCAGCCTGACGTTCAGACGTCGATTGGCCTGACGATGAGCGGCATTCAGCCGCTGCCGGAACGTCTGCCAGAAGGGAGTTTGCTTGTGCTACCGGGAGTCAGCGACTCCCACGTTCAGTTCTCAACCCCTCTGGCGCAGCAGATTCAGCACTGGCTGATGCGCCTGCAGCCGCAGATCCAGCGCCAGGACATCGCCGTGATGTGCGTCTGTTCTGGCGCGTTGCTGGCGGCAAAGTCGGGCTTGTTGAATAACCGGCAGTGCACCACGCATCATGACGTCATTAGCCGCTTACGCGCCGCAGCCCCCACGGCGACGATTAAAGAGAACCGGATTTTCGTGCAGGACGAGAATATCTGGACCAGCGCAGGGATCACGTCGGGTATCGATCTGGCGCTGCATATGATTAACCGCCTTTGTGGGCCAGAAAAAGCCCTGGCCGTCGCGCGTGAGATGGTGGTCTGGTTCCGCCGCTCCGGGGACGATCCGCAGCTTTCACCCTGGTTACGCTTCCGCAATCATCTTCACCCGGCGATCCACCGCGCGCAGGACGCCCTTACCGCTGAGCCGCAAAAAGCGTGGCAGATACCGGATATCGCTGCGCAGGCGCACGTCAGCCCACGCCATCTGACCCGGCTTTTTCAGGAACATTTAGGTATAAGCGTTCGGGATTACCTTGAGCAATTGCGTCTGGCCGTGGCCGAACAGTGGTTATTGCAGGGGCGTGGGGTGGAGCAGGCGTCGCTGGCGGCAGGGTTTTCCTCCCCGCGCCAGTTCCACCGTGCCCGGCAGCGAATCGCTAACTAACGAAGCGACGGGTATCTATTTTTTGCAACAGCATCGACAGCAATAAGCTCACGACCAGCGTGGCGGCAAAAATCCAGATAATATCCAGCAGCGGCCAGCTTTTGAGCTCAATCCCACGCGTGCGAAGAGCGTGGATCACCAGCGCATGAAAACCGTAAATCCCCAGCGAGTGGCGTGAAATGAATCCCACCACGGGAAGCGGGCGTGCATTCAGCGTATTTTTGACGAGTATCAGCAGGGAGACGGCGCAGATAAAGACCATCGGGCCGCAGTACAGATACCAGGTATCGGCAAAATTCCCGCGCCACTTCAGCTCATAAAGCGTACCGCGCGAAATCACGATCACACCGATGATAAATAGCGCTCCACAAAGCCAGTTCATACTCCGTTTTTGTGTATCCATCATGCCAATAGCGCGCCCCAGCATGCCGTAAAGCACGTAGTAGAAGGTATCGCCGTTGATATAGAGGTTCACCGGCAACCACTCAAATCCGTCAATTTTCTGCGAGACGGTATTGGGGTTTGCCACCACGCCAATCACTACCATCAGGGCCAGGAGCATTTTCCCGCTGACGTTCTTCACCTGTATCAGCGGGGAAACCAGGTAGATAACGATAATGGCGAAGAAGAACCACAGGTGATAGAAGATCGGTTTTTGCAGCACGTTTTTCAGCGAAAGTTCGGCGTTAATTGAGGTGAAAAGCGTGATATAGAGCAGCGCTACGACGCTGTAGAAACCCAGGCATGACGCGATGCGGATAAAATGCCTCGGTTGTGCACTGCGTTCGCCAAAGAAGAGAAAGCCGGAAATCATAAAGAACAGCGGTACACTCACGCGGGAAGCGGAGTTAAGTATATTAGCGATATCCCAGTTAACGTGGCTGATGCTGTGCGCGTTCGTGACGTACCACGTCGTCGTGTGGATCATCACCACCATCAGACAGGCTATTCCTCGCAGGTTATCAATCCAGTTAATTTTTGACGACATCAGTTCCTCTTATTCCCTGTAAATAGAGTGTGACTGCGATTAGGGTAAAGTCTTCCCTTGGAAAATTCTGAGTTTAACTCGCGTAACTTGTACGAGGAGCGCGAGATTCGCAGAATGACGCACCATAATCTATAAAAGCGTTGATATTAAAAATAACAGCCACTGACCAGGGCGGTAATAAAAATGATGATGAAGCGTGTGGCGTCACTCTTTCTGCTACTCATACTGGCGGGGTGCAGCGCCTCGCAGGACGTGCCTGAACAAAAAGCACAGCAGGGGAAAATCAGCCCTGAACGTTCGCTGAATATGGAGCAGCTCTGCAAAGACCAGGCGGCTCACCGCTATAATTCCGAGGTGCAGAAAATTACGGTTAACGGATTTGAGCGCTTTCAGGGGAGCTATGAGCTAAAAGGCTATACTGCGCGTAAAGAAGGCTTTGTCTGTTCTTTTGACGCGGACGGCCAGTTTTTACATCTCTCGATGCGCTAATCTGCTCGTATAATCAGCAGCCACAATGCCCTGGCGTTCTGGCTGTGCGCCTTATTCCCCAATTTATCTTAAACAACCCCGTTTCGTACTGTATATCTTGCAGCCAGCGGGTATACTGATCCCTTCCATTTAAAACCACACGTATCCAGCACGAAATACTATGCAAAAGTTTGATACCAAGACCTTCCAGGGCCTGATCCTGACCTTACAGGATTACTGGGCTCGTCAGGGCTGCACCATTGTTCAACCTTTGGACATGGAAGTTGGCGCAGGCACCTCGCACCCAATGACCAGCTTACGCGCGTTGGGGCCGGAGCCAATGGCGACCGCGTATGTGCAGCCTTCCCGTCGTCCTACCGATGGCCGTTACGGCGAAAACCCGAACCGTCTGCAGCACTACTATCAGTTCCAGGTGGTGATTAAGCCATCACCAGACAACATTCAGGAACTGTACCTCGGGTCGCTGAAAGAGCTGGGTATGGACCCGACCATTCACGACATTCGTTTCGTGGAAGATAACTGGGAAAACCCAACGCTGGGTGCCTGGGGTCTGGGCTGGGAAGTGTGGCTGAACGGCATGGAAGTGACGCAGTTCACTTACTTCCAGCAGGTTGGCGGTCTGGAATGTAAACCAATCACCGGTGAAATCACCTACGGTCTGGAACGTCTGGCCATGTATATTCAGGGCGTAGACAGCGTTTATGACCTGGTCTGGAGCGACGGCCCGCTGGGTAAAACCACCTACGGTGACGTGTTCCATCAGAACGAAGTGGAGCAATCCACCTATAACTTCGAATACGCGGACGTGGACTTCCTGTTCACCTGCTTCGAGCAGTACGAGAAAGAAGCGCAGCAGCTGCTGGCGCTGGAGACTCCGCTGCCGCTGCCTGCCTACGAGCGTATTCTGAAGGCCGCCCACAGCTTCAACCTGCTGGACGCCCGCAAAGCCATCTCCGTGACTGAACGTCAGCGCTACATTCTGCGTATTCGTACCCTGACCAAAGCCGTTGCAGAAGCTTACTATGCGTCCCGTGAAGCCCTTGGCTTCCCGATGTGCAACCGAAACAAATAAGAGGCGGCCATGTCTGAAAAAACTTTCCTGGTGGAAATCGGCACCGAAGAGCTGCCACCAAAAGCCCTGCGCAGCCTGGCTGAGTCTTTTGCTGCGAACGTGACCGCCGAGCTGGATAACGCTGGCCTGGCACACGGTAAAATTGAATGGTTTGCTGCACCGCGTCGTCTGGCGCTGAAAGTGGCAAATCTGGCGGCGTCTCAGCCTGATCGTGAAGTGGAAAAACGTGGCCCGGCCATTGCTCAGGCGTTCGACGCGGAAGGCAAACCGAGCAAAGCGGCAGAAGGTTGGGCGCGTGGTTGCGGCATCACCGTTGACCAGGCCGAGCGTCTGACCACCGACAAAGGCGAGTGGCTGCTGTATCGTGCACATGTGAAAGGCGAAAGCGCGGAAGCGCTGCTGCCGGACATGATCGCGACCTCACTGGCTAAGCTGCCAATTCCTAAGCTGATGCGCTGGGGCGCGTCCGACGTGCACTTCGTGCGTCCGGTTCACACCGTGACCCTGCTGCTGGGCGATGCCGTTATTCCTGCCACCATTCTGGGCGTGGCGTCCGATCGCGTGATCCGCGGCCACCGCTTTATGGGCGAGCCGGAGTTCACCATCGACAATGCCGACCAGTACCCGCAGATTCTGCTGGAGCGCGGTAAAGTCATTGCCGACTACGAACAGCGTAAAGCCAAAATCAAAGCGGACGCGGAAGAAGCGGCACGCCAGATTGGCGGTAACGCTGACCTGAGCGAAAGCTTGCTGGAAGAAGTGACCTCTCTGGTGGAATGGCCAGTTGTGCTGACCGCGAAGTTCGAAGAGAAATTCCTGGCCGTTCCGGCTGAAGCGCTGGTCTACACCATGAAGGGTGACCAGAAGTACTTCCCGGTATACGCCAACGACGGCAAGCTGCTGCCAAACTTCATCTTCGTGGCGAACATCGAATCGAAAGATCCGATCCAGATTATCTCCGGTAACGAGAAAGTGGTGCGCCCACGTCTGGCGGATGCGGAGTTCTTCTTCAATACCGACCGTAAAAAGCGTCTGGAAGATAACCTGCCGCGCCTGCAGACCGTGCTGTTCCAGCAGCAGCTGGGCACGCTGCGCGACAAAACCGACCGCATTGCGGAGCTGTCCGGCTGGATCGCCCGTGAAATCGGTGCAGACGTCAACCACGCAACGCGTGCTGGCCTGCTGTCCAAGTGCGACCTGATGACCAACATGGTGTTCGAATTTACCGACACCCAGGGCGTGATGGGCATGCACTACGCGCGTCACGATGGCGAAGCGGAAGACGTGGCTGTGGCTCTGAACGAGCAGTATCAGCCGCGCTTTGCGGGTGACGATCTGCCGTCCAACCCGGTTGCCTGCGCCGTGGCGATTGCCGATAAGATGGACACCCTGGCGGGTATCTTTGGTATTGGCCAGCATCCAAAAGGCGACAAGGACCCGTTCGCGCTGCGTCGTGCCGCGCTGGGCGTGCTGCGTATCATCGTTGAGAAGAACCTGAACCTCGATCTGCAGACCCTGACTGAAGAAGCGGTGCGTCTGTACGGCGATAAGCTGACCAACGCGAAGGTCGTGGATGATGTCATCGACTTTATGCTCGGTCGTTTCCGCGCGTGGTATCAGGATGAAGGCTACACCGTTGACACCATTCAGGCGGTGCTGGCGCGTCGTCCGACCCGTCCGGCTGATTTCGATGCGCGCATGAAGGCGGTGTCCCACTTCCGTACCCTGGAAGCGGCATCAGCCCTGGCTGCGGCCAACAAGCGTGTATCCAATATCCTGGCGAAATCCGACGAGACGCTGAACGAGCGTGTTAACGCTGCAACCCTGAAAGAGCCGGAAGAGATTGCCCTGGCGATGCAGGTTGTGGTGCTGCGCGACAAGCTCGAGCCGTACTTTGCGGAAGGTCGCTACCAGGAAGCGCTGGTGGAGCTGGCGGAACTGCGTGACGTTATCGACGCCTTCTTCGAGAAAGTGATGGTGAACGTGGAAGATAAAGATCTGCGTATCAACCGTCTCTCAATGCTCGAGAAACTGCGCGAGCTGTTCCTGCGCGTGGCGGATATTTCGCTGCTGCAGTAATGCAAAAAACCCGCCCCTGACAGGCGGGAAGAACGGCAACTAAACTCATGCCGGGCTGCAAAAGCAGCCCGGCTTTTTTATTACACTCTCTCAAATACCGTCGCGATACCCTGACCCAACCCGATACACATTGTTGCCAGACCAAACTGAGCATCTTTGCGTTCCATCAGGTTGATAAGCGTCGTGCTGATGCGCGCGCCGGAACAGCCCAGCGGGTGACCGAGGGCGATCGCGCCGCCGTTGAGGTTAATCTTCTCGTCGATCTGATCCATTAGCCCCAGATCTTTAATGCACGGCAGGATCTGCGCGGCGAAGGCTTCGTTCATCTCGAACAGATCGATGTCGCTGGCGGTTAAGCCCGCTTTTTTCAGTGCCAGCTTCGAGGCCGGAACCGGGCCGTAACCCATGATGGAAGGATCGCAGCCGACGACCGCCATCGAACGCACGCGAGCGCGTGGCGTCAGGCCTAGTTCGCGGGCGCGGCTTTCGCTCATCACCAGCATCGCGGCGGCACCGTCGGACAGTGCGGACGACGTTCCCGCCGTTACCGTGCCGGTGACCGGATCGAATGCCGGGCGCAGGGTAGACAGCGCTTCGACCGTGGTTTCCGGGCGGATGACTTCGTCGTAGCTGAACTGCTTCAGTACGCCGTCTGCGTCGTGACCGCCGGTCGGGATGATCTCATTCTTAAAGGCACCGGACTGCGTGGCGGCCCAGGCGCGAGCGTGAGAGCGCGCGGCAAAGGCATCCTGCATTTCACGGCTGATGCCATGGAGGCGGGAGAGCATCTCGGCGGTCAGGCCCATCATCCCCGCGGCTTTCGCCACGTTACGACTCATGCCCGGGTGGAAATCAACCCCGTGGCTCATCGGCACGTGACCCATGTGCTCAACGCCGCCTACCAGACAGGCCTGCGCATCGCCGGTCATGATCATGCGCGCCGCATCGTGCAGCGCCTGCATGGACGAACCACACAGACGGTTGACGGTGACTGCCGGAACCGAGTGCGGGATCTCCGCCAGCAGAGACGCGTTACGGGCGATGTTGAAGCCCTGCTCCAGGGTCTGCTGCACGCAGCCCCAGTAGATATCGTCCAGCGCTGTTGGGTCCAGCGCCGGGTTACGCGCCAGCAGGCTACGCATCAGGTGTGCGGAGAGATCTTCCGCACGCACGTTACGGAACGCGCCGCCTTTTGAACGGCCCATCGGGGTGCGAATCGCATCAACAATGACAACCTTTTCCATTGTGACTCCTTAAGCCGTTTTCAGCTCGCCAACCGGACGGGCTGGCTCAACTGCTGGATAGTAGGGTTCGTTATGGCGCGCTTTGTTACGCAGACCTTCCGGCACCTCATAAAGCGGGCCAAGGTGCTGGTACTGCTGAACCATATCGAGATAGCGGGCGCTGCCGAGTGTATCCAGCCAGCGGAACGCGCCGCCGTGGAACGGAGGGAAGCCAAGGCCGTACACCAACGCCATATCCGCTTCTGCCGGGCTGGCGATGATGCCTTCTTCCAGGCAACGCACCACTTCGTTGATCATCGGGATCATCATGCGGGCGATGATTTCATCGTCGGTGAAGTCGCGTTTTGGCTGACTGACGTCGGCCAGCAGGCCATCCACCGCCGGATCTTCTTCTTTCTTCGGTTTGCCTTTGCTGTCTTCTTTATAGCGCCAGAAGCCCAGGCCGTTTTTCTGACCGAAGCGGTTAGCGTCGAACAGCGCGTCAATCGCGTCGCGATAGTCTTTCTGCATGCGCTGCGGGAAGCCTGCCGCCATTACCGCCTGCGCGTGATGGGCGGTATCAATGCCGACCACGTCCAACAGATACGCCGGGCCCATCGGCCAGCCGAACTGTTTTTCCATCACTTTGTCGATTTTGCGGAAGTCCGCTCCGTCGCGCAGCAGCTGGCTGAAGCCTGCAAAGTACGGGAAGAGTACGCGGTTAACGAAGAAGCCCGGGCAGTCGTTCACCACGATCGGGGTTTTGCCCATCTTGCTCGCCCACGCCACCACTTTGGCGATGGTTTCGTCAGAGGTTTTTTCCCCACGGATCACTTCGACCAGCGGCATACGGTGTACCGGGTTGAAGAAGTGCATGCCGCAGAAGTTTTCCGGGCGCTTCAGCACGCTCGCCAGTTCGCCAATCGGAATAGTGGAGGTGTTAGAAGCCAGCACGGTGCCTGGACGAACCTTGTCTTCCGTTTCGGCCAGCACCGCTTTTTTGACTTTCGGATTCTCAACGACCGCTTCAACCACCACGTCCACACGGTCAAAACCGCTGTACTCCAGCACCGGCTGAATGGTGGAGATCACGCCTGCGAGCTTCAGCCCGTCAATTTTTCCGCGCTCCAGCTGTTTATTCAACAGCTTGGCCGCTTCGGTCATGCCGAGCGTCAGGGATTTCTCGTTGATGTCCTTCATCACCACCGGCACGCCTTTCCATGCCGACTGGTAAGCAATGCCGCCACCCATAATGCCTGCACCGAGCACCGCCGCGTGTTTTGGCGTCTCAACGTTTTTGGTCAGCTGTTTGGCTTTACCTTTCACGAACTGATCGTTAAGGAAGATACCGACCAGCGCGCGGGCTTCATTGGTGTGCGCCAGCGGGACAAAGCTCTGATTTTCGAGCTTCAGGGCTTCGTCGCGGCCGAAGCGGGCTGCGGCTTCAATGGTTTTCACCGCCGTGATCGGCGCCGGGTAGTGTTTACCCGCCGTCTGCATCACCATGCCTTTAGCGATGGTGAAGCTCATGGTGGCTTCAATTTTGCTGAGCTTTAACGGCTCCAGCTTCGGCTGGCGTTTGGCTTTCCAGTCGAGGTCGCCATTGATGGCCTGACGGAGGATGGCGATAGCACCTTCAATCAGTTTTTCAGGCTTAACCACGCCGTCCACCAGGCCGATTTTCTGCGCCTGTTCTGCGCCGACATCTTTACCCGCGGCAATGATCTCCAGCGCGCTGTCGGCACCCAGCATGCGCGGCATACGCACGGAGCCGCCAAAGCCCGGCATGATGCCCAGCTTGGTTTCCGGCAGGCCGATGCGCAGATCCGGCGTGGCGAGACGGTAATCGGTGGCTAATACACATTCACAGCCGCCGCCCAGCGCGTAGCCGTTCACGGCGGAGATCGTTGGGACAGGCAGATCTTCCAGACGATTAAAGACGCTGTTGGCAAAGTGTAGCCACTGGCTCAGCTGTTCTTCAGGCACCAGGAAAAGCGAGAGAAATTCGGTGATATCGGCACCGACAATAAAGGCCGCTTTGTTCGAACGCAGCAGCAGCCCTTTTAATTCAGGTTGTTTTTCAAGAACATCCAGCGCCTGGCCAAGACTGGCCACCGTCGCGGTATCAAGCTTATTCACTGAGCCGGGGGCATCGAACACCAGTTCGGCAATGCCATCTTCCAGCCAGTTGAGGTACAGGGTGTCGCCTTTGTAAAGCATGTCAGTCTCCTGAATCCAGCAAGTGGATCTGGTCATACCAGATGAGACGGAGTGTGGAATTTATGTTAATAAAATGCAAATTTCTCATTAAGAAATTGCTGCATTGATCACGGTCGGTGGAAATCACGCAGCCGGAGTGAGGTGTGCTAAGATGCGATGACTTGAGGTCAAAAAAACGAAAGGAAGAATGATGGACTCACTGGCTTCGCTTTATAAAAATCATATCGTTACCCTACAGGAACGTACCCGCGATGTACTAGCGCGCTTCAAGCTGGATGCCCTGCTAATCCACTCCGGCGAGCTGATGAACACGTTTCTTGATGACCATGCTTATCCGTTTAAGGTCAACCCGCAGTTTAAAGCCTGGGTGCCGGTGACACAGGTGCCAAATTGCTGGCTGCTGGTGGATGGCGTGAACAAGCCGAAACTGTGGTTCTATCTGCCGGTGGATTACTGGCACAACGTGGAACCGCTGCCGACTTCTTTCTGGACCGAAGAAATTGATGTGATTGCCCTGCCAAAAGCGGACGGTATTGGCAGCCAGCTGCCTGCGGCGCGTGGCAACATCGGCTATATTGGCCCTGTTCCAGAGCGTGCGCTGGGTCTGGATATTCCGGCGGATAAACTCAATCCGAAAGGGGTGCTGGATTATCTCCACTATTACCGCGCGTATAAAACCGACTACGAACTTTACTGCATGCGTGAAGCGCAAAAAACGGCGGTGAATGGCCACCGTGCCGCGCACGAAGCGTTCCAGTCGGGCATGAGCGAGTTCGATATCAATCTTGCCTACCTGACCGCAACCGGTCACCGCGACACCGACGTACCGTACAGCAACATCGTCGCGCTGAACGAGCATGCGTCTGTACTTCACTACACCAAACTTGATCACCAGGTTCCGTCGGAAATGCGCAGCTTCCTGCTGGACGCAGGGGCAGAGTATAACGGCTATGCGGCCGATCTGACCCGTACCTGGGCGGCGAATGGGGATACCGATTTCGCGCAGCTGATTAAAGACGTGAACGATGAACAGCTGGCGCTGATTGGCACCATGAAGGCCGGAACCAGCTATGTGGATTATCACATCCAGTTCCATCAGCGCATCGCTAAACTGCTGCGTAAGCATCAGATTGTGAAAGACATGAGCGAAGAGGCGATGGTCGAAAACGATCTGACCGGGCCATTCATGCCGCACGGTATCGGTCACCCGCTGGGCCTGCAGGTTCACGACGTTGCGGGCTTCATGCAGGATGATACCGGCACGCACCTGGCGGCACCGTCTAAATATCCTTACCTGCGCTGCACCCGTATCCTTGAGCCGCGCATGGTATTGACCATCGAGCCGGGGATCTACTTTATTGAATCCCTGCTGGCGCCGTGGCGTGAAGGGCAGTTCAGCAAGCACTTCAACTGGGAAAAAATTGACGCGTTGAAACCGTTTGGCGGCATTCGTATCGAAGATAACGTGGTTATTCATGAGAACGGTGTCGAGAACATGACGCGAGACCTGAAGCTGGCCTGATGGAAAGCTGGCTGATACCGGCTGAACCGGTCACCTTTGTTGAGGAAATCAAGAAAAGCCGCTTTATTACGCTGCTGGCGCACACCGACGGCGTAGAGGCGGCAAAGGCGTTTGTCGAGTCCGTTCGCGCGGAGCATCCTGATGCACGCCACCACTGCGTGGCGTGGGTGGCAGGACCGCCGGACGATTCGCAACAGCTGGGGTTTTCTGACGACGGTGAACCGGCTGGCACGGCCGGTAAACCTATGCTTTCGCAGCTGATGGGCAGCGGCGTGGGCGAGATCACCGCTGTAGTGGTTCGCTACTACGGCGGCATTTTGTTAGGCACGGGTGGGCTGGTTAAAGCCTACGGTGGAGGTGTCCAGCAGGCACTTAATCTGCTGATAACCACCCGCAAAACGCCACTTACCGAATATACTCTGGTATGCGAGTACTCGCAGCTTTCGGGCATTGAAGCGTTACTGAAGCACGTTAACGGTGTGATTGTGCACAGCGATTACCAGGCGATGGTGCAATTACGCGTGGCGCTTCCTCAGGCGGAACTGGACTCTTTTTCAGCAAAACTCGCTGATTTTAGTCGTGGTTCGTTGCAATTGCTGCCGATTGAAGAATAATCCCCACCTCACTTTTTGAATACCAAAGGAAGCGGCAGAGATGCATTTTCGTGCCATAACCCGAATCGTTGGACTGCTGGTCATACTTTTTTCCGGGACGATGATTCTCCCAGGACTGGTGGCACTTATCTACCGGGACGGCGCGGGGCGTGCGTTTACCCAGACCTTTTTTGTCGCGCTAGCGATTGGCTCGCTGCTCTGGTGGCCAAACCGTCGTGAGAAAGGCGAGCTGAAATCTCGGGAAGGGTTTCTGATCGTCGTGCTGTTCTGGACGGTGCTGGGAAGCGTCGGTTCGCTCCCATTTATCTTCTCTGAACAGCCCAATTTGAGCATCACGGATGCATTCTTTGAATCGTTCTCTGGTTTAACAACTACCGGTGCGACGACGCTGGTGGGGCTGGATTCTCTCCCACATGCCATTCTCTTTTATCGCCAGATGCTGCAGTGGTTCGGCGGTATGGGGATCATCGTCCTGGCGGTGGCTATCCTGCCCATTCTGGGCGTCGGTGGGATGCAGCTTTATAGGGCTGAAATGCCCGGCCCGCTAAAAGATAACAAAATGCGTCCGCGTATTGCGGAGACGGCAAAAACCCTGTGGCTGATTTATGTCTTGTTGACGGTCGCCTGCGCCCTGGCGCTGTGGTTTGCCGGAATGCCCGCTTTCGATGCCATCGGGCACAGCTTTGCGACTATCGCTATCGGTGGGTTCTCCACGCACGATGCCAGCGTGGGTTACTTCGACAGCCCGACGATTAACACTATTATTGCTATCTTCCTGCTGATCTCCGGTTGTAACTACGGTCTGCACTTCTCTTTACTGAGTGGGCGAAGCCTGAAGGTGTACTGGCGCGATCCGGAGTTCCGCATGTTTATTGGCGTCCAGTTGACGCTGGTGATCATCTGTACGCTGGTGCTTTGGTTCCACGATGTTTATAACTCGGCCATGACCACACTAAACCAGGCCTTTTTCCAGGTGGTGTCGATGGCGACAACGGCGGGCTTTACCACGGACAGCATTGCGCGCTGGCCGCTGTTCCTGCCGGTGCTTTTGCTTTGCTCGGCCTTTATCGGGGGCTGTGCCGGGTCTACGGGCGGTGGCCTGAAGGTCATTCGTATACTGCTGCTGTTCAAACAGGGCAACCGCGAGCTGAAGCGTCTGGTTCACCCGAATGCGGTTTACAGCATCAAACTGGGGAATCGTGCGCTGCCGGAACGTATTCTCGAAGCGGTGTGGGGTTTCTTCTCTGCTTATGCGCTGGTGTTTATCGTCAGTATGCTGGCTATTATTGCTACCGGTGTGGATGATTTCTCCGCATTCGCCTCTGTTGTGGCGACGCTTAATAACCTCGGTCCCGGGCTGGGCGTGGTGGCGGATAACTTTGCCAGTATGAACCCGGTAGCGAAGTGGATCCTTATCGCTAACATGCTGTTTGGGCGTCTTGAGGTCTTTACGCTGCTGGTGCTGTTTACCCCAACATTCTGGCGCGAGTAAGGAGTCATTAATGAAAACATTAGTTCTTTTCTCTACGCGAGACGGACAAACGCGCGAGATTGCCGCTTACCTGGCTTCTGAATTAAAAGAGCTGGGCATTTACGCAGATGTAGTGAACCTGAACCGTGCGGAACACATCGCGTGGCAGGAGTACGATCGTGTGGTGATTGGGGCGTCTATTCGCTACGGGCATTTCCATCCCGCGCTGGATCGTTTTGTGAAGAAACATAAGGACGTGCTCAATAAGCTGCCCAGTGCCTTCTACTCGGTCAATCTGGTTGCCCGTAAAGCAGAAAAGCGCACGCCGCAAACGAACAGCTATACGCGCAAGTTTTTACTTCATTCTCCGTGGCAGCCAACACTTTGCGCGGTCTTTGCCGGGGCGCTGCGCTATCCGCGCTACCGCTGGTATGACCGCTTTATGATCCGCTTGATTATGAAGATGACGGGCGGTGAAACCGACACGCATAAAGAAGTGGTGTACACCGACTGGTCGCAGGTTGCCAGTTTTGCGCGGGAAATCGCGCATATAACGGGCGATTCGCGACTTAAATAAGCGTTAAGTTTGAAAAGTGAGCGAACGAAAAGTTTTTTGTATTTTGTGCTTGTCACTTCAGAATAACTCCCTATAATGCGCCTCCACTGACACGGAACAACGGCACACACGCCGCCGGGTCAGCAGAGAAAAGCGAAAATAAACGCTTGACTCTGAAGCGGGAAAGCGTAATATGCACACCCCG
>NZ_JAHUWD010000014.1:0-17356 GCF_019219165.1 Enterobacter sp. ENT02
GTGGTGTCGCCGCTCACGACCGGGCCCTGGTAGGCGCCGACGTTGTCGGTGACCAGCAGGTCAGAGGCCGCGTCCGGTGCTTTTGTATCCACCACGATACCGAAGCCGCCGGTTGGCTCACTGGTGCGTCCCACGCCGTCGGTGACGGTGGCGGTGAAGCTGTGGTTGCCGTCAGCCAGCGCCGTATCCGGCGTGAAGCTCCAGCTGCCGTTGCTGCCCACGGTGGCGGTGCCGATCAGGCGACCGTTATCGTAGATGCTGATGGTGCCGCCGATCACGCCGCTGCTGCCGCTCAGGGTCGGGGTGGTGTCGTTGGTGACGTCACCCTTCTGCAGGTAGTCGGCGTGCGGTGCCACGTCGTCATACACGGTGTCCAGCGTCGGCGCCTGCGGCGGCACGGTGGCCACGTTGATGACGTATTCCGCGGACGGACCGGAGACGTTGCCCACGCCGTCGGTCTCTTTCGCCGTCAGGGTGTATTTGCCGTCCGGCAGCGGGGTGGTCGGTTCGAGGGACCAGGTGCCGTCTGCCTGTACCTTCGCGGTGCCAATCACCTTGTCGCCGTTGTACACGGTGATGGTGTTGCCTGGCTCTGCGCCGGTACCCTTGATCAGCGGACGGTTATCGTCGGTTTCCCCGCCGGAAGCCACCACGCCTGACGCTTTCACGTCGTCGTAGACTTCGGTAATAGCCAGCTTGCTCGCATCCGGGGCGGTGTAGTCCAGGGTCAGGACGAAGTCGTCTGAATCTGCACTGGTGTTGCCCGCCTTGTCCGTCGCCGTCACGTGGAAGCGGTGCTCGCCTTCCGGCAGTTTCGCGACCGGTGAGAAGCTCCAGGTGCCGTCGGCCTTCGCCGTCACTTCGCCCAGCAGGCCGTTCTGATCGTAGATCTTCACGGTGCTGCCCGCTTCCGCCTTGCCGCTCAGGGTTGGCGTCGGGTCGTCGGTGCTGCTGCCGTTAGACAGGGTGCCCTGTACGGTGCCCACGTCATCCAGCGCCGCGTCGATGGTCGGTTTCACCGGCGCATCGGTATCGATGGTCACGGTCCAGCTGCTGCTGCTTGACTCGTTGCCCATCGGATCCTTCGCCGTGGCGGTGAAGCTGTGCTCGCCGCGACCCAGATCCACGCTCGGCGTGAAGCTCCAGGTGCCGTCCGCGCCCGCGGTGGTGGTGCCCAGCACGTTGCTGCCGTCCATGATGGTTACGGTGCTGCCCGCCTTCGCCGTGCCGCTGATCTGCGGACGGGTATCGTCGGTGACCGCGTTCTGGGACAGGCTGCCGGTCACGCTGCCGACGTCGTCGGTCACGCCGGTGATTTCCACCTTGCCCGGGACCACGTCAACGGTGATGACCACGTGTGACCCTTCCGGTCCGGTGTTGCCTGACGGATCGGTCACGGTGGTGGTCAGGTCATGCTCGCCGTTGGAGAGCGCCTGATCCGGGGTGAAGCTCCAGCTACCGTCCGGGTTCACCTTCGTGGAGCCGATAACCTGGCCGTTGTCGATGATGTTCACCGTGCTGCCCGGCTCGGCCTTGCCGCTCAGGGTCGGGGTGTTGTCATCAGTGGTGTCGCCGCTCACGACCGGGCCCTGGTAGGCGCCGACGTTGTCGGTGACCAGCAGGTCAGAGGCCGCGTCCGGTGCTTTTGTATCCACCACGATACCGAAGCCGCCGGTTGGCTCACTGGTGCGTCCCACGCCGTCGGTGACGGTGGCGGTGAAGCTGTGGTTGCCGTCAGCCAGCGCCGTATCCGGCGTGAAGCTCCAGCTGCCGTTGCTGCCCACGGTGGCGGTGCCAATCAGGCGACCGTTATCGTAGATGCTGATGGTGCCGCCGATCACGCCGCTGCTGCCGCTCAGGGTCGGGGTGGTGTCGTTGGTGACGTCACCCTTCTGCAGGTAGTCGGCGTGCGGTGCCACGTCGTCATACACGGTGTCCAGCGTCGGCGCCTGCGGCGGCACGGTGGCCACGTTGATGACGTATTCCGCGGACGGACCGGAGACGTTGCCCACGCCGTCGGTCTCTTTCGCCGTCAGGGTGTATTTGCCGTCCGGCAGCGGGGTGGTCGGTTCGAGGGACCAGGTGCCGTCTGCCTGTACCTTCGCGGTGCCAATCACCTTGTCGCCGTTGTACACGGTGATGGTGTTGCCTGGCTCTGCGCCGGTACCCTTGATCAGCGGACGGTTATCGTCAGTTTCCCCGCCGGAAGCCACCACGCCTGACGCTTTCACGTCGTCATAGACTTCGGTGATAACCACTTTACTGGCGTCTGGCGCGGTATAGTCGGTGATCAGCACAAAGTCATCTGATTCCGGACTGGTGTTACCCGCCTCATCGGTTGCGGTGGTGGTGATATGGTGCTCGCCTTCCGGCAGCGCTGTGGTTGGCGTGAACTGCCAGCCACCATTCTCATCCACAACAGTGGAGCCAATCAGCTCGCCGTTGTCATAAATATCAACACGGCTGCCCGGCTCTGCGGAACCTTTGAAGGTTGGGTTCGCGTCATCGGTGGTGCTGCCGCTGCTGAGATCGCCACGGCTGGAGCCCACGTCATCTGTCGCAAGGCCCACGACCGGTTTTTCCGGTGCCACGGTATCTACCGTGATATCGAAGGCTGGAGACGTAACGTCGTTACCCGCCGGGTCTTTGGACACTACGGTCAGGCTGTGGTCGCCCTCAGCAAGATCCTGATCTGGGGTGAACGTCCAGTTGCCATCCGGATCTACAACGGTAGAGCCCAGAACGTCGTCGCCATCTTTAATGGTCACGGTGCTGCCTGGCTTGCCTTTACCGCCCAGTTCCGGACGCGCATCATCGGTCACGTTGCCTGGCTTCAGGTTACCCACGATCGGCCCCTGATCGTCCACCACTTCACCTACGGTGACCTGGTTTGGATCCGGATCGACGGTGAAGGAGATGCCCGGAGACGGTTCACTGGTGTTGCCTGACGGATCGGTGACCGTGGTGGTGAGTTCATGGTCACCTTTATCCAGCGGTTTGTCCGGCGTATAGGACCACTTGCCTTCGTCATCAACGATAACGGAGCCAATCTTCTCGTCGTTGTCGTAGATATCAACAACGCTGCCCGGCTCGGCTTCGCCGCTCAGGGTTGGAGACTGGTCGTCGGTGGTGTCACCCTCGCCTACCGGTCCCTGTTTGTCGCCCACGTTATCATCAAGGATGATATTGTCCGCCGGAGCCGGTGCCGTGGTGTCGATAACAATCGGGAAGCTGCCGCTGGTGCGCGCGTTGCCTGCCGCGTCGGTCGCGGTGACGGTGAAGGTGTGCTTGCCATCAGCCAGCGCGGTGTCCGGCGTGAACGTCCACTTGCCGTTGCTGTCCGCGGTGACGGAGCCAATCACTTTACCGTTGTCGAGAATAGACACGGTATCGCCCGGCGCAGCGCTGCCGCTCAGGGTTGGAGTGGTGTCGTTGGTGGATTCGCCTTTCTGCAGCGGACCAACGTGCGGCTCTGAGTTGTCCACCACGCTGTTGATGGACGGCTCGGTGCTGACCGGGATCAAAACGGTAATGTCGTAAGACGGTGCTTCACCCGCAACACGGTTGCCTACTGCGTCCTGAGTTTCGAGCGTCAGCTTATTCAGCCCTTCCACCAGCGGAGTATCCAGCGCCAGCGTCCAGTTGCCTTCGCTATCAACCACGGCTGAGCCCAGCAGGTGTTTGCCGTTTGCATCCGTGCTGTAGACGAATACGGTGCTGCCCGCTTCGCCGATACCGTTGATAACCGGCTTGCTGTCGTCGGTAACCTCGCCGCTGGCGATATTACCCTGACGGCCGCCGACGTCATCCATCACGGAGGTAATGTTCAGTACATCGCTGGTTGCCGCAGGTGGCGTATAGTCCGTCACCAGCACAAAATCATCAGACTCAGGGCTGGTGTTGCCCGCCTCATCCGTTGCGGTGGTGGTGATATGGTGCTCACCCTCTGGCAGCGGCGTGGTCGGCGTAAACTGCCATGCGCCTTTATCATCAGCAACCGTCGAACCGATATGCTCACCATTGTCGTAAATATCGACACGGCTGCCCGGCTCTGCGGAACCGTTGAAGGTTGGGTTCGCGTCGTCGGTGGTGCTGCCATTGCTCAGATCGCCGCGGATAGTGCCCACGTCATCCGTTGCAGATCCCAGCACTGGTTTTTCCGGTGCGGTCGCATCGACGGTGATATCGAAGGACGGTGAAGTCACCTCGTTACCCGCCGGATCTTTGGACACCACGGTCAGGCTGTGATCGCCGTCAGCCAGATCCTGATCTGGCGTGAACGTCCAGTTGCCATCCGGATCTACAACGGTGGAGCCCAGAACGTCGTCGCCATCTTTAATGGTCACGGTGCTGCCTGGCTTGCCTTTACCGCCCAGTTCCGGACGCACATCATCCGTCACGTTGCCTGGTTTCAGGTTACCCACGATCGGGCCCTGATCGTCCACCACTTCACCTACGGTGACCTGGTTTGGATCCGGATCGACGGTGAAGGAGATGCCCGGAGACGGTTCACTGGTGTTACCTGACGGATCGGTGACCGTGGTGGTGAGTTCATGGTCACCTTTATCCAGCGGTTTGTCCGGCGTATAGGTCCATTTGCCTTCGTCATCAACGATAACGGAGCCAATCTTCTCGTCGTTGTCGTAGATATCAACAACGCTGCCCGGCTCGGCTTCGCCGCTCAGGGTTGGAGACTGGTCGTCGGTGGTGTCACCCTCGCCTACCGGACCTTGTTTGTCGCCCACGTTATCATCAAGGATGATATTGTCCGCCGGAGCCGGTGCCGTGGTGTCGATAACAATCGGGAAGCTGCCGCTGGTGCGCGCGTTGCCTGCCGCGTCGGTCGCGGTGACGGTGAAGGTGTGCTTGCCGTCAGCCAGCGCGGTGTCCGGCGTGAACGTCCACTTGCCGTTGCTGTCCGCGGTGACGGAGCCAATCACTTTACCGTTGTCGAGAATAGACACGGTATCGCCCGGCGCAGCGCTGCCGCTCAGGGTCGGGGTAGTGTCGTTGGTGGATTCGCCTTTCTGCAGCGGGCCAACGTGCGGCTCTGAGTTGTCCACCACGCTGTTGATGGACGGATTGGTGCTGACTGGGATCAGAAGATTGATGTCGTAAGACGGCGCATCGCCAGCAACGCGGTTACCCGCCGGATCCTGCGTCTCCAGGGTCAGCTTGTTCAGACCTTCCGTCAGCGGAGTTGATGGCGTCAGGCTCCAGGTACCATCGCTGCCCACAACCGCTGAACCAATCAGGTGTTTACCGGATGAGTCGGTGGTGTAGACGAATACGGTGTTGCCTGCTTCGCCGATACCGCTAATGAGCGGTTTGCTGTCATCGGTGATTTCACCGCTGGCAACGTTGCCCTGACGATCGCCCACGTCATCCGCTACGGCAGTAATTTTCAGAACATTTGCTGAAGCATCAGGCGCGGTAGTGTCAACTTCAAACTCCAGCGCTTCCGAGGGATCGCTGGTGTTGCCCGCCTTATCCGTTTGCGTAACAGTGATGCTGTGGTCGCCTTCGCCCAGCGGTTTCTCTGGTGTCAGCGTCCAGTTGCCTTCATCGTCAATGACGGCAGAGCCCAGAACCTCGTCACCATCATAAATGGTCACGGTATCGCCAGGTTCACCTTTACCGCTGAATACCGGACGCGTTTCGTCAGTGACGTCACCGCCTTTCAGCTGACCGGTAATCGGACCGGTATTATCCTCGGCATCAACCATATCCGGTTTTGCTGGCGGCGTAGTGTCAACAATGATCTGGATAGGATCGGAAGGCTCGCCGACATTACCCAGCGGATCTTCCTCAATCACCTCAACATTGTGCTCACCCTCGCTGAGATCTTTCTCAGGCGTGTAAGTCCATTTCCCTTCGTCGTCGACGATAACCGAGCCGATCTCTTTATCGTTATCTTTGATAACGATGGTATTGCCCGGCGTGCCTTCCCCACTGAAGGACGGCTTGCTGTCATCAGTCACGTCGCCTGGCTTAAGGGGACCCGTTACCGGACCCGTATTGTCATTAACTTCAGGCGTTTCTGCTTTCCCAGGAGGTTCGGTCAGAACAATGAATTCACGTTCATCTGAAGGCTTGCTGACGTTGCCCGCTTTATCCGTCTGGCTGACCGTAATGCTGTGGTTGCCGTCCGCCAGGTTTTCGGAAGGTTTGAAATACCAACGTCCATCGTCGTTGACCGTGGTTTCGCCGATCTTTTTACCGTTATCGTAAATAGTAATCGTCGCGCCCGCTTCACCGGTGCCGCTCATTTCCGGTTTTGGATCGTCGGTGTAGGTGTCGTCAAGAATTTCGCCGGTGACTTTACCCACCTTATCCATGATGTGTTCAATCGTTGGCGCATCTGGCGCAACGGTATCTACAACGATAGTGATCGGGTCAGAAGGTGGGCTTTTGTTTCCGTCAGGATCTTCAACCACAACGGAGAGGTCATGTTCGCCGTCGCTCAGCGGTTTGTCTGGCGTATAGCTCCACTCGCCTTCGTCATCGACGATGACAGACCCGATTTCCTTATCATTATCGATGATATGGATGGTATCGCCCGGATTTCCTTTCCCCGTCAAAGACGGTTTGGTGTCATCGGTCACGTCACCTGATTTCAGAGGGCCTTTGATAGAGCCTTCATCATCAATTGTCTGGCCAATACTCGGCTTTTCAGGTGTCGCGTGCTTGTCGCCATCTTCGTCATCGAGTTCGGACAGAGCAAAAGCCGCCCCTACGCCCGCCGCCGCAAGCGCAAACCATCCCAGCATGCCGAACAGCATGTCGTTGTCGTCATCAGGAGCCGTCAGAATTGGGCCACCAGCACCTAACGGATCGCCGCCCAAGGCAACCGGAGACATGCTGCCATCCGCAATGAGATAGCCAGTATCGTAGCTTTCGCCTGACACGGGAATATAGGCATACAGAAGTCCATCTTCTGCCATACCCATCAGCGTTGGGTTATTTTTATCACCATCGAAGTAATCCTCAATGATGATGCTAGGCTGTGTGTCCCCTTCCTGAATAATATGTAATGCTTTACCTACACGTTGAAGGGTAATATTTTCTGGTGCGAAGTCGTCATTGACGTTCTTCAGCAGATACTTATTGCCGGCGATCAGCTTTATCTTAACCGTCCGGCCTGCGTCCGCTGTCAACAACCGAGTTTTTCCGTCTCCGCTGTTCACTGCTAAAATGACTTTACTTTCCGTCATATAAAAGTCCTTGGTGAATTTCACTCGCTAAATTAAGGACATATAAGCACTTCTGTGATTACATCCTTTACTGCTTTGCACTTATGTCTTCCATACATAATTCATGTCTATTGGGTTCATTGACATGATGCTTAAAAATATCATGTCTGGTTTCTTTATATGATTAGGAAAAAACCACACAGAAATATACGCAGCACTAGGAATAGTTAACACCGGACAGGGAATTAATGAGAGGGTATGAAATAATAAAAGGAGCGAGAATTAATCGTAATTAACTTACACCAAAATAAAACAGAAATAAAAGTAATATATTAAAAATATAAAGATATCTTATTAAATAAGAGAAAAAGTAAGGGACGTGGTATGTCGAACCACTGCGGAAGTGGCAAGGGTGGAGACTGAAGAGGAAATGCATCGGAATGCAGAAATGAAAAAGGCCCACGTTATAAATAACGTGGGCCTGAATAGTGGCGGAACGGACGGGACTCGAACCCGCGACCCCCTGCGTGACAGGCAGGTATTCTAACCGACTGAACTACCGCTCCACTGTTCCCGCTTGGGGAACGAGGCGCATATTACGGTTTGCCTCTGGACTCGTCAACGCTTTTTCTCACGTTTTGAATCGTTTGCTGCAAAAATCACCCAAGCGGTGATTTAACAAACGTTTCGCCCCCTTTTCAGGCGCGCCACATGCAGCTTCCGCCCTTCTTCTGCACCAGATCGAGACGGGATTCATGGTTAAGCAGCTCTTCATCGCTGGCTAAAACAACCCGCAAACGACTCGCCTGACGCACAACGCGCTGAATGCCCCCTGCGTCCCGCGTCTGCTGGGACTCATTTTCCATACTGAATTTCATCGACGTCTGACCGCCGGTCATCGTCAGATAAACATCCGCCAGAATCTGGGCATCGAGCAATGCGCCGTGCAGCGTTCGCTTAGTGTTGTCTATTTCATAGCGCGAGCAGAGTGCATCGAGGCTGTTACGCTTGCCGGGAAACATCTTCCTCGCCAGCGCCAGACTGTCCGTGACTTTACAGAACGTGTTGGTCTTCGGAATATCACGATTAAGCTTGCTGAATTCATAATCCATAAAGCCGATATCGAACGATGCGTTATGGATGACGAGTTCTGCACCTTTGATGTACTCAAGGAATTCATCCGCGACATCTGCAAAGGTCGGTTTATCCAGCAAGAACTCATCCGCAATACCGTGAACGCCGAACGCTTCCGGGTCCACCAGCCGGTCAGGTTTGAGGTAAACGTGAAAGTTGTTGCCCGTTAGACGACGGTTCACCACTTCAACAGCACCGATCTCGATGATCTTGTGCCCTTCATAGTGTGCGCCGATCTGGTTCATACCGGTGGTTTCGGTATCAAGAACAATCTGGCGAGTAATTGCAGTGCTCATAGCGGTCATTTATGTCAGACTTATCGTTTAACTGAACGTTTCGAATACAGGAAGTCTACCAGAGATGCGTAAACAGGTAGAAATTTTCACCGATGGATCTTGCCTCGGCAATCCGGGCCCGGGCGGTTATGGCGCGATTATGCGTTATCGCCAGCACGAAAAAACTTTTAGTGAAGGCTATTTTCTCACCACCAACAACCGCATGGAGTTGATGGCGGCCATTGTGGCGCTGGAAGCCTTAAAGGAACATTGCGACGTGGTGCTGAGCACCGACAGCCAATACGTGCGCCAGGGCATCACACAGTGGATCCATAACTGGAAAAAGCGCGGCTGGAAAACGGCAGATAAAAAACCGGTCAAGAATGTCGACCTCTGGAAGCGTCTGGATGCGGCCTTAGGCCAGCACCAAATCAAGTGGGAATGGGTAAAAGGCCACGCAGGTCACCCTGAGAACGAACGCTGCGACGAACTGGCTCGTGCGGCTGCGTCCAATCCCGCGCATGAGGATGCGGGCTACCAGCCTGAATCCTGATCAGGGCTTTCGATACTGCCGCGTGGCGCCGACGGTCTGACGAATTTGCGTTTTCGATTTGCTTTGCTTCATCGGATTCAGCGTCAAAGGGATTGTTCGCTTACGCGCCACGATAAACTGCATACAGCCCAGGGCGGGCAAATGGGTACTCAACACAACGCCCCCCTGCCGTGACCAGGGCAGTACCTGAAATCCCCCGTAGCCGAGCACCTCAAAGTTAAGCAGTGAAAGCCAGTCCAGCTGGCGCATCATCGTGAACATGCGGCTGTTATATGGCGGGGTGCGGCGTAAAACCGGGACGAGCTTGCGCAGACCCATCAGGCTCAGTGGATTGAAACCGCTGAGTATTAGCCAGCCATCATCAATCAGCACACGGTCAGCTTCGCGCAGCAGGCGATGGGGATCGCTGCACCAGGGCAACGTATGCGCCAGCAGACAAGCATCAACGGATTTTTCGGCAAAAGGTAAATGCAGCGGGTCTGCTTTCACCTGAACAGGCAATCCCGCGAGCGAAACGTTGACCTGATGCGAGATAGCGCAGCTTTCGGTATTGATTTCCGCGCTGAGATTGCCAATCTTAAGCAGGTGAAAGCCATACATTTTCGCGAGCCACGGCTTAAGCTGCTGTTCTAACGCCTCGCGATAGTACTCACCCCAGGGCAGGTCAGCCCAACGTTCCGGTGCTGCGACAGTCTGAGGTATCCTTGCCGGTTTCATCAACACATCCGCCACGCAGTTAGAGGTAATGTATGAATCTTATCAGTATTCCAGCCTTTCAGGACAATTACATCTGGGTATTAGTCGATGACGATCGCAGATGTATCATTGTCGATCCGGGTGAATCCGCGCCGGTTTTGCAGGCAATCGAAGAAAATGGCTGGCATCCCCAGGCCATCCTTCTTACTCATCACCATAACGATCACGTGGGCGGCGTTCCCGATCTTGTGGCGGCCTTCCCGCATCTTGTGGTGTATGGACCGGCTGAAACACAAGATAAGGGTACGACGCAAGTAGTCGAAGAAGGCGAAAATATCCTCATACTGGGATACGAATTTTCCGTATTTGCTACGTCAGGTCACACTTCTGGACATCTGTGTTTCTACAGAAAACCTTATCTATTTTGTGGCGATACACTCTTTTCAGGCGGCTGTGGAAGGCTGTTCGAAGGGACGCCAACCCAGATGTATCAGTCATTACAAAAAATTAACGCATTGCCCGATGATACCCTCATTTGCTGCGCACATGAGTATACATTAGGAAATATGAAGTTTGCCGCGAGCATTTTGCCGGACGATCTGGCGATTTTAGATTATTACCAGAAAGTGAAGGAGTTACGTGCAAAAAACCAAAACACACTACCCGTTATTCTGAAAAACGAGCGAGAAATAAATTTATTTTTACGAACTGATGATATTGATTTAATTAATAAAATTAACCAAGAAACAAAGTTGCAACAACCAGAGCAGCGTTTTGCATGGTTAAGGTCAAAGAAAGATAACTTCAGATAATTGCGGGTTGCCTTTTCAAAATTTCGCCGTTATCATCGCTCGTCTTTTAAGCAACTATTGACACACACATGAAGGCAAAAGCGATATTACTCGCCTCTGTCCTGCTTGTAGGTTGCCAGTCGCAAAATGGCAGCAACGTACAACAGCACGCACAGAGCCTTTCTGCAGCTGGTCAAGGGGAAGCAGGGAAGTTTACAAGTCAGGCGCGCTGGTTGGACGATGGGACAACTTTCGCGCAGGAACAAGACTTGTGGGCCTCTATTGGCGACGAGCTAAAGATGGGAATTCCGGAAAACAGCCGGATTCGCGAACAGAAGCAGAAGTATTTAAGAAATAAGAGCTATCTCCACGATGTAACGTTACGGGCAGAGCCGTATATGTACTGGATAGCCGGGCAAGTTAAGAAACGTAACATGCCTATGGAGCTGGTACTCCTACCCATAGTGGAGAGCGCTTTTGACCCACACGCAACGTCTGGCGCCAATGCCGCAGGCATTTGGCAGATCATTCCGAGCACTGGGCGCAATTATGGTTTGAAACAGACCCGCAGCTATGATGCGCGTCGTGATGTTGTCGCTTCAACGACAGCCGCTCTCGACATGATGGAACGTCTGAACAAGATGTTTGACGGTGACTGGTTGTTAACGGTCGCAGCGTATAACAGCGGCGAAGGTCGTGTACTGAAGGCAATGAAAGCGAACAGAGCGCGTGGTAAATCTACCGATTTCTGGTCGCTCTCACTGCCACAGGAAACCAAGGTTTACGTACCGAAGATGCTGGCCCTGAGCGATATTCTCAAGAACAGCAAGCGTTACGGTGTGCAACTGCCAACACCAGACGAAAGTCGTGCACTGGCGCGCGTTCGCCTCAGCAGCCCGGTTGATATTCAACAGGTTGCCGATATGACGGGTATGTCGGTCAGTAAACTGAAAACCTTTAATGCAGGCGTTAAAGGCTCAACCCTGGGAGCAAATGGCCCACGGTATGTGATGGTTCCGCAGAAGCATGCTGAACAATTACGTGAGTCTCTGGCTTCTGGTGAGATTGCCGCCGTTCAGTCTACGCTGATCGCCGATACCTCTCCCGTTTCCAGCCGTAGCTACAAGGTGCGTTCAGGTGATACGCTTTCGGGCATTGCATCACGTCTTGGCGTGAATGCGAAAGATCTGCAGCAGTGGAATAACCTGCGCAGCTCCGGTCTGAAAGTGGGTCAAACTCTGACGGTGGGTGCGGGTAGCAGCGCACAGCGTCTTGCCCGGAACAGCGACAGTATTACCTATCGCGTTCGTAAGGGTGATTCGCTGTCCAGTATCGCAAAACGTCACGGCGTGAACATCAAAGATGTGATGCGCTGGAATAATGATACTGACAATTTGCAACCAGGTGACCAGCTAACGCTGTTTGTGAAAAACAGCGCGACGCCAGATTCCTGATGAGACATTCCTGATATAAAAAGGCACCGATTCCCCTCGGTGCCTTTTTTGTTTTAACCCGCCTTTTGCGCTTCAGCCATAATGGTGTCGCTGGTGAACGAGCCATCTTCCTGCAGTTCAAAGTAAGCCTTCACTTCCGCAGATGCGCTTTCCTGATATATACGAATCGCCCGGCTCAGCGCTTCCGGTGTGCGCATACGTGCGATCCAGGCGTCATATTCCAGTGGCAAGCGGTCTGTTATCAGTGAGCGGGAAATCAACCCGGCCTCCGTTATCAGCGATAACCATTGACCGCTGGAGTAGTTCTGCACGTGAGAAGTATCGCGCAGCGCTTCAACCGTTTGCAGCCAGATATCCCGCACTGGATGACCCGGAGACATGACGTCCATAATGATGAGGACGCCCCCCGGCTTCAATACGCGCTTCACTTCCCGTAAGGCCTGGCCGACATCATGCCAGTGGTGGGCGGAGTAGCGGCTAATGACCACATCAAACGACGCATCGTCGAAAGGCAACGATTCGGCGTAGCCCTGGCGCGTAGCCACGTTGCTCAGCCCTTTGGCTTTTGCAGCTTCTGCGACCACCTCGAGCATCTGGCTGGATAAATCATACGCGGTCACCTGTGCCACCTGCTGTGCGGCCGTAAAGCTGGCATGCCCTGCTCCACACCCTAAATCCAGCACGTGTGCCTGTGGGAATGCTGCCAGACGCTCCCCGAGACGCACCAGATCGCGCCCAGACGCATGCACGGCGCTGCTCAGATAAGCACTTGCCTGAGAACCAAACTGTTTTTCTACGTTGTCATGATGGGTGTGTGTTGTTGTTGTCATCGTACTGTCCTTTTGTTGGTTAAAAAGTAAAGGGCAGCACCCGCAGAGGCCTGCCCCACGGCAGACCTGACGCACCATTATTTATCAGGTTTGCCGGGACTGAATTCAACGAGTAGAGGATTGTGATCGGAAGCGCGCGTCACCAGAACGGAGGCATCATGCACATTCAAACCACGATAGAAGACAAAATCGAGAGGACGACCAAACGCTTTCTTGCGCTGATCGTCGCTAAAGCGGACCTCACGCAGCGACATTTCGCGCGCAAAGCGGTACAACGCATTCATGCGCGGGCGGCTCCAGGCATTAAAGTCCCCGGCCATAATGATCGGCCCGCTGTGATGGGCTATCTGATCGCCAATTGGGAGTAACTGCTTACTATACACATCCACCCCCAGGCTAAAATTCACCGCATGGATGTTTACCACCATCAACAGGCGCGTATCCGGTAACGGATAGACCGTCACCAGCGCCGACTTGGCCAGGCGCAAAATCGGCTCACGTTCACGCAGCGGGCAGCAATAGACCGGATGCGCGGCTGACAGAGTCATCACCCCAGAGGGGTGCTGCGGTAAGACGAACGCAGGGACCTGATCGGCGGCAAGATAGTTAGTCGTTGCAAACCTGACCAACTCCGGCGTGGTTTGTGCCTCTTGCAAGAGAACCAGATGCGCATCTTTACCGAAATTCTTCAGTACGGACAACCACTCCGCGCGCTGCTGCTTGAAGATGTTCCAGACCAGTACCCGGATTTTTTCGTCACTGCTTAAGGGTGTACCGGCTGGCAATGCCTGGCTAAGGCTCGCAAACGACCCCGGAGGCAAGATCCTCTCCGCGGGCATTCCGGCAACATAACGCATGGCATAGGTATTTTTTCGCACTTTTGGAAACGGCCTCTATAACGTGAACCAGCCCGGAAAAACGGACTGGTTCTAATGTTATAGGGATTTTAGGTCACACTTTCAACGCAATTACTGAGAAACCGCTTTCCAGTTTTGTAAGCAAGCACTTACTGCTACTCACCCAAGCGCCACGCGAGCCGGTTTATCAAGCCTTCCACTGAGGCCAATCAGCAGGAAAGCGACAAGTACAATGACCGCACCAATCCACGGCGTTTGGGTTAACCCGAAGTGTTCTACGGTTTGTCCGCCTACGATGGAACCGATCGCGATACCAATATTGAATGCGGCAATGTTCAGGCCCGATGCAACATCTACCGCATTTGGCGTATACAGTTCGGCCTTTTGCACCACGTACACCTGCAAGCCCGGCACGTTACCAAAGGCGAAGATCCCCATAACCAGCACGGTGATCAGCGCGGCGTACTGAATCGATGCGGTGAACTGGAAAATCATCAGCAGTACAACCAACGCTGCGAAGATAAATTTAAGAGCCGGTACCGCACCATGCTTATCCGCAAGTTTGCCGCCCCAGATGTTACCAATCGCGACAGAAATACCGTAGCCCAGCAAAATCCAGCTTACCGCCGTTGGGGAGAAGCCCGCCAGATCCTGCATCATGGGTGCCAGGAAGGTGAAAGCAGTGAACACGCCACCATAGCCAAGAGCCGTAACGGCGTAAATGATCAGCAGACGCGGATGCGTGAGCACCTTAAACTGATCGCTCAGGCTTGCGCTCACGCGGCCAGGGATATTGGATGGCACCAACAGCATACTGGCAACCAGGGCAATCACGCCCAGCAGTGATACGGCCAGGAAAGTTTCACGCCAGCCAAAATGTTGGCCAATAAAGGTACCTAACGGCACCCCAGTGACCAACGCAACGGTTAACCCACCAAACATGATGGCGATAGCGGATGCGGCTTTCTCTTTAGGCACCAGGCTGGTTGCAATGGTTGAACCGATGGAGAAGAACACGCCATGCGCGAGGCCGGTCAGCAGGCGGGCAATCACCAGCGTGGTGTAGTCCGGCGCCTGCCAGGCCAGCAGGTTGCCAGCGGTGAAGAGCACCATCAGGGCAACTAACAGCTGTTTACGCGGGAAACGCCCTGTCAGCGCGGTCAGTACAGGTGCACCAACAGCAACACCCAACGCATAGATTGACACCAGTAAGCCCGCTGAAGGGAGCGAGATGGCAAGTTGATTAGCGATGGTAGGAACCAGTCCGACAATAACGAACTCGGTCGTGCCTATCGCAAAGGCACTGATCGTGAGGGCAAGTAGCGCCAGTGGCATAAAATACTCCGTCTTTACAGGATTAAGATGACAGGAAGTATGCGCCAGTGCTTAAATAACAAAAATGGTCAGAATATCAATTGAATTTTGCAGGTGGTGCAACAATGAAAGCAACCTCGGAAGAGCTAACAATCTTTGTCGCCGTCGTCGAGAGCGGTAGCTTTAGCCGCGCAGCGGAACAGCTGGGTCAGGCAAATTCCGCGATCAGTCGCTCGGTGAAAAAGCTGGAGATGAAGCTTGGGGTGAGCTTGCTCAACCGAACAACACGACAGCTGAGCCTCACTGAAGAAGGTGAGCGTTATTTCCGCCGCGTGCAGTCTGTCCTGCAGGAGATGGCCGCAGCGGAGACAGAGATTATGGAATCGCGCAGCACACCGCGTGGATTGCTGCGTATCGATGCGGCAACACCTGTGATTCTGCATTTTCTGATGCCGCTGATCAAGCCCTTCCGCGAACGTTATCCAGAGATGACGTTATCGCTGGTCTCCTCCGAAACCTTTATCAATCTTATTGAACGCAAAGTTGATGTCGCGATCCGGGCGGGAACCCTGACTGATTCAAGCTTACGTGCTCGCCCCCTCTTTGCCAGCTACCGTAAAATCATCGCGTCGCCGCAATATATTGCTGAGCATGGAAAGCCCGAAACGGTAGAAGAGCTGGCGCAACACCTGTGTCTGGGCTTTACGGAACCGGTGTCGCTAAATACCTGGCCTGTCGCCTGTCATGATGGTCAGCTTCATGAAATTACCTGCGGATTATCCTCAAACAGCGGGGAAACGCTAAAACAGCTGTGCCTTACCGGAAATGGTATCGCCTGTTTGTCTGATTACATGATTGATAAAGAGATCGACCGCGGAGAGCTTGTGGAGCTGATGGCAGATAAACGTCTGCCGGTAGAGATGCCTTTTAGCGCGGTTTATTACAGCGACAGAGCCGTCAGTACACGTATTCGTGCCTTTATCGACTTCCTGAGCGAACATATAAAAACAGCTCCCGAAGGAGCTGTGCGAGGGTTTTAGAATACAGAGGGTTGGGTCAATATTAATCCCAGTTCGGCGCTAACCCTTCCGGGCTCACCAGACGATCGTTGCAATCCAGTGCCGCGATCGCTTTTTTATCATCTTCGTCCAGCTGGAGATCCAGTGCTAACAGGTTGCTTGCCAGGTTTTCACGCTTGGTTGAGGACGGGATCACGGCATAACCTTCACCCATTGCCCATGCCAGGATCACCTGGGCCGCTGTCGCGTTGTGTTTCTCCGCGATACGGGTAATCACCTCATCTTTCAGCGCTTTACCGTAGGCCAGCGTCATGTAAGAAGTAATATGGATACCGTGCTGTTTTGCCCAGTCCACCACTTTGCGGTTTTGCAGGTATGGGGACAGTTCAATTTGGTTGGTCGCAATATTTTCTGCGCCAACAGCAGCAATCGCTTTTTCCATCAACGGGATAGTAAAGTTGGAGATACCAATTTCACGTGTTAAGCCCTGCTTTTTCGCTTCCAGCAGCGCCTGCATGAATTCTTCCACCGAGACGGCATCATTCGGTGATGGCCAGTGAACCAGCGTCAGGTCCACATAGTCAGTACGCAGTTTTTTCAGGCTCTCTTTCAGGCTTGGGATCAACTTATCTTTACTGAGATTCTCAATCCAGATCTTGGTGGTGATGAAAAGGTCGCTGCGCGGTACGCCGCTCTCTTCGAGCGCCTGGCCTACAGCCGCTTCGTTTTCATAAATCTGCGCCGTATCAACGGTGCGATAACCAAGTTCAAGTGCAGTTTTTACAGATGCAATTACTACGTCGTCTTTCAGGCGGAAAGTGCCCAGACCAAATGCAGGGATAGTCATGTTATTCCTCGTTAATCATTATGTTCGTAAACTGAGGAAGATTATGGCGGGTAGTGTTATGAAGAAAAAGAGCGCAGAAAGCAGAGGATTTTTGCTAATTTCGCAATAATTAAACGGCAGATAAGAAAAAAGCCCTGAGCGTTAGCTCAGGGCTTTTAATAAGTGGCGGAACGGACGGGACTCGAACCCGCGACCCCCTGCGTGACAGGCAGGTATTCTAACCGACTGAACTACCGCTCCACCGAAGACTGCTTGTAACCACCGGATAATGCACCGGCTTACTACTTAATTTGATGCCTGGCAGTTCCCTACTCTCACATGGGGAGACCCCACACTACCATCGGCGCTACGGCGTTTCACTTCTGAGTTCGGCATGGGGTCAGGTGGGACCAC
>NZ_JAHUWD010000015.1:0-1531 GCF_019219165.1 Enterobacter sp. ENT02
GGTGGCGATTGCACTGAACCCCGGATCCTGGACACCAGATTCCAAATCTGGAGGTTCAGAACAATGAAATATCCTTTCCATACCAGGCTTGCAGCTGTACTGCATTACATGGCCGGACAGTCGAGTATCAAAGAAACAGCCCACCTGTTCAGTGTGGGCAGAACCCCACTGACCCGCTGGCTGCGGGCTTACCGTCGTCAGGGTAAAGCCGGTCTGGAGGACCGTCCTGCGCGGACCTATACTGCAGAATTCAGGCTCCGCGTTGTCCTCTACGTCGCTGAAAACAGGTGCAGCTATGCGGAGGCTTCATCGCGCTTTGCCATCCCCAATGAGTCTCTTATTCTCGACTGGACGCAGCGTTACCGGAGGGGAGGTGAAAAAGCGCTTCACACTGCCAGACCCGGACCCGCTATGTCACAGAAAAAATATGTTCCCGGCGCCAAGCCTTTCAGTGAAATGACACCCAAAGAACTGCAGAGGGAGCTGGAATATCTGCGCGCGGAAAATGCTTACTTAAAAAAGCTGAAAGCCCTGAGAGAAGAAAATGCACTCAGGGAGCAGCAGAAAAAACCAGATTAGTGCAGTCGTTGCTGACGGCACACAGGCTGCCCTGCCTGCTGTATGCCGCGCGGTTGTCACGCAGCACATATTATTATCATGTCTCGCACCCTGAGCACGGGACTGAGCGTTATGCGGATGCAGTCAGTGCAATGAAGGCCATCAGCCATCGGCATGCGCAGCGTTATGGCTACCGGAGAATGACGAGAGCACTACGGGATAAGGGCTTCGTGCTTAATCACAAAACAGTGCGCAGGCTGATGAAGGAGCATGGACTCACCTGTCAGCTACGCCGGAAAAGATATCGCTCATATATGCCTGATGCGGGTCTGTCATCCGCCAATCTGCTGGCCCGGGACTTTAGCGCTGAACGAAGCGGGATCAAGTGGTGTACGGATGTGACGGAGTTCCGGGCCGGGGGACAGAAACTTTACCTGTCAGCCCTGCAGGATCTGTTCAATAACGAAATCGTGGCCTGGAATATGTCGACCAGTGCTTCACAGCCTCTGGTCTGCAGGATGCTGCATAAGGCCCTGAAAGCACACAGACATAGTGAAGGTCTGGTCTTACACAGCGATCAGGGCTGGGCTTACAGGACACCGGCATGGCGGTTAATGCTGGAAAAAGCCGGTATAGTCCAGAGTATGTCGCGAAAGGGAAACTGCCTGGATAATGCTGCGATGGAAAACTTCTTCAGCCATCTGAAAGTGGAGATGTACTATCGCAAGAGATATGGTTGCGTGAAAGAGCTGGAGCGGGATATCAAGGCTTATATTCGTTACTTCAACACTGAACGAATCAGCCTGAAAACTGGCGGCCTGAGCCCGGTGGCGTACCGGACTCAGGCAGAAAAAACAAAAGAATAAAGGTGTCCAGGAAACGGGGTTCAGTGCAGATTGAGCCACCCTGGCACGTTCACCGGTCATGTCGTTACAGAGTAGCAAGGAACATAAAGTGAACGGAATGACCACCA
>NZ_JAHUWD010000017.1:0-935 GCF_019219165.1 Enterobacter sp. ENT02
CTTTTCGCCTTTCCCTCACGGTACTGGTTCACTATCGGTCAGTCAGGAGTATTTAGCCTTGGAGGATGGTCCCCCCATATTCAGACAGGATACCACGTGTCCCGCCCTACTCTTCGAGTTCACAGCATGTGTGCTTTCGTGTACGGGGCTATCACCCTGTATCGCCGGACTTTCCAGACCGTTCCACTAACACACAAGCTGATTCAGACTCTGGGCTGCTCCCCGTTCGCTCGCCGCTACTGGGGGAATCTCGGTTGATTTCTTTTCCTCGGGGTACTTAGATGTTTCAGTTCCCCCGGTTCGCCTCGTTAACCTATGTATTCAGTTAACGATAGTGTGTCGGAACACACTGGGTTTCCCCATTCGGACATCGCCGGGTCAAAGGTTCATATCACCTCGCCGGCGCTTTTCGCAGATTAGCACGTCCTTCATCGCCTCTGACTGCCAGGGCATCCACCGTGTACGCTTAGTCGCTTAACCTCACAACCCGAAGATGTTTCTTTCGATTCATCATCAAATTGCGAAAATTTGAGAGACTCGAACACACATAACATGTGTGTCGTTTCAATTTTCAGCTTGATCCAGATTTTTAAAGAGCAAATATCTCAAACGTCACCCGAAGATGAGTTTTGAGATATTAAGGCAGGTGACTTTCACTCACGAACCAGCAAGTGGCGTCCCCTAGGGGATTCGAACCCCTGTTACCGCCGTGAAAGGGCGGTGTCCTGGGCCTCTAGACGAAGGGGACACTGAAGTCTCAATCGCAAGACGCCTTGCTATTTACTTTTCATCAGACAATCTGTGTGGACACTACAAAGGCAGGTTCTTTAAGGTAAGGAGGTGATCCAACCGCAGGTTCCCCTACGGTTACCTTGTTACGACTTCACCCCAGTCATGAATCACAAAGTGGTAAGCGCCCTCCCGAAGGTTAAGCT
>NZ_JAHUWD010000018.1:0-930 GCF_019219165.1 Enterobacter sp. ENT02
ACCTTGAAATACCACCCTTTAATGGCTGGTGTTCTAACGTAGACCCGTAATCCGGGTTGCGGACAGTGTCTGGTGGGTAGTTTGACTGGGGCGGTCTCCTCCCAAAGAGTAACGGAGGAGCACGAAGGTTAGCTAATCCTGGTCGGACATCAGGAGGTTAGTGCAATGGCATAAGCTAGCTTGACTGCGAGAGTGACGGCTCGAGCAGGTGCGAAAGCAGGTCATAGTGATCCGGTGGTTCTGAATGGAAGGGCCATCGCTCAACGGATAAAAGGTACTCCGGGGATAACAGGCTGATACCGCCCAAGAGTTCATATCGACGGCGGTGTTTGGCACCTCGATGTCGGCTCATCACATCCTGGGGCTGAAGTAGGTCCCAAGGGTATGGCTGTTCGCCATTTAAAGTGGTACGCGAGCTGGGTTTAGAACGTCGTGAGACAGTTCGGTCCCTATCTGCCGTGGGCGCTGGAGAATTGAGGGGGGCTGCTCCTAGTACGAGAGGACCGGAGTGGACGCATCACTGGTGTTCGGGTTGTCATGCCAATGGCATTGCCCGGTAGCTAAATGCGGAAGAGATAAGTGCTGAAAGCATCTAAGCACGAAACTTGCCCCGAGATGAGTTCTCCCTGACCCTTTAAGGGTCCTGAAGGAACGTTGAAGACTACGACGTTGATAGGTCGGGTGTGTAAGCGCAGCGATGCGTTGAGCTAACCGATACTAATGAACCGTGAGGCTTAACCTTACAACGCCGAAGGTGTTTTGGCGAAGAGACACGATATTTTCAGCCTGATACAGATTAACAGAATTTGCCTGGCGGCTTTAGCGCGGTGGTCCCACCTGACCCCATGCCGAACTCAGAAGTGAAACGCCGTAGCGCCGATGGTAGTGTGGGGTCTCCCCATGTGAGAGTAGGGAACTGCCAGGCATCAA
>NZ_JAHUWD010000019.1:0-815 GCF_019219165.1 Enterobacter sp. ENT02
GTCGCTGCCGCAGCTTCGGTGCATGGTTTAGCCCCGTTACATCTTCCGCGCAGGCCGACTCGACCAGTGAGCTATTACGCTTTCTTTAAATGATGGCTGCTTCTAAGCCAACATCCTGGCTGTCTGTGCCTTCCCACATCGTTTCCCACTTAACCATGACTTTGGGACCTTAGCTGGCGGTCTGGGTTGTTTCCCTCTTCACGACGGACGTTAGCACCCGCCGTGTGTCTCCCGTGATAACATTCTTCGGTATTCGTAGTTTGCATCGGGTTGGTAAGCCGGGATGGCCCCCTAGCCGAAACAGTGCTCTACCCCCGAAGATGAGTTCACGAGGCGCTACCTAAATAGCTTTCGGGGAGAACCAGCTATCTCCCGGTTTGATTGGCCTTTCACCCCCAGCCACAAGTCATCCGCTAATTTTTCAACATTAGTCGGTTCGGTCCTCCAGTTAGTGTTACCCAACCTTCAACCTGCCCATGGCTAGATCACCGGGTTTCGGGTCTATACCCTGCAACTTAACGCCCAGTTAAGACTCGGTTTCCCTTCGGCTCCCCTATACGGTTAACCTTGCTACAGAATATAAGTCGCTGACCCATTATACAAAAGGTACGCAGTCACCTAACAAGTAGGCTCCCACTGCTTGTACGTACACGGTTTCAGGTTCTTTTTCACTCCCCTCGCCGGGGTTCTTTTCGCCTTTCCCTCACGGTACTGGTTCACTATCGGTCAGTCAGGAGTATTTAGCCTTGGAGGATGGTCCCCCCATATTCAGACAGGATACCACGTGTCCCGCCCTACTCTTCGAGTTCACAGCA
>NZ_JAHUWD010000001.1:0-1305263 GCF_019219165.1 Enterobacter sp. ENT02
CAGAAAAAACAAAAGAATAAAGGTGTCCAGGAAACGGGGTTCAGTGCAGATTGAGCCACCCTGGCACGTTCACCGGTCATGTCGTTACAGAGTAGCAAGGAACATAAAGTGAACGGAATGACCACCACAGCCGTATGTTCCCCCTCACCCCAGCCCTCTCCCTCAAGGGAGAGGGGGTCGTCCGTGCAGGCATTATTTTGTGGGGAGCCCTCAGCCTGCACAATTTTCACCCGTTCACAATTGCCAGCGTAAACCCATCCCATCCCTTACCCCCCACCGTTTGCAGCGCGGTGGCGGTCAGGCGCGGGTTATCCCCGATCATCTCGATGAAACGGCGCACACCCAGCACGCGCGCGTCGTCGCTTTGCCCGTTAATCACTTCGCCGTCGCGCACCACGTTATCGCCAATGATTACCGTGCCGGGACGGGAATAGTGCAGCGCCCACTCCAGATAGCCGGGATTGTTGGGCTTATCGGCATCAATAAAGATCAGGTCGAACGGTGGAACGTCACCGAAATTCTCCAGCGAGTTCAGCGCCGGGCCTTCAATTAATTGAATACGATCGGTTAGCCCCGCGAGGTGAATATTCTGGCGGGCAACATCAGCATGCGTCGGGTCAGCCTCGAGCGTAATCAGCTTCCCATCCGGCGGCAGGGCGCGCGCCATCCAGATTGAGCTATAGGCACCCAGCGTACCGATCTCAAGAATGCGTCTTGCCTGTGTCATGCGTACGAACAGCGCCAGCAATTGCCCCTGATTGGCCGCTACGTCGTGTTCGGGTAGCCCGGCGCGCTTGTTGTTTTCCAGTACCTGACTCAGTACATCATCTTCAGGAATAAGCGAAGAAATCATGTAATTATCTACTGCAGACCACTGTTGTTGCATAGATTGACTCCTGAGGGAGAATCGCCGGGTGGCGACTGCGCCTTACCCGGCCTACGGGGCGAAATGTAGGCCCGGTAAGCGCAGCGCCACCGGGCAGGTTTTCAAGCACTGGCCCAGCCGCCGCCCAGCGCTTTATACAAATCGATCTGTGCCAGCAGCAGGTTATTTTTCACCTGCACCACGCTGGTCTGCACCGAGAACAATGTACGCTGCGCGTCCAGCACGTCCAGATAAGATGAATAACCGTTGCGATAGCGATTCTGCGCAATGCGCAGCGTCTCCTGCGCCACATCCTGCTGGGCAAGCAGTTCCGTCAGCTGTTCCTGATAGCGCGTAATGGCATCAAGGCTGTCATTCACCTCAGCAAACGCGTTACGCACGGTTTTTTCGTAGCTGTATAGCGCCTGATTACGCTGGGACTGGGAAATATCCACCTGCGCATTCAGCGCCTGACGGTTCAGCAGCGGCGCAAGAATACTGCCGCCAACGCTCCACAGCTGGAGTGGGTTATCCAGTAAGCCTGACAGGGTGCGATCCTGGACCGATCCGGTTGCGGTCAGGTTGATCGACGGCAGCAGGCTGGCGCGTGACGCGGCAAGCGTCGCGTCTGCCGCCACCAGCTGACGTTCAGCCTGTACGATGTCCGGGCGGCGGTTTAACAGCGTGGATGGCAGCTGTGACGGCAGCTTCAGCGGCGTCAGTAGGTCGAAGTTTTCACTGCGGGCCACATCGCCTGGATTGCTCCCAAGCAGCAGGCTTAGCGCGTTTTCCTGCTGCGTAATTTGATGCCGCAGCAGTGGAACCTGCGCCCGTGTAGAACGCAGTTCTGAGTCGGACTGCATGAGCTCCAGACGCGAGCTGTAGCCCGTCTCAAACTGGCGTTTAGCGAGATTGAACGCCTCTTCGCGCGACTTGAGGGTGGACTCGGTGACGCGCAGCTGTTCATCCAGCGAGAGAAGGGTGACATATCCGGCAGCTACCGACGACGCAACGGTTAAATCCGCGGCGACGGCAGCGGCTTTTTGCGCCTCCAGGGAGGCCTCGGCGGCATTGGCGGTGCTGCGATTGACGCCCCAGATATCAACGTCGTAGCTGGCGGTCAGACTCCCTTTGTACAACGTCCCGTAGACCGGCAGCCCGGTCGCGGCAGACTGTGAGCGGGCGCGCGTGCCCGTTACGCCCGCATCAAGGGACGGGAACAGGCTGCCGTCCGCAGCATAAACTCGCGCCTGATACTCATTAATCCGCTCGCGGGCAATCAGGACGTCGCTGTTGTTTTTCAGCGCCTGGTCCACGTAGCGGTTCAGGTTGCTGTCGTGGAAATTCCGCCACCATAGCTGTTCCGCCGGGCTGGCAGGGCCGGAATCGGCGCGCCACTGGGTGGGGATTTGCAGCGACGATGTTGCAGGTTCAACGTCAACCGACTGGCATCCGGCCAGCATCACCGCCACGACCAGGCTGGCTAGTGGGCGAAGGGTCATTGCTTCGCCTCCCGCGTATCAATCGTCACCTGCACCGACATGCCGGGGCGCAGCAGCTTGTACTCTTCCGGTTTCCCGAGCACTTCAATGCGCACCGGAATACGCTGCGCGATTTTAACAAAGTTACCCGTGGCGTTATCCGGCGTGATGGCGCTGAACTCCACCCCCGTCGCCGGTGAGATACTCTCCACGCGGCCCTGATACGCTTTGTCGTTCAGGGCATCGACGGTGAATTTTACCGGCTGTCCGACGCGTAGCTCCGCCAGCTGCGTCTCTTTGATATTAGCGATCACCCAGTGCTGCGGCGGAACCAGCGTGGTGAGGTGCGTCCCGGCGGTGACATAAGCGCCCAGACGTACGGCAATCTGGCCGAGCTGACCGTCGCGCGGGGCGATAATGCGGGTGTTTTGCAGGTCAATCTGCGCCAGCTCCAGCGCTGCTTTCGCGTTTTCAACATCCGCCTCCAGCGCACCACGGTTGACGATGACCGTCTGCAGATCCTGACGTGACATCTCAAGCGTCGCTTTGGCCTGATCGATATCCGCGCTGCCTTGAGCCGCGCTGGCGAGCGCCGCGTCGCGCTCGCGAATGGAAAGGGAACCGTCTGCCGTCAGATCTTTCACGCGCTTTAAATCTGCCTGTGTTTTCAGGCTCTGGGCGCGGGCATTTTTCAGCGCCGCGTCGTTTTTGGCGATCGTCGCTTCGGCGCTTTTACGCTGCTGCAGGTTGTTGTTCAGGGCGGCAATTTTCATCGCCAGCTGCGCCTCGGCCTGATGGACGCGCTGTCGATAGATACGATCGTCGATCTGAAACAGCACCTCGCCTTTTTTAACCTGCACAAAGTCCTGAACGTTCACCTCGGTGATATAGCCATTCACCTGGGGGCTGATAAACGTTGTCTGGCCGCGCACGTAGGCGTTGTCGGTAAACTGTGCGTGGCGGGTGAACGGCGGCAGCTGCCACGCGTAAAGGATCACCAGCACCCCGACAATACCGATGGCGGCGGCGGTGAATACGGAAACAATGCGCACATTTTTGCGGGTGTTGGCCTGCTCTTTGGCGGCATCCTGCTGACTCATAAACTCTCCAGAAATAGTTCAATTATTTGTTGCCGGTGGCGTTCTTCAGCGCCATACGGGCAGTGATGCGCAGGCGCAACAGGCGCCATAAAATCCAGACCAGCGTGGCGGCGGCAATGCTCGCCGTCAGCAGGTAAGTATCGTTGTAAGCCAGAATGTTTGCTTCCAGGGTGGTGACGGTTTGCAGCTGCGTAATCGCCTGCGTTCCCAAAAGCGCGCTGTCGCCGATCAGGCTCTGGTACATCTGGGTGTAAGCCTGAATGCGTTCATTCACCAGCGGGTTCAGCGTGGTGAGCTGGTCGGCCAGCAGGCTGGAGTGGTACTTCTCGCGCCAGGTCTGAAAGGTGCCGAGAATAGCGGAACCCAGCAGGCCGCCAATGTTCTGGCTCATGCCAAACATCACCGAGAAGCTGACCAGATTGCGCGGGTCGGCGATGACCCCACCGATGGCTGCCAGCATCGCGGGCGCCAGGAAGAAGGCGCTGCCGAAGCCGAGCAGGAACTGGCTTAACATCAGCTGATCCGGCCGGGTCAGGCTGTTGGACTGGCTGTCCAGCAGCGAGGCGATAATCATCAGCGCCAGAGAAGTGATGATTGGCCACGCCAGTTTTGTCGGCTTGATGGTAAGACAGCTGGTGACGATCCCGCAGACGATCCCGGCGAAAATGGACCACGCCAGGTGGGTCATCTGCTCGTTCTGTAATCCTACGTACTGCAGCCAGCCGATGACCCCGGTGTTTTGCTCGGCCAGCACGATGCGGATCAGCAGCATGATCAGCCCTAAACGGACGATGCTGCCGCTCGAAAGCCAGCGGGTGTTCAGCAGCGGGTTGCTGCGGTTATGTTCGAACACAATGGCGGAGACAATCAGCACCAGCGAGAGCGCCAGCGACCAGCCGATCCAGGGGGCTTCGAACCACCAGTCCAGACGGCCCAGGGACAGAACTGCGCACAGCAGCGCCACGCCGGGCGCCAGCAAAAAGAAGGTGATGAAATCTTTTTTCTCGAACACTTTTCGCCTGTCACCCGGCGGCAGTTTCAGCGCCATCACGCAGGCAAGCGAGATCAGGGCCAGACCCAGTTCGAAGAAGTAAAGCCCGCGCCACTCGTCAAGCTGCAACAGTTCCGTAGAAAACAGGCGCGCCAGCGGGATTGCCAGTGACGAGCCGGTGATGCCAATCGTCAGCGCTTTCAGGCGATGCTTCGCGGGCCACGCCTGGATCTGGTAGTAAATACCCAGTGAGCTCAGCGCGGCAGCGACCATGCCGTGGGCGGCGCGCACCATCAGCGCGGAGCTGAGATCGTTCACGAACAGGTGGAAAAAGGTGACCAGCACATACAGCACCAGAAAACCTTCCGTAAAGGCGCGCAGACCGTACTGCTGACGGAATTTCACCAGCAGCAGGTTGATGGAAACGTTGGTCATCACATATACGGCGGGCAGCCAGGCGATTTCGGTTGACCACGCCCCGAACGTACCCTGAAGGTTTTGCAGATTGGCGGTGACGACCGCGTTACCCAGCGCCCCGGTCAGACAGACCAGCAGGCCGACAACGCCGTAAGCGATCCGCTTTGGCGTAGGGTGTTCCGGGGTGGAGGGGGAACCCAGCAGGGCGGGCTTCTCATGTGGCTGCCACTCGCGAGGAGCATAAGGATCGCGTTCGGGCAGGCGCATAACGTTGTTTACCTTAGAAAAAATGTAATGATTAGAGGGCTAATGATTCTACGTCTGACGCAAATCATAATTCAAGTGAATATGATTATCGCATGTTAATCAAATGTTGAGGGGACGCTTGAACAAAAAGAGCGGCCCGGGAGGGCCGCTGAAAGGTCAGATGTGGTCAGGTTGCGCCTGGACGGCGGGTGTTGGTTTGACCCGGCTGGCGCAGAAAATGGCGATCAGCGAGATAACGACCGTCACCGCCAGATACCAGGCTACCGGCACCCAGTCGCCGTCGTATTTCGCCAGCAGACCGGTGGCGATCAGCGGGGCGGTTCCGCCTGCCAGCGCGGCCCCCAGCTGATACCCGAGGGTGATGCCGGTGTAGCGCACGTTGGCACTGAAAATTTCAGAGCAGAGGGTGCCGAGCACCGCCGTTACCGGCGCCCAGAGCACACCAAACGCGATGACGGTGGCGAGGACAATGCCCCAGGTCGTGCCGGTATTGAGCAGCATAAACCACGGGACGATAAACAAGCCCAGCACGAAGACGCTGACCGCATACATGCGCTGACGACCTATTTTATCGGAGAGCAGCCCCATCAACGGGATCATAATGGTGGCAACCAGCGCGCCCAGCGTCACGGCTTCCAGCGCCTGAGATTTTTGGTACGTCAGCGTGGTGGTGGCATAGCTCACCACGAAGGTAGAGAAGATGTAGAACGGCGCGGTTTCTACCACCTTCAGACCGGCGGCAATTAACACTTCACGCCAGTGGTGTTTCAGGGTATCGCGCAGGGGCGCTTTCGCCACCTGGCCCGATTGTTTTACTTTCTGAAAATCAGGCGTCTCGTCGATGTCCTTACGGATCCACAGCCCGATCAAGACCAGAATTGAGCTGAGCAGGAACGGGATGCGCCATCCCCAGGAGAGGAAATCTTCCTCACTGAACAGCGTCATCAGCGAGACAATAAAGGTCGCCATCAGCATGCCGATGGTGACGCCCGCCTGCGGAATGCTGCCGAAAAAGCCTTTGCGTTTTTCAGGTGCATATTCGTAGGCCAGCAGCAGCGCGCCGCCCCATTCACCGCCAATGCCCATGCCCTGAATGATGCGCATCAGGATCAGCAGGGCGGGTGCCCACATGCCAATCATGTCGTAGGTGGGGAGCAGGCCGATCGTGACGGTTGCACCTCCCATTAATGACAGCGTCAGCACCAGCGTTTTTTTGCGCCCGATACGATCCCCGATGTGGGCGAAGAGAACACCGCCAATGGGGCGGATAAAAAAGGTCAGCGAGAACGAAAGATAAGAGAGGATCAGCCCGATTACCGGGTCGACCATCGGAAAGAAAATCTTGTTAAACACCAGCGCGGCGGCGGTGCCATAGAGAAAATAGTCAAACCATTCAATGGAGCTGCCAGTAAGGCTGGCAATTAAAACCTTTTTGTTTTTGCGTAAAACCGTCGTTGTACTTTCATGTTGTGTCATTTTCTGAAGCTCCGCCACAGAGAGGATGAACGCGGTGTCACCTGGCGCGCTTCAGGTGCAACCCGCAGTAATAAAAAGGTTGTGAAATTGTTAAGCAACTTAGGGTTGGATAGGGCGTTTGGCAAGCAAGGTGCGGGCTATACTGGTCAGATCACGGTGAAATTAGCAGCGACTGGTGCTTTGACATGCGGTTTGACTGGCATGATGTTTTGTATGCCGGATAATCAAAAGCATAACATGCAGGTGCAACCCAATTGTTTTTGGATGTTTCTGGTTATTTCAAAAAAATACCAGAAAATGCAGAGTGACAGGCGTTTTGGCTTTAGGAGTGATCCCCTGTTCAGCCGTGACGCGTGCAGTACTCTGAACGTAAACGCTGTAAGGAGGTAACGATGACACTGGCACTTTTTCCTTCTCTACCCGGCTCGACGCTTAATGCCGTCAACACCGTCGGCTCGTGGCTTGCGCAGGACGATCGCCGCAGTCAGCCTGTTGATACCGTGATCCTTGCAGGGAATGCGGTCATCCCTGCAATCGATGCCGCCTGTAAGATAGCGGCCGAACAGGCCATCCCCCTGCTGATCAGCGGGGGGATCGGGCACTCAACCACCTTCCTGTATGCCGCGGTGGCGAAACATCCGCGTTATAATACCCTTCCTACCACCGGACGGGCCGAGGCGGCAATCCTCGCCGATATCGCACGTGAGTTCTGGAATATTCCGGCAGACAAAATCCTGATAGACGATCAGTCAACGAACTGCGGCGAGAACGCCCGGTTTAGCTGGCATATGATGAAGCAAAAGGGTCTGAACGCCGGGCGCGTCCTCGTGGTACAGGACCCGACTATGCAGCGCCGCACGATGGCGACCTTTGCTCGTGTTTGCCGGGACGAGGCCGTTTCGCCGGAGTGGATTAGCCATCCCGGCGTGACGCCGGTGCTGCAAAACAGTGAAGACGGCCTGGCGTTTAGCGGCGCCAGCGAAGGGCTCTGGCCGGTGGAGCGCTATCTGTCGCTGGTGCTGGGGGAACTGCCGCGCCTGCGGGACGACATTAACGGCTACGGCCCGGCGGGGCGTGACTTCATTGCGCACGTGGACATTCCTGACGAGGTGGAGAACGCGTGGACCCTTCTGCGTAATGACGCTATCCTCACCGACGCGCTGGTCAGCCGCTCCTTGCTGTAACGATCTGCCCGTTTGCGCCAGGTTTTACGCAAACGGGCATTTAATGTTGCCGGTTTGTGATTGTAGAGATCGGCTGACCCGTTTCTTTTTTGAGATATCTCACAAAAACAGCCTCATAGGATAGGAAATCGTCCCTGTAATTATAGTTTTTAACAATGCATTTACTTGTCAAAAACAGTGTAATTACAGGAGCAGGTCATGACGGTACCCGTACAACATCCTATGTATATTGATGGACAGTTTGTTGCCTGGCAGGGTGATGCCTGGATTGATGTAATCAACCCGGCCACAGAAGAGGTCATTTCCCGTATTCCCGATGGTCGTGCTGACGATGCGCGCAAAGCCATCGACGCCGCTGAGCGTGCCCAGCCTGACTGGGAAGCTTTACCCGCCATCGAACGCGCCGGCTGGCTGCGCAAAATCTCTGCCGGGATCCGCGAACGCGTCAGTGAAATCAGCGCGCTGATTGTCGCCGAGGGCGGCAAAATCCAGCAGCTGGCAGAAGTTGAAGTGAACTTTACCGCAGACTACATCGACTATATGGCCGAATGGGCACGCCGCTACGAAGGCGAAATCGTTCAGAGCGACCGTCCGGGGGAGAATATCCTGGTCTTTAAACGCGCCCTGGGCGTGACCACCGGGATCTTGCCGTGGAACTTTCCGTTCTTCCTGATTGCACGCAAGCTCGCTCCGGCACTGATTACCGGCAATACCATTGTGATCAAACCCAGCGAGTTCACGCCGAATAACGCCATCGCGTTCGCCAAAATCGTCGATGCGATCGGCCTGCCTAAAGGGGTCTTCAACCTGGTTCTGGGGCGCGGGGAAACCGTGGGCCAGGAGCTGGCGGGCAACCCGAAGGTGGCGATGGTCAGCATGACCGGCAGCGTCGGGGCGGGTGAAAAGATCATGGCCGCCGCGGCGAAAAACATCACCAAAGTGGCGCTGGAGCTGGGGGGTAAAGCGCCCGCTATCGTGATGGACGATGCGGATTTGGAACTGGCGGTGAAAGCGATAGTAGATTCCCGCGTGATCAACACCGGGCAGGTTTGCAACTGCGCGGAACGCGTCTACGTGCAAAAAGGCATTTACGACCGTTTCGTCAACCGTCTGGGCGAGGCGATGAAGGCCGTGCAGTTTGGTAATCCTGCAGAACGCACTGATATTGCGATGGGGCCGTTGATTAACGCCGCCGCGCTTGAGCGCGTGGAGCAGAAGGTGGCGCGAGCGGTACAGGAAGGGGCAAAAGTGGTCCTCGGGGGAAAAGCAGCCCAGGGGAAAGGCTATTTTTATCCTCCAACGCTGTTGCTGGATGTACGCCAGGAGATGACTATTATGCACGATGAGACCTTCGGTCCGGTTCTGCCCGTCGTGGCATTCGACACGCTGGAAGAGGCGCTGAAGATGGCCAACGACAGCGACTACGGTTTGACCTCATCGATCTATACCCAGGATCTTAACGTGGCGATGAAAGCAATCAAGGGACTGAAATTCGGCGAAACCTATATCAACCGCGAAAACTTTGAAGCCATGCAGGGCTTCCATGCTGGCTGGCGCAAGTCAGGGATTGGTGGGGCAGACGGTAAGCATGGTCTGAATGAATATCTTCAGACCCAGGTAGTCTATTTACAGGTATAAAAAATACCGGGCCAGCGTTAACCGCTGGCCCGGTAGGCATAAGGCGTAAACGATTACAGATAAACCAGCGTCATGGTGTTCTGGCCGTCTAGCGCGGTATCGTCGGTAATCGCCAGGGTGGAGGTATCCCAAATCACCAGGTTGGTCACGAAGTTAAAGCTAGCCGCTGTGATGGCCATTGGGGTGGTAGTGCCAGTTTCCGCAAAGGCGATCGTCTGGTAAGCATCGCTGCGTGGAATACCGGTTTTTTTCCAGCTGGTGGCTGACCAGTCGTGGTTCTGCGCAATGCTGTCAACCGACTTGCCGTCGACGGTGGTATCCGTCATCCACATGCCGTAGTTACCAATCTTTTTCCCGTCGTTCGTCATGCCGACACCATAGGTGTAATATTTAGCCGTCTGGTTCAGATTCCCAGCAATATCAACCGGAAGCTGGGCATTGCTGTCGCCGCGGTTATCGGTAATGGTAAAACCGACTTTGGTTGGCGCGGTGCAGTTGATGGTCACTGGGATCTGTTTTTGACCGAGTTTATTATTTGACGTATCGGATAATTCGCCGAGGCGAATATAACCGTAATCAACAACGCCACCATTACCCAGTTCGGCGGTACAGGCTGCGTTAGTTAATGTTCCTTTAACTTTCATAACAGCCGTTTCGACTGCGAAAGCTGATGTGGTGCTGAGGGCGATGGCCGTAGCCAGAATGACTTTTTTCATCCTTGATTTTCCTTTGTTTGAGAGTGGTACATTTAAAAGAAATAAGGGCGCAACGACGACGACCCTATAAAACAGGCGCAAATAATATTTATTATTACGTTTTTCGTATATTTATTAAAATTGAATTTATTTTGTAGAAAAAATAAAGGCAAGAGCGTGCGGAAAATTAGAAAAGTTTTCTATATTTGCGATGTGAATATAACAGGTGTGAAAGTACCGGTTCAGGCGATAGCTGAACCGGTATAAGCAAAGCACGTATTTAGAGGTATACCAGCGTCATGGTGGCCTGACCGTCGAGAGCGGTATCGTCGGTAATAGCCAGCGTAGACGTATCGCGAATCGTCAGGTTGGTGACAAAGTTAAAGTTAGCCGCGGTAATGGCAATCGGATCCACTGTTCCCGTTTGAGCGAAGGAGACGGTGGAGAACGCATCGCTACGTGGAATGCCGGTTTTTTTCCAGGTGGTCGAAGACCAGTCGTGGTTGTTGGCAACAGAATCCACAGCATTGCCATCCGCCATAACGTCCGTCATCCACATACCGTAGTTACCAATTTTTACGCCTTCGGTCGTGGTGCCCACGCCGTAGGTATAATACTTCACAGACTGGTTCAAGTTACCACCAATATCAACCGGCAGCTGCGCATTGCTGTCGCCGCGGTTATCAAGAATGGTAAAACCCACTTTGGTTGGCGCTGAACAGGTAATGGTCACCGGAACCTGCTTCTGGCCCAGTTTGTTATTCGAGGTTGCGGATAATTCACCAAGGCGAATATAACCGTAATCGATAACGCCGCCGTTGCCGATAGAAGGTGTGCAGGCAGAGTTGGTCAACGTTCCGTGTACTTTTAATACAGCGGTAGGTTCTGCGAAAGCGGAAGCGCTGGCCAGCGCAATTAAAGAAGCCAAAATTACTTTTTTCATTGTTGTTCCTTAACAATATAAATATGGGGTTTTATCGTGACGGGCGTGATTGCCTGTCCTGTGATTATATTATTGGGGTGGTTTATAAAGTTAAAGCAACTATATTTAAAAGTTGATTTTAGAAGTTCTAATGATGATTAACAAATAATTCAGAAGCTCGGTGAATAATTTTATTCTCAAAAAACGTTGATTAATAAGAATAGTGCAGGGAATGCATTTTTGACGGATGGCATCACCATCCGTCATGGCGATTACAGTTTTGCGTATTTATCGAGGGTACGCACCAGCTGCGTCACGAAGCCATACTCGTTGTCGTACCAGGCAACGGCTTTCACCAGCTGCAGATCGCCAGCCTCGCTGACCTCCGTTTGCGTGGCGTCAAACACCGAACCATAGTGCGAGCCGATGACATCCGACGACACAATCTCTTCGTCGGTATAGCCGAAGGATTTATTGCCCTGGGTCGCTTTTTTCAACGCGGCATTGATCTCCTCAACGGTCACTTTCTTGCCCAGAATCGCCACCAGCTCGGTCACCGAACCCGTTTTCACCGGCACGCGCTGGGCATGGCCCTTCAGCTTGCCGCTGAGTGCCGGGATCACCAGACCAATGGCTTTTGCGGCACCCGTGGTGTGGGGAATGATGTTCTCTGCCGCCGCGCGCGAGGCTCGAAGATCTTTCCCGCGTGGGCCATCCACCAGCGCTTGCGTACCGGTATAGGCGTGAATGGTGGTCATGGTACCGACTTTTATTTCAAAGGCGTCGTGCAGGGCTTTTGCCAGCGGGGCGAGGCAGTTGGTGGTGCAGGAGGCGACGGAGATGATGGTGTCACTGGCGTCAATGGTGTCGTCGTTCACGTTAAACACAATGGTTTTCATCTCACCCGCAGGCGCGGAAATCAGCACCTTTTTGGCACCCGCGTCCAGATGCGCTCTGGATTTCTCTTCAGAGGTATAAAAACCGGTGCATTCCACGACGATATCCACGCCTGCGGTTTTCCACGGAATATGTTTGGCCTCTTTTTCGGCGTAAACCGCGATCGTTTTTCCATCCACAATCAGCGCGTCTTCGGTGAAATCCACGCTCCCCGGGAAGCCACCGTAGTTTGAGTCATGCCTCAGCAGATAGGCCAGCACTTTGGGCGAGGTGAGATCGTTGATGGCGACGACGGTGTTGCTGTCCTGGGTTTCAAGAAGGCGACGAAGTACAAGGCGTCCGATGCGTCCAAATCCGTTAATGCCAATTTTACTCATGGTGTTCTCCTGTAAACGTGTCGATGCGACAGTTTGAACTCATCCAGGCTTAGACCATGACGGGCAGGGCGGCAATTGAAGATGCTTCATGCGCGAGGAAGTATTTGAAAATCCATACAGAAAACTTAATGAATTTTTAAGGAAAGCGGATTATGTTGGCGCTGTATTTGTCATTCATCAGGAAATCACATGCGCACTAAATATACAGGCCTGCAAATCGGTATTCACTGGCTGGTGTTTCTGTTAGTTATCGTGGCTTACTGCGCCATGGAATTCAGGGGCTTTTTTCCGCGTACCGATCGCCCACTGATTAACATGATTCACGTCTCCTGTGGGATCTCCATTCTCGTGCTGATGGTGGCGCGCCTGCTTATTCGTCTTAAATACCCGGCGCCGCCCATTCAGCCTAAGCCGAAACCGATGATCACCGGCATGTCGCATCTGGGGCATCTGATCGTTTACCTGCTGTTCATTGCGTTGCCGCTGATCGGTATCGTGATGATGTACAACCGCGGGAATGACTGGTTCGCCTTTGGCATGACGATGCCGCATGCGGCGGAAGGGAATTTTGACCTGGTAGACGCGCTGAAGGCGTGGCACGTCACGCTGGCCAACCTGGGGTATTTCGTGATTGGCCTGCACGCGGCGGCGGCGCTGATGCATCACTATTTCTGGAAAGATAATACGCTGCTGCGCATGATGCCTAAAAAACGCCTGTAGCCAGCTTATTGCCCGGCGGCGCTACGCTTGCATGGGCCTACAAACAGCGCTGTATCGTAGGCCGGGTAAGCGCAGCGCCACCCGGCTTGTTTTTTAACGCAGCTGAGACCGCTCTTCAGCTGTCAATTCCAGCGTCTGGGTTGACCCTGTTTCAGATGACCTCACCGCCGCTTCCAGCACCGCCATCACCGCCAGCGCTTCAACCGGATGAACCGGGTTCCCGATTGTGCCCGTCAGCGCATCACGCACGTTAATGTAATACTGACGCTGATCGCCTTTCGGCGTTTTCAGGCGCGTCGCGTCTCCGGCGGCATCAAACAGCACCATATCGTCGCTGTCTTCGCCCCAGCTTTCGCTGCCCGGAATAACACCCGCCAGCAGCTGTGCTTCCTGCTGATCGATACGTACCTTCACCACGCTGGCTTTATCGCCGTGAACGGTAAAGCGTGACGTACCGCCAGCCACCAGCATGCTGGCGTGCAGAATCACCTTATGTTCAGGGTAATTCAGGACCACGTGCGCCCAGTCGTTAATTTCAGCGCCGTCGCGCAGGGTGGCGATATTGCCCTGAACCGACTGTGGCAGCCCGAAAAGCTGCAGCGTCTGGTCGATCAGATGCGGTCCAAGGTCAAACCACAGGCCGCTGCCCGGAACGTTTTGCTCTCTCCAGCGCACGCGCACTTCCGGGCGGAAGCGGTCAATGTGTGACTCAAACAGTTTCACTTTGCCGAGGCGGCCTTCCTCAATCACCTGCTTAATGCCGAGGAAATCGCTGTCCCAGCGGCGGTTGTGGAAGACGGAGAGCAGACGCTGTTTCTCATCCGCCAGGGCAATGAGCTCGCGGGCTTCCTGCATGTCGAGAGTGAATGGCTTATCCACCACCACGTGCTTGCCAGCGTTGAGGGCAAGCGCTGCCAGCGGCGCGTGGGTGGCATTAGGGGAGGCAATCACCACCAAATCGACATCGGGGTGTTGAATGGCTTCTTCCGGGGTAGCGACCACCAGTACGTTCGGCAGATCGCGTTTCACTTTCTCTTCATCACGGGAAGAGACGACCGCAAGCGTTAACCCTTCGATGGACTGGATCAGCGGGGCGTGGAACGTCTTACCCACAAATCCGTACCCGATCAGCGCAATATTAATTGTCTTAGCTTTATTCATGACCTTCTCCACGTTATTCCGCGCAAACCGTGACCTGCAATGCGCCGGTATCCCCAAGCTCAGCCCAGGGCCTGTCTATAAACAGTTGATGAATTTCGCTTACCCCGGCGACCAGCCAGGGTTCACAGTGGTTTAATTTCATATGGTCCGCGACGATCCAGTGCTCATGGCTTGCCGCGAGCATGGCCCGCTTAACGTCCGCATCCGCTTCTTTGCTCGCGCTTAAGCCAAGCTGCGCGTGGATAGCACACGCCCCGAGAATGGCGATATCCGCGCGATAGCGGGACAGCAGGGACAGGGTGGCGCTTCCGGCGAACAGGCGCTGCTTTTGGTCCCACTGTCCGCCGAGCAGAATCAGCTCGATATCGTCCCGGTCACTGAAATGTTGGGCGATATCCAGTGAGGTGGTGATCACTTTCAGGGGGCCCTGAAGGAAAGTGGCGACGGCCATCACCGTGCTTCCGGCATCGAGAAACAGCGTGGAACCGGTCGGCACGCGCTGCGCCACCGCTTTACCGAGCCGCTGTTTTGTTTCAGGCAGTAAGGTATTTCTGCCCTGGCGATTCATGCCGGAGAGATCGAGCGCAATCGCACCGCCGTGGTTCTTTTGTGCCAGGCCCTGTTTTTCCAGCTCGGTCAGGTCGCGACGAATGGTATCTGCGGAAACCTGCAGTTTCTCAGCAAGCTCGGTAATGCTGGCCTGGCCTTGCTCGATGATGAGATCGAGCACGTACTTCTGACGGGCAGTTTTATGCATGACGGGATAATCCTGCAAAATGTCGCAATAAATCGCATAATACAGCATTTTTGAGCGGAGGGAAGAGAACGTTTAGCCGAAAACAGGAAGAAAACCTGATAGTTTAGATGCGTAACTATTGAAATTTTATTAAGCGAATATCATCAAGGCGTTTGGAATAGTGACCACGATGTTATCGTTATGTTTTATTTAACTGTTTGGGGGATATAACCAATACATAACCATTAATTGGCATTAAACTCTGTTTATATTAAATTAATCAGTTTTTAACTTTGATGATTGATTATTATGTGGATTTTAATACTGAGCGAGCTCAGCTGATTACCTAAATTGACACTTCTTTGAAAATCTTTGTGTCTGAGTCATAAGGAAATTAACGCAAAAATGTACACAAACGAAATTAGGAATTTTCTTTAAATAACAGTGGGTTTTTATGTTTCATTTGAAAGGCCACTTTTCGCATTTTGTCCAGAACCTGCATGTTTTTTCTTATTTGTAACACCACATTAACATTGAGGGTGTAGTTGCCTATAACGCATTTTGTTATGCTCCAAACCAGTAAAAAAATAAGTAAATTCTTATACGAAATAAGAAGAAACAATCTCATCTTCAATGGAAATGGATGCGGGGGAGTTTTGCCTGAAATTCAGTGAGGAAGTTAAAGAAGATATTTGTCTAATTATCTATACCTCCTTTTGGGTAATTGCTTAAGTATCACTCAGAGTCAGGGAGATAAAAATGACGGTATTGCCAAAGAACGTTTCACTCAAATTTACACCGACAATCGTATTAATTACGCTCGCAATGAATATGGCGTACGCCAATAGTGGCCAAACGCAGATGGCCCCGGTGGCGGCGATAACCTTAAAAGAAAGCATTTTATTTGCTATCGATCGCGATCCGTCTATTAGCCAGCAGGCCGCACAATTAGGTATTGGTCAGGCACAAATAGATGAGGCGCGCAGCGGCTGGATGCCGCAAATATCGCTGAACGGCAGTACGGGGCATAGCCAAACCACAGACTCAAGCGGATCGCTGAAGAATTCTGCGGCCTGGGGGGTGAGCCTGACGCAGCTGTTGTACGATTTTGGTAAGACGAATAACAGCATCAGCCAGTCCTCAGCCCAGCGCGATAGCTACCGCTACCAGCTGATGAGCACGCTCTCTGACGTGGCGGAAAAGACGGCGCTCGGCTACGTGGAGGTTAAACGCTATTCCGATCTTTTACAGGCTGCCAAAGACAACGTTCAGGCGCTCAAAAACGTTGAGCAGTTGGCGAAACTGCGTGCGGATGCAGGCGTGAGTTCCACCTCCGATGAACTCCAGACCCGCACGCGCATTGCCGGTATGCAGGCGACCGTGGCGCAGTATAACGCCGCCTTAAACAGCGCCCGCGCAAGGCTCGCTGTGCTCACAGGTCTGCAGGCTGAGACCTATTCGCCTGTCCCTGCGAACCTTGCCGTTGAGCCGGATTCCCTCAACCGCATTGATTATTCGTTGATACCGACGGTGTTGGCCGCGCAGAACATGGAGCGCTCGGCCCAGTATGGCGTTGAAACAGCAAAATCGCAGCACTGGCCAACCCTGAGCCTGAAGGGAGGACGTACGCGCTATGAGTCTGACAACCGTTCTTACTGGGACGACCAAATCCAGCTCAATATAGACGCACCGCTTTATCAGGGCGGCGCGGTTTCCGCTCGCGTGCGTCAGGCTGAAGGGGCGCGTGCTATGGCCTCCTCTCAGGTCGACCAGGCGCGCTTTGATGTCCTGCAAAAAGCCTCCGTCGCGCAGGCTGACTGGACCGGCGCCCGGGGAAGAATGGAGGCCGGAAAACAGCAGCTGGAAAATGCCCTGCGCGCCCGCGATGTCTATAAAAATGAATATACCCTGAGCAAGCGGAGCATTAACGATTTGCTCAGCGTTGAACAGGATGTCTGGGCCGCCACCTCCGCAAAAATAATGGCTGAATATGACGGCTGGAGTTCGGCGATTAACTACGCTTCTGCGGTGGATAATTTGATGCCGCTTATCGGAATAGAGAAAAACGCTGCCGCAAAATTACCCGATTTGAGTTAAAAAAAGACGCGCCTTTCTGCGCGAAATAAGTCTGACAATAATGGGTGTTTTTTCCCAGGGATAGCTACATCCGTCTGGTGGACATATCCACAGGAATCCGTACACCTGCAAGGAGAAGAATATGAGTAACGTAAAAGTTGTTGATGTCATCATTCGCAAAACGGCGGAGAAAACGAAATTAACCGGCGAAGGAAATCTGTCGGTATCCATTTCATCGCCGAGCGTGATTGAAATCCAGGGTTCTGCGCAGGATGTGGTGCGTTATGTCCGCCAGGGGAAAGACCTCCTGATTTATATGAAAGATGGCAGCGTGATCCGCTGCAATAACTATTTTGTCGAAGATCCAGAAACGCATAATCAGTCAGAGCTTGTGTTCAACGATAATCAGGAACTGACTCATATTTCTTTTGCCGATGCCGGGGAAGCGTCAGGCATGGCCGCGACGGAATTAACCGCGCAGGCCGCACCCATTAGCAGCATTGAGCCTTTCCTGGAGCAGGAAAGCGTATTAAGCGATGCACCGTGGGGCTGGATTGCGGGCGCGGCGTTAGGCGGCGGTGCCATTGGGGCGCTGCTGGCTCACGGCGGTGACGGCGAAACAAAAACGAAAGTGATTGATAATACCAAAGAGGTTGAGAGCGCCACGCCGACCTTTTTGCTGACGGATAACGCGGGTGACAAGCAGGGCGTGCTGAGTGCAAAAGAGATCACGGACGACAACACCCCAACCTTCAGCGGTACCGGGCAGCCGGGCGCGACCATTCAGATTAAAGACAGCGGCGGCAGCACCATCGCCAGCGCCATGGTCGCGAAGGACGGCACCTGGACGGTAAAACTCCCGACACAGACCGACGGGGAGCACACCTGGTCGGTCGTACAGATCGACGGCAGCAAAACCACCTCTGCGGGCAGCATCACCGTAACCGTCTCAACGGCCGAGGCCGCCGTGACGCTCGCCACCACGGCGGGCGATAACGTGATCAACGCCAGCGAACAGTCCGCGGGCTTCACGCTTTCCGGGGCCAGCAAAAACCTGGCGCAGGGAACGTCGCTGACCGTCACGCTGAACGGAAAAACCTATACCGCAGAAGTCGGGGCAAACGGCGCGTGGAGCGTGAAGGTGCCTGCCGCAGACGCGCAGGCGCTGGGCGACGGCACCTGGACGGTCAATGTGAGCGGCAAAGACGCGGCGGGTAATATCGTGAGCGGCAGTCAGACGATTGGCGTCGATACCGTTGCGCCTGCGCTCTCCGTGAACGCAATCGCGCAGGACAATATCATTAACGCCGCTGAACATAATCAGCCGCTGACGATCAGCGGTAAAACCGATGCGGAAGCGGGCCAGATTGTGACGGTCACGCTGAACGGTAAAAATCACACGGCGACCGTGGGCAGTGACGGCACCTGGTCCGTCACGCTTCCTGCCGGTGAAGTACAGGCGATGGCTAACGGCGGGCACACCCTCACGGTCAACGTCAGCGACAAAGCGGGTAACGGTTCTTCCACCACCGCCGATTTCACGGTGGATACCGCCGCTCCCGTTGTGACGATCAACACCGTCGCGGGTGACGACATTCTGAACACCAGCGAGCAGGGCCAGGCGCAGATCGTTTCCGGGAAGGCGAGCGGCGCGGCGGCAGGCGACGTGGTGACCGTGACCGTTGGCGGACAGACCTTCACCGGTGTGGTGCTTGCCGACGGCAGCTGGAGCGTCGGCGTGCCTGCCTCCGTCATCGGCGCGCTCGGTGAGGGCAGCCACACGATTTCTGTCTCCGTCACTGATGCCGCGGGCAACACCGGCAGCGCGACGCACGGCGTGACGCTGAGCGGCAATCCGCCGGAATTCACGATTGACGCCATCAGCCAGAATAACGTTCTGAACGCGCAGGAGGCCATGCAGCCCCTGAGCCTGAGCGGCACCAGCAACCTGCCGAACGGCAGCGCCATCACCGTCACGTTAAACAACGTTAACTATCAGGCCACGGTTGAAAACGGTATCTGGACGGTTCAGGTGCCGGTTTCTGACGTGCTGAATCTGGCGAACACCCTTTATACCGTGAGCGTCAGCGGCACCGACAGCGCGGGTAACAGCGGCTCTGCCGAGGCGAATCTGCTGGTGGACACCGTGCTGCCGCAGGTCATTATCAATACGTTTGCGGACGACAACCTGGTCAATAACGCCGAAGCGGGCGTCGATCAAACCCTCAGCGGTCGCGTTACCGGCGCGGCGGCAGGCGATACCGTCTCTGTCACCGTCGGTGGCAAGAGCTACACCGCAACGGTTGGCAGCGATCTGACCTGGAGCGTGAAAATCCCGTCAGCGGATCTTCAGGCGTTCGGCGACGGCGATTTGACCTTCAGTGCCTCCGTTACCAACGCGCACGGCAATACCGGCACTGGCGAGCGTGATATCAATATCAACGCAGAGCTGCCGGGCCTGCGCGTGAACACCATTTCCGGCGATGACGTGATCAACGCCATTGAACAGCAGCAGGATCTGAGCGTTACCGGCTCCAGTACCCATCTGGCCGCGGGGACGCAGATTGTCGTCACCATTAACAACGTTGAGTACGTCACCGCGGTTAACGCCAGCGGCAACTGGCAGATCGGCGTTCCGGCGGCGGACCTGCAGGCCTGGACGGCAGGCGGCATGACGGTTAGCGTCAGCGCGGTAGATGCCTGGGGCAATACCGTTGCGGCTGAACACCCGATTGAACTCGATCTGAACGCCGTGGCGGTCACCATTGATACCGTCTCCGGCGACGACCTGCTGAACGCGGCGGAAAAAGGCGCGGACTTAACTCTTTCCGGCCAGACGCAGGGTGTGGAAGCAGGGCAGACCGTGGTGGTGAAATTCGCCGACCAGACCTTTACCGCGCAGGTGCAGCAGGACGGTTCCTGGAGCCTGAGCGTTCCGGCCAGCGCCATGGAAACCCTGATCGACGGACGCGCGCAGGTGAGTGTCAGCGTCACTAACGTTAGCGGCAACAGCGCGGACGCCGCGCGCGTGGTCACGGTGGATACGCAGCCACCGGCCATTACGCTCGATAACCTGACCGACGACAACATCATCAATGCGGCTGAAGCGCAGCAGGATTTAGCCTTAAGTGGTACCAGCACTGCGGAAGCGGGCCAGACGGTCACCGTGACGCTGAACGGCAAAACGTATCAGACCACGGTTCAGGCGGACGGTACGTGGCAGCTGAGCGTGCCTGCGGCTGACGTGGGTGCCCTGACGGATGGCATCGTTACCGTGACCGCAACCGTGAGCGACGTGGCGGGCAACAGCAGCAGCGCCGATCGCGTGGGACTGGTAGACGCTACCGTGCCGCAGGTGACCATTAACGACTTTGTCACCGACACCAACACCGTTAACCAGCTCGCCCATTCACAGGCGCAGATCCTGAGCGGCTCCGTCACCGGTGCGGCAGCGGGCGATCGGGTGACCGTCACCATTAACAGCGTCGATTACACCACGGTGGTGGATGCGGCGGGGAACTGGAGCCTTGGCCTGCCCGCGTCTGTCGTGCAGGGGCTGACGGACGGCACCTGGACCATCGACGTCTCCGTGACCGACCGATCCGGCAATACCGGAAGCAGTTCACTGGATGTGGTGGTGAATACCGTGACGCCTGTTATCACCATCAGCACGCTGGCGGCGGACGACGTGATTAACGCGACCGAGAAGGGCGAAGATCTGCTGCTCTCCGGCACCAGCAATCAGCCGGAAGGAACACGCGTCACCGTTAACCTGAATGGCATCAATTACACCGCCACTACTGACGCCAGCGGTAACTGGAGCGTGACCGTACCGGTCTCGGCCGTTAGCGCGCTGGGAGAAGCCCATTACACCGTGACGGCGAGCGTCACGGATAACGTCGGCAACAGCGCCTCAACCTCACACGATGTGCTGGTAGACACCTCGCTGCCGGTGGTGACGATCGACACCCTGGCGGGCGACAATATCGTTAACGCAGCGGAAGTGGCGGCAGGGCAAACCCTGACCGGTAAGGTGACGAACGCGGCGTCAGGTGACACTGTCACTATTATCCTTGGCGGCCAGACCTACACCGCTACCGTGCAGGACGATCTGACCTGGAGCCTGCCGTTAAGCGAGAGCCAGTTAACCGCGCTCGGCAACGGCGACCTCACCGTATCCGCCAGCGTGACCAACGCGCACGGCAATACGGGCTCCTCTTCTCTCGACTTCAACATCGACGCCCAGCTCCCGGGACTGCGGATTGATACCGTCGCAGGTGACGACGTGATAAACGTGATTGAACACGTGCAGAACCTGATTGTGTCTGGTACCAGCAGCGATCTGGCGGCGGGCAGCACCGTGACCGTGACCATCAACGGCAAAGCCTATTCGGCGACGGTACTGGCGGACGGCACCTGGCAGGCGGCGGTACCGGCGGCCGATGTGTCCCAGTGGGCGGACGGTTCGCTGGATATCAAGGCAAGCGCGCAGGATGCCTCCGGCAACCCGGTGGCCATCGGGACCATCGTGGACGTCGATCTCGCGCCTGTCGCCATCACCATCAGCAGCGTGACCGACGATAACGTGCTCAACGCGGCGGAAAAAGGCCAGGACCTGGTGCTTTCCGGCACCACGTCCAACGTTGAAGCGGGTCAGACCGTGACCATTACCTTCGCGGGTAAAACCTATACCACGACGGTGGATACCAACGGCGACTGGACCTGGACCGTACCGTCAGCTGATTTGAGCGGCCTGAAAGACGGCGACGCCAGCGTGCAGGTCAGCGTCACCAACGTGAACGGCAACGCGGCGTCTTCGGCGCAGGAATTCAGCGTCGATACCACCGCGCCGACGGTGACCATCAACACCATCAGCCATGACAATATGCTCAACGCGGCAGAGGCGGCGCAGGGTCTGACCCTGAGCGGCACCTCTACTGCCGAAGCAGGCCAGACGGTCACCGTGACCTTCAACGGCAATCAGTACACCGCGCAGGTGCAGGCGGACGGCAGCTGGACGCTCGACGTTCCGGCGGCGGATATGGCAGGCATCACCGACGGCAGCGCAGCGGTCACGGCGACCGTGTCCGATAAGGCAGGCAACCCGGCCAGCGCGGGCTCCTCGGTGCTGGTCGACACCACCGTACCGCAGATTTCATTCAACATCGTTGCGGGCGACGACGTCGTGAATATTGCCGAGCACGGCCAGGCGCTGATCGTCTCCGGCAAGGTGACGGGCGCGCAGGCGGGCGACGTGATTACCCTGAGCCTGAACGGCAAAGACTACACCGCCATGCTGGATGCGTCTGGGAACTGGAGCGTGGGCGTTCCGGCGACGGACGTGGGCGCGCTGGTTAACGGCGAGCAGACGATCTCTGCGACCCTCACCGATAAAGCCGGCAACAGCACCACCGCCACGCACGAGTTTGACGTCTCGCTGACCGCGCCGACGATCGCCATCAATACCCTGGCGGTTGACGACGTAATCAACGCGACCGAGAAAGGCCAGGATCTGCTGGTGTCCGGCACCAGCAACCAGCCGGACGGAACCACCATTACGGTGACCCTGAACGGTATCAGCTATACGGCCACCACCGACGCCAGCGGCAGCTGGAGCGTCACCGTTCCGGCGGCAAACGTCTCTGCGCTGGGCGAAGCGAGCTATGTGGTGACGGCGAGCGTAACCGACACCGCAGGCAACAGCGCGAGCACTGGCCACAGCGTGCTGGTCGACAGCGCGCTGCCGCAGGTCACCATCAACCCTGTCGCCACGGATGATGTCATTAACGCCGCGGAAGTGGCTGCCGGGCAGACCCTGAGCGGCAAAGTGAGCGGCGCGGCGAGTGGTGACACTGTCACTGTTTCAGTCGGCGGCAATACCTATACCGCGACGGTTCAGGACGATCTGAGCTGGTCGGTCAACGTGCCGTCCACGGTGTTAACCGCCATCGGTAACGGCGAACTGACGGTGTCAGCCAGCGTCACCAACGGCCACGGCAACATCGGAACCGGCGAGCGCGAAATCGTTATTGACGCCAACCTGCCGGGCCTGCGCGTCGATACCGTGGCGGGCGACGATGTGATCAACAGCATTGAGCATGCGCAAAACCTGATTATTACCGGCTCCAGCGACGGGCTGGCGAGCGGCTCTGCGCTGACGGTCACCGTTAACGGCAAAACCTACGCCGCAACCGTGCTGGCGGACGGCACCTGGACGGCGGCCATTCCGGCGGCAGACGTCAGCGCGCTGAATGCGGGCACGGTCACCGTGACCGTGGACGGCCAGAGCGCGGCGGGCAATCCGGTTTCCATCAGCCACGACGTGAAGGTGGATCTGGCGACCGTTGCTATCAGTATTAACCCGGTTGCCTCGGACGACGTAATCAACGCGGCTGAGAAAGGCGCGGACCTGGTGCTGTCCGGCTCGACCACCAATGTGGAAGAAAACCAGACCGTTACCATCACTTTCGGCGGCAAGTCGTACACCGCGACGGTCGATGCCAGCGGCAACTGGACGGCGACCGTACCGTCTGCCGATTTGGGCAGCCTGAAGGACGGCGATGCCAGCGTGCAGGTGAGCGTCACCAACGTGAACGGCAACAGCGCGTCGGCAGGCCGCGAGTACAGCGTGGACGCCACCGCGCCGACGGTATCTATTGAAATTGTCAGCGACAACAACATCATCAATGCGGCCGAAGCGCAGCAGGATCTGGTCGTTAACGGCGTGACCAACGCCGAAGCGGGCCAGACCGTCACCGTAACGCTGAACGGCGTGGATTACACCACCACCGTACAGGCGAACGGCAGCTGGAGCGTGACCGTGCCGTCCGCGGATCTGAGCGGTATTACCGACGGCAACTACACCATCAGCGCCGCCGTGTCTGATAAGGCGGGCAACCCGGCCTCTGCGGATCGTGACGTGCTGGTCGATACCACCGTCCCGCAGCTGACCATTAACATCGTTTCCGACGACGACGTGATCAACAGCGTCGAGCATGCGCAGGCTCTGATTGTTACGGGCGCCGTAACCGGCGCGGCGGCGGGCGACGTGGTCACCGTAACCCTCAACGGCAAATCCTACACCGCCACCCTGGATGCCTCCGGCAACTGGAGCGTGGGCGTGCCTGCGGCGGACGTCACCGCGCTGGCCGCCGGGGATTACACCATTACTGCGGCGCTGACCGATAAAGCGGGCAACAGCAACAGCGCCACGCACGGCGTGGAGGTGAACCTGACCGCGCCGGTGCTGACCATTGACACCGTTTCCGGTGACGATGTGATCAACAACACCGAGAAAACCCAGGATCTGACGATCTCCGGTACGGCTTCCGGCCTGGCGACAGGCGCGGTGGTGACCGTGATGCTGAACGGCAAAGCGTACAGCGCGATGGTCGACAGCAACGGGAAATGGACCACCACCGTTCCGGCGGATCAGGTCGGCGCGTTGGGTGAAGCGTTGTACACCGTTACCGCATCGGCAACGGACAGCGTCGGCAACAGCACCAGCACGTCGCACACCGTGAACGTGGAATCCGTTCTGCCGGGCGTGATTATCAACACCATTGCAGGTGACGACATCATTAACGCGGCGGAGCTGGCAGCCGGGCAGACCATCAGCGGTAAGGTGGTGAATGCCGAAGCGGGCAACACCGTGACCGTGACCATTGGCGGTAACAACTACACCGCAACGGTGCAGAGCGATCTCACCTGGTCCGTGAACGTGCCGGAATCCGTTCTGACCGCGCTGGGCAACGGCGATTTAACCGTGTCAGCCAGCGTCACTAACGGCGTGGGCAATAGCGGCACGGGCGAGCGCGAAATTGTTATAGACGCCAACCTGCCGGGCCTGCGCGTGGATACCGTGGCGGGTGACGACGTGATCAACAGCATCGAACACGGGCAGAACCTGATTATCACCGGCTCCAGCGACGGGCTGGCGGCGGGCGCGGCGCTGACCGTGACCGTAAACGGCAAAACCTATCCGGCGACCGTGCTGGCAGACGGTACCTGGAGCGCCGCGATCCCGGCGGCGGACGTCGGTGCGCTGGCCGCAGGCACGGTTACCGTGACCGTTGCGGGCCAGAGCAGCGCCGGTAACCCGGTTTCCATCAGCCACGATGTGACGGTGGATCTGGCGAGCGTTGCCATCAGCATCGACGCCGTTGCCAGCGATGACGTGATTAACGCCGCCGAGAAGAGCGCGGATCTGGTGCTCTCCGGCACCACTTCGAACGTGGAAGAAAATCAGACCGTCACCATCACCTTCGGCGGCAAGAATTACACCGCCACGGTCGATGCCGACGGTAAATGGACCGCTACGGTGCCAGCGGCCGATCTGGCGGGCTTGAAGGACGGCGACGCCAGCGTGCAGGTGAGCGTCACCAACGTGAACGGCAACAGCGCCTCGGCGGGCCGCGAGTACAGCGTGGATGCGACCGCACCGTCCGTAACCATCAATACCCTGGCGACCGACGATATTCTGAATGCCGCCGAAGCGAAGAGCGATCTGGCCGTGTCCGGTACCAGCACCGCCGAAGCGGGCCAGACGGTGACCGTATCGCTGAACGGCAAAGACTACACCACAACCGTCAGCGCAGACGGCAGCTGGACGCTGAACGTTCCGGCGGCGGATCTGGCTGGATTAACCGACGGCAGCGTGACCGTCACCGCATCGGTTAGCGATAAAGCGGGTAATCCGGCGTCCGTGGACCACAACCTGGCGGTAGATATCACCGCGCCTGCGGTGACCATCAACACCGTGGCGGGCGACGATGTCATTAACATCGCAGAACACGGCCAGGCGCACATCATCAGCGGTACCGCCACCGGCGCGGCAGCGGGCGATAAGGTCACCATTACCATCGGCGGCCAGACTTACACCACCGTGCTGGACGCGGCGGGCAACTGGAGCGTGGGGGTACCGGCAAGCGTGATTTCCGGCCTCAGCGACGGCACCGTGACCGTCACGGCGTCAGTCACCGACGCGGCGGGCAATACCGGCACCGGCAGCCATGACGTGACCGTCGACACCGGCCTGCCATCGGTCAACTTCAACGCCATCAGCGATGACAACGTCCTGAACGCGGTTGAAAAAGGTCAGGATCTGAACGTCAGCGGCACCAGCGCCAACCTCGCGGAAGGAACCGTGGTGACCGTAACCCTGAACGGCAAAAACTACGCGGCCACGACCGCGGCAGACGGTACCTGGAGCCTGACGGTTCCGGCAGCGGATCTGGCCGGTCTCGGTCAGGCCAATTACACCCTGAATGCGACCGCCACCAACGGCGTGGGCAACAGCGTGAGCAACACCGCGAACCTGCTGGTGGATACCGCGCTGCCAACCGTCACCATCAACACCGTGGCGGGCGACAACGTCATCAACGCGGCGGAAGTGGCGGCAGGCCAGACCCTGAGCGGCACCGTGGCGAATGCCGAAGCGGGCAATACCGTCACCGTCACCATTGGTGGCAACAGCTACACCGCAACGGTGCAGAACGATCTGACCTGGTCCGTGAACGTGCCGTCTGACGTGCTGACCGCGCTGGGCAACGGCAGCCTGAGCGTGACGGCGACCGTCACCAACGGCCACGGCAACACCGGTACCGGCGAGCGCGATATCGCTATCGACGCTAACCTGCCGGGCCTGCGCGTGGATACCGTGGCGGGCGACAATGTTGTCAACAGCATCGAGCACAATCAGAATCTGATCGTCACCGGCTCCAGCGACGGGCTGGCGCCGGGCACGACGCTGACCGTCACCGTCAACAGTAAAGACTATGCGGCGACGGTGCTGGCGGACGGCACCTGGAGCGCGGCGATCCCGTCCACCGACGTGAGCGCGTGGCCGGAAGGCACCGTCAAAATCAGCGTTACCGGTGACAGTTCAGCGGGTAACCCGATTACCATCAGCCACGATGTGACGGTGGATCTGGCGACCGTTGCTATCAGCATCAACGCCATCGCAGCCGACGACGTGATTAACGCGGCGGAGAAGGGCGCGGATCTGGTGCTGTCCGGTGCGACCACCAACGTGGAAGCCGGGCAGACCGTGACCCTGAGCCTGAACGGCAAAATCTATACCGCGACAGTAGACGACAGCGGCAACTGGACCTATACCGTGCCGTCAGCGGATCTGGCTGGCCTCAAGGACGGCGACGCCAGCGTGCAGGTGAGCGTCACCAACGTGAACGGCAACAGCGCCTCGGCGGGCCGCGAGTACAGCGTGGATGCGACCGCGCCGTCCATAACCATCAACACCCTGGCGACCGACGACATTCTTAACGCCACTGAAGCGCAGTCCGATCTGACTGTGTCCGGTACCACCACTGCCGAAGCAGGCCAGACGGTGACCGTAACGCTGAACGGTAAAGACTACACGACAACCGCAGGCGCGGACGGCAGCTGGACGCTGAGCGTTCCGGCGGCGGATCTGGCGGCACTCGGCGACGGCAGCGTGACCGTGACGGCGAGCGTAAGCGACAAGGCGGGCAACCCGGCATCGGCCGATCACAACCTGACGGTGGACGTGACCGTTCCTGCGGTAACCATCAACACCGTAGCGGGCGATGACGTGATTAACATCACTGAGCACGCTCAGGCGCACATCATCAGCGGCAATGCTACCGGCGCGGCAGCGGGCGATAAGGTCACCGTCACCATCGGCGGTCAGACTTACACCACCGTGCTGGACGCGGCGGGTAACTGGAGCGTGGGCGTACCGGCCAGCGTCATCTCCGGCCTCAGCGACGGCACCGTAACCGTCACTGCGTCAGTCACCGACGCGGCGGGCAATACCGGTACCGGCAGCCATAACGTGACCGTCGATACCGGTCTGCCATCGGTAGCCTTCAACGCCATTAGCGGCGATAACGTGCTGAACGCGGTGGAGAAAGGTCAGGATCTGAGCGTCAGCGGCACCAGCGCCAACCTGGCGGAAGGCACCGTGGTGACCGTGACCCTCAACGGTAAAAACTACGCGGCCACGACGGCGGCGGACGGTACCTGGAGCCTGACCGTTCCGGCAGCGGATCTGGCGGGTCTGGGCGAAGCGAACTATACCCTGAGCGCTGCCGCGACCAACGGCGTGGGCAACAGCGTGAATAACACCGCGAACCTGCTGGTGGATACCGCGCTGCCGACCGTCACCATCAATACCGTGGCGGGCGATAACGTCATCAACGCGGCGGAAGTGGCCGCGGGCCAGACCATCAGTGGCAACGTGGCGAATGCGGAAGCGGGCAATACCGTCACCGTCACCATTGGTGGTAACACCTACACCGCAACGGTGCAGAGCGATCTCACCTGGTCCGTTAGCGTGCCGGAAACGGTCCTCACCGCGCTGGGCAACGGCGATTTGACCGTGTCGGCGACCGTCACCAACGGTCACGGCAACACCGGCGCGGGCGAGCGCGAAATCGTTATAGACGCCAGCCTGCCGGGTCTGCGCATTGATATCGTGGCGGGCGACGATGTGATCAACAGCATCGAACATACTCAAAACCTGATTATCACCGGCTCCAGCGACGGGCTGGCGGCAGGCACCACGCTCACCGTGACCGTTAATGGCAAAACCTATGCGGCCTCCGTGCTGGCAGACGGCACGTGGAGCGCGGCGATCCCGGCGGCAGACGTCGGGGCCCTGGCTGCGGGTACGGTCACCGTGACCGTTGCAGGCCAGAGCGCGGCGGGCAACCCGGTGACCATCAGCCACGATGTCACCGTCGATCTGTCTGCCGTTGCCGTCAGCATCGATGCGATTGCTACCGACGACGTGATTAACGCGGCGGAGAAAGGCGCGGATCTGGTGCTGTCCGGCAGCACCTCGAACGTGGAGGAAAACCAGACCGTTACCATCACCTTTGGCGGCAAGACGTACACCTCGAAAGTGGACGCTGACGGTAACTGGACGGCTACCGTACCGTCTGCAGACCTTGCGGGTCTGAAGGACGGCGATGCCAGCGTGCAGGTGAGCGTCACCAACGCGCACGGCAACAGCGCCTCGGCGGGCCGCGAATACAGCGTGGATGCGACCGCGCCAGGCGTGAGCATTGATACGGTCGCTGGCGATAACGTGATTAACGGCAGCGAAGCCGCTGCGGGCGTGGCCATTTCCGGTACCACCACGGCGGAAGTCGGGCAGACCGTCACCGTGACGCTGGGCGGTAAGAGCTATACCGCGCAGGTGCAGCAGGGCGGCCTCTGGAGCGTGAACGTACCGGGTACCGACCTGTCTGCACTGGCGGATAACGGCTACACCGTGCAGGTCAGCGTGAGCGACGCCGCGGGTAACCCGGGCAGCGCGGGCAAAGCGATTACGCTTGATACCACGCCGCCGACCGTCAGCTTTAATGCTGTCGCGGGCGATAACGTCATTAACAGTGTGGAGCACGGGCAGGCACAGATCGTTAGCGGCACCGCAACCGGCGCGAGCGTCGGCGATAAGCTGGTCATCACCATCGGTTCGAACCAGTACACCACTACCGTTGACGCAAGCGGTAACTGGAGCGTGGGCGTTCCGGCCAGCGTGATTTCCGCGCTGAACGACGGCACCGTGATCCTCAGCGCGACCATTACCGACAGCGCGGGCAACAGCAGCACCCAGACCCACGATGTGGTGGTGAACACCGCCTCCGTGGCGCTGACGGTGAACACCGTTAGCGGTGACGATGTCATCAACGCCGCTGAAGCCGGTTCGTCCCTGGTGATTAACGGCTCCAGCGCCCAGTTCGCCAGCGGCACGCAGGTTACCGTGACGCTGAACGGCAAGAGCTACACGGCCACCATTCAAAGCGACGGCTCATGGACCACAACCGTTCCTGCCGCTGATGTGGGCGCGCTGGCCGACGGCGCGAGCTATCAGGTGGCCGTTTCGTCGCAGGACAGCGCGGGCAACAGCGCCTCGGCAACGCATACCATCAGCGTGGATACCACTGCGCCGATCGTGAGCATTGCGACGCTGTCCGGCGACGACGTGCTTAACGCGGCGGAAGCGCAGCAGCCGCTCACCGTACACGGCTCTTCCAGCGCGGAAGCGGGCCAGACGGTGACCGTGACGCTGGGCGGCAAAACCTACACGGCCACCGTGGCAAACGACGGTACCTGGACGCTGGACGTTCCGGCCGCCGATCTTGCCAGCCTGAGCGAAGGCGCGCTGACGGTCACTGCGTCGGTGAACGACAAGGCGGGTAATAACGGTCAAACCACGCATACCTTAACGGTCGATACCGTCGCGCCAACCGTGACCATCAGCACCGTGGCCGATGACGATATCGTCAACAACGCGGAGCAGCTGGCGGGCCAGACCATCAGCGGCACCACCACGGCGGAACAGGGCCAGACGGTGACCGTCTCCTTCAACGGGCACAGCTATCAGGCGACCGTTGGAGCCGACGGTTCGTGGTCGGTCTTCGTGCCGGGCCGTGATTTCCTCGGCCTGAGCGACGGGCAGTACGCGATTACCGCCACGGTGAACGACAAGGCGGGCAACCCGGGGAGCGCAACGCACGACGTGACGCTGAACGGCGATGTCCCAACCATCACCATTAACACCTTTGCACAGGACGATATCGTCAACGCCGCCGAGCACGGCACGCCGCTGGCTGTCAGCGGCACCACCGACGCCCCGGCGGGCCAGACGGTGACCATTACGCTGAACGGTAAAACCTATACGGCGACCGTGCAGAATGACGGCACCTGGAGCTATACGGTCGGCAGCGCAGACGTGACCGCGCTGGCGGACGGCGGTTCGTACGTGATTAACGCGCAGGTCAGCAATACCATCGGCAACAGCGGCAGTGATAACCACACCGTGACCGTCGATCTGACCGCGCCGTCGATGGGAATTACGATTGATTCGCTGCAAAGCGACACCGGCCTGAGCGCGAGTGATTTCATCACCAACGACGGCCACATTGTGGTCAACGGCTCCCTGACCGCGCAGCTCGGCAATAACGAGAAGGCGCAGATCAGCCTCGACGGCGGCACCACCTGGATTGACCTGACCGTGACTGGCACCACCTGGCGCTACACCGATGGCCGCACCCTGACGGACGGGACCTACCAGTACCAGGTGCGCGTGATCGATAACGCGGGCAATGTGGGGGCGACGGACAGCCAGGATGTGGTGATTGACCTGACCATGCCTGCAGCAACGACGATTACGGTTGATTCTATCACCCAGGATACTGGCCTGTCCGGCAGTGACTTTATCACCAGCGACAACCAGATCAGCCTGAAAGGGACGCTCGGCGCGGCGCTCGGCAGCGGCGACCACGCGCAGATCAGCCTCGACGGTGGCGTGACCTGGATCGATGTCAGCGTCAGCGGCCTGAGCTGGACGTATGTTGATGGCCGCACGCTGGCCGACGGGGATTACAACTACCAGCTGCGCGTGATTGACGACGCGGGCAATATCAGCGCCACCGCCAGCCAGGTGGTGACCATTGATACGGTTGCACCTGACGCCAGCAAAACGATCGCCATCGACAGCATCAGTGACGATACCGGCCTGAGCAGCAGCGACTTTATCACCAACGATACCTCGCTGACGCTGCACGGCTCGCTCGGCGCAACGCTGGCCGACGGGGAATACGCGCAGATCAGCATCGACGGCGGCGTGACCTGGCAGAACGTCATCGTCACCGGCAACAGCTGGTACTACGTGGACGGCCGCACGCTGGGTAACCAGACCTATGACTACTACGTTCGCGTGGTGGATGCCGCCGGTAACGTAGGCGCCAGCGCCCATCAGCAGGTGACCGTCGATACGGTCGCCCCGGATGCGGCGATTACGGTGACCGTGGATAACATCACCGTGGATACCGGCTTCGACAATAACGACTTCCTGACCAGTTCGACCTCGTACACGCTGCACGGAACGCTCGGCGCAGAACTCGGCGCGGGTGAATTCGTACAGGTGAGCATGGACGGCGGCAGCACCTGGGTTTACGCCACCGTAAGCGGTACGCAGTGGAGCTACAGCGACACGCGTACCCTGACCGACGGCAGCCATAACTATCAGGTGCGGGTCGTTGACCAGGCGGGGAACGTCGGGGCCACCACCGCGCAGGCGGTGACGGTGGATACCCAGTCGCCGCAGTACGGCGTCACCATCGACAGCATCAGCGACGATACCGGCCAGTCCGGCAGTGATTTCATCACCATGGACACCACGCTGACCATCAACGGTTCGCTGGGCAGCGCGCTGGCAAGCGATGAGCGCGTACAGATCAGCCTGGACGGCGGAAATACCTGGCTCGATACCACGGTCACCAACCAGCGCTGGAGCTACACCGATACCCGCGATCTGCCTGACGGAGACTACACCTACCAGGTACGGATTATCGACCAGGCAGGCAACGTCGGCTCCACCGCCTCTCAGGTGGTGACGGTGGACACCACGCCGCCAACCACCGTAGGCACGGTAGTGAGCTATACCGACGGTGAAGGCGAGCGTCAGGGGACCTTTGGCAGTGCGGTGGCAACGGACGATAACTCGCCGCTGATCAACGGCACGCTTAACCGCGCACCGGACGACGGTGAAATTGTGCAGCTCTATCGTGACGGGGTCCTGCTCGGACAGGTGACCATGAACGGCAGCGCGAGCTGGTCCTTCCAGGACAATGGCCTGAGCGACGGCAACCACACTTACATCCTGCGCGTCACCGACAAAGCCGGTAACTACACGGAATCCGACGGCTTTGTGCTGAACGTTGATACCAGCATCCCGACCACCACGGCGGCGATTACCGCGCAGACCACGTCGGACACCACGCCGATTGTCAGCGGTACCGTCTCCGCTGACCTGGTGAACGGTGAATACCTGGTGGTGACGGTGAACGGAAAAACCTACACGTCCCAGACCGGCGGCGCGGTGGTGGTCGATCCGGATCACAACACCTGGTATCTGCAGATCCCGGACGGTGATGCGCTGAGCGTGTCGAGCTACAGCGTGACGGCGCAGGTGAAGAGCAGTGCGGGTAACGGCAATACCACCGGTACGGCGACAGGTAGCCTGGTGATAGATACCACCTCGGTGAATACCGATTGGGCAACCACGGCAGGGAACAGCAACAACTCCACCATGACCCTCGGCATGAACAGTAGCGGTCTGTGGAATATCATTGCTAACGGCCAGTCTTACTCCAGCAGCGATAGCTCGACCTATGCCGGAAATACGCTGACCAACACCCGCGGCTACTACGTGGTGAGCCAGACCGCCGCTGACTTCGACCGTAACGGCACGCAGGATATCTTCGCGACGGAAAATACCTACGCTGGCTCTACGCAGGTGATGTGGACCTATGATGGCAGCACCTATAACGCCAGCCAGCTGGCGATGGGGACCACCATCTGGTACGGCGGCGTCATTGCCTACGATAAAACCGGGGATGGCTATCTGGATCTGGCGTACGGCGATGCCGGCATGGACTCACTGACCTATCTGGTGAACAACAACGGCGTTCTGTCGCCGGACGGCACCGGTGGCGAAGGCGGTTTCTACGGTCAGTTCGATTCCGGGCGCGAAATCTCCGGCGTCGATCTGAACAACGACGGCACGGTAGACATTGTCCAGCACACCAACCGTAGCGGCGCGTACTCGTTAACCGTGATCAACAACAACGGCAACGGCACGCTCTCTATCGGTCAGAACCTGACGAACGTGTTTGTGGCCAATGCCTCGAATACCACCACGGCGGCATCCATGACGTGGGCGGACTTCAACGGCGATGGCTACATGGATCTATACCTGGGCAGCAGCTACAACAACAACGGCGGGGTGATCTACTACAACGACGGTACCGGAAAGCTCTCTGCCACCAAGAACGCGGTGGAAGCCTCTAACGCCACGGCAGGGTATCTGTCGGTGGCGGTGGACTGGAACGGTGACGGGCAGATGGACATCATCAAGCTCAGCACCTACGGCGGCTCGCAGACGGCGACCCTGTTCACCAACAACGGTTACGGCTCTACCTGGACCTCAAGCCAGCTGGCTTCGGGCCTGGCGAACGTCACCGGCGTGGCGGCGGTGGACTACAACTGGGACGGCGCGCAGGATCTGCTGGTATCGCAGCAGAACGGCAAGGTGGTGCTGGTGCAAAACAGCAAAACCATTGCTGACGGCACCGCGATGCACCTGCACATTGTCGACAGCGAGGGCATCAACGCCTACTACGGCAACACGGTCAATCTGTACAACGCCGCGGGCGTACTGGTGGCGTCGCAGATCATCAACGCCCAGTCCGGTATTGGCTCGAACGATACCTCTGCGCTGGTGAGCTTCTACGGGCTGGATCCGAATGAAACCTATTCGGCTGAGATCCTGAAGATTACCAACGGCGTGTCGGATAACGTCACCTGGAGCGGTCTGGAGGCGGGCAACGGTAAAGAGGGTTACGTCCTGACGGCCGAAGCAGCCACCGGCGGCCACAGCGGGACTATCACCGGGACCGGGTATAACGACACCTTTATCGCAGAGGACGGCACCTATACCTATAACGGCTCCGGCGGCTGGGATACCCATTCCGACTACGACACCTGGAGCAACACCGGCGGGATGGACGTGGTGGATTACCGCAATGCGACCTCCGGCGTGACCGTTGACCTGCGCCTCTCTACCGCGCAGGACACCGGGTTCGGGACGTCACGACTGCTCAACATTGAGGGAATTAACGGCTCGAACTTCGACGACGTCATTACCGGCAACAGCGGTGATAACCAGTTCGAAGGCCGCGGCGGGAACGACACCTTCAACATCGGCAGCGGCGGTCACGATACGTTGCTCTACAAGCTGATCAACGCGACGGATGCGACGGGCGGTAACGGTCACGACGTGGTGAACGGCTTTACGGTCGGCACCTGGGAAGGGACGGCGGACACGGATCGTATCGACCTGCGCGATCTGCTCTCCGGCAGCGGCTATACCGGCACGGGCTCGGCGAGCTACGTGAACGGCGTGGCCACGCTGGACAGCAGCGCGGGCAATATCAGCGACTACATCCGCGTAGTGCAGAACGGCAGCAACACCGAGATCCAGGTGGACCTGGACGGGACGGGCGGCCAGTTCTCGCCAACCGCCCTGGTGACACTGAACGGCGTGCAGACGGATCTGGCGACGCTGCTGGCGAACCATCAGCTGTTAATTGCGTAAAACAACGCCGCGGGGAGCGATCCTCGCGGCTTTTTGCGTTTCTTTACATGAATAGCCATAACCCTATATTTCACAAGATTATTTTGCGGGCTCGTTTAGGAAGTGTTCGATTCTTAATCATTCCGTGAAGGTATCATTTCAGTGCGAAATTATCGCCCTGAACAGGACGTAGCATTATGAAGACACATCCACAGTACGAACCCTGGCTGCAGGGCATGCTCATCATCGCGAAGCACTATCGGCTGGACTTTTCGGCGGAGCACGTTCGGGTCACGATTAACCATGAAAGTCAGTCTCCGCGCCAGCTGGTGCTGGAGGAGATGGCGCGCCAGCTTGGGCTGGGGATGCGTGTGGTGGCGGCTGAAGCGGTATCCCTCGACCCGTGGCGTTTGCCGCTGCTGGCGGAGTTCACCGGTGGACAAATCGCGGTCATTAACCGCATGGACAGCGAAGGCAACGTCAGCCTGCAGTTCAGCGGCGACGCGGGGCTGGAGACGACGCTGACGCGTGACGAACTCGGGGCGCGGTTAAAGGGGCTGATGGTGTTGCGCCCGCTCGAATCCACGCCGGATGCTCGCGTGGACGACTACATCAAACCCTATGAGAAAAACTGGTTCTGGCAATTGGCGCTGAAAGACTGGCGACGCTACAGCGACATCATGCTGGTGGCGCTGGTGGCCAACGTGCTGGCGCTTTCCGGCATGGTCTTCTCCATGCAGGTCTACGACAGGGTGGTTCCGTCGCAGTCGGAAGCCACGCTGTGGGTGCTGTTTGGCGGCGTGATGATTGCCATTCTGTTCGAATTCATCATGCGTATGCTGCGCGTGCATATTTCTGACGTGGTGGGGAAACGCGCCGACCTGCGTATCTCTGAACGCGTGTTTGCCCACGCGCTGCGGATTAAAAACGGCGCGCGATCCAAATCAACCGGATCGTTTATCGCGCAGATCCGCGAGCTGGAGTCGGTGCGCGAGCTCATCACCTCGACCACCATTGCGGCCATCTCCGATCTGCCGTTCTTCCTGCTGTTCGTTTTCATTCTGTGGATGATTGGCGGCCCGCTGGTGCTGGTGGTCCTGCTCGCCGTGCCGCTGCTGCTCATTCCCGGCCTGCTGGTTCAGCGCCCGCTGGGGAAACTCTCCAGCGAAGGGATGCGTGAATCCGCCATTCGTAACGCCACGCTGGTGGAAGCGGTGCAGGGCCTTGAAGACATCAAGCTGATGCGCGCCGAACAGCGTTTCCAGAACCAGTGGAATAACACCAACGACGTCGCCGCCAGCGTCGGCATGAAGCAGCGCTGGCTGACGGGCCTGCTGCTCACGTGGACGCAGGAGGTACAGTCAATCGTCTATGCGGTGGTACTGCTGGTCGGCTGTTACCTGGTCATCAGCGGCGACATGACCACCGGTGCGCTGGTAGGGACCTCGATTCTGGCGTCGCGCACTATCGCGCCGCTGTCGCAGATCTCAGGCGTGCTCTCGCGCTGGCAGTCGGCAAAGGTGGCGCGCAAGGGGCTGGACGACCTGATGCAGCGCCCGATTGACGATCCGCAGCACGGCAAGAAGGTGCACAAAGCCCACCTGCGCGGCGACTATAGCCTTGAGGACGTCGGGTTTTATTACGACGAGGAAGAGAAACTCACCGTGCTCAATATCAGCAAGCTGCAGATCCGCGCCGGGGAGCGCGTGGCGGTGCTTGGGCGTAATGGCTCCGGTAAAAGCACGCTGTTACAGCTTCTGGCGGGCATGCAGGAGCCGCAGCAGGGCAGTATCCTGCTCGACGATATTGCCCTCAATCATCTGGACCCGGCCGACGTGCGTCGCGACATGCAGCTGCTTAGCCAGCAGGCCCGGCTGTTCTTTGGCTCCGTGCGGGACAACATTCTGATGGGCAACCCGCTCGCCACCGACGATGAGATTCATCAGGCGCTGGTCAACAGCGGCGCGCTGGAGTTTGTGCGTAAGCAGAAAATGGGGCTGAACACCATCATCAACGAGGGCGGAACGGGCCTCTCCGGCGGACAGCGTCAGGCGCTATTGCTGGCGCGCGCGCTGATCGTCTCACCCAATATCCTGCTGCTGGACGAACCGACCGCCTGGCTGGACGAAATGAGCGAGAAGCAGTTTATACAGCATCTCCACAAATGGCTGGGTAAACGCCGGACGCTGGTGGTAGCGACGCATCGGCTGCCGATTCTGGATTTGGTCGACCGCATCATCGTGCTGGAAAACGGCAAGGTGGTGATGGACGGCCCGCGCGATGCGATCCTGCACCAGCACGGTATGGCACCGCAGAAAGCCGTACAGCGTACCGTCACCATGAAAACGGAGGGCGTGGCATGAATGATTTCTCTCGCTTTAACAGCCGTCTGAAAGAGCCGCGCCTGCCGCGCGCGTCACTGGTAGCATGGTCGCTGTTCGCCCTGCTGGCGGTCTTTATCGGCTGGGCGAGCCTGTTCAAGCTGGATGAGGTGACGACCGGCAGCGGTAAGGTGATCCCATCCTCCCACGAGCAGGTGATCCAGTCCCTGGAAGGGGGGATTATCCACAGCCTGATGGTGCGCGAGGGCGATATTGTTGAACGCGGCCAGCAGCTCGCGCAGCTTGACCGGACAAAAACCGAGTCCAGCGTGCTGGAGAGCGAGTCTCGCCTGAATGCGGCGCTGGCAACGGCAGCGCGCCTGAAGGCAGAGGTGAACGACACGGAACTTGCGTTCCCGGAAGAGCTGGATGACGACGTTGAGCTGGTTAAACAGGAAACGGCGCTCTACCAGTCCCGTCGTGAGAGCCTCGAAAAAGGGCTGGCCGGTTTACGTCAGGGGGCCGAACTGGTGCAGCGCGAGCTGTCCTTAACCCGTCCGCTGGTGACCCAGGGGGCGGCCAGCAAGGTTGAGGTGTTACGTCTTGAGCGTCAAAAAAATGAGCTTGAGAATAAAATCACCGAGATGAAAAACCAGTATTACGTTCGCGCCCGCGAAGAGCTGGCGAAAGCCAACGCGGAGATTGAAGCCCAGCGTTCGGTGATGAAAGGGCGTGAGGACTCCCTGACCCGGCTGACCTTCAATGCCCCGGTTCGCGGGATCGTGAAGGATATTGACGTCACCACCGTGGGAGGCGTTATCCCGCCGAACGGCAAGCTGATGAGCCTGGTCCCGCTGGACGATCAGATGGTGGTTGAAGCGAAAATCTCGCCGCGCGACGTCGCCTTTATTCATCCCGGCCAGAAAGCGCTGGTGAAAATTACGGCCTATGACTATTCCATTTACGGCGGACTGGAAGGGGAAGTGACCATGATTTCCCCGGACACCCTGCAGGATGAGGTAAAAAGGGATGTTTACTACTATCGCGTCTATATTCGTACCGACAGCAACCATCTGACCAATAAGCAAGGTCAGGAATTTCCGGTCTTTCCAGGCATGATTGCCACCGTTGATATTAAAACCGGCAGCAAAACCATTCTGGATTATCTGTTGAAGCCGCTGAACAAGGCAAAAGAGGCGCTGCGCGAAAGATAAGATAGTGGCGTTCGGGATCCCGAACGCCATCTGAATTATATCGTTGACGTCACGTTGTTGAGGTGGCGTCGTTCTTTCGGAACCACGTTGATGTAATGCGTGACATACGCGAAATACAAACCGGCATAGTTTTCCACCAGTTCGATAAAGGCTGGGTAAATCGACATCCTTCCATTACCCCTATCTTTAAGATAGCCCGCCTCTTGCGCCGTTTTGATAATTCGGTTGACGTGAATGCGTGAAACAAAAAATTCCTTAGCGAGCGTGCTGGCAGAATAATCAATAATTGCACCGTGTGCTGATTTGTTTTTTACCGCCTGCAGATAAAGATATAGCATAATCATTCGGCCTCCGTCTTTATCGATAAATAACCCCACTTCCGGTAAAACCTTCCTGAACGTTAATCCCCGAAAGAGGTATTCCGCCGCGCGGCGGAAAAAGTTATTCCTTAAAATATCATTGTCCAGCAAATTGACGTCAATATTAAACGCAGGGTACAGAATGCTGACGGGTATAAATGCGCCGGACATATAGCGTTTAAGTTCATTCAATCCTTTTTCGGTTGGGGCAATTCTTGTTTTTCGCCTGTCTTCCGTACAGCGCCAGGTCCTGATGCGCCCGGTGGTTCGAAGTATCGTAATGATCGCAATGACGCTGTTGGGGCTGGCTATTTTATAGCGTGAACATAACTCTTTAATCTCTGAAACGGATTCGGCCTGATTTCCAAAAATAAAACAACACATGGAAAGAATAATGTTAAACCGTGATTCCTGCAGCATTGTCTTGTAGAACAAAGGTTGTTTTTTGTAGATGGTATCATTAATTGTGTAGTGCTCTAATATTGCCTCACCGAATCGCGGGTTGTTCTTTATAACATCCCTTCGATGTAGCAAGGCCCTGGATGAGATGTGATTATCCATAGCGTTTTTCTCGTGTTTAATGAACCGATAGATGAAGTGTTAAGCCTTCTTTTTCGGAATATTCATTATACCTGAGAAAATGTTGTTTGCGGTCGTTATTTGAAAAGAAAGATATATTTGCAGTCATGATGATGGGTGGGTGATTAACGCAAAGATGTTCCGGTCAATGGCGTCGATAACGATATCTTAACCACTCGGGGTGCTGTAAAATCATTATTCAAGCCAGGTGTGTTCAGTTTTTTGCATTTATAAAAAATGAGATTGGCGCTTTCGTGCCAAGGAGCAGGTTATGACTCAAAAAACGTCTCTCAGAAATGCTGCTTGTGATGAGCAAAAATTTGTCATCTCAACCTGCTGTTTCACATTTCAGGGATATTGTCTGCTGCTCAAACAGTATGGGATAAACGCCTCACTTATACACTTTGAGGAAGATGAGGTGTGCCAACGAGATCTTGAAGATGTCGTTAAAAATCAGCATGCTAGCATTTCAGTATTTCTTGGGAAGGGCGTTGTGGAACTTCTTGCCAGCCTGAAGCGGCTGGCATCAGTGCTGAACGCGCTGCCCGTTATTCGACGCGTAACCCTGTATGGTGACATCCCCGATGGTTGGCTCTATTATACGCTGAGAAGTCTTTTAAATAATAGCCAGCAATTGTCATTGGTTCGCATATCCAGCGTTGCTGATTTGGCATCCAGCCTCAATATTCTCGGCGAAAATCTTAAGGAACGATCGCGCTTATTACGCAGTCAATATATGGCATCCGCCAACCAAGCGAAAATAAAAGGTTTAACAAAAAGAGAGATTGATGTTTTATTACGTTTCTACCGAGGGATGTCCGTGAAAGAGCAGTGCGAAAGGGCGGGGTTGTCTAATAAAACTATTTATACTCACCGTAAAGAAGGGATGAATAAATTACATGTGATTAGACAATGGCTAAACGATCCGCACAATTTCAGAGTGGAAAACCGTGACGTCCTGCCCAATAAAAATGAAGGATTCACCGATAAAGAAGTCGATATCTATAACGCACTGTTGAAAAGAGAAATATTTCCAGCGTATCAGATCATTACCGATCGTGATAAAAAAGGGGTAGGCTTTGAGATACTTATTCGCTGGAATAAAAACGGTAAAATTGTTAAGCCCGCCAGCTTCCTTAATGATATCTCACATCATGAAATATGGTTAAAAATTACGGCGCTGGTCATCCATGCTGCCGTATGTGGAATTAATAAATATAATGGGAAGTTTTATTTTTCCGTGAATATTCCACCTCGTCTGGCCTCCGGGAATGCCTTGCCGGATATGGCCAGGAAGGCCACCGGCATGCTGCTCAAACCGCAGTGGGCGGAAAAGCTAGTGTTTGAATTTGCGGAAAGCATTGATGTGATGAAGGACAGCAGGATCCCTGAAACCATGCGTCTCCTGCGGAACACGGGGTGTAGATTATTTTTGGACGACTGCTTCTCCAACCATCACACCCTGTTCCCCGTCAGGCAGGTGCATTTTGACGGGCTGAAGCTAGACCGGGATATCGTCGAACATTTTGTGGCAAATGATAATGACTACCATCTTATTAAAGCGATACAAATTTATAGCGACATGACCGGAACGGATTGCATCGCAGAGGGCGTTGACAGTGAAGAGAAGTTTGAAAAATTAGTTGAGCTGGGGGTGAAAAGCTTCCAGGGCTATTATCTGTCACGGGCTGTGAAAGAGGAAGAATTAGACAGGATGGTAAGAATGTTTAGCTAGAAAATAAAGCCCCGGAGGGCCTTTATTATTTTCTCCCCAGCAGCAGGCCGAGAACAATACCCACAGCACCGGCGGCAATGAGCCCGGTCAGGGGATTATTCTTAACCGCCTCCGTTACGTCAGAAACGGCATCACTGGCCTGCGCGGCATATTTTCTCGCCGCACCTTTGACCTGATGCTTTGGTGAATCTACGAATTCACCAAACTGCTGCTGCGCTGAACCTGCCAGTTCATCAAGCTTATTTTTGGCTTTGTCTTCAGCGAACTGGGTGTTTTTATCGGCATTGATATCAGACATGTTTACCTCCTTTAGTGAGTAATTAAAGGATAGCCGCTCTTTGCCGATGTGAGAGACAAAAGGTTTATTTCGGCCCCTGGCAGGGCTGTTTTCGGATATATCTCTGTGCGTGTGACTCGCACAGAGAGACGCTGTTATTCGGCAAAACTCAGCAGCGCTTCGCCATCAAGACGATAGCGAACCCATTCAGACTGCGGCAGCGCGCCTATGCTCAGGTAAAAATCAATGGCGGGCTGGTTCCAGTCCAGCACGCTCCATTCAAGGCGGCCGCACTGCCGTTTTACCGCGAGCTGCGCGATATGTTTCAGCAGCGCTCTTCCCGCGCCTTTTCCACGATAATCCGGGGAAACGTACAGGTCTTCCATGTAAATACCGTTGCGTCCTAGCCAGGTAGAATAGCTGGTGAAGAACACGGCATAGCCGGCGATCTTACCTTCATATTCCGCGATCAACGCTTCGGTTTGACTGCCGGTGCCAAAGAGCGTTTCCCGGATCTCCTCTGGCGTGGTCACGACTTCTTCCGGCGCTTTTTCATACACCGCGAGCTCGTAGATCATGGCGTAAATTGCCGTCGCATCTTCGGGACGGGCCTGACGAATGGCTATGCTCATTGTTTTTCCTGTTTTTTTAGCCTGTATTTCGATTGATGGCGTTAAGCATACGGAGTATTGTCCGAAGAATTAAGTGCAATGAAATCAACAAATGATGAATATTATGCATCCGGCACTGAGACGCCTTGATTTAAACCTGCTGCCCGTTTTCGACGCGATTTACCGACACCGTTCCGTTCGGCGGGCCGCCGATGAGCTGGCGATGAGCACATCGGCGCTGAGCCATGCGCTGTCGCGTTTGCGCATTACCCTTAATGACCCGCTTTTTTTTCGGGAAGGGCATCGCATGTCCCCCAGCGTGTATGCCACTCAGCTTGCGCCTTCAATTGCTTCCGCATTGTCGTTCCTGAATCATGAGCTGACCCCGCAGCCGGAGTTTGACCCGGCCAGCAGTACCGAAAGCTTACAAATTGGGATTACGGACTTTACCGCGCTGTGCATTTTCCCCGTGCTGATGCACAAACTGCAGCTTGCTGCCCCGGGTTTGCGTTTCGAATTACGCTATCTGCCGCACAGCCCGGCGCTGACGGAACTGCTGGCAGGTGAAGTGGATCTCGCGCTGGGGTTCAGCACTCAGGATGATACCCGGCACCCTGAACTGGAAGAGATCGACTGGTTTGAAGATGAGTATGTGGTCATCAGCAATGCGCGCCGGACGCGTCTGACGCTGGAGGATTATCTTGCAGCCCGACACCTGGTGGTGACGCCATGGAATGAGAAGCAAGGCGTTCTGGACGTGCGGCTCGAACAACTGGGCTATACCCGGCAAATCGCGATCAAAACGCCGTCGATGCTCAGCGCGCCCTTTATCGTCGCGGAAAGTGATCTGCTGATGGCGATCCCCCGTTTTGCCGCTGAGAAGCTGGCTGCGGCAGCTGACCTGAGGATTTTTCCTTTACCGTTTTCGATACGTACGTTTGAAGTGAAAATTTACTCGCATAAACGCAGCGGCCAGCGAGGCGCGACCCGATGGCTTAAGGAAGAGTTGCAAATGCTGGCGCAGACTGGCAGGGGACCATAGGCCGGATAAGCGCAGTGCCATCCGGCACAATTGGGGTATGATTAACATTGGGCAGATAGATATCCGTTTGCAGTTTATATTCCGGGAACTCGTGAATAAAATTAAAGCGGATTATTTTAAATGGAGGGGAGCGAGGTAGTTTGCACACCTCATTCAGCAGTTTTACAAACAACTTCCGTAGCGGTCGCATTGATGGCGTCAGATATGTCAAATGCCCGCTTTTAATGTCGCCAATAATCGTTGGAACCACTAAGTACTCTGCAAGCGACTCTAAGGACTGTTTGACAGCAGATGCAATAGCCCGTGTCGAGATGGGAAAATGCCCGCGTTCAATCCTTGATACCTTCACGTTAGACAAACCTTCAGCTGCCCAGTCAAGAACTCTGTTTATCTTGTCCAGGTTAATACGTTCGGTTTTTCCATCGCGTTTTGTCACTAACAAAAAGTGGTTCAATCACAAATCCTTTTCTACCCTGACAGAAGCCATAACTGCCAATGGCTTTTGTTTAAATAGAGGAAGCTGGTGGTGCTTCCCCTATGTTGACAGAGGTTAGTTAGATGAGCAGTAAACTGCGTTAAATGGCGTTTTATTCATAAATGCCTCCAATTGGAAGAAAGTTATAAAAGTGCCGAATAATTAAGCTAATGCGCTAACCGCCTCCTTGATTACACGCCAAATTCCTTCACCAGATGGAATGTAGCCATTCTCCTGGCAGTAACAAAAGAGTCTGTAACCCCGATCAATCAAGGAGGCAATGGTTACCATTTTGGTAAAAACTTGCTTCGATGAAATCGAGTGTTTAGAGGTTTCTCTTCTCCTGCCTGCAGAATTACATGCAATCTCTTTACTTTTACTACGGTGGGTTGAGTTCTGGTTTCGACGTGGCTTTTTCATATCCGGTTTCCTTTTAGGGATATGAAGCGAGCCACCATAACCGTCTGTCGCCCGGGTAGTTTGGCAGAGTAAGAAATGTGGGCATGAATATTGATTTCAATGATTATGATTCACTAATTACATTTGTTTACATAAGGTTTTGCTTATTAAATTTCACGTTAAAAGTAAGTTTACATTTATAAGATAAGGTGAATACAATACCCCCCTATAGTATCTTAACGGAGGGCGTATGCCGCATTCACCCGAAGATAAAAAACGCATTCTCACGCGCGTCCGTCGCATTCGGGGCCAGGTTGATGCCCTGGAACGTGCGCTGGAATCGGGCGATCCCTGCCTTGCCATTTTGCAGCAAATCGCCGCCGTGCGCGGCGCTGCCAATGGCCTGATGGGCGAAATGGTCGAAATTCACCTCAAAGATGAGCTGGTGACGGGGGAGACTACCCCGGATCAGCGGGCAGTTCGGATGGCGGAAGTCGGCCATTTGCTGCGCTCTTATCTAAAATAAACCCACAGACATCACATAAGGGAAGTCATTATGAAATCACGCGCAGCCGTCGCATTTGGTCCAGGCCAGCCGTTAAAAATCGTTGAAATCGACGTTGCACCGCCAAAGAAAGGCGAAGTGCTGATCAAAATCACCCATACCGGCGTGTGCCATACCGATGCGTTTACGCTGTCCGGTGACGATCCTGAAGGCGTTTTCCCGGCGGTGCTTGGCCACGAAGGTGGCGGTATCGTGGTTGAAGTGGGTGAGGGCGTGACCAGCCTGAAGCCGGGCGATCATGTTATTCCTCTCTACACCGCAGAATGCGGCGAGTGTAAGTTCTGTAAATCTGGCAAAACCAACCTCTGTCAGGCCGTTCGCGCCACCCAGGGCAAAGGCCTGATGCCGGACGGTACTACGCGTTTCTCCTACAACGGCGAGCCGATTTATCACTACATGGGCACCAGCACGTTTAGCGAGTACACCGTCTGTGCGGAAATTTCACTGGCGAAGGTCAACCCGCAGGCGCCGCTGGATAAAGTCTGCCTGCTGGGCTGCGGCGTGACCACCGGTATCGGTGCGGTACACAACACGGCGAAAGTGAAAGAAGGCGATACCGTTGCGGTGTTCGGTCTCGGTGGGATTGGTCTGGCGGTGATCCAGGGCGCGGTGCAGGCGAAAGCAGGCCGTATCATTGCTGTCGACACCAATCCGGAGAAATTCAAACTGGCGGGTGAAATGGGCGCGACCGATTTCGTGAACCCGAAAGATTACGAAAAGCCGGTGCAGGACGTGATTGTTGAGCTCACCGACGGCGGCGTTGATTTTAGCTTCGAGTGTATTGGCAACGTGAACGTCATGCGTTCCGCGCTCGAGTGCTGCCACAAAGGCTGGGGCGAAAGCATCATCATCGGCGTGGCGGGTGCGGGTCAGGAGATCAAAACGCGTCCATTCCAGCTGGTGACCGGTCGCGTATGGCGCGGTTCGGCGTTTGGCGGCGTGAAAGGGCGTACTCAGCTGCCGGGAATGGTTGAAGATGCGATGGTCGGCAAAATTCAGCTGGATCCGTTCATTACGCACCGTTTGCCGCTGGAGCAGATCAACGAAGCCTTCGATCTGATGCATGAAGGTAAATCCATTCGTACCGTCATTCATTTCGGCGACAAGTAACTCTTCTGCCAGCGGTTTTTCGCCGCTGGCGTTTCTTTAATAATCTTCTCTAAAGTGTGACCAGTGCGGCGTTTTTAGCCGTAATCTAAATCCCTGCCGTGCCGATGACTATCTAACAGGCGTGTTTTTACGCATCTTACCTATAAGAGAGTCGACGGTCATGGACAACACAACTTCGATGCAGGCGCAGCGCAAGCTGGGCTTCTTGCATCACATCAGGCTGGTTCCGCTGTTTTCCTCCATTCTCGGTGGCATTATTCTTCTGTTTGCCTTGAGCGCAGGTCTGGCGGGGTATTTCCTGTTGCAGGCTGATACCGATCAGCAGGATGTCACAGCAGAAATTCAGGTGCGTATGGGGCTTTCGAACAGCTCCAACCATTTACGTACCGCGCGAATCAATATGATCCATGCCGGTGCGGCCAGCCGTATCGCGGAAATGGAGGCGATGAAGCAAAACATCAGCGAGGCGGAAACGCGCATCAAGCAATCGCAGTCAAGCTTTACCGCCTATATGAATCGCGCCGTGCGCACCTCTGCGGACGAAGCGCTGGATGCTGAGCTGAAAGCACGCTATGACGCCTATATTGCGGGGCTGCAGCCGATGGTGAAATTTGCCAAAAACGGCATGTTTGAGGCGATCATCAATCATGAAAACGAAACCGCGCGTCCGCTGGATGACGCCTACAACGCCGTCCTGCTGAAGGCCATCAAAATCCGTACCGATCGTGCCAGCGCGCTAACCGCTCAGGCCCACACCCGTACACAGCTAGGGCTGATGTTTATGGTCGGCGCGTTTGCGCTGGCGCTGGTGTTAACGGCCATGACCTTTGTGGTGCTGCGCCGGACGGTGATTAACCCGCTTCAGCGTGCAGCCACCCGCATTGAGAATATCGCGAAAGGTGATTTAACCATGCCGGACGATCCGACAAGCCGGAGCGAAATCGGTCGCCTGACGCGGGATCTGCAAACCATGCAGCATTCGCTGGTGAACACCGTAGGCACCGTGCGCCAGGGGGCAGAAGAGATTTATCGCGGCACCAGCGAGATCTCTGCAGGGAATACCGACCTCTCTTCTCGTACCGAACAGCAGGCAGCCGCGATTGAGCAGACCGCCGCCAGCATGGAGCAGTTGACCGCAACGGTGAAACAGAATGCCGATAACGCCCATCATGCCAGCAAACTGGCGAAAGATGCTTCCGGCAAAGCCAGTCGCGGCGGCCAGATGGTGTCCGGCGTGGTGAAAACGATGGGCAATATCTCGACCAGTTCGAAGAAAATTTCAGAAATTACCGCCGTGATTAACAGCATTGCCTTCCAGACCAACATTCTGGCGCTGAACGCTGCCGTTGAAGCGGCGCGTGCAGGCGAACAGGGACGAGGCTTTGCGGTGGTGGCGAGTGAAGTGCGCACGCTGGCAAGCCGCAGCGCCAACGCCGCGAAAGAGATTGAAAGCCTGATCAACGAGTCGGTGACCCTGATTGACCAGGGGTCGGGTGAAGTGGTCGCGGCGGGGAACACCATGAATGAAATCGTCGAGGCGGTGAAGCGCGTCACCGATATCATGCTGGAAATTGCTGCCGCCTCCGACGAGCAGAGCCGTGGCATTGTCCAGGTGAGCCAGGCCATTTCTGAGATGGATAAAGTCACCCAGCAAAACGCCTCGCTGGTGGAAGAAGCCTCAGCGGCCGCGGCATCGCTGGAAGAACAGGGTGCGCGTCTGACAGAAGCAGTAGGGGCATTTCGGCTGAACGGGGCAACGGCGGGGCGTGTGGTAGCGTCTGCGCCAGTGGCGAAGGGTGTGCCGTTGCGCCCAGCGGCTACGGTTTCCGGGGATAACTGGGAGACGTTCTGAGTTGCGGGTTTGTCGGGTGGCGCTGCGCTTACCCGACCTACAAAAAACGTGTCAGTAGGCCCGCGTAAGCGCAGCGCCACCGGGCAAAAAAAGGGACCTTTCGGTCCCTTTTTCATCTGTTACTTCTTATCGGGTAACGCATACGCGATAACGTAATCACCGCGATCCGGCGACTGACGTGCTCCGCCTGCATTAATGATGATGTACTGCTTACCCGTTTTCGGTGAAACGTAGGTCATCGGCCCGGACTGGCTGCCTACCGGCAGACGGTCTTTCCAGATCTCTTTCCCGGTGGCGGTATCAAACGCGCGCAGGTAGAAATCCTGAGTACCGGCGAAGAACAGCAGGCCAGACTGCGTGGAGAGCGATGCGCCAAGGGTTGGCATGCCGATCGGGATTGGCATATGCATACGAATACCCAGCGGACCGGTATCTTCCACTGTGCCGACAGGAACCTGCCACACCAGCTTGCCGGATTTCAGATCGACCGCTGACATGGTGCCAAACGGCGGTTTCTGGCACGGAATACCCAGCGGCGACAGGAAGCGCTCACGCATCGCGCCGAACGGCGTGCCGTCCATGGGGACAATCCCCATCTCAATGCCGCTGGCATTTTTCGCAACATTCGCGCGAGGAACCATATAGTTCGCCAGACCCAGACGCATATCGTTGACGAACATCAGGCCATTGTTCGGGTCAACTGATACGCTGCCCCAGTTCATCCCGCCGAGGGAGCCCGGGAACTGCAGGGAACGGTCCAGACCCGGTGGGGTGAAGACGCCCTGATGACGCATCTCTTTAAACTGAATACGGCACAGTAGCAGGTCAACAGGCGTCGCTCCCCACATGTCGGATTCGGTCAGCGTCTGGTTGCCAATCATCGGCATGCCCACGGAATACGGCTGGGTTGGAGAGTAGCGTTCCCCCTCAACGTTACCCGCCGGAACGGGACGTTCTTCTACCTTCGCCACCGGCTTACCGGTTTCGCGGTTAAGCATGAAAATCATGCCCTGTTTGCTGGTCTGCACCAGCACCGGCGTGGTGCCGCCTTTACCGTCAGGGAGATCGTACAGCAGCGGCTGGGAAGGCAGGTCAAAGTCCCACAGATCGTGGTGGGTGGTCTGGAAATGCCAGCGCACCTGACCGGTCGTTGCATCGACGGCCACGATGGAGGAGCTGTATTTGTCGTCGAGCGCGGTACGTTCACCCGCCCAGAAGTCTGGGGTGGCGTTGCCGGTTGGCAGATAAATCAGATTGAGTTTTGCATCATAAGACATGGCTGACCAGACGTTCGGCGTGCCGCGCGTGTAGGTCTGGCCTTCCGGCGGCAGGCCGGTGAGGTTCGGATTACCCGGATCCCACGCCCAGGCCAGCTTGCCGGTGTGAACGTCGTATGCGCGCACTACGCCCGGCGGTTCGCCGGTGGAGAAGTTATCCGCGACGCGACCGCCGACGACAACGACATTCCCGGCCACCAGCGGCGTGGAGGTCTGCTGATAATACCCGGGCTTGATCTCGCCCATACCGACGCTCAGATCCACGGTGCCGTGGTCGCCGAAGTCTTCGCAGACCTTGCCGTTATCCGCATTGATGGCAATCAGGCGGGCATCGGTAGTCGGCAGGAACAGACGGCGAGGGCATGCCGCAGGCTGTGTCTCCGTCTGTGAGGCTGTCACGCTTGAGCTATCTTCAAAATAGCCCAGACCGCGGCAGCGCTGCCAGTTAGGGGCCGTAGCTTTAGAATCGTAACGCCATTTTTCTTTACCGGAATCTACGTCCAGCGCCAGCACTTTGCTGTACGGCGTACAGACATACAGCGTGTCGCCAATCTGTAACGGGGTGTTCTGATCCTCCGCGCCCGAGCCGTTGCTCTGCGGGATATCCCCGGTGTGTGCAACCCAGGCGACTTTCAGATCGCTGACGTTTTGCTTGTTAATCTGGTCCAGCGCGGCAAAGCGATCGCCGTGGGTCGTGTTCCCCCAGTGCGCCCAGTTTTTCTGCTGCTCGCCTTCGGCGACAGGTTTTACCGGCACCGATTCATTCGCGGCAACCAGCGTCTGCGGCTTAAACATCCAGCCCAGGCTGACCAGCATGACCACGGCCAGCACGGCGGCAATGCCAAAAGCGGGCGCTTTGTTAACCGGCTCACGGGTATTCGCGGCGCGCAGGAAGGGCCACACAATCGCACACAGGAACGCCAGCACGGCGAAGGTGAAGAGGCGGGAGAAGAGCGGCCAAAAATCCCAGCCTGCATCGCTTACCGCCCAGAATAACGAGGCGATAAACGCGATACCATACAGCACCATGCCGCTGGTGCGGTTAGTGAATATCAGGATGGCAGCAATTACCATCACCGCCCCCATGATCAGGAAGTACAGGCTTCCGCCCACTGTAGCGAGCTTCAAGCCCAGCCCGCCGACTGCCAGACCGATGAGCATCATCAGTCCGACAAGGAGCCACTGCAGGATACGAGGTAACCCGCGTGGCGCGCTGCCAAATGCCATGTCTATCTCCTTAAACACGCCCGCCCGTCTGGTGTGCTGTGCGCATCTGTACCAATTGGGTCATGCAGGACGGGCGTTATGATGTTTTTACCGTTTGAATAGCGTGAAATTCACTCGTATAAATTCGTGTGCGAACCATTTGGTGAATTCGCGGCTATGATAAAACTGTTAAATTGTTTTACGCAATTGTTAATGAATGATTTCGCATTATTTGCCCAGGAGAAGGTAAACCCGCCCGGACGGCGGGTCAGGGCAGGGACATCAGGCTGGCATGGACTTGCGGATCGCGCTTAACAGCGCTTGTGCGCCTGATGAGAGCGGGGCATCAACACGGGTCAGGATCCCAATAGGTTCCCCGGCTCCCGGCGAGGTCACCGGGAGTGCGGTCAGGGTGCCACGGCGTAAATCGTCTTTGACAGCACCTGAGGGGACGAACCAGACGTAGTCATAGTCCACGGTAAGCTGGCGCGAAAGAGAGGCTGACAGGGTTTCAATGCAGCCCGACGGGAGCGTGCACCCCTGCATTTCGAGTAGCGTTTCGGCATTCTGACGCGGAACCGTACCTTTTGGTGACACAACAACCGGCCACTCCATGACGCGGCTCAGGGTCACGGTGTCCTGCAACAGCGGGTGATCGGGACGGACAACCAGCTTGAGTGATTCCAGGAACAAGAGCTCGTAATTGAGGCCGCTCATCAGTTCCGGATCGGACATTCTGCCAATACCCAGATCCAGCTCGCCCGCTTTCAGCCCGGCAAGCAGCATCGTGTTATTCATGGTGGCGACCTGAATCGTGGCGTGCTTTTGCAGCTTGTGAAACTGACCAATCACCGCGGGTAAAATGCCCAGCGCCGCGGTAGGAAGCGCGCCCACGCGCACGATATCGCTGGCAGGTTCCTCTTTCCGGTTCAACGCCTGGCCTGCGGTGTTGAGGGCATCCAGCACTTTTACCGCGTGCGTCAGAAATTGCTCACCCACGATCGTGAGCTGTGCGCCCAGACGACCGCGATCGAAGAGCCGCGTTCCGGTAAGCTGTTCCAGCTCGTTCAGGGTTTTTGAAAGTGCAGGTTGACTCAGGTTAAGGGTTTCAGCCGCTCGCCCCAGCGTTCCCTGTTGAGCGACGGCCACAAATGTATGCAAATGGCGCAAGCGTATGCGCTGATTGAACAGACCATTTTTTTCCATAGGCGATGTTAAAAACAGAGAGATGCGGGTGACAAGTTAAGTTGTTTGATTTTGATAACTTGATAGCAAAATATTTTTAACATTTGATCTGTTTGAGTTACAACCTGTTTTTAGTAATGGACAGGCTTTGACCACTCGTCTGCCTGGATCACAATTCGTAAATTCTTCCCGCCGGAAGGAACGGGCTTCTCTACACTCCAGGTAATATTCACTGGAGGCATGACATCATGGCGAACACCATCACGGCTGATGATATTCGGGAACACTTTTCGCAGGCTATGTCGGCGATGTACCAGCAGGAAGTTCCGCAGTACGGCACCTTGCTGGAACTGGTGGCGGACGTTAACCTGGCGGTTCTTGAAAATAATCCACTCTTACATGAACAGCTGGCGAACGCGGATGAACTCGCGCGCCTGAATGTCGAACGTCACGGCGCAATTCGCGTCGGCACCGCGCGGGAACTGTCCACCTTGCGCCGCATGTTCGCCATTATGGGAATGTATCCGGTCAGCTATTACGATCTCTCACAGGCGGCGGTGCCTGTCCATTCCACGGCGTTCCGCCCGGTGGACGATGCGGCGCTGTGTCGTAATCCGTTTCGTATTTTTACCTCGCTGCTGCGCCTGGAGCTGATTGAAAATGTTGAGCTGCGCGAACGTGCCGCCGGGATCCTCGCCCAGCGGAACATTTTCACGCCGCGTTGCCTGGAACTGATCGCGCTGCATGAGTCAGAAGGCGCATTCACTGAAACGCAGGCGCGCGAGTTTGTTCAGGAAGCGCTGGAAACATTCCGCTGGCATAGCCACGCAACGGTCGACCAGGAAACCTATCTGGCGCTGAGCAAAGAACATAAGCTGATTGCCGACGTGGTGTGCTTCCTCGGTTGCCACATTAACCATCTGACCCCACGCACGCTGGATATCGACCGGGTGCAGGAGCTGATGCCGAAGTACGGCATTGAGCCAAAAATCCTGATTGAAGGGCCGCCGCGCCGTGAGGTGCCGATCCTGCTGCGTCAGACCAGCTTTAAGGCGCTGGAAGAACCGGTTCTTTTCGCTGGGGAACATAAGGGAACGCATACCGCACGCTTCGGTGAAATTGAACAGCGTGGCGTTGCGCTGACGCCGAAAGGTCGCGAGCTGTACGACAGTCTGTTAAGCCAGGCCGGTACCGGTAAAGATAACCTTACGCACCAGCTGCATCTGCGCGAGGTGTTTAGCGCATTTCCGGACAGCGAAATGTTCCTGCGCCGTCAGGAGCTGGCCTATTTCCGCTATCGCCTGACGCCAGCGGGTGAAGCGCATCGCCACGCGTTTCGACCGGGAGACGATCCGCAGCCGCTGATCGAACGCGGCTGGGTGGTTGCTCAACCTATAACGTATGAAGATTTTCTGCCGGTTAGCGCGGCGGGTATTTTCCAGTCCAACCTCGGAAATGAAACGCAGGCGCGCGGTCAGGGAAATGCCAGCCGCGAGGCCTTTGAAGCGGCGCTGGGCTGTACGGTATATGACGAATTCACGCTCTATCAGGAGGCGGAAGCGCGCAGCAAACAGCGTTGCGGTTTGCTCTGAAATCGTTACTCTGCAGGGGTGTGATGGAAAAAGAAGGTGGTTATGCAAAATCCCTCCGCCCCTGTGGTTGAAACGCGCCAGGGCGCACTGACTGGTTTTACAGACAACAATATTCATGCGTGGTATGGGATCCCCTACGCTGCACCGCCCGTGGGCGACTGGCGCTGGCGCTCTCCGCGTCCGCCGGAAAGCTGGGAGGGCGAACGGCAGGCAACGACGTTTTCGCCCTCAAGCTGGCAAAGCATTGAGTACTGCAAAGAGCTGGGCGGCGGCGATCCCGGCCAGTTCTCGGAAGATTGTCTCTATCTTAACGTCTGGTCTCCCGTCGATCGGGCCGGGCTGCTTCCTGTCATGGTCTGGCTGCACGGCGGCGGGTTCACGATTGGCGCGGGTAGCCTGCCGCCATACAACGGCAAAGCGCTGGCATCGCGCGGCGTGGTGGTTGTGACGATCAACTACCGTCTGGGTCATCTCGGCTTTTTCGCGCATCCGGCGCTGGAAGGTGAAGAAAGCCGCGTGGTGCATAACTTTGCGTTACTTGACCAGATCGCCGCGCTGGAGTGGGTGCGGGATAACATTGCCGCATTTGGCGGGGATCCGAACTGCGTGACGCTGTTTGGTGAATCTGCGGGCGCGCGCAGCGTGTTGTCGCTGATGGCATCGCCGCTGGCGGAAGGATTGTTCCATAAAGCGATCGTGCAAAGCGGGTACACCTTACCGGATACGCCGCGCGAGAAAGCCCTGCAAAAAGGGGAAGCGATAGCAACGCATTTTGGGCTGGAGAAGGCCACCGCCGGGCAGTTGCGCGCGCTGCCGCCTGAGGCCTTCTGGCCGCTCACGTCACCGCTGAACGTTGCGCCTGCGCCCGTCGTTGGGGATTGCGTCCTGCCGGAAGCGATGCTGGATGTGTTCTTTGCCGCGCGACAGCATCCCGTTCCGCTAATGATTGGTTCGAACAGCGATGAAGCCAGCGTGATGGCGGTGTTTGGCGTGGATCTTGCCGGGCAAATTCAGAAGCTTCGCCAGGAACGACGCTTTGGCCTGGGGCTAATTAAGCTGCTCTATCCGGGCGTGAAGGGGGATGAAGAGCTGGGCAGACAGGTGTGCCGTGATATGGCCTTTACCACGATGGGCTATGTGGCGATGCAGGCTCAGCAGCGTGTGGGCGGACTGTGCTGGCGCTACTGGTTTGATTATGTCGCGGAAGCGGAACATGGCACCTATATCAACGGTGCCTGGCACGGCAATGAAGTGCCTTACGTGTTCGATACCCTGGGTCAGGTGGAACCTTCTCGTCAGTACGTGAACGAACGCGATCTGCAGTTTGCTGCCCAGGTCGCGGATTACTGGGTGAGCTTCGCGCGTGAGGCCGGGGCGCAGGACAACTTATCCGGACCGGTGCACTGGCCCGCCTGTCGCAAAGGGCGCGACGTATTGTTGCGTATTGGAGTGAATAAACATGCAGGTTTCAGGCTTGAAAACCGCTTTATGCGCACCCGCATGAGTCTCTTCAAACGGGTAATGAAGCACCACGTCAGCCTCGATTAAGCAAACAGGCGCGAAACGCCGCCAGACAATTTTCCTCGCCTGGTGTTTCGCGCAGCACCAGCCGGTAGCTCGCGCCGGTTTTTATGCTTGTCTCATAAGGCCGCAACAGCCTTCCTGCGCGAACATCTTCCGCCACCAGCGTTTCGTCAGCAATGGCGACGCCGAGTCCCTGAATGGCAGCAGTAATAGCGAGATCCATGGTGTCGAAGTGTTGATTTTTGTGCATAACAAACGCCGGGCTTTCCTGTTTCGCCAGCCACAATGACCAGTCGGTTTTATCTCTTGTCGGATGAAGAAAAGTCAAGGCGCCCAGCGTTGCGCCTGCCCGGAGTGGGCTAAGCACCGGTGTCAGCGCTTCTTCAAACAGCAAATCGCCCGCGCTCATGTGGGTGCCGAAAACAATGGCGGCATCGTAAGATTCGGTTTTGAAATTGACGTTGTGATCGGTCGTGGTGGTCAACGCAATTTGCAGATCCGGCTGTTCGCGCTCCACGTCCAGCAGCCGGGGAATTAGCCAGCGCATGGCGCAGGTCGGCGCTTTCAGGCGAATGACGGTCTGGTGCGCCCGCGCCCGATCCGCAACGTTCAATAACTGCGTAAAGGCCGATTGCATTTCAGGAAGCAGGGCGCTGCCCTGGGGAGAGAGCCGCAGCCCGCGCGCATGGCGTTCGAACAGGGGAAAGCCAAACCACGCTTCGAGTGAGGCAATTTTGCGGCTCACGGCACCTTGCGTCAGGCAAAGCTCCTGCGCCGCATGGGTAAGGTTCAGATGACGCGCGGTGATCAAAAAGGCGTCGATGGCATTAAGCGGGAATGAACGGCGCGACATACTACACCTCAGCTATGCGTTTTTCTCATGGCTATTATGACAACAATTCGATTGTCCCGATAGCAGAGTTATTGTTTGAATAGTTATGCAACAACAATGAGAAGGGACAGAGGATGACTTTACAGACACCGGTGCAAACCCGTTCAAAATTGCCTGACGTGGGGACCACGATTTTTACCGTTATCGGGCAGCTTTCTGCACAGCATAACGCCATCAACCTTTCTCAGGGCGCGCCCAATTTTTCCTGCGACCCAAAGCTTATCGCCGGTGTCACCCGCGCCATGGAGGCGGGGCATAACCAGTACGCGGCAATGACGGGTCTGACCTCCCTGAAAGAACGCATTGCGGAAAAGATTGCCACGCTTTACGGCACCCGGTATGACCCCGGCAGTGAAGTGCTTGTAACTGCCAGCGCCAGTGAAGGGCTCTACTCGGCCATCAGCGGGCTGGTCCATCCTGGCGATGAGGTGATTTACTTCGAACCGTCATTTGACAGCTACGCGCCGATAGTGCGGTTGCAGGGGGCGACACCCGTTGCCATTAAGCTGACCGTTCCGGATTTTGCCGTTAACTGGGACGAGGTTCGCGCCGCGATTACGCCGCGCACGCGTATGATCATCATCAACACGCCGCATAATCCGAGTGGTCAGGTCTTCTCAGCGAACGATTTGCAACAGCTGGTGGCGGTGACCCGTAATACCGACATCATTATTTTGTCTGACGAAGTGTACGAGCACGTCGTTTTTGACGGCGAGCCGCACCACGGCATGGCGACGCATCCGCAGCTGGCGGAGCGCAGCGTGATTATCTCATCGTTCGGAAAAACCTATCACGTCACCGGCTGGCGAGTGGGTTACTGTGTTGCCCCGGCGGTGCTGATGGACGAGATTTGTAAAGTCCATCAATTTTTAATGTTTTCTGCCGATACGCCAATGCAGCACGCGTTTGCTGAACACATGGTCGATCCGCACACCTGGCTGTCGCTCTCTGCGTTCTATCAACGCAAGCGCGACCTGCTGCAAAGTTTGCTGGCGGAATCACCGTTCCGACTGCTGCCAAGTGCCGGATCGTTCTTCCTGCTGGCGGATTACAGCCATTTCAGCGACGAGCGCGACAGCGAGATGGTCAAACGGCTGATCGTTGAGTGTGGCGTGGCCACCATTCCGCTGTCGGCGTTTTACGCGGACGGCACGGATAATAAATTGATTCGTCTCTCTTTTGCGAAAGATGAGGCGACGTTACGGGCAGGTGCCCAAGCCCTGTGTCGGGTTAAACCACGCTGAGGAGTGTGAGATGAAATTACGCGCGTTAATAGTCGGCATGGGATTGCTGTGTACGTTTTCTTCCTTCGCTGCCACCGAGTTACGTTACGGCCTTGAGGCGGAATATCCGCCGTTTGAAAGCCGCAATGCGTCTGGTGAACTGGAAGGGTTCGACGTTGAGCTGGGCAACGCTATCTGCAAAGCGGCAGCGCTGAAGTGCAGCTGGGTTGAAACCTCATTTGATGCGTTGATCCCGGGCCTGGTGGCGAAAAAATTCGATGCCATTAACTCGGCGATGAACATCACCGAGCAGCGCCGCAAAAGCATTGATTTTACCCAGCCGATTTACCGCATTCCGTCGCAGCTGGTCGGCAAAGCCGGTACGGCGGTAGACACGACGGCTGAAGGGCTGAAGGGAAAACCATTGGCGTGCTGCAGGGGTCCATTCAGGAAACCTATGCGAAAGAGCACTGGGAAAAACACGGTGTCACCGTGGTGTCTTATAAAGATCAGAATATGGCGTGGGGCGATCTGCTGAATGGCCGTATCGACGCCTCTCTGGTCATGTCCGCGGCCGGGCAGGCAGGTTTCCTCAGCAAGCCGCAGGGTAAAGGGTTTGGCTTTATCGGCAAACCGGTGTCGGACGACACCATCCTCGGCAGTGGGATCGGTTTTGGGTTGCGTAAGGGTGACGAGGCCACCAAAAAGCAGCTTGATGCCGCGATTGATAAAGTACGTGCCGACGGCACGATCGCTAAACTCGCTGATAAGTACTTCCCGGGTATCGATGTCAGCGTAAAATAACCGCCTCGTTGGCCCCGGCTGCTGATGTCCAGCCGGGGTTTTTTTATTCACCTGTATTTACGCTTATTTACACCACTTTCAGGCCGTTCTGGTCGACAGAAAATATTTCTCACTTTGTTCATATAATCACCGGCCAACAATTGGATTCTTAACCATTTTTGTTTAGGCTGTGCGTTCTTTCTTGCCGTCATTTCGCCGCGCGCGAAACACATTCACACGACCATAAGGACGTTTTTCCAGGCATGAATCGCAGACGTTTTCTAAAAGGCTCGCTTGCAATGGCTGCCCTGAGCGGCACATCTGGCCTTGCTTCCCTGTTTTCCAAAGCGGCCTACGCGGCTGACTCTGACATTGCAGACGGCCAGAGCCGTCGTTTTGACTTCTCCGTACTGCAATCCATGGCGCATGACCTGGCGAAAAACCCGTGGGGTGGCGCGCCGCGTCCGCTGCCGGAGACGCTGGCAACCATGACGCCGCAGGCGTATAACGCCATCCGCTACGACGAAAAACAGTCTCTGTGGAATAACATCGAAGGCCGTCAGCTGGACGTGCAGTTCTTCCATATGGGGATGGGTTTCCGCCGCCGCGTGCGTATGTTCTCGCTGGATCAGACAACCTCTCAGGCGCGTGAGATCCACTTCCGCCCTGAACTGTTCAGCTACGGCGACACGGGTGTTGATACGAAACAGCTTGAAGGCCAGAGCGATCTCGGTTTTGCGGGCTTCCGCGCCTTTAAAGCCCCCGAGCTTGCGCGTCGCGATATCGTCTCGTTCCTCGGTGCGAGCTACTTCCGCGCGGTGGATGACACCTATCAGTACGGCCTTTCCGCACGCGGTCTGGCGGTGGATACCTTTACCGACACGCCGGAAGAGTTCCCGGATTTCACCTCCTTCTGGTTTGAAACCGTTAAGCCTGGCGATACCACTTTTACCGTCTACACGCTGCTGGATAGCCCAAGCATCACCGGTGCCTATAAGTTCGTGATCCACTGCGAGAAGAGCCAGGTGATTATGGAGGTGGAAAACCATCTCTATGCGCGTAAAGACATCAAGCAGTTGGGCATCGCGCCGATGACCAGCATGTTCAGCTGCGGCAATAACGAGCGCCGCATGTGCGACACCATTCACCCGCAAATCCACGACTCCGACCGCCTGGCGATGTGGCGCGGCAACGGGGAGTGGATCTGTCGTCCGCTGAATAACCCGCAGAAGCTGCAGTTCAATGCCTACATGGATAAGAACCCTAAGGGCTTTGGCCTGCTGCAGCTTGACCGCGATTTCTCTCACTATCAGGATGTGATGGGCTGGTATAACAAACGTCCAAGCCTGTGGGTTGAACCGCGTAACGACTGGGGTAAAGGCGCTGTAGGGCTGATGGAGATCCCAACGACGGGCGAAACGCTGGATAACGTGGTCTGCTTCTGGCAGCCGGAGAAGCCGGTGGCAGCGGGGGACGAGCTGGACTTCAAATACCGCCTTTACTGGAGCGCGCAGCCGCCGGTGCGTTCTCCGCTGGCGAACGTTTTCGCCACCCGTACCGGTATGGGGGGCTTCCCGGAAGGCTGGGCACCGGGCGAAAATTACCCGAAAGTGTGGGCGCGTCGCTTTGCCATTGATTTCGTCGGAGGCGACCTGAAGGCCGCTGCGCCAAAAGGTATCGAGCCGGTGATCACGCTCTCCAGCGGTGAAGCGAAGCAGGTTGAGATCCTCTACGTTGAGCCGTTTGACGGGTATCGTATTCTGTTTGACTGGTATCCAACCTCGGATTCAACCGAGCCGGTGGATATGCGCCTGTTCCTGCGCTGTCAGGGCGATGCCATCAGTGAAACCTGGCTGTATCAGTATTTCCCGCCAGCGCCGGATAAGCGTAACTACGTTGACGACCGGATAATGCGTTAACGTTTGTGGGGTTGTGCCGGGTGGCGGCTTCGCCTTACCCGGCCTACTCTGGACGCATTTGTAGGCCGGGTAAGCGTTAGCGCCACCCGGCAATTGAGAGGCACCATGTCTTCAGAAATCATCCCCGTTTCACAGCAAATCGAACTGCGATCCGTCGAAGAGCGTTACACCACCGACCTGCACAGCCTCGTCATCAAAAACAAAAATTTCCTGCAAACCGCCTTTGACTGGGCGCAGCACGTGGGCAGCGAAGAGGATACCCGCCGCAACGTGCAGAGTAACCAGATGCTGCACCAGCGCGGCTACGCCAAAATGTTTTTAATTTTTCATGACGATGCGCTGGCAGGTGTGCTGTCGTTCAACGCCATTGAACCCGCGAACAAAACGGGCTATATCGGCTACTGGCTGGATGAAGCGCATCAGGGAAAGGGCATCCTCTCCCGGTCGTTGCAGGCGTTTATGCGCCATTATGTTGAACTCGGGACCGTTCGCCGCTTTGTGATTAAGTGCCGGGTGGATAACCACAGCAGCAACGCTGTTGCGCTGCGCAACGGTTTTATGCTCGAAGGGTGCCTGCGGGAGGCCGAATACCTGAACGGCCGTTATGATGATGTAAATACCTACGCGAGACTGTTCCCGCTATAGCGCGCCAAGCAGTGGCGTGCGGGTAATGCGCGTATCGCCGTTGATCGCCTTTTCCCCACGCAGGTGAATGTTCTCGCCCATAAAGGCTTCAATCACAGCATCGTCGGTAATCTCCACCCGATGTTCGATAAACACGTCGCCACTGATGCGCGCGCGCCCCTGAATAACGACTTTATCGTCAATCAGAATCGGCCCACCGCGCAGCCACGCCTCTCCACCGATCAGCACGTGATGCTTGATGACGCAGTTACCTTCGATAACGGCGTTTTCTGCAACCTGCGAGCTGTAGCGCACGGTGGGGATAGCGTCGTCATCAAAGCCCGCAATAAGACGCGCGTTGCCGTACACTTTGGCGCAGTCACAGACCCAGACGTTGTTGAGATCGTTACCCTCCAGGATGGCCCTGTCGAAGACTTCGGCTCGATGCTCGATAAAGGCATAGCTGACCAGCGCGTCGCCGTAGATTTGCGCCTGATGCACAATGCGCGACTCGCTCACCGTGGCCCGGTCATAAATTTTGAGGATCTGTTCCTGGTCGGGCGTTAAGCCTTTCGCGGCAACCACTATGCTATTGTGGATCACGCGAGCATCACCGTAAATATGGCATTCGCCGCGTACGGTAGATTGCTGAATAGTGACGTTGTCACTTATTTTTGCCTCATGGCTCACCTGTGCATTGTCCAGCCAGCTGTTACCGCCGACGCAGGCACGGTGGCTCACGACGCAAGGCTGGGTAAGACGGGCGTTATCCGATATTGTCGCGCCCGCAAATACCACGCTGTTCTCGTCGTAGATCCAGCAGTCACCGTCCTGCGCGAGGGCACTCTCGTCGTCAATCCAGCCGCCTTTCGTGCCGGCCGTCACGTCGTTAAAATCCGCAGTGGCGATAATCTGCCGCAGAGTGGCTGAGTGGCTTGTCTCGCCGTTTTTCCACTGCCAGAGGCGGGTCTCGTCGCTAAGGCGGTATTTGTTCATCATGTTATCCCAGGTGAGCGTCTCCACTAAACGTAGCAAACTTTCGGCTTTCCGTTGTGCTGGCATCCGTAGCGGAAACCTCTTAAAATGGCATTTAAAATACATTTTAAAAAATCAAATTAATGAATAACTTTAACAAATCCCAACAGGTGCTTAACCTTCCCGCGGGGTATTTTGGCATGGTGCTGGGCATCATCGGCATGGGCTTCGCCTGGCGATACGCCAGCACTCTGTGGCCGGTGACGCGCTGGCCGGGTGAGATTCTGGTCGCTCTTGCGGTTACATGCTGGTTTTTACTGACGGCGGCCTTTATCACCAGAGCGATCCGTTTCCCGTGCAGCGTGCTGGCAGAGATGCGCCACCCGGTGATGAGCAGCTTCGTCAGCCTTTTTCCGGCCACCACCATGCTGGTTGCCATTGGCTTTGTACCTTGGTTCCGCCCGGTATCGCTGGTGCTGTTCGGTGTGGGTGTGGTGGTGCAGCTTGCCTATGCTGCCTGGCAAAGCGCCGGGCTATGGCGGGGGACGCACCCGCAGGAGGCCACCACGCCGGGATTATATCTGCCAACGGTGGCGAATAATTTTATCAGCGCAATGGCGTGCGGAGCTCTGGGATTCAACGACGCAGGGCTTGTCTTCCTCGGCGCAGGCGTCTTTTCCTGGCTCAGCCTGGAGCCGGTGATCCTCCAGCGTCTTCGCAGCGCCGGAGAGCTTCCCTCCGCGCAGCGTACCTCTTTAGGCATTCAGCTGGCGCCCGCGTTGGTGGCGTGTAGCGCCTGGTTTAGCGTCAACGGTGGGGAAGCCGATACCTTCGCCAAAATGCTGTTCGGCTACGGCCTGTTGCAGTTGCTGTTTATGCTGCGCCTGCTGCCGTGGTATTTGTCTCAGCCGTTTAACGCCTCCTTCTGGAGTTTTTCGTTTGGCGTGTCGGCTCTGGCTACTACGGGGCTGCATCTGGGGCACGGCAGTTCGTCTGGATTCTTCCACGCCATTGCCGTGCCGCTGTTTATCTTTACCAATCTCATCATTGGGATGCTATTGGTTCGTACATTTATCCTGCTGATACAGGGCAAACTTCTGGTGCGCACTGATAAAGCACTGCTTATGCAATCTGAGGAAAAATAATGGCTGTCGATGAAAATTACTTCACAGAGAAATATGGTTTAACCCGTACCCACTCTGAGGTGCTGTACAGCGCGGAGATCGTTAAACCGGGTAAAACGCTGGATCTGGGCTGCGGAAATGGCCGCAATAGCCTTTACCTGGCCGCCAACGGCTTTGAGGTGACCGCCTGGGATAAAAACCCGATGAGTATTGATAACATCGAGCGCATCAAAGCGGCAGAAGGGATGACGACGCTGCATACTGCGATCAAAGATCTTAACAACCTGAGCTTCGACGGTGAGTATGATTTTATCCTCTCCACCGTAGTGCTGATGTTCCTGGAAGCGAACACCATCCCTGGTCTTATCGCCAATATGCAGCGCTGCACGAAGCCGGGCGGCTACAACCTGATCGTTGCCGCCATGGATACGGCAGACTACCCGTGCACCGTTGGCTTCCCGTTTGCGTTTAAAGCAGGTGAGCTGAGCAACTACTATGAAGGCTGGGAGTTGCTCAAATACAACGAAGAGGTGGGCGAACTGCACCGCACCGATGAAAACGGCAACCGCATCAAGCTGCGCTTTGCCACTATGCTGGCACGCAAGCCCGCTTAACGGGCGGCCAGCAGGCAGATCTGCAGGGCAGTGTTGTACGACGCCTCGAACGACGACAGCGGTAAAAACTCAAACTTCGAGTGGAAGTTATGCGCGCCGGTGAAGAAGTTCGGGGTGAGCAGCCCTTTAGCAGAGAGCGCTGCGCCGTCGGTACCGCCGCGCATCGGCGTGGGTTTTGGCGTGATGCCCAGTGATTCCATCGCCTCAAACATCAGATCGATGGCGCGCCTGTCTTCGCCAATCGCATTGCTGATATTGCTGTAGGTGTCTTCAATGCGATAGTCCACCCTGGCCGTTGGATGTTGGGCGGCAATCAGTGCGGCTACGTCGGCAATCTGCTGCTTGCGGGCGGCAAAGTTGTCCTTATCGAAGTCCCGGATATTGGCTTTAAGAACGGCCTCGTTCTGACCGGCCTGAATGCCGTTAAACCAGATATAGCCTTCACGCCCCTCGGTGCACTCCGGCGTTTGCTGGCGGTCAAAATGGTTGATGTAGTCAGTCGCCATCAGCAGGGGATTCACCAGCACGCCTTTGGCGGACATCGGGTGCGCCGTCACGCCGTTAAAGCGGATCTCAGCGGCTGCCGCATTAAAGTTTTCGTAGACAATTTCACCCAGCTCGCAGCAGTCGATGGTCCAGGCGAAATCGACGTCGAAGCGTTTCAGATCCAGCGCCTTGGCACCGTTCAGGCCGATCTCTTCATCAGGCACAAATGCCACGACGATATCCCCGTGCTGATGTTCCGCCGTCAGGTTTTCCAGCACCGTCATCACCACCGTCACCGCCGATTTATTATCTGCGCCTAATACGCTGGTTCCGTCGCTGAAAATAATCTCTTCGCCAGGATACGCCAGAATTTCTGGGTGCTCTTTTACACGTAACCAGATGTCTTTCTCTTTATTCAGACAGAGATCTTCACCATGAAAGGTCAATATTTGCGGATGAATATCCGGTGATAAGCCCACGTCTACGGTATCAATATGCGTAATAAAGCCGATGCGCGGTGCACCGGGCACGTTGCCTTTTTTTACCGCCGTTACCGTGGCGAATTCATCAATCACAATATCGTCTAACCCCAGCTGTGCCAGCTCCTGCGCCAGCTCCCGCGCCATGTCATGCTGGCCCGGCGTTGAGGGCAGGGTTTTCACTTTGGGATCGCTCTGGCTGGTGATAGCGAGATAGCGGAAAAAACGATGCGTTAATTGTCTGGAAAGCGGCGAGCCCATAGTGATTTATTCCTTATTTATTTTTCAGGTGTTTGCCACATCACTTTAATGTTATTTATGGAATGGCAAAAGAATTAATTAGCCGTCGAATTAAAAAGACAGGAATAAATGATGAAAAGCAAACTCACAATGTTAACGCTCGCGTTTGCTGCGCTGACGGTCAGTTCCACCGTGGTGGCGAAAACGCTGGTGTATTGTTCCGAAGGATCGCCAGAAAACTTTAATCCTCAGCTATATACCTCGGGAACTAGCGTGGATGCCAGCGCCGTGCCGGTCTATAACCGACTGGTCGATTTTAAGCCGGGCACAACGGAGCTGGTGCCGAGCCTGGCGGAGCGCTGGGAGGTGAGCGAGGACGGCAAGGTCTACACCTTCCATCTGCGAAAAGGGGTGAAATTCCAGAGCAATAAAGCGTTCAAGCCGACGCGGGATTTTAACGCCGACGACGTCATTTTCTCGTTTATGCGTCAGAAGGATGTCAATCATCCGTACCATAACGTCTCCAACGGCAGCTATTCCAACTTCGAAAGCCTGGAGTTTGGCAGCCTGATTACCGCGATAGACAAGGTGGATGACCATACCGTGCGCTTTACGCTGGCTCACCCGGAAGCGCCGTTTGTGGCCGATCTGGCGTGGTATTTTGCCTCGATTCTTTCGGCGGAATATGCCGATGCGATGCTCAAGGCCGGTACGCCGGAGAAGGTCGACATGGATCCTGTCGGGACCGGGCCGTTCAGGCTGGCGCAGTATCAGAAAGACTCCCGCATTTTATTCACGGCGTTCCCGGAATACTGGCAGGGTAAATCGAAGCTGGATCGACTGGTCTTCACCATCACGCCGGATGCGTCCGTGCGTTTTGCAAAAATCGAAAAAAATGAGTGTCAGGTGATGCCGTTCCCGAACCCGGCCGATCTGCCGCGCATGAAGGCGAACAAAGACATCACGTTGATGAGCAAGGCGGGGCTGAATACCGGTTTTCTGGCATTCAATACGCAAAAGCCGCCGCTGGATAATGTGAAAGTCCGTCAGGCTCTGGCGATGGCTATCAATAAACCCGCCATTATTGACGCGGTATTCCACGGTACGGGCACTGCGGCGAAAAACCTGCTGCCGCCGGGCGTCTGGAGCGCAGACAGCGAGCTTAAGGATTACGATTACGATCCCGAAAAGGCGAAAGCGCTGCTGAGAGAGGCCGGTTTTGCTAACGGTGTCAGCATCGACTTGTGGGCGATGCCGGTGCAGCGTCCCTACAATCCAAATGCGAAACGCATGGCGGAGATGATTCAGGCCGACTGGGCGAAGGTTGGCGTGCAGGCCAAAATTGTCACCTATGAGTGGGGGGAATACCTCAAGCGTGTGAAAGGGGGCGAACATCAGGCTGCGCTGATGGGCTGGACAACAGCCACGGGCGACCCGGATAACTTCTTTGGCCCGCTCTTTACCTGTACGTCCGCCAACGGCGGTTCGAATTCGGCCAAATGGTGCTACAAACCTTTTGATAAAATTATTGCCGAGGCAAAATCGATAACCGATCAGAATAAACGTATTGCCTTGTACAAAGAGGCGCAGCAGATAATGCATGACCAGATGCCAGCCGTCATGATTGCACACTCCACAATATTTGAACCGGTGCGTAAGGAAGTGACTGGCTACGAAATAGACCCGTTTGGTAAGCATCTGTTCTGGCAGGTGGATATTAAGCCGTAATTTTGTTCTGCCCGGACCGCGTTCGGGCAGTCTTTTCGCAATTTGTGCTGTCTGCATCATTTTTTGCCACAACAAATCCCCCCATCTTTTGCTATAACTTCAAGTGCATACTTGCAGATAACATGGAATACCATCATGCGTACTCACACTTTTTTTAAAGTTGCAGTGCTTTCTGGTCTGTTGGCGTTGGCTGGCTGTGCATCGAAAGTTGCCGCTCCCGAACAATATTCAGGCTTTTTAAAAGATTATTCAGGCTTGCAGCAAACGACGTCCGCGACGGGGAAACCAACGCTGCGTTGGGTTGAACCTTCGTATAACGAAGCCAATTACGACAGTATTCTCTGGACGCCGATAACCTATTATCCGGCGCCAAAACCGACGACTCAGATTGGTCAAAAAACGCTTGATGAGCTTCTGGCCTATACCAATACCAAAATGAAAACGGCAATTGGTCAGCGTAAACCTGTTGTGTCGACGCCGGGCAAACACAGCCTGATCTTCCGCGGAGCCATCACCGGTGTGAGCTCGCAGAAGGAAGGCCTGCAGTTCTATGAAGTGGTGCCTGTCGCGCTGGTCGTAGCGGGTACGCAGATGGCAACCGGTCACCGCACCATGGATACGCACCTGTTCTTCGAAGGTGAATTGATTGATGCGGCAACGAACAAAACCGTCATGAAAGTAGTGCGTAAAGGCGAAGGGAAAGAACTGGCGAACGAAAATACGCCAATGGGCTTCGCAACGCTGAAGCAAGTCGTGGATGACATGGCGACAGATGCCACCATGTTTGATGTGCATAAAACAGCGAAATAATGAATCAGGGCCTGCAGCGATGCAGGCCTTTTTTTATGCCGTTCTCAGTCGTCTGTACCAGGTTTCTGGCTTCGTAAACATCACCATATTCCCGCCCAAAATCAGCAATAGCCCAACAATCCCATTCACGTGCCACACGTATCCTTCATAAATCGTCGAAAAAGATAGCGCAACCAGCGGGAACAGCAGGGTGCTGTAGGCGGCTTTACCCGGACCGATGCGTCCGACCAACGTAAAGTAGGCGCCAAAGGCAATCACCGAGCCAAACAGGGCCAGATAGAGCAGCGCACCGATGTAGCTTACCGTCCATTCCGGCATAAAATTGTCCCCTCTGACGAGCGCAATACCGCCCATCACCAGCGTACCGTAGAGCATCGCCCAGGCGTTGGTTGTCATGGTCTCCAGACCGTTACGCTGGTGGCGCATGCTGATCATATTACCCAGTGAGAATCCGTAGGTGCCCAGCGCCGACAGGCCAATGCCCGTCAGTAGAGAGGCGCTCCAGCCGCTTGCCAGCAGATCGTCCCAGAAGAGGGTGATGATCCCGACCAGGCCCAGCGCGGCGGCCGTCCAGAAACGAGCGGGCGGGCGCTGTCCAAAGAAAAGAAAGGTGTTAATGGCGTTATACAGCACCGCCATGGAGAAAATCACCGACTCCAGGCCGGTATTGATGTGTGCGGCGGCAGCGTAAAAGCACCAGAAGTTGAAGCAGAAAACGCAGCATCCCTGCAGCAGGCAAAAGAGGTGATCCCGCAGGGCCATCTTACGCAAACGGCGAAGGGCAAGTAAGACGATCATTATCGTGGCGGTGGCCACGGCAAAGCGCCAGAAAATCGACACCGGGGCCGAGACAGGTCCCTGCTGCAGAAAAATGGCAATCCAGGTCGTTCCCCATATCACGACCACCAGTCCATAGAGCAATGCGTTCATTGTTTCTCTCTTCTCATACCGCGAAAAGCACAGTCTGACCCGTCTGGCGCTGGGCTGCTTTCATCCTCTTGCGCTGGACTTGCAAATTCTTGCGCTTTTTTGTTGCGCGAAGGCTGGCATCGCGCGACAACACTTCTTAGACTGAGGGTCTGATCAACCATCCGTTCACGGCTATGTCTCACGCTTACGATACCTTTGAAACGCTACGCCAACAGAATGCAGTGCTCCGGGAAACGGTCGCGCTCAATTCCGGTATTCAACTGGCGGCGTGGTACAACAAGCACGATACGATCACCGTAAAAAGCAATCACCATACCCTCAGCCTGTACGTGGCCGATGGTTACGAAAGCTACCAAAAAACGCCGGGCGGCTGGAAGAATGGCGGCGGTCCGGACCGTTTCTGCCTGATGCCGAAAGAGAGCGAATCGACGTGGGATATCCGCGATGACCTGTCGTTTGTTCATCTGTACTGTACCGATGAACATCTGCGCGATGTTGGCGAAAAAATCTGGGATAAACGCCCGCTGTCGCTGACGCTGGATGAGAAAATCTTCGGCAGCGATCCGAAAATCACCGCGCTTTATCGCCAGTTTTTGCTTGGCTGCGACTGGCAGCAAAAAGCGAATCAGCTCGCCCTCAGTACCGCCTCTACGCTTTTACTGACGCATCTGCTCCAGAATTATGCCAGCGTGCAGTGGAAGCTGCCGGTTGTCACCGGCGGGCTGTCGCCGTTTGTGCTGCGAAACGTGCTGGCATTTATCGAAGAGCATCTCTCCCAGCCGCTGACGCTGGCCGATCTCGCCGATCAGGCTGCGCTGAGCGAGTATCACTTTGCCAGAATGTTTCGTCAGTCGATGGGGCTGGCTCCGCATCAGTACGTTATGCAGCGCCGTATGGAGAGAGCCAAAGCGCTGGTGCAGCATACCAACACGCCGCTTACGGATATCGCACTTGCCTGCGGGTTTAACTCCGCCAGCCACTTCAGCAACCGTTTTCGCAGCATCATGGGGATAACCCCGTCACAGCTACGCGCGGCGACGGCGTGAAAACACGGCGTAACAGAGGCCACCCAGCACCAGCCCCCAGAAAGCAGAGCCAATCCCCAGAATTGTTGCCCCGCTGGCGGTCATCAGAAAGGTGACGATCGCCGCGTCGCGTTCCGCCTCGTGATTCAATGCGTGATACAAACTCCCGCTGATGGTGCCGAGCAGCGCCAGACCGGCAAGCGTCTGGATCCAACTGAGCGGTAATGCGGCCATTAATCCCGCGATCGATCCGCCAAAAATGCCCGCCAGGAGATAAAACGCGCCCGCAGCCGCGGCGGCAAGCCAGCGTTTACCCGCATCCGGATGGGCATCAGGGCTCTGGCAAATGGCGGCGGTAATGGCGGCGATACAGATGGAGAACACGCCGAAGGGAGATAACAGCAGCGCCAGCCCGCCCGTCACGATAATCAGCGGTGAGACCGCCAGCGGATAGCCCGATGCTTTCATCGTGGCGAACCCCGGCGCGTTTTGCGAGGCCATGGTGACCAGGAAGAAGGGCACGCTGATGCTCAGCAGGCTGGTGAAGGTAAACGCCGGTGCGATAAATTGCGGCATAACGACAGAAAGAGCGATATCGCTTGTGACAACGTCACCTCCTGCCCATGCTACTGCGCTACCCACCAGCAGTGTGGCGACAATGGCGTACCGGGGCGCAAAGGCTTTGGCCATCAGCCAGGCCGCAAGCATGCTCCCGCACAACAGAAAATGCCCGTCGAGATTGCTGAACGCCTGCAGGCCAAACCGCAGCAGCACGCCTGCCAGCATCGCGGCAGCAAGGGAATGCGGGATGAGCTTCATCAGGCGGGCAAATAGGCCGGTCACGCCGCACAGTAAAATGAGCGCGTTGGCAAAGATAAAAATGCCAATGGTTTCGGCAAGCGTCACGCCGTTGAGGCTGGTGGCTAACAGCGCCGCGCCGGGCGTTGACCAGGCGGTGAGTACCGGGGCTTTGTACCACCAGGATAACGCAAGGGTGCTGACACCCATCCCAATGCCCAGCGCGGTCATCCAGCCCGCAATCTGATGCGCATTTGCGCCCGCCGCCGCTGCGGCCTGCCAGATGATGGCTGCCGAGCTGGCATACCCCACCAGTACAGCAACAAACCCGGCAAGGACGGCAGGAAAGAGATGAGTTGAAGGGCGCATAAAAAAACTCCGTTGTGCGTTATAGCGTCCGGCATAAGGTAACACTGTGCGTTATAGCGTACAAGTGGTATGCTGTGTGAGTATCTGGAGGGACCATGGAAATTACACAACATCTTGCGCACACTCTGAAAACCGAGCGCCAGGCGCGCGGCTGGAGCCTGTCGAAGCTGGCAGAAGAGACGGGCGTGTCAAAGGCCATGCTGGGCCAAATTGAGCGCAATGAATCCAGCCCGACGGTGTCGACGCTGTGGAAAATCGCCACCGGGCTGAACGTACCCTTTTCTGCCTTCATCGCACCAGAGGCGGACGGGCAGGCCGTGTTTGATCCCCAGCAGCAGGCGATGGTTGTGAAACCGTTATTCCCGTGGGATGAGACGCTGAGGTTTGACCATTTTTCGATTACCCTCGCGCCCGGTGCGCTGAGCGAATCCACGCCGCATGAAGCGGGCGTCATTGAACATGTGGTGGTGATCAGCGGCGAACTGGAGATGAACATCGACGGCGAGTGGCGCACGATCCACGCTGACGCCGGGGTGCGTTTTGCGGGGGATAAACCGCACGCCTACCGCAACAGCAGCGCCCGGACGGTGCATTTTCACTCCCTTATTCATTATCCCCGCTGAGGCTACGCAAAACTGTTTCGCTGACGCATACTTCTGACTACAATAGCCGCCATTTTGACCATAACGGATAACGACGAAGTATGCGCCTGCAATCCCATCATCTTGAACTTTTAAGCCCGGCCCGTGACGCCGCCATTGCCCGTGAAGCGATCCTTCACGGTGCCGATGCCGTCTACATTGGTGGCCCTGGCTTCGGTGCCCGCCATAACGCCAGCAACAGCCTGAGCGATATTGCCGAGCTGGTGCCGTTCGCCCACCGTTTTGGGGCGAAAGTGTTCGTGACCCTGAATACGATCCTTCATGATGATGAACTGGAGCCTGCGCAGCGTCTGATTACCGATCTCTACGAAACCGGCGTGGATGCCTTGATTGTTCAGGACATGGGCGTTCTTGAGCTGGATATTCCGCCGATTGAACTCCATGCGAGCACCCAGTGCGACATCCGCACGGTAGAAAAAGCGAAATTCCTCTCTGACGTCGGTTTCTCGCAGATCGTGCTGGCGCGCGAGCTGAACCTGAACCAAATCCGCGATATTCACCAGGCCACGGACGCGACCATCGAGTTCTTTATTCACGGTGCGCTGTGCGTCGCGTATTCCGGCCAGTGCAATATTTCTCACGCGCAGACCGGCCGCAGCGCCAACCGCGGCGATTGCTCGCAGGCCTGCCGTTTGCCGTACACCCTGAAAGACGATCAGGGGCGCGTGGTGGCCTTCGAAAAACACCTGCTGTCCATGAAGGATAACGATCAGACCGCTAACCTTGGCGCGCTGATTGACGCAGGCGTGCGCTCCTTCAAGATTGAAGGGCGCTATAAAGACATGAGCTACGTGAAGAATATCACCGCGCACTATCGCCAGATGCTGGACGCCATCATCGACGATCGCGGCGACCTGGCGCGGGCTTCCGCCGGGCGTACAGAGCATTTCTTTGTTCCGTCGACGGATAAAACCTTCCATCGCGGTAGCACCGACTACTTTGTTAATGCCCGTAAAGGGGATATCGGCGCGTTCGACTCCCCGAAGTTTATCGGTTTACCGGTTGGCGAAGTGCTGAAAGTGGCGAAAGATCATCTGGACGTAGAAGTGACGGAGCCGCTGGCGAACGGTGACGGCCTGAACGTGATGATCAAGCGTGAAGTCGTGGGCTTCCGCGCCAATACCGTAGAAAAAACCGGCGAAAATCGCTATCGCGTCTGGCCAAACGAGATGCCAGCGGATCTCTACAAAGCGCGCCCGAATGCGGCACTGAACCGTAACCTTGATCATAACTGGCAGCAGGCGCTGCTGAAAACCTCCAGCGAGCGTCGCATTGCGGTAGATATTGAGCTCGGCGGCTGGGAAGAACAGCTGATCCTGACCATGACCTGCGAAGACGGCATCAGCGTGACGCATACGCTCGATGGCCTGTTCGAGGTGGCAAACAACGCGGAAAAAGCGCTGAATAGCCTGAAGGACGGCGTGGCGAAACTGGGGCAGACGATGTATTACGCCCGTAACATCGACGTGAATCTCCCGGATGCGCTGTTTGTCCCCAACAGTCTGCTCAACCAGTTCCGCCGTGAAACGGCCGACATGCTGGATGAAGCACGTCTGGCGAACTACCCGCGCGGTAGCCGTAAAGCCGAAGCGGTGCCCGCGCCGGTCTATCCGGATACGCACTTGTCCTTCCTGGCGAACGTCTACAACCACAAAGCGCGTGAATTTTATCACCGCCACGGCGTGCAGCTGATCGACGCGGCCTATGAAGCGCATGAAGAGAAGGGCGACGTGCCGGTGATGATCACTAAACATTGTCTGCGCTTTGCGTTTAACCTCTGCCCGAAACAGGCGAAGGGGAATATCAAGAGCTGGAAAGCAACGCCAATGCAGCTGGTGAACGGCGACGAGGTATTGACCCTTAAGTTCGACTGCCGTCCGTGTGAAATGCACGTCATCGGTAAAATGAAAAATCACATTTTTAAGATGCCGCAGCCCGGCAGCGTCGTGGCGTCAGTCAGCCCTGATGAACTGATGAAGACCCTGCCTAAGCGTAAAGGCAGCTAACTAGCGAAAATGGGTGTCTGGTTTGCGCGATTTCTGCCACTGGTGGTGCTCGCGCAAGCCTTCCGCTGACTCCTCCGCTGCGGTACGCAACTCATCGCTGTCGGCTTCATGCCGAAGCTGATGCTCCACACTCTTCACATACAGAAATTCATGTCCTTTGTGTCCGGCCATCAGTTGACCGGAGAATAATGCACACGTCAGTAATATTATCGATAAGCCTTTTCTTAACATTATTTCACCGCAGCAGATTCTGTCGTGGCTATCATGGCAATAATTTCGTGGTGTTATTATTCACAAAGTCAAAGTAGCGAAAAGGGTTTGTCAATACCTGTAGTGAGGTGGCGACCTGGTAATATCCCGTAACCAATAAGAGGTCATCCATGCCTATTTTAGGAATATGCTGAATTACATTACCCCTGCCAAATTTGATATGTCTCCGACTCACCAAAAAGTAGAATAATCCTATATAATGGTATTCCTCTGGCTAAGGAATGAGTCTGATTAAATGAAAAAAATATTACCTATTGCGCTCGTGGTGGTTTCTGTTGGTGCAGTTGCAGGGATAGGCTATACCCGTACTGGCGCCCCGGAATATATCCAGTCGGCCGAATCCCGTGTGGGCTCCTATTTAACCAGCGATTACGGCCGTGTGGCGTGTATTAGCAGCCAAAAGAGCGAGCAGCGCTGGGAATTAGATTGCACCAATCAGGCAAAAGGGAAGTCATTCCAGTTTGCCGTATATCCTTCCGAAAAGGCGCCCTATGGCGTATCACGCTCTTTTTATCTTGAAGCGATTAATGATGACGCTAAACAGAGCGCGGAACAGGGACTGATGCGTTACCTGCAAATAAACACCCAGGCAGGTTAAGCGGTCTGTTTACCTTTCGTTGAGTCTGATGGTGTTAGGTTGTACGGGATCCGCACCCCGGCATGGAATGTCGGGAACGTAGATACCAAAATACAAATCTATCCATGCAAGCATTTACCGCCAGCTAATGGCGGTTTTTTTTTGCCCGTATTCAGCCCGCGCGGGCGAACTGTTTACGGTACCGTGCAGGGGAAAGGGCATAATGCTGCCGGAAATGGTGCCTCAGGGTAGCGGCCTGGCCAAATCCGGTCTGTTCAGCGATGCTGTCGATGCTTAATTTACTGTTTTCAAGGTAATCTTTGGCGCGCAGCAGGCGTTCATTCAACAGCCAGCGCGTGGGCGTGGTCCCGGTGGCGTCCTGAAAGCGCCGCAGAAAGGTGCGCTGACTCATGCCAACCCGACGCGCCAGGGAGTCCACGGTGTGCGCCAGAGCCAGATGCTGGTGCAGGAAATCAAACAGCTGGCCCAGACGCTGGCTTTCCCGCAGCTGGGCAACTGGACGGCTCAACTGTTGGGTCTGCGAACCGTCCCGATGCGGCGGAATGACCAGACGCCGCGCCACGCGGTTTGCCGCTTCCATGCCGTAATCCCGACGCACTACATGCAGGCACAAATCGATTCCCGCAGCGCTCCCCGCAGAGGTCAGAATATCGCCTTCGTCCTGATACAGGACATCTTCAACCACGTCGATGGCAGGATAACGGGTTTTAAGCGCCTCAATGTAGCGCCAGTGCGTGGTGGCTTTGCGCCCATTGAGCAGCCCGGTTGCGGCAAGTACAAAGACCCCTGAACAGATGGACAACAGCTGGCACCCGCGCGCGCTGGCCCGGCGTAAGGCATCACAAAGCGCGTCCGGTACGGCGGCATCAATACCGCGCCAGCCCGGAACGAGGATTAAATCTGCACACTCAAGCAGGCTCAGATCGCCATCGGCCAGAATACGGATGCCCCCCGTTGCCCGTAACTCGCCTTCATCCACGCCTGCAACCGCAAACCGATACCAGCTCTCGCCCATTTCCGGGCGTGGCAGACCGAAGATTTCCACGGCTACACCAAACTCAAAGGTACACAAACCGTCATAGGCCAGAACGACCACCCTGGCGGGAGAAACCTGTCTTAAGTTTGTCATCTTTTTGCTGTTTTCTGGCATACGCGGACGCATTCACTGGCTGAATTTATAGATAGAGTAGTGTTAACACAAACACCCAAGATGAGGAAGGATCATGAGCTATGTTACTGAAATCCCGGCAGCAGAACCGCAGGAAGCCGTTGCCCATTTTCTGCGTCGGCTGAGCGTCGAGACCGATTGTGCTGACGTGCATCATGCCATTACAAACAATGAACAGGACTTTGTTTTGCTGCACGTGGTGGGTAAAGCAGAGCAGTTTGCCCGTCGCCACGTCCCCGGCGCGCTGCATTTGCCCTGGAGCCAGATATCCGCAGTGCGCATGACGCAATGGCCTGCAGGCACGCTGTTTGTCGTTTACTGCGCCGGGCCTCACTGTAACGGAGCAGACAGGGCTGCGCTTAAGCTCGCCCGCCTTGGGCTGCCGGTAAAGATCATGCTCGGGGGGATTACCGGGTGGGAAGACGAAGGGTTCACGTTTGCTCATGAGGGATCGCCCGTTTCGCTGTGAAGATGAATTTTTTTCAACACAGGTGAAATTTTCTCGTTTGCCGGAATGCGGCAGATATGACATCTTTTTTGGACATTTAGACATCCAGAAGTCTAAAGATTCAAATAATGAATTATCACTGTTGGCAACCATTGCCGACAGACAGAGGAGATTTCCATGCAGCGACAACACGCCCCGTACCGCGCCGATGTAGTTGGCAGTTTTTTACGCCCGGATGCCATCAAGCAGGCTCGCCAGAAATTTGCCAACGGTGAGATTGATGCCGGGCAGCTTCGTGCGGTAGAAGATGAGGCCATCCGCCATGTTGTCGAGCAGCAGTGCGCCTGCGGGCTACACGTCGTCACTGACGGTGAGTTTCGCCGCGCCTGGTGGCATTTTGATTTCTTCGACGGCCTGCAGGGCGTGGAGCGTTACGATTCACAGCAGGGCATTCAGTTCAACGGCGTGCAGACGAAAGCCCACGGCGTTCGCGTGACGGGCAAGCTGGGCTTTGGCGAGCACCCGATGCTTGATGATTTCCGCTACCTGAAAAGCATTAGCGGGAACGCGCAGCCGAAGATGACCATTCCAAGCCCGAGCGTGCTGCATTTCCGCGGGGGACGTAAAGATATCGACGCCACGGTTTACCCCGATCTGGCTGAGTATTTTGACGATCTGGCGACCACCTGGCGCGATGCCATCCGCGCGTTTTACGACGCAGGCTGTCGTTATCTTCAGCTGGACGATACCGTCTGGGCCTATCTCTGCTCGGACGACCAGCGACGCCAGATCCGCGAGCGCGGCGATGATGCCGATGAACTGGCACGGATCTATGCCCGCGTGCTGAACAAAGCGCTCGAAGGCAAGCCTGACGATCTGACCATCGGGCTGCATGTCTGTCGCGGTAACTTCCGTTCGACCTGGATTTCCGAAGGCGGCTATGAGCCAGTGGCCGAGGTGCTTTTCGGGACGGTCAACGTTGACGCGTTCTTCCTCGAATACGACAACGACCGAAGCGGCGACTTTGCGCCATTACGTTTCGTGCGTCCGGGCAAGCAGCAGGTGGTACTGGGCCTTATCACCACCAAGAACGGCGAGCTGGAAAACCCGGAAGGGGTGAAGGCGCGTCTGGAAGAAGCGGCGAAATACGTGGCGAAGGAGCAAATCTGCCTTAGCCCGCAGTGCGGCTTTGCCTCGACAGAAGAGGGCAACAGCCTGAGCGAATCCCAGCAGTGGGACAAAGTGCGTCTGGTGACGCAGATCGCCAGCGAAGTCTGGTAAGCCTCCTCCAGCGCTGCATTATAAAAGTGCAGCGCTGATTCATTCTGAGTCGTTCTTTTTACAACCCGCGCCTCATCTCCCGCCATTCCGCTTTCTCCATTCTGGCATCCTTTTTGCTCTCCTGAAGCTGACACCTTGTTTATCTGCGTCCCTGCGGTATCGGACGCTTTCGCACAGCTTTCTTTTCAGGAGTGAAAATATGCACCGTCGTACCTTGTTAAAAGCTTTTGCACTGTCGGCCTCCGTGGTCGCGATGGGAATGAGTTTTGGCGTGCAGGCTGCCGATACCATCAAAGTGGGAATTATGCACTCGCTGTCCGGCACGATGGCGATCTCCGAGACGCCTCTGAAAGACGTTGCCCTGATGACGATTGATGAGATCAACGCCAAAGGCGGTGTGCTGGGCAAGAAACTGGAGCCGGTGGTGGTTGACCCGGCGTCGAACTGGCCGCTGTTTGCCGAGAAAGCCCGTCAGCTCATCAGCCAGGATAAGGTGGCGGTGGTCTTCGGCTGCTGGACGTCGGTATCGCGCAAATCCGTGCTGCCGGTGTTTGAGGAGCTGAACGGCCTGCTGTTCTACCCGGTTCAGTACGAAGGTGAAGAGATGTCGCCGAACGTCTTCTATACCGGCGCCGCGCCGAACCAGCAGGCGATCCCGGCGGTGGAGTACCTGATGAGCGAAGACGGCGGCGCGGCGAAGCGCTTCTTCCTGCTGGGCACGGACTACGTGTATCCGCGCACCACCAACAAGATCCTGCGTGCCTTCCTGCATTCAAAAGGCGTTGAGGATAAAGACATTGAAGAGGTTTACACCCCGTTTGGCCACAGCGATTACCAGACCATCGTAGCCAACATTAAGAAATTCTCCGCAGGCGGTAAAACGGCGGTGGTGTCGACCATCAATGGCGATTCCAACGTTCCATTCTATAAAGAGCTGGCTAACCAGGGGCTGAAGGCTACCGATGTTCCAGTGGTGGCGTTCTCTGTCGGTGAAGAGGAGCTGCGTGGGATCGACACCAAACCGCTGGTGGGGAACCTGGCGGCGTGGAACTACTTCGAATCCGTGGATAACCCAACCAACCAGACCTTCGTGGCGGATTACAAAGCCTACGCCAAAGCGCACAAGGTGCCGAATGCCGATACCGTCGTAACCAACGATCCGATGGAAGCCACCTATGTGGGCATTCACATGTGGGCGCAGGCCGTCGAAAAAGCAGGCACCACCGACGTGGATAAAGTGCGTGCCGCGATGGCAGGTCAGTCCTTTAAAGCGCCGTCTGGGTTTACGCTCACCATGGACGCCACCAACCACCACCTGCATAAGCCGGTCATGATTGGGGAAATCGAGGGTAACGGCCAGTTTAACGTGGTCTGGCAAACCGACGCGCCGGTGCGCGCCCAGCCGTGGAGCCCGTTCATCGCCGGAAATGACAAAAAGCCTGACCAGCCGATGAAAACCGCCAGTAACTAAGCCATTACCGCAGGGAGAAACGTCATGAACGCCATGCGCATGTTCATCGCTCTTGTATGGCTTACCGGACTGCTGCCAGGGATGGCGCAGGCATCGGATGCCGATAACTTTGTTGCTGCTAACCGCACGCAGCAAGCAGCATTGCTGTCCGCGTGGGCGGCTTCACCGGATGCGGCAAGGATGCCGCTGCTTCAGGCGCTGCAAGCTGAAAGCCTGTTTATCGACGGCCAGAAGCATGCCTTTGCCAGGCACGGCGGCGAGATGGTGCCGCTCGGGGCGGCAACGGCGGCAGAAGGCGCTACCAAAGCCGTACGCCTGACCAACCGACTCCGTGTGCTGTCGGCGACTGCCCTGGCGACACACCAACTCATAAGTGACAGCGTCACAGAAAGGCGAGGCGCAGCCCGGCAGCTCCAGCGGGATATCCAACCAGATATGCTCGGTTTTCTGCAAAAAAGGGTCAGTCTCGAAACGGATGATGTGACGCGGCAGTCCCTGCTGCTGGCGCTGGCGAACCTCCAGCTTGCCAGTCCACTGGCGGAGACCCGTCTTCAGGCTATTGAACTACTGGGTCAATCCGACGACCCGGACGTGCAGGCAAAAATCACGCCGTTTACCCAACCGCAGACGGAGCCGGATGCGAAGGTGCGTGCGGCCGCTGCCGAGAGCCTGAGCCACATTCAGCACCGTCTGATGTGGGGCGACCTGCTTGGGCAAGCATTTATGGGGCTTTCTCTGGGCTCTGTCCTGCTGCTGGCTGCGCTGGGGCTGGCGATCACCTACGGACTGCTTGGCGTCATCAACATGGCGCATGGTGAAATGTTGATGTTAGGGGCGTATGCCACCTGGATGGTGCAGCAGGTGATGGCGCAATTTATGCCCCAGTGGCTGGCGCTTTATCCGGTTATTGCGCTGCCCGTGGCCTTTTGCCTGACGGCGGGCATCGGAATGATTCTCGAGCGCACGGTGATTCGCCATCTTTACGGACGTCCACTGGAAACGCTGCTGGCGACATGGGGGATCAGCCTGATGCTTATCCAGCTGGTACGCATGACGTTCGGGGCACAAAACCTGGAGGTGGCAAACCCGTTCTGGCTTTCAGGAGGCGTGCAGGTGTTCGCCAACCTGACGCTGCCGTGGAACCGCATTGTGGTGCTGGGCTTTGTGCTGCTGGTGCTGTTCTTCACCTGGCTGATTCTGAACAAAACCCGTCTTGGCCTGAACGTCCGCGCGGTGACCCAAAACCGCAGCATGGCTGCCTGCTGCGGGGTGCCTACCGGGCGCGTCGACATGCTGGCGTTTGGGCTGGGGTCCGGCATTGCCGGTCTGGGCGGCGTGGCGCTTTCCCAGTTGGGAAACGTAGGGCCGGAGCTGGGTCAGGGCTACATTATCGATTCGTTCCTGGTGGTGGTGCTGGGCGGCGTCGGCCAGCTGGCCGGTAGCGTGGCAGCGGCGTTTGGCCTGGGGATTTTCAACAAAATTCTCGAACCGCAGATGGGTGCGGTACTCGGCAAGATCCTGATTCTGGTGGCGATCGTTCTGTTTATTCAGAAACGCCCTCAGGGACTCTTTGCCTTAAAAGGGAGGGTTACTGACTGATGAGCCAGCCACTTACCTTAACGATGGCGCGTAAAGCGCCGCGCACGACTCAGATTGCGGGCAGCCTGCTGGTGGCGTGTCTGCTGATCTTACCGTTTTTCGCGCTGCTGCCCGCCACGCATCCCCTGGCGCTATCGACCTGGATGCTGACGCTGATTGGCAAGATCCTCTGCTATGCCATCGTGGCCGTTGCGCTCGATCTGGTATGGGGATACGCGGGCATGCTCTCGCTGGGACACGGCATTTTCTTTGCCCTTGGCGGCTATGCGATGGGGATGTACCTGATGCGCCAGGCGGCGGGTGACGGTCTGCCTGCGTTCATGTCCTTTCTCTCCTGGAGCGAGCTGCCGTGGTTCTGGTGGGGCACCCAGCACTTTGCCTGGGCGCTGGTCCTGATTGTGATGGTTCCGGGATTGCTGGGGCTGGTATTTGGCTGGTTTGCCTTCCGCTCAAAAATCAAGGGGGTCTATTTTTCCATCATGACCCAGGCGCTGACCTACGCGGGCATGCTGCTGTTCTTTCGTAACGAGACCGGTTTTGGCGGTAATAACGGCTTTACCGGTTTTACGACCCTGCTCGGATTTCCGGTGACGGAGACCGCCACGCGCATCGCGCTGTTTCTGGCGACCGTGTTGCTATTGATTCTGGCATTAGGCACAGGATTTGCGCTGGCTAAAAGCAAGTTTGGCCGTATCCTGACGGCGGTGCGTGACGCGGAAAACCGCCTGACGTTCTGCGGTTACGATCCGCGCGGGTTCAAGCTGCTGGTGTGGACGCTGTCCGCGGTGCTGTGCGGTCTGGCGGGGGCGCTGTACGTTCCGCAGGTGGGCATTATCAACCCTGGCGAAATGTCGCCGACCAACTCGATTGAAGCCGCTATCTGGGTGGCGCTGGGCGGGCGCGGCACGCTGGTCGGTCCGGTGATTGGCGCAGCGCTGGTGAACGGCGCCAAGAGCTTCTTCACCGTCGCGATGCCGGAATACTGGCAGCTGTTTTTGGGGCTGATTTTTATCGCCGTCACGCTGTTCTTGCCGCGCGGCGTCTACGGCCTGTTGCGTAAGGGGGAGAAATAATGCAGCCATCTGACGGATTATTCACCCGGCAGCTGCCCGGTGACCGCTACCGGGAACAGACCGATCCCGTGTTGCAGCTTGAGGCCATCAACGTCAATTTTGACGGGTTTCAGGCGTTGACGGATCTCACGCTCAATATTGGCGTGGGCGAACTGCGCTGCGTAATTGGGCCTAACGGCGCGGGCAAAACGACGTTAATGGACGTTATCACGGGCAAAACGCGGCCTCAAAGCGGCAAAGCGCGCTATGACCAGTCTGTCGATCTGACCCTGCTCGATCCCGCCGCTATTGCCCGACAAGGGATCGGGCGTAAATTCCAGAAACCCACGGTCTTTGAAGCGCTTACGGTGTGGGAAAACCTCGAAATCGCAATGAAAACCGACAAATCCGTCTGGGCGAGTCTGCGGGCAAAGCTAAACGGCGAACAGGTCGATCGCATTGATGAAATGCTGGTGCTTCTGCGGCTCAGCAGCGAGCGCGACCGCCGCGCCGGGCTGCTTTCTCACGGGCAAAAACAGTTTCTGGAGATCGGTATGCTGTTGGTGCAGGATCCGCATCTGCTGCTGCTGGACGAGCCCGCCGCTGGAATGACGGACGCGGAAACCGAATACACCGCAGAACTGTTCAGAACGCTGGCGGGCAAGCACTCTCTGATGGTGGTGGAACATGACATGGGGTTTGTGGAAACCATCGCCGATCGGGTGACGGTGCTGCATCAGGGGCGCGTGCTGGCGGAAGGCTCGCTTCGTGAGGTACAGGCCAACGAGCAGGTGATTGAAGTCTATCTGGGACGCTAAGGAGCCGTAATGCTACAGGTTAACGAACTGAATCAATACTACGGCGGCAGCCATATTCTGCGCGGCGTGAGCTTTCAGGCTCTTGGCGGCGAGGTCACCTGTCTTTTGGGGCGCAACGGCGTCGGTAAAACCACGCTGCTGAAGTGTCTGATGGGGCTGATCCCGGCGAAAAGCGGTGACATCGTCTGGCAGGGCAAGAAAATCACCCACAGCAAGCCGCACCAGCGGGTGCGCGCTGGCGTGGCGTATGTCCCGCAGGGGCGCGAGATTTTCCCGCGATTAACCGTTGAAGAGAATCTGCTGCTGGGACTGTCACGCTTTTCCGCCCGCGACGCGAAGCAGGTGCCGGATGAGATCTGGCAGCTGTTTCCGGTGTTAAAAGAGATGAAACACCGCCGCGGGGGCGATCTCTCCGGGGGACAACAGCAACAGCTGGCGATAGGACGCGCGCTGGCAAGTCGTCCCCAGCTTCTGATCCTCGATGAGCCGACGGAAGGCATTCAGCCATCGGTTATCAAAGAGATTGGGCAGGTGATCCGCTCGCTGGCAGATCGCGGCGATATGGCGATTCTGCTGGTTGAGCAGTTTTACGACTTTGCCGTCGAGCTGGCCGACAGCTATCTGCTGATGTCGCGCGGCACCATTATTCAGCAGGGTCGTGGTGAAAATATGGAGCAGGAGGGCGTTCGCAGTCTGGTTGCGATCTGAAATGTTATAATATAACATCGTCATTCTTATAAAACGGAATGAGGGTTTTGTTTTGGCTGCACATATTGGAAAAATTGCCATGACTCTGGGGGCGCTGCTGGTCAGCGGTCAGCTGTTTGCCCATTCGCACGGTCACCAGATGACCGAGGCGGAACAGAAGGCGGCGAACGGCGTGTTTGAGGATAAAGACGTGAAGGACAGAAAGCTGTCTGACTGGGACGGCACCTGGCAATCCGTCTATCCGTTCCTGTTGGACGGTTCGCTCGATCCGGTATTTAAGAAGAAAGCGGAGAAGGACCACAAATCCGTTGAGGCGGTGAAAGCCTATTACCGGACGGGCTACGCAACGGACGTGGGATCTATCGGCATCGAAAATAACGTGATGGAATTCCACCAGGGGGAAGCGGTAAGCCGTTGTCACTACGACTACAGCGGCTACAAAATCCTGACCTACGCCTCGGGGAAAAAAGGCGTTCGCTATCTGTTTGAGTGTAAGGATACCAGCAGCAAGGCACCGAAGTTTGTTCAGTTCAGCGACCATATCATTGGACCGAAAGCCTCTTCACACTTCCATCTTTTCATGGGCAATACCTCCCACGAGGCGCTGCTGAAAGAGATGGATAACTGGCCGACGTACTACCCGAACGAGATGTACAAAGAACAGGTGGTTGAAGAGATGTTGCACCACTAGCTTTTGCTTGAGCCGGGTGGCGGCTACGCCTTACCCGGCCTACATGGTTATGCGACTTTGGGCGCGTCGCACCACGCTTTCACGCTCATCCCACGCAAAATCATCAGCCAGGCAATGACGATGGCGGCCATCATAATCACAAACAATGACCAGTGAGGCAGATGGGTCAGGATGAGCCCGGTGATCATCGGGTTCGCCGCCGCGCCCAGCCAGCCCAGCGCTTGGGCGGAGAAATAGCTCGCCTTCATTCCCGGCGGGGCGATGTTGTCGATCAGCATATATTCCCCCGGAGCATAGATAATCTCCCCGAGGGTAAAGATCGCGGCAGCGATGCCCCAGTAAACCAGGTTTTCACCGGAGAGCATAAACCCGCCCAGACCCACGATGAAAAACAGGGTGGCAACGGTCATCAGCGGGCGAATGTTGCTGGCTGAAATTTTACGCCCGAGGGCGTATTGCAGCGTCACCACCACGGCGGCGTTGACGGGGAGTACCACGGCCACCACCTTTTCGGCGAAATCACCGTCGGCGTGCGCGGCAAGCACATACTGCGAAATGCAGGTCGCAAACGATCCCCCGACGTAAGAGGCGAGCAGACCAGACAGCGTGTACCAGAACAGGGCGCGGTCCTTCAGCAATACCGACGGCTGCCATGGCGCCTTTTCTTCAGCGGCATCTAACGCCACGCTTTTCTGTACAAAGAAATGGATAAAGCCGAGCGGCAGTGCGGCGCAAAAGGCCGCCAGCCAGAACGGGAGCTGCAGGCTGTACATCACCAGCAGGGTCCCAAGCGGTGGGCCGATCGTCCAGCCGATGTTCAGGAAGCTGTAGTTCAGCGAGAAGACGCGGGCTTTTTCGCTTGAGGTCAGCACATCGGCAAACCAGGCTTTGAGTACCGTTGAAAAAACTGAGTAGGCGCAGTTGATCAGCGCAAAAAACAGGACCACCAGCGTGACGTTATTAACCAGCGGAATGGCCACAAAGCCCGCAATAAACGCCACAATGGCGATTAGCATATAGCGCTTTTTATCAAACTTATCGGCCAGAATGCCAAACCCTAAGCTGAACACGACGCCAATGGTCAGCGCAATGGTCAGCGCATAACCGATATTCTCGACGCTCATGCTATACGCGCGCGTGAGATAAATGGTCATAAACGGCAGCGTTGCCCCTCGACCAATTGTTAATAACAATGACGATGCCAGCAGCGCTGCGGTAGAGCGCCTGAGAGATGGTTTCATATTCCTGCCCGACAAATGCTTATGCTTTTTTTGTTGTGTTATAAAAGGAGTATCACGACATAAGGGGCTTGTATAGCGCCTAATTTATCCCTAAGTGCTTCGCCTGACTGCCAGAATTAATGATCTTCTCGTGGTGCTATTTTTTCTGTTACCTTGAACTGTTAACAAATTATTAATAATTCAGGGGCAGGGTATGACGCGTAAAGACGGGCTGCTGGCGTTGCTGGTGGTCGTAGTGTGGGGGCTTAATTTTGTGGTCATCAAGCTGGGGTTACACAATATGCCCCCGCTGATGCTGGCCGGTTTACGTTTTATGCTGGTGGCGTTCCCGGCGCTATTTTTCGTGGCGCGTCCAAAAATCCCCCTGAAACTGCTGCTGGGCTACGGCCTGACCATCAGTTTTGGTCAATTTGCGTTTCTCTTCTGCGCCATTAAGTTCGGCATGCCCGCCGGCCTGGCCTCGCTGGTTCTGCAGGCGCAGGCGTTCTTTACCATCATTCTCGGCGCGTTTGTGTTTGGTGAGCGTTTACAGGGTAAACAGCTGGCGGGGATCACGCTGGCGGTGTTTGGCGTGCTGGTGCTGATAGAAGCCAGCCTGAACGGTCAGCATGTGGCCCTGCTGGGCTTTATGCTCACTCTGGCGGCGGGGCTTAGCTGGGCCTGCGGAAACATCTTCAACAAGCTGATTATGCAGCATGAGGCGCGCCCGGCGGTGATGTCTCTGGTGGTGTGGAGTGCGCTGATCCCTGTTATCCCGTTTCTGGCGGCATCGTTTATTCTGGACGGCCCGGATCTGATGCTGAAAAGCCTGGTCGAGATCGATCTCACGACTATCCTGTCGCTGATTTATCTGGCGTTCGTCGCCACGATTATCGGCTATGGCATTTGGGGTTCGCTGCTGGGTCGCTACGAAACCTGGCGGGTGGCGCCACTGTCTCTGCTGGTACCCGTGGTGGGGCTGGCCAGCGCGGCGTTGCTGCTGGATGAAAAACTCAGCGCGCTGCAGCTCTTTGGCGCGGTGCTGATCATGGGGGGACTCTACATCAACGTGTTTGGTTTGCGCGTGCGTCGGGCGACGCGAGTACGGAATTAGGGCACAAAAAAGCCCCGCAGAGGCGGGGCAAAACGAATCAGAAGCCGTGCTGATTGTAATATGGCACGCCTAATTCGTCGGATTTGTCGCTACCAGCTCCCATATGGTTGAAATCAAAAGGTGACTGGTCATGTGCTGACGGCAAAATCATCGTGTCACGATTATTTTGCTGCGTTGCACTGGGCGTTTGCTCCGCGAAGGTCTGGCTGGAAAACAGCACCAGCAAGGCGAGGGCGGCGGAGACGGTAACTTTCATGATTTCCTCGGTACGTCTTTACAGGCGTTGTTTAACTACAGTGTTTTAACGGATAGAGATATCGGGATTCACCCGGCATGCTGGTGATACGATACTTATGAGGCGGCACATCAAAGTAGTTCTTAAACGTGCGCGTCAGGGTTTGTTGCGATTCAAATCCGTAACGCTCCGCCAGATAAAGGATCGGCTCATTGCTTTCTTTCAGTTTTTGGGCAATCTCCGTCAGCTTGCGGCTGCGAATATATTGACCTAATGAATGACCGGTCTCTTTTTTGAACATCCGTTGCAGGTGCCATTTTGAGTAACCTGAACGCTCTGACACTTTTTCAAGGGAGAGCGGCGATTCCAGGTTGTCCTCGATCCAGTCCAAAATGCTATGAATGGTGATAGCGTCAGTATTGCGTCTGGACATCGTCATACCTCTTTTTCTGTTTACGGCAGTATTTTCTTAAGCAAAAGCTCAAGCGTTGCCACTTCATCTGCCGTTAAGTTTTTTGTTAGTTCCTGATGCAGTGTTTGTCCTACGAGTTGATGACATTGCTCACACATGGCCGCGCCGTCGCTGGTCAGTTTGATCAGCACGCCGCGTTTGTCATTCGGGTTAGGGCTTCGTTCTATCCATCCTTTGCAGACGAGACGATCCAGCATGCGGGTTAACGCACCCAGATCGACAGAGAGCACCTTTTTCAGCTCAACCGGCGTGATACACACTTCGCAGCGAATGGAACACAGCACTTTGAACTGTGTTGCGGTGATATCCAGCGGTGACAGATAGTCATTGAGCAGGCGATCTTTTTTCTGGTTAACCATGTGAATAAGACGGCCCAGTGGAATGATGTCGTTAAAGAGATCGCTGGTGCTTTTCACAATGGTTGCCCTGGCAAGTAGTTTAGTCACGGCAGATATTATTGCTCAGGCAAGTATAAGTCAACTGAATGAATCGACGGATGCCACGAATTGCTAAAACGTTTCATGAACTTTTTTTGAGTGCTTTCAAATCATATACATAACGCAGGGTTATCATTGCAGTGAGAAAATAATGGTTACGTTGTGGTCATGGCTGAATGTCACACTTTCACCCTATAATTGCGGGGATGAATATGGATAAGGACAACGACGCACTATGTTGGATTTGATTAAAGCAATTGGCCTCGGGCTGGTGGTGTTGCTGCCGCTGGCGAACCCGTTAACGACGGTGGCGCTGTTTCTGGGGCTGGCAGGGAATATGAACAGCGCAGAGCGCAATCATCAGTCGATGATGGCCTCTGTCTATGTGTTTGCCATCATGATGGTGGCTTATTACGCCGGACAGCTGGTGATGAACACCTTTGGGATTTCGATTCCCGGCCTGCGTATCGCCGGGGGGCTGATTGTGGCCTTTATTGGGTTCCGTATGCTGTTCCCCGCGCAAAAAGCGCATGAATCACCGGAAGCGGCCAGCAAATCCGAAGAGCTGGAAACAGAGCCCAGCGCGAATATTGCTTTTGTCCCGTTAGCGATGCCGAGTACGGCGGGGCCGGGAACGATTGCGATGATCATCAGCTCCGCCTCAACGGTGCGTGATAGTTCCACCTTCCCGGACTGGGTGCTGACGGTTGCGCCACCGCTGATTTTCGCCCTTATCGGTATTATCGTGTGGGCATCCCTGCGCAGTTCCGGTGCGATTATGCGCTGGGTAGGAAAGGGCGGGATTGAAGCGATTTCCCGTCTGATGGGTTTCCTGCTGGTGTGTATGGGCGTGCAGTTTATTATTAACGGCGTGCTGGAAATTATTAAGACCTACCACTGAGGTCATTGCCGGGTGGCGGCTTCGCCTTACCCGGCCTACAAAAAGACGGATTTCGTAGGCCGGGTAAGCGCAGCGCCACCCGGCACAAACAAACCTCACCCGTGCTGGCCCTGTTCCTCCAGCGCCACCGGCCATTTACGGAAGATCAGCAGCGACCAGATAAGCGCCACCAGCGCAGGGATCGCCCCCAGATAGCCAATCGCCGACATCGACACATGCAGGCTAATCTGATTTCCCAGCAGCGCGCCCGCCCCAATCCCCAGATTGAAAATTCCCGAGAAGAGCGACATCGCGACGTCCGTGGCATCCGGTGCCAGCGCCAGCACTTTCACCTGCATGCCCAGACCGATAATCATGATTGCTACGCCCCAAAACAGGCTGAGGATTGCCAGATGGCTTTCGCTGCCCGCGGCAGGCATCAACAACAGCAGGCACGCCAGCAGCAGGCCAATGGCGCTGCTCACCAGCGTAGACGCATGCTGGTTGCCGAGCTTACCAAACAGAATACTGCCGATAATGCCCGCGCCGCCCAGAATCAGCAGCAGAACCGTGGCGAAATTGGCGCTAAAGCCCGCCACAACCTGCACAAACGGCTCAATGTAGCTGTAGGCCGTGTAATGGGCGGTTACCACAATCACCGTAAGCAAATAAATGCTCATCAGCGCCGGGCGACGCATCAACAGCGGCAGGCTTTTCAGCGAGCCGGAATGTTCGCTCGGCAATGTTGGCAGTAGCTTGATGAGGCAGACCAGCGTGATCAGCGCCCCCATGCCGATGGCAAAGAAGGTGGTACGCCAGCCGAAGTATTGCCCGACAATGCGGCCAATCGGCAGGCCGAGCACCATCGCCAACGCGGTACCGGTGGCAATCAGGCTCAGCGCCTGCGCGCGTTTCCCCGCCGGTGCAAGGCGAATAGCGAGCGACGCGGTAATCGACCAGAACACCGCGTGGGCAAAGGCAATACCGATGCGGCTAATGACCAGCACCGTAAAATTCCACGCCATGAATGACAGCACATGGCTGGCGATGAAGACCACAAACAGGCCAATCAGCAGCTTTCGCCGCTCCATCTGGCTGGTCAGCAGCATAAACGGCAGCGACATCAGCGCCACCACCCAGGCGTAGATGGTCAACATAATGCCCACCTGCGCCGTCTCCATCTGGAAGCTGTCGGCTATGTCAGACAGCAGCCCAACCGGAACAAATTCAGTGGTGTTGAAAATAAACGCAGCGATGGCGAGCGTGACCACACGTAGCCACGCGACCCTGCGGGAAACCGTGTTTGTTGTCATAAAGATGTCTGGGATTGATTAACGATGAGGAGACGATCTTAAAGCTTTAAACGGCGAAAACTCAACCATAATGTGACCTAAATCACAAAATTTACCGTACCACAGCGGTAGCGGCGGGCGAGCTTTTCCGTGAAGATAAAGAACAACATAACGATAACAGGCGGTAAGTCGATGCAGGAGATTGATTTTTATCTGGTAGATGCGTTTAGTGATACCTCATTTGGTGGCAATCCGGCGGCGGTTTGCCCGCTTAAGGCATGGCTACCGGATGAGACGTTACTCAGCATGGCGCAGCAGCATAACCAGTCCGAAACCGCGTTCTTCGTGTGCAGTAAAGGCGGGATTGAGCTGCGCTGGTTTACCACCTTAACCGAGGTCAATCTCTGCGGACACGCGACGCTTGCCGCTGCGTATGTGCTGTTTAACGAGCTGGACTACCCGGATTCGCGCATTCACTTTGAGACCGCCTCGGGCCGCCTGACGGTCAGCCGGGAAGGTGACTGGATAACGCTCGATTTCCCGGCCAGTCCGACGCAGGAATTGACCCCGCCGCCAGAGATGCTCGCCGCGCTGGGGATCAACCGCTACGTTGAGGCCCGAAAGGGACGCGCCTGGGTGGTGGTGCTGGAAAATCGTGAGCAGGTGGAAGCCGTGACGCCAAACTATTCCGCGATGACGCCAGGTGAACACAAGGTTGCCGTCACCGCTCGTGGGGAGGGTGAGTACGATTTCGTCAGCCGCTTCTTCTCACCGGGGGTTGCCGTACCTGAAGATCCTGTCACCGGCTCTGCGCATACGATGCTCATTCCTTACTGGAGTGAAACGCTGGGGAAAACGACGCTGTTTGCGCGCCAGGTGTCGGCCCGTGGCGGTGATGTGCGCTGCGAACTGAAAGGCTCGCGCGTGATGATGAGCGGCCAGGCATCACTATATCTGAAAGGCACAGTATTTCTGCGCTAGAAAAAAAGAGGAAGAGACCATGCAGGAAATTGATTTTTATCTGGTAGATGCCTTCAGCGACAGGGCGTTCGGTGGTAATGCGGCGGCGGTTTGCCCGCTGGAAGAGTGGCTTCCGGATGAGACGCTGCTCAACATGGCGAAGCAGCATAACCAGTCGGAAACGGCCTTCTTCGTGCGTACGGATAACGGCTTTGAGCTGCGCTGGTTTACCACGCTTGATGAAATTAACCTCTGCGGACATGCGACGCTGGCGGCGTCCCACGTCATTTTTGAATATCTCGACTACCCGCATACCGAAATCACCTTCTCGACGCGTTTTGTTGGCGACCTGACGGTGAAGCGCAACGGAGACTGGCTGACGCTCAATTTCCCGGCATGGTCGACGGAGGTTGTCGACAATCCGCCCGCGTTACTCTTTAGCGCGCTGGGCATCAGCGGTGCACAAGAGATCCGCGCAGGGCGCGATTACATGGTAGTGCTGGAAAGCCAGCAGCAGGTGGAAGCCTTAACGCCGGATATCGCGGCAATGATCCCGCTGGATAAAATGGTCTGCGTCACGGCACCGGGGGACGCGTATGACTTTGTCAGCCGCTTCTTCTGTCCGGGCGAAGGCGTGCCGGAAGATCCGGTGACGGGATCGGCGCACAGCATGTTGATTCCGTACTGGAGCGAAAAACTGGGTAAAACGTCACTGAATGCCCGCCAGGTATCAGCCCGTGGCGGGGATCTGCGCTGCGAGTTAAAGGGCGACCGCGTGCTGATTGGCGGGCAGGCGACGCTGTATCTGAAAGGACGGATCTTTTTGCGCTAGCTGAGCGATGCGCCGCCGCAGATCGCAATCTCTTGCCCGGTAATGGCGGCGGCCTCTTCGCTCAACAGGAAGTTGACCAACCCGGCGACCTCTTCTGGCCTGATAAGCCTCCCTAACGGCGGACATTTCGGCGGGGAGGTTTCCCGCCCCGGCGAACTGAGCATTGGCGTTTGGGTGGCACCGGGAGCGACCACGTTCGCGGTAATCCCTCGTGGGGCCAGTTCGGCGGCCCAGCTTCTGATCATCCCAACCATTGCCGCTTTGGTGGCGACATACTGGGAACGTCCGGCTGCGCCGCGTGACGTTCTGCTGCCTATCGCCACCAACCGTCCTCCGGACGCCATGCGGGGTGCGAAGTGGTTAAACAGTACTTCACACGCCTGCACGTGCAACCGCCAGAGCGCGTCACCGGTAGCAGACTCCAGCAGCCCCAGAGGCGCGGCAGCCATCATTCCGGCAGCATGGATCACCGCGTGAGGCGGAGGGAGGGGCTGCAATACGGCCATCAGCGCATCAGGCTTGCTGATATCAAGGCTCAGACTGGTGAAGCTGGACGTTTCCAGCGTGACGGGGCGTCGGCTCAGTCCGGTCACCTGCCAGCCTTCAGCCAGCAGACGTTTAACGATCGCCTCACCAATGCCCGAGCTGGCTCCGGTAACGACAGCATGGCGCATCTCATACCTCCAGCATCGTGCGGGGAATTTTGAATACCGCTTTGCGCACGGTCATGGGCGACACGGCAGCACACAGCGCCTGATGGGGCTCACCAGGGTAAAAGACGGCAAAATCACCCGCGCCGAGACGGATAGCGACGCTGTGTTCAGCGGTGGAGGCAATAAACAGATCTGGCTTGCGCTCTTCATCACCCGGCCGCCCGATGGGAAGTGCTCCGGCGTGAATATATTCTTCGCCTGCTAACACAACCTGAATATCTGCCCACTGGTGATGGTACTCCGTGTGCCGCTCGATACGCGGCTGCGTCCTGGCAGGCCCGATATGGCAAAACCATTCGCTATTCTCCGGTTGCCAGCGACCATCCGCGCGCGCCATAAGAGCCGGGAGCGTGCACTCCGGGCGGGAAAGCAGGGCGTATAACGCCGACGGTAGCCCTGCCAGTGGCAGGGCGTTGAGATGCCCAATAATCATATTAGCCCCTTGACCCATTCTGGCGTCACCCGCACGTATTTGATGGCCTGACGGAAGTAGGTGTAAGCGATATGAATATTGCCTTCCGATCCCTGTTTGATGCTGGGATAGGAAAATTCGCGATTGAGTTTTTCCATGGAGTTGTTGGTCATACAGTAACCATCCCCCTCGTCCAGGTTACGCTGCCACGGCCAGCTTTTCCCGCCGTCCGGCGAAATGGCGACGGTCATCGGCGCACGCGGCGCACCCCAGAAGGCAGCACGACCGCGGGTGACGACCGGCTCTTTACGGTCATCACCATCATCAATTTCATCGTAGAGAGACGCCCGGCGCTCAAACGCACCGGCGGCGCTCATGTGATTGAACACCAGCGCCAGTTCACCGCTCGAAAGCGTCGTTACCTGAATGGAGGAGTTGTTATTGGGTAGCGCCGTCGGCTCCGGTACGGACCAGCTTTCGCCGCCGTCCGTTGACTGGCTGTAATAAATATTGTCCGCCCAGCGGCTGCGGAACAGCGCCACCAGGGTGCCGTTGTGAAGCGGGGTAATATTCATATGCACGCAGCCCAGGCTTTCGGGCACCACAACATCACGCCAGGTTTCTCCGCGATCCTCCGAGATTTTCACCGCGCTGATATCGTCGTTACCTACCCATTTCTCCCCCGGCCGTGTACGGCAGTAAAACACCGGTAGCAGCCAGTTGCCGTTTTCTAGCACCACTATCGGCTGGCGGATAAAGGTGCCCGGTTTATCGAGAAGAGTATCAATCTCGCCCCAGGTTTGGCCCAAATCCAGTGACTGGCGATAGCGCACAATCGCCGTGTCCTGATTGCCGGAAATCTGGGCGGTCCACAGCAGCCACAGCACGTTGTCCGGGGCAAGGAAGAGGACCGGGTTTTGCTCAGAGCGCGTCGCGTCGTCCGAGAGTTTAACCGCGTCGCTCCACTGCTGGCTGCCCTGTGTCAGGCGTGAACCCCATACGGAGATATCCGCAATCCCTTCCTGCGTCCCCCCGAACCAGACGCACATCAGCGCGCCATCCGGCAGCGGCAGCAGGTTTGCGGCATGGTTTTGTGGGCAAGAGGAAGGCAGCATGGCTGTCTCCATGTGAATGTCCTGCGGGTGCGGACGAACAATCCCGTCGCGGGTTACGGTTACAGACATATCAAACTCCATTATTTTCTGCAGGGGTGGGCGCTTTTGCGTTCGCTTTTCCCGGAATAAGCCGCTCTATCACCATGATGACGGCTGGGGTCAGCAGAGCGATATACATATTGTTGATACCAAACGGATCGCCAAGCAGATACCAGACCGACGTGACGACGCAGGCACCAATTAGGCCAGCGTTAGCCCCACGGGTGCTGCGGAAGAACGGGGCGTAAAAGGCGATAACGGCCACCACGGAAATCGACAGGCGAATGGCGCGGGTAAAGAACGAGAGCTTCAGGACTTCAGGCACCAGCAGAACAAAAATCAGCGGCAGGAAGCCAATCAGCAGTGAGATCCAGCGGGTGGCCTTAAATTCCTGCTCAGGCGTCGGGTTGCGCATCGGCACGTAAAAGTCTTTAACCACCAGGGAGGCGATAGCTAGCGCAACGGTACTGACGCTGACGAAAATAGACGCCACCAGAGAGGTGGTGACCAGACCGGCCAGCCACGGGTTCATATCCTGCAGGAAAATCGGCATCGCATACAGGCTGTTAATCTCCGGGTGCAGGTATTTAGCCGCCACGCCGATTACCGCGATGGCCAGCGCAATCGGCAGACAGAAGAAGAACGCGACCCAGGTTGAACGTTTGGCCGATTTCACGTCTTTGGTGGAGGAGATGGCCTGAATCACAAACTGGGTACAGAAGATGGAACCAATGGTGCCGATGAGCCATGCGAAAATGGTCGACGCACCGATATTGCCATCCCAGGTCCAGTAGAAGTCCGGCATGTTTTCAACCATTGGCGCGAAGCCGCCTGTCTTAGACAGCGCGAAGCCCATGATGACCAGAATGCCGAAGTATTTAAGCGCACTGTGCAGCACCGTCACCCACGCCACACCCTTCATGCCGCCAAAGGCGAAATAGAAGGTGCTGACGATAGCGGTAATAAACGCCGCAACGGGCAAATTGACCTTCAATACGGTGGAGATGGCTGCCGCACCGCTGACATAGTTCCCTACGTTAACCAGCAGAAGGGCGTAGATCATGATGATGGAGATAATATTTTTGGTGCTGTTACCGTACTTTTCGGCAATGGCCCCGGAGATGGTGATTTTCCCGGTGTTATAGATGCGCTTGACGAGCAACAGACCAAACAGCGGAAAGCCAATCGCCGCACCGATGACGGACCAGGAGGCCGCAAACCCGTCTTCAAACGCGGCCTGCGCCGTGCCGATAGTGGATTTTGCGCCGATATATTCAGACATGAGCAGGATCCCGACAATAAATGCTGGCATTGCGCGGGAGCCTTCCATGAAATCACCGGAGTTTTTACTGCGGATCCGGAAGGTTAGCCAGGTCGTGAACAGAATGTAGACAATCACTATGCCGACAATGATTAGGGTATCTTCAGCGGTAAAATTATTCATCTTTGCCTCTCTTCAGGGCGAGTGAATCCTGGGCACCTCAGGCACCCGGTATTCTTATTGACGAAACTGACGCCGGTTAATTCAGTGACGCTGTCACTATCTGGCGTATCTGTTGCAGCTGTTGCGCGTTAAACGCCACGGCGTATCGGCTTTCTCCAACGTCTTCTCCCATAATCTGCAGCGCTTTTTTGACTGCAGCGGGGGAAAACGCGACGCTGTATAACTCCGTGCGAAGCTGGGTGACGCTTTCCTGAGCCCGGCGGGAACCGTCGATGTCACCAGCATTAAAGCGTGACCAGATGGCGTTAATGGCCGCCGGTGCCACGTTCGCCAGTCCGGAAATACAGGCGGAGCAGCCATCGACAAAGCCCTGATGGATCAGCGAATCGGGGCCGTTCAGCACGTCGAATCCGTCAATGTCTTTCACCGCATTGAGGAATCCGCTCAGGCTCTCGTAACTACCGGCACTGTCTTTAATACCGATAATATTGGGATGCTCCGCCAGCGCGCGAGCGGTGTCTGGCTCAATGGTGTTACCGGTTCTCGCTGGAATGTTGTAGAGATAAATCGGCACGCTCAGCGCATCGGCAATAGCCGTATAGTGCGTGATTAGCTCGTCTTGCTTTAGGGGAACAAAGTAAGGGGTAATGACCGATACGGCATCCACACCCAGTGAGGCGATCTGTTTGCCAAGACGGATGGTCTGATGGGTAGATATTTCTCCTGCATGGGCCACAACGGGCGCGCGTCCCGCCACGGTTTCAACGCAGTGCCGGGTGACGGCAATTTTTTCTTCTTCGCTTAGCACGAAAAACTCGCCGTTGGTCCCACCGCAAAAGATGCCATTACCGGCATCCAGCTGACGCGCGATCTGCCGTGTGAGTCCCGGTAAGTTCAGGTCGCCGTCCGCGTCAAAGGGGGTGACGATAGCCGTCAGTACGCCCTTTATGGTGTTACGCATTTCTCACTCCTTCGATATTAATGTTGGGGAAACAGTGTCCGATAGATTGCCTGCACCTCGTCACGGTCTGGCTGACAGGGGGCATTATTCATTAAGCGTTTAACGTTAAGCGCGGCCTCACTGAGGGAAGCAATGTCTTCTCGCGGTACGCCCAGCGTCTCAAGGTTATCCGGCAGGTTGAGGCGGCGAACCAGCGCCGCAAAGTACGTCACCAGCGCGTGGGATTTGTCCTCGTCCGACAGGGTGGTATCCGCGCCGGGCACGAGATCCCAGACCTGAGCAAACTTTGTCACCGCATGGGGGCGCACTACGCGCATGCACGGTGCCAGCAGAATGGCGTTAGCCACGCCGTGCGGCAGGTGATATTTCCCCCCGAGAGGATAGGAAAGGGCGTGAACCAGGTGCGTGCCTGCATGCGCAATGGCAACCCCGCCGTAGTAAGACGCCCACAGCATCTCCAGCTTCGCCAGCAGATTACCCGGTTCGGCGCAGGCTGTTTCAATATTGTTCAGCAGCTTAGACAGTCCCGTCAGCGCGGCGTTATCGCTGACCGGGTTGGCAACCGTTGACGTGAAACACTCAATCAGGTGGCACAACGCATCAATACCCGTCGACGAGGCGATGTGCGCGGGCATGCTGGTAGTGAGTTCAGGCAGGAGCGCAACGTAATCCGGCAGCAGCACGGGGGAGATGATCCCCACTTTCGTATTCTGTTCCGGTATCGCCAGAATTGCGTTTGGCGTGGCTTCGGAGCCAGTACCGGCCGTAGCGGGGATCAGCAAGGAGGAAATCCGCGCTGCGGGTTTTGTCCCGGCTAGCAGGGTATCCAGCCCCGGGGACTGAGGATGACACAGTACGGAGAGTAACTTTGCGACGTCCAGCACGCTGCCGCCCCCGATCCCCACGATCAAATCGAACTTGCAAGACGTTAACCCGCCGAGCACCTGGCTGACATCGTGGTGCGAAGGTTCCGGCGGCACGTTATCAATAATCGTGATGCTGCGATTGTCCTCTTCAAGAAGGGTCCGGATCTGCTTTGCTGCCTCCAGACGTGAAATATTGCCGTCTGTGACCAGTAAAATGTGCGCTTTACCGTGAAGCAGCGGTCTGATGGCGGGAATAGCGCCAGCGCCGCTGATAATTGTGCTGTTGATGGTTACCACATTCTTCTCCTGTCCAGGTGGTCATGATTGATTTCGCTCAAATGAGATCAGTTATGGTCATCGTGTGGCTAAATTTATAATTTATTCGCAAACTGATTAACTTGATCTTGCTCACATATAATCAATCGTGATTGAATATAATCATTAACAGGATGAACGGACCCGGAGTGGGGATGAAAACAAACAATCTGTACAGAGAGGTGGTGGTCGTCGCAGATGACTTTACCGGCGCAAACGATGCGGGCGTCAGCCTGGCGCTTCGCGGGGAAAAGGTCTGCGTGGCGTTCCAGACGGTTTCTACTGAACCCACTGATGCGCTGGTTATCAATACCGAATCACGGGCGCTGGGGGCATCAGAGGCGGCTGAAAAAATAGCGCGCCTCGGGGCGGATGTCGTGAACGCGCGGTGGCTGATTAAAAAGATTGATTCCACGCTGCGCGGGAACGTGGGCGCTGAAACCGCAGCCCTTCAGGCACTGAGCGGTAAACGGCAGATCGTCATTGCGCCAGCGTATCCCGCAGCCGGGCGCATTACGCGACACGGCCAGTGTCTGGTTAACGGCATCCCGGTAAATGAAACCGAATTTGCCAGCGACCCGAAAACGCCGGTGCCTTCTGCTGACATTGTTGATCTCTTCTTCGGACTGGCGGGCAAATCCGTGACCGTACACGACCTGGAAACCGCGCTGGCGCAAGGGGATGACGTGCTGATTGTGGATGCAGAGACGGAGGGTGAGCTGGATGCCGTTATTGCCGCCGCGCTGACCTGCGAGCAGACGCCGCTGCTGGTGGGATCGGCCGGGTTGTGCGATGCGCTGGCGCGTCATCTTGCACCGGTCCGGCACAAACAGCTGCTGGCCGTCGTTGGCTCGATGAGTGAAATCGCGCAGCGTCAGATTGCGTTTGCGCTTAACGCACCTGGCGTGTCGCGGGTGTTCATTGATGTTAACGACATGCTTAACGGCACAACGGCAGACGCATTCATCCGAATAATTCAGGCGCTTCAGGCGGGTCATCACTGCATTGTGCAGACCTGTTCGGATCGGGAGTCCCGACATCGCGTTGAGGATATTTGCAGCCAACATCGAATGACCCGCGCGGCGCTGGGTGAAAAGATTTGTACTTATCTGGGAACGCTGACCCGCGAAGTGCTGGAAAAGCAGGCACCGGATGCGCTGTACGTTTCAGGTGGCGATGTGGCGATGGCCGTTGCCAGCGCGCTTGAGGCACAAGGTTTTGAGATTACGGGACGTATTGCACATTGCGTACCTTACGGCAGATTTATGGGTTGTGCCTGGCATCGGCCGGTGATGACCAAAGCAGGGGGCTTCGGAAAGGAAGAGACGCTGCGTGAGGTTTTGCATTTTATCGAGGAGAGAATGAGTGACTAATATTATTGCTGTAACCATGGGTGACCCGGCGGGTATTGGCCCGGAAATTATTATCAAATCCCTTACTGACGGCGAGTTATCGGGTTCACCTGTTGTCGTGGTGGGCTGCGCCCGTACGCTACAGCGGGTGCTTAAGCAAGGGATCACCGCGCAAGCCGATATGCGTGTGATTGAGAAAGTCAGCGATGCGCAGTTCGCGCCCGGTGTGATTAACGTGCTGGACGAACCGCTGGCGGATCCTGATGGGTTAACGCCGGGGGTTGTTCAGGCTCAGGCCGGGGATCTGGCTTATCGCTGCGTGAAGCGAGCCACCGAACTGGCGATGGCGGGTGAGGTAAAGGCAATTGCAACGGCGCCACTCAATAAAGAGGCTCTGCATCTGGCCGGACATCACTATCCGGGCCACACTGAACTGCTGGCACATCTGACCGACAGCAGAGATTACGCCATGGTGTTGTATACCGATCAACTCAAGGTGATTCATATCACCACCCACATCGCGCTGCGCAAATTCCTTGATACGCTCAGTCAGGATCGGGTAAAAACCGTGATCGGTATTGCCGATACCTTCCTGAAGCGTGTGGGAATCGATCATCCGCGCATTGCAGTTGCAGGTGTGAACCCGCATGCGGGTGAGAACGGCCTGTTTGGTGATGAAGAGATCAAGATTGTCGGCCCCGCCGTCGAGGCGATGAAAGCGCAGGGGCTAAACGTCACCGGACCTTGTCCGCCGGATACGGTATTTATGCAATGCCACGAAGGAATGTATGACATGGTCGTTGCGATGTATCACGATCAGGGGCATATTCCGTTAAAATTACTCGGCTTCTATGACGGGGTGAATATCACCGCCGGGTTGCCGTTTATCCGTACCTCTGCAGACCACGGCACCGCGTTTGATATTGCGTGGACCGGCAAAGCGAAGTCTGAGAGCATGACGGTGTCTATCCAGTTGGCTATGCAAATTACACGGGAATGATATGAAGGGATATAACCGGTTAGAGCAGATAATGGATTACCTGAAAGGGCATAATCTGGTGACGGTGGATCAGCTGGTGGCAATCACGGATGCCTCACCGGCGACCATCCGCCGCGATCTAATAAAGCTCGACCAGGAGGGCGTCATTAGCCGTACCCACGGCGGCGTTACCCTTAACCGGTTTATTCCTTCCCAGCCCACGACGCACGAAAAAATGCAGAGGAGTCTGGCGGAGAAACATGCTATTGCCAGTGTGGCGGCCAGCTTTGTTAAGGCGGGAGATGCCGTCGTGCTGGATGCGGGCACCACGATGATTGAACTCGCGCGTCAACTGACGCACCTGCCGCTGCGCGTCATTACCAGCGACCTGCATATTGCGCTGTTTCTCTCGGAATTTAGGCAAATCGAAGTGACGATTATTGGTGGCCGTATCGACGATTCGAGCCAGTCGTGCATCGGTGAACACGGGCGTCGCTTGCTGCAAAACGTATGGCCGGACGTGGCTTTCGTCAGCTGTAACGGCTGGGATATGACCCGAGGGATCACCTCGCCAACGGAAGAGAAGGCGGCATTAAAACGCGATTTGATCGCCAACGCTAAGCGCCGCGTACTGCTGGCAGACAGTTCGAAGTACGGCGCCTGGTCACTGTTTAACGTGGCACATCTGCATACTCTGACGGATATCGTCACGGACAGCAGGCTGGATGAGACGACACAGGCCGAGCTGAGGGCGCTTGATGTCCAACTGACGCTGGCCTCATGACATAAGTTAATACTATGTAGCCCCCTGGCAGGTCTGCGCTATGTTAAAAGAAAAATAGCAAGGAGCCTGCCATGTATTCCATCACCTCTGAGTCTGCCCGTCATCCCGACATCCTTAATCTGATCGCGGCCCTTGACCGCTATCAGAGCGAACTTTACCCCGCCGAAAGCAACCACCTGCTCGATTTGGCTAATCTGCCGGACGCGTCCCTAATTTTAATGATTATTCGCGACCAACAGCTCAATGCCGTAGGGTGTGGCGCCGTGGTGCTGAACGGTGACGGCACGGGAGAGATGAAGCGGGTGTATATCGACCCGACGCATCGGGGACAACATCTTGGGGAAAAGCTGCTGGCCGCCCTTGAAGATGAAGCCCTGAGCCGGGAATGCCATACCGTCCGGCTCGAGACGGGGATCAAACAGCATGCCGCTATCCGTCTGTATCAGCAGTGCGGATACGAACTGCGTCCGGCGTTTGCCCCGTACGTCGAAGACCCGCTGAGCCTGTTTATGGAGAAGGCGCTGGTGGTTGACGTTCGTTTAGCAGCGCTATAAAGGCTTCAAGCTGACGGGTCATTGCCCCGCGTCGCCACACCAGCCAGGTGGTGAGCCAGCGCCAGTTTTCCACCAGCGGCCACGCTGCAACCTGATGGTGCCCCGGCATGCTCTCCAGCATGGATCGGGGCATTAATGCGATGCCGGCCCCGGCAATCACGCAGGCGAGCATGCCGTGATACGACTCCATCTCATGAATACGCCCCGGCGTAGCTCTGTCGGCGTGAAACCAGCTTTCCAGATGTCGGCGATAGGAGCAGTTTGCGCGAAAAGCGTAAACATCGCTGCCGCTGACCTGGGTGGCTTTTGAGACTTCAGCATGCCCGGCGGGCGTCACCAGCATCATCTCTTCCCGATAAACCGGCATCCCTTCCAGCTCCGGATGGGATAGCGGCCCGTCGACAAATGCGGCGCTCAGGGTACCTTCCAGTACCCCATCAATCATCGTCCCGGATGGCCCGGTGGACAGTGCAAACTGAATGCGCGGATAGCGCTGGTTAAACTGCGCCAGACTCTCCGGGATGCGCACGGCGGCGGTGCTCTCCAGCGCGCCGAGGGCAAACAGCCCCTGCGGTTCGTCCCCGGCCACGACCATCCGCGCCTCGTCAACCAGCGCCAGGATCTGCCTGCTGTAGCGCAGAAAATTATGCCCGGCTGGCGATAAGCGCAAACGCTGGTTCTCGCGGATAAACAGCTCCACGCCGAGATCCGCTTCAAGCTGGCGGATGCGGGTGGTCAGGTTCGACGGCACGCGATGCACCTTCTGCGCCGCCTGGGTGATGCTGCCGGTTAGCGCGACGGCGTTAAACATTTCAAGCTGAGTTAAGTCCATAGCGTTCTCGATTCGTGAATAAGGTGGTCAGTATTATTCATTTTTAAGAAATAGCAGAGTGGGCCACAATGAATCAACTGTTATTGCGAGGAGAACATCATGACCCTTTCATCTGCTACTCATGCACGCTCTGTTAACCCGGCGACGGGCGAAACCCTGGCCACGTATCCCTGGGCGACAGCCGACGATGTAGAACGCGCCATTTCCCAGGCCGATACGGGCTTTCGCCAGTGGCGTCGCGAAAGCGTTTCCCATCGCGCGCAGAAGCTGCGCGATCTGGGCGCGGCTTTGCGTAACCGGGGTGAAGAGATGGCGCGGATGATGTCCCGCGAAATGGGTAAACCCATTCTGCAGGCGCGCGGCGAGGTGGCTAAATCTGCCAGCCTGTGCGACTGGTATGCCGAACATGGCCCGGCAATGCTGAATGCTGAACCCACGCTGGTTGAGGATCACAACGCGGTCATCGAGTACCGTCCGCTGGGACCGATTCTGGCGGTAATGCCGTGGAACTTCCCGCTCTGGCAGGTGCTGCGCGGCGCGGTTCCCATTCTGCTGGCGGGGAACAGCTACCTGCTGAAGCACGCCCCGAACGTGCTCGGCTCCGCGGATCTGATTGCGCAGATTTTTGCCGATGCCGGTTTTCCTCAGGGCGTATTTGGCTGGGTAAACGCCACCAACGACGGCGTCAGCCAGGCCATTAACGACCGCCGTATCGCTGCGATTACCGTCACTGGCAGCGTGCGTGCCGGGGCGGCAATTGGCGCTCAGGCGGGCGCGGCGCTTAAAAAATGCGTGCTGGAGCTGGGCGGTTCCGACCCCTTTATCGTCCTGAACGATGCCGATCTGGATCTGGCGGTGAAAGCCGCAGTGGCGGGGCGTTATCAAAATACCGGACAGGTTTGCGCGGCGGCGAAGCGTTTTATCGTGGAACAGGGGGTGGCTGATGCCTTTACCCAACGCTTTGTCGACGCGGTTGCGGCGCTGAAGATGGGCTCGCCGGAGACGGAAGAGAACTATCTTGGCCCGATGGCGCGCTTCGATCTGCGTGATGAACTGGATCAGCAGGTGCAGGCCACCCTGGCAGAAGGGGCGACCCTTCTGCTGGGCGGAGAGAAACTGGCTGGTGAGGGTAACTACTACGCGCCAACCGTGCTCGGCAACGTCAACCCGAACATGACCGCGTTCCGCCAGGAGCTGTTTGGCCCGGTGGCGGCGATTACGATCGCCAGGGATGCGGAGCATGCTTTAGCGCTGGCTAACGACAGTGACTTTGGTCTGTCTGCCACGGTCTTTACCGCAAACGACGCGCTGGCGGAGACATTCTCTCGCGAGCTGGAGTGCGGCGGGGTGTTTATCAATGGCTACAGCGCCAGCGATGCCCGCGTGGCTTTTGGCGGCGTGAAGAAGAGCGGCTTCGGTCGTGAGCTTTCACATTTCGGTTTGCATGAGTTCTGTAACGTGCAGACGGTCTGGAAGGATCGCGTGTAATTTATCGCCCATCTGTAATTTCGGCCCTCATTACGAGGGCCGTTGTCATGTATCTGCAATGGTTCTGTCATTTTCGTTTCGTAGACTCGCTCGCGTCTAACGTATTGTTACAGAAGAAAATTATGAACCTAACGCAAATTTTTCGCCGTATTGCGCAGCGCGTCATCCCCCGTCAATTTGGTCTGCTGGCCGGCATTTTTTGTATTATTGGGCTTTTCTCCACACTGCAACTCTCCTCCACGCTTCTGCTCACCGCCTCTCTGAGAGAGGCCCAGCGCAACGAACAGCATAACCAGCTGGCGTATCAGCAGCAGGGCAAGCTGGATCAGGCGCGCGTTTCCCTGCTGGCCGCAAGCGATTTGCTTAACCGCTCCGGCGTCTGGTTTATGCAGGATAAGGAGACCGGCTCGGAAGGGAGCTGGCACAGTCTGATGGACGAGGCGCAAAAGGCGCTGGACGACTCTCATCAGGCATGGACGGCGTGGCTGGCACTCCATCCGGCGAAAGACGAGGCGCTGGTGAACAGCTACCAGCTTTTCTACGGTGCCATTAAAGAGCAGGCGGAAGGGCTGATTAAAACGAACGCCATTGATGCCTTTTTTGCTGTTCCCGCCCAGGCGTTTCAGACCGACTTTAATGATAACTATGCGCGTTACCAGCAACTGAGCGAGAAACAGGCCCTACAAGGGCGGCAGACGCTGGTGTCGCAGCTTTCAGGCCTGCAAACGCTATTCCTGTTTGCGCCCGTCGTTCTGCTGGTGATTGCCATTCTGGTCTGGTTCGGGATGGCAAAGTGGGTCATTACGCCGTTGCGTCGGTTGATTGCACATATCAACCAGCTTTCTGCGGGGGATCTGTCCGGTACACCGCCAGGTGTAGCCTGCTTCAACCGGGAGATGGGTCAGCTCAGCGGCAGTGTTAATACCCTACAGCATGGGCTACTGCAGCTGGTATCGCAGGTCAGCCACGCCACGACCTCGATGGTCGAGAACATTGGCTCCCTGGCGCAGGGGAATCAGAAGCTGTATCAGCAGTCTGTACGTCAGGCGAAAGAGCTTGAGGATGTCACGGCGAATATCGCCGCGCTGGAAACGCATGTTGAAGGCAACACCGGCTATGCGAAACTGGCCAGCGCCCGCGCAGATGAGGCGCGTCAGGCTGCGGCAGGCGGCGACCAGATGATGTCTACGGTGAATGCCTCCATGCAGGCGATCGTTGACCGATCCTCCGAGATGCGCGGGATCGTAGCGATGATCGACAGCGTGGCGTTCCAGACCAATATTCTTGCCCTGAACGCGGCCATTGAAGCGGCACATGCGGGCAATCAGGGACGCGGCTTTGCCGTGGTCGCCCGCGAGGTGGGGCTGCTGGCCCGCAAAAGCAGTCATTCTACGCAGACCATTCAGGCGCTGATCAATCACTCTTTGCAGGGGATTCATGATGGCTCAAAAGCGGTTAACCGGCTGGAAGATAACCTGCAGCAGGTTACCGGGCTGGTGGCGAATTTAAGCAGCCTGCTGAATGACATCTCAGACGCCACGCTGAGCCAGGGGGAGAGTATTCATCAGATGACTCGCCAGCTTCACGCCCTGAATCAGGTATCGCGGCAGACGGATGCGCTGGTGTCTGACGCGTCGGATGCCTCTGCGCGTTTGCATCAGGAGTCCGATAATTTGCTGGAAGCCGTCTCGCGTTTTCGTCTTCCCGCCTGACGCAATATATAAGCCTCTGTTATACTCGCAGCCCGTTTTAGCCTGAGGGCAAGGAGCAAAGTGTGGCTGCGGTTATCCATAATGAGATGCTGGACGAAATTCTGGCGCAGGTCCGACCGTTAATCGGAAAGGGGAAGGTTGCCGACTATATTCCGGCTCTGGCCTCGGTCAGCGGTAATAAGCTGGGTATCGCCATATGCACGGTAGACGGACAGCGTTTCCAGGCCGGTGATGCGACCGAGCGATTCTCGATTCAGTCCATCTCAAAGGTGCTGAGCCTGGTGGCGGCAATGCGTCAGTATGAAGAAGACGAGCTCTGGCAACGTGTGGGTAAAGATCCCTCCGGCCAGCCGTTTAACTCGCTGCTGCAGCTTGAAATGGAACAGGGTAAACCGCGTAATCCTTTTATCAATGCCGGGGCGCTGGTGGTGTGCGATATGCTGCAAAGCCGCCTCAGCGCGCCTCGCCAGCGAATGCTCGAAATCGTGCGCCAGCTTTCTGGCGTGCAGAGCATTGCCTACGATCCGGTGGTCGCGCGCTCGGAGTTTGAGCACTCGGCGCGCAATGCGGCGATAGCCTGGCTGATGAAATCCTTTGGCAATTTCCACAACGATGTGGCGACGGTTCTGCAAAACTACTTCCATTACTGTGCGCTTGAAATGAACTGTGTTGAACTCGCGCAAACGTTCCTGTTCCTCGCGCATCAGGGGCATGCACCGCATCTCGATCAGGAGGTGGTATCGCCGATGCAGGCCCGTCAGGTGAACGCCCTGATGGCAACCAGCGGGATGTACCAGAATGCCGGTGAGTTCGCCTGGCGTGTCGGCTTACCGGCAAAATCCGGCGTGGGCGGCGGGGTCGTGGCCATCGTTCCCCATGAGATGGCGATTGCCGTCTGGAGTCCGGAACTCGATGAAACGGGAAATTCACTGGCAGGTGTGGCGGCACTGGAACGACTGACCCAACGGTTGGGGCGCTCGGTTTACTGATGTCGAACCTGGATCCGTTATTTGCGCGCCTGTCGCGTTCGACGTTTCGGTCGCGCTTTCGACTGGGGCCGAAAGAGCGGCAATACTGTTGGGAAAAAGGGGCTGAGACCATCGATCGCCATGCGGCGGATTTTGTTGCTCAGCGCCTTGCCCCGGCTCATCCCGCGAATGACGGTAAGCAAACGCCAATGCGTGGACATCCGGTGTTTATTGCTCAGCACGCCACTGCCACGTGCTGTCGTGGCTGCCTGGCAAAATGGCACAGCATTCCGCCGGATGTCGAGCTTACGGCGCAGCAGCAGCACTATATCGTCACCGTGATTCATCACTGGCTGGTCATACAAATGAATGCATGACGCAGACGTAGAATTATCCTGTTGTTCATCCCCATGCAGTGAGAAAGCGGCCTTGATATATATGATTAAAAGATAAATTGCTTGCTAGGTATTTTTAAGCTCAATAAGATACCGCAAGAAACATATCGGAAAAATCTTAGTATGAATGCCACTGACAAACTTAGTCCCAAGCCTCGCTTACCTGGTCGTCGGTTTGTCAAACGTATGTATCTCATGCGTTTACTCGGCACATTTCTCTGTTTTATTCCTGTCCTGTCCGTATTGATTGAACACCATCGCTCGGTCTGGCTGATGATCCTGCTAGGGGCGAATGCCTTTATTTGGCCAACGGTGGCCTGGCTGCGGGCGCGTCATTCACCGACGCCCCTGTCGACCGAGCATCAGCACCTGGTGCTGGATGCAGGCGCCGGGGGCTTTTGGATCGCGATGATGGCGGTTAATCCGCTTACGTCGGTCGTGATTGCGACCATTTTGCTTTCAGACAGGCTTTCTGCAGGCGGTATTACGCTGCTGAAAAAGGCCGCCGCTCTGATGCTGGGCGTATTCCTGGTGACCTGGCTGACGCAGGGGATGGAGGTAGACGGGTTTGTTTCCCAGCGGACAATGTTTGCCACCTTGCCGCTGATCGCTATCTACATGCTGGCCATGAGCATGCTGACTGACAGTATTGCGCAGCGCTTACGGATAAAAAGCCGAGAGCTGGAGCGGATCGCCATGATGGATCCGCTGCTGGATATCGCTAACCGTCGTCTGCTGGAAAAACGTATCGATCATGAACTGAATAAACTTCGTCAGACGTGCCGTGAATCTGCTTTGATGTTTATCGATATCGACAACTTTAAAGATGTAAATGACCGCTTTGGCCATAAGGTGGGCGACGCGATGCTGGCAACGGTATCGAAGATCCTGCATCTGGCCACGCGCCCGACAGATACCCCAGCGCGTCTGGGGGGCGATGAATTTGTCATTTTGCTTCCGGATACCAGCGTGGATGAGGCCCAGATTGTGGCTACCCGCATTATGGACGCGGCGGCAGTAATGAAGGATGTGGCGCAAGAGGCCGTGCATTGCACCCTCAGTATCGGTATCGCCTGCGCAACGCGAGACACAAGCAGCGTGGCCGACTGGCTGCAGGCCGCCGATAGTGCTCTTTACCATGCCAAGCGTGAAGGCAAGAACAGAATATTCGCACACTGACAATGTCTCTGTTTAAGCTACGCTTTTAATAACGCAAAGCGTCAGGAGACGTTATGAAAGCACCTGTAACCCCCGCTAATGAAACAGAACGCCTGAACTCGCTGCGCGAGTCTGGCCTTCTTGAAATCGACAATTCCGTGGCATTTGACCGGCTGACGCGTCTGGCTAAACGTTTTTTCCAGGTGCCGCTGGCGATGGTCAATCTCATTGATGAACATTCACTTATTGTGAAATCCGCCGACGGACAGGCGCCTGACACCGTTCCGCGCAATATCTCTTTTTGTGGTCACACGATCCTCAGCGAAGCGCCGCTGGTGGTGAGTGATATGCTTCAGGACGACCGTTTTGCCGATAATCCGCTGGTGGCAGGCGACCCAAGGGTTCGCTTCTACGCGGGTTTTCCGCTGCGCTTGCGTGACGGGGCGAGCGTTGGGTCGCTGTGCCTAATCGATTTCGCGCCACGTGAATTTTCCGCGGCGGATCTCGCCGTACTCGGGGACCTGGGCGCGCTGGCGGAAGATGAATTTGCCGCAGTCAGCGCGGCAACCACCGACGAACTCACCGGTTTATACAATCGCCGCGGCTTTAACCAGTTTGTTCGTTTCACCCTCTCTGTCGCCAGACGTCGGGCGGAGCCGCTAACCCTGGGATGGCTGGATCTCGATCGTTTTAAAGAGATCAACGATCGTTATGGCCACGAGGAGGGCGACAAGGCATTGCAAGCGATGGCTTCCCTCATGAAGGCCTCTTTCCGCGAGGCCGATCTGCTGGTTCGCTTTGGGGGTGACGAATTCGCGGTGCTGTTTGCAGATACGGATGAGCAGGGCGCCTGGATCGCCATGCAGTATTTGATCGAACAGGTAGAGAGCTATAACGCGCGTCAACTGCACCCCTGGTCGCTGCATTTCTCCTGGGGCTTGAGTGAGTTCGACCATAACAGCAACGATATTCAGCAGTGGCTTAAAAATGCCGATCGGAAAATGTATTCCATGAAACAGCAGAGACATACTGAGAGATAACGAAATCCTATGTATTAGGTTATTGCGTTACGGAAATGTTAATAGCAATCTGGAGAGATTCATTAAAAGGACAAAACATGAACTCTCCACTGCATATTAAAACCCTCTCCCGGGACGACATTCTGTCCCACATCGACGCGCTGGCCGATATCCTCGAAAACTGTGTTAACGGCGGCGCATCCGTTAGCTTTATGCTGCCTTTTAGTCACGACAAAGCGCGCACGTTCTGGCGCGGGATTGCTGAAAGCGTTGGCCGTCATGAGCGTACCGTACTGGCGTGCGTTGATGAGCAGGACGGCATTATTGGAACGGTACAGCTCATCACCGATCAGCCGGAAAATCAGCCGCACCGCGCGGATGTCGCAAAACTGCTGGTTCACGAAAAGGCCCGCCGTAAAGGGGCGGCAATGGCGCTGATGGAGACCCTTGAGGTGATGGCGCGCGAAAAAGGGCTATCGGTTCTGGTACTGGATACCTCCACCGGTAGCGGCGCGGAGAGCTTTTACCAGCGGGCGGGCTGGCAAAAAGTGGGAGAGATCCCGCGCTATGCCTTGATGCCTGATGGCGCGATGACCGCAACATCCATTTTCTATAAATTCTTATGATTATTTTTCACAATTGCCTGATGAGTTGATCCAAACAGGGGTTCTGGTCTGAAAGGTTTGATAAGTTATTACACCAATCTTATCAGGCTGTATGACTAATCGAAAAGGACCCCAATGTGAACACACTCAACCGACGTGATTTCCCCGGTGCTCTCTACCCTGAACGTATCATTCAGTTTGGCGAAGGTAACTTCTTACGTGCGTTCGTTGACTGGCAAATCGACCTGTTAAACGAGCATACCGATCTTAATGCCGGTGTGGTGATTGTTCGCCCGATCCAGAGCGATTTCCCGCCATCGCTCAGCACCCAGGATGGTTTGTACACCACCATCATTCGGGGTCTGAATGAGAAGGGGGAGGCGGTAAGCGATGCGCGTCTTATCCGCTCCGTTAACCGTGAAATCAGCGTCTACGATCAATATGATGAGTTTTTGACGCTGGCCCACAATCCCGATATGCGTTTTGTCTTTTCGAACACCACGGAAGCCGGTATCAGCTATCACGCCGCTGACAAATTCGACGATGCCCCGGCGGTAAGCTATCCGGCGAAACTGACGCGACTGCTGTTTGAGCGCTTTAGCCACTTTAACGGCGCAGCGGACAAAGGCTGGATTATCATTCCGTGCGAGCTTATCGACTACAACGGTGAAGCACTCCGCGAACTGGTGCTGCGCTATGCGCGGGAGTGGGCGTTGCCGCAGGCGTTTACCCAGTGGCTGAATAACGCCAATAGCTTCTGCTCTACGCTGGTTGACCGTATCGTTACCGGTTATCCGCGTGACGAAGTGGCATCGCTGGAAGCTCAGCTTGGCTATCGCGATGGATTTATCGATACCGCTGAACATTTCTATCTGTTCGTGATTCAGGGGCCAAAATCACTTGCCGCCGAGCTGCGTCTGGATAAATTCCCGCTGAACGTGCTCATCGTTGATGACATTAAGCCGTACAAAGAGCGCAAAGTGGCTATCCTGAACGGGGCGCACACCGCGCTGGTACCGGTAGCCTTCCAGGCTGGTCTGGATACGGTTGGTGAAGCGATGAACGATGCTGAGATTTGTGCGTTCGTCGAAAAAGCGATTTACGAGGAAATTATTCCTGTGTTGGATTTGCCGCGCGAAGAGCTGGAGTCGTTCGCCAGTGCGGTGACGGGCCGTTTCCGTAACCCTTACATCAAGCATCAGCTGCTGTCTATTGCCCTGAACGGGATGACCAAATACCGCACGCGTATCCTGCCGCAGCTGCTGGCGGGGCAGGAGGCGACGGGTCAATTACCCGCGCGTCTGACGTTTGCGCTGGCCGCGTTGATTGCGTTTTACCGGGGTGAACGTCATGGCGAACGCTATCCGGTACAGGATGATGCGCACTGGTTGACCCGCTATCAGCAACTCTGGGCACTGCACCACGATAAGCAGATCGATACCCGTTCACTGGTGGAAGCGGTGCTGAGTGAAAGCAATCACTGGGAGCAGGATTTGACGGAGGTGAAGGGATTGGTTGAACAAGTTACGTTAGATCTTGATGCCATCCTTCATCAGGGGATGCGTGAAGCGGTAAAACCACTTTGCTAAACGGTTACCCGGCTTCGGTCGGGTTTTTTTACGATCCTATTTAGTTACAACATACTATTTATTATGTTTTTAAAAATGACTTCAACTCCGTGCGGTTTAGGCTAGCCAGTGGAGAAAATGCAATGTTCCATTAACATGCTTGCAACCGTGAGGGGGATCACGTTTAATAGCCTCGCTCTTTTCCTTTCTGACACTGACTATGATTGTTCGTCCTAAACAGCACTGGCTACAACTGATATTTGTCTGGCACGGTTCGGTTCTGCCGAAAATCTACACCCGCTTGTTGCTCAACTTCCTGCTTTCCATCGCCGTCATCCTGATGCTGCCGTGGTATACCTCGCTTGGCATCAAATTTACCGTCGCACCGTTTAGCATTCTTGGCGTGGCGATCGCGATCTTTCTCGGTTTCAGAAACAACGCTTGTTATTCGCGCTACGTTGAGGCTCGCCAGCTCTGGGGGCAACTGATGATAGCGGCGCGCTCGCTGTTTCGCGAGGTAAAAAACACCTTACCAGACGATAAACATCTGGGTGAGTTTGTGCGCCTGCAAATTGCCTTTGCCAACTGTTTACGCATGACGCTGCGCCGGGAAACAAACGCAGAACAGCTTTCACCTTATCTGGCGGCAGAGGATTTGCGTAAAGTGATGGACGCCAACTCTCCGGCGAACCGTATTTTACTGATCATGGGGGAGTGGCTTGCCGTACGGCGTCGTAACGGGCAGCTGTCAGATATTCTGTTCCACAGTCTTAATAACCGTCTGAACGATATGTCGATTGTCCTGTCCGGCTGCGAGCGCATTGCGACAACACCGGTGCCGTTTGCGTACACCCTGATTTTGCATCGCACGGTGTATCTGTTCTGCATCATGCTGCCGTTTGCACTGGTTGTGGATCTGCACTACATGACGCCGTTCGTCTCCGCGTTGATTTCCTATACCTTTATCTCGCTGGATACGCTGGCGGAAGAGCTCGAAGATCCGTTTGGCACCGAAGATAACGATCTGCCGCTGGACGCCATCTGCAACATGATGGAACGCGATCTGCTGCAGATGAACGATGAAGAGAACATTCCGGAAAGGTTGTTCCCGGATAAACACTATCAGCTGACCTGACGGGCATTCCACTCGTCACGGGTGATCTCCCATAACTCGGAATCCAGCATTCCGCTGACGTAGGCTTTCTTTTCTGTTCTGATTAACCGCATGCCGCTGCTGTCTGAAATACGTCGGGAGCGGCTATTGGCGGCAGCCTTCGGGGCGCGTAGAACGGGTTTGTTGAGCGTGTTAAACCAATAATCCGTCGCGGCAATGCTGGCTTCGCGCATAAACCCTTTCCCCTGAAACTCCGGCGCCAGCCAGAACCCGCGGTTGTTATCCTCGACATCGTAGAGGCAGATAATTCCCATGAGCCGATCCGGCGCTTCACGACGCCGGATACTCCAGAACCAGGCAATCCCTTTTTCCATATCCGGCAGCGCCACGTTGTTGACATAGCTTTCCGCACCGTTTTCTGGGTAGGGCCAGGGCACCGAAGAAACCATATAGCGTACGATTTCCCAGCGCGGATACAGCTCTTGAATCTGGACAGCATCCTCAGCAACCAGCGGTCTCAGTAGCAGGCGTTCTGTCGTAAGCGTCGGTATCGTCATCCGCGGTTCTCCATATTTAAGCGTTATGCTTTTGTTTGCGTTCTGGTATTTTCATCATTATCACATTCTGATGAGTTGTGCTTTTCGCTGGCGGTATTCTGATGAGATTTCTGAGTTTTTTAACCGGACGTGTATTCCAGGAGCTCCTGCAGCATGGCAAAGAGATTGAGGAAGCTATTGCTCGTCGTGATACCCGTCTTTTGAATCACTCCACTCCCGAGCTGGAACGGTATTTTTCTCGTCCTCTCGACGAGCTTCCGCGTCAAAACCCTTACCCGATAGCGGCGCTGTTACCTCTGTTTATAGTGGCATTTGCGTTAAATCTTCTGCCTTTTCTCCACACGTTGCGGGGTTTGTCGCCTTCACATCATGCACTGAGTTTTTTCGTACCATCATTGATAATCCTTGTCACGCTCATTGTTAGTAGCGTGCTTCTTGCCCGAGGGGTGACGTCAGGTTTGCTGGGCGTTATGGCATTGTTCATCATCCTACTGGTCATGACCCTCGTTCAGGCGCTACATCTCCTGTTTTCTCATGGCGGAAGCCTTTGGCCAATTGTCATCGCATGCTTCGCCCTGTTACTTTGCCGGGTGGTGATGAATAGCAGAGGTTTTGTGCTGTTTACCCTCTATTGTCGCACTCAGCGTCTTGCCAGACTGGCACGTGAAATCCGGTTAAAAAGCCGTTAAGGGGAGGTATGACGTTACGAAAAGCTAAACCGCAGGAAGCCGAAATACTCTGGGATATTCGCAATCAGGCGATTCGTCACGGCTGTAAAACCAGTTACGACGCGGATGTGATTGCGCGCTGGACGCCCGACCTTATGCCCGAACACTATCGAAAAATGGTCATAGATTACCCTTTTTATGTAGTGGAAGATGAAAAGGGTGACATCGCGGCGACGGGTTATCTCGATCTTGATACGCATAGCCTGGAGGCGATATTCACCTTACCTTCAGCATCAGGTAAAGGAATGGCGACGCGGATCGTCGAGGCACTGTTCGACGAAGCCCGCAGCCGTGGAATTACGCGTTTGCTGCTCGATTCCACGCCAAACGCCCGGTCGTTTTATCATAAGCTCGGTTTTGTCACGCTGGGCGAAAAGCATCATCACTCGCGTATGGCGGGTGCTGATTTACGCTGTTTTGAAATGGCAATCACGTTGTAATGTGAGGAACTCATGGCTGTCACGGTAAGATCGTTGCGCGCAGATGACTATTCCCAGTGGCGACCGCTGTGGGATGGCTATACCCATTTTTATGATTGCTACCTCGATGAATCTGTTACCGCATCGACGTGGGAAAGGGCGCTCTCAGATAACTCACCCCTATTTTGCCGGGTCGTAGAGAAGGATGAACAGGTTATCGGTTTCGCGATGTGTATTCTGCATGAAGGCACCTGGTCGACAGCACCCATCTGCTACCTGGAAGATCTGTTTGTGAATGCTGCAGAGCGCGGGGCGGGAGCAGGAAAGGCGCTGATAGATGCTTTGATTGCGGAAGGCCAGCGCGAAGGGTGGTCAAAACTGTATTGGGTCACCCGGGAGAGCAACCCGGCGCGTAAACTCTATGATAAATATGGTGAGGCTGACGATTACGTCCGATACCGCATAACCCTTTAACGTCAAATCGCCTGTGTTTGTATCACACTGTATCAGCGTCCCGGATACATACACAGGCTTGCAATAAACCCGCTTTCGCACATATCCGCTATACAGTGACATGTTGTTATATCCCCGTGAAATGTACACAACCGGAGATATCAACATGTTTAGCAAACTCGCTTACTCGACTCTTGCATTGACCGTTTCTCTTGGCACCGTCATGTCCTGCCAGGCAGAAGCCACGGGCAACGACTTCGCCTCGGCATTTGATCACCCCCAGCAGATTAACGCAGGCGATCTCAACGTCGGCTATGTCGACATCGGACCGAAAACCGGCCAGCCGGTGATTTTGTTACACGGCTGGCCCTACGATATTCATAGCTATGCGGAAGTGGCGCCCGCACTCGCGGCAAAAGGCTATCGCGTTATCGTGCCTTCACTGCGCGGATACGGTACCACGCGGTTTATCTCGGATAAAACACCGCGTAACGGTCAGCCTTCCGCAATGGCGAAAGACGTTGTTAACCTGATGGACGCGCTGAACATTAAGCAGGCCGTTTTCGCGGGTTACGACTGGGGGGCCCGCACGGCGGATATCGTCGCCGCTTTATGGCCAGAGCGCGTTAAATCGCTGGTCTCGGTGAGCGGTTATCTGATCGGTAGCCAGGCCTTAGGCAAACAGCCCTTGCCGCCGAAAGCTGAGGTTCAGTGGTGGTATCAGTTCTACTTCGCAACCGAACGCGGCGCGGAAGGCTATGCTAAAAATACCCATGATTTCGCGCGTCTGATCTGGACCCAGGCTTCGCCGGACTGGAAATTTAGCGAGGCCACCTTTAACGCCAGCGCCAAATCGCTTGATAACCCAGACCACGTTGCCGTAACGCTCAGCAATTACCGCTGGCGTTTAGGCCTGGAGAAAGGGGAGCATAAATACGACCGCTACGAGCAGAAGTTGGCAACGCTGCCGAACATCACCGTGCCTACGATCACCATTGAGGGCGGTAATAACGGCGCGCCGCATCCTGCACCCGCGGCCTATGCCAGCAAATTTACCGGAAAATATGAGCACCGAACCTTTGGTGCCACCGTCGGGCACAATCCTCCCCAGGAAGATCCGCAGGATTTCGTTAAAGCGGTCGTCGACGCTGACGCGCTTTAAAATGTGCTATTTTCAATCCGTTACCCTTCATTCTGGAGCTTGCGGTGGAGCATATTGATCATATCCTTGTCGTCGATGACGACAGGGATATTCGTGAACTGATTGTCGCTTATCTCATTAAATCCGGCTATCACGCCTCCGGCGCGGCGAACGGTAAAGAGATGCATGCGGCGCTTAATAAACAGCACGTCGACTTGGTTGTGCTGGATGTGATGATGCCGGGCGAAGACGGTCTGACACTGTGTCGACAGCTGCGCAGCAGCAAGCATAAAGATTTGCCGATACTGATGCTGACGGCCCGCAACGAGGAGACGGACCGGATCCTGGGGCTGGAAATGGGCGCCGACGATTACGTGGTTAAACCCTTTGTTGCCCGCGAGCTTCTGGCACGCATCAAAGCCATTATGCGTCGTTTTCGCACGATGCCGCCCAATTTGCAGGTCACCGAAGCAGGGCGGTTGGTTGAGTTTGGCGACTGGCAGCTCGACACCGTTGCTCGTCATCTTATCGACCCGGAAGGCACGATCGTGGCACTTAGCGGTGCGGAATATCGACTGCTGCGCGTTTTCCTTGACCATCCCCAACGCGTTTTGACGCGCGACCAGCTGCTGAACCTGACTCAGGGGCGAGATGCCGAACTGTTTGAACGTTCGATCGATCTGTTGGTGAGCCGCGTCCGCCAGCGTCTGAATGAAGATGCGCGAACGCCGGCCTACATTAAAACCGTTCGTAGTGAAGGCTACGTTTTCACCATGCCGGTGACCATTAAAGAGGTTAACGAATGACTCTCTGGCCGCGCTCGCTGCTGACCCGGCTGCTGATTATTGTGCTGGTTGGGCTGCTACTGGCTAATGCGCTCAGCCTGACGCTGGTTATGGTGGAGCGCATGCGCAGCGCCCGCACGGTGATGTTGGGTAACCTGGAATATGATGTTGCTACCAGCGTCGCCATTCTTGACCGCCTTCCGGCGAATGAACGTCCGGCCTGGCTGGCGCGGCTTGACCGGGGAAATTACCGCTATATTCTTGGGCCGGGCGAACCGGGTGCGGCCCCGCAGGACAAGCGGTCGCAAGATGCTGTACGCACCCTCAAAGAGACGCTTTCTGCAGACTACCCCCTTTATTTTACTGCCGTTGCCGGGCCGGTGTCGCACATTCAGGCGCATATCACCTTAAGCGATGGTGCGCCGCTTACGATTGATCTCATCCCCCGCATGCCGCCGGTCGCCAGCTGGCTACCCGTGGTGCTGATCTTACAACTGCTGCTTTTGGCCGCCTGTTCGTGGGTTGCCGTGCGTCAGGTGGTGCGGCCATTCTCGCAGTTTACTCGCGCGGTCGACTCCCTGGACCCGTCGTCACATGCCGCCATGTCCGAGCAGGGGCCGATCGAAGTGCAGCGCGCCGCGCATGCCTTTAACGCCATGCAGTCCCGCATTCAGGCTTACCTCCGCGAGCGCGGGCAGATCCTGGCGTCCATTTCACACGATTTGCAGACCCCGATAACCCGTATGAAGCTGCGCGTTGAAATGGCCGAACAACCTGTACTGCGTGACAAGCTGCTTAACGACCTCGACAACATGACGCGTTTGGTTCGGGAGGGTATTGCCTATGCCCGGTCATCAGAAATTCTTGAAGAAGCCACGGTGAAGATGGAGTTAAACGCCTGGATAAATACCCTTGCCAGTGATTATCAGGATGTCGGTAAGAACGTGCAGTTTCAGGCAAGCGACGAAAGGCTGCCCATCGTCACTCGCCCCCAGGCGCTGCGGCGGGTAATGACCAATTTGTTGGACAATGCGCTTAAATTCGGTGATTACGCCGAGATTGAAATTGAGCCTCAGGCAGAACAGGTTGTTATCCATATCAAAGACGGCGGGCCGGGAATTCCTGATGCCGAACTTGATGCGGTATTACAGCCTTTTTATCGTATTGAAACGTCCCGTAACCGCGATACGGGAGGAACCGGGCTTGGCCTTGCCATCGCGGCGCAGCTCACCGCGCAGCTGGACGGGAAACTTCACCTGGCGAATCGCACCGAAGGGGGACTGGAGGTTTCCGTCGCGCTGCCGCGCCGTTGATTGTACGGTTTTGTATCTGCGTTCCGTACGGATACGGTGGCAGACAAATCGCGCAGATTTACACATCATCTGAACACATCAGTACGTTGAAATAACCTCACTGCAGCTACGCAGCCAATCTGTTATGTGAGGTCGTTATGTTTCTGATTATCGCTTTTTTAGGCGGGATGATTAGCCTGCTGAGCCCCTGTACGCTCCCCGTTATTCCGCTGCTGTTTGCTGGCTTTCAGGGGCAGCGGCGACACGTCGCGGCGCTTCTCGCGGGCATGGTTGTGATGTTCACCCTGGTGGCCCTGGCCGTTACGGCTGCCAGCGAGTGGATCGTGCAAGCCACGCTGGTAGGGCGCTGGATCGCACTCATGATTTTGGCCACCGCAGCCCTTGCGCTGATTTTCCCGCAGTTTGCTCAGCGTATTGCCACACCCGCGGTCCATGTCGGCAATGCGCTGAATACCCGAAGCGGACAAACGCGTGGAGTGTCTGCCGCATTTCTGGCCGGGCTCGCGGTCGGGCTGCTCTGGTCTCCCTGCGCGGGCCCCATTCTTGGCGCGATCTTCAGCCTCAATATCGCGGGTCACTCGCCCCTTACCACCGGCACGCTGCTCATCGCCTACGGAAGCGGATGTGCGCTGATGCTGGGATTGCTTGTTGCCGGAGGCCGTAAGTTGATTCAGCCGTTAAGGGCGAAATCGGCGCTCATGGGACGACTGCGTCAGGCGGCAGGTGCAGTGATGTTGGCCGCGGTGGCATTTAACGTCACCGGGATGACGTCGGCCTTAAAAGGGGCAAATGGCATCGCCGATCGGCTCGAAAACTCACTGTTAAACCTGGCAAAACCGTCGACCTCAACCGTGAAATTGCAGCCGGTGGTGGACAGTGCGCCGAGCAGTGAGTTACCGTCATTGAGCGGCGGCACCGGATGGCTTAATGGTGACCCTGTCACGTCTGAGTCACTGCGAGGGAAGGTGGTTCTGATCGATTTCTGGACCTGGGACTGCATTAACTGCCAGCATACGCTTCCCCACGTCCGGGACTGGGCCAACAAATACCAGTCTCAGGGACTCGTGGTGATTGGCGTTCACACGCCAGAATATCCATGGGAAAAACCGCTTTCGTCCGTAAAAAATGCGGTCAATAAATGGCAGCTCCCGTACCGGGTGGTGGCGGATAATCAGTATCAAATCTGGAACAGATTTGGAAACCAGTACTGGCCCGCGCATTACTTCTTTGATGCCAAAGGACAGCTACGCTATACCTCATTCGGTGAGGGTAACTACGACAAACAGGAGCAGGTCATTCAACAGCTTCTGAAAGAAGCCCGCTCCTGAACGCCACCTTAGGGTTGACGCTGAGCGACGATGAAAAGCCGTGGAAACGCCAGCAGTATCTGCCCATTCTCCTGGAGCGGATACTGCTCTTCCAGCAACGCCTGATAACGCTTCAGATAGGCTTTTCGCTCGCTTTCGTTGAGATCCTGCAGCCACGGACGCAATCCCGTGGCGCTGACCCAGTCAATAATGGCCTGGTGCGAGCTCATCTTGTGGAAATAGGTTGTCCGCCAGATATCCACCTCGCATCCAGCCTCCGTCAAAATATCATAGTAGGCATGCACGCCGGGCAGCGGCTCACGGCCACGGTCGGGATAGCCTTGTTCGTAAGCCACTTCGCGCATTGAAACATGCGTAGGTTCAAGCCAGTTGTCGGGCATTTGAATCGCCAGCACGCCATTCAGACGAAGCAGCGAAACCAGGTGCGGCAGCAGATCGTAATGGTCCGGGATCCACTGCAAAGAGGCGTTGGCGTAAATCACATCCAGCGGCTGGTGAGGTGTGAACTGGCGAATGTCTGCCTCAACAAAGTGGCATTCAGGCAGCGCGCTGCGCGCTTCTTCCAGCATGGCGGGAGAGTTATCCACCCCTGTTATGTGTGCCGACGGCCAGCGCTGCTTCAGCAATGCGGTACTGTTGCCCGGACCACACCCCAAATCAACGACGGTGGACACCGCATCCAAAGGAACACGCGCCAGAAGCTCGGCGGCAGGGCGTGTGCGTTCCGCGCTGTATTGCAGGTAGAGAGAAGGATTCCAGTCGGCCATGTTCGCAGCTCCATTTCACGGGATTAAGGAAGAATAGCACAGACAAATACCCGCACAGCGGCAGGTATCTGACAACGCGATGTTTATAGGATCCCTTTCAGGGCGACGTGGTAAATCAGCATGATGGTTTTGCCGTCAACAATTTGGCCGGTCTCGATGCCGCGGAGCGCCTCGTCCAGCGTCACTTCAAGCACGTCGATATCTTCCCCCTCTGATTTGATTCCGCCACCTTTGCCGGTTTGATCCTGAGGGTGATATTCCGCCAGGTAGAAATAGAGTTTTTCCGTTACCGAGCCAGGGCTCATATAGGCTTCGAAAATTTTCTCTACGCGCGACACCGTAAACCCGGTCTCTTCCTCGGCTTCCGCTTTGATACGGCTTTCAGGATCCATATTGTCGAGCAGCCCGGCAGCGGCCTCTATCAGATCGCCTTCATGACCGTTGATAAAGACCGGAAAGCGGAACTGGCGGGTGAGGATGATCGTTTTTTTGTCTCGATTGTAGAGCAGTATGGTGGCTCCGTTGCCCCGGTCGTACACTTCTCGGCTTTGGTGCTGCCACTCGCCGTCGCGGCGTCGTTTATCAAAGGTAAATTTTTTCAGTATGTACCAGTTATCAGATAGGGTTTCGCTCTCGATAATGCGGATATCTGCGCGTTTTGATTGCACGTTCGGCTCTCCTTACGTAGAGTTAAGATCATAAACAGCACTATCGTGCACCCTCAAGATAAAACATGCAATATCAGGAAAGTCCGATGCTCACTAGTCAGCGAAAACAATTGATTCTGGAAAAACTCGAAGCGGAAGGTCAGGTACAGTCGACAGCACTCAGTGTCCATTTTTCAGTATCTGAAGACACCATCCGGCGCGATCTCCGCGAGCTGGCGGCAGAAGGGCGTTTGCAGCGCGTGCACGGCGGTGCGCTGCCGGCATCGTCGGCGGTAGTACCCTTTGCCGAGCGTAAAACCGTGAAAATGGATGCGAAGAAAAACGTTGCCCGAAAGGGCGCTCAACTCATTTCGGCAGGACAAGTGGTGATTATCGACGGTGGCACGACCACCGCTGAGTTAATCACGTTTTTGCCCCCAGACCTGCAGATTACCGTCGTCACGCATAGCCCGAGTATTGCGCTGGGTCTGGTCGAGCATCCTTTGATTGACGTTATCCTGATCGGCGGACGTCTGTACAAGCACTCGATTGTCACCGTGGGTGCGGCAGCTATCGAAGGCATTGGGAACATACATGCGGATCTGTTCTTTATGGGGGTAACGGGCATTCACCCGGATGCAGGGCTGACAACCGGCGATTTCGAGGAGGCGTGCATCAAACGTGCATTTTCCGGCAAAGCCGCGGAGACCATTGTGCTGGCTTCGCCTGAAAAGATTAATACCGCCTCGTCATTTGCGATCGGCGATGTGTCGCTGGCGAATACGATGGTTGTGGAAGATGGCACGGATCGGGCCTGGATAAATGCGATAACAGAGAAGGGCGTAACGATCGTTAAAACCGCTGATCGGACACATGAATAACCGTTTTTCTGCCAGCTTTTTGGTCAGGCTGTCCCTGGGGTAAAGGTTATTGATTAATTGAGTTCTTATACTGCTGATTTTCAACAGTATAAGGGATTCCATGGCAGACATTTCAATTTTAACGTTCGGGGCAGATCCGCGTGCTGGACGTATTTCAACGACGGCTATCCAACAGGCTATTGCGAAAGCGAAGCCTGGCGACAGCGTGGTGATCCCTGCAGGCCGTTATCTTACCGGTGCCATTTTTCTTAAAAGTGATATCACGCTGCATCTGGCGCAAGGTGCGGTGCTTTTAGGCAGCCAGCACCTGGACGATTACCCCTTAATCGACACTCGGGTTGCCGGCATTGATATGCGTTGGCCAGCAGGCATGATCAACGTGATTAACGCGCAGAACGTAAGCCTCACCGGAACGGGTACCCTCGACGGGCAAGGGCGGATCTGGTGGCAGCGATTCTGGGGAGATGATGAACACGGCGGCATGGTTGGGGACTACAGCGCCAACGGTTTACGCTGGGTAGTGGACTATGATTGCCAGCGGCCACGCAATGTTCTGGTGTATGAAAGCAAGAATATCCTGCTCAAGGATTTCACCAGCTGCGAGTCCGGTTTCTGGAATGTTCACCTTTGTTATTCCCGAGGTGTGGCAGTCGAGAACCTGAGTATCATTAATTCAGCGGGGCCAAGCACCGATGGAATTGACATTGATTCTTGCGAACAGGTTCGAATTGAGCGCTGTACGGTTTCCTGCAATGACGACAATATCTGCATTAAGGCGGGCCGCGGGCGCGAGGCTGCGCAAAAAGCCCGTACGGCCAGGGACATTGTTATTCGGGAATGCGTGTTGAACAAGGGATCAGGCATCACCCTGGGCAGTGAAACCTCTGGTGGGATCGAGCACGTACTGATCGAAAACAACCGTTTCAACGGCACGGGGGTTGGGTTTCGCATTAAGTCAGCCCGCAATCGCGGCGGGTTTATCCGCCATATCACGGTGCGGAATTTGCTGCTTCAGAATGTGCGTTTCCCCGTACTTATCCAACTGAACTGGTTCCCTCAATACAGCTACGGTGATAGCGGCAACCTGCAGGATAAGCCTGAGCACTGGCGCAAACTGGCTGACGGGCTAGAAGGAGAGGCGGGTTTGACGGAAGTGAGCCACCTGACGCTTAGCAATATCACTGCGCGCCGTTCAGACAGCAACTTATTCTCTCGTGCGTTTTTTATCGAAGGCTATCCGGACCGTCCTGTATGCGGGTTAACGCTCGACAATATTTCCGTCGATGCCACCGAGTTTGGGAAAATATCGGGTGTTGAGGGGTTGCGCTTCAATAATGTCCTGGTCACCGCGAATGAACTCACGCAGGACATAAATGATAGCTACGAACGCTGATGGGGATTCCGTCAGGCCTGAGGAATGCTCTCTAAGCTGGTGTAGACCTGAAGACCACGCTTGCGCGCGACCTCAATATCCATATCTGCGCCTTTTGATGCACCTTCGATGCGATAAATCGCGTCGCATTTACCAATGAGGCGATGGGCAACGGGATACAGCATCGCTTCACTGATTTCATCATGCAACGAGGTTGACCCTGCGGCCTTCGCCAGCGGCAGGGCGAGCCATTCACCAATGACCGGGATGTGCCCACGTTCGTACACCGCAAGCGCTGCGTTTTCTAATCTTGCCAGATTGGCATCGATACGTTCCTGAATACCATCCGTGCCGCTACGATAGGGTCCGGCGATTAAAATCAGCTGTTGAGTCATATCTACCTCTGTGAGTGATTATGCATGTTATTGCACGATAATTGCTGTTTTGCAGTGAGATTAAACATAACAGGCATTATCATGCAAGATCAAGTGGAATCATGCATACTGGTCACCGAAGTAGCGGTAGTATCAGTCCAATAAGTCGCTTTCAGGTGCATGACAAACCGCCTCGATATTATGACCATCGGGCGCAATGACAAACGCGGCATAATAATTTTTGCCGTAGGAGCGTAATCCCGGCGCGCCATTATCTTGCGCGCCCGTACGAAGCGCGGCATTGTAAAAGTCATCAACTTGCTGACGCGTTGTGGCTACAAAGGCGATATGCAATGGTGCTGGCTTATCATGTGTCTGATACAGGCAAAGTGAAACATCACCGGAACTCATTTCTACGCCGTAGTCTGGAGTGCCTTCATCGATAATGTTTACGCCAAGCGGCTGCAAGGCTTCGAGGAAGAAGGTTTTACTTTTTTCATAATCACTTACGCCGAATTTAACATGGTCAAACATTTGAGCCCCCAGTAAGTAGCGGTGAAATATGGAGTATAGAAGCGGAGCGTGATTATGGTGGATTGGATGCCTGGTAATGTGGGTTTGAGCACGTTCGTTGACGAGGACAAGGAGGACCATGAAATGCTGGATTTTGCCTTAATCCATTTTAGTGCGCATAATGTATATTATGTTAAATGAGATATTTGAGACGATAAGCCACGTATAATCTGTTGGGGTCTTTCCTCCTTCCTGCCAGGTGGCAATCCTCACCACGCCGTCTACCCCCAACGCGCCGCTGAGATCCAGCTCGTCGATTTTGCCTGCGGGAATATGCGCATAGCGACAAACGCCATAGAGCATATCCGGCAGTGTAATATCATCGCCATATAGGACGGTTCCTTTGACTTTCGCCAACCCATCCACGCGCCCTGGCGACGCTGAACGCAAAGCACACATAATGCTCCCCTTATTATCAATTCTGTAAGTAGCCACGGGAAAAGCCCATCGCTACGTACAAATCCAAGATTTGTGCCAGAGATCAACGAGGTGAGCACCAGGGTTTGTTTTTGTGATTGTGCACGCGTAAAAACCGCGCCGTTGAGTGAAAAGCGTCCATCACAAGCGGCGCTGCCTGAGAATGATTCCCGAGCAGCGCTCGTTTTTATCAAAGTAATAATCGGTTTTATCAAAATAATAATGGCTTAACGCGCGCAGACCAAACAGGGATGTGCAAGGAGGGATATTACTGGGCTGAGAAAGTCTGCCGATAACCTTTAATACTCCTTGGTATCGTTTACATTTTACTCGAGCAATATCATTTGATCACCGAGTTATCACTGCTATTATCAACCTATCCCTGTTCGAAACATAAATTTCTTCAATAAATTACCCTGCTAATTAATAGTCCTCACGGAATGAAGGAGCTTCCTCGATGAACTTACCCGGTCAGCAGTCGCCTGACAGCACCCTTCCCTCTTATGATCTCTCGCGCAGCCTTGGCCTACAGGCTGGTGCTGATATCGATTTTAAAAAGCTGGCCGCGCAGCTCGACTGCACGCGAAATTTTTACAATGTCGGCATCATTTTTGATGATGGCAAGCAACGCTGGCTGGTACGTCCCTCTCGACGCATTGCTGATGTGAATCAGAGCACCGTCAGCCATGTGGTAATCAGTAAAATTCCTGATGCTAAAGAAACCAGTGCAGAAAAAGCTGTTGTAGCAACGCTAACCACTCCGTCACTTGCGACGGAAATCACCTCGACCGGTTTCGCCTGTGGCGCAATGATTGTTACGCTTGTCATGGCGTTTGGTGCCGGTGCGGCAGTGCCTTTTACCGCTGGCGGGTCCGGTGTGATTGCGGCGATCAGCCTGTCCGGTACGCTGGCAACCGGAGCACAATGCATGATTGGCGCGGGCCGCCTGCTGGCTATCCATAACGACCATGGCTCCGATGTTGCCTGGCTCGACAGCCAGGACTGGTACGTCGCCACCACGACAGTTCTGGATGTCATTTCGCTTGCTGCGGCAGGAACCGCGCTAAGAGGTACTTTAGAAACGTACAAGCTGATGAAAGCGGCATCTTCGAGTAAAGTTACCGCCTGGTTCCAGAGCCTGAGCCGTGCCGAGCGTAAGCGCATCACGGAAGAGATCATCAAAGCGCAGAATCCAGGCATTTCCAGTGCCGGGGTAAAGGCCGCGATCCGCGCAGGTGTTTATCCGAAACGTTTCCCCAGCGAATCGTTACAAAAATCACTGCAGCGCGAGCTGATGAGTGCGGTCAATAACGCATCAGCCTTTGTGGGGAGTTCACTCACTGGGACTATCCGCAACCCACAAAATACCGTCCAGTCAGGACGCTATGTGGTAGGTGTGCTGCAGTCATTTTTACCTAACTAAACGCTGAGTATTCAAATGTTTAAAGTTTTAACCCGTCGCCTGCAACGCTGTAACGAGGCTGCCGCCAGCATAAACCATGCCGCCCCGACGCAGCTGCAGCAGTTGAAGACGCAGCTGGCCGACGAAATGGGTAAGCCTGTGGGACTGCATACCATGGGTATTCCCGCGGCGGTCAGTACGCTCGGGGTGATTGTCAGTTTCGCCATTCCGCAGCTGTGGCTGGGGTATGGCGTACTCGCCGCACTCGGCCAGCCGGCCGAACGCGTATTCGTGTGGGTTGTGCTGGTCGCCCTGCTGTTCGCCGGCATTAACGGCGTGACGATGTTTATGATTGGCAAAGGCAGCATGCGCGCCGTGCGGTTACATCTTACGCTGGCGGTGATAAGCTTGATATTAACCGCAGCCTACCTGCTGGCCGCGCTGAGCGGTAGCGCTGCTCCGGGCGTCAGCCTGACCGCGGCGCTGGTGAGTATTGTCATGCTGGGGCTGAGCGGCAGCTGCATCCTCTCTACCGCTTTCTATAAGATGCTGCTATTTACTCTGCATAACAGAGCCTGGCGCAAGCTTATCAGCCAGACGCGCTAAGCATTAATCCCGTAAAAAACCCGCCGCTACCAGCGGGTTTTTTTATGGCTTTTTATGCCTGCGCAACCAGATCAGCTTGTACGCCGCAGGTATAATAAACAGCGATAGCAGCGGCGCCGTGATCATCCCGCCAATCATCGGTGCCGCTATCCGGCTCATGACCTCTGACCCGGCACCGGTACCCCACAGAATGGGCAGCAGACCGGCAATGATCACCGCAACGGTCATCGCCTTTGGCCGCACGCGCAGCACGGCGCCATGATAAAGGGCGTCATCAAGCCCTTGCTCGGTGAACGTTTCACGACGAGACAACTCCGGGTGCGCTTCAATGGCCTGACGCAGATACATCAGCATGACTACCCCAAACTCAGCCGCGACGCCAGCCAGCGCGATAAACCCGGTTCCGGTTGCGACAGACATATGGAAGCCCTGCCAGTACAGGAACCAAATCCCCCCAACCAGTGCGAACGGCAGGCTCATCAGGATCAGCAACGCCTCATCCACGCGTCGGAACGCCAGATAGAGCAGAATGAAAATGATCATCACCGTCATCGGCACCATCAGCTTCAGTTTTTTATTGGCATGCTCGAGTAGCTCAAACTGTCCTGAGAATGACACGCTGGTTCCCGGCCTCAGTTTTACCTTCTGGCTGATGGCTGTCTTAATGTCGTTTACCACCGACACCATGTCCCTGCCCCGTGCATCAATGTAAATCCAGCTGGCGGGACGGGCATTTTCCGTTTTCAACATTGTTGGACCGGAAACGACGTTAATCTCTGCCACATCGCCAAGGGTGATTTGCTGCTTCATCGGCGTCAGGATCGGCATCTCCTTCAGCGCCTGCGGGCTGTTCCGGTAATCCTGCGGATAGCGGATATTGATCGGATACCGGGCCACGCCTTCAACCGTTTCACCTACCGTCGCGCCGCCGATTGCGGAGGAGACGAAGAGTTGCACATCGCCCACCGTCATGCCGTAGCGGGAGGCTTTTTCACGGTTGATATCCACATCAACGTAGCGCCCCCCTTCCAGACGTTCAGCCAGTGCTGAGACCACGCCCGGCACGGTTTTGGCTACCGCCTCAATGTTCTGCGCCGTTGCGTCGATATCCGACAAAACGGTACCCGACACCTTGATCCCTATCGGACTTTTGATCCCGGTTGAGAGCATATCAATGCGGTTACGGATGGGCGGCACCCAGAGATTGGCAAGCCCCGGCAAACGAACCGTCTGATCCAGTTCATCGATAATCTTGTCAATCGTCATGCCCGGCCGCCACTGGTCTTCCGGCTTAAGCTGAATGGTCGTTTCAACCATTTCAAGCGGCGCGGAATCTGTTGCGGTTTCAGCCTTACCCGTCTTACCAAACACGGAAGCCACTTCCGGGACGGTTTTGATTAACTTGTCCGTGGTCTGTAACAGCGCTGCCGCTTCCGCTGGAGAGACGCCCGGCAGCGTCGACGGCATATACAGCAGATCGCCCTCATTGATCTTCGGCAGAAACTCACCGCCCACCTGACTTAAAGGCCAGATAACCGTGAAGATGGATAACGCCGCAACCAGCAGGGTGGTTTTTGGCCAGCGAAGCACCTTAAGTAGCAGCGGATGATAGGCTCCGATCAGCAGCCGGTTCAGCGGGTTACTGTTCTCAGCGGGGATTTTTCCCCGGATCCAGAACCCCATCAGAATCGGAATGACGATGATAGCCAGCGCGGCCGCCCCCGCCATGGCATACGTTTTCGTGAAGGCCAGCGGACCAAACAGCCGCCCTTCCTGCCCTTCAAGGGTAAAAATCGGAATGAAGGATAAGGTGATGATCAGCAGGCTGATAAACAGCGCGGGGCCAACCTCCACGGAGGCGTTGGTGATCACCTGCCAGCGGGTGGCGTTATCAATCTGCTCTCCGGGATGCTGATGATCCCACTCCTCGAGCCGTTTATGCGCATTTTCAATCATCACAATGGCGGCATCCACCATTGCGCCGACGGCGATGGCGATCCCACCCAGCGACATAATATTGGCGTTCAGCCCCTGGAAGTGCATGACGATAAAGGCAATGCACAGGCCGAGCGGCAGAGAAATGATGGCGACCAGCGCAGAGCGGACGTGCCAGAGGAACAGCGCGCAGACGATGGCCACCACGATAAACTCTTCGAGCAGCTTGCCGCTCAGGTTATCAATGGCCCGGTCGATAAGCTGGCTGCGGTCGTAGGTCGTGACAATCTCAACGCCTTCCGGCAGGCTGGCCTTCAGCGTCTCCAGTTTCTCTTTCACCGCAGTAATGACCTCACGCGCATTTTTGCCTGAACGCAGGATCACGACGCCTCCGGCGACTTCCCCCTGCCCGTTTAGTTCGGCAATACCGCGTCGCATTTCCGGCCCCGTCTGCACGCGAGCAACATCACGCAGATAAATGGGTACCCCGTTCTCCCCGGTTTTCAGGACGATATTATTGAAGTCATCAAGAGTCTGGAGATAACCGCTGGCGCGAACCATATACTCCGCTTCCGCGATTTCAATGGATGAGCCCCCTGCTTCCTGGTTGGACGATTCCAGGGCTTGCTTAACCTCAGGCAGGCTTACGCCGTACTGGGCCAGTTTTAATGGATCGACCTGAATCTGATACTGCTTCACCACGCCGCCGACCGACGCCACCTCGGCCACGTTCGGAATGGTTTTCAGTTCAAACTTGAGGAACCAGTCCTGAAGAGATCGCAGTTCCGCGAGATCGTGTTTTCCACTGCGATCGACCAGCGCATACTCAAATATCCAGCCCACGCCCGTGGCATCAGGCCCGATTTCAGCGCTCACCCCGGCGGGCAGTTTACCCTGCACCTGATTCAGATACTCCAGCACGCGTGACCTGGCCCAGTAGAGATCTGTCCCATCTTCAAAAATGACATACACGTAGGAATCACCAAACTGGGAAAACCCGCGCACGGTCTTTGCGCCCGGCACCGACAGCATGGTGGTGGTGAGCGGATACGTCACCTGGTTTTCAACAATCTGCGGAGCCTGGCCGGGATAACTGGTTTTAATAATAACCTGAACATCAGACAGATCGGGCAAGGCATCGACCGGCGTGTTGATGATGGTCCAGGTTCCCCAGACGCTGAGAAACAGCGCCCCCATCATCACCAGAAAACGATTGGCAACTGACCGCCGGATAATCCATTCAATCATCGTCGTCTCCTTAGTGACCAGCATGCGCGTCGTCATGTTTTTCAGGATGCCGCATGCGCTCCAGCGCACCGGTAATATTGGCCTCAGAGTCAATCAGGAACAGACCGCTGACCACCACCGACTCCCCTTCATTCAGGCCAGAACCAATACCGGACTGTTGCTGAGATTCGTGCAGCACGTGGATCGGTTTCGGCACAAAACGCCCCTCCGCATCGACCGTAATCACGCGCTGTTCCTTGCCGGTATCGATAATGGCCTGAGACGGGATCAGCAGCATGTCCTGGCTTTGAGTATTCAGTTTCAAATAAGCGTTCATACCCGGTTTCAGACGTTCATCTTTATTGGAAACCTGCAGGCGCACCTGCAGCGTGCGAGTGGCCGGGTCCACGCTCGGCAGAAGGTTCCATTTTTCAACGGGGAAAGATGTGTCCGGATAAGCCGGTACGGAAACGGCAAACTGCGACGTGTCTTTCAGGAGATACGCGATGGACTCAGGGATGGCTGCGCTGATCCAGACGGGGTCCATCCCCTGAATCTGTGCCACCACTTTATCTTTTGAAATATTCATTCCGGTGCGCAGGTCAAACGTGGTGATCACCCCGTCGATGGGGGCTTTAATGGTAAATCGGGTCTGAATCGTTCGGCTTGCGCGCAGCCTTTGTATATCGTCGTCTGGCATGCCTGCCAGCCGCAGCCGCTCAAGTACCCCTTTAATCTGGGTAGGCGTTCCGCCGGTGCCGGATAACAGCAAAAACTCACTCTGCGCTTCGACCCAGTCCGGGATCGTGATATCAATCAGCGGTGTACCTTTCTTCACATGGTCGCCCGTTGTCAGCGGGTACACCTTCTCAACGAAACCTTCAGCGCGCGCCTGCACAATGACAAACTGATAGTCGTTATAGCTGACGTTGGCCGGGATGGTCTGGGAATAATTCAGCTTCCCTTGCGTGACTTTTTGCGTTTTTAATCCCAGATTCTGAACCTGTGTCGGATCAATACGAATACCGGCGCTGCTTTTCTCGTCGTCTTCATCCGCATATTTCGGCACCAGGTCCATATCCATAAAAGGTGATTTACCGGGTTTATCAAATTTAACGTCTGGTTTCATCGGGTCATACCAGAAAAGTACCTTTCGCTCGGGTACTGTCTTTTCTGTTTTATCCACTGAATGCATTGCCTGCCAGGCCGTCACTGAAATCAGCCCGCCTGCGATGAGGCTGGAAATAATCATTGCAGCATATTTTATTTTAAAAGACGCCATGCTATTTCTCGCTATTTAATGCTCTTCAGTAAAGAGATATTGCCCTGCTGCACAAACGAAAAATTAACCTGGCTACCCACTTTTAACGCCGTAATACTCTCGTCAGCCTGGGTAAAGGTGAAGCGCATGGTCATCGCGGGCCACCCCACCGCCGGGATAGCATCATGAGAAATGGTGATTTTCTTATTGGTGAGATCAATGTCCTTCACAATGCCGGTTCCTTCGATTACCTGCTCTGAAGCGGCGTTGCTGGCAGCAGCCATTTCACCATGCTGATGAACTTCAGCCTGAAGGCCAGCAGAAAACATCACAGAGAGAGCACCAAATACAACGGCTTTAATGGAATTACGCATATTCATTGTCCTGTTAAATGATAAATAATTTATTCAACCCAGCCGCCACCCAGTGCGGTGTAGAGATTAATTTCATTCACCTGTCTGGAATTGGTCAGGTCGAGTAGGGTTTGCTGTGTGGTGAAAAGAGAGCGTTCAGCATCAAGCACTTCGATATAGCTCACCGCGCCGCTGGCATATAATCCTCTGGCGCGCTGAAGGGTAATTTGCAGTGAATCCAGATAACGCTGCTGCGCATCAATTTGATTGTTAATGCTGTCACGCAGGGCGAGCGCATCAGCAACATCTTTAAATGCAGCCTGAATTTTTTGTTCGTAATTTACAACCGACTGCTGCTGGCGTATTTCAGCCAACTTCAGGTTGGCGTTATTCCTTCCGGCATTGAAAATAGGAATGTCGATTTTAGGAATGAAATTCCACATCCCGCTCGCCGGTGTGAACAGGCTGGATAGCGCCGTACTGCTTGTTGAAAGTCCACTTGTCAGCGAAATGGAAGGGAAAAAAGCGGCTCGCGCAGCGCCAATATTGGCATCAGCCGCTTTCAGCTGATACTCCGCCTCCATGATATCCGGGCGCTGAAGCAGAATGTCTGATGACAGATTGGGCGGCAACTTTACGGGTGTCATAGCGCTATCGCTCGCACCGTTTTCTGCCGGGAGCACGCGATACGTGCCCAGTACAAGCTGCAAGGCATTATTGGCCTGCGCCAGCTCGCCCTCTCTTTTGGCAATCTCCGCGCGGGTGCTTTCGATTTGTCCACGAGCCTGTTCCAGCGCGAGGACGTTCGTGCTGCCCGTCACCAGCTGCTGCTCTACAAAAGCATAAGACTGTTGATAATTTTTCAGCGTCTCGCGCGCAATACGCAGCTGTTTGTAGGCCAGCTGCTGGCTGAAATAACTCTGAGACACGCTGGAGACAAGCAGAATATGTACCGCCCGGCGGGCTTCTTCGCTGGCAAAAAAGTTTTGTCTGTCTGCCTCACTCATGTTCCTGAGCTTGCCGAAAAAATCGAGTTCGTAGCTAAGCTCAAGGCCCGCGTCATACTCTTGTGATGTCGGCTTGTCACTTTTCAGCCCGCCGCTGTAGGTAATACCTGACGACGCATTCAACTGCGGATAGCGGTCTGCATCCGTGACGTTAAACTGCGCCCGGGCCTCTTCCACCTTCAGGGCCGCCATGCGCAAATCGCGATTGTTGCTCAGGGCCTCGGCGATCAGCCTTGTCACCTGCGGATCGGCAAAAAAGTTGCGCCACCCGCTGTCCTGATAATTCTGCGCTGCGGGCATCAGACCGTTGCGAGACAGTGAAAACTGCTGCGGGACCGGTGCCGCGGGGCGCTGGTATTCAGGCGCCAGCGAGACGCAGCCTGCAAGGAGGAAAATTGTGCTGATGCTAAGTCGTTTTAAGGTGAACATAACGCTTCTCGTCCAGGCAGACCTGGTAAATGATTCCAATGAAGTCCAGAGTGTTACCAGGGTTACTCTAACGAAATCATCCTGTTTGCCCGGTGACAGGATAATGACAATGTTGTCATTTTTAGCGTAAGCCGTTGATTACGCCCTTCGGCGCAATAGAATGTCGCTAGCAGCCAGTCAGGGGAGCAAGATGAAAATACTGATCGTTGAAGACGAGATTAAAACAGGCGAATACCTCAGCAAGGGGCTGACGGAGGCGGGCTTTGTGGTGGACTACGCTGACAATGGCCTGAACGGATATCATCTCGCCATGACCGCCGGGTATGATCTGCTGATTCTGGATATCATGCTGCCTGATGTGAACGGCTGGGATATCGTCCGCATGCTGCGTTCTGCCGGGAAAGGGATGCCGATACTGTTACTGACGGCCCTCGGCACGATTGAACACCGGGTTAAGGGGCTTGAGCTGGGCGCAGATGATTACCTGGTAAAACCTTTCGCCTTTGCTGAGCTTCTCGCTCGGGTGAGAACGCTGCTAAGGCGCGGTAATACAGCGATAGCCGAGAGCCAGTTCAACGTGGCGGACCTGACGATCGATCTCATCTCCCGGAAGGTCACCCGCGCCGGAAACCGTATTCTGTTAACCAGCAAAGAGTTCAGCCTGCTGGAGTTTTTCATCCGGCATCAGGGCGAAGTCCTGCCCCGCTCCCTGATTGCTTCGCAGGTGTGGGACATGAACTTTGACAGCGACACCAACGCCATCGACGTCGCGGTTAAGCGCCTGCGCGCCAAAATAGATAATGATTATGAGCCGAAACTGATCCAGACCGTCCGCGGCGTCGGCTATATGCTGGAGGCACCTGATGCACAATAAGCCCGCCAGGCGTCCATTCTCTCTTGCCCTGAGGCTGACGTTTTTTATCAGCCTCTCTACGATCCTCGCTTTTTTCGCTTTTACCTGGTTTATGCTGCATTCGGTTGAAAAGCATTTTGCCGAACAGGATGTTAGCGATCTGCAGCAAATCAGCACCGCAATGCACCGCATACTGCAGTCACCGGCCGATCCCGATGAACGAAAGGTCAGTAAAATCAAAGAGTCGATTGCCAGTTACCGCAACGTCGCCGTGCTGCTTCTGGATCCTCAGGGGAATGAACTGTTCAGTTCAGCGCAAGGCGCGGCATTACGGCCTGCGGTAAATACGGCGGATTTTGGCACACACCGCCGCGCGCAGGATGTGTTTCTCTGGACGGTAGAAGATCCGTCCATGCCCGCGCATTCCGGCCCCGAAATGAAAATGGAAACCTACCGAATTATCGCCTCTTCTGGAACGGCTGCATTTCAGGGAAAAACGCAGAACTACGTCATGCTTATCGGGCTTTCCATCAATTTTCATCTTCACTACCTCGATGCGCTGAAAAAGAATCTGCTCGCGATTGCTGCTGTTATCAGCGTGCTGATTATTCTTGTCATCCGCATCGCGGTTCGCCAGGGACACCTGCCCCTGCGTAACGTCAGCACCGCTATCAAAAATATCACCTCTGAAAATCTGGATGTGCGGCTGGAGCCGTCCCGCGTGCCTGTTGAGCTGGAACAGCTGGTGATCTCCTTCAACCATATGATTGAAAAAATTGAGGATGTCTTTACCCGTCAGGCCAATTTTTCTGCCGATATCGCGCACGAAATCAGAACCCCCATCACCAACCTGATGACGCAGAGCGAGATTGCGCTAAGCCAGAACCGGACCCAGAAAGAGCTTGAAGACGTACTCTATTCCAGCCTTGAAGAGTACACCCGGATGACCCGCATGGTCAGCGACATGCTGTTTCTCGCGCAGGCAGATAATAACCAGCTGATCCCTGACCGGGTCATGTTTGATTTACGTGCAGAGGTGATGAAAGTTTTCGATTTCTTCGAGGCCTGGGCGGAAGAGCGCAACATCACGCTGAAATTCAACGGGATGCCCTGCCTGGTTGAAGGCGATCCCCAGATGTTCAGGCGAGCAATCAATAACCTGTTATCCAATGCCCTGCGCTATACGCCGGAAGGACAGGCTGTGACCGTTTCACTCACAGAACAAGATAGCTATTTTGTTCTGATGATTGAAAACCCCGGCACGCCCATCCCGGAAGCGCATTTGCCGAGACTGTTTGACCGCTTCTATCGGGTGGATCCGTCCAGGCAACGTAAAGGCGAAGGCAGCGGGATCGGGCTTGCCATCGTCAAATCCATTGTGGTTGCCCATCATGGAAAAGTGCGTGTGGAATCTGACGCTCGCTCAACGCGGTTTATCTTGTCTGTGCCAAAGGCGATAACGCGCTAAGGCTCACTGCGCAACCTGGCAGACTTCGCGCACTTTCTCTCTCAACCAGCGGTGCCCCGGATCCTGCTCCATTCGCGGGTGCCACATCTGGGAAACCGTAATGGTCCGGGCTTTAAACGGCAGTTCGAAGACGTGCAAATTTTCCGTCATGGTTTGATTGCGCAGATACAGTGCGGGAACCATCGCAATGAGATCGGACGCCAGCGCCACGGATAACGCCGTCGGGAAGCCCGGCACCACGCTGGCCACTTTACGTTTCATACTCTGTTCCGCCAGAACGTCATCGACAAAGCCGTGTAACGAACCGTCGGGCGAGGCGACCACATGGCCCCATGACACATAATCGTTGATGCTGATTGCCGACAGCGCGGCCAGCGGATGTCCTTTGCGTACCGCACCCACAAACCGGTCCTGAAATAACCGCTGCAAACGTATCTCCGGTCCCATGTTGCTCTGTACGCCAATTTCCAGGTCAACCAGCCCCTCACGCAGGTACCGCGACGTTTTTTCAGGCTTCGGTGCGAAGCGTATACAGACCTCAGGTGCAGCCGCGGCAACGGCGGCAATCAGGGCAGGACCAAAGGCCACCACGAAGCCATCATTTGCCCGAATGGTGAAAAGTCGTGCCAGAGTTTGGACGTTTAGCGTCTCGGTGGAGGGCTGGAGCACCGCCCTCGCCTCGTGCACGGCGTTTCTGGCCCGGTCCCGGGTGGCTTCTGCCCAGGGCGTCAGCACCATGTGACGTCCGGCCCGAACCAGAATCGGATCGCCGGTCACTTCACGCAGCCTGCTCAGCGTTCGGCTCATGGCGGAGGTGCTCAGGTTTAGACGCCGCGCCGCAGCCGCTACGCTGGCTTCAACCAGCAAAACGTCAAGGGCAACCAGCAAATTGAAATCAGGGTCGGTCACGTTATCTCCTCATATAAGGCGTTATACGCAACGAATGAATGCACAGGCTGCGTCTTCCGCCTTGTATACCCCATGATTATAGTTTCGTCATCACTATTCTTTTCTGGAGTAAATATCATGACGCTGTTTTCAAACCAGCCCGGCGATGAGGGATTACCGGGACATGAACGTGCTCGGGTCATGGTCGCGCTGATGACCACCACGCTGATGGGCGTCTTTGATGGCACCATGATTAACGTAGCGCTGCCCTCCATGGCGAGCGCGATGCAGGTCTCTGCGAATGTCGCAGTATGGTTTGCCAACGGTTACCTGCTGTCGGCGGCGATGACGCTGGCTATCTTCGCGGCGCTGGCAGCGAGCAAGGGCTATCGCCCGGTGTTTCTGGCGGGTCTTGCGACGTTCACGCTTACCTCCCTTGGCTGCGCGCTGGCGACGACGCCGGATATGCTGATCGGGATGCGCGTTTTGCAAGGTATCGGTGGCGCGGCCACGTTGAGCATCGCTCCGGCGATACTGCGCTCCGTTTTCCCTGGACGACTGCTTGGCCGCGTTCTGGGGCTACACGCCCTGCTGATTGCCGCCAGCACGGCCATAGCGCCGGTGCTGGGCGGCACGATCCTGGAGGCGCTGCGCTGGGAATGGCTGTTTGCAATTAACATGGTTCCGGGAAGTGTCGCACTGCTGCTGGCCTGGAAGGCGCTACCGCGCGGTTCGGCTTCCAGTAAAACGCCCTTTGACACCACAGGTGCGGTGCTCTCGGCGATACTGTTAGGTTCGACGATCATGACCGCGAACAGTTTCCAGCACGTCAGCCATGAGGCGGCGTTCTGGGCGGGTATTGCCCTGCTCAGCGCCACCGCCTTCATCTGGCATATTTGCCGCGTCCAAAGCCCCTTGCTGCCCCCCGTTATCTTCCGCAACGGCCGCTTTACGCTCGCCGCACTCACCTCACTTGCGTCATTTGTGAGCCAGGGCATCACCTTTATCGCGCTGCCGTTTCTGTTTCAGAGCGTGTATGGCTACAGCCCGCTGGAATCGGCCCTTCTGTTCACGCCCTGGCCGATTGGGATCGTGTTGATTGCCCCTCACGCGGGCCGTTGGGCAGATACGATTTCCGCGCCGCTGATTTCCACCATCGGGCTGATGATTTTTGCCGTTGGGTTGATCCTGCTGGCGACGTTACCCGCAAGCCCTCCCACATGGGATATCTGCCTGCGCAGTCTGGTGTGCGGTATTGGGTTTGGCTGCTTCCAGAGCCCCAATAATCGGGAAATGCTCGCTAACGTGGCGCGCGAGAATTCCAGCTATGCGTCCGGGGTATTGTCCATCGTCAGGACCTTCGGGCAGTGTCTGGGGGCGGCCGTGATAGGCGTTTGGCTGGCTGCGACGACGGGCTCGGACCAGGCCGTTCACTTTGCGCTGTGGACTGCGGTGGTAGCCTCAGCCGGATCGGTGTTGTTTAGCCTGAGCCGACTGCGCGCCGCCGTTCGGGCATCAGCCTGATTCGCCCGGCGGCGCTACGCTTGCACGGGCCTACAATGTAGGCCGGGTAAGCGCAGCGCCACCCGGCAAAAAAGACGACGCGTTTATTTACTCCAGCGCCAGCAGCGCAAAGCTCGCCAGCCAGTGCCCGCCGCTGTAGTGGCTGCCCACCACGTGCTCAACGCTTGCCGTCAAATGTTTCGCCACGGCATCACGCAGCGCCTGCTGTCCCGGATGGTTCTCCGGCAGCGCCTTTGCAATGTGCTTCATACACCAGGCGCGGCTGAGGTTTAACCCGTCCAGATGGGCAATTTTCGGGTCGGTACGGTCGCTCACCTCCGCCGGGTTCATCAGTGCCGCAACTGTCTCTACATCAGGGAGGAATTTATCGAACCATGCCGGGAAGTTATCCGTTACCTTGCTCATCAGCAGCGCCTCGGTCAGCGCGCCGGAAATATACTCATCGCCGCCCGGTTCGTAGTGCGCAGGATAGCGCGTATCCGCGAGATAAAACCGCTCAGCCGCCGTCAGAATTGCCTGCTCGAGCCCGCTGTCCTGCACGGCACGGGCGTAATCCAGCCCCAGCGCGAGGGCAAACGCCGTGTTGTAGTGCGTTCCGACGCGGATCGGATAGGTAAGCTTGCTGAGATAATCCACCAGCCGGTTGCGAATATCCTGGGTTAACGGCTCAAGCGTCTGGTACCAGACTGCGGCCTGCGGCAGCGACGACTGTTTCAGCTCATGAGCCAGTGCCAGCAGCCAGCCGTAGCCATACGGACGTTCGAACGACGCGCGGAACGGCGCGGTGAAATAGGCCAGCTCTTTCGCCACGTTCTCGTCGGTCAGATGCTCGTCGATAAGCGCGACGATTTCATTCCGACACGGTAGCTCAGGATAGAGGCGCACGCAGCGCAGCAGCAGCCAGTAGCCGTGCACCGCCGAGTGCCAGTCAAAACAGCCGTAGAAAATGGGGTGCAGCTCGCGAGGCGGTAGAACATCGCCATCATCATTCAGCAGGTGCATGATGTGGTTCGGGTATTCCTGGCGCAAATAGGTCAAAGGCATGCGGGCAAACGCGTCTGCCTGATGTTGCGTTAATTCCATATCAGCTCCTTAGCGAAACACGAGGAAATACATTAAGAACACGTTCACCACCAGCAGGGTTAACGCGGTCGGGATCTGGATCTTGATCACCTGATATTTGTCTTTCAGCTCCAGCAGCGCGGCGGGAACGATATTGAAGTTCGCGGCCATCGGCGTCATCAGCGTGCCGCAGTAGCCCGCGTACATGCCAATCGCCAGCAGCGGTGCCGGGTTGCCGTGATGCACGTTAATCAGGAACGGTAAGGCGATACCGGCACTTAATACCGGGAAAGCGGCAAAGGCGTTACCCATGATCATGGTAAACAGCGCCATACCCACGCAGTAAATCACCACCAGCATGAAGCGGCTATTCGGGTTCACGAACAGGCTGACCACCTTCTGCACCGAATCGCCGGTATTGGCCGCCACGAACACGCCGCCGAGCATCGCCAGCATCTGCGGCAGGATCACCGCCCAGCCGATGGTGTCGACAAGACGACGAGACTGGCGGATAGCGTGCAGCGGGGTACCCTTCGTTAGCCACCATCCGGTGAGGATCGCCGCGACGCAGGCCACGCACAGCGCCGCCAGGGTAAGCTGTTTCTGGTCGAGAAGATAAACGCCACCAATCGACACGCCCTTCAGGAACAGCGTCCCGATAACCGTCACCACCGGGATCATCAGAGCGGGCAGGAACAGCCAGTTTTTGAGCCGGTTCGATGAGGCAATGCGCTCCTCGTCGGAGGCCATTTTATAGTGCCCTTTCCCGACCAGACCAAAGCCCGCCAGCAGCGCGATAGCGATGACGCCGCCGCCAATGATCCGGTACGCCAGCGATTTCCCCAGCTCCTGCACCATCAGATCGCCAAACAGGAAGATCCCGCCGAATAAAAACCAGAACAGCGCAGTGGTAAAACGCTTCGGATTAGCCCGATCGCGCAGGGTCATCACGACCAGCAGCATCACGACAAAGCCGATGAGGTAGTACACGCGGTTAATGGTGATAAGCGTCATCATTGCGCCACCTCCTGTTTCCCCTGCTCTGCACGCCAGGCCATGACGTCGCGACGAATGCTGGCATCCAGGCGCAGCAGGCGCGTCATATGAATAATTAATGCCGCAATGGCGGTGGGAATAGCCCACAGTCCGATATGCAGCGGTTCGATCCCCTGGATCCCGTTCTCTTTCAGGAAGGCGTCAATCAGCAGAACCGCACCGAAGGCGATAAAGATATCTTCGCCAAAAAAGACCGCGATATTGTCGCACGCGGCGGCATGGGCTTTGATTTTGTCGCGGATATGCTGCGGCAGTTCGCCATATTCATTCAGCGCCGCCCCTTCGGCCATCGGGGCCAGCAGCGGGCGCACCGTCTGGGCATGGCCGCCAAGAGACATCAGACCCAGCGCCGCGGTCCCTTCACGCGCGACAAAATAGAGCATCAGAATACGCGCCGAGGTGGCGCTGGCGATCTTCGCCACCCAGGCCTGGGCGCGCTCTTTAAGCCCGTAGTATTCCAGCAGACCAATCACCGGCAGGATCAGGATGAAGGTGGCCAGCGATCGGCTATTCACGAACTTCTCGCCGAAGGTTTCCAGCAGCATCCCAAAATCCATCCCGACCAGCAGACCCGTCGCCAGCCCCGCCACCACGACCACCAGCAGCGGGTTGAAGCGCAGTGCAAAACCAATAACCACGATCGGTATCCCGATCAGCGGCAACAGCGTAGTACCGTCCATAAACGTTTACCCTATCCAAAGTGAGCGTTGCGCGCCGACGGCTATTTTTTTAATTTGCGGCGAGCGATGTTGTGTTTTGTTGGCAGGCTTCGCAAAACCTGCGCTAAAAAGCTATATCTGAACCTCAAAAACATGTAAACAATTTATCAATAAAATGTTCTTATTTTATCGATGAGTTTACATTTCTGGCTAAGGAACGTTATGACCTCAAAAAAGAGTGTTGCCTCAAACCACGACGATATTACGGATGGCCGCATCGTCTCCTCTCGCCACCTGGTGTCGGAACGCTGTGCGGAGCTATCGGAGCTGGAATACGCGCTGATCATGACCAGCAACGCGTTTAACAAATGGATGGTGCGCTGCATGACGGCTGCCGGTGAGCCGGATATGGGGGCGTTTGACGTGTCGCTGCTGCATCATGTGAATCATCGCAACCGCAAGAAAAAATTGGCCGATATCTGCTTTGTCCTGAACGTGGAGGACACGCACGTGGTGACCTATGCGCTAAAGAAACTGATGAAAGCGGGCTATGTGACGAGTGAGAAAGCGGGCAAGGAGCTCTTTTTCTCAACCACGGAGGAAGGCAAAGCCTTATGCATGAAGTACCGCGACGTGCGGGAAGCCTGCCTGATTAACATTCATGGAGAGAGCGGTATTTCAGGAACGTCTATCGGGGAAACCGCGCAGCTGCTGCGCACGATCTCCTCTCTGTATGATACCGCCGCGCGGGCGGCGGCATCGCTGTGAGTTAAGGACGTCTGAAAAGCGAGATACTGCGTCCGGCCAGTTCGTAATCTACGGCCTGGGTGATAACCGTTCCGGTGGCAGTATCTTCAGCCGTAGACAGTTCGAGCACCCATCCACCTTCCCCAAACTGCGGGATCTGGAACGGAACCGGGCCTTCAAACGGGTTAAATAACATCAGCACATCGTGCCAGATGCCGTCCTCCTGCTTGAGATCCGGCCTGCTGATGGAGACCCCGAGCGTCGAGCCCTCATCCCACTGTTCCTCCTGCTGCGGCCCGCCTCCGGCATTAAACCAGCGGATCTCCAGCCCGTCGCGCCAGCTTTCACGGCGCAGTAACGGCTGTGAAGCGCGCAGGGCAATAAGACGGCGGGTAAAGTCGCGCAGCGCTTCGTCGTTTTCGGATAGCCCCTTCCAGTCTATCCACGAGATCTCGCTGTCCTGGCAGTAGCCGTTGTTATTGCCCTTCTGCGTGCGGCCAAACTCATCACCCGCCAGCAGCATCGGCGTGCCGTGGGAGAACAGCAGTGTGGTCAGGAAATTACGCTTCTGCCGCTCGCGCGTGACAATAATATCCGGGTTCTCCGTCGGCCCCTCTTCGCCATAGTTGTACGAGCGATTATCGTTATGCCCGTCGTTATTATCTTCTCCGTTGTCGGCGTTGTGCTTCTCGTTGTACGACACCAGGTCGTTCAGGGTAAAGCCGTCGTGAGCGGTGATGAAGTTAACGCTGGCCCACGGACGACGACCGCGCAGATCGTAGAGATCGCCGGAGCCCAGCAGACGCGCGGCAAAATCGGTTGAGACGTTATCCCCCTTCCAGTATTCGCGGGCGGTGTCGCGGTATTTGTCGTTCCACTCGCCCCAGCCCGGCGGGAAACCGCCGACCTGATAGCCGCCGGGACCGATATCCCAGGGTTCGCCGATAAGCTTAAGCTTAGAGAGCACCGGATCCTGGGTGACCGCGTCAAAAAAACCGCCACGCGGATCAAACCCTTCCGGCTCGCGGCCAAGGATGGTCCCTAAGTCAAAGCGAAAACCGTCAATATGCATCGATTCCGCCCAGTAGCGCAGGGAATCCATCACCATCTGCAGCACCCGCGGGTGCGAGGTGTTGACCGTGTTTCCCGTCCCGGTGTCGTTAATGTAATACCGGTGCTGGTCCGGCAGCGTGCGGTAATAGCTGTAGTTATCAATACCCTTAAACGAGAGCGTTGGCCCAAGCTCGTTACCTTCCGCCGTGTGGTTATACACCACGTCGAGGATCACCTCGATACCCGCATCGTGATAAGCGCGCACCATGTCGCGGAAACCTTGGATCCCCGCCGGGCCGTAGTAGCGCGACGCCGGAGCGAAAAAGCCCAGCGTGTTATAGCCCCAGAAGTTTTTCAGCCCGCGGTCAAGCAGATGCTGATCGTCCGGGAACCAGTGAACCGGGAGCAGCTCAACCGAGGTGATGCCAAGACTCTTGATGTAATCGACCGAGGCTTTGTGTCCCATCCCCTCAAACGTCCCGCGCAGTTGGGGCGGAATGGCCGGGTTCATCTGGGTAAAGCCTTTCACGTGGCTCTCGTAGACAACGGTATGCGGCCAGGGCACGTCCGGCCGGTTGTTGTCCTGCCAGTCGAAGGCGTCCGGATCGATAACCTTGCATTTGGGCGTGAACGGCGCGCTGTCGCGAGTATCAAAACTGAGATCAAGTTCATCATGCCCAAGCTCATAGCCAAAATGGGCGTCGTTCCAGTCGATATCGCCCACCAGTTCACGCGCGTACGGGTCGATAAGCAGCTTATGCGGGTTGAAGCGGTGGCCGTTTTCCGGGTCATAAGGACCATAGACGCGATAGCCGTACAGCGCGCCGGGCTTAAGATCGGGCACGTAGCCGTGCCAGACTTCATGGGTATATTCCGGGAGCTCCAGCCGGGCAATTTCCGTTTTCCCGGACGGGTCAAACAGACAGAGCTCCACCCGCTCTGCGTGCGCGGAGAAGAGCGCAAAGTTCACGCCTTTTCCGTCGTAGTTTGCGCCCAACTGCTGGCCGTGACCGGCCCGAATTTCAAACCTGTTATCCTTTGCCATTTTCGTTCTCCACGATTATTCGCAGGTAAGCAGAACCAATACACATCCCTTTTCTGACGTTAGATCCAGCGTCTCTTGCAGAACGCGGCTTTCACCGCTGAACACATCGCGATAGCGCTTCCCGACCAGCTCTTCGGGTATGTCTACCGAGGTATTGACCCACAGTTTTTCGTTCCCGGTGACAGTGAAAACCAGGCGCGGCACAGCAACAATCAGCGCCTCGTCGTCCTTCACGCGCGCATACACAATCAGATGCTCCTCGCGTTCACCGGTCACTTTAAGCGGCAGCCAGTCGCCGTAGCGGAACAGCGCCGGGTAGTGCGGACGCAGCCGCAGCAGCGTGGCAGTGACATACTGCTTCACGCGTCCGTCCCGCCAGCATTGTTCGTCGTTAAATACCCTGAGGTTCGACGTACTGAGGTTTTGCACCAGCGTGGCGAAGTCCGGTTCGCGTCGGTTATCCGGGTCAACCAGGCTAAAGTTGAGCGCTTCGCTGCCCTGATAGATGTCCGGTACGCCGGGCGCGGTAAGTTTAATCACAGTCTGACTCAGGCTGTTCATCAGGCCTGCGCGAACAAACGGCTGTAAGGTTTCACTGAAATCATGCAGGAACAGCGTGTTGTCGGGCGACAGCAGATGACGAACATAGTCCATCACCACGTTTTCGTAGCTCTCGTTACTGTCGATCCAGTCGGTTCGCTGCTTGGCCTCGCGCAGCGCTTTTTCAATAAAACCGAGGAAACGCGCTTCAAGGGTTTGCAGCCCGTCCCGGTCGTCGGGTGAGAGCGTGGCAGGCCAGACGCCAGCCAGCGCCTGATAAATCATCCAGGTATCAGCGGCGTTCGGCGCGGTGCCGTCGTTAAGGAAACGCACGTGCGTCTGGTTCATCTGCCGCCAGCGGGCCATATTTTCGCCCCACTGCTCGGGCGCTTCGGTCAGCGTGTACAGGCGCGCCCGGGCATCCTCCCCGCGCTTGGTGTCGTGCGTCGAGGTGCCCAGCAGCGCGTCGGGCTGACGGGCAAGACGGATGCGCATCTCCTGATGGAAACGCGACAGCGAGAAGGCGCGCGGCGTCGGGTCGGCTCCCACTTCATTAAGCGCAAGCTCAAGGTTGTGGCGAAAGAACAGCGTGTCTTCCACAGACTTCGCCATCAGCGGCCCGGTCAACTGCTGGAAACGGGTCCGGAACAGGGTGGCCGCATCGCGGTCACCCACCGGCAGATCGCCGGTCAGAATCCGCACGATCAGGCTTAGCGCGGGTTCTGAAGCGTTCACACTGGCGACAACGCGGCTCAACAGCGTAACGTCAGAAGGCGTTAACCCCTCCGCCGTCCCGTAGGTGCGGTAAACCGGAAAGGCGATAAGCAGTTCGCGTAACGCATGGTGAATATCATCCGTCTGTATCTCAACGCCGTTGTGCTGAGCCAAATCGCGGGCGAGGTTGAGGAGCGTGGTGAATTCCCCCTCGAAGTTGCGGTCGGTCATCAGCCCTTTGGCATCCCGCAGCGCGTTTTGCCGATCGACCGTAACGCCCAGCGTCTCGTTATGGACTTTCTCCAGACGCTCCAGGCTATTGTCATCCACCAACACCTCCGCCAGCGAGGCGATGAACTCATACCCCGTCGTGCCGGACACGGGCCACTCGGCCGGGAGTTGTTCTCCTTTCGCGAGGATTTTTTCCACCGTGATGTAACAGTCTGGCCCGGTGGCCTGGCGCAGGCGCTGCAGATACCCCAGCGGATCCGCAAGCCCGTCAATATGGTCAATGCGCAGGCCGTCAACGGTCCCGTCGTGAACCAGCTCGAGGATCAGGCGGTGCGTGTCGTGAAAAACCTGTTCGTCTTCAACCCGAACGCCGACCAGCCCGGTTATCTCAAAAAAGCGTCGCCACGAAAGCTGCTTTGGCGCTTCGCGCCATGACATCAGCCGCCAGCTCTGTGCCTCGTGCAGTTCGGCGATGCTTTTGTTCTCGTCCCAGGTACCCGGGTTAAGCGGATAGGCCGTGTCGTAATAGACCAGTGCGGCCTTATTCGTGACACTGTCACGATGAAGCCTAATGGCATCCTTCTCCAGTTCGGCTTCAAAGGTATCGCCAAGAAACGGCAGCGTCAGCGGTCGCGACCAGTCGATATCGAAATAACGCGCGTAGCGGCTCTGTTTGCCGTGCTCAATCACGTCTCGCCACCAGCGGTTTTCCAGCGAGGTCGACATATGGTTAGGGACAATATCCAGTATCAGCCCCATGCCAGCCTGCCCGAGCGCCGCGGCCATGCGGTTAAAACCGTCTCGCCCGCCTATCGCGGGGTCAATTTCGTTGGGATCGGTGACGTCATAGCCGTGGGTGGAATCCGTTGTCGCGGTAAAAACAGGTGACGCATAGAGATGGCTAATGCCGAGATCGCGCAAATACGGGATCAGAGCAACCACCCGGTCAAACGTCATGCCATTGCGAAACTGTATGCGGTACGTGGCGGAAGGGATCATAACGCGGCTTCTCCATCAGCAAAGCGAACGACAATACTGTTCGGCGTCAAAATGTCTCCCGTCTCCGGCCAGCTAAAGAGGGTTTCTCCGGCCAGTTCGGGCATTGGGGCAGGTTTTTTGCCAATATTCAGCGCCAGCGACAGCGTCCCCTGCGGGAACTGCCAGCTCACCGCGACCCTGCCGTGCGCCGTGTGCAGGATCTTGCCCTCAACGGTTCCGCCCTGGCGCAGCAGCGGGACGATATGACGATGTCGCAGCGTAAGCAGGCTTCGGGTAAAGCGCAGCCATGATTTTCCCTCCTCCTGCGACGGCTTATCCCAGTCGAGTGTTGAGCGAACAAACGTGTTCAGATCGTTAGGATCGGGGACGGTTTCATCGTGCCCGGCATGGCCGGTAAACTCCTTCGCACGCCCTTCCCGCACGGCTTTTGCCAACTCGCCATGGAAATCGGTGAAGAACAGAAACGGATGGGTTTCACCGAACTCCTCGCCCATAAACAGCAGCGGGATATGGGGTGAAAGAAGCAGCGTCGCCAGCAGCACGCGGGTCTTTTCCGCGCCCGCCAGCGTGATGAGCCGCTCCCCCTGGGCGCGATTCCCGGTCTGATCGTGGTTTTGAATAAAATCGACGAAGAACGGTGGCGGCTGGGTGTGGCACTCCACGCCGCGCGATTGACCGGTTTGCAGAGAAACCTCGCCCTGGTAGACAAAGCCTTCCGCCAGCGCCCGGGCGAACTTTTTCTCCGGTTCAAAGGCAAAATCCTGGTAGTAGGCGTGCGTCTCGCCGGTGGCAAACACGTGGGCTGCATTGTGGAAGTCATCATTCCACTCGGCGGTGAACAGTGGCGTATTTCCCTGTTCATCTCGCGGATGCAGGAAAATCACGTTGCGGCTGTCTTCCGTGGTCAGGTGAACGTGACGGTGCGGGATCGCTTCGCGGATCTTTTCGGCTATCTCCTCAAGGATATGCGTATCCGAGGTGTCTTTTATCTGATCGATGGCATCAAACCGTAGGCCATCCAGACGATATTCCGTCAGCCAGTAAAGAGGTGCATCGGTGATGTACTGCCTAACCGGCTCGCGCTCGTAAGCGATGCCGTTGCCCCACGGCGTCATCCGATCCGCATCGAAAAACGCGGGCGACAGCAAGGGCAGATAATTCCCTTCCGGGCCGAAGTGGTTGAGCACAATATCCAGAACCACCGAAAGCCCCAGCCCGTGCGCGGCGTCGATAAACGCGTGAAAATCCTCCGGCGTACCGTAGGCGGCGTGCGGAGCGTACAGCAGCACGCCGTCATAGCCCCACCCGCGGGATCCGCCAAACTGAGAGACGGGCATCACTTCAAGCTGGGTAATTCCGAGCTCTGCCAGATACGGCAGCTTGTCGATAGCAGCCCGGAAGGTTCCCTCCGGGGTAAAGGTCCCCATGTGCAGTTCGTAAATGACCGTCTCTTCCCACTGACGCCCCTTCCAGTCACGGTTAACGTGCGCAAACCGGCGATGATCGATAACAACTGACGGTCCGTTGACGTCCCCTTTCTGAGCGCGTGATGCAGGGTCAGGAACGGTCATGCCGTCCTGTAAAACAAACTGATACTCTGCGCCATGCCTGATGCCCGGAACGTCAGCCTGGAACCAGCCATTGCCGCTGGTAACCATCGGAATGTCGTTATCATTAAGACGCAGCGTGAGATTTTTTTGTCCTTCAGCCCAGACGCGAAAGCGGACAACGTCATCGGAAATATACTCAGCACCCCAGTGCCTTTGACATGTTCTGAATTCCATTCCTTGTCCTCGAATGACCGCATTTTACGCGAAACGAAGTACAAGCTTAGTTCAGGATGAAAAGTGTGTTAGCTCAGCGGATTTAACCGCTTCGTCTATTCTTTATGAAATAACTCACCACAGGGAATACTATGCAGATTCGAAAAGGATTAAATACTGACCTTGTACGTCTTGAATGCTGTGACTTTTCTTTCACCATTAGCCATATTGCGCGAGAGCCCTTTATCCACTGTGATTTGCATATTGAAGCCGTCACCGAGCCCTGGATTAAAACCTACGAGCTCGACATCCAAACCCTTGAAAACCACTGCGTAAACCCGGACGCCATATTTCTTATCGCCGAAACGGATGACGGTGAAATAGCCGGATTTATTACTGCGTCAATCGGCTGGAATAAGTTTATCTCAGTGGATTATATTGCCGTTGAGCGAACAAAACGCAGAACCGGCGCTGCGCAAAAATTAATGGCCGCCGCCCACGTATGGGCCCGCAGCGTAAACGCGCCGGGATTACGGCTTGAAACACAAAATGTGAACGTCTCTGCCTGTCTGTTTTACCGTAACTACGGGTTTACTCTTGGCGGATACGATCGTTTTCTCTACAACGCCTTACCGGAAAAAGACGAAGTCGCCCTGTTCTGGTATTACATGCTGGTGTAGCAACGCAGCCTTCATATTTCTGTCATTAGATTTCATTACGCTTTCGGGATTTTAACCACGGTGTTGAGGAAAGAAGTGTGAATTCAATGGCTAAGGCATTACTGCTGGCATTACCTATTTTGAGTGCAACGGCAGCGGCGACGGCCGCTGAGCGCGACCTGTGTGAACCCAAAGCGTACGAAATGGCGCTGCGCTATCAGCAGAAATCGGCAGAGATTATGGCTCTTCAGCTGCAGACGTATCGGTTTGCCACCGAGCGTTTCAACGAAAAGGTAAAAGACCTTAAAACGCCTGAAAATTACGCCGTGGTAATGGATCTTGATGAAACGGTACTGGATAACACCCCTCTGCTGGTGCGCGACACGGAACAGTGTCACGACTATACAAAATGGGACACCTGGAGCGACTGGGAGAAACAGGGAAAACCCGGCTTGATTCCTGGCGCGAAGGCGTTTCTTGACCATGTGAATCAAAGCAATGTCCGTATCTATTATGTCTCGGACCGCATGCAGGAAAATAAAGCCGATACGCTCAGGACGTTAAAAGCCCTGGGGCTTCCGCAGGTATCCGATGAAAACGTGCTTCTGGATACGGTCAGCAAGGAAGAGCGTCGCCAGAGCATCCTCAAAAAGCAGCAGATCGTGATGCTGTTTGGCGACAGCCTGCCGGATTTCGCCGTGCAGTTTAAAAACAAAAAGCCGAGCGAGCAGCAGCGTGAGCTGGTTGAAGCCAGCAAAGCGCACTTCGGCGATGACTGGATTGTGCTACCTAACGCCGCTTATGGATCCTGGTCGCAAGCCACGCCGGACAGCTGGAAACCATGAATTTTGCCGGGTGGCGCTGCGCTTACCCGGTCTACGTCCAGAATGTAGGCCCGTGCAAGCGTAGCGCCGCCGGGCGATACTCACATCCTCTGGGATGCTAAATATTCATCAATATCTTGCACATAGGCGTGGGTGTCGCTCTGAAGGCATTCGCGGTTTTATCCATCACTACCTGAGCGTCAGTGCCTGAATCCAGCACAGTATTTTGTACCGATGCCGCTTCAATCTGGACGGTTGTTACTGTCAGCGCTTCAAGACCCTCAGTCGCCAGTAACGCATTCACCTGCGTAGCGAAACACGCGCTGGCATCTGCCGCTGCCGCTTCAACAGTGGTTTCGGTTGTGGCAACAATATGATTATCAGAAATATAATTTCCTTTACCGGACACCACCCGAATAATGACCGGAGTAGCATCGGGCGGGGTTATATATTGCGTATCAATAGTCTCGGAAATATGGTTGGCAATGACGGAATTATTATCACCACTGATATACAGCAGGCCATATAAATCATCTAACCCGTTATTGTAGCCCTGCATCGGCCCCCAGGGTTCACGCTCGCGGAAGAAATGGTTTGACGATACCAGGTTTTCAGCGCTGCCTTCTTCAATGACCAGCATGCCTGGGTAAAAGGAATGGAATCGGTTACTGCTTATTGAGGAGCGAACCACCCCGGAGAAATGCACGCTGCTTTTTCCGCGCGGGAATATATTGTTGGCGGTAATTAAAAGGCCGCCGAAGTCTTCAGCGTAAACAGAGTAACCTCTGTAGCCTGCGCCAATCATATTATCGGTGATTTTTGAAGCCTGACCGGATCCACGTAGCTCAATGCAGTTACCACATTCCGCGATGAAGTTGTTATGGATAGCCAGGGCATCGGCATTGTAAATCGTCACGCCGTGCTCAAGGTAGACCAGCCCCATGCCGCTGATGCGAAAGGAGTCTTGCGCGCTGGCAATGTAAATGCCGGTCTTACCGTTAAGGTAGCTGTTCTCCGGGTCATTGCTTCCAGAACCGTCGTCATCAAAGTGCAAACCATCAATGCAGAAGTCAGCAAATTCGACCGAGCTTATTCGCGGGTCACCGCTGCGTGCGACATAGAATGCGGCTCCGGCTGATTCTTCGCCTCCCTCTTGAGGTGACATATCCACCAGAATACGGCTGCCGCCCGGCCATAATTCATGCCAGTTTGGCCAGTCGCTTACTGGCGTATTAAAGCGGATACTGGAAGAGGTAAAACCATGCCCGGAACCCATGATTTTTAAATAACTTATATCAATGACAACCTGCGTCAAAAGATGATAATCGCCGGGTGGGATATAAATCACCGCACCGGGTTTCCCCCCTTCATTCACATCGGCGTTTGTTTGCCGGCTCTTAATATCTGCGATAATGCTATTAATCACTTCACCAATGTCATTATACGGATTACCCGTGGTCCACTCAGTGACATCGTAAAAATTATTACTCGACATGTATAAAATCCTTCTGGTCTATTAATATTAAGCAGGCTTATAACTACGCGTAAGTAGAGTTAGCTTCTAATTCACGTTTAGCGAGATCGACTTTAATTTTCTCAAGGAACGTTTGGTTGAGTTTGAAATAGCGCACTATCCACGCGCTAAAGAAATAGCTCACCATCGGCAATAGCGAAAACATCATAATAATTCCCTGGAGGGTCTGCGGATTTTGCTGCGCCTGATTCGCAACATAACCGGTCCAGGACAGTATCCACGCGACAATAGCACCGGCGACAGCCAGACCCATTTTCAGCATGAAGAGATTTCCGGCAAAAGAAATACCCGTCAGCCGTTTACCAAACTTCCAGTCACCGTAATCGTCAACATCGGACATCATTGCCCACAAAATCGGCCCGGACTGAATCAGGTGCAGAATATTAATGACGATAAACAGCGTCAGCAGCAGCGTCAGTGAATGTGGGTCGACAAACCACAGGGCAAAGGAAAGTATGCCGAGAATAATATTAATGATGCGAAAGAGCTTAACTTTATCAAAACGATCGGTCAGCGGTTTAGCAATGACGCTGCCCAGCATATTGCAGGCCACGCCGAGAGCCATAAAGAAGGTGATAAACCCGACGGAGGCTTGCATCACATAGGTAGCATAATAGATGGTTACCGCCCCCCGAATGAATGCTGGAAAAACGTTCAGGAAGGTAATGGTGATCATCAGCAGCCATTGGTCATTTTTAATAATGTCGTTAAGATCCTTTCTTAAGGAGTCATTGGTTTTAATCGAGACCACGCGCTCTTTTATACTGGAGAAGCAGAACAAGAACATTAATGTGGCGGCTCCCCCCATAATCATCATGGTCAATTGAAAGCCAGATGCCCGATTACCGTCTCCCAGCCAGTCGGTTAACGGCAAAATGGAGGAGGACACAATCAGCGTGGCGAGACCATTCAGGAAGAAACGCCATGAGAGACAGCCCAGACGCTCTTTCTGATTAAGCGTAATAACGCCAGCAACCGAACAGTACGGGATATTAATTGCTGTATAAATTAAAGACATAACCAGATAGGTAACCCATGCATAAATAATTTTCCCGTTCATGCTCAGGTCTGGCGTTGTGAACATCAACACTGCGCCCAGACCAAACGGTACGGCCATCCACAGCAGCCACGGCCGGAACTTACCCCAGCGGGTTCGGGTACGATCGCAAATTGCGCCCATGACGGGGTCGCTGAAGGCGTCGAAAATACGGATGACCAGAAAAAGAGTCCCAACAATACCGGCATCAAGGCCGTACACGTCGGTATAAAACCAGGTCAAATATAGCGCCAGCACGCTCCAGATCATACATGACCCAGCATCGCCCATACCGTAGCCGATTTTTTCTTTCAGACTCAATTTTTCATAAGCGCTGTGTTTATCTGCGGCCGTCATATATATCCTTAAACAGTGATAATGAATACAAAGCAAGGTTTACCCTGTGAAGCCAGGGAAATATTACCCAACTTCAGTTGCATTTGATTAATAAATACTTAAAGCGTAGTGATATTAAGGCTGATGCTGCTCTCACGGATAATCAGGCGAGAGTCGATTTCGACCATTTCGATGCTTTCCTGTTTATTATTATTAACCATCTGGAATGCCAGATGCGCAATTTCACTTATCGGCTGTGCGATGCTGGTCATTTTCCTGGTCTGCGCCAGCATCGTATTATCGAAACTGACGATGGCAATGTCCTGTGGAATGCATAAACCCTTAGCATTCAGTCCGTCAATAATATAGCTGGCAGCGACGTCGTTATAGATCATCAGGCCCGTGCATACCGTTTTTCGACTGGCTAGCTTTTCTATAATGTCGTCAAGAATACTGATATGGCCCGATATTTTTTCACCCTCACCTTTTGCTATCCAGAACTGGTTCAGTGGATTAAGTGCTATTCCGTGACTGGTGATTTTTTTACTCCAGGCGGATACTTTTCGATTGTCTACGCCCTCCTGAGCAATAAAACCTAATGCGGTATGTCCGGTCTGGATAAAATGTTCCGCAATCTTTTCCGCGCCTTTGCTCTGATCGATTGACACCGAGTTAAAAAAACGGGAAACCTGCGTCACCACGGCCACCGGAATGTGTGTTGCGGTAAGCCACTGTGCAAGCTCAGCTTCCGCTTCCGTCGGAACCCACAGCAGGCTGTCAATTCCCATCCCGATCAGGGTATGAACGATCTGTTTATCCTGCTGCGGCTGGTTCTGGTGCGTTTTAACGATCACCGTTTTGCCAATGTATCGCGCCTCTTCCTCAAACGTTGCCAGCAGTTCGCAGAAATGTGGGTTGACCAGATTCGGCAGCACGACGGCAATCAGGCCTGAGCATTTACCGCTCAGTTGAATCGCGCTTTTATGGGGTACATAACACAGGTAATCCATCGCATCATGTACCGCCCGACGCGTTTCGGGCACCACGCTGGGATGATTGTTCAGCACCCGCGAGACGGTAGCTGTTGATACGCCAGCTTTTTTTGCGACATCTTTAATGGAAGCCATAGTGTTGAAACGCACCCTCTAAACAGTGACGTCACTATAAAGTGTGATAAAGGTCTAAAATGTAAGCCAGTTCACATGTTGTTTCGTTACATGAATTCCGGTTCACGCTCTCATTTTTCCATAAGCGTTGCGAAACGTTAGCCGCCTTTGTCCGCTGGACCTATCCATCCCGTTTATAGGTCCTATCATTATTAGGCAGGTTCTTATAATTTTACGGAGAAGTAAGATGAGCGCTTTCAAAGGAGACTTGTATGCTTACCGTGAAAAAACTTGCTCTGTCCACGCTGATTTCCAGTTCATTGCTTTTCTACCCTGCGCTGCAGGCGTCGGCACAGACACCTCAGCACGTCGTCAAACAACCGGCAGGCGGATACAGCGTTCAGGTCGGCGATGTGCTTGTCACCTCGTTTACCGACGGGAGCGTCGCGCAGGATCTGCACAAACTGCTGCGCCGGACAACACCGCAAAACATTGATGCGCTGCTGGCGAAAAATTTCCAGACCAACCCGGCTGAGGTATCCATCAACGCCTTCCTGATTGCGATGCCCGGACATAAAATTCTGGTGGATACCGGCTCAGGCCAGCTCTTCGGCCCCGGCAACGGCGGACGTCTGATTGAGAGCCTCGCCACGCAGGGAATTAAGCCGCAGGATATTACTGAAGTCCTGCTGACTCACGCCCACTCCGACCATTCTGGCGGCCTGGTGAAAGACGGCAAGGCGGTGTTCAGCAACGCGCGCGTTTTCGTGGGCAAACCGGACATCGACTTTTTCTTTAACGACGACAACCAGAAAAAAACCGGCTACGGCAAGAACTACTTTACCGTCGCGCAGAAGACCTTAAAGCCCTATCTGGACGCCGGCAAGGTCGTGCCGTTTAGCGGCACCTCTGAACTTCTGCCGGGTATTACCGGCACGGTTCATCCAGGCCATACGCCGGGTTCGGCGTTTTATACCCTGGAAAGCAAAGGCGAGAAGATCACCTTTGTGGGCGACATTATTCACGCCGCGGCGGTCCAGTTCCCGCAGCCTGACGTGACCATCACTTACGATGAAGATCAGGACAAAGCGGCAGGCGTGCGCCAACACGCGTTTGCGGACTTTGTGAAAAATAAAGATCTTGTGGCCGCACCCCATCTGCCTTTCCCGGGTATCGGCTATGTGACCAAAGGCGAAAACGGCGGCTATGCCTGGGTACCGGTAACCTATACCAACCGGGACGCCAGCGGCGCGAAATAAGATGACGCGGGTATCTGAGATGGACATAGACCTGCTCCTGACCCTGGACGCCCTGCTTCAGGACAGGAACATCACCCATGCGGCCGCGCGGCTGGGCATCAGCCAGCCGGCGATGTCCGCCCGTCTCGCGCGCCTGCGTTCGCTCTTTGGCGAACCGCTGTTTATTCCCTCCCCGCATGGACGCGGGGTGTTACCCACGCCGAGAGCGGAAGCCCTCAGGCCGCAGGTGGAGAGCGTGCTGCGCGGCATCAGCGCGATGTTTGCCCCCACCGCGTTCGAGGCGCAAACCAGCAGCCGGACCTTTGTTATCGCGCTGCATGAAAACCCGGCGCTGATGCTGGGCACCGGGCTGCTTAACCAGGTAGGCACCGCTGCCCCCGGCGTTCGCCTGCGCTTCGCCCTGCCTGTGATGGCTGAACTGCCGCAGCAGCTTGAAAATGGCGATGTGGATATCTACATTGGCGTGAGCGCGGGCGCCCATGACGGCTGGGTAAGACGCAAACTCATCGACGACGCGTTTGCCACCGCGCAGCGCAAAGGCCATCCGCGCGGGACAGGACCGTTAGATCTGGAAAGCTACTGCGCCCTTTCTCATCTGGTAGTGTCTTCGGCGGGGGATCCGTTCACCGGCTTTGTCGATCAAACCCTCGCAGGGCTGGGCTACCAGCGGCACGTCGCCATGTCGACACAGAGCTACGCCGTGGCGCCTGCGCTTGTGACCGGTACCGACCTGGTGTGCACCCTGCCGGAGCGGATGCTCAAACTGTTTGCCAGCACGCTGGATCTCTTCGCGCCGCCGCTGCCGCTCCAGCCGATTACCATCAACATGTACTGGCACCCGAAAAACAGCCATGATCCGGCGAATACCTGGCTGCGCGGGCAGCTGCTGCTGGCCGCCGGACGTCAGGTGTGATCGAGGGTAACCAGAAACTTTTTAAGCACCTCTGAGCGAATAATCCGGTGGCAAACCAGCGTCAGCTCGCTCTCCCGGAGCCGGTCGAGGATGTCCACGTAAACAACGTTCTCGACGCTCACCGCCTTTGCCGAGGCGGGCAGCAGCGCCAGCCCAAACCCCGCCGAGACCAGGCTTATCACGGTGGGCACGTCGGTCGCGTTTTGTACCACGTTCGGCTGAAAACCCGCTCCGCTGCAGGCGTCGTAAAAGTATTGTTCCAGCCCCATTCCCTCCGGGTCGCGCAGGGAGATCCACTTTTCATCTTTAACGGAGGCGAGCGTCAGCGCGGATGAGCCCGCCAGCGGATGCTGACGATACAGCGCCAGCACCGTTTTCTCGGCGGTGAACGGTCGGCTCTGCAGATCGTCAGGCAGCGTGGGCAAGGGAGCCCGTATGATGGCCACATCCAGCTGATTGCTCTGCACGGCCGCGTAGAGCGTTTGCACATTTCCCGTCACCAGCGACATGGTGATGTCCGGCCAGCGCGTATGCATCTGGCGCAGCGCGGCGGGCAGCCTGCCGTCGAACATCGCGCTCGACACGCACCCAAGGTTTAACACCCCCAGCTCGCCCCTTGCCGTTTGCCTGGCGTCCAGAACCGCCTGCTCGGTCAGGGAGATGGCGAGTCTGGCTTTCACCAGAAACGCTTCACCAGCGGGAGTCAGGGTCAAGCGGCGGTTCGCCCGGCTAAAGAGCGTGACGCCTAAACGATCCTCCAGCGCCTTTATCTGCTGACTCAGCGCCGGTTGCGCCATGTTCAGACGCTCGGCGGCCCGGTGCATGTGGAGCTCTTCGGCAACAACGATGAAATGGCGCATCTGACGAAACTGCACGGGACGCCTCCTTTTTGATATGAGTTTACTTATCAATTTAGCAGTAATGATGCAATTGATGCTATTGGTCATTGCCATAAGAATGGAGGTATTCAAACGAGGGAGGAAAATATGGAAAACCCGATCAACGATCTCCGCAGCGCCATCGCCCTGCTTCAGCGCCACGAAGGGCAGTTTCTTGAAACCGATTATCCGGTCGATCCCAACGCGGAACTGGCGGGGGTCTATCGTCATATCGGCGCGGGCGGTACGGTAAAACGTCCGACCCGTACGGGCCCGGCCATGATGTTCAACAGCGTGAAGGGCTATCCGGGTTCCCGCATTCTGGTGGGCATGCACGCCAGCCGCGATCGCGCGGCGCTCCTTCTGGGCTGCGAGCCTTCTGAACTGGCAAAACACGTCGGGCAGGCGGTGAAAAAGCCCGTGGCACCCGTTGTCGTCCCGGCCTCGCAGGCGCCCTGTCAGGAGCAGGTCTTCTACGCAGACGACCCTGATTTCGACCTGCGCAAACTGCTTCCGGCACCGACAAACACGCCAATCGATGCGGGACCATTCTTCTGTCTGGGACTGGTGCTGGCAAGCGATCCTGAAGATAGCTCGGTCACGGATGTCACCATCCACCGTCTCTGTGTCCAGGAGCGCGACGAGCTTTCCATGTTCCTCGCCGCCGGTCGGCATATCGAAGTCTTCCGTAAAAAGGCGGAAGATGCCGGAAAACCGCTGCCGGTGACGATCAACATGGGGCTCGATCCCGCCATCTATATCGGCGCGTGCTTTGAGGCCCCCACCACGCCGTTTGGCTACAACGAGCTGGGCGTCGCCGGGGCGCTGCGCCAGCAGCCGGTCGAACTGGTGCAGGGCGTGGCGGTGAAAGAGAAAGCCATTGCGCGGGCAGAAATCATCATCGAAGGCGAACTGCTTCCAGGCGTGCGCGTAAGGGAAGATCAGCACACCAATACCGGCCACGCGATGCCGGAGTTCCCAGGCTACTGCGGTGAGGCGAACCCCTCCCTGCCTGTGATCAAAGTGAAAGCGGTGACCATGCGTCATCACGCAATCCTGCAAACGCTGGTGGGACCCGGAGAAGAACATACCACGCTGGCCGGTTTGCCAACGGAGGCCAGCATCCGTAATGCCGTTGAGGAGGCGATCCCGGGCTTCCTGCAAAACGTCTATGCGCATACCGCGGGCGGCGGTAAGTTCCTCGGGATATTGCAGGTGAAAAAACGCCAGCCATCAGACGAAGGACGACAGGGCCAGGCGGCGCTCATTGCCTTAGCCACCTATTCGGAGCTGAAAAACATTATTCTTGTCGACGAAGACGTGGATATTTTCGACAGCGACGACATTCTGTGGGCGATGACCACCCGCATGCAGGGAGATGTGAGCATCACGAATATACCGGGGATCCGCGGCCACCAGCTGGATCCGTCGCAGTCGCCGGACTACAGCAACTCAATTCGCGGAAACGGCATTTCCTGCAAGACAATCTTCGACTGCACGGTGCCGTGGGCGCTGAAGGATCGCTTCGAGCGCGCGCCCTTTATGGAGGTGGATCCGCGTCCGTGGGCGCCGGAGCTGTTTAAAGATAAAAAATAAACGCTTTTTCTTCACCCCTCAGGGGTGAAGAACCTCACGCTTAAATTGCCGCTTCCCCTGCTTTCTTGTACCCTTTCACCGGAAACCCTTCTCCCATAAACATTGAGATATCCGGACGCCTATGACTGCACACATTTCTAACGATCCTTTACATGGCGTAACGCTGGAGATGATGGTCAACGCCCTGGTGGCGAAATATGGCTGGAGCGAGTTGGGCGACCGAATCAAAATTAACTGTTTCAGAAAAGATCCCAGCGTTAAATCGAGCCTGAAATTTCTGCGCCGTACCCCGTGGGCGCGCGCAGAAGTCGAAGCCCTGTATCTGGATTCCCTCAACGATGAGGTAAGCACAGAACAGGCGGAGCCCGCCTTTAATCCCTGGGCTAACAGTCGGATTATCAAGAGCTAAAACGCAAATGACGCGACACGTAAAACGGATTGGTGCGCTGGCTGCCTGCGCGCTTTTACTTGTGAGTTGCTCCTCAACACCACCCAAATCACTGGTTACCCCTCTCCCGACCGTGAGCAAACCGACGCAGCAGGCAAACGCGCCGATGCGCGGGATCTGGCTGGCGACCGTCTCTCGTCTCGACTGGCCGCCGTTGGCATCCGTGAATGGCCGCAGCGCTGACCAGCGTATCGCGATGCAGAAGCAGGCGCTGACGGACAAACTCGATAAGCTGAAAAGCCTCGGGATCAACACCGTATTTTTTCAGGTGAAGCCGGATAGCACGGCGCTGTGGTCATCTAAAATCCTGCCCTGGTCGGATACCCTGACGGGAACCATTGGAGAATATCCGGGCTACGATCCGCTCCAGTTTATGCTGGATGAGGCCCACAAGCGCGGCATGAAAGTCCACGCCTGGTTCAATCCATACCGCGTATCCACGAACACCAAACCCTCAACCATTGCCGCGTTAAACCGGACAACGTCACTGCACCCTTCCAGCATTTACGTACAGCACCCGGAATGGATCCGTACCTCAGGCGATCGTTTCGTCCTCGATCCAGGCATTCCGGAGGTGCGTGACTGGATAACCCAGGTTGTAACAGAAGTAGTGAGGCAATATGCGATAGACGGCGTGCAATTCGACGACTATTTCTACACAGAAACGCCCGGGTCGACCCTGAATGATGCCTATACCTACAGGCGATATGGCGAGGGATTTGCCTCAAAAGCAGACTGGCGACGTCACAATACGCAAGAATTGATCGTGCAGGTCTCCCGTGCAATTAAACAGGCAAAACCCAACGTTGAGTTTGGTGTGAGCCCGGCGGGTGTCTGGCGCAACCGCTCCTTTGATCCGGCAGGCTCTGACACGCGCGGTGCTGCCGCGTATGATGAATCCTACGCCGACACCCGTAAATGGGTTCAACAGGGGTTGCTGGATTATATCGCGCCGCAGATCTACTGGCCCTTCGCCCGTGACGCCGCGCGCTATGATGTTCTGACCAAATGGTGGGCTGACGTGGTGAAACCGACCCATACCCGCCTTTACATCGGCATCGCGTTTTACAAAGTGGGGGCACCCTCTAAAAATGAGCCCGACTGGACGGTTAACGGCGGCGTGCCTGAGCTGAAGAAACAGCTCGATTTGAACGATTCACTGCCCAACGTGAATGGCACCATCCTGTTCCGCGAAGACTATCTCAACCAGCCGCAAACACAGGACGCGGTAAGCTATCTCCGTGGGCGCTGGGGTAGCTGAGAGGATAAACGCAGGCAGGAACACGCCGTTTCTGCCCGCGCCGATCAGGGTTTCGGCCCGAACATCTCTACCAGCTGTTTCTCGTTCGGCAGTCCCATTACCTGCTGAAGTTCGTTTTCTTCATTCAGATAATAAATCGCCGGAGTGGCATTCCCCCCCAGACTGTCCATTAATGCCTGATGCTTCTGCAGGATCTCGACGGTTTCACGCGTCGCCGCAGCGTCTGGTTTAGGCAATTTTCCCCCCCCCGAAAGCTCGTACTCTTTCCAGGCCGAGACTGGATCTTTCGCATTCAGAATGGCTGAGGCGTTACGCCCGCTGTTGGGGTTGAGAAACGCAACCAGCAGCGTGTTCAGCTGAACCTTGCCCGCCTTCACCCACGGCTGCGCTTCGGACCAGAACTGTTTGCAGTACGGGCAGAACGGATCGGCAAAGACGAAGACTTTACGCGGCGCAGCGTCAGCCCCCTCTTTCAGCGGATGCGCGGCATTGAGCTTTTTCCACATTTCACGCCCCATCGGCGCGTAGATCTCTTTCTGGAAATAGGCCTCACTGAGATTTTTTCCCTTATCATCATACAGATACCCCGAAACCACGTGTTTTCCGTCAGGGGTTAAGAAAAGGGTGACGCCCATGTCCTGGTATTGTCCCAGCCAGGCAGGTGCGCCGCCCGGGGCGTCAATCTTCTTGAGGATCTTGATATCCTGCTGCTCACTGAAGTTCTTCACGGCATCAGGCAGCGTCTCTTCCGCTTTGAGCCCCCCAGAAACCATGAGAGCAGCAAGTAACAGCACTTTTTTCTTTGCAGGCAGTTGAAGCATAACGATCCCTCTAACATATTGTTTTTCAGAGTGGTCGAACTTCATTCCCCTGTCAACGCTTCATAGATATCCTGCAGGCGACTACGCAGGAATCGCACGGCCTTGTGCTTGCGGGATAACAACGCCTGCACCGTGTCGCCCGTTTCATCCGCCAGCGCTTTCATGCTGTACCCCTGAAATTCCGTTTTTTCGAATACCTCCCGCTGCGACGGCGGCAGTTCCGACAGGGCTTGCTCGAGTTCTTCCCACAGCAGCGATTTAAGATACTCCTCCTCCGGCGTTTGAGGCACGCCGAATAACGTTTCGGCTAACTCCTCTTCAGGGAAATCCTCGTCGTCGTCAGCGGTAAAGTAGCCAGCGAGCGAAACCTCGCGCTTTTTCCGCGCCCGGTCGGTCATCTCATTGCGTGCCGCGCGAAACAGCCAGGCGGCGACGTTCTCCACCGGCTGTTCCACTTTCATCAGCTGGTACGTCACTTCCTGCAGGATATCGTCGGCATCATCGCGAACCGCCGTTCGCCCGCGAATGAATGCCTTCAGGCGGGCGCGGCAGGCATTAAGCGCCGAAACCAGTAATGATTCACCTGCCTCACCAGCTTTCATATCGTTCACTCTGCTTCCGGTGTTTTCGCCGCAGTGTCATCGCGCTTTTCATCACGATGGTCGCGCCAGCCACAATGGCCGTGGCGTCCAAACCCAGCGCGGCGCTGCTGAATAAAAGCTTCACGCTGTTCGGGCGTCATGTTCATCCAGCGCTCGTGCATCCGGCGGTGTGCGCCGAACATGCCTGGCCTGAAGCCCAACCCACCGAACAGAATGCGGCTCAGCAGCAGAATGCCCAGCGCTTGCCAGAAGCCGATGGCTTTCACGCCGAGGATGGCGGGAAGTAATGCGTTCCACAGGGTCATCACCAGCAGGCCGAGCACGATGAAAATCACCGCGCCGATGACTAAACCCTTGCCCATACGGTGGCGACCAAACCCGCGTCCGTGACCTCTGCCGTGCAGTTCAAAATCTCTCATGGTGTTTACCTCGTTTACAGTAACTGATTATGGCTTGTGATGAGGTAGACGGATGAGGACGGGAAATATTGCTGGGGAAAATGAAATAATTACTCTGGCCGCACATTCGCGGTTATTGCCCGCCGGCGCTGACGCTTGCGCGAGCCTACAGGTTTCGTAGGCCGGGTAAGCGTCAGCGCCACCCGGCACATGTCAAAGGCTTACGCCTGCACCGGCAATCTAAAACTCGAAATACTCCGTGAAAGCTGCTGCGCCTGCTCTTCCAGCGAGGCCGCCGCTGCGGCAGACTGCTGTACCAGCGCCGCATTCTGCTGGGTCACGCCATCCATCTCGGTCACCGCCTGTCCGACCTGCCCAATCCCTCGGCTCTGCTCTTCCGAAGCAACGGAAATCTGTTCCATCAGCGTATTCACTTTATTTACCGAAGAAATAATCGAATCAATAACGTCTCCCGAGCGGTTAACCAACTGCGCACCGTTTTTCACGCTGGAAACAGACTGCGCGATAAGACTTTCAATGTCCTTCGCCGCCACCGCGCTTTTCTGCGCGAGTGTTCGCACTTCGCTGGCAACAACCGCAAAGCCGCGGCCTTGCGTGCCCGCGCGCGCGGCTTCAACTGCCGCGTTGAGCGCCAGAATATTGGTCTGGAAGGCGATGCTGTTAATGACGCTGGTAATATCCTCGATGCGCTTCGAGTTCGCCGCAATGGTGTTCATCGTTTCGATCACTTCGCGGGTCACCGCTTCGCCGGTGTGGGCATTTTTCACCGCATCCTGCACCAGCTTCCCGGCCTGGAATACATTATCGGTATTATTCGCCACCGTCGCGCTCAGCTCTTCCATACTGGCTGCGGTCTGTGTCAGTGCAGATGCCTGTTGTTCGGTGCGTGAAGCCAGGTCGATATTTCCGGAGGCGATCTCTTGCGCCGCGTGCGTGACGATATGGCTCGCGTCGCGCACCTGGGCGATAGTGGCGAGCAGCGCCTGACGCATCTGTTCCATCGACCCCATCAGGTGATCGATTTCATTCCCGGCGCTGCCCTTCACGGGCACCGGTATGTCCAGCTTGCCCGCCGCAATCTGGCAGCAGTGTTCACGGGCCAGGTTAACCGGCGCGAAGACAAATCGCTTCATCAGCAGGCTGACGGCGATAATCACCAGCACAAACAGGCAGGCGATAACGGCAATAATCACCAGACCAGAAACAAAGTTGCTGCTCGCATCCTCGTTAAGACTTTTGGCATATTTCTGATGAATGGAAAGGACCTGGTCGAGAACGATCTCGTACTGACGGTCGAGGCGGGAGACTTCCGGGATCAGCGCGTTAAATTTGGCCACGTCGTGCACCTCGGCGGCCTCGATCAGCGGAGCCAGCCCCTGGTTGCGGTAGTTTTGCCAGGCATCCTGATAGGCAGCCACCTGCGGGGCTTCATCCGTCAGACGCGGCGAAGCCATAAAGGCCGCAAAGGCGTGGTCCGCTTTGGTCAGCGCCTCTTTCACCGCAGAAAGCTTGGCAGCCTCATCGGCAGTATTGCCCGCTTCCACCATCTTCACGTACTCCATCACCCTGACGCGCAGCGTACGGCTATGGTTGATAGGGTCAATAATGGAGAGCACAACCTGGATCTCTTTGTTCACGTTATCCAGGGAATTATTACTTTTAATGATGAGGCCAACGCTGGTAGCAGTGCTGACAACAAAGAAGAAAAGCAGTGAGAACAGGACAATCAGGGACGACTTCTTCAACGACATAAACCAATACCTCAAGGAAAATTATTCCTTATGGTTATCGGCTGTTCCAAAACTTAAATTAATTAAAGTTATTGATGTATTGGCCGGGGCTATACCGCTGACTTATAGCGCCGCTGAAGGGTGGCATCCAGCTTCCGCTGCACAGGTTGCGGTGCCTCACCGTCGATCAATTTCCCAATCAGATCAAAGCAGTGCCACGCCAGCTGGCGGTTGTCCTGGCGAATGGTATCAACCGGTATCGTCAGCGAATCATACAAATAATGGTCGTCAAAACTGGCTAACCTGATATCACTTTGCAACAGGTTATGTTGCCCCATATAGCGCAATACCCCTTCCAGCAGGCCACAGGCGGCGGTAAAGAGGGCTTTAGGCGGACGGCCTAAGCGCGCGCAAAGCTCAGCGAACATCTCGTAGCCGGAGCTCGGGTGATAGTTGCCGTGAATGATCCACTCCGGACGTAGTTCGACGTTGGCCTCGCGTAAACCTTGCTTAAAGCCTTCCAGACGGTCCCGCGTCGGGGAAAGCCGTGGCTGCCCGCCGAGGAAATAAAACTCATCAGGATGCTGGCGGGCGATCTCAGCCACCAGTTCCGCCGTGGGGGTAATCGAATCGGTAATGACCAACGGCAGAGAGCTATCGTTCATATGGCGGTCAAAGAGGACAACGGGCAGCTGCTCGCTCAGTTTCTGGTAGTCCGCATCATTCAGCATGCTGGAGGCCACAATCAGACCGTCTACCTGGCGCGCCACCATGTTATTGACCACCACGGTCTCCTGCCCCGGATTCTCATCGCTACAGGAAATCAGCAGCTGAACACCCGCCTCGCGGCACAGTGTTTCCAGTTCGTGAGAAAAGACGGCAAAACCGTAGTTGGTGATCTCCGGGACCACCAGACCAATGGTGTGGCTGCGGTTATCACGCAGCGAACGGGCGTGAATGCTCGGCTGATAGTGATGCTCTTTGGCAATTGCCAGAACGCGATCGCGGGTCTCTTCCGCCACCCGAAGCTCTTTGCTGCGTCCGTTCAGTACCAGGCTGGCGGTGGCTTTTGAAACCCCCGCCAGCTCCGCGATGTCTTTAATTGTGACGCGTTTTGTTTTTCTCACAACGACTTAGATCCGGCTGCCAAAACCCCTATTCTATCATGCAGCGGCGCAGCGACCAGTAGCGTAATGTGATGTCGGACGCACCTTCGAAGCACACCTGAGCCGGATGAGCAGGAAAATAGCGGCTGCTCATCACCCCTTCGCCATGATTGATGAAAATCTCAACGCTGGAACGGTCGCACAGCACGCGTAAATGGTTAACGTCACCCAGCCAGTACCGGGTCAAGGTTTCGCCATTTTTCAGGCTGGCACGTTCAAGACGCAGCCCCTTCTCATCCCAGCGAAGGCGCATCGCGCCGGCAAAATCCACATTCACACACGCCGTTTCCAGCTCAAACTCAAGACTCGTCGCATCCAGAACGGGCGCACCGTGGGCAGCACCCTGCCACTGACATTCGGTCTCGCGCAGCGTTTCCAGTTCACGAACAGGCGTTTGCCACAGCCTGCCGTCGCGATACCGCAGTTCACGCGGGCAGGTCATCTGGTGGATCCAGCCATGGGCTCGCGTCGGCTGGAGCATCTCTTCCCCGTCCGGCACGCCCATCCAGCCAATGAGGATACGCCGTCCGTCTTCCGCCAGCGTGGTTTGCGGGGCGTAGAACTCGAACCCGGCGTCCAGTTCATGTAACTCGCCGTGATCAAACGTCGCGCGCTGATAGTCAAACGCCCCACTCATCCAGGTCGCCGGATAGGTATTGAGGTAGCGATGCGGCTCGCGCGCCAGCCCCTGCGGACAGCAGATCAACACGTGCGTCCCGTCGAGCCCGAACAGGTCCGGACACTCCCACATATACCCTGCGTCCGACAGGCCGTTGACGCCGTGACCGGCAATCTCGCCGCAAGGCTGCCAGCGCTGTAAATCACTGGATGTGAACAGCAGCACTTTGCCGTGCTTTTGCACGTCTTGTGCGCCCAGCACCATGTACCACTCCCCGTCGTGTTGCCACACCTTCGGGTCGCGGACGTGTCCGGTATAACCGTCCGGCAGCGGCAGCACCGGGCCCCGTTTTTTAAAGCTTCCGTCCGGTTGTTCGACGGCCAGGCACTGCCAGGCGGTGCGGCTGCCGTCGTCAAACTTCACGTTGCCGGTGTAGCACAGCGTCAGTTCGCCGCCATTGTCCACGGCGCTGCCGGAGTAGCAGCCGTTGCGGTCATATTCTTCATCCGGCATCAGCGCCAGCGGCTCATGCTGCCAGTGCACCAGATCCGCTGAACTCCAGTGTCCCCAGCATTTGTAGCGATGATCGCAATCCAGGGGATTCCACTGATAAAACAGGTGGTAGCGCCCGGCGAACCAGATAAAACCGTTGGGATCGTTCATCAGCCCCGTCACGGGCACGGCGTGCCACGCGGGGTAATGGCTGTCGGCCAGCGCGCGCGGCTGGCCCTTCATGACGGCCTGCAATATCGCAGGCCAGCGGGAAGCGAAAGTCATTATTCAGAGTCCGTTTTATATTTCAGCAGCAGCGAGACGGTAAACGCCACGCCGAACGCAATCACCATGCCGATAATATAGTTGAGCAGCGAGCTGGCCTGCACGATGGCCATTCCCGGAATAGCGGTCAGGCCAACGGCGGTCATATAGACATGGACCGACACCACCCAGGCGCCGCCCACCGCGCCGCCAATCAGCGCGGCGATAAACGGTTTTACAAAGCGAAGGTTGATACCAAAAATGGCCGCTTCGGTGATGCCCAGCATCGCAGAAAACGCCGAGGGTAAGGTAATGGCTTTGATTTTGGCATCTTTTGTCTTGAACCACACCGCCAGACAGGCACCGCCCTGCGCCACGTTCGCCATGGCCCAGATTGGCAGCAGGAAGTTAACACCAATCGACGGGTTACCCAGCAGCCCTGCCTCGATGGCGTGGAAGCTGTGGTGAATACCAGTGATCACAATCACCGAATAAAGCCCACCAAACAGCAGCCCGGCTAGCCAGCCCGCGTGTTCAATGAGCGTACTCAGGATAAAGGAGATGCCGTCGCCCAGCGCGCGCCCTGCCGGGCCGATAATCAACAGCGCAATAAAGCCGGAGATCACCACGGTCAGGAACGGCGTCAAAATCAGATCCAGCGCGTCCGGGATCGCGCGGCGCAGATTTTTCTCGACGATGCTCATAAACCAGACGGCCAGCAGAACCGGGAACACCGTGCCCTGATAGCCAATCATGGCGATCTCAAGCCCGAAGAAGTTCATGGTGTGGAAGCCGGACGCCACGCCCCAGGCGTTGGTCAGCGCCGGGTGCGTCAGGATCCCGCCCAGCGTGGCCCCCAGATAGGGGTTGCCGCCAAATTCGCGTGCGGCGGTGAAGCCAATCAGGATAGGCAGGATGATAAACGCCGCCGAGCTGCACATGTCCAGCATGATGTAGAGCGCGTTGTCCGCGTTAACCCAGCCGTAGGTTTTCACCATCCCGAGCAGCCCCATCAGCAGACCCGAGGCCACAATCGCCGGAATAATCGGCACAAAAATATTGGAGAGCAGACGCGCGATGCGCTGGAACGGGTTGAGCTTGCGCGCTGCAATATCCGCCGCTTCCGACTTGCTGGATTCACTGATACCCGCCGCCTGAATAAACGCCGCGTAAACCTTGTTGACCACGCCCGTGCCAAAAATTACCTGCATCTGCCCGGCGTTACGAAAACAGCCTTTTACACCCTCAACCTTGCCGATAGCCTGCTGATCGGCAAGCGCGTCATCGACCAGCACCAGACGAAGACGCGTTGCGCAGTGGGCGGCGCTGGCGATGTTTTCCTTGCCACCGAGCAGCGGAATAAGCTCGCGGGCGATTTGATTAAAATCCATAGATACCTCTGCCTGACTTCTTTTTTATGATGTGCGAAACGCTCCCGCCAGGCGGGAGCGTGATGGGTTAAAACCAGGTTTCCATCTGAACCCCAAAGTTCCATTCCCCGCCAGCGTTGAAGCCGCTGCTGCCAAAGGCATCATCGCTGGCGTAATTATCCAGTTTGCTGCTCCAGTCCATCCAGGTGGCAAACAGGCGCAGCTCCGGACGGCTGAAGAAATCGCCAATCTTGCCCGCTTTTAACGTCGGGGCGAAGGTCAGCTTGTAGAAGCTGCCGTTAACCGCATTGCGATCCTTGTAGCCTTCCGGGTTTAAGTCCATGTACTGATAGCTACCCTCGAACGCGAGGGCGAAATTCTGCGTGACCTCTTTGATCAGGCGCGTATTCAGGGTGACCCACTCATAGCTGTCGCCTTTCACGTAGCGGTCCTTGCTGCTCTGCGCCAGCACGGCAGGCGCGATATGCCAGCCACCACCGAGCGGCGTGACACCGTAACTTGCAAAGCGCAAGGTATCGGCTTCCGACAGCAACGCGCCATCCGAACCGATGCTTTTGACCTCGGCGCCCAGACCGTGACCGTAGAGCAGCGCCGTTTTGGCGGAACCTTCACGCAGCCCGTAGAAACTCTCGTTATGCAGGCCGACCAGGGCGTGCACGCCGTTGTTCGCCGCATCGGTTTTAATCAGATCGCCGCTGCTGTCTTTACGGTCGTCATTATCCTTCGCGCGTAAGCCGCTGACCATGACCTGGAGCGGACCGGCGAAGTGGTTCATGCTGAGGATGTAGTTCTGAACGTTATTGTCGATCTCCTCTTCGCTGCCAAAGTTGCGGCCATAAATCGAGAAGTTGCTGCGCAGGTTCTCGTTCCACTTCACGTCATACACGCCGCCGCCGGTTCCGGCGAGAAACACCACGTCGGAGTCCAGCCAGTGAATGTCAAAGTTATCGCGATCGAATCGTTTACCCGCCCAGAAGGTGCTGCCCTTTAGCGCGCCGGTAAAATCTGGCAGATTTCCCAGTTCGGCAAAGGCCTGACGAATATTGAGATCGCTGGTATCGGCGGACCAGTCGTTATAGGTCTTCTGACCGTCGGCAAGCATTGCCTTGAAGCGGGTGGTCGCCCCGCTGTCGAGCGTCTGTTTGTGCTCCACGTTCAGCTCAACGTAGGTGTCTGCTTCGTTACCCAGACGCCCTACCGCACCACCGGTTTCCCCGGCTGGCGTCAGGTATGGACCACTTTTACTGCTGGAGGCCGCGTCGTTCATCAGCAGGCCCGAACGGGCGTAGCCGTGGAACTCAAACCCGCTGCTCTGGTCGGCTTTTTTCTCCAGCACCGTGGTACGTTGCGCCACCTCCTTAGTGGTGGTTTGCGCCTGCTGCTGTGCCGCCACCAGCTGCTGCGTTTTTTGCTCCGCCGCCGTGGCACGTTTCTCGGCAACCTGTGCGCGGGTTTCCGCAGCCTGGAGGCGCTGCTCCATCGCGGCAAGGCGCGCTTCGATGCTTGTCATATCCGTTTGGGCAAAAACAGAGGTACTGCCGGCCAGCATGCCTATCATCACGGCAAGTCTGCGTTTTTTATACATTTTGTCGCATCCCTAAAAGAATTTATTAAAAGTGCTAAAGTGCTAAACCGGTTTAGGTTGCTGATACTAAACCTGTGAAATTTGGATCGGCAATGTTTTTTGCTAAACCGATTTAGTTTGTGTGATCGAGGCAACAATTCAGGCCGCCGACGGGCGGCCATGGGGGGGAATTACAGTTCGTGATGGTAAGGCAGCGCGGTCATTGCCCCTTTCGCCGTCGTGGCTAACGCGCCGCAGCGCTGCGCGAGTCCGATGACCGGGACAAGTTCCTGACCGGCGGCCAGTCCGTAGAGAAGACCGGCCACGAAGGCATCACCTGCTCCGGTCGTATCAACACACTCCACGGAGGTTCCCGGATAGTGTTTCACGGCGCCATCATGCCAGGCGATAACGCCCTCTTTGCCCAGCGTGACCAGCACCAGACGGGCCGGACAGCGGCGCATGAGTGACTCCAGCCCGGTTTTTACCTGAGCGTCGTGGGTTAAAAACGTCAGCTCCTCAACGGAGAGTTTGACCACGTCTGCGTGCTGCAAAGCCAGTTCGAGGCAGCGGCGAAGTTCGTTCTCATCAGCCCAGAGATCCGGACGAATATTGGGGTCGAAACTGACGTAACCGCCCGCTTCTCTGATGGAGGCCATCGCCTGAAACGCCGCTGAGCGGCTCGGTTCTGCGCTTAAGGCGATGGAGCAGACGTGCAGCCACTCACCGGCGCTGAAGGACGGCAGATCGGCGGGTTCCAGAAACAAATCGGCGCTCGGGCGCACCATGAAGGTAAACGAGCGTTCGCCCTGGTCATCCAGATCGACAACCACCGTAGAGGTACGATGCGCCGGGTCAAGGCGCATCTGCTGCACCTCAACCTTCTCATCAGCTAATATCTGATACATAAAGCGGCCAAAAGGATCGTCGCCCACTCTGCCGATAAACGCGCTGTTTCCCCCCAGCCGCGCCACACCAACCGCCACGTTTGCCGGTGCGCCGCCGGGGCATTGCAATAACCTGCCTTCCCCATCTGGCAGGAGATCCACTACGGCATCACCAAGAACCCAGATCTTTTTCATGTCACCCTCTTTGCTAAACAATGTTAAACCGTTTTAGCTATTTAAGCACAGCCTGGCATGAGGGGGAAATAGTCGAGGAGGAAATGTATGGAATGCGTGATCAACGCGTCATATGCGGCCAGTTAATATCAGACACGCCGTTCAGCTGTGGGCGAGCAAACAAAAAGCCCTGAAAACGGCGTATTCCGGCAGACTCCAGCCAGAACCACTCTTCGAGCTTCTCGATGCCTTCGGCCACCAGGGTAATTTCAAGGTCGGTACAGCAGCTAATGATTGAGCGCACAATCGCCTGCTTCGGGCCGCTCAGGTGAATATTGCTGACAATCTCCCGGTCGATTTTAATTTTATCCGGCTGGAATCGGGTCAGCAGAGAAAGTCCGGCATAGCCAGAGCCAAAATCGTCAATGGCCAGACCAATCCCTTCTGCACGCAGCTGTTTAATGGCGCTATTAAACTTATTGAAACCGGAAATCATCTCGTTTTCGGTCACTTCGATGATGACCTGTTCAGGCTGTAAACCATACCTGCCGATCTGTTCGACCAGAAACTCAACCGCGCCAGGCACATTCACCAGCGACATTGGCAGCAGGTTCACTGCAAGTTTATGACTCCCGATCCCCAGTTTTTCGGCCAGCGCGAAGGCATACGCTTTGGTTTGCAGATCGACCTCGTAAATCTTATCCGGATCGAGAGCATTGAAGAAATGCTCCGGGCTTCCGCCGTCATTTCCGCGGATCAGCGCTTCAAAAGAGCTAATTTTGCCTTCCGAGGGCTCGACAATCGGCTGAAGGGCAAACTGGCAGGGTTGATCCGCGAACAGCCCTAAGGCATCACCAAAATCCGTGCTCTCGCGGGAAAGCGTCCATTTCTCCGGTTCGTAATGCGAGCCAGACGATGTCGATTTATCGCCGGTAATAAACGACTGGATAAATTTAAACACCCGATCGTCAGATGTCAGATAACTCTCGAGCTTACTGTAATGTAGAACCGATTCCAGAACCTCTTTCTGCGACTGAACCTGCAGATCGAACAGCAGCATGCCGACGTTGTCGAAACGTCGGCGCGGACCGTAATCCCGCATAAGCTCGACCACGCCTGCATGCCGTTCATCTGCGCGGATTTTATGGAAGAGTTTCACCACGCTCTCTTCTTTCCCTTCGAGAAGTTGCAGGATTTCGCTTCCATTCGAGAGAAGAATACCGGTGATGTTCTCCCCCGTATTACGGATCCTGGCCTTTTCAACCAGCGCGCTGAGCTCTGCAGAGCTGCAGGATAAATTCAACTGGCTTCGATAAATGAGAGTAGTAAGCACAGAATCGGGGTCCGAATATGAGGTAAACGTCTGGAAGTTACTGTTTATACACTTCATCCTTCAAGCTGCCTCTGCGTTGGCTACGTCTGTTCACCCCAGTCACTTACTTCAGTAAGCTCCTGGGGATTCTCAGACTCGCCGCCTTGATCCAGCATGAATGATTTTGTGTATAACATACTTCCCCCTTGCGGCCTAATCTATTCATTAAACCAATTAATTTCCGTCGATGCGCCGGTTAATCCGCTCCTGCATATAGTCGTAAAACGGATTCGACGTGACTCGCATGAGCGCATCCTTCCCAACGCTAAGAACCGATGTCTCGCCCCACAGCGCAATGGTTCCCAGGCTGATGCCATAGCGGTTTTTGACCTCCGGTTGACGGCCATACAGATCATCTTCAGGAGGGAACGGGATGGCCACATGCGAGAGCGAATAGACCTCTTGCGGATACAGCATCGACAGCGGGACGACCGTTTCACGCATACTCTCCGCTGGCGTAATCTTAGCAACCGTGTCATCACTGTTTACACCGCGATTAGTCACCACCGTGACACTGTAACGCCTTTTTACCGCAGGCAGGAGATCGGCAAGCGCTGTCCATGAAGAGGGTTTAAACAACGGACGGAAGCTCGCCGCCTGGTTGATATCAAACACCACCAGTTCACTGCCGTTTGCCGGAAGCTGGTCGAACAGCCCCGTCACCACCGCCCGGGTACTGACCGTAGAGTCCATGATGGACTGAAACGCTATCACCGGCGCGAGCTGGTCGAGGCGGTGGCTCTGTGCATCATGGCTAAGCTGCTGCTGCAACGCCTGCGTAAGTAACCACGACTGTCGCGCCGCGTTCACCGGAAACGAATTATATTTGTAAGGGTTATATTCTGGAGCAATGTTGAGCCACGCGGCTTTGGCGAATGCCGGTAACATCGCGGGGAGCCCGGCGAATCCGGCAAAACGGGCGAACGCCGTGACGCCAATCATGGGCGACAGCAGTACCAGCTGGTGAGGTTTACGCAACGTCGGGGCGTCGAGCGCATCAAGGGCATACTTCATGGCCAGCGCCCCGCCGTTGGAATACCCCACCAGATGCAGCGGGACTGCGTCACCCGCCAGACGCGTCGCTTCACGTACGGCAAGCCGCGTCGCCGCCATCCACATCTCCCAGTCGACATCCGTTAACGCACCAGGCGCAGTGCCATGACCGGGCAGGCGCGGAACAACGGCGACAAAACCGTGCTGCTGATAGTTAACCGCAAGGTGTTTTACGCTGTAAGGCGAATCCGTCAGTCCGTGAAGCAGCACCACCGCTCCGCGTGGTTTGCCTTTTGGCATCAGCACAAATGAACGGTTGGCATCGGGTGAAAACTGTCCTGGCCATACCAGGCTCTGGCGGTTGTAGCGGTTAAGAGGGGTCTTCTCTTCTGCTTCCGTTTTCGCCGTCACCTCGTTTTCCAGCGCGCTGAAAATGGCGTTTTCGCGGGTCAGGTACTGGGCGAAATTTGCCTTGTCCATCTCCTGGACGGACATTTCATCCGCGCGCCAGGTATGCCAGCGGTGCAGTTCCGGCCCCTGCTGCGAGAGATAAACCCGCACGGCGAGCAGTACAAACAGGATAATCCCCAACACCAGGATACTTTTCTTTGCGAACGCGATCAGCCGCACGCTGACACGCCAGGGCCAATTCGCCATGCCGATTTTCCTTTCCAGCTCAGTGTCCTTCAATCTTAACAAAAATGTGAAGGCACTGACGTATTCACCAAAATCATTCTCCTCCGCTTCGACCAATGCACCAAAAGTGAACTACGCTGCACAAATGTTGATCATTGGTTAAACAAATATTGCATTAACTTTGCTGCATAGCGGGTTTTACCCCCTCTGTGAACATGGCACGCGTCCTGCATTGTTAATCAGGTAACAAAAAATCGGCAATTGACAGCGAGTTAACAGCGAGGCGGTATGACGACACAACCTGAAGTGCTGAGCCGTATCGAAGCGACCTTCAGTCAGCTCACGCCAAGCGAAAAGCGGGTGGCAAGCTGGATGCTGGCGCACGCCGCGCAGATCCCCTTTGAAACGGCAGAAAGCGTGGCGCTGATTACCGGGACCAGCGGGATCACCGTCGGGCGCTTCCTGCGCAAGCTGGGCTACCGCAATCTTGACGATGCAAAAAAAAGCCTGCGCGACCCTTATCAGCCCTGGGGTATGAACGAGCGTCTTGACTCGTGGCAACAGCAGCAACCGCTGTCGGACCGCGTTCAGCACTCGCTTTCCCTGGAAATCGACGCGATTACGCAGGTGTACCAGCTGGCGCAAAGCGAGGCCTTCAGGCAGGTGGTCCATCAGCTTGCCCGTGCAGACGCGGTATTTGTGCTGGGTATTCAGTCGACGCGCGGGATCGCTAATGCGTTCTTCAGCCATCTGGAATATCTGCGCCCGCGCGTGAGCTACTCAGAAGGGTTATCCGGCAGTTGGGTGGAGTCCCTGAACTCCGGATTTGCCAACCCCTACGTGGTGCTGACCGATACCCGCGCTTACTCCGCTATCGCCCGTCAGTACTGTCGCGTCGCGAGTGAAAAAGGCATTCCGATGGCGCTCATTACCGATATCTGGTGTCCGTGGGCGCGGGATTACCCTATCGATTTACTGCAGGTGAAAACCGATACCGGACACTTCTGGGATTCGCTTGCCCCCGTCAGTTGCCTGTTCAACCTGCTGCTCTCGGGCGTGGTGGAAGCACTGGGTGAAGCGCTGCCGGAACGCCTCGCGGTAAACCGACAGCTACAACAAGAGTTTGGTCAATTCGAACGCTAAAGGAGTGGATCAATGTCCGACGAGTATCAACTGGTTGATGTGGCGAAGACGTTTCCCGCGCTGCATATCGATCTTAAATACGCCACCGATGACAACATCACCGGCAGGCCGATTTATCAGGAAGCTCGATGCTTGCTGCATACCGATGCGGCTACCGCGTTAGCGAAATCGATCGGCATTGCTACCCTGGCCGGACTGAAACTGGTGGTCTACGACGCCTACCGTCCGCACGAGGCCCAGGCGCAGCTGTGGGATGCATGCCCAAACCCGGAATACGTGGTTGATGTGGCCATTGGCTCGAACCACAGCCGGGGGACCGCCATCGACGTCACCTTGATGGATGAACGGGGTCACGTGCTGGATATGGGCGCCGGGTTTGACGAAATGCACGACCGCTCGCATCCGTATCACCCTTCCGTACCGCCGCAGGCACAGCGCAACCGCCTGCTGCTCAACGCCATTATGTTTGGCGGCGGATTCGTGGGCATCAGCAGCGAATGGTGGCATTTCGAGCTGCCAAACGCCGCAGGCTACCCGCTGTTAGACGACCAATTTCCCTGTTTTTCGACCACACACGCTGCACGTTAATACTGGAGCCCGGCCATGAAAAAAACGCTTCTTACCACCCTGATCGCCGCTACGCTGGCGTTAACTTCTACCGCTGCACTGGCAGCCGTTCCCAAAGATATGCTGGTGATTGGCAAGGCGGCCGATCCGCAAACCCTTGACCCGGCGGTGACAATTGATAACAACGACTGGACGGTCACCTACCCGTCCTATCAACGTCTGGTGAAATACAAGCCGGGCACGACCGAGGTGGAAGGCGATCTGTCGACGGGCTGGAAAGCGTCCGACGACCAGAAAGAGTGGACATTTACCCTGACGGACAACGCCAGATTCTCCGACGGTACGCCGGTCACCGCCGAGGCGGTCAAGCTATCCTTCGAACGTCTGCTGAAAATCGCTCAGGGCCCGTCGGAAGCCTTCCCGAAAGATCTCAAGATTGATGCGGTTGATGAGCACACGGTGAAATTTACCCTCAGCCAGCCGTTTGCCCCGTTCCTCTATACGCTGGCGAACGACGGGGCCTCCATCATTAACCCGGCGGCGCTGAAAGCCAATTCCGCCGATGATGCACGCGGTTTTCTGGCGCAGAACACGGCGGGATCTGGCCCGTTTATGCTGAAAAGCTGGCAGAAAGGCCAGCAGCTGGTGCTGGTACCTAACCCACACTGGCCGGGCGACAAGCCGCACTTTAAGCGCGTGTCGGTGAAGATCATTGGCGAGAGCGCATCGCGCCGCCTGCAGCTTTCCCGTGGCGATCTGGACATCGCCGACTCTCTGCCGGTGGATCAGCTTTCCGCCCTCAAGCAGGAAGGCAAAGTGACCGTCGCGGAATACCCGTCCCTGCGTGTGACCTATCTCTATCTGAACAACAGCAAAGCGCCGATGAACCAGGCTGATTTACGCCGGGCTGTCTCCTGGGCGACGGACTATCAGGGGATGGTGAAAGGTATTCTGAGCGGCAACGGCAAGCAGATGCGCGGGCCGATCCCGGACGGCATGTGGGGCTATGACGCCACCGCCATGCAGTACAGCTTTGACGAGGCCAAAGCAAAAGCGGCGCTGGAAAAAGTGAAGGATAAACCCGCCAGCCTGACGTTCCTCTATTCCGACAACGATCCCAACTGGGAGCCGATCGCCCTCTCCACTCAGGCGAGCCTCGGCAAGCTCGGGATTAACGTCAAGCTGGAGAAACTGGCCAACGCCACCATGCGCGACCGCGTGGGCAAAGGCGATTACGACATCGCCATCGGCAACTGGAGCCCGGACTTTGCCGACCCGTATATGTTCATGAACTACTGGTTCGAATCGGACAAAAAAGGGCTGCCGGGCAACCGCTCGTTCTATGAGAACAAAGAGGTCGATGCCCTGCTTCAGGCGGCGCTGAAAACCACTGACCAGGCCGAGCGCACCAAGGACTACCAGCAGGCGCAAAAAGTGGTGATTGACGAGGCGGCCTACGTTTATCTGTTCCAGAAAAACTACCAGCTGGCGATGAACAAAGAGGTCAAAGGCTTCACCTTTAATCCGATGCTCGAGCAGGTGTTCAACATCGCCACCATGAGCAAGTAGCGGCTCTCGCCGGGGGAAAATGTATGACGTTCTGGAGCATTCTGCGCCAGCGCTGCTGGGGGTTACTTCTGGTGGTGGCCGGTGTCTGTATTATCACCTTTGTTATTTCACACATGATCCCCGGCGATCCGGCCCGCCTGCTGGCCGGTGACCGCGCCAGCGACGAAATGGTCCAGAGCATCCGCCAGCAGCTGGGGCTGGACCAGCCGCTCTGGGTCCAGTTTGGTCGCTACGTGGACGCGCTGGCGCACGGTGATTTAGGCACCTCCATCCGCACGGGGCGGCCGGTGGCGGAAGATTTGAAGGCCTTTTTTCCCGCCACGCTGGAACTGGCCTTTTGCTCCCTGCTGCTGGCGCTGGTGATTGGCGTGCCGCTGGGCATTTTATCCGCGGTCTACCGTAACCGCTGGCTGGACCACCTGGTGCGGCTGATGGCGATGACCGGCATCTCCACGCCCGCGTTTTGGCTGGGGCTGGGGGTGATTGTGCTGTTCTACGGACAACTGCAAATTCTCCCGGGCGGCGGCAGGCTGGATGACTGGCTCGATCCGCCCACGCACGTGACCGGGTTTTATCTGCTGGATGCGCTGCTGGAAGGCAACGGCGAGGTGTTTTTCAACGCGCTGCAGCACCTGATTCTCCCCTCGCTCACCCTGGCGTTTGTTCACCTGGGAATTGTAGCGCGACAGGTTCGCTCGGCGATGCTGGAGCAGCTTAGCGAGGATTATATCCGCACCGCCCGCGCCAGCGGCCTGCCGGGCTGGTACATCGTCCTGCGCTATGCTCTGCCCAATGCGATGATCCCGTCGATTACGGTGCTCGGGCTGGCGCTGGGCGATCTGCTTTACGGTGCGGTGCTGACCGAAACCGTCTTTGCCTGGCCGGGAATGGGTGCCTGGGTGGTGACCTCTATACAGGCGCTGGATTTCCCGGCAGTAATGGGATTCGCGGTGGTGGTGTCGCTGGCGTATGTCTTCGTCAATCTGGTGGTGGATCTGCTCTATCTGTGGATTGACCCACGAATCGGGCGCGGAGGTGCCGAATGATGTTAACTCAGGAAACGTCCGTCCCCGTAAAACCCGCAACGCAGCGCATCAACTGGGCAAAGCTGTTCTGGATGCTGCGCCAAAGCCCGCTCACGCTGATTGGCGGCGTGATAATGCTGCTGATGCTGGCGCTGATGGTGACATCACCGTGGATCGTACCGCACGACCCGAACGCGCTCGACCTGACCGCCCGCCTGCAGGCACCGTCTGCGCAACACTGGTTTGGCACCGATGAAGTGGGCCGCGATCTGTTCAGCCGGGTGCTGATTGGCAGCCAGCAGTCCATTACCGCAGGGTTAGCCGTGGTGGCGATCGCGGGCGGTATTGGCTCGCTGCTCGGCTGTCTGTCCGGCGTGCTGGGCGGGCGCGGTGACGCCATTATCATGCGGATCATGGACATTATGCTCTCCATCCCGTCGCTGGTGCTGACGATGGCGCTGGCCGCCGCGCTCGGTCCGAGCCTGTTTAACGCGATGCTGGCGATTGCGATTGTGCGCATTCCGTTTTATGTCCGCCTGGCGCGCGGGCAAACGCTGGTGGTGCGTCAGTTTACCTACGTGCAGGCCGCACGTACCTTTGGCGCTTCGCGATGGCACTTGATCAGCTGGCACATCCTGCGCAACGCCCTGCCGCCGCTGATTGTGCAGGCCTCACTGGATATCGGCAGCGCGATCCTGATGGCCGCCACGCTGGGCTTCATTGGTTTAGGCGCGCAGCAGCCCACCGCCGAATGGGGTGCGATGGTCGCCGTTGGCCGCAACTACGTGCTTGACCAGTGGTGGTACTGCGCCTTTCCGGGAGCGGCGATTCTGATCACCGCTGTCGGTTTTAACCTGTTTGGCGATGGGATCCGCGACCTGCTGGATCCGAAATCGGGAGGAAAGCAGTGATGAGTGATGCCGTTTTAGCGATAGAAGATGTACACCTGAGCTTCCCGATTTTTCGCGGAGACGTTCATGCGCTTAACCACGTTTCGCTGGAGATCAAACGCGGGGAAATCGTCGGCGTGGTGGGCGAGTCCGGTTCGGGCAAATCGGTGACGGCGATGCTGGCGATGCGCCTGCTGCCGGAAGGCAGCTACCGTGTTCATCACGGAAAGGTCACTCTGCTGGGTGAAGACGTGCTGAACGCCACGGAAAAACAGCTTCGCCAGTGGCGCGGCGCGAAGGTGGCGATGATTTTTCAGGAGCCGATGACGGCGCTCAATCCCACCCGGCGCATCGGCAAACAGATGGTGGAGGTGATCCGCCAGCATCAGCCGCTCTCCCGCCGCGAATCACAGCAAAAAGCCATCAGCCTGCTGGAGGAGATGCAAATCCCCGACGCGGCCAGAGTGATGGAGCGCTATCCGTTTGAGCTTTCCGGCGGCATGCGTCAGCGGGTGATGATTGCCCTTGCCTTCTCCTGCGAGCCGGAGCTTATCGTTGCGGATGAGCCCACCACCGCGCTGGATGTGACCGTCCAGCTGCAGGTGCTGCGGTTACTGAAGCATAAAGCGCGCGCCAGCGGCACCTCAGTGCTGTTTATCAGCCACGATATGGCGGTGGTATCGCAGCTTTGTGACAGGATGTACGTGATGTATGCAGGAAGCGTGATAGAGAGCGGTGTCACGCAGACGTTAATACATCATCCCGTTCATCCCTATTCCATCGGCCTGCTGCAGTGCGCACCGGAAAACGGCCAACCTCGCGATGTTCTGCCCGCCATTCCCGGCACGGTACCGAACCTCAGCCAGCTTCCGCGCGGGTGTGCATTTCGCGAGCGCTGCTTTGCCGCTGGCGCAAAATGCGGCGAAACGCCCCGCCTGATGCCACATGGCGCTGAAGGCCAACAGGCGGCATGCTGGTACCCGCAACAGGGGGCACACCATGTCTGACATTCTGCTGGAACTGAACAGCGTGCACGTGAACTTTACCGCGCGCAAAAACTGGCTTGGGCACGTTACCGAGCAGGTTCACGCCCTCAACGGGCTGGATCTCCAGCTCCATCGGGGCGAAACGCTGGGCATTGTCGGAGAGTCCGGCTGCGGCAAAAGCACGCTGGCGCAGCTGCTGATGGGGATGCTCAAACCCAGTACCGGCGTTTGCCAGCGGACACACCATGCTGGCGATATGCAGATGGTGTTTCAGGATCCGCTCTCGTCGCTCGATCCGCGCTTGCCGGTCTGGCGGATTATCACCGAGCCGGTGTGGGTGCAAAAACGCAGCAGCGTACGTGAACGTCGCCAGCTTGCTGAAGATCTGGCGCTGCAGGTCGGGATTCGTCCGGAATACCTCGAGCGACTCCCCCACGCGTTTTCGGGCGGCCAGCGCCAGCGCATCGCCATCGCCCGCGCGCTCTCCTCCGATCCTGACGTCATCGTGCTGGATGAACCCACCAGCGCGCTGGATATCTCCGTGCAGGCGCAGATCCTCAATCTGCTGATCAAGCTGCAGCAGCAGCGCAATCTCACCTATGTGCTGATCTCGCATAACGTCTCGGTGGTCCGGCACATGAGCGACCGCGTGGCGGTGATGTATCTGGGGCAAATCGTTGAGCTGGGAAGCGCCGCGCAGGTTCTGGGGGATCCTCAGCACCCGTATACCCGGCTGCTGCTGGACTCCGTCCCGAAAACCGGCGTGCCGCTGGATGAAGCGCTGGCGCTGCGTAAAACGGACCTTCCGGGTAACCGCCATCTGCCTGAAGGGTGTTATTTTCGCGACCGCTGCCCGATGGCAACGCAGGGGTGTGAACGTCCTCAACCGTTACAGCCCTCGCGTGAGGGCCGAAACGTGCGCTGCTGGAGAAATGCGGGTTAGATTTGCGCCATTCCGCCGTCGACAAACAGCTCGACGGCATTAATAAAGCTGGCCGCGTCGGAGGCCAGAAACGCCACAGCTTTACCGACCTCTCCCGGTGCCCCTAAGCGGCCCAGCGGAACCTGAGCGGCCAGCGCGTCGTAAAGCCCCTGGCGCTGGGATTCTGGCACCAGGTCACCCAGTCCTGGGGTTTTGACCGGACCAGGGCTGACGACGTTGACGCGAATGCCCCGCCCCTGTAAATCCAGTGCCCAGGAGCGGGCAAAGTTACGCACGGCGGCCTTACTGGCGCTGTACACGCTGAAGTTGGCGGTCCCTTTCACCGATACGGTCGACCCCGTAAGGATGATGGATGAGCCGGTGACCAACAGCGGCAGCGCTTTTTGTACCGTAAACAGTACGCCCCGCACGTTAATGCCGAAGATCCGGTCAAACTGCTCTTCGGTGATGGCCCCGAGCGGCAGCATGTCCCCGCCGCCTGCGTTAGCAAACAGGATATCCAGGTGACCTGCTTCTTGTGCAATTTGGGCGTAGATCCGGTCGAGATCGGCAAGCGAAGAGACGTCTGCACGGATACCCACGGCAGCGGCACCGATGCTGGTGACAGCGGCATCCAGCTCAGCCTGGCGGCGACCGGTAATATAGACCTTAGCACCCTGTGCCGCCAGCTCCTGCGCGGTTGCCAGACCAATACCTGTGCTGCCTCCGGTGACCAGTGCGATTTTTCCTGCGAGCGTTGTGTTCATTGTATTCACCTTTAATGAGGGGGTTGGGTTGAACACACTTTAGCGCTGGCGTTATTGGTGAAAAATGGGCAAAAATGAAAATGACTATTCACACAGAGAAATAATCCGGGGGATCGCATGGATCAATTACTGGCGATGCGGGCGTTTACGCGAGTCGTCGAATCCGGCAGCTTCACGCGTGCGGCAGATTCTCTGAACATGCCGATCGCCACGCTAAGCAAGCTGGTTAAATCGCTGGAAACGCATCTGGAAACGAGGCTGCTGCACCGGACGACCCGCCGCGTCGTGACGACGCTGGAGGGGACGGAATACTATGAAAAAGCCATGCGGGTGCTGATTGATATTGAGGATATCGACACCTCGTTTCGCGCCTCCTGCTGTACGCCCAAAGGGCATTTGCGTATTGACGTCGGCGGCTCCACCGCGCGTGACGTGCTGATCCCCCTGCTGCCGGACTTTATGCAGCGGTATCCGGATATTCGCATCGATCTGGGCGTGGCTGACCGCCCGGTAGATTTGATAGGCGGCAACGTGGACTGCGTGATCCGCGGTGGCCCGCTTGATGATTCAACGCTGATCGCCCGCCGCATCGGGGAGGCGGAAAGGGTGACCTGTGCGTCACCCGACTATTTGAAGCGTCACGGCATTCCCGCGTACCCGCAAGAGCTGCGCAATGGGCACAAGCTGGTGAGCTATCTCTCACCCGTAACCGGACGGGCGTTTCCTTTTCGCTTCAGAGAAAACGGCGAGGCGCTGGACATCAGCGTGCCGCACTATCTTGGGGTAAACGAAAGCAATGCGCACCTGGCGGCGGCGGTCGCGGGGCTGGGAATTATTCAGACGTTTGGCTACGCGGCCCGTTCCTCTTTGAGAACCGGATCGTTAGTTGAAATCCTTCAGGAATGGCGTCCTGCGGATTATCCTTTTCACGTGGTTTATCCGCAGAACCGGCATCTGACGCATCGCCTGCAGGCATTTATTACGTGGCTGGGTGACGTGTTCCCGACAGCGTTGAAGGGCTAGCCGGGCGGGCGCCCGGCTTTAGACTTAGTTGAGCTTATAGTCCAGCGTGATTTCCGCTTTTAATACCTGCGATACCGGGCATCCAGCTTTGGCCTTCTGGATGATGCCGTCGAATTTCTGCGGGTCAATACCCGGTACGGTAACCTTACTGGTTAGCGCAATTTTTGTGATCGCAAAACCACCGTCGGCCTTGTCCAGTGAGACATCCGCCGTGGTGTCAATGGAATCCGCGGTGAAGCCCGCTTCACCAATCATCAGCGACAGCGCCATTGAGAAACAGGCGGCGTGCGCTGCGCCAATCAACTCTTCCGGGTTCGTGCCCTTAGCGCCTTCAAAACGGGTGTTAAAGCCGTAAGGTTGTTGATTCAGGACGCCACTTTCCGTTGAAACCGTCCCTTTTCCTGATTTGATGTCACCAGACCAGTGTGCCGAACCGTGCTTATGAATCGTCATTCTTGCTCTCCTTTTGGCTTACAAAGGGTTAAGTATAGACTATGCCTCTGGCACTCTCCTGAACCCAGACAATTCCGTAACTTACCTCTGCCCTACCGACAACAAGGATAAACATATGACACTAAAAATCAGGATGGCCCTCGCGGTAACGACGCTGGCTATGTCGCTGTCTCTGCTGGCAAAGACGCCGGAAAACTTTATTTATACCAGTTCAGGCGATCTCGACGCGGCGTTCCCTCTCATTGCGCGAAGCGACATCGGTGGTGTGCAGATCGTCTACAGCTGGCGCGCGCTGGAAAAAGAGAAGGACAGCTATGACTTCTCGCAGATTGAACAGGATCTGGCGCGCCTCAAGGCCGCCAATAAAAAACTCTTTATTCAAATTCAGGATCGTTTTTTCGAAAAAGATGCCCGCTATGTTCCTGACTATCTGATGAAGGATAAGCAATATGGCGGCGGCATTGCGCCGCAGTTTGATAACCCAGGGGAAGGTAAACCGGTTGGCTCGGGCTGGGTAGCTCAACAGTGGGATCCCGCCGTGCGCCAGCGGTACCAGGCGCTACTGGCGGCCATTGCTAAGCAATTTGATGGCCGGGTGTATGGCGTGAATCTCCCCGAAACGGCGATAGATCTTGACGAGAAAAAACCACCAAAGGGATTTTCATGTGATAGCTATTTTGCCGGAGAAATGGAAAACCTGGCCTATGCGCGAAAGGCATTCAGCCAATCCCATGTCGTGCAGTATGTCAACTTCTGGCCGTGCGAGTGGAATAACGATCGCAATTACATGGGACGCCTGTTTGCCTTTGCCAGCGCCAATAACATTGGCCTCGGCGGCCCGGATATCGTTCCCAACCGCAAGGCACACATGAAGAACGCTTATCCGTTCTTCAATCAGTACAAAGGTAAACTGGCCCTCGTCGCCATGGCCGTTCAGGAGCCAACCCTGACCTACCGCAACCCGGCGACCGGTAACCCGTTCACTAAAAATGAGTTTGTGCAGTTTGCAGAGAATTATCTCGGCGCTGATATCATCTTCTGGAGCACGTCATCCCCCTGGCTGAATGCGAAATAGCCATCAGCCCTGCCGCGCGTCGTTTGACAGATAGCGCACAATTTCGTCCAGAAAGACGCGCAGTGCTGCGGGCTGATATTCCCGGGACTGATAAATACCGTGGATGGCTAAGGTTTTGGGTTTCAGCCCGCTCAGCAACGGGACCAGCGTACCCTGCTCAATCGCGGCGTGTGCTTCCTGCTCTGGCAGCATCGCAATGCCGCAGTGCTTCTCTGCCGCATCCATCAACAACGATGAGATGCTGGCGCTGAGGTTGCCGCTTACGGCGACGCTGACGTTTTCCCCTTCCGGCGTCAGGAAGTGCCACGACTGGCCAGCGAAAAAGCTGTAGTGCAGACAGTTGTGCTGCGCTAAGTCATCCGCATGTACTGGCGTGCCGTGGGTAGCGAGATACTGCGGCGATGCACAGAGTACGGAGCGGCACTCACCCAGCCTGCGGGCAATCATTCCCGGCTCCGGGTTATCCGTGATGCGAATCGCCACGTCAATCCGTTCTCCGACAAGGCTCACCGGATGGTTGTTCACGTCCAGCTCAACGCGCAGCTGCGGAAACCGGGACAGCAGATCGGGCAGCACCGGCGCGATAATGTGCATAGCGGTAAAATGCGCGCAGGCCACCCGCAGCGTGCCTGAAGGCAAATCTTTTGCCGACTGATCTTCAATTTCCTGCGACAGCTGCGAAAGCGTGCGCGTTTTTTGCAGCACCTTTTCCCCTGCCGCCGTCAGCGTCAGCTTGCGCGTCGAGCGGTTTACCAGCCGCGTTCCCGCCCACTTTTCCATCTGTTCCAGATAGCGGCTGACCATTGGGCGAGAAATACCCAGCGCGCGGGCTGCCGCGCTCAGGCTCCCCAGCTCGCATATTCGGTTATAGACCTGAGCAGCAATAACGCGATCCATACAACACTCCATTTGCTCGATTTATGAAACAAAGCATGTCTTGTTTCAGGAATTCTGGCAAATGCGAATATCCGTACAATAGCGATATTCCTGAACAACAGAGACAACAGCATGAAATTCACTCACCTTGCCCTGCTTTCCACCCTTTTTACTCCGGCTGTGTTTGCCGCGCCGTTAACCATTGATACCTATAACCCGCAGGAAAAAGGCATTTTTGCGGTCTCCTCCACGCTGGTCTCCGGCCCGAAAGAGGCGGTGCTGTTTGACGCGCAGTTCAGCGTGAAAGATGGCGAAGCGCTGGTAGAAAAAATCCGCAAAAGCGGGAAAACACTGAACAAGATTGTGATCACCTCCGGCGATCCGGATTTCTATTTTGGCCTTCAGCCGCTGGTGAAAGCTTTCCCGAATGCCAAAGTGGTGGCCACGCAGCATGTGGTTGACCATATCAAAGCCACCAAAGACGCCAAACTCGCCTTCTGGGGTCCGCAGATGAAAGATGGCGCGCCAACGGAACTGGTTGTCCCTCAGGTGCTCGCGTCCACCACGTTTATGGTTGATGGAGAAAAGATCGATATTGAGGAGCCAGACAGCTACGCGGCCTATGTGTGGATCCCGTCAGCGAAGACTATCCTCGGCGGCACCGGCGTCTCCTGGGGCATTCACGTCTGGACAGCGGATACCCAAACGTCGGCTCGCCGTCAGCAGTGGCAGGAAACCCTGGATAATATGGCCGCGCACAAGCCAGAGCGCGTGATCCCGGGCCACTACCTCGGTACGCCGCCTGCCGGAACCGGCGCTATCGACTTTACCCGCACGTATCTGCAGCAGTTTGAACAGGCATTGGCTAAGCATAAGGATTCTGCTGGCGTGATTGCCGCGATGAAAAAACAGCAGCCGGACCTGGCCGAAGTCAGTTCTCTTGAGTTAAGCGCTAAGGTGAATACCGGCGAAATGAAGTGGTAAGTTAAACTCTGCTCCTGCTATATTTCCGTGATAGCAGGAGCAACCAGCAAATATCTACCCACTCTCCCATTGATTCCCCCTTCTTTTTAAAAGCACATAAAAGCATGCACTTATGACTTTTTTAATTCTAAGATGAATCTTACACACAGCGCCGGAAATATTTGCCATTCTGAATGTGAATTATATTTTTGCACGCCGTAACATTAAACAGACAACGACACGGAGGCAGCATGTTTACTTATTACCCGGCAAATACTACAGCAGCACAACCGGAACTCGTTAACGCCATTGCGCAGGGTCTTCACGCCGAGCACGGTGCTGTGACTGAAGATGACATTTTGATGGAACTGACCAAGTGGGTGGAATCCACAGACAATGACATCCTCAGTGACATCTACCAGCAGACCATTAACTATGTTGTTAGCGGGCGAAACGCACCTTTGTAAAAACCTGCTAAGCTGGATCTGCAACCTAAGGGGTTACATTTCGTTTGCGTAAGCAAGCTTGTCCTTAAAACTATCAACAGGATTGAGGAGTTAACATGAAATCGAACCGTCAGGCACGCCATATTCTGGGACTGAACTACAAGCTTTCAAACCAACGTAAAGTGGTGATTGAGGGCGACAGTGAAACGCAGGTCACCCACGCCACGGGCAGAAAACGCCACGCAGGCAAGTAAGTTCCAGTAAGATATTTACGACACCATCGGTAATCCCGATGGTGTTTTTGTTTATGTGTTGCGGTAATTAATATTTAGCTCCTTTATAATACCGCCCGACCGCACCCCGTAGCACAGGCCAGAAAGATGACAAACAGCAGTGTCAGGGACGGATCTTCATAAAAAGAGTGAGTGACATGGACAACAAACTGAAAAAACATCGTTCCTTATACATCCCATACGCCGGACCCGTTTTACTCGAATTTCCCCTGCTTAACAAAGGCAGCGCCTTCAGCATGGAAGAGCGCGGCAGCTTTAACCTGCTTGGCCTCTTGCCTGAAGTGGTTGAAACCATTGAAGAACAGGCAGAGCGCGCCTGGATCCAGTATCAGGGCTTCAAGACGGAAATCGACAAACACATCTACCTGCGCAACATCCAGGACACCAACGAAACCCTTTTCTATCGCCTGGTGCAAAACCATCTCGAAGAGATGATGCCGGTGATCTACACCCCGACGGTGGGTGCCGCCTGTGAACGTTTCTCTGAGATCTATCGTCGTTCCCGTGGGGTATTTATCTCTTATCAGAACCGTCACAACATGGACGATATTCTGCAGAACGTGCCAAACCACAATATTAAAGTCATCGTGGTGACCGACGGCGAACGTATTCTGGGTCTTGGTGACCAGGGCATTGGTGGGATGGGGATCCCAATCGGCAAGCTCTCCTTGTATACCGCCTGCGGTGGCATCAGCCCGGCGTATACCCTGCCGGTGGTGTTGGATGTCGGAACCAATAACCAGCAGCTGTTGAACGATCCGCTTTACATGGGCTGGCGTCATCCGCGTATAACCGACGATGAGTACTATCAGTTTGTCGACGACTTCATCCAGGCCGTGAAACAGCGTTGGCCGGACGTACTCTTGCAGTTCGAAGACTTTGCGCAGAAGAACGCGATGCCGCTGCTGAACCGTTATCGGGATGAGATCTGCTCGTTCAACGACGATATCCAGGGCACCGCCTCGGTGACCGTAGGCACGCTGATCGCTGCCAGCCGCGCAGCCGGTAGCCAGCTGAGCTACCAGAAAATCGTCTTCCTGGGTGCAGGCTCTGCGGGCTGTGGTATTGCCGAGCAGATTATCGCCCAGACGCAGCGTGAAGGGTTAAGCGAAGAGCTGGCCCGCTCCCGCGTCTTTATGGTTGACCGTTTCGGCCTGCTGACCGACGGTATGCCGAACCTGCTGCCCTTCCAGACCAAGCTGGTGCAGAAGCGCGAAAACCTGAAAAACTGGGATACCGACAACGAAGTTCTTTCCCTGCTGGACGTGGTGCGCAACGTGAAGCCGGATATTCTGATCGGCGTTTCCGGACAAACCGGTCTCTTTACCGAAGAGATCATCCGCGAGATGCACAAGCACTGCGAACGCCCTATCGTGATGCCGCTGTCTAACCCGACCTCGCGCGTGGAAGCGACGCCGCAGGACATCATCGCCTGGACCGAAGGTAACGCGCTGGTCGCGACCGGCAGTCCGTTCGATCCGGTGGTGTGGAAGGATAAAACCTATCCGATTGCCCAGTGCAACAACTCCTACATCTTCCCGGGCATTGGTCTGGGCGTGATCGCCTCCGGCGCATCCCGCATTACCGACGAAATGCTGATGTCGGCAAGCGAAACCCTGGCGGGCCACTCTCCGCTGGTCAATGACGGCGAAGGTCTGGTGCTGCCAGAGCTGAAAGACATTCACAAGGTGTCACGCGCTATCGCATTTGCGGTAGGTAAAATGGCGCAGCAGCAGGGCGTGGCGGTGAAAACCTCTGCCGACGCGCTGCAGCAGGCCATCGACGACAACTTCTGGAAGCCTGAATACCGCAGCTATCGCCGTACCTCGATTTAATTCTGCACGCCGACCGTTCCCTCTCCTCAAAAGGGAGAGGGGATGTCAACACCCTACTCCCTTGATTTTGTTTGCCGCTTCTACAGCATTCCCCATAACATTATTTTGAAAATCAATACTCCAACAATAATACATATCTCATTGAAATATAAATATTTTGCATAGCATTCCTTGCCTAATAAACAATTTCTTTTAAAGGTTTAGTAACGTTCCGCATCACTAAATTCATTAATTGAAAAAGGAGTTTTGAAATGGCAATTCCGGCATACCTTTGGCTTAAAGATGACGGCGGCGCAGATATCAAAGGCGCTGTTGATGTAAAAGATCGCGAGGGAAGTATCGAGATATTAGGGTTCGGTCATGGGCTGCATCTGCCAACAGATAACATGACAGGAAAAATAACGGGTACACGCGTTCATAGTGCGCTGGTATTTGAAAAGGAGTTTGACAGTTCTAGCCCTTATTTATACAAGGCCGTGGCAAAAGGCCAAACGCTGAAAAGTGCCGAGTTTAAGTGGTATAAGATCAATGATGCTGGTCAGGAGGTCGAGTACTTCAACATGTATCTGGAGAACGTTAAAGTTGTCTCAATATGCCCGGTAATGCATGACGTAAAAAATCCAGCGATGGAAAAACATAACCATCTTGAAAATATTTCCCTACGCTATGAGAAAATCACGTGGCGGCATTGTGACGGTAATATCATCTTCGCTGATTCATGGAATGATCGTTCATGAACCTCCTGCAGTGTTATTTCCACCTTAACGGCGGTAAGTATGCAACATTGTCTGTGCCCGGTGTGGGTTTTTTCCCTGCATTTTCTGGGAATGGTAATGCAACAAATCGTCCCGAAAGCGCGTCTCTACCCGACATAGGCCCTCTCCCTCCGGGCCGATATTTCATACTATTGCGTGGATTAGGTGGTTGGTATACTCAAACAAAGGACAGTGTCAATGCATTTTTCACGGGTTCCAATCGGAGCGAGTGGTTTGCTTTGTATCGCGATGACGGATTGATAAATGATGAGACTTTTGTGAACGGGATAAGGCGAGGAGAATTCAGATTGCACCCTATCGGACCATCTGGATTAAGTAAGGGATGTATCACGCTTTACAGTCAGAGCGATTTTAAGGTTCTGGCATCAGCCTTGCTTCGAACGGGAGGGCAGCAACTGGGAAACTATATGATTGCTCATGGCGTTGTGCAGGTTTATTAATGAAGGTGGTACTACTGGCACTGCTATGGTGTACGGCAGTGTTTCTTTCACTACTCACACTATATAAAGTTATTCCACCGGAAGCGCAATACTCTTTTGCGGAGCATTTTGAAATATATGGCGACGAATTGATCATGGATTTTGTTCTGTACCTTTTTTTCGGTATAGCCACATTCATTGCGTCAGTTCTCACACTAGCCCTATATGTTTTTATACGAAAAAGATAATCCTGGGCAGCACTGCTGCCCCTCTGTTTGGTATATGCAAAGAAACGTTGTATAGTGATAGTCACCTACAAACTCAAAACATATAAGGAGGCCAATTATGCTGTATCGTGAAATTTTCAATGTTTCACATACATTTGGTGATCGCACCAGCTCAAGCGTTATCGGTATCGTGCTGCGATAACTTCTGCTTGAGCGAAGACACCAACCCCTGAAATCCCTTCTCTCGGGCTTACTGAGTTATCGTCAGCGATGTTTGACGAGGCATAAACATGCCTGTAACTCTTGGGTAAGCAACAATGAGCACTTTACTCACTGCACAATCTTTACGCGTTGATACGGCGTTTGGCACGCTCTTCGACTCACTCTCCTTTACGCTGAAAAAAGGCGACCGCATTGGCCTGCTGGGCGACAACGGCTGCGGCAAAAGTACGTTGCTGAAGGTGCTGGACGGAACAGATTCCCCTGCTGTCGGAACGGTAGCGCTGGCCGGGCACTGCCTGATGGCGCGCGTTGAGCAACATCTCCCGGACGCCATTTTCCCGCTGACCATGCTGGATGCCGTACTCGCACAGCTGCCTTTTGCTGAGCGCGACAGCCTGCGCTGGAAAGCCGAAACGCTGCTGGCAAGCATGGGCTTTACGCCGCAGGATATGATGCTGCAATCCGCAACGCTCAGCGGCGGGCAGCATACGCGTCTGCTACTGGCACGAGCGTTGATTCACGATCCGGATCTGCTCCTGCTGGACGAACCGAGCAACCACCTCGATTTACCGACCCTGCTGTGGCTGGAACAATTCCTGCAGAACTGGCCAGGGAGCTTCGTGCTGGTCTCGCACGACAGACAGCTGCTGGATGCCGTCACCAACGGCAGCTGGATCCTGCGCGATAAGATGCTGCACTACTTTGCCCTTCCCTGCACGGCGGCACGCAAGGCGCTTGAAGCAAAAGATGAAAGCGACGCGCAGCGCCACAAAGCGGAGCAAAAGGAGATCGACCGCGTCACCGCCAGCGCCAGGCGGCTGGCAACCTGGGGAAAGGTCTACGACAACGAAGACCTTGCCCGCAAAGCCAAACAGATGGAAAAACAGGTCGAACGGCTCAGGGAGAGCCAGACGGCGCTCACGGCGGGCAGTCAGTGGACGTTAACCCTGCGCGGCGACGCGCTGCGGGCAGACCGTCTACTGGAACTGGAAAACCTCGACGTCCCGCCTGCGCCCGGGCTACCGGCACTGTTTAACATCGAAATGGCACGGCTGAAAAGCGGCGATCGCGTGGCGATTGTCGGTCGTAACGGCTGCGGCAAATCGTCGCTGATGAGGCTTATCTGGCAACAATTTGCCGATGAGCCCGCAGGAAGCGGGCTGAAAATCCATCCGCGCGTGTCGCCAGGCTATTACGACCAAACGCTTAATCAACTTCCGGACTCTGCCACGCTGCTTGACGCACTGGAGCCGTTCGCACCGGATCCGCAGAACCGCAAAATGGCGCTGATAAGCGCGGGTTTCCCGTGGGCGCGTCACGGACAAACCGTCAGCACGCTCAGCGGCGGCGAGCGCTCTCGCCTGCTGTTCGTTGGCCTGACGCTTGCCCGCTATAGCCTGCTGATGCTGGATGAGCCGACCAACCACCTTGATATGGAAGGCAAAGCGGCGCTGGCAGAAACCCTTCAGCAGTTCGAAGGCGGCGTGCTGCTGGTCAGCCATGACCGCCAGTTAATCAGCCAAAGCTGCAACCGTTTCTGGCTGATTGAAGAGGGAACGCTGAGCGAATGGCACGATGCCGAAGCGGTGTTTGAGCGGATGCGTGAAAGCGCGGGTCTGGTGACACCCACCGCGCCTGTCATCGCCGCTGAGACAGTTCAACCCTCGCCGTATGACGATCTGCTCGAACGGCTGGTCGCGCTGGAAACGCTGCTGGAAGACGATCTGGCGCGCAAGCCGAAGCATCAAAAGCCGCAGCTGCAGGCGCAATGGCGTAAAGAGATTGAGGAGATAGAAGCACAGCTGTGAGTCTGCGCCCGGCGAGCACCTCGCCGGGCCAGCATTTCCCCCCCTTAATTATTAGAGGATCGCCGTATTCTTAATCTGAAATCGAATCAAATGATGACATTATGTTGCGGCAGCCTTGCATTACCAGGCTAATGTATTAATCCTTAAGGGGTATTACACCTGCTATGCAGATTCTTATCATGAACAAGGAGATACACATGAAGGCTGCTGTTGTCACACAGGACCACCAGGTCAACGTTACCGAAAAAACCTTACGCCCGCTAAAGCACGGGGAAGCCCTGCTGAAGATGGAGTGCTGTGGCGTATGCCATACCGACCTCCACGTTAAGAACGGCGATTTCGGCGATAAAACCGGGGTGATCCTGGGCCATGAAGGGATTGGCATCGTGAAGGAAATCGGTCCCGGCGTGAAATCACTGAAAGTTGGCGACCGTGCCAGCGTGGCGTGGTTTTTCGAAGGCTGTGGCCACTGCGAATATTGTAATACCGGCAACGAAACCCTGTGCCGTGACGTGAAAAACGCCGGTTACTCCGTTGACGGCGGCATGGCGGAAGAGTGCATCGTCACCGCTGACTACGCCGTCAAAGTGCCGGACGGTCTGGATTCTGCAGCGGCCAGCAGCATCACCTGCGCCGGCGTGACCACCTACAAAGCGGTGAAAGTGTCTGGAATCAAACCGGGCCAGTGGATTGCTATTTATGGTCTGGGCGGGCTGGGCAACCTCGCGCTGCAGTACGCTAAAAACGTCTTTAACGCCAAAGTCATCGCCCTTGACGTTAACGACGAACAGCTGAAGCTGGCGGCCAGCATGGGTGCAGATTTGACCATCAACTCCCGCAGCGAAGATGCCGCGAAAATTGTGCAAGAGAAAACGGGCGGCGCACATGCCGCAGTCGTTACTGCCGTCGCAAAAGCCGCATTCAACTCAGCCGTTGATGCCGTGCGTGCCGGTGGCCGCGTGGTCGCGGTTGGCCTGCCGCCGGAAGCGATGAGCCTCGACATTCCGCGCCTGGTGCTGGACGGCATTCAGGTGGTCGGTTCGCTTGTCGGCACCCGTCAGGATCTGCAGGAAGCCTTCCAGTTCGCCGCTGAGGGTAAGGTTGTGCCGAAAGTGACGATGCGTCCGCTTGAGGATATCAACGCCATCTTTAAAGAGATGGAACAGGGCCAGATCCGCGGCCGTATGGTGATCGACCTGCGTTCATAACCGATCATCTTTCATCACCGCTCCTCTCCGGGGCGGTTTTTTTATAGCCATTTTCCGGCAATCCTTATCTTAATTCCTTTGTTCCCTTGTTTTCCCCCGCGCCCGATGATGAATCCGACGCTAACAAGAAGATAACAAAGGAATTCACCATGCAAACCCCATTTCGTCTGCCGCTGCTGACGGCGCTGATTCTGGCGACAACAACAGCCTGGGCAGCAGAAGCGCCCGTCAAAGGCGGCACGCTGATCTATCTGGAGCAACAGGCGCACACTAACCTCTACCCGCCCGCCGGTGGCTTTTACCCGAACGGCGGCATTCTGAATCAAATCACCGACAAGCTGACGTGGCAGAACCCGAAAACGCTGCAGGTGGAACCCTGGGTGGCAGAAAGCTGGACCACCAACGCCGATAAAACCGAATACACCTTTAAGCTTCGGCCCGGCATCACCTTCTCCGACGGCACGCCAGTGGACGCCAGCGCCGTGGCGAAAAATTTTGATACCTACGGTTTAGGCAATAAGGCGCAGCGCCTGCCGGTGTCAGAAGTGATCAATAACTACGATCACAGTGAAGTGGTCGATCCGCTGACCGTGAAGTTCTACTTCAAAAAACCATCGCCGGGGTTCCTGCAGGGCACTGCCACCATTGGCTCTGGGCTGGTCTCGCTCAGCACGCTGAAGCGCAACTTCGAAGAGCTGGGTGATGCCCGCCATATCGTTGGCTCCGGGCCGTTTGTGGTTAAAGACGAAAAGCTCGGACGCGAAGTGACGCTGGAAGCCCGCAAAGACTACCAGTGGGGACCGAAAAGCCTGGCGCAACAGGGGCCAGCGAATCTCGACGGCATCAAGTTTATCGTCACCCAGGAAGACAGCGTGCGCGTCGGCGCTCTGCTGGCGGGTCAGGCCGACTTTATTCGCCAGGTGCAGGCGTATGACGAAAAGCAGGCGACCGATCAGGGCTATAAAATCTACGCAGCGCCTACGCGCGGGGTGAATGACAGTATCAGCTTCCGCCCGGATAACCCGCTGGTATCCGATATACGCGTGCGCCAGGCACTGTTGCATGCCACCAATGCAAAACAGGTGGTCGAGACCCTCTTCTCGCCTAACTACCCACAGGCGAAGTCGGTGATTGCCGATTCCGCCGCTGGCTTTGTCGATCTCAGCGATAAATTGACCTTTGACCCGGCTAAAGCCAACCGGCTGCTGGACGAGGCGGGCTGGAAAGCGGGAAGCGACGGGATCCGCGCAAAAGACGGTCAACGTCTGGCATTGACGGTATATGAATCCCTGCCGCAGCCGCAAAACAAAGAGGTACTGCAGCTGGTTGCCCAGCAGTGGCGACAGGTGGGCGTGGCGCTGAGCGTCAAAGCCGGTGACGCAGGCAGCCGCACGCTGGATAACCTTGACCCGCTGAAAACCCCGCTGACCGTCTCCGAAGTGGGCCGTGCCGATCCGGACGTGGTGAAAAGCATGTTCTACCCCGCTAACCGCGACGCGCTGCTGCAAAAAGGCGGCTCCAGCGACAAGGTCAAAAACTTCCGTGACGATAAGCTGAATGAACTGCTGGTGAACATCTCTGCTGAGGTCGATCCACAAAAACGCCTGCAGCTGACGGGAGACGCCCAGCGCTATCTTCTGGACAACGCTTATGTCATTCCGATTTTCGAGGAGCCGCAGGTCTTTGCCGGTGCGCCGTGGTTAAAAGGTGTGAATTTTGAAGCGGTTGGTCGCCCGTCGTTCTACGGCGCGTGGATTGAGAAACACTGAGGAGCTGACGATGCGCCACGCACTTCTTCAACGTCTTGGGCACGGCCTGCTGGTATTGTGGGCTGCCTTTACCCTCTCGTTCGTGTTGCTCCAGGTGCTGCCGGGTGACGCGGTGCTGATCAAATTTCAGAACCCGGATCTGGGACTAAGCCCGGCACAAATCGAGGAAATGCGCGTGGCGTACGGCGCGGACAGCCCGCTCTGGCTGCAATATTTTCATACGCTGCTTGCTATGCTACACGGTGATTTCGGCTACTCCTTGCAGGCTGGCGTACCGGTTAGCGAGCTGATTGCCAGCAACCTGCCGGACACCCTGAGCCTCGCTCTGCCCGCGTTTGTGCTCGCGGTCCTGCTGGCGTTTGCGCTGGCCTTTGCCTCCCGCCTGCCGGGTCTGCGCTGGCTGAGTAATACCCTTCAGTCTCTGCCGGTCCTGTTTATCTCCTTACCAACGTTCTGGCTGGGGATTGCCCTCATCCAGCTCTTTTCTTTTCAGCTGCGGCTGATCCCGGTGATTAACCCGACGCCGCTGCAGGGGCTGATCCTGCCGATCGTCACTGTCGCCATCCCGATCTCCGCCCCGCTGGCGCAGATTCTGATGCGCAGTCTCGACCAGGTGGCGGCGCAGCCGTTTGTCGCCGTCGCCCGGGCCAAAGGACTGAGCGAAACCGCCGTCCTGTGGCGTCACGTCACCGGTAACGCCCTGCTGCCGGTCCTGAACATTGCCGGGTTGCTGCTGGGCGAACTGATTGCCGGGGCGTTGATCACCGAAACGGTTTTCGGCCGCAGCGGGCTGGGACAGCTGACCCAGCAGGCGGTGAATAACCAGGATATCGCCGTGCTTCAGGCCGTGGTGATGATTTCTGCGCTCGGTTTTGTGCTGATTAACCTGATGGTGGATCTGCTGATGCCGCTCTTCGATCCACGCCTGCAAACCGTTACCGGAGGTGCCTCATGAGTCTGGTCGATTACGCTGCCGCCGCGCGCAAACGCGTCCCGACGTGGCAAGGGCTGCAGTGGCAGCCGGGACTCTGGCTGGCCTGGGCGGTCATTATCGCCGCTGCGCTCGCCGCCGTTGCGCCGGGTCTGTTTACCCACTACAGCCCGATTGAAGGGATTGCCGGGGCGCAGCGTCTGGCTCCGCAGGCCGATCACTGGCTGGGTACCGATCAGCTTGGCCGCGACGTGTACGCCCGCATTGTTTACGGCGCGTCGCATTCGCTGAGCGCCGCGCTGGCCGCCGTCACCATGGGGCTGCTGGTCGGCACCGGGCTGGGCGTGGTAGCCGGGGCGTTCGCCGGGCGCGTCGAATCTCTGCTGATGCGTTTTGTTGACGTATTGCTGTCAATTCCGTCCCTGCTGCTTTCCCTGACCGTGATCATCCTGCTCGGTTTTGGCACCGTCAACGCCGCCATCGCCGTGGGCGTCGCCTCGATTGCCAGCTTTGCCCGCCTGGCGCGCGGTGAAGTCGTGCGCATCCGTCACACGGATTACGTCGAAGCGGCGTACGGCAGCGGCGGAACGTTCTTCGCCGTGCTGTGGCGACACATTCTGCCCAACTCGTTAACCGCCGTCCTCGCCTTCGCCACGCTGCAGTTTGGTCAGGCTATCCTGGCGCTGTCCACGCTGAGCTTCCTCGGTTATGGCACTCCGCCCCCCATTCCGGAATGGGGTTTACTGATTGCCGAAGGCCGTAACTATCTCTCAACCGCCTGGTGGTTAACCACCTTCCCCGGCGTGGTGGTCATCGCCGTGGTGCTGGCCACCAACCGTATCAGCCAGCAGTTTAGCGGAGGTCGCTCATGACCGTTCTCTCAGTGGAAAATTTGACGATTAGCTACCGCACCGCTCGCCAGTGGCAAGAGGTGGTGCATAACGTCAGCTTTACCCTCAAACGGGGGGAAATGCTGGCGTTTGTGGGCGAGTCAGGATCCGGTAAAACGAGCACTGCACAGGCGATCATGGGGTTGCTGGCCGACAACGCCCGGCGTGATGCGGGCAAAATCATCCTCAACGGCGAGGAGATAAGCCAGTGGTCAGCTAAACGTCTCGATACCCTTCGTGGTGCGCGGATTAGCCTCGTCCCGCAGGATCCGGGTAATTCCCTCAACCCGGTGAAAACCATCGGTGCGCAGGTGGGTGAAATAATTGAACTACACCAAAAAGTGACCCACGCCCAGCGTCATGAACAGGTGCTTGCCCTGCTGACTAAAGTGGGGTTGAGCCACCCCGAACAGCGCATGAAACAGTATCCTCATCAGCTCTCCGGCGGTATGAAACAGCGCGTGTTGATTGCCATCGCCATTGCCCTGCGACCGGACGTGATCGTTGCCGACGAGCCGACCAGCGCGCTGGATGTGACGGTGCAAAAGCGCATTCTGGATCTGCTGGACGCCCTTCGCCGGGAGTCCGGTACCGCCGTACTGTTTGTGACGCATGACCTGGCGCTGGCCGCACAGCGCGCCGACAGGCTGCTGGTGTTTCGCCACGGTGAAGTGCAGGAGCACGGCGCGACCGTTGATATCGTCCGCGCCCCGCAGCATGCCTATACCCGCCAGCTGTTAAGCGATTTACAGGGCCAGCGTCTGACTATCGCGCCGGTCTCAGGACGTCCGCTGGCCTCGCCTGCCATTCGCGCGCTGTCCATCAGCAAGCAGTTCTCGTTGGGTAAAGGGCATCAGCTGCAGGCGCTGGACGACGTCAGTTTTGACGTCACGCGCGGCAGCACGCACGCGTTAGTCGGCGAATCGGGGTCGGGAAAAACCACCCTTGCCCGCATTTTGCTCGGGTTTGAGCAGGCGGACAGCGGGCGGGTGATTATCGATGATATTGATGCCACCACGCTCAGCCGGGAGGCACGTCGACAGCTGCGTCAGAGGATCCAGTTCGTCTACCAGAACCCATTTGCCTCGCTCGATCCGCATCAGTCGCTGTTTGAGATTATTGAAGAGCCGTTGAAAAATTTCGCCCGTCTCAATAAAGCGGAGCGTAGGACCCGCGTGGTGACGGTTGCGCAGCGGGTGGCTCTGCCGCTTGACGTGCTGGGGCGTACGGCGCGGGAACTCTCCGGTGGCCAGCGCCAGCGCGTGGCCATTGCCCGGGCGCTGATCCTGGAGCCGACCCTTATCGTTCTGGATGAAGCTACTTCCGCGCTGGACGTTACCGTGCAGGCGCAAATTCTGGCGCTTCTCCAGCAGCTGCAGCAACAGCTTGGGCTGACCTATCTCTTCATCACACACGATCTGGCAACGGTTCGCCGCATAGCCCACACCGTCACCGTGCTGCAGGGCGGTAAAGTCATCGAGCATGGCGCCGTTGAGACGTTGTTCAACGCCCCGCAGAACGACTATACCCGCGAACTGATCGACGCTATTCCCCATTTTTCACCCGCTACGGAGGAGTTCGCATGACGCGAAAACGCCTGGGCTTTTTCACTCGCCTGCTTGACGACGCCACGCCAAAGGAGCGCTATCGACTGGCAACCGAACAGATCCGCCACGCCGAACGCCACGGTTTTGACAGCGCCTGGATTGCGCAGCATCACTTTCATGAAAACGAAGGCGGGCTGCCGTCGCCGCTGCTGTTTTTGGCACACGTTGCCGCGCATACCGAAACCATCCGCCTGGGTACGGCCATCATTACCCTGCCGATGGAAAACCCGCTCCGCGTCGCAGAAGATGCAGCCGTGCTCGATTTACTCGCCAATGGACGTCTTGAAGTCGGTTTTGGTTCCGGCGGCACGCCGACCTCTTTTCTGCCCTTTGGCCTGACGTTTGAAGAACGCGGCGCGGTCTTCGCTGACCATTTGCACGCGATCCAAAGCGCCTGGCGCGGGGACTCACTGACCCATCCGGATAACCACCTTTATCCGCCTGCGCCACAGCTGGCCGACCGTATCTGGATCGCCACCTTCTCCGTCGACGGTGCCGTGCGCGCCGCGCGGGCCGGTCATGGGCTGATGCTGTCTCGTACCCAGCCTCGCCCCGCTGAACAGTTAGATTTAACGCTCGACCAAATCCAAAACCCGATTGTTGACGCCTATCTTGACGCGCTACCCGCCGGTATCGCGCCACGGATCCTGGCCTCACGTACGGCGTTCGTCGCCGACAGCGATGACTATGCGCTGAAGGTGGCGACGCCGGGCTTAACCCGACAGGCGCAACAGCATCGCGCGGCGGGACACAGGGTAACAGGTGACACCGTCACGGATTATCGCAGACAGTTCGATGCACATATCGGGTCGCCAGAAACGGTACTGAACTCGCTTAACGCGGACGTCATCCTGGCGCGCGCCACGGATATCTCATTCCAGGTGCATTCGGTAGAACCTTCGCACCGGGACACCCTACGATCGATTGAATTGATTGCAGAACACATCGCCCCCCACATTGTTTGAGGAGACACGTATGGCTTTAAGTCAGGATATTCTCGCCGAACTGGCGGAAATCGTGCCCGGTTCGCCGCTGGCAGAGGCGCGGGCCACGCGGGACGCCGCCACGCGTCACGCTCAGGGCAGTTATGAGACTTTATTCAGCCAGCAGGATGCAGCATTTGCGCTGGATGAACGCTTTGCCGTGGCGGCGAAGGTCGCAAAATGGCACAACGCAGAGGCGCTGGCGGCGCACTATGCCGGATTTGGGCTGGCCGATCCGACCTCCGGGCGCCTGACCGCTGCGCTGAACTTTGCCCGTCTGCTCACCTTCTCACCTGTCGACGCCACACCCGGTGCGTTACAGGCGCTTGTAAAGGCGGGATGGAGCAAAGACGGCATTGTCACCCTTGCTCAGCTGATCGCCTTCGTCAGTTTCCAGAGCCGACTCATTGCCGGGCTGCGTTTACTGAATGATAAACCCATTGCGGCCAGCGATACGCCCGTCGTTGCGGGGGCATGGCACACCAACACAGCCACTGCCAAGGGTAAAGCGGCCCCCGTCGCGTTCACCCAGCAAGAGCTGGGCTGGGAGCCATGGATTGCCGCTAAACCTCTGGCAGAATTTAACGATGATGAAGTGACCATTCTCGCCAAATTTGGCCATACGGAATCTGACTATTTCCGCCTGCTGGGTCGCAACCTGCCAGTTCTGGAACAGCGCACGTTAACGGATAAAGGGATTTTTTACACGCCGGGAGGATTACCGCGTGCTGAACGCGAACTGGCCGCGACGGTAGCCAGTAAAATCAACGGCTGCATTTACTGCGCATCTGTCCATGCGCGCAAAGCGAGCCAGCTGTCAAAGGACGACGGCGCGGTGGAAACCCTTCTGGCCGTCAGGCCGGGACGCGCCCTGAGCGAGGGGCAGTCTGCGCGCTGGCAGGCGGAAATCAACTATGCGGCGGCGCTGTCGGTCACGCCACCGGCCGCCACGCCGGGCCATCTGGCTGAGCTGGAAAAACAGAGACTGGATACGCTTGAACAGCTCGATCTGCTGCAATCCGCCGCGTTCTTTGCCTGGGCCAACCGTCTGATGTTGACCCTGGGCGAGCCCTGGCTTCCCTAAAAAAATCAGGCCAGCGCCCGCGCGTTGGCCTGACGCTTTTTGGCGCAGAGATGGCCATACATCAACAGCGAGGTCATCGCAGCGAAGGACAACAACGCCGCCGGTAGCGTGACATAGCTCCAGCTAAAGCCGAGCGTAATCATCATCCCACCAAAGTATGCCCCTACAGCGCTACCCAGATTAAAGGCCATCTGTCCGCCCGCCGCCCCGAGCATTTCACCCCCTTTCGCATTCTGCAGCAGAAGAATTTGCAGTGGTGCGGAAAGTGCAAACAGGCCTGCACAGCAGACAAAGCCCATCAACAGCGAGGCCGTTTTCAGTTCGCCAAAGGCGAAAAGCAGCAACAGTGAGGCGACAATGACCATGTCGGTGGTGGCAGCAATGCGCAACGGGCTAAACCGCCCCGAGAGTTTACCGCTCAGCAGATTGCCCAACACCATGCCGAGTCCCATCAGCATCATTATGACGGTCATCATGCCTTCGGAGAAACCCGATACATTGACCATAAACGGCTTAACGAAGCTGAACCACGCGAAGACGCCGGCGTTGCCAAACATGGTGGCGGCGAAAATCAGCCAGGGCTCCGGTTTCTTCAGAAAGTGAAACTGCGCGGTCAATTTGATCTCTGATTTATCGTGCAGAGTGGGCACCCACAGCAACACGGAGAGGATCACCAGTACATCAAAGGCAGCAATCAGGAAAAAGGTATAGCGCCAACTGTACTCATGCCCAAGCCACGTCCCGAGCGGTACGCCGACAAGATTGGCAACGGTCATTCCGGCGATCATACCGGCCACCGCGACCGTGACTTTTCCCGGCGGCGCAATTTTGGAGAGAATTATCGCCCCTACGCCGAAAATCGCGCCGTGAGGGAATCCGGAAATTAAGCGGCCTGTCGCCAGCCCGACGTAAGAATGTGAAAGGCTGAATATGGTATTCCCGATGACGCACATCGCCACCAGGAACAATAATGTTGATTTCAGAGAGAACCGGCTGGAAAACAGCGCCACTATCGGTGCGCCTATCACCACCCCGAAGGCGTAAAAGGAGATCATGTTCCCGGCAGAGGGAATCGAAATCCCGGTATCCTTCGCCAGTTCCGTCAATACGCCCATCACGCCGAATTCGGCCATTCCCAGACCAAACGTACCAAGCGCCAACGAAAAAATTGTTTTTTTCATACCACGACCACGGGTTAACTATTCGCGACGGGCATTATCAAACAATCTGGTATGGTGAGCCAGTTCAAATCAGTTGGCTGACAGGTTAATCCATTAAATCGGGTGCTTTATCCTACATTTTTTAAATCAGGTCGTTTCATACGGATTAGATTTTTAGCGTTGAGAGAATCGCCACGCGGCATTCTCACAGGGGAACGGGTGCATTAAGGGTAACAAAACTCGGCCAGACAATAAGGTGCAAGCCCTTATTGTCTGGCCGATGGCGGGATTAGAAAATGAAAATGCTTTCTTCAATCTTGCTGATTGCAACGCCACGCAGGGTAACCTGGCTGTCAAGATAAGAGACTACCGTGCCGTTATTGGCTGCCTGGAAGTGCAGATCGTCAAAACTCACATTGGAATCTGAGAACATTATCTTGTCTTCCAGGACATTAAAGTCACCAATAATATCCTGACCCGCACTCCCACTGAAGATAAACATATCGTTGCCACCGGAGCCGTACAGGATATCATCCCCAACTCCACCGATAATAGTGTCTACACCCTGTGTACCGTGGACAGTATCGTCACCCGCGCCAGCGTCGATGTAGTTCACTTTATCTTTATCATTATTTCGATCGAGATCGTAGGTATAAATGACGTCCTTGCCACCACCGGACTGAATAATGTTATTTCCGCCATAGGCGTAGATGGTGTCATTCCCATTGCCCGTCACAATGTTGTCATCTGTTCTGCTTGTGTGGATCACATTATTACCGTTACCGGTGTGGATCTGAGTCTCATCTCCACTCCCCGCGCGGCGATTCGCCGCCGTATCGATATAATTATTGCCATCACCCGTGGTAATACTGTCATTACCGCCGAAGGTATGGATCCTCTTCTGGCCGTCATCTACAATCACCGTGTCGTTACTATAGGAAGTCGAGATAATGTCACGTCCAGCACCGCTGATCACGGTTTTACTACGGCCAATGTCGTCGTTGCGATTGCTGGAATAGGCATAGATATTATCGTTACCATCGCCAGTCTTGATATAATCATCACCACCATAGCTGTAAATGGTGTTATTACCCGCGCGCCCATCAATCAGATCGTTACTGGCTCCGGTATGAATATCATCGTTACCGCTGCCGGTGATTACCTTGACCGTATTGCCGCTCCCTTCGGTATAGTTTCTGGCTGTATCGATATGGTTATTGCCGTTACCGGTAATAATGCTGTCATTCCCTCCGTAAGTGCGGATGACTTTATTACCATCCCCCACCATGATTTTGTCATTGCTGTAAGACGTATCGATCACATCGCGGCCATTACCGCTGATGATGGTTTTAGTGACATTGATATCGTCATTACGATTAGCGGCATAAGCTGCAATAAAATTGTTACCGTTGCCAACTGTGATACTGTCCGTACCACCATAGGAATAAATACGTTTATCCCCATCACCACCAATAATGGTATCATCGCTGTCCGAGGTTTGGATGTAGTCTCTACCCGCCCCGCTGTTTATCAGTTTGGTGAACCCTTTGTCCTGTTGACGATTATTTGATGCAGCATAAATGGTATCATTACCTGCGCCAGCAATGATCTCATCATTACCTCCATAACTGCGCACGATATTATTACCTTCACTTACATCAATAAAATCGTCCCCTTTGGCCCCATAGACCGTATCGTTACCTTCACCGGCATAGATGATATGACGCGCATCAGCATCGTCCGTATTGCCATTTTGGGCTGCATGAATTATGTCATTGCCTGCACCGGCAAAAATAATCTCGCTGCCTTTATTACCATAAATACCGTCATTACCCTCATAACCATAAATAATGTCGTTCTGCTCACCACCGCGCAGTACATTATTATACTGGTTACCATGAATAGTGTTATGCTCTCCAGCCCCTTGACCATAAATCACCAGTTGTAATTGAGCGCGATCGGTCAACGCAGTTTCATCACTGATCTGATAATCAATAGCAATCCGTATTGACTCCCCAAAAGCCAAACCGTCATAGGCCCCCTGATGCTCAAAGATATATTGCCCATCGGCGGAAATCTTGATGCGCCCTCCCTGTTCCAGGTCAATCCATTCGCCAACAGCATCTGTGCTATTGCCAACGGCGGACACGTGGATCATCTGCGGGTTATAGTCGCGATCATTGAGCAAAACGTTGCCAATATCTTCAGTGATACCAGGGATCACGGTCACGCGATCATCACCGGACTCTGGAGCAACCGGCCGTAACCAGAGGGGGATATAACCCGTGATATCTTCCTGCGAAACCGGGCTACCCATCAGGTCTTTCAGGAAATTAACGGCAAACTGGTACCCCATATAGGAGTATCCTTCCGCATCGAAGTGTACCCGTCCATTAGACGACTGCAGAAAGTGTTGCATACTGAAAAACTCAATATGATCGGAGGCATCGGCCGCCTGCTGCAACTCAGCCTCTATCTGCGGTCCTCCCTGGTATGGAGAGGTACCACTTGCCACCAATTTGAGATCTTCCATAGCAAATTCGTTTTGCATGCGGGCAAGCAAAGCGAGCAGTTTCTGGTCGTAATCATTATGCCGACCATAATCATTTTCCCCTTGAGTCCAGCCAACGCCACCGATAAAGGGCGCGTAGCCCTGGTCAGCAATCGACTGCGATGCCTTGAGCGTGTTGGTGAAAACGCGCTCGAGCATGTCTCTATCCAGCCAGCGGTCGATAGAGGTACCACCGGCCGTGACCTTGGTGAAATAGACTTCTGAGCCTAATGCCTGTGTCAGGTTGATCCCCAGGGACAATTCAGAACCCGCCCAGCTTTTCGCTGACCCGGCCCCGAATTCCAGCGGATGGGTGTTTTTATTCGGCGTCAGGCTTTCAAATTGGCTACCAGTCCAGATTTTCACCTGCTCCTGCACGCCGCGCAATTCAGGATCAAAATCGGCGACATCTTCCCAACCGGCCATATTTGACTGCCCCGACAACACGAAATTATAGCGTGTCTCAGCAATAATCCCCGCGTTGTTTACTCCACCACTGGCGGTTACCCCGACAACAGCAGGGCCTTCGGTATGCATATTGGTGCCAACCACGGCGTTATATTTTGATATACCGTTTAGCTGGGCGCCACCCGAACCTGGGGCGGTGTACTTTTCGGTAGTGATACCATCCGAGTGATATACTACTGCGCTGGCACCTTCACCTAAAATATATTGGTTTTTAAACAGCGCCACACCCGAAGTTTGAATGACTCCGGCAGAGTTCAACAAAACAATAACGCTATTCTCGCCACCTGCATAAACAGCGGTCGCCAGATCCATCGGACTATTCGCAGTCCCTTGTGCTTCTTTTGTGCCATCAGCACTTACATAAATCACGTTTAACGACATAGTTCCCTCTACGCTATAGTATTCAGGCTCATTCAACAGCCTTAAATAGCGCTGGAACAATACCAGGAAAAATACCAAAAAAAATTAGTAAAACGTGGATATTATATAGAACGGTGAACGCTATTTCATCGCCCCAACAAAAAATCAGTGGTTTCTTAGAACCTGCCGAAAAAGAATTTCATTCCAGACGTAAATATTTCAACGTCCTGGACGAATATACGTCCGCCTGCGACGGCATGTTGAAAGCCGCCGATACCGCCTGGGCACCGTGTTTTGTGCCGCGTTCAGAAAATAAAAAACGCGTGCGGATAAATATTATTTCACACCTGCTTAAACAGATCCCGTATAAAGACATTCATGCCGACAAGGTGGAGTGAGGCTGTGAATACCGTTAGCCTAAAACAACGATGCCAAGTCGCTCCATCAACTGGGAAACCTGATAGCTGTCCAGTTTGACGCCCTGCAAATCAATACCCCGCACGTCCAGATCACCCAGTTCTGAATTGGTCAGATCGCAGTGGGTAAAATTGGCCGCTCGCCAGTCAAAGGATGAGAACTCGCCCCCAGACAGATCCGAGCCGCTAAAGGTAGCGCCAAGTATCTGCGCGCCGTTCCAGCGGTTTTCCCACAGTTCGCATTTTTCCAGAACCACCTTCGAAAAATTGGCATAGCTCAGGTTGCTTTTTGTGATGTAAGCACAGCAAAACCAGGTACGGGTGGTGATCATGTTCATAAAACTGGCCCCGCGGAAATCGGCCCCTTGCGCCCTGCATTCACGGATTTCGATGCCTAATGCATTTGAATGCCTGAAATCCGCCATCGATAAATCGCAGCTTTTGAAAATAGCATCTTTAAGTTGCGCCCGATTAAAGTTACCGCCCTGCTGGCTTTCCCGGTCATAGAACTGACAGCCGATAAACTCCGAGCTGGTTAAATCCGTACCGGAAAAGTCGCAGTTACGAAAGATTGCATTTTCTATTTTCTCGCCGGTAAAACGTTTACGACCTATTTTTTCGCCTTCAAAAATCAATGCCATGGCACCACCCTGTTTATTTATACAGTCCCTCGCACCATTCTAACCCGTTACCTGATGAAGGGAAACACGCTTATCAGACACGTATGTCAAAAATTCCCGCGAAGGTTGCCGGCCAGCATTACACTTCAAAGTGTTAGTTCCTTCCAGGCACATCACCCGATTCGGAGATGAGGATTATCATGGGAAACGCAAAACAGAATAAAACGAAAGCAGTGACCGTGACCAAAGCCAGCGTAGACAGGGAGTTTAAACCCGCGCTGAAGACCAAAGAGTATGAACAAGAGCTTCGTCGCCTTCACGTGGAACTGGTTAAACTCCAGCAGTGGGTCGTCGCCAAAGGATTAAAGGTCTGTATTGTGTTTGAAGGACGCGACGGTGCCGGTAAAGGCGGCACCATCAAAGCAATCACCGAGCGCGTCAGCCCGCGCGTCTTCCGCGTTGTCGCGTTGCCCGCCCCCACCGATAAAGAGAAAAGCCAGCTCTACTTCCAGCGTTACGTGCCGCATCTGCCCTCTGCCGGTGAAATCGTCATCTTTGACCGCAGCTGGTATAACCGCGCGGGCGTCGAGCGCGTGATGGGGTTCTGTACCGAGGAGCAGGTGGAGAAATTTTTGGACGGCACGCCGGTCATGGAAAAAGCGATGGTGGATGCCGGAATTATCCTGCTGAAATACTGGCTGGAAGTCACACCAAAAGAGCAGGAGCGCCGTCTGCGCGATCGCATTAACGATGGTCGTAAGATCTGGAAGCTGTCCCCGATGGACATTAAATCTTTCAACCTTTGGGATGAATACACAGTTGCCCGCGACGCGATGTTTAAAGCCACTGACACCGCCTGGGCACCGTGGTTTGTGGCGCGTTCAGAAGATAAAAAGCGCGTGCGGCTAAATATTATTTCGCACCTGCTTAAACAGATCCCATATAAAGACATTCACGTCGAAAAGGTCGACTTGCCGAAGCGTAAAATTGGCAAGGTAAAACCCACGAAATACCCGTTCAGGTATGTGGAGGAGCGGTTCTGATACAGCAAGGGTAGGCCCGCGCAAGCGCAGCGCCGCCGGGCAAAGCCGACGGCGCAGGTCTTACTTCATCCCTTCCGTACTCTCTTTTTTCGCTTCCAGACGTTCCACATCACGATACCAGCGCGGGTGGTGCTTCTGCGCCCAGCGGCGGCTCACCTTCCCTTCAATCATCCCTTTAATCGATCCTTTCACCCAGAACGCCATATACATATGGATCAGGATGGCATGGATCAGAATGATGGCCGACGTGGCGTGGATGAGCAGCGCATAGCGAATCACCTGAATCGGGAAATACTGCGCAAAATATGGACGCCAGATAATCACCCCGGTCACCAGCAGCACAAAAATCATGCTCATGATGGTCCAGAACATCATCTTCTGCCCGGCGTTGTATTTGCCCACCTTTGCGACTTTATGCTCGTTGCCTTTCAGGACTTCAACAATCCCTTTCACCCATGGGATGTCCTGCTTGTCCGGGATGTTGTGATGAACAAAACGCACGAACATAAACATCAGCACCACGAAAATCAGCACGCCGAAGAATGGGTGCAGAATTCGCCCCATCTGCGGCGTACCGAAGGTTTCGGTCAGCCACTGCAGTGTCGGGAAGAAGAATGAGATCCCGGATACCGCCACCAGGAAGAAGCAGATCACCACCGTCCAGTGACAGGCGCGGTCGATAAACTTCGTGCGCACAATCATTTTCGACTTACTCATGGTGTTCCTCCTCCTCGTCGTCATCCACCTCTTTGTTTGGCCCGATCCCAATGTAGTGATAAATCAGCCCGGCAAAAGTGGCGATAAAGCCCGCCGCCGAGAGCGGTTTGAGAGCACCTTTCCACAGGTTGATCGAGGTATCGATCACCGGATCTTTCGGTAGATTGTGGTACAGCTCCGGCTGGTCGTTATGGTGCAGCACATACATCACGTGCGTACCGCCCACGCCCTGCGGGTTATAAACGCCTGCATTCTCGTACCCGCGCGCTTTCAACTTATCCACCCGCGCCTGCGCCACATCCAGCATCTCTTTTTTGGTGCCGAAGTGGATAGCGCCGGTGGGACAGGTCTTGACGCAGGCAGGCTCCTGCCCGACGCTGACGCGGTCCACGCACAGGGTGCATTTGTATACCCGGTTATCCTCTTTATTGAGGCGCGGGATATTAAACGGACAGCCCGCAATGCAATACCCGCAGCCGATGCAGTTGTCCTGCTGGAAGTCGACGATCCCGTTGGCGTACTGAATAATTGCACCGGCAGACGGGCACGCCTTCAGGCAGCCCGGATCTTCGCAGTGCATACAGCCGTCTTTGCGGATCAGCCATTCCAGCCTGCCGTTCTGGTCGGTTTCGCTAAAACGCATCACCGTCCATGATTTGGCGCTCAGATCCGCCGGATTGTCGTAGACGCCAACGCAGTGCCCGACCTCATCGCGGATATCGTTCCACTCCGAACAGGCCACCTGGCAGGCTTTACAGCCCACGCAGGAGGAGACATCGATAAGCTTGGCGACCTCTGCCTTATAATCCCGCGCGCGAGGTGCGGGAGTTATCGGGTTGGTCGCGGAGCGTTTGATAATGTCTTGTGTTTCCATCGCCATTGAATCGCTCCTTACGCTTTCTCGATGTTGACCAGAAACGCCTTGTACTCCGGCGTTTGCGAGTTGGAATCGCCGACGTTAGGCGTCAGGGTGTTGGCGATGTAGCCTTTCTGCGCCACGCCCTCAAAGCCCCAGTGCAGCGGAATACCCACGGTTTCAACCTGCTGACCGTGCACGTTCAGCGACTGCAGGCGGCGAGTGACCACGGCAACGGCGCGAATAAAGCCGCGCTTGCTGCTGACCGTGACGCGATCGCCGTTGGCAATGCCTTTCGCCTTCGCCAGCGTTTCGCTGATTTCCACAAACTGTTCCGGCTGCGCGATAGCGTTAAGCCGCGCGTGCTTGGTCCAGGTGTGAAAATGCTCGGTCAGGCGGTAGGTTGTTCCGACGTATGGGAATTTGTCCTTTTTGCCCAGGCGCAGCACGTCCTCTTCGTAAATACGCACCACCGGGCTGGAGATCACGTTCGGGTGCAGCGGGTTAGTCCCCAGCGGCGTTTCCATCGGCTCGTAGTGTTCCGGGAAAGGCCCTTCCGCCAGCTTGTCGAGGGCAAACAGGCGTCCCAGTCCTTCCGGCTGCATGATAAACGGCCCGGTGTTGCTGCCCGGCGCGGCGGTGTTGTAGTCCGGGATATCGTTCCCCGCCCACTTCGCCCCGTTCCACTGAATCAGCATACGTTTCGGATCCCACGGCTTGCCGTTTACGTCCGCAGACGCGCGGTTGTACAGCACGCGACGGTTCAGCGGCCACGCCCATGCCCAGCCCAGCGTATTGCCCAGCCCCGACGGGTCGGCGTTATCGCGGTTGGCCATCTGGTTACCCTGCTCTGTCCAGCTGCCAGAGTAGATCCAGCAGGACGACGCGGTCGTGCCGTCATCGCGCAGCAGCGCGAAGCTGTTCAGCAGTTGACCTTTCTTCGCCACCAGGTTGCCGCTCGCGTCATAGAGATCCGCCAGCGCCACGCCGTTGTTCTCTTTGGCGACTTCCTCTGACTCAGGATGGTCAGGCTGCTTGTAGTCCCAGCCCATCTTCAGCAGTGGCTCCGCGCCTTTGCCACCTTCAGTGCGGTACATTTCGCGCAGGCGATGGTAAATCCCGGCGAGGATCTCACCGTCATTACGCGCTTCGCCCGGCGCATCCTGACCTTTCCAGTGCCACTGCAGCCAGCGGCCGGAGTTGGCAATAGAACCATCCTCTTCTGCAAAGCAGGTAGACGGCAGGCGGAACACTTCGGTCTGAATAGACGCCGGATCGACATCGTTTGATTCCCCGTGGTTCTGCCAGAAGGTGGAGGTCTCGGTCACCAGCGGATCGATAACCACCATGTACTTCAGCTTGCTCAGGCTGCGAACGACTTTGTTTTTGTCCGGGAAGGAGGCCACCGGGTTGAAGCCCTGGCAGATATATCCCGTGACGTTGTCCTTATCCATCATGTTGAAATACTTGATGACGTCGTAGGCCTGGTCCCACTTAGGCAGCCACTCAAAGCCCCAGTCGTTCTCCTTCTGCGCCGCGTCACCGTAGAAGGATTTCATCAGGCTGACGTAGAACTTCGGATAATTGCTCCAGTAGTTCACCTGATCCGGCAGCGTCGCCTTAGGCGTATTCGCCGCCAGATAGGTCTGCAGATCGGCCTGCTTCTCAGACGGTAGCGTCAGGTAGCCTGGCAGGCTGGTCGACAGCAGGCCGAGGTCGGTCAGGCCCTGGATGTTGGAGTGACCGCGCAGCGCGTTCACGCCGCCACCGGCCATACCCATGTTGCCGAGCAGGAGCTGGATCATCGCCATGGTGCGGATGTTCTGCGCGCCAACGGTATGCTGCGTCCAGCCCAGCGCGTACAGGAACGTGGTGGTTCTGTCGGCGGCGCTGGTTGAGGCCAGCACTTCGCACACCTTCAGGAAATCAGCTTTTGGCGTGCCGCAGATGTTTTCCACCACGTCAGGCGTATAGCGGGATACATGCTCTTTCAGCAGATTCCACACGCAGCGCGGGTGCGTTAGCGTTTCATCACGCATCGCGTAGCCGTTTTCATCGAACTGATAGTTCCAGGACGATTTATCGTACTGGCGTTTTTCGGCGTCATAGCCGCTAAACAGCCCGTCATCAAAGGCAAAATCATCCCGCACCAGCAGGTTCGCGTTGGTGTAGTGCTTAACGTATTCCGCGTTAATTTTGTTATTTTCGATCAGGTACAACAGCACGCCGGACAGGAACGTGATGTCCGTACCGGAGCGGATCGGCGCATAGATATCGGCCACCGATGCCGTACGCGTAAAGCGCGGATCGACGACGATCAGCGTCGCATCGTTGTTGTTTTTTGCTTCCATCGCCCAGCGGAAACCCACAGGGTGTGCTTCAGCAGCGTTACCGCCCATCACCACCACGACGTTAGCGTTTTTGATATCAACCCAGTGGTTGGTCATCGCACCGCGACCAAATGTTGGAGCAAGACTTGCTACCGTTGGTCCGTGTCAAACGCGCGCCTGGTTGTCTACCGCCAGCATGCCGAGAGAACGCACAAATTTTTGCGTCAGCATGCCGGTTTCATTACTCGCCGCAGATGCGCACAGCATCCCGGTGGAAAGCCAGCGGTTAACCGTTACGCCCTGCTCGTTCTTTTCAATAAAGTTGGCATCGCGGTCGGCTTTCATTAATTTGGCGATTCGGGAGAAGGCCTCCTCCCAGGATATTCGCTGCCACTTGTCGGAACCCGGCGCGCGGTATTCCGGGTAGCGCAGGCGGTTTTCACTGTGAACGTAGTCCAGCAGCCCCGCCCCTTTCGGGCAAAGTGCGCCCCGGCTCACCGGATGATCCGGATCCCCTTCAATATGATAAATCGCTTCTCTGGCGTTCTTCGCGCCATCGCCCAGGCTATACATTAAAAGCCCACAACCTACGGAGCAGTATGTGCAGGTGTTACGGATCTCTTTCGCGCGCAGCAGCTTATAGTTGCGTGCCTGAGCCAGCGCCATTTTGGGAGCAAATCCCAGCATCGCGGCTGTTGTTCCGGCCATACCGCCCGCGCAGATTTTGAAAAATTGTCTGCGGCTGACGTCCATTGTTGTCCTCGTTATCTGATAAGACTTCGTGGCGCAAACTAACAGCAATGCCCCTGTGTTTTTTGCGTCAAATCAAGGTCATCTCCCTTCCCCCCCTAAATAGTCACCTTCGGTACGGTCAAATACCCCTTTTTGATTAACAGCTTAAGAGAATAATTCGCGACAGCGTCAGGATGAATGCGCTACATTTTCCCTCTGATTTTTATTGCAATGGCAACGACATGGACAGAAAAAGAGCAACGCTTATTGGGCTGGCGGCGATACTGTTATGGAGCACCATGGTCGGCCTTATTCGCAGCGTGAGCGAAGGGCTGGGGCCGGTAGGCGGCGCGGCGATGATATACACCCTCAGCGGATTACTGTGTCTGGTAACAGTAGGATTTCCTGATATCAGACGGTTTTCGCCCCGGTATCTTATTGCTGGCAGCGTTTTATTTGTCAGCTACGAAATATGCCTGGCGCTGTCATTAGGCTATGCCGCCACGCGATCTCAGGCTATAGAAGTAGGCATGGTCAATTATCTCTGGCCAAGCCTGACGATTGTATTTGCGATTTTGTTCAACGGGCAGAAATCAAACGTGTGGGTGATCCCCGGGCTCGCGATCTCATTGCTCGGCGTCTGCTGGGTATTAGGCGGTGAACAGGGGTTACACGTTGATGAAATCATCCGCAATATCGTCTCCAGCCCGCTGAGTTATGCTCTGGCATTTGCCGGTGCCTTTATCTGGGCGGCCTACTGCACCGTCACCGCCAAATTTGCCAGAGGACAAAACGGGATCACCCTTTTCGTTTTGCTAACGGCGCTGAGTCTGTGGGTGAAATATGCGCTCAGCGATCAGCCGGAGATGGTGTTCAGCATCCCGGTGGTGGTGAAGCTCGTCATGTGCGGCATCGCGCTGGGGTTTGGCTATGCCGCATGGAATATTGGCATTCTCCACGGCAACGTCACCGTCCTGGCGGCGGTCTCCTATTTCACCCCGGTATTATCCGCCGCCCTGGCGGCCGTGCTGTTAAGTTCCTCGCTGTCGTTCTCTTTCTGGCAAGGTGCACTGCTGGTCTGCGCCGGTTCGCTCCTTTGCTGGTATGCGACACGCAAATAATTCCCTCGCGCCGGGAATATTTTCATCCCGGCAACATAATTAACATTAATTTAAAATGTGAGCCTGCTCAGAATATTTATCAGAATTAGAGTGACCGGTTTAAATTCTGTTTATATTAGGCTCGTGGCGTAACCTCACCTCTTCTCATATTGACATAAACTGACAACGCAATGTGATTAGTTCGCTGCGTATATTAACGAACTATATAGCACGGAATGCAATAATACATTTCTGGATATGTCAGACATCCTTTTATAAATTCGATGCAATAAAACCTTCATGTGACTGTTTTTATTGATCTTAAAATTATCACCTAACACTTAAAACATCGTTAATCACGAATATTCCCCTCCTGTACTACAACATATACAAACTATTTACTGCGCAATATTCATGGCGCGTAAATAGTCATTTTATGTGTGAATATTAATCAAATTCGCGGGTTTCACGGCAATTATTCCGATCAGGATCACACTAATTGAAATTATCTTTAATATTTTGAAACTTATTATTGAAAGCAGGCTACAAGATTTTTAAAAATAGTCTGCCATTGACGAACCGCCTCGTTTAGAAATCGTTCAAATTGGCTCAGGAAATACCTAAGAAAATTATAAGGAATGTTTAAGATGAAACTTAAATTAGTTGCAGTGGCAGTCACTTCTATGCTGGCAGCAGGCGTTGTAAACGCAGCTGAAGTTTTTAACAAAGACGGTAACAAACTGGATCTGTACGGCAAAGTAACAGGTCTGCACTATTTCTCTGATGACGCTGACAACGACGGCGACAAAACTTACGTTCGTCTGGGTTTTAAAGGCGAAACGCAGATCAACGACCAGCTGGCCGGTTACGGTCAGTGGGAATATGAGTTCAAGGGCAACCGCTCTGAAGCACAGGGCTCTGACGGTAACAAAACCCGTCTGGCATTTGCCGGTCTGAAATTCAACGAATTCGGCTCTTTCGACTACGGTCGTAACTACGGTGTTGCTTACGACATCGGCGCGTGGACTGACGTTCTGCCAGAATTCGGTGGCGATACCTGGACCCAGACCGACGGCTTTATGACTGGCCGTACCACTGGCGTTGCAACCTACCGTAACACCGACTTCTTCGGTCTGGTTGACGGCCTGAACTTTGCGGCACAGTACCAGGGTAAAAACGACCGTGACGATATCACCGAATCCAACGGTGACGGCTGGGGTCTGTCTTCCAGCTATGAGTTCGACGGCTTCGCTGCGGGCGCAGCCTATGCGAAATCCGACCGTACTGACCGTCAGGTTCGCGCAGCAAGCGATCTGAACGCCGGTGGCGAAAACGCAGAAGTCTGGGCAGCGGGCCTGAAGTACGATGCGAACAACATCTACCTGGCAACCACCTACTCTGAAACCCGTAACATGACCGCGTTCGGTAACGGTCACGTGGCGAACAAAGCGCAGAACTTCGAAGTGGTTGCACAGTACCAGTTCGACTTCGGCCTGCGTCCATCCATCGCTTACCTGAAATCCAAAGGTAAGGACATCGGTTCTTATGGCGATCAGGATCTGGTTGAATACATTGATGTAGGCGCGAGCTACTACTTCAACAAAAACATGTCTACCTACGTTGATTACAAAATCAACCTGCTGGACGACAACACGTTCACCAAAGATGCCAAAGTGTCTACCGACAACATCGTGGCTGTGGGTCTGACCTACCAGTTCTAAGATGTGTCAGTACGAAAAGGCCAGCCATTGTCGCTGGCCTTTTTTATTCCAGGCTCTGTTCACTGCCCGCCGCCCGGCGTAGCCAGTTTTGCAGCAGTTTCCCGTCTTCGGTCATGTCCGAGTCAGTGCGTACGCAGAGGTAGTAATCCCGCCCGTCGTCGATCGGCAAATCAAAGATCTTTACCAATTCCCCGCTCTCAAGATACGGAGCAATGAGCGGCTCGCGCATCAGGGCACATCCCAGCCCGGCCTGTACGCCAGCCAGCGTCAGTAAGCCATCCTCAAACATCGGTCCACTGCGGCGCACGGGACGCTTCACCCCCTGCTGCATGAACCATTGCGGCCATGTCGAGCGCTCCTCGTCATGCAGCAGCGGCATTTGCAGCAGCTGTTCGGGCGTATCGATATGGCCGTGAATACGCAAAAACGCGCGGCTGCACACCGGCACCATCTGGCCGGAGATCAGTTTTTCACTCTGATAGCCAGCCCACTGACCGTTACCAAAGCGAATCGACATATCGGATGCGTCGCTCAGGTAGTTACGGTGGTTGGCGTAGACGACGTTGATCTCCGTCTGCGGGTTGGCGCGCATAAAGGTCGGCAGACGTGGAATAAACCACCCCATACCAAACAGCGGGATCAGGCTGATGGTCACCTGACGCGTTTGCGCCTGTTCCACCAGGTGCTCCGTCGCCTGCCGAAGCACGTTGAACGCGGCGCGAATCGAGCGGTAGTAATCCCGCCCCTGCTGGCTCAGGATCAGCCTTCGCCCCTGTCGCTCCGTGAGTGGCATCTGCAGATAGGCCTCCAGCACCTTAAGCTGATGGCTCACGGCGGAGGGGGAGATATCCAGCTCCTGCGCGGCCAGGGTTACGCTTCCCAGCCTGGCAATGGCTTCAAATGCCCGCACGGCCCGAAGCGGCGGATCGTTTGCCAGACGGCTTTCGGCATAGGCTGACACGGCGGTCGACTGTTCTGTTTTATTCATATATTGATTTCTTTAGGCTTTTCACCCTGCTAATGGGTTTTGATATTTTCATGTAAATCATAAAGATAAAGCAATACCGGTTTATCATAAGAAATAATATATGTGTATTTTACAATTTTATTCATTTATTGGATGGTAGCCGCTGAAAGAGCCACTTGTCGGGTACGCACGTTGGATACACTGATACAACAACTGATCAACGGCGTGATGCTGGGAAGCATCTACGCGCTGATCGCGCTGGGCTATACCATGGTGTATGGCATTTTGCGCATTATTAACTTCGCCCACGGCGATATTCTGATGGTCGGCGCGCTAACCACGCTTTCAGCCATTAACGTTCTGAACAACACCTTCCCACATCTGCCGCTGCTGCTGCAGTTGGGCTTTGCGCTGCTGGTTGCCATGGCGGTCTGTGCTCTGCTGGCGATGGCTGTTGAACGCTTTGCCTACCGACGCCTGCGCAACGCGCCGCGTCTGGCACCGCTGATCTCCGGGATTGGCGTCTCAGTGCTGCTGCAAACCGTGGCGATGATTATCTGGACGCGAAATCCGCTGATGTTCCCGCAGATCCTGCCGATGGGCCCGATCGCCGTCACGTCCGGCAGCGAAGCCCATCCCCCTGCGATTGTTACCGTCACCGGCATCGTGACCGTGGCGCTGGCGCTGACCGTCATGATCGGTCTCTGGCTGTTGGTCGAATACAGCCGCCTGGGGCGCGGCATGCGCGCCGTGGCGGAAAATCCGCGCGTCGCCATGCTGATGGGCGTGAACCCGAACGCGATAATTACCCTCACGTTTGCCATCGGCGGCATCTTTGCCGCACTGGCAGGCGTGATGATGGCGAGCAACTATGGTAACGCCAGCTTCTCCATGGGCTTTCTGCCAGGGATTAAAGCGTTCACCGCCGCCGTGCTGGGCGGGATCGGCAATATTCGCGGCGCAATGATTGGCGGGATCCTGCTTGGCATCATTGAAGCACTCGGCGCGGGCTACCTGGGTGAACTGACCCACGGCGTGTTCGGCAGCAATTATCAGGATGTCTTTGCCTTCATCGTGCTGATTCTGGTGCTGGTCTTCCGTCCGGCAGGCCTGCTCGGCGAACGCGTGGCAAACAGAGCGTAAGGAACACTATGACAACCGTACAACTCCAAACGCCAACGGCGACGCGCAAGTTCTGGTCCGGCATGACGCTGTTCTGCCTCGCGCTGCTGATTGCGCCCGTGGTCGCCAGCCAGATCGGCGGCAACTACTGGGTGCGGGTTATCGACTTTGCCCTGCTTTACATCATGCTGGCGCTGGGGCTTAACATCGTGGTCGGCTACACGGGCCTGCTGGACATGGGCTTTATCGCTTTTTACGCGGTCGGTGCCTATCTGGCCGCCCTGCTTGCCTCCCCGCACCTGTCAGAGGTATTCCCGATCCTCACCGTCTGGTTCCCGGAGGGGCTGCACACCTCCTGGCTGCTGATTATTCCCATAGCGGCTCTGGTCGCCGCGGTGTGCGGCATTCTGCTTGGCGCACCAACGCTGAAGCTGCGCGGGGATTACCTGGCGATAGTGACCCTCGGCTTCGGTGAAATCATCCGCATCCTGATGCGTAACCTCGACCGTCCGGTGAACATCACCAACGGCGCAAAGGGCATTACCGGCGTCGATACCCTGAACCTGTTCGGCCTGAAGTTCAGCGGCGTATATCACTGGTTTGGTTTCAAAGTGCCCGCCCTGTGGCTGTGGTACTACCTGCTGATGCTGGTGATTGTGGCGATTGTGTTTGTCTGCCTGCGCCTGCAGCATTCGCGCATTGGTCGCGCCTGGCACGCCATTCGTGAAGATGAAGACGTGGCCCGCGCGATGGGCATCAACGTGCGCAACTACAAGCTACTGGCCTTTGCCATGGGCGCCTCGTTTGGCGGCGTGGCGGGTGCCCTGTTCGGCGCGTTTCAGGGCTTTGTCTCACCGGAGTCGTTTACCTTGCAGGAATCCATTGCCGTGCTGGCGATGGTAGTACTTGGCGGTATGGGGCATATACCCGGCGTGATCCTCGGCGCGGTGCTCCTGACGGCCCTGCCGGAGCTGCTGCGCAGCCAGGCCGCGCCCGTTCAGCAGGCGCTGTTTGGCACGGTGCTGGTCGACCCGGAAATTTTACGCCAGCTGTTCTACGGTCTGGCGCTGGTGCTGGTGATGCTGGTTCGTCCTTCAGGTATCTGGCCGGTGCGCCACAAGGAGGTGAAAGCATGAGCCTGTTAACTGTACGCAATATGTCCAAGCGCTTCGGCGGGCTGACCGCCGTGGATGACGTTTCGCTCACCGTGAATAAAGGCGAAATCTACGGCCTGATTGGCCCTAACGGCGCGGGCAAAACCACCTGCTTCAACCTGATTACCGGGCTCTATCCGGCGGACAGCGGTGAGTTCACCATTGCCGATAAGCCCTATTACCCGAAACAGATTGAAAAAGTCACCGCCGCCGGGATCGCCCGCACGTTTCAGAACGTCAGGCTGTTTAACGAGATGTCGGTACTGGAAAACGTCATGGTGGGCCGGCACGTGCGCACCCGCAACGGTTTATGGGCGGCGCTGAGCCGCAACGGGCGCGCCCGTAAAGAAGAAGCCGAAACGCGCGAGCTGGCGTGGCACTGGCTGGAATACACCGGCATTGCAAAATTTGCCCACTATCGTGCCTGCGACCTGGCCTACGGGCATCAGCGACGTCTCGAAATTGCCCGGGCGCTGGCAACGGATCCGCTCCTGCTGGCGCTGGACGAACCCGCCGCCGGGATGAACGCGGCGGAAAAAGTGGCACTCGGTGAACTGCTGTCGCGTATTCGTGACGACGGCAGAACCCTGCTGATGATCGAACACGACGTCAAGCTGGTGATGGGCATCTGCGATCGCCTGACGGTGCTTGATTACGGCAAAACGCTCGCCAGCGGCACGCCAGAGAGCGTGCGTCGCGACCCGGCAGTGATTGCCGCCTGGCTTGGAGGCAGCGCCCATGTCTGAATTACTGAAGGTTGAACGTCTGGACGTGCATTACGGCGGTATTCAGGCCGTACGCGATGTCTCTTTTACCCTGCACGAAGGCGAACAGGCTACGCTGATCGGCGCGAACGGCGCGGGAAAAAGCTCCACCGTGCGCGCCATCACCGGGCTGGAAAACTTTAGCGGCAGTATTGAATTCAACGGTAAAACGGTACGTAAGCGCAGGCCCGAATCCTTGCTCCGGGATGGGTTAGTCATGGTCCCGGAAGGACGAGGGATCTTCGCCCGAATGACGGTACTGGAAAACCTGCAGATGGGTGCCTGGCTCAGGCGTGACACTGTCACCATCAGGCAAGAGATGAATGACATTTTCGAGCGCTTCCCGCGCCTGGGGGAGCGCCAGCATCAGCTCGCTGGCCTGCTTTCCGGCGGTGAGCAACAGCTGCTGGCGCTTAACCGCGCCCTGCTAAGCCGCCCGCGCCTGCTGATCCTCGACGAGCCGTCGATGGGTCTGGCCCCGAAGATGGTGGAGAACATTTTTGCCGTTATCGGCGGCCTGCGTGAACGCGGCGTCGCCCTCCTTCTGATCGAGCAAAACGCCAGGCTCGCGCTTGAAGTAACCGACAGCGCGTGGGTGATGGACAGCGGCAGCATTGTCCATCATGGCGAGTCAAAAGCGCTGCTCAATGACGACCAGATTGCACAGATTTACCTGGGCGAAATGCCCGTTTAACCACACCAGCCAACATCAGGGAAATATAATGAAAACAGTAAAAATCAGTGTGCTCAGCGCCGCTATTCTCCTCAGCGGTTTTGCCTCGACGGCCGCGTGGGCCGCTGGCAGCGAAACCGTGACCATCGGCCTGGCGGGCCCACTCACCGGCCCGTCTGCCCGTATCGGTAAAGATCTGGAAAACGGTGCGCAGCTGGCCATTGACGACATCAACAAGCAGCACCCGACCATCGGCGGCAAAGCGGTGACTTTCAAACTGCAGTCCGAAGACGATCAGTCTGACCCGCGTACCGCCGTTGCCGTGGCGCAACGTCTGGTGGACAGCGGCGTGGCGGGCGTAGTTGGCCACTGGAATACCGGCACCAGCATTCCTGCCGCGCGCGTTTATCACGATGCGGGCATCGCACAGGTGGCTCCGGTAGCGACCGGGCACGCCTATACCAAACAGGGCTTCGACACCAGCTTCCGCGTAATGGGCCATGACGATGACGGCGGACAGTTTGCTGGTCAGTACGCGGTCAATACGCTGAAAGCCAAACGTATTGCGGTGATCGACGACCGTACCGCCTTTGGTCAGGGTCTGGCGGACGAATTTATCAAATCGCTGGAAGCTCAGGGCGTGAAGATTGTCGACCGTCAGTACGTCGATGATAAAACCGTGGACTTCAGCGCCGTGCTGACCGCCATTCGCAGCAAAAACGCCGATCTGATCTTCTTTGGCGGCGTCGACAGCCAGGCTGCACCGCTGGCGCGCCGTATCAAACAGCTGGGCATGAACGCCACGCTGATGGGCGCAGGCGGCTTCGTCAGCCAGACGTTCCTTCAGCTGGCGCAGAAAGAAGGCGAAGGCGTTGTCGCCCTCGAACCGGGACTGCCGGTTGAGAAAATGCCGGGCGGTAAGGCGTTTGAGCAGGCCTACCAGGCGCGCTACCACACGCATATTGAACTGCACGCCCCGTTCGCCTATGACGCCACCCGCGTGCTGGTTGCGGCCATGGAAAAAGCCGACTCCGTCGATCCGACCGAGTATCTGCCTGCCCTGCGCGCCATCAGCTATTCGGGCGTGACCGGACAGATCGCGTTTGATAAAGAAGGCAACCTGAAATCACCGTCGTTCACGGTCTACAAAGTCGTTGACGGCAAGTGGCAGCCGCAGACCGTGCTGGGCGGCGCGAAAGACAAGTAACCGCAGTGAGGCAATGTGATGAGTGATAATAATGAGCTGGGCATTCTCGCCCGCCGCAAAATTGAAGCAGAAATTATTAAGCCAATCTATGAAATCCTGGTGCGGGAGATAGGAAAAACCCGCGCACAGGCGGTCATTGGCGAGGCCATTGAGCAGGCCGCGATTGACGCAGGCAAAGCGTTTGCCAGCAAAGAGCCCGACGGCGCGGACGTAAAGAGCTTTATCGCCCTGCAGTATCTGTGGGAGAAAGATAATGCCCTTGAGGTTAAGGTGATCGACGCCGACGACCAGCAGTACAACTACAACGTGACCCGCTGCCGCTACGCCGAGATGTACCACGAGATGGGGCTGGGTGAAATCGGTCACCTGCTTTCCTGCGCGCGCGATGAGAAATTTATTGTGGGCTACGCGCCGGACGTGGAGCTGACGCGCACCACCACCATCATGCAGGGCGGCTCATGCTGTGACTTCCGCTACCGCAGTAAAAAGGACACGGCATGATTCGGGTCAACGCTGAGCGTCTGTGGACAACGCTGGAGATGATGGCGCAGATCGGCGGCACTCCCGCCGGTGGCGTTACCCGTCTGGCCCTGAGCGAGGAGGATCGCATCGCGCGTAACCTGCTTCGCGACTGGGCGCTGGAGGCGGGCCTCACCTGCGACGTCGACAGCATGGGCAATATGTTTATTCGCCGCGCGGGTACAAACCCAGCGCTTGCGCCGGTGATGACCGGCTCGCACGTCGATTCGCAACCCCTCGGCGGCAACTACGATGGTATTTATGGCGTGCTGGCCGGACTTGAGCTGCTGCGGACGCTGAACGATAACAACGTACAAACCGAGCGCGACATTGTGCTGGTGAACTGGACCAACGAGGAAGGCGCGCGCTTTGCCCCGGCGATGCTCGCATCAGGCGTTTGGGCAGGCCAGCTTTCGGAAGATTTTGCCTACGCCCGGATGGACAGCAAGCGAGTAACGGTACGCGAGGCGCTTGAGACGATCGGTTATCGCGGCGAAATCCCGGCCCGCGCTTTTCCGGTCCACGCCTGCTATGAACTGCACATTGAGCAGGGACCGATTCTGGAAGATGAATCCATCGATATCGGTCTGGTGCGTGCGGCCATGGGCCAGCGCTGGTTTACCCTCGCGCTGGAGGGTTTCGCCGCGCATGCGGGCACCACGCCCATGCACAGCCGACGCGATGCGTTAACCGCGTTTGCCGAGCTGGCGCTGAAGGTGGAAGAGATTGGTTATCGGCATGCGCCGGACGGTCGCGCAACGATCGGCATGGCGGAGATCATACCGAACTCGCGAAACGTGGTGCCGTCTCGCGTCGTGTGTAGCGTGGAGTTCCGCCATCCGGAGCAGGATGCGCTGGAAGCGATGGAGGTGGCGCTGCATCAGGCTGCGGAAAGCCTGGCCGCCCGTGGCGTGACGGCTAACGTCGAGCGCATTTTTGACTACGCGCCGATTGCGTTTAACGCGGCGTGTCTGGCCCGCACGGAACGCGCCGTGGCGGCGCTGGGCTACTCGTCTAAACCGATGGTTTCGGGTGCCGGGCATGACACCTGTTATGTCAGCAAAATCGCCCCGGCCAGCATGATCTTTATCCCCTGCGAGAAAGGCATCAGCCATAACGAAGCGGAAAGGATCCTGCCGGAGTGGTCAGAGAAAGGGGCCAACGTGCTGTTGCACAGCGTGTTGGCCGCCGCGCAGGAAATCTAAGCCATTACCTCTCCCACAGGTCTAAGGACGGCTCCCTCTCCCTTGAGGGAGAGGGCTGGGGTGAGGGGGAACATACGGCTCTGGTGGACATTCCGTTCACTTTATGTTCCTTGCTACTCTGTAACGACATGACCGGTGAACGTGCCAGGGTGGCTCAGTCGCCACCACCCTGGCGACCCGGGCTCCCGGCGGTAAATCGCCGCTTCGCGGTGCCCTCGGCTTATTCCTTCCGGCTTGTCGGGGACGGGCGGAGGCAACGTCCATGTAAAGCCCGCCCTCTCGGCGCATCCCTGCGCCTCGCCCCGGCCGGAATGCAAACGCCTCAGCGATTTACAGCCGGACCAGGTCGTCGCTGTAAGTCATTAATTATCCTGAAACAACATTCATCGCTTCCGGTTAAAAAACTACTGGGGATCAGCCCACAGGGAGAGGGGACAAACCGGGTGGGTTTTACGGCTTCGGCACCTTCGCCAGGCTAAACCAAATCCCTGTCGCAAGCATCAGCAGCATCGCTCCCGCGCTGCCGAGCGCTACGCTGTGGGAGGTGATAAACGCCGTTTTCGCCGCCTCAATCACCGACTCCGCCAGTGACGGTGCCAGGTCCTGCGCCACCTTCACCGCTTCACCGATAGATGACGAGGCTTTATCTGCAAGCGACGGGTTCAGCCCCTGCGGCAGCTCAATCGACGCCGAGAAGCTGCGGGTTAACAGCAGGCCGAAAATGGCGATCCCCAGCCCCGCGCCCAGCTCGTAGGACATGGTTTCAATCGCCCCTGCAGCAGCCGCTTTCTCTTTTGGCGCAGCGGCCATAATCGCAGAGGTCGAGGCCAGCAGCGCGCTGGCCGCGCTAAAGCCGAGCAGAACCATCAGGGCAGACGCCAGCAGCTGCTGAGTGCTGAAATCCAGCATCGACAGGCCGATAAAACTGACCGCGCTCAGACCCATCCCCCCTGCCGCCACAAGACGCAGACCGAGACGTCCCACCAGTACACCCGCTATCGGGCCGCTAAACCCGCTGGCCACCATCAGCGGCAGCATAAACATGCCCGCCTCAAACGGCGTGAAGCCATGTACAAACTGCAGCTCCTGCGCCATCAGCAGTTCAAACCCCACCAGCGCGATCATCGCCGTCATCGCCATCACCACGCCGCTTAAAATGATGCGGTGGCAAAACAGGCGCATGTCGATCATCGGCACGCGGGCGCGGAGCTGAATGCGCACGAAAATAAACAGCATTACCGCGCCAGTCAGCAGCGTACAGGCCACCAGCCACGGCGACAGCACGCCTTTCAACGCGGTTTTGGCGCTGTAGACCAACAGTAAAATCGCCACGATCAGCATGATCGCATGGCTAATGTTCAACGGCTGCTCAGGCCGCCCCTGCTGCCGGGGAACAAAACGCGCCGCAAGCGTGACAACAATAAGCACGATTGGCACGTTGATCAAAAACACTGACCCCCAGTAGAAGTGTTCCAGCAACATACCGCCAATCAGCGGACCAAACGCCGCCCCGCCTGATCCCACGGCCGCCCAGACGCCGAGCGCGATGTTGCGATCCTTCGCGTCGACAAACAGCGTGCGGATCCCTGCAAGCGTGGCCGGAATTATCATCGCTGCGCCTATTGCCAGCGAGGCGCGCGCCGCAATCAGCCAGCCCGCAGAAGGCGCAAACGCTGCCGCCAGCGACGACAGGCCAAACAGCGTGCTGCCAATCATGAGCAATCGTTTAAAACCAATGCGGTCACCCAGCGCCCCCATTGGCAGTACCATTCCCGCCATCACCAGCGAGTAAATGTCGATGATCCACAGCAATTCATTGCCGCTGGCGCCCAGCGTCATGCTCAATGTCGGCGCCGCCACGTGCAGCACCGTCGCGTCGATCGCCACCGGGATATACACCAGCACGATAATCACTAACGCTAACCACTGACGAAACATAAATTTCCTTTTCTTTTAAAACATGGACACATGTCCAGGATGCGATCCTACGTAAAGTTGAACGCATGTCCAGCTTTTTGTTACACTCGTTTCGCCCCCATTGAGAGTGAGAAAAACATGCGTTATCTGAGCAAGGACGAGCGGCGTGAAGCCATCCTACAGGCCGCCATGCGCGTGGCCCTCGCCGAAGGACTGGCGGCCATGACGGTGCGCCGTATTGCCGCAGAAGCCAGCGTGGCGACAGGACAGGTTCACCATCACTTCACCTCCGGGGGAGAGCTAAAGTCGCTGGCCTTTGTTCGCCTGATCCGCGAGCTGCTGGATGCCGACGCGTTGGACGAAAACGCCAGCTGGCGCGAGCGGCTGCATGCCATGCTCGGCAGCGATGACGGCAGGTTTGAACCCTACATTCGTCTGTGGCGTGAAGCCCAAATTCTGGCCATTCGGGATGCCGAAATAAAAGGCGCTTACGTACTGACAATGGAGATGTGGCACCAGGAGACCGTTGCCATTATTCGTGCCGGGGCGGACGCCAGCGAATTTACGCTGACTGACCGTGCAGAAAATATTGCCTGGCGTTTGATAGGGCTGGTGTGCGGGCTGGACGGCATTTACATATTAAATATGCCGGAGATGGACGACGCGGCCTTTAATAAGCATCTCGATAAACTCATTTCGCTGGAATTGTTTTAATACCCCTTCTGGAGTATTAATTCTCGTGCATTTTACAATTAGTAACACATTAAGCGCCCCCTTAATCCCATTCTAATCTCCGGGGTTCGCTTTTTTATCTATCCTTTCAGATGTATCCCAAAACATCCAATAAACTCTAGTCCCCACTCTTATTTATCTTTTTGTTTTCACTTCGTTTTTCTCTCCATTATGGCAAGCAAGAGGGCGATATGTCACCACAAAGTGAAAAGAGTAACCCGCATCTTTTAAGAAACTGGAAACCTGAAAACGCGCAATTTTGGGAGAATAAAGGCAAACATATCGCGCAAAGAAATCTGTGGATCTCGGTGGCATGTTTACTGCTGGCCTTTTGCGTATGGATGCTGTTTAGCGCAATCGCGGTCAATCTCAATAAAGTCGGATTTAATTTCACCACCGATCAACTTTTTATGCTAACGGCATTACCTTCTCTCTCCGGCGCGATATTGCGCGTCCCCTATTCGTTTATGGTACCCATATTTGGCGGACGATACTGGACGGTATTGAGTACCGTCATCCTGATTATTCCCTGCGTCTGGCTGGGAATTGCCATTCAGACCACCGCGACGCCTTACTGGGTCTTTATCGTGATTGCCCTGCTCTGCGGCTTTGCAGGTGCCAACTTTGCCTCCAGCATGGGCAACATCAGCTTCTTCTTCCCCAAGGCAAAACAGGGTAGCGCGCTCGGCATTAACGGCGGGCTCGGCAACCTGGGCGTCAGCGTGATGCAGCTGGTCGCACCGTTGGTGATATTTCTGCCGATGTTCACTTTCCTCGGCGTGCACGGCGTGCCGCAGGAAGATGGCTCGACGATATGGCTGGCCAATGCAGCATGGATCTGGGCGCCGCTGCTGCTGCTGGCAACCCTTGCGGCTTTTTTTGGCATGAACGATATAGCCAGCTCTAAGGCTTCTATTGCCAGCCAGCTCCCGGTGCTGAAGCGCTTTCACCTCTGGCTGCTGAGCCTGCTCTATCTGGCGACCTTCGGCTCGTTTATCGGCTTCTCGGCGGGTTTTGCCATGCTGTCAAAAACTCAGTTTCCAGATGTCAACATCCTGCACCTCGCCTTCTTTGGTCCACTTATCGGTGCGCTGGCCCGTTCAGCAGGCGGGATGATCTCTGACAAACTGGGCGGCGTGCGGGTCACGCTGATTAACTTCGTCTTTATGGCCGTCTTTAGCGCCCTGATCTTCCTGACGCTGCCCGGCTCTGGCTCCGGCAGCTTTGTCGCGTTCTATCTGGTCTTTATGGGACTGTTCCTCACCGCCGGGCTGGGCAGCGGATCCACCTTCCAGATGATCGCGATTATTTTCCGCCAAATCACTCTCGACCGCGTCAAAAAGCAGGGCGGCACGGACGAGCAGGCGCAGCACGAAGCGGTGACGGAGACCGCCGCCGCGCTGGGCTTTATCTCCGCTATCGGCGCCGTTGGCGGGTTCTTCATTCCCAAAGCCTTTGGCACCTCGCTGGCGATGACCGGATCGCCGGTCGGCGCCATGAAGGTGTTCCTCGTGTTTTACATTGTCTGCGTGCTTGTTACCTGGCTGGTGTATGGCCGCAAATCCGCAAAAAAAGAATAACTACACGTCCGAAGCAGGAGAAATGTCATGAGCAAACTGTTGGATCGCTTTCGTTATTTCAAAACAAAGGGGGACAGCTTCGCCAACGGGCACGGGCAGGTATACCACACCAACCGCGACTGGGAGGACAGCTACCGTCAGCGCTGGCAGTTCGACAAGATTGTGCGCTCCACCCATGGCGTAAACTGTACCGGCTCCTGCAGCTGGAAGATTTACGTCAAAAACGGCCTGGTGACCTGGGAAACCCAGCAGACCGACTATCCGCGCACCCGCCCTGACCTGCCCAACCACGAGCCGCGCGGCTGTCCGCGTGGGGCGAGCTACTCCTGGTATCTCTACAGCGCCAACCGTCTCAAATACCCGCTGGTGCGCCGCACGTTAATTGAGCTCTGGCGCGAGGCGCTGGCGCAGCATACCGATCCGGTGCTGGCCTGGGACGCCATCCAGAGCGATCCGCAAAAAGCGCAGAGCTACCGGCAGGCGCGCGGACACGGCGGATTTATCCGCTCGAACTGGAAAGAGCTGAACCAGCTGATCGCCGCCGCCAACGTCTGGACCATCAAAAATTATGGCCCGGACCGCGTGGCGGGTTTCTCCCCTATCCCGGCAATGTCAATGGTCTCCTACGCCGCCGGCACGCGCTATCTTTCCCTGCTGGGCGGCACCTGCCTGAGCTTCTATGACTGGTACTGCGACCTGCCTCCGGCTTCGCCGATGACCTGGGGCGAACAGACCGACGTGCCGGAGTCCGCCGACTGGTACAACTCCAGCTATATCATTGCCTGGGGCTCGAACGTGCCGCAGACCCGTACCCCGGACGCCCACTTCTTCACCGAGGTGCGCTACAAAGGCACCAAAACCGTCGCCATCACGCCGGACTTCTCGGAGGTCGCGAAGCTGAGCGACCAGTGGCTGGCCCCCAAACAGGGCACCGACAGCGCCCTCGCGATGGCGATGGGCCACGTGATCCTCAAAGAGTTTCACCTCGATAACCCCAGCGACTACTTCCTCAACTATTGTCGCCGCTATACCGACATGCCGATGCTGGTGCTGCTCGACGAGCAGGAAGACGGTCGCGAGGTACCGGGACGAATGCTGCGCGCCTCGGACCTTGTCGACGGGCTGGGTGAAGCCAATAACCCTGAATGGAAGACCGTCGCCTTTGACATTGCCGGGAACCTGGTGGTGCCAAACGGATCGATTGGTTTCCGCTGGGGAGAAAAAGGCAAATGGAATCTGGAGCCGCAGGCTGCGGGCCACGAAACCGAACTGACGCTTTCTTTGCTCGTTACCCACGACAGCGTTGCCGACGTCGCCTTCCCCTACTTTGGCGGCAACGAAAATCCACATTTCCGCAGCGTGAAGCAGGAGCCAGTGCTGACGCGCCGCGTGCCGAGCAAAACCCTGACGCTCGCCGACGGCAGCGAGAAACGGGTGGTCAGCGTTTACGATCTGGTGCTGGCTAACTACGGTCTCGATCGCGGTCTGGAAGACAACAACGCAGCAGCACACTACGGTGAAATCAAAGCCTACACCCCGGCCTGGGGCGAGCAGATTACCGGCGTGCCTGCTTATCTGATAGAAAAAATCGCCCGCGAGTTTGCCGATACGGCGCACAAAACGCACGGTCGTTCGATGATCATTCTGGGTGCCGGGGTGAACCACTGGTACCACATGGACATGAACTACCGCGGGATGATCAACATGCTGGTCTTCTGCGGCTGCGTCGGGCAGAGCGGCGGCGGCTGGTCACACTATGTCGGCCAGGAGAAGCTGCGCCCACAAACCGGCTGGCTGCCGCTGGCCTTCGCGCTGGACTGGAACCGTCCGCCGCGCCAGATGAACAGCACTTCCTTCTTTTACAACCACGCCAGCCAGTGGCGCTACGAGAAGCTGACCGCGCAGGAGTTACTCTCCCCGCTGGCGGACGCCTCGAAATTCACTGGCCACTTGATCGACTTCAATGTCCGCGCGGAGCGTATGGGCTGGCTGCCGTCGGCCCCGCAGCTCAACCTTAACCCGCTGCACATTAAAGCCCGCGCGGAGGCGGCGGGCATGACGCCGCAGGAGTACACCGTACAGGGGCTCAAATCCGGTGACGTGCGTTTCGCCTGCGAGCAGCCCGACAACGGTAAGAACCATCCCCGCAACCTGTTCGTCTGGCGCTCTAACCTGCTCGGCTCGTCCGGGAAAGGCCACGAGTACATGCTGAAATACCTGCTCGGCACCGAGAGCGGCATTCAGGGCGAGGATCTCGGCTCTACCGATGACGTGAAGCCTGAAGAGGTGGAGTGGCAGACCGCCGCCATCGAGGGCAAGCTCGACCTGCTGGTCACGCTTGACTTCCGCATGTCCAGCACCTGTCTGTTCTCGGACATCGTTCTACCCACCGCCACCTGGTATGAAAAAGACGACATGAATACTTCGGATATGCATCCGTTTATTCATCCGCTCTCCGCCGCCGTCGACCCGGCGTGGGAGTCCCGCAGCGACTGGGAAATCTATAAAGGCATCGCAAAAGTCTTCTCCGAGGTCTGCGTCGGGCATCTGGGCACCGAAACCGACGTGGTGCTGCAGCCGCTGCAGCACGACTCTCCGGCGGAGCTCTCCCAGCCATTTGATATTCAGGACTGGCGCAAAGGCGAATGCGATCTGATCACCGGCAAAACCGCGCCGAACATTGCGGTCGTCGAGCGTAACTACCCGGAAACCTACGAACGCTTCACCTCTCTCGGTCCGCTGATGGATAAGCTCGGCAACGGCGGAAAAGGCATTTCATGGAACACGCAGAACGAGGTCGATTTCCTCGGCAAGCTGAACTACGTCAAGCTCGAGGGCCCTGCGAAAGGCCGGCCGCGCATTGAAACCGCTATTGACGCCTCCGAGGTGATCCTCGCTCTGGCACCGGAAACCAACGGTCAGGTGGCGGTGAAAGCCTGGGAAGCGCTCGGCGAACTGACCGGGCGCGATCACACCCATCTGGCGCTGAACAAAGAAGACGAGAAGATCCGCTTCCGCGATATCCAGGCGCAGCCGCGCAAAATCATCTCCAGCCCGACCTGGTCCGGACTTGAGAGCGAGCATGTCTCCTACAATGCGGGCTACACCAATGTGCACGAGCTGATCCCGTGGCGTACCCTTTCCGGTCGTCAGCAGCTTTATCAGGACCACGCGTGGATGCGCGCCTTCGGAGAGAGTCTGGTGGCCTACCGTCCGCCGATTGATACCCGAAGCGTTACCCATATGCGCGAGATCCCGCCAAACGGCTTCCCGGAAAAAGCGCTGAACTTCCTGACGCCGCACCAGAAATGGGGCATCCACTCCACCTACAGCGAAAACCTGCTGATGCAAACCCTGTCGCGCGGCGGGCCGATTGTCTGGATCAGCGAAACCGACGCCCGCGAGCTGGGCATTGAGGACAACGACTGGATCGAAGCCTTCAACGCCAACGGCGCCCTCACCGCCCGCGCGGTGGTCAGCCAGCGCGTGCCGCCGGGCATGACCATGATGTACCACGCCCAGGAGCGCATCCTGAACATTCCGGGTTCAGAGGTGACCGGACGGCGCGGCGGGATCCACAACTCGGTGACCCGCGTTTGCCCTAAACCGACGCACATGATCGGCGGTTACGCGCAGCTGGCGTACAGCTTCAACTATTACGGCACCGTCGGCTCCAACCGCGACGAGTTCATCATGATCCGCAAAATGAAAAACATTAACTGGCTGGATGGCGAAGGTCGGGATCAGGTACAGGAGGCGAAAAAATGAAAATACGCTCACAGGTTGGCATGGTTCTGAACCTCGATAAATGCATTGGCTGCCACACCTGCTCGGTCACCTGTAAGAACGTCTGGACCGGGCGTGAAGGCATGGAGTATGCGTGGTTTAACAACGTCGAAACCAAACCGGGGATCGGCTACCCGAAAAACTGGGAAGATCAGGATGAGTGGCAAGGCGGCTGGATCCGCGGCATTACCGGCAAGCTAACGCCGCGCCTCGGCGGCAAAATGGGTGTGCTGTCGAAAATTTTCGCTAACCCCGTCCTGCCGCAGATTGACGATTATTACGAGCCCTTCACCTTTGACTATCAGGATCTGCACCGCGCCCCGGAGGGCGATCACCTCCCTACCGCCCGTCCGCGCTCGCTGATTGACGGCAAGCGGATGGACAAAATCGTCTGGGGGCCCAACTGGGAAGAGCTGCTGGGCGGCGAGTTCGAAAAACGCGCCCGCGACCGCAACTTCCAGAAGATCCAGAAAGAGATGTACGGCCAGTTTGAAAACACCTTCATGATGTACCTGCCGCGCCTGTGCGAGCACTGCCTGAACCCCAGTTGTGCCGCCACCTGCCCGAGCGGCGCGATTTACAAGCGTGAAGAGGACGGCATTGTGCTGATCGACCAGGATAAATGCCGCGGCTGGCGTCTGTGCATCAGCGGCTGTCCGTACAAGAAAATCTACTTCAACTGGAAAAGCGGCAAATCAGAAAAATGCATCTTCTGCTATCCGCGCATTGAATCCGGCCAGCCGACCGTCTGCTCGGAAACCTGCGTCGGGCGCATCCGCTATCTCGGCGTGCTGCTGTATGACGCGGACCGCATTGAAGAGGCGGCCAGCACCGAGCATGAAACCGATCTGTACGAGCGCCAGTGCGACGTGTTCCTGAATCCAAACGACCCGGCCGTGATTGAAGAAGCACTGAAACAGGGTATTCCGCAGAACGTGATTGACGCCGCCCAGCGCTCGCCGGTCTATAAAATGGCGATGGACTGGAAGCTGGCCCTGCCGCTACATCCGGAGTACCGCACCCTGCCGATGGTCTGGTACGTGCCGCCGCTGTCACCGATTCAGTCCTACGCTGATGCGGGCGGCCTGCCGCAGAGCGACGGTGTCCTGCCTGCCGTTGAAAGCCTGCGCATTCCGGTGCAGTATCTGGCGAACATGCTCAGCGCGGGCGATACCGGCCCGGTGCTGCGCGCCCTGAAGCGCATGATGGCGATGCGCCATTACAAACGTTCCCAGACCGTGGAAGGCGTGACCGATACCCGCGCCATTGAAGAAGTGGGCCTGACCGAAGCGCAGGTTGAAGAGATGTATCGTTATCTGGCCATTGCCAATTACGAAGATCGCTTCGTGATCCCGACCAGCCACCGTGAAATGGCGCGCGACGCCTTCTCGGAGAAAAACGGCTGCGGCTTCACCTTTGGCGACGGCTGCCACGGCTCCGACACCAAATTCAACCTCTTCAACAGCAGCCGCATTGACGCGATTAACATCACCGAGGTGCGCGAACACGGGGAGGGAGAATAATGCAAATCCTCAAAATCATCGCGCTGCTGATCGAATATCCCGATGAAACCCTATGGGATAGCCGTGATGAAGCGTTTTCGTTGATTGAGCAGGACGCGCCCACGCTGCTGCCGTTTACCCGGCAGCATCTGAACGCCCCGCTGCTGGATAAACAGGCCGAGTGGTGCGAGGTTTTTGAGCGCGGTCGCGCAACGTCGCTGCTGCTGTTCGAGCACGTTCACGCTGAGTCCCGCGATCGCGGTCAGGCGATGGTCGACCTGATGAGCCAGTACGAGAAAGCCGGGCTGCAGCTCGACTGTCGTGAGCTGCCGGATTACCTGCCGCTCTACCTGGAATACCTCAGCATCGTCACCGACGATGAAGCTCGCGAAGGATTACAAAACGTCGCGCCGATCCTGGCGCTGATTGGGGGACGTCTGAAGCAGCGCGGCGTGGCGCATTACCAGCTATTTGACGCCCTGCTGGCGCTGGCGGGTACGCGGCTTTCCAGCGACAGCGTGGCGACACAGGTGTCCAGTGAAAAACGGGATGATTCCCGCCAGGCGCTGGACGCCGTCTGGGAAGAGGAACAGGTCAAGTTTATCGAAGACAACGCCACATCGTGCGACAGCTCGCCGATGCAGCAATATCAACGACGCTTTAGCCAGGACGTCGCGCCGCAGTACGTGGACGTCAGCGCCGGAGGCCCAAAATGACACACTACCTGAACGTGTTTTTCTATGACATTTACCCCTACATCTGCGCCACCGTCTTTTTCCTCGGCAGCTGGTTGCGCTACGACTACGGGCAGTACACCTGGCGCGCCTCGTCGAGCCAGATGCTCAGCAAACGCGGCATGAACTGGGGCTCGAACCTGTTTCATATCGGGATCCTGGGGATTTTCTTCGGACACCTGTTCGGCATGTTAACCCCGCACTGGATGTACGCCTGGTTTTTACCCGTCGCGGTTAAACAGCAGTTGGCCATGATGGCGGGTGGGGTTTGTGGCGTATTGACGCTGATTGGCGGTTCTATGCTGCTTTACCGCCGCCTGTTCAATCAGCGCGTGCGCGCCACGTCCACCACGCCGGATATCATCATCATGAGTATTTTGCTGATCCAGTGCATCCTGGGCCTGACCACCATCCCCTTCTCCGCACAATATCCTGACGGGAGTGAGATGATGAAGCTGGTCGGCTGGGCGCAGGGGATCGTGACGTTTAAGGGAGGCTCATCAGAAATGCTGAGCGGCGTGGCGCCGATCTTCCGCGTTCATCTGGTGCTCGGGATGACGATCTTCCTGATCTTCCCGTTCACCCGTCTGGTGCACGTGTGGAGCGCGCCGTTTGAGTATTTTACCCGTCGGTATCAGGTGGTGAGATCGCGTCGTTGATTTTGTCGGGTGGCGGCTACGCCTTACCCGACCTACGTTCAGGTTCCTCCTGGCCCGGTAAAGCGTAGCCGCCACCGGGCTATAATCAGCCTACGGAACCTCCGGTTACCAGAGAGAGAATAAATAACAGCAACAACACTGCGACGATCAGCCCGAACGCAAGCAGCACAGCATGAAAGGTCAGCGTTAGCCCTGAGAATAGAAGTGCCCCAGAGATACCCCAACGGCTCTCCTTGCACATTCCTCCGATGAACGAAAGTCCCAGTGCCACAACAGCGAGTATAATCCCGGCGTTAAGAATAATGCTGTCGATATCAACCGTCGTTTTTTCTGTTCGGGCAGCAGGACGCTCTCCCTTTAACCCCGCAATTACCCCTTGTTTTACAGCCGAAACTTTCTCAGCAACAATAACCTCAAGCGCTGCCGGCTTTGGAGAAAACGGTCCGAATGAAAACTGAACGATTGAGAGAATGAGTGCAATTCCCCCCAAAAACATTCCCAATGAACTGAATTTATTTCGTAATACGATTTCCATATCAACATGCCTTCGAGTAATGCCGCCGCGTGGGCTGTAGGCCCGGTAAGGCGTAGCCGCCACCGGGCGATTAAGACTGAAGCATGCCGTTTTGCAGAAGAAAATTCCACCACGGAATGCCACAAACTCTATGGACCTGAAACGTGACTGGTTTTATGAAGTGCGGAAAAATTCAGAGAGATGACAGTATGTCGAGCTGCCGGTTCAGAATACGCGTCGCGGGGATTATTTCACCGATGCGCTGGCTTGGGCGACGGAGAATCTCCAGCTCGCACTCACGCTGGACTGCGTGGCGGAGAAAGCCTGCATGAGCCGACGCAGTTTTACCCGGCGGTTCCAGCAAACCACGGGGGAAAGTTTTTCGCGCTGGCTACTCAACCAGCGCATCATCGTCGCACAGCGCTATCTCGAAAAAACCGACCAGCCTGTGGATGACATTGCCGAGCGCGTCGGTTTTCCCTCGACGACCTCTTTACGCCGTCACTTTCACAATCTGCTCAATACCTCACCTTCCCGCTATCGACGCGAGTTTCGCGGCCGATAATGAAGTGAGTTATTTTCCCTGCGTTTCAAAACCCGCCATCACGGCCGTGAGCTCAGCCAGTGAAAATCCGTGTTTTGCATCGTCAACGCCCAGTCCAAAGCGTTCCTGCATCAGTCGGTAAAGCGCTTCAGCGTCCGGCAAATGGATCTGCTCCTCCACATGGCCATTTTGCCAGTGGGTAAAGTTGAAGTTGGTTAGCGTCAGCTTGCCGCCATCCGGCAGATGACGACACATCAGCAGATGGTGACGGAAATGCGACTGCGGCCAGTGCGCCGACCAGAAATTCCCCATAACGTAATCACTGAAATACTGCGTCGTCAGGTCAAACTGATACATCGACTGCCAGTGCTCGTGGTGGCGGAACTGCAGTACCCAGTCGTTACCCTCACTCAGCAGACGATACAGCCCGTGCGGCGTCTCTTGTTCTTCATTGGCAAGCAAACGAATCGGCGCCGTCAGCGTCTGGCCGCCAAACCCTACGTCGGCAATCCAGCGCTCACCGTTAAGCTCCACCAGCAGCAGGCGATGCGTGCGCGGCGGCATTTGCGGCGGATTTGCCAGAACGACGCGCCCCAGCACGCTGCGTACCGTAAAGCCAACTTCGCGCAATACGCGTTCGAACAGGCCGTTTTGCTCAAAGCAATAGCCTCCGCGGCGCGCGGAGACCAGCTTGTCGACCAGATTCTGATCCTCAAGGTGGATCTCTCGCGGCAGAACGACATCAATATTTTCAAACGGGATCGCGCCGTTGTGGTGTAAATGCAGCGCGCGCAGCATGTCGATATCAACAGCGGTTGGTTGCGTCCAGCCGATGCGAGCGAAATAGGCGGTCAGAAATGGGGACATTCATCAGTTTCCTTTGATTGCGATGTTTTGTTTATAAACTAATTTTATGCGTCCACTTTGATTTACGTGCTTTTTCGTCATACTCATCAAAGTAAATAAGGAGCCTCTATGAATCACTTTCGCCCTGTTGAATTACGTCATGCCAGCCGTCTGCTGAACCACGGTCCGACTGTGCTTATCACCAGTCGGGATGAAAGCCTCGACAGACGCAACGTGATGGCCGCCGCATGGTCAATGCCCGTTGAGTTTGAACCGCCGCGCATCGCGATCGTCGTGGATAAAAGTACCTGGTCACGTGAGCTGATTGAGCGCAGCGGGAAATTTGGCATCGTCATACCCGGCGTGGCAGCGGCCAACTGGACATACGCGGTCGGTAGCGTCAGCGGACGCGATGAAGACAAATTCAACTGCTATGGGATCCCGGTCGTGAACGGTCCTGAACTTGGCCTGCCGGTTATTGAAGAGAAATGTCTGGCGTGGATGGAGTGCCGGTTATTACCTGTAACTTCTGCGGCAGAAAAATATGACACCCTGTTTGGTGAAGTGGTTTCAGCAGCAGCAGACGAACGCGCGTTTGTCGCTGGCCGCTGGCAGTTTGACGGGGATAAGCTGAACACCCTGCATCATCTTGGTGCCGGGACGTTTGTGGCGAGTGGGAAGATTGTGAAGGCGTTGGATTGATTTTTTAAACATATGCGTCTGAATTATATAAAATTTCTATGGCATTTTATGTTTACTATTGCGTTGTGAAACGGAGGATATTTCCGGAGTTGCTGCATTAGCACTCACGCGTTAAGGAAATATCAATGTCATGGAATAAAGATGGCGCAATCTCGTATGCCAAATCACACGCCCAACCGAAGAGCACCGGTTATTGTGCTCGCTACGTCACCGAAGCGATCAGAACGGGGGAAGATTAAAAATCCCCAATACGCGTCTGGCGAAAGATATGGGCCGTACCTTGGTCAACGCTGGATTCCGCCTGGTATACGATCAACCTCATGCCGGTGACGTAGCCGTTATCCAAAATATAGTGGGTCACGATAGCGGGCACGTTTGCATATACGATGGTCAGCAGTGGATCAGCGATTTTGTACAACGCACCCTGTATCCAGGACAGGCTTACCGCAACATACAACCTCATTACGAACTGTTCAGGCATGATTAATGAAACCACTCTACTTATTACTTTTCACCCTTTCTCCGCTCGCGGTCGCAGAAAACATTTATACACCGGGCCAGGCAGCGCTTAAATTCAATCAATGGTATATCGCGCAGTTAGAACAGAACAAACCGCCCGTACTCAATCCAGACGTTATGAATGATTACGTTGCCTCTGGGACAATTGCAGCAGTTAAAGAATTGTATTCAGGCGACAGTAATGAAAAAGATATGCCCGACGCGGATATGTTTATCAAAGCACAGGACTGGGATGATGACTGGAATCAGATAACCGTCTTACATTCTGATTTTGACGCCGTTTGCACAAACGTCTATATCGCGTTTGGTAAGAAGCAAGATCATGTTGTTGCGGATTGTCTCGTTGAAGAACAAGGAAAATGGAAAGTTCGATCGGCGACGCTAATTAAGCAACAGGCATAAGCTCCCAGTCGTACTAATAAAAACACATGGTAGCCTAACGACTACCATGTGCAATTAATTAACTACTTAGAACGCCGCGAAATAATCTCTTCCGCAACATTCCGCGGAGCTTCCGCAAAATGATGGAACTCCATCGTGTACGTCGCGCGTCCCTGTGACATAGAACGCAAGGTGGTGGCGTAACCAAACATCTCTGCCAGCGGCACGTCAGCACGAATAATCTGGCTGCCGTACTGCTCTGCCATCCCCTGCACCATGCCGCGACGGGAAGAGAGATCACCCATAATATTACCGGCGTACTCTTCCGGCGTTTCCACCTCCACGTGCATCACGGGCTCCAGGATAACCGGATCCGCTTTACGCGCGCCCTCTTTGAAGCCCAGGATCGCCGCCATGCGGAAGGCCATCTCCGAGGAGTCGACGTCGTGATACGAACCAAACGTCAGGGTGGCTTTCACATCCACAACCGGATATCCCGCCAGCACCCCAGAGTTCATGGCCTCACGCAGTCCTTTCTCAACGGAAGGAATATACTCGCGCGGCACCACGCCTCCCTTGGTGGCATCTTCAAATTTAAAGCCGCTGCCCGGCTCTAACGGTTCAAGGCTGAGCACCACATGGCCGTACTGCCCTTTACCGCCGGACTGACGGACAAATTTGCCTTCGATGTCCTTCACCGCTTTACGCAGGGTTTCACGGTAGGTTACCTGTGGACGACCAATATTTGCCTCCACGCCAAACTCACGCTTCATGCGGTCGACGATGATTTCCAGATGAAGCTCGCCCATCCCGGAGATAATCGTCTGGCCAGACTCCTCGTCGGTGTGGAGACGGAAAGACGGATCTTCCGCCGCCAGACGCTGCAGCGCGATACCCATTTTCTCCTGGTCGGCCTTGGTTTTCGGCTCGATCGCCAGAGAAATTACCGGGTCCGGGAACTCCATACGTTCAAGCGTAATAACCGCATTAGGGTCGGTCAGCGTGTCACCGGTCGTGACATCTTTCAGACCCACGCAGGCCGCGATATCGCCCGCGCGCAGTTCGTCCACCTCGTGGCGATCGTTCGCATGCATCAGCACGATACGCCCGATACGTTCTTTCTTCCCTTTTACCGGGTTATACACCGCGTCGCCTTTGCGCAGCACGCCGGAGTAGACGCGGATAAACGTCAACTGCCCGACGTACGGGTCGCTCATCAGCTTGAATGCCAGCGCCGAGAACGGTTCGTCATCACTCGGATGACGTTCCGCGTGCTGCCCTTTTTCATCCACGCCATCAATGGCGGGGACGTCCAGCGGCGACGGCATCAGTTCGATCACGGCATCCAGCATGCGCTGCACACCTTTGTTTTTGAAGGCGCTGCCGCACAGCATCGGTTGGATTTCCCCGGCAATGGTGCGAATACGTAGCCCTTTAATGATTTCAGCTTCATCAAGATTGCCCGTTTCCAGGTACTTATCCATCAGTTCATCGCTTGCTTCCGCCGCCGCAGAGACCATTTTTTCGCGCCACTCTTGCGCGGTACCGAGCAGATCGTCAGGTACCGGCGCATAGTTAAACGCCATGCCCTGAGTGGCATCGTCCCACAGAATGGTGCGCATCTTAATGAGATCCACCACGCCGGTGAAATGTTCTTCTGCGCCAACCGGGATCACAATCGGCACCGGATTGGCCTTCAGGCGTTCCTGCATCATCCGCACGACGCGGAAGAAATCGGCACCCGGACGGTCCATTTTGTTGACGAACGCAATGCGTGGAACCTTGTATTTGTTAGCCTGACGCCAGACGGTTTCCGACTGCGGCTGTACGCCGCCCACGGAGTCATACACCATCACGGCACCATCGAGTACGCGCATGGAACGTTCCACCTCTATGGTGAAATCCACGTGCCCCGGAGTGTCGATGATGTTGATCCGGTGCGGCTCAAACCCCCGGTCCATACCCGGCCAGAAGCAGCTGACCGCCGCGGAGGTAATGGTGATACCGCGCTCTTGCTCCTGAGCCATCCAGTCGGTGGTTGCCGCGCCATCGTGTACTTCACCCAGCTTGTGGCTCATCCCGGTATAAAACAGGATGCGCTCAGTGGTGGTTGTTTTACCGGCATCGATATGCGCGGAGATACCGATGTTGCGATAACGTTCGAGGGGGATGGGTCGGGGCATGATATTTCCTTAAGTCTTCAAGACTGTATTGTGACGACCGGGATGGTCGTATATTCGTTCGTTTGCTATAATAGTCCTATTGTACGAGTATTATCGAACTATTTTTTAACGATTGACCTATTGTTGATATAGCTCAATCTGACATTTCACGCAGGAAAACCATGATCCCAAACCACCCCGAACCTGAACAAATACTCCTGGAAAACGTGCTGTTCGCCCTCGGCAACCCGCTCCGCCTCTCGATAATTCGCAGGCTGGCCGACGGCAGTGAACTCAGCTGTAATGCCCTTCGTCCGGAAGATGTGGTGAAATCGACAATGACACACCACTGGCGCGTACTGCGCGACAGCGGCGTTATCTGGCAGCGCCCGCAGGGGCGGGAAAATATGATTTCATTGCGAAGAGAGGATCTTGACGCCCGCTTTCCGGGGCTGATGGAGATACTTTTACAGGCGAAATCATAAGAACATGTGGGGTTTCCCCTGAAAAATGCCCCGTATAGATTTAAGGGGCATCATGTCAGCTAAGGGATTTATCTCACGTGCATACGATACTCAATCATCCCGCTTTTTTTCGCAATCCAGTCGTACAATCGTTGCCCGCGATAATTGGCTTCATGCGTATGCCAGTAAAGATGGGCGGCATGATGTTTCCTTGCTTCTTTCTGAACATATTCTATTAATTGTTTGCCAACGTGTTTGCCTCTGATGGTCTCACAGACATATAAATCTTCGAGGTAGCAGTAATCGCTCTCAGCCCAGGTCGAACGGTGAAAAAGATAATGCGCAAAACCCACTACGTCTCCATCACATCGCGCCACCACGCAGAATAGCGGTTCTACGGGGCTGAAAAATCGTTGCCAGGTTCGTTGAGTGACGGCCCCTGAGAGGTCGACATTATAAAATTCCTGGTATTTACCCCACAGTGGCATCCAGCTTTCAAAATCACGTTCTTTAACTGCCTCAACCGTCACGCTCGTATTGTTCATATTGCCTCTTTCCTTATCCGTTATTTGTTTCAGGAAGAGTGTATTTGCTGAATGGCACGTTTTTCCCCGCCAATTTTTGCCATAAATGCAGACCAATTCTTCATCCTGCTGTCCGCAATATTGCTTTAGAATCAAGAGACACAGAGGAAAAGTGGACAACGTAATGTTTAAGCACGCGCAGCTTGAAACGGTTAAAGCATGGATCATCGATCCTGCAAACGGTTCGCTACCGCTTCACGAAAGAATCCAGAGAGCGATACGGACACTGATACTGGAAGGGATCTTATCTAACGGTAAGGCCCTTCCTGCTTCACGTGCGCTGGCTATCTCACTGAGTGTTTCCCGGGATACGATTGAAGCAGCCTATTCCAGCCTGCATGCGGAAGGTTTTATTGAGCGGCAAACAGGCCGAGGAAGCTTTGTCTCTTCCAGCGCGCGGTTTTTAAAACCTCGCTCTCGACTGCGCCAGCCAACCGCTGAAACACGAAAAGCAAAACTCAGTGCCCGTGGAAAAGTCATCTATGAAAGCGGCGGGATCCGCGAATTTTCCTCACCCCGTCCGCTGGCACCCGGTATTCCTGAAACCCGCATGTTTCCCATTCCAACCTGGGAACGTCTTCAACGGCAGGTCCTGAAGGAATATCAGCACCAGATATTAGCGCAAAGCCCTCCGCAGGGTATGGAGCGCCTGCGGCGAGCAATCGTGGAATATGTCAATCTTGAGCGCGGGACACGGGCGAGTGCAGAACAGGTCATCATTCTGACAAGTTCTCAGCAGGCGCTAGCGCTCTGTTCCCACGTGCTGATGGACACCGGGGATGGCATTGTCATTGAAGATCCCTCCTATCAGGGGGCACACAAAGCGTTCAACGCCGCAGGATTGCACCGTATTCCGGTATCTCTTGATGAAAAAGGCATCTCAGTTGACGGTCTTAATTCTCTGGCCGAACCAGCCAAAGCTATCTACCTTACGCCTTCCCATCAGTATCCTACCGGGGTGACGCTCTCTCTTGACCGACGGCTGGCTGTCATTGACTGGGCAAATCGTCACTCGGCCTGGATCATTGAGGATGACTATGACAGTGAGTTTCACTACGAAGGAAAGCCTATGGCCTGTCTTCAGGGGCTGGATGCTTACCATCGGACAATTTATATCGGCACGTTCACCAAGGCCCTGTTCCCTGGGTTACGTATTGCTTACATGATCGTTCCCTCAGAGTTGACAGAGCCCCTTACCATGGCCAGGACATTAATAGATGGCCATACAGCCTCAATAAACCAATTGACGCTGGCTAAATTTTTGGAAGGTGGGCATTTTGGTGCCTACATTCGCAAGATGCGGAGCGTTTATGTTGCTCGTCGCGACAAACTGGCTAGCCTGATGGAAGAGTATCTTTCTGATTATGTTGCGTGCATAACGCCAGCGGGTGGAATGCAGATGCCTTGTCTCCTGAAGCACGGTATATCTGAGAAAGAGATTGCCGCCGCCGCTCGCCATGCGGGCGTTGATATATTAGGGCTTACCGGTTTATATGCAGGTCCCCCCGGCTCCACCGGTTTTTTGATGGGGTTTGCTGCCTATACGGAGAGGGAAATAGAAGACGCTGTAAAAAAACTGGCCGCAATTTTCCGTCTTGTTTGATGCGGTCGACTGGTCAGCGGCTGATACTCATTCCGGGCGAGCAAGGCTATAAACAGGAACCCGCCGGCTGGTCTTTGTAAGCGTATCAAAGACCTCGGTTTCCGACGTCACAATGCGCACGCCCATTCTCCTTAACCTCTGAACATCCGCCGCGATGCGCTGAATACCAAACCAGAAAAGCCCGTCGAGCGCCGTCACGGACAGCCCGTTTTCCAGCGCCAGCTTGAGTCGTTCGCGGGGCGCTTTCACCTGCAGGGCGATTTGCCGGTAAGGGACTTCATTGCATCCTGTCGCGTCACTGCGCTGGATCCGCGTTTTCAACTGATAGGTAAACTCGTCAGGTATTCCGTTGAGATCCTTTTTAAGGCTATAGACGCAGCCAAAGCGCTTGCCGTTAAACAGAACATTTTTCTGACTAAGCTGCAGCTCGTTTCTGACGCCGTCTATCAGCTGTGGCGCACGGGTGAGGAGAAGCCTGAAGGGAAGCTCGAAGCTGGTCACATAATCCACATTTAGCAGCGCGAGGCGCAAGCGCTCCTCAGCACCGGATTTTTGCTCACGACACTCTTCCAGCACCTCTGCCCACTGGCGCGTCAGGCGTTCCGGCTCGGCGGCTTCGGTAAGGAGATATTTTTCAATCTGGTAATCGACTCGGGTGGTCATAGTGGTGTATCCGGTCGCTGTGGATGGGGTAATTCTATCCAGCGCGGCGACTTTTATAAAGGGCTGAACCGCAACGGCATTCACAAAATGCCGTTGCGATTCAGTCTCCTGATATTTCGAATCAGTGCGCCATTATCCAGCCCATCAGCAGCGTGGCGAAAATCACCGTCGATGCGCCGCCGATACGGGTAGCGATCTGCGCGAACGGCATCAACGACATGCGGTTAGAGGCGGATAAAATCGCCACGTCCCCTGTCCCACCCAGCCCGCTGTGGCAGCAGGTAACGATAGCCGCTTCCACGGGATACATATTCAGACGCGATGCAACAAAATAGCCGCTCAGCGCCATCGCAATCACGATCGATCCGCACACCACAACGTAGCCCACCGAGAAGACCGCCACCACGCTCTCCAGCGGCACGTACAGCATGCCCAGACCAATCATTAGCGGCCAGACCAGCGCTGCCGAGACAAACTTATAGCAACTGTGCGCCCCCTGTTCCATGGAACCGGGGATCACCCTGAAATACTTACACAGCACGGCGATGAGGATCATCAGCACCGGACCAGGAATGTGCACCAGTTTTTCAAACAGGCCACCGACGATGAAAAATGCGCACACCATTAGCAGCCCGCCCCCCATCAGGTGGAAATCCGTCTGCTGAACGCTTTGCGTCCCCGCAAACAGATTCTGATCGTCCTTGCTGCGGGTTAGCATGCCGTTTCCCGAAAGTGCAGGACGTTTCGTTCCCAGACGCGCTAGCGTACCCGCACAGATGATGGCGAAGATATTACCGACGACGGCGGCAGGTGCCAGCTGTGCGACGTAAACGTCAGGCGCTTGTCCGAGTATGGCCGAATACGCCAGCGACAGTGGCAAAATGCCCTCACCAATCCCACCGCCAATAATCGGCACGATGATGAAGAAAAAGGTGTGGTAAGGCGTATAGCCAAACAGCGAGCCGACGATTAACCCGCTCATTACCGCCATTAGCGTCCCGACAACCAGCGGTACAAACATGCGGATCATCCCCTGGATAAGCAGCACCCGGTTCATCCCCAGAATGCTTCCCACCACCAGACAGGCAATGACGAAATAGAGCAGATTCGCCTCTTTCATCAGCAGGTGTACGGTATCCAGCGTCTGTTTTTCGAACACGCCAAAATAGACCAGGATGGATGGCACCATCAGGCAGAGAATGGCCGGGCCACCGATGTCCTTCAACAGCGGGATCTGACGACCGATTTTGGCAAAGGCGAAACCGAGCGTCATGATCACCGCCAGTCCACCGATCATATTTTTCGGCAGCAGCCCCGCCCATGCGGACGTCGCCACGATGGTCGCAATGCCCACAAACAACATCAGTGGGACGGCGCCCACTTCGGCATTACTCAGCCCTAACGTAAAACGCGAGGAGACCGGAGAAGTCGATACAGGATTATCTTTCATATAATCACCTGATTAGTAGGTTCGGATATAAAAACAGGAGTAAAAACCGATAACTCCCGTGTTCAAAAATATTCTTTATATTTAATAATTTTAAATCGCCATTGATAAAATGGTTCAGCGTGAAATTAGCATGGGCATTCAGCCAGAAATGTGAAGACCGCAATGGTTTCATTTTATAAAGTTAATTCATCTTTTTGTAAGTAAAGTTATTCATCGCCCGGTATTTTGAAATTAATAAAACCAGACAGAGTGTGACCCTTATCACCACCGCCCTGATGTTTAACCGCTAGATTAGCGCTAAATAAAAACATAAACGCGCTTAAGAACAGACCTGCTTCGCAAATCTTATTTAATCCGTTTTAACTATTTCAGGAGTCAACCATGTCTCGCAAAGAAGTGCTGTATACGCCTTATAACGGCGCAGTACTGCTGGAAAACCCATTACTGAATAAAGGCCTCGCGTTCATTAAAGAGGAACGTGATAATTTTAATCTGCACGGCTTATTACCGCATAATGTTGAAACCATTGAAGAGCAGACCGAACGCGCATGGGTACAATTCTGTCATTTCAAAAGTGATATTTCCCGCCACGTTTATCTGCGTAATATTCAGGACACCAATGAGACCCTGTTTTACAATCTGTTGCGGAAACATATGAAGGAGACGCTGCCGATCATATATACCCCAACGGTCGGTGAAGCCTGCGAACATTTCTCTACCATCAATCGTCGGGCGCGCGGGCTTTTTATTTCATGGCCGAATCGCCATCGCATCGATGAAATGCTGCAAAGTTTCTCGCGTAATGATATTCGCGTGATCGTGGTAACTGACGGAGAGCGTATTTTGGGCCTTGGCGACCAGGGGATCGGCGGAATGGGTATTCCGATTGGTAAATTGTCATTGTATACCGCGTGCGGTGGTATTCATCCGGCCTCAACGTTGCCGATTATGCTGGATGTCGGCACCAATAATCAGCAACATCTGGACGACCCGCTGTATATGGGCTGGCGTCATCCACGCATCAGCGACGAGCAATACGCTGAATTTATGGATATGTTTATCAGTACCGTCAAAGCCCGCTGGCCAACTGTTTTACTGCAGTTCGAAGATTTTGCGCAAAAAAATGCGACCAGGTTACTCCAGCGTTACCGCGACCAGCTGTGCTGCTTCAATGACGATATTCAGGGAACCGCTGCCGTCACGGCCGGCACGCTGATTGCAGCCGCCCATGCAGCCGGAACCCGCATCCGCGATCAGCGCGTGGTCTTCCTCGGCAGCGGCTCTGCCGGATGCGGTATAGCCGAAAAAATCGTGGCGCTGATGGTCGGCGACGGGCTAACCGAGGCCGAGGCCCGCAGCCGGATCTTTATGGTCGATCGTTTTGGCTTACTGACCGACGATATGACCAACCTGCTCGATTTCCAGAAAAACCTGCTTACGGCGCGGGAAGCCATTCGCGACTGGCAGGTGGAATCGTGCAATATTTCGCTGATGGAGGTGGTCAGAAATGCCCATCCAACCGTGATGATTGGCGTATCCGGTCAGCCGGGGCTGTTCAGCGAAGCGATAGTTAAAGAGATGCACCGCCACTGCCCGCGCCCTATTATTATGCCCCTCTCTAATCCAACATCACGCGCAGAGGCGCAACCTCAGGATCTGATCGAATGGACGCAGGGTAGCGCTCTGGTTGCGACGGGTAGCCCCTTCTTGCCGGTATTCTGGCAGAACGAACAGTACGACATTGCCCAGTGTAACAATGCCTACATTTTCCCCGGTCTGGGGCTGGGGATATTGGCCAGCAACGCGCGGCGGGTTACCGAAGAGATGTTGATGGTGGCGAGCCGCAGCCTGGCGGCGCAATCGCCGCTGGTCACCACTGAAAAAGGTGGATTACTCCCTCCCGTCGACTGCATTGATACCGTGTCGCGCAATATCGCGTTTGCGGTCGCCCGGGCAGCGATTGAGCAAGGCGTTGCGGCGGCAATGGATGACGAGACCTTGCTGGCGCAAATCGAAAAAACCTGGTGGCAGGCGGACTATGCGCCGTACCGCAGGTCGGCGCTGTAGTTTCAACGCCGGGTAGCGTTCGCGCCTGCCCGGCAAACCTTACATCGAATACCCAGGCTTCTTGATCAGCTCGTCCAGCTTCGGTCCGATCTCGGTATCCCAGACCTGCGCTTTCCAGTCGGCTTCCTGAACTTCATTCAGCGCCACCGAAATGGAGCGGTCTTTGCTGTTCAGATGGCGCGTAATCACCTCGGCGATATCCGCCGCCAGAGCGTTTTTTTGTTCATCGTTCAGATCGCGGGGAAAACATTTGATATCTACGTGTGGCATTTGCAGGCTTCCTGTTGTGGGTGAGCGTTCCACGTTATCAGATAATCTCGTTTGCCTTTAACACCTTGTGCAGTTCCGGCAGCGCACACACCGAATCTGCGATCGCGGTGATCTTTGGCGTGTTGGCCGCAAACCATTCGTGCCGTGGCCCCCAGGTGCGCGCGACCGCAATATAGACATCGAGCAGTGTCAGCCGCTTCCCCAGCGCAAAAGGTGAGGCGGTAAGTTGGCTATCGAACCACAGATAGAGTGATTTCCGGTACTCAATGCAGTTTTTCTTCAGCTGCTCCGGCGCGTCGGGCACCCAGCGTTCCGGATAATCGGCATAGGTAAAGGTGGGATAGACGTTCGCCACAAACCAGATGAGCAAACGCTGAAACTGCTGGCGCTCGGCCTGGCCGACGGGCGGGGCAAGATCCGGGCAACGGTCGAGCACCATCAGGGCAATGGCCGCGGTTTCCGTCATGATGGACCCATTTTCCAGCGCCAGCGTCGGGACCTGGCACAGCGGGTTGAGTTTTTGCAGCAGCTCACGCTGCGGGCCGGGCTGGTCAAACCCGTCCACGTTGATAAATTGATAAGGGATATCAGCCAGGGTTAGCATCACTTCACTGATTGCCGAGCCCCAGCCGGGTACGCCATAGAGTTTAATCATGTTGCCCCCTCAGGAATGAAAACCCTAAGTGTAGAGCACCATTAATAGGTTATCCCAGGCGGGTTGACCTCCGACTGCGCCACCGCTTCGCCCTGTTCACCCCAGCGCGCCAGCACCTTCTGGTACTCTCCCCGCTTGATCGCACCGTCCAGCGCGGCCTGCAGCGCGTACACCAGCTCATTGCCCTTTTTCGTGGTGGTGGCTACAAACGCCTTCTTCGGCCCTAATCCCACGACGCGCGTTTTTCCGGTGAGCGCCGCTTTGTAGGCCGAGACTGACTGAGGCCCGAAGAACACGTCTGCCCTGCCGGACTGAATATAGAGATTGCCGGAGGCATCGTCCTGGAGATAGACCGGCAGCGCAGGCGTCCGCCCCGCCTTTTTGTTCTCTTCGTTCCAGCCCAGCAGTATGCGCTCCTGATTGGTACCCGAGCCGACAATCACCTTTTTCCCTGCCAGATCTTCCGCGCTTTTGATTGACTGAATCTCGCTGGTGGATTTCACCGAAAACGCCAGCGAATCGACGCGGTAGGTGGCGAAATCAAACTTCTCTTTGCGCTGTTCGGTCACCGCAATGTTCACCAGCGCCACGTCGTAGCGCCCGGAACTGATCCCCAGCGGCCAGTCTTCCCACGCCGTCGGCACCAGCTTCAGCTTTAGCCCAAGACTGCCCGCCAGCAGGCGAGCGATATCCGGGTCGCTGCCGATGCGCGTGCGGTTATCGCTTGCCAGCAGCGCCAGCGGTGGCGAATTGAGGGCTGAAATGGCCACCGTCAGCGTACCCGGTTCAACGAATGCGTAGTTCGCGGGGATCTTCGCCACCGCCTGCGGATCAAGCGTTATCGGCAGCGGCTGCTCGTTGGCTTTCACATCAATGCTGGCGTGGCTCACCGTCGTGAAGACCAGCCCCGCCAGAAGTCCATATTTCATCTGCGCTCCTTACAGCACTTTAGACAGAAACTGGCGCGTTCGCGCATGCGACGGACGGTTCAACACCTCGTCGCTACTGCCCTGCTCAACAATTTTCCCGTCAACCATAAACACCACCTGATCCGCGACTTCACGGGCAAAGCCAATCTCGTGGGTGACGACCACCAGCGTGGTGCCGGATCGGGCGAGCTTTTTAATCACGTCCAGCACTTCGCCAACCAGTTCAGGGTCGAGCGCCGAGGTGGGCTCATCAAACAGCATCACGCGAGGGCGCAGCGCCAGCGCCCGGGCAATGGCGATACGCTGCTGCTGTCCGCCGGAAAGATGGCGCGACCAGGCATCGGCTTTATCCCGCAGCCCAACCACGTCCAGCAGGCTGTACGCCCTTTCCAGCGCCTCTTTTTTGCTGAGCTTTTTGTGCGCGATGGGCGCTTCAATCAGGTTTTCCAGCACCGTCAGATGCGGAAAGAGATTAAAGTTCTGGAACACGTAACCTACGTTGACGCGCTGTTTGAGGATCTCCTTCTCCTTCAGCTCGTAAAGCTTGTCGCCCTGACGGCGATAGCCGATGTAATCCCCGTCGATCTGGATAAACCCTTCGTCAACGCGCTCCAGGTGGTTAATGGTGCGCAACAGGGTTGATTTGCCAGAGCCGGACGGCCCAAGGATGACCGTCACGGACCCGGGCGGGATCTCAAGCGAAACGTTGTCGAGCGCCTTATGGCGGCCAAAAAACTTGCTGACGCCGGTAATCGAAATATGTCCTTCAGGAGAGGCTTGCATGAACGGGCTCCTGTGCTGGCGTGGAGGTAACGGAACGGACGCGGCGAGTGGCGCGGTTCTGATTGACGGCGGAGCGGCGTTCGCTGCGTGCCAGAGCGCGCTCAACAACATACTGAATGGCGGACAAGACGGTGGTAATGACCAGATACCAGGCAGCACCGACCATCAGCAGCGGGATCACCTCCTGCGTGCGGTTGTAGATCATCTGAATGGTATAGAACAGTTCCGGCATCGCCAGGACGTACACCATCGCCGTACCTTTGGCGAGACTGATGATTTCATTGAATCCCGACGGCAAGATGGTGCGCAGCGCCTGAGGCAGAATGATCCGCACCGTACGACGCCAGGCCGGGAGACCCAGCGCGGCGGCCGCTTCATACTGACCGTGATCGACCCCAAGGAAGCCCCCGCGAATGATTTCGGCGGTATAGGCGCTCTGCACCAGCGTCAGCCCCACCACGGCGGTAGAGAACTGCCCCAGCACGTTGATGGTGTCGAAGCTGCCCCATGTAATACCGGTGAACGGCACGCCCAGAGAGAGCGTGTCGTAGAGATAGGAGAAGTTGTAGAGAATGATCAGCACCACAATCAGCGGCAGCGACCGAAACAGCCAGATATAGCCCCACGCCAGGCTGTTCAGCAGCCATGACGAGGACAGTCTCGCCAGCGCCAGCAGACCGCCCAACACCACGCTCAGCGCGGTGCCGATCAGGGTCAGCAGCAGGGTCTGCCCTACGCCTTCGAGGATCACCGGGTCAAAGAACCAGCGGGCGAATACCGCCCACTCCCAGCGCGGGTTAAAGGCCACCGACTGAATCACGACGGCCAGGACAAACAGCGCCACCGCGGCGCCGACGGCCCGCAGCGGATATCGCGCCGGGACCACCTTAATGGTTTCAACGTTGCTCATCGTCGTTCCTCATGCGGTTTTACTGAACGCTTCGCGTACCAGCGTTTTAGTGAAGCGCAGCCGACCGTCAAACGGCGGCTGGCTGTACTCTTCCGGATCTCGGTTCAGATCGAACTGCGCCTGGTAGCCCTGGCTGAGATAGAGCCTGACCGCCTCCGGCTGGCGAAAACCGGTTGTCAGGTAGATTTGGCTATATCCTGCCAGTACCGCCCGGCGCTCAAGCTCCTGCACCACGCGTCCGGCAAGCCCCTGCTGACGCAGGGTTTTGTCCGTCCAGATGCGTTTGATTTCCGCGGTGCGTTCGTCGAAAGGTTTGTACGCGCCGGTGGCGATAATCTTTCCGTCTCGCTCCAGTACGATAAACAGCCCCTGCGGCGCTAAATACCACTCGGTGAGTTCTACTTCCGCGTCTTTAGAGAAGTAGTCCCCATAACGGGCGGCGTATTCTCCGAACAGCCCCTCAATGATGGGCTGGAGTTCGGCATCTTCTGGCGAAACGTCACGAAATTGTTCGCTCATGCAGCCTCCTTAATCGCCCAGGCCAGCAGGGTTCACTTCGGACTGAGGAATGCGCTCAACCCCTTCCCCCCAGCGGTTCAGCACTTTGTCGTAATCGCCGTTTTTGATGACGCCGTTCAGCGCGGTTTGCACCGGCTCAACCAGCCCGCTGCCTTTTTTCAACGTCACCGCAATGTGCGCCGCCTTTGGCCAGCCGCCGTCGACGCTACCCACCAGTTTGGTTTTCCCGTTTAACGCCGCTTTCCAGGCGCCAATCACGTTCGGACCAAAGTAGGCATCCGCGCGTCCGGACTGCAGCGCCAGCGTTTGTGCCGCATCGTCTTTGGTGTAGATCGGGGTAAAGGGTTTAAGTCCCTTCTTCAGGTTTTCGGCATTCCATGCCAGCAGGATGGCCTCCTGGTTGGTGCCGGAGCCAACGATAATCCGCAGCCCGGCGATGTCCTCCGCCTTCTCAAGCGACGCGATCGGGCTGGTTGATTTCACGTAGAACCCAAGGGAATCTTTTCGGTAGGTGGCAAAATCAAATTTCTCTTTGCGCTCTTTGGTCACGGTGATATTGCTGATGGCCGCATCGTATTTCCCGGAGGCCACGCCCAGCGGCCAGTCTTCCCAGGAGGTCGGCACCACGTTCAGCTCCAGTCCCAGGCTGTCAGCGACCAGACGGGCGACGTCCACTTCACTCCCCAGCAGCGTTTTGTTGTCATCGGAAAACACCGTCAGCGGCGGTTGATTGAGGCCCGCCACCGCAACGGTAAATTTCCCCGGCACGGCGAAGCGGTAATCTTTCGGCAGCTGTGCCACCGCATCGTTGTTTTTGGCGGTATTAACCGGCGTTTTATTGGCCTCGATGCTCACGCCGGTGCCGTTAATCTTCACATTCTCTGCCCAGACGGCAGGGGTAAAAGCCAGCGCAAGCGCCAGAATAAGGGATGTTTTCTGCATAGCGGGATTCTCTTTTATTGTTGTGTGAATTGGTTTTTAGGTTCGTCTAAGCCAAGACTGTCGCGCAGCGTGGTGCCGGGATAGTCGGTCCGAAACAGTCCGCGCGCCTGTAAAACGGGCACCACCTGGTCAATAAAGCGCGGGAAGGTGTCCGGCGTACCGCCCTGAATGATGAATCCGTCCGCCGCATGGCCTTCGAACCAGGCCTGCAGACCGTCAGCCACCTCTTCCGGCGTGCCGGAAAAGCGCGGGCGCGGTGATGCAGCTTCAAGGGCCACCTGACGCAGGGTTAAGTTACGCTCTGCGGCATTACGCTTAATTTCATCGGTGGTGCTGCGGAAGCTGTTTTTGCCTAAGTCGCCGATATCCGGGAACGGCTCGTCGAGCGGATACTGGCTGAAATCGTGATGCTCAAAATAACGCCCGAGGTAGTTGAGGGCATCGTTAATCGACACCAGCGCCGCCGTGGTTTGATACTGGTTTTCCACGTCATCGGCGTCTTTACCCACAATGACGCTGACGCCCTGGAATATATGCAAATCAGACGCGCGGCGTCCGTTAATTTCCAGCTGCTGCTTCACGTCACGATAAAAAGCTTTCGCTTCGTCGAGGGTTTCATGATGCGTAAAAATGGCGTCGGCATGTTTCGCCGCCAGTTTTTTCCCGTCGTCCGACGCGCCCGCCTGAAAGACAATCGGTCGCCCTTGTGGCGTTCGACCAATATTCAGCGGACCGGCGACCTGGAAGAAATCACCGTGGTGATCCAGGGTATGCAATTTTGCCGAATCAAAGAATTGGCCACTCTCTTTATTGCGCACAAAGGCGTCGCCCTCCCAGGAATCCCACAGCCCTTTTACGACGTCGAGATACTCGTCCGCAATGCGATAGCGCAGCGCATGCTCGGGGTGCTTTTCACGGGAAAAATTCTTCGCTGAGCCTTCCAGCGGCGAGGTCACCACGTTCCAGCCCGCGCGTCCATTACTCAGGTGATCGAGGCTGGCAAACTGACGTGCCACGGTAAAAGGCTCGCTGTAGGAGGTGGATAAGGTTCCCACCAGGCCAAGGCGTGAGGTAATACTCGCCAGCGCGGATAATACCGTTAGCGGTTCAAAGCGATTTAAAAAATGCGGGATCGATTTTTCGTTAATATAGAGACCGTCGGCCACGAATAAGAAATCGAGTTTGCCCGCCTCCGCTTTTAGCGCCGTCTCTTTAACAAAATCAAAATTGATGCTGGCATCCGCGATTGCCGCAGGATGACGCCAGGCTGACATATTTCCGGATGCACCATGCAAAATGGTCCCCAGCCGCAGTTGACGATGTGCAGACATATTCACCTCAAATAAATTAAACGTGTTGCAGGGCTTTTTCCGCAAGCTGTGCAAAATAGCGGGCAGCGGGTTCAATGAGGGCCTCATCCGGATTAAAGGACGGGTGGTGTAAACCGAACGGGCTGTTGCTGCCAATGCTGACAAACGCGCCAGGAATAGACTGCAGATAGACCGCAAAATCCTCCCCGCCCATGTGCAGTTCCGCGTGCTGGGTTTCGTACCCTGACTCTCTGGCAACAGAGGTGGCGAAATCTGCCCAACGTTCGTCGTTCACCAGCGCGGTCGGTCCGGCATACCAGGTGATGTCGATCTGCGCACTGAAGGCGCTGGCAAACCCGGCGGCGATTTCCCCGACGCGGGCCTTCACGTTTTGCTGCACTTCCGTGCGATGGGTGCGCAGCGTGCCTTCCAGCTCCACGCTTTCCGGCAGGACGTTCCAGGTGTTGCCTCCGGCAATGCGCGTTACGCTCAACACCACCGAATCCAGCGTATTGACGTTGCGGCTGGCAACGCTTTGCAGCGCCGTCACCAGCTGGCTCGCCAGCACAATGGCATCGTTGCCTTCGTGTGGACGTGCGGCGTGCGCGCCCTTGCCGGTAATGCGGATCACAAAGCGGTCAACGTTGGCATAAAACGGCCCGCCGCGAGTGGCAAACTCGCCTACCGGCAGCCCCGGCTCGTTATGCATACCGAAGATGGCGCTCACGTCACGCAGGGCACCGGCCCGCACCATGCTTTTTGCACCGCCAAAGTTTTCTTCCGCAGGCTGGAACAGGATCCGCACCCGCCCGTCGAGCGACGCTTCACGCTCTTTCAGCTTCAGCGCCGCGCCGAGGATCACGCTGGTGTGGATGTCGTGTCCGCAGGCATGCATCACCCCCGCACGCTGCGAGCTAAATGGCACGCCGCTGCGCTCCTCTATCGGCAGCGCATCAATGTCTGCGCGCAGCGCAATCAGCTTATTACCCGTCCCGATTTCCGCCACAAGCCCGGTTGTCAGGTCATACGGCAGCGGCGTAATGCCAGCATTCGTCAGCCACTGGCGCAGGCGTGCAGTCGTTTCGACCTCCTGTCCGGAGAGCTCTGGGTTCTGGTGCAGTTCACGACGCCAGGCAATCAGTTGTTCGCCAAAACTCATACGGTGACCTCCTTGTTGAGACGCGCTTCGGCAAGCAGACGGAGCGACGCGACGCGTGTTGCCCCCTCCGCGACCGGCGTGTCGATGATAAATTCGTCAATGCCCCACTGCTCATGCAGGGCGTTCAGCTGTTCAAGCACCGAGTCAGCAGTGCCTGCCAGCAGGGACTGCGCCCGACGTGCAATACGCACCGGCTCGCTGCCTGCCTGACGCGCAAAGGCGTAGGCCTGTTCTTCGCTGGCGACGGTCACGCGCTGGCCGTTTGCCAGCTCAACGCCCCATACTTCGACCTTCTGCGCCAGCGCGTCGGCCTGCTCCTGCGACTCCGCCACAATGGCCTGCACTGCAACAATCACATCGCGGGTGCTGTTCTGACGCCAGGTTGACACCACCTCTCGCAGCAGTTCCGGATCGCCGTTCAGATGAGCGGCAAAAACAAAGTGCCAGTCAAGTGATGCGGCGAGCAGCGCGCTTTCGGTACTGGCTCCCAGCAGGAACCCCTGCGCAGGCACCGGCGGCAGCGGCGTGGCGCGAACGGCCTCCTCCGCCGACTGATTTTCAGGGCGGATCCAGCCGTCCAGCTGCGTCAGCTGTTCAGCAAAGCTGCCTTTTTCCTGCGGATGTAAACCGAGCTGCAGTGCGCGGGTAGAGAGCGGGAGACCGCCGGGGGCTTTCCCGACGCCCAGATCCACGCGGCCCGGTGCCAGCGCGGCCAGAAGATTAAAGTTTTCTGCGACTTTATAGGGGCTGTAGTGCTGAAGCATGACGCCGCCCGACCCCACGCGAATACGCGTTGTTTGCCCGAGGATCCAGGCAATCAGCAGTTCCGGCGAGGGGCTGGCGAGCTGAGGGGTGTTGTGGTGTTCGGCAATCCAGAAGCGGTGATAACCCAGCGTTTCCGCCTGCTGTGCCAGTGTTAAGGTACGTGCCAGCGCATCGGCGGCGGTTTCGTGTTCTGCGACGGGGCTTTTATCCAGAATGCTGATTCGCCATGACATGTTGCGTTCTCGTTTGACTTAACATGTCGTCATTATTAAAGGCGCGATTAACCTCTGAGAAACAATTAATTTACATTTAGTTTGCCGGAAATCAGATATGTAAACCCTGCTAACGGTGTGATTTAAGCGATGAAATCAGCGCCTCCGCCTGCTGCCGACGGGTGATGCGGACAAAGCGAATGTGGGCATATTGCGGATTTTGCATATCAGCTTCGTAGCGTTCGCGATTACTGCGCCAGGTTTTGACGGTCCATATGATGATGGACTCCCGACTAAAAAACGAGCGGCGGAAGCTTTCACGGTTTCCGGTGCCGGGCCACAGTTCCTGCTGGTGCCATGCACGTTTAAACGCACGCGTCACCGCCTGCCAGAGCGTGCGGAGGAACCCGCAGTCCACCCACACCACCAGATCTACCTCGCGCCACTTCACTGGACGGGTGCGGTTGTAGTTACCGTCGAGCACCCAGCCGGGCGTGGCGGCAAGCGTCTCCGCCAGCGTTTTCAGCAGCACCTCGTCGGGCGTTCCCTGCCAGTCAGGACGCCAGTACAGCCTGTCCATCTCAATGTACGGGAGTGACAATTCCGTTGCGATGCGCCGGGCAAGCGTGCTTTTGCCGCTCCCGCTGGTGCCGATAATATTGATTTTCACCGTTCCGCCTGACTATGCTGAAAAAAAGGATCGCATCATATCCCTTTCTTTTTGTCACCGAAACGCTCAATAGCTAATCATTCGGGTACTGCACGTCACTCACTTTCTCCAGCCACTCAACCGGACTGCCGTTTACCGCTTCGGCGATGGCAATATGAGTCATCGCCGTTTGCGCACACGCGCCGTGCCAGTGCTTTACGCCCGGCGGGATCCACGCGATGTCGCCCTGGTTAAGCGGCTCCGCCTCTTTGCCCCACTCCTGCAGCCAGCCGCGCCCCTGGGTGACAATCAGCGTTTGCCCAAGCGGATGAGTGTGCCAGGCGGTACGCGCGCCCGGCTCGAAGGTCACCGTGGCCCCGCCTACTTTTGCCGGTTCTGTCGCCTGGAACGGCGCATCAATGCGTACGGTGCCGGTGAACCAGGCGTCTGGCCCCTTAACTGACGGTAATGAACCGTTGCGGATAATTTTCATCATGTACTCCTCGTTGACTGTTGCGTTAACAGTAGCGCAAAGCCATCCGCAGCATTAGAGTGCATAATCAGAACGTAAACATGAACTGAATTCATAAATGAGGGCTAGCCGCCATGTTAAAAGACAATTTCAACGATCTGCTCTCGTTTATGGTCGTCACCCGCGAGCGCAGCTTTACACGAGCCGCGGCACAGCTGGGCGTCTCGCAGTCGGCACTGAGCCATGCGATGCGCAATCTTGAAGCCCGACTCGGCGTTCGCCTGTTAACCCGAACCACCCGTAGCGTGGCTCCTACCGAGGCCGGCGAGCAGCTTTTTATCCGCTTACGTCCCCACCTGATGGAGATCGAACAGGAGCTAACGGCGCTGCGCGATACGCGCGACAGGCCTGCGGGGAATATCCGTATTACCGCGGGTGAACATGCCACGGAGAGCGTACTTTGGCCGGTGTTGAAACCCTTTATGGCGCAATACCCGGATATTAACGTTGAAGTGACGGTGGATAACGGCCTGACCGATATTGTTGATGGGCGTTTCGACGCGGGCGTGCGCCTGGGTGAACAGGTGGCGAAAGATATGGTGGCGGTGAGGATCGCGCCGGACATGCGCATGGCCGTCGTCGCGTCCGAAGATTATCTGGAGCGCTTTGGCGTGCCGGAAACACCGGAGCAGCTCGCGACGCACCGCTGCATCAATATGCGCCTGCCCACTCTTGGGGGATTATATGCCTGGGAATTTGAACGCGACGGGCGCGGTTTTAGCGTACGAGTTGAAGGACAGCTTACGTTGAACAGCCTGCCGCAGCGTATCGATGCCGCCGAGAACGGTCTCGGTTTGGCCTACGTGCCGGAAACGTCGATCAGTAAGGCCGTGTCAGAAAGACGGTTAGTTCAGGTCCTCGATGCCTGGTGTCCGACCTTTGAAGGATATCACCTTTATTATCCCAGTCGTCGCCAGCATGCGCACGCTTTCAAGCTGCTGCTGGATGCCCTGCGTCAGCCGTCAGCGATACCTACAGGTAATTATTAAGCAAACCTGATGATTAAAGCACCGCTTCAACGCGCGTTTTGTCTAAAAACTCGCCACGTTTCAGCGCGTTGTGATCCCCGTCTGCTCTGACCACACGATTTCCTTCGACGTGCATCACTTTCGGCACGGTTATATTTTGCGTCGCTTATCAATTGCGGGTAGGATGCCACGCCATGTTTCGCCTTATCCATACACAGAATGACTGGAAAGGCAGCATGTGTTTGCGCAGAAGCAATCGTTTGTATTGCGTTCTGCCAGGCAGGACTATCACGATAATGGTTCAGACAGGCAAACAGGTAACTCAATGAAAACAAGCAATAAAAGCGCAGCCGATCATCACGCTGCGAAACGTCGCTGGTTGAACTCCCACGAAGAGGGCTACCACAAAGCGATGGGCAACCGTCAGGTTCAAATGATCGCCATCGGCGGCGCTATCGGTACAGGTCTGTTTTTAGGTGCTGGCGCACGTCTGCAAATGGCGGGCCCTGCACTTGCACTGGTCTATCTGGTGTGCGGGATCTTCTCGTTCTTCATCCTTCGTGCCCTGGGCGAACTGGTACTGCACCGCCCGTCCAGCGGCAGTTTTGTCTCCTACGCTCGCGAGTTCCTCGGTGAAAAAGCCGCCTATGTGGCAGGCTGGATGTACTTCGTCAACTGGGCGATGACCGGTATTGTCGACATCACCGCCGTTGCGCTGTACATGCACTACTGGGGCGCGTTTGGCGATGTGCCGCAGTGGGTGTTTGCGCTCGGCGCGCTGGCGATTGTCGGCACCATGAACATGATCGGCGTGAAGTGGTTCGCCGAGATGGAGTTCTGGTTTGCGCTGGTAAAAGTGCTGGCCATCGTGGTGTTCCTGGTGGTCGGTACGGTGTTCCTCGGCAGCGGTAAACCGCTGGACGGCAATGCCACCGGCTTCCACCTGATAACCGATAACGGCGGCTTCTTCCCCCACGGCCTGCTGCCTGCGCTGGTGCTGGTTCAGGGCGTAGTGTTTGCTTTTGCTTCCATTGAGCTCGTCGGTACCGCGGCGGGTGAATGTAAAGACCCGCAGACGATGGTGCCAAAAGCCATCAACAGCGTGATCTGGCGTATCGGCCTGTTCTACGTCGGCTCCGTGGTGCTGCTGGTTCTGCTGCTGCCTTGGAACGCCTATCAGGCAGGTCAGAGTCCGTTCGTGACCTTCTTCTCTAAGCTGGGCGTCCCTTATGTGGGTAGCATCATGAACATCGTGGTACTGACCGCGGCGCTCTCCAGCCTGAACTCTGGCCTGTATTCCACTGGCCGTATTCTGCGCTCCATGTCGATGGGCGGTTCAGCGCCGAAGTTCATGTCGAAGATGAGCAAGCAGCAGGTTCCTTATGCGGGGATTCTGGCGACGCTGGTGGTTTACGTCTTTGGCGTGTTCCTGAACTATCTGGTGCCGTCCCGCGTATTTGAGATCGTTCTGAACGTGGCCGCGCTGGGCATTATCGCCTCCTGGGCCTTTATTGTGGTCTGCCAGATGCGTCTGCGCAAAGCGATCAAAGAAGGCAAAGCGGCTGATGTGAGCTTCAAGATGCCGGGCGCACCGGTGACCTCCTGGCTCACCCTGCTGTTCCTGTTCAGCGTGCTGGTGCTGATGGCGTTTGACTACCCGAACGGTACTTACACCATCGCGACGATCCCACTGCTGGCGGTTCTGCTGATTGCTGGCTGGTTCGGCGTGCGTAAGCGCGTTCACGAGATCCACAGCACCGCGCCGGTTCATCACGACGATGAAAAGAACGACGCACCGCTGGTGGAAGAAACCTCGCGTTAATAAAAAAGCCGGGTGGCGGCTTCGCCTCACCCGGCCTACATATCAAGAATTTGTAGGCCCGGTAAGCGCAGCGCCACCGGGCAATTCCCCCATCAGAGTGCAATACGAATCACATCGTCAGGCTGGGTTGCTTCCTGCTGACGGGTCGACTTCTGTTTCACCGTCACATACAGCGTTTTACCATCGGCAGAGAGTGCCAGGCTATTCGGATAAACCGGCGTATCGAACGTTTTGGTCACCTTGTAGGTTTTCGCGTCAATCACGCTCACCTTGCCCGCTTCGCGGTGCGTCACGTAGACTTCATTGCGCGTTGGGTTAAACAGGACGGCCAGTGATTCAGGCGCGGCGATCTTCTCCATTACGCTGCCGTCTTTCAGGCTCACCACCAGCACTTCCGGCTGTTTTGAATCGGTCAGGAACGCGCGCTGGCCGGCGGTGTCCAGGTTCAGGTTAAGGTAGAAATGCTCTTTACCGTCGTCCTGCACTTTTTTACGGCTGATGATTTTGTGGGTGGCCGTGTCAATCGTCAGCAGCTCGCCGTCCGCATTCGTGGTGTAAAGACGTTTCGCCTGCGCATCCAGCGCCAGGCCGGTGCTGTAGGTGCCGGTATTAGCGATAGTGTCCTTCAACTTCAGGGTTGCGCCGTCCACGACCCAAATCACGCTCTCTTTGCCTACCCCGGTGATGTAAACGGTGTTGCTCGCGTCGTCCGCCACCAGCTGGCGCGGCTGTAACGGTTTGACCGTCTCGCTGCGTTTACGATCGTCGAGTACCAGACGCCCTTTCACGTCCCCCGTTTTGGCATCAATGGCCGTCACCGCACCGTTGATGGTGTTACCCAACCACAGCGTCTGGGTGGCGTTATTGAAGGTTGCCCCGAACGGTTTGAGATCGCTATGGATCGCTTGCGTCACGTCCAGCGTGACCGGGTCAAGGCGATAAACGACGCCGCCTTTATCGGTCTTACGGCTTTGTGATGTCGCCACCCACAGCGCGTTCTCCTGCTGGCTCAACGCCATCTCATAAGCCCCTTTGCCGACCGCTTTACGCAGCATCTCTTCTGCCGCATGAACCTGGAACGTTCCAGCGAATAATAATGAGCCTAACAGCAGAGAACCGCGCAGGCGCGGCGAGCACAGATGACGTAAAGACATAACAATTCCTTTTTTGAAGAATAAGTGTACTGCTGACATCGCTTCCAACCGGCAGCGTCATCGCGCCACCTTTATGATAATGAGAATAGTAATCATTAATTCTATAAATGTGGAGTTTTTCTTCCCTCACATCCTTTCATTAACGCAATGTGCGGTTATAGTTTTCAAAACATTTACAAAAGATTTAACATGTATGCACATGTTCCATTTGGTTCGTTTCTTCACCTTAACTGGTTTACTTCATGAAAATCATCACCGCCCGTAAGGCAACTCTCCCGCTGCTGCTGGTTCCTGTTATCCTGGCGCCCCTTGAGGCGATAGGCGCGGACGAGCAGACCATGATCGTCAGCGCCACGCTGCAGACCGTCTCTGAACTGGATACGCCCGCCGCGGTCAGCGTGGTCAATGGCGACGATATTCGTCAGGCAACCCCACGGATTAACTTGTCTGAATCTCTCGGTAGCGTGCCGGGGCTGCAAATTCAGAACCGCCAGAACTATGCGCAGGATCTGCAGATTTCAATGCGTGGCTTTGGCGCCCGCTCTACCTTCGGCGTGCGCGGTATTCGGATGTACGTGGACGGTATTCCCGCCACCATGCCGGACGGACAGGGCCAGACCTCGAACATCGATCTCACCAGCGTGGATAGCGTGGAAGTGCTGCGCGGCCCCTTCTCTGCCCTTTACGGCAACGCCTCTGGTGGCGTCATTAACATTAATACGCAGACCGGCCAGCAGCCGCCGACCATTGAGGCCAGCAGCTATTACGGCAGTTACGGCACCTGGCGCTACGGCATGAAAGCCACCGGCGCGATGGGCGACGGTACGCATGCGGGCGATGTGGATTACACCGTTTCGACCACCCGCTTCACCACCCATGGCTATCGCGACCACAGCGGCGCGCGTAAGAACCTCGCCAACGCGAAGCTGGGCGTGCGAATTGATGACGTAAGCAAGCTGACGCTGATTTTCAACAGCGTGGACATGAAAGCCAACGATCCGGGCGGTCTTGACTATCAGGAATGGCGTGACAACCCGCGTCAGTCACCGCGCGGCGATCAGTACAACACCCGCAAAACCATCAAGCAGACCCAGGCAGGGCTGCGCTATGACCGTCAGCTGAGCGAGCAGGACGATCTCAGCGTGATGATGTACGCCGGTGAGCGTGAAATGACGCAGTATCAATCCATCCCGTTCACTGCGCAGCGTAATAATCCGAACCACTCTGGAGGTGTCATTGATATGACACGTCATTATCAGGGGATAGATACTCGATGGACCCATCGTGGGGAATTTGTTGTTCCAGTCACATTCACTACAGGGTTGAACTACGAAAATCTGAACGAAGATCGTCTGGGTTATGAAAACTATGTAATGGTCAATAGCAAACCAGATTACGGTGTAAAAGGAACAAAACGTCGTGATGAACGTAATCTGATGTGGAATTTGGATCCTTACTTCCAGAGCAGTTGGCAACTCACAGATAAGTTATCACTTGATGCAGGGGTTCGTTATAGCTCTGTCTGGTTTGATTCAAATGATCATTATCTGAAGAATGGCGATGATAGCGGCGACACCAGTTATCATAAGTGGCTGCCTGCAGGTTCAGTGAAGTATGCGATTACCAGTGCCTGGAACATTTATGCGGCTGCAGGTCGCGGTTTTGAAACACCAACTATCAATGAACGCGCATACACAGCAGGAGGTAACGGGGGATTAAATTATGACCTTAAACCTTCAACGAATAACACATATGAAATAGGCAGTAAAACCCGCATCGGCAATGGTTTACTGACAGCAGCGCTTTTCCGCACCGATACCGATAATGAAATTGTGGTCGATACATCGACGGGAAGACGCGATACGTTTAAAAATGCCGGTAAAACCCGTCGTCAGGGGGTGGAAGTTTCCCTCGACCAGCAGTTTGCGGAAAACTGGAAGCTGAAAATGGCGTGGACCTACCTTGATGCCACCTACCGTACCAACGTATGCGGGGATGATAACTGCAACGGCAACCGTATGCCGGGTATCGCCCGCAACATGGGCTTCGCATCGTTTGGCTGGCAGCCAGAAGAAGGCTGGTATGCAGGGACTGACGTGCGCTACATGAGCGACATCATGGCCGACGACGAAAACACGGCCAAAGCGCCGTCTTATACGGTTGTCGGACTCAATACCGGGTATAAATTCAACTACGGTAACTGGGGAATGGATCTCTTTGGCCGCGTCGATAACCTGTTCGATAAAGAGTACGCGGGCTCGGTGATTGTCAACGAGTCCAACGGGCGTTATTACGAACCTGCTCCGGGCCGCAACTACGGCGTAGGACTGTCGGTCTCTTATCGCTTCGAGTAAGGATACGCGACGGCCCTCTTCTCTTTTTTATATTTTAACTCCTGTTGGCTAAATGCCAGCAGGAGTTATTCATCAAAAAAATAAATGGATGCAGTAAATAGTCGCGCGCTAAAATAATCTCTCAGTTGAAATATTGTCGCTGTAGCAGATCGTTTGCTTCATCAATCAGCTTATCTATTGCTTTCTTACTCCCTTCAACATCCCTTCTTTCCAGGGCAGAAAGTAAATCTGCGTAATGATAGGTTGACGCCCTGATATCATTCAGCTCCCGGTGGAGATAGTTAATACAGGGACCAATGCGCACCCACAGCTGCTCGATGAGCGCATTGAGCGTCGGCATCTCCGCGTACTGATACAGCGTAAAGCGGAAAACACGGTTTGCGTATAACGCCTGCTGGACGTTGCCGTTAGACATGGCGTCATGAAAGGCCTCAGACAGCTTGTGCAGCGTTTCCAGCTTGCTCTCCGTCATGTGCTGACAGGCAGCCGCTACCGCCATTGGCTCCAGCTGTTTTCTGATGGCGTTTATTTCGTTATAGCGATCTAACGTTACCTCAGGCACCAGGAAGGCCTGTGCAGGCGTGGCGTGCAGCGCCCCCGCCGATACCAGACGTAAAAGCGCCTCGCGAACCGGGGTGATACTGGTGCCTAATTTATCGGCGATCTCTTTCGTAATCAGTCGAGCACCCGGTTTAAGTGAGCCTGTAATTAACGCCCCTTTTAAACTGATCTCAACTTGCATGGTTAGACTGACTCTTTGCGCTTTTTCTAAATGATCCAAATCAAGCATGTTCAATTCCTGTAGCTAATACTTAACGCTATTTTTAAGCGTCGCTTTTTATAACGACGCTGGTTCGATATATCCTGTATCGTCATGCCTGGTGGTGGGAAGTGCGTATAAACGCAAAAAAAATACATTCACTCTGTTTTTATCGCGCTCTGGCCTTCTATGCTGATGACGCTGGCGCGGTGCCGATATAATTAAAGACAATATATCGTATCTTCACAAATAAATATGGCGGGTTTCCCGCCATATTTTCGTTTATTTATTGTCCGCCGCGACGCGAATCACGACTTTGCCGAAGTTTTTGCCTTCAAGCAGCCCAATCAACGCCTCGGGTGCGTTTTCGAGTCCGTCAGTAACCTGTTCGCGATAATGGATTTTACCTTCCTGTACCCAACGCCCCATCTCGTCCTGGAACTCTTTAATACGGTGTCCGTAGTCCTGGCCGATGATAAAGCCCTGCATGCGAATGCGTTTCTTCAACAGGGTTGCCATCAACAGCGGCAAACGATCCGGGCCGTCCGGCAGACCGGTTGCGTTGTAGCCGCTGACCAGCCCACATACCGGCACACGCGCGGCGGTATTCAGTAGCGGCAGTACGGCATCAAAGACTTTCCCGCCAACGTTTTCATAATAAACATCTATTCCCTGCGGGCAGGCTGTTGCCAGCTGCGCGTCAAAATCCGCAGCATGGTGATCCAGGCACTGGTCGAATCCCAATACCTCGACAGCATGGCGGCATTTTTCAACACCACCCGCGACACCGATAACCCGGCAGCCTTTAATCTTGCCAATTTGCCCGACCGTTGCCCCAACCGGCCCGGTCGCCGCAGCCACCACCAGCGTTTCACCGGCTTTTGGCTGACCGATATCCAGCAGGCCCATATATGCGGTAAAGCCCGGCATCCCGAGCACGCCAAGCGCCCATGAAGGGTGCGAAGGGTTTTCTCCCAGCTTGACCAGGCCGCTGCCGTCCGAGAGTTCATACTCCTGCCAGCCGCTATAACCCAGAACCCATTCACCCGGTTTGAAATCCGGGTGGCTCGACTGCTCAACCCGGCTTACCGTACCGCCCACCATTACCGCGCCAATCTCAACGGGCGGCGAATAGGAAGGCGCATCGCTCATGCGACCGCGCATATACGGGTCCAGCGAGAGCCACACCGTGCGTAATAGCACTTGTCCCTCTGTCAGAGCGGGCAGCGGCTGTTCTTCTAAACGGAAGTTATTCGCCACTGGCGCGCCGTGTGGGCGCGAGGCCAAAAGCCAGCGACGGTTTCGCGTGGAAGATTGACTCATAAATCACTCCTTTCTCGTGCAAATGTCTCTTGAGACTAGTCCCTTATCTGGCATGATGCTTTGACATTACGAGCCAGACTGATTGAGGCGGACAACCAGATAAATGCAGGCTTCATCGGTCTCATTAATAAACCGACAGTCATTGGGCGGCCCCAGTTCGAGACAATCTCCGGCCTTCATTTCATGCCGGGTATCCCCTTCCTGAAACACCAGCTCGCCAGACTGCAGCCAGATCAGCTGACGTGCCAACGCGTAAGACGATGCGGGCATCGGCACATCGCTGCCGGGGGGAAGTTCCACCTGCACGAGATCGATAGGCAAATCGGTGCGCGGCGACACATGACGCCGCACGTAATGCGTTTGCGGATCGCGCCAGACCGGTTGATTCGCCAGGCGCAGGAGTTTGCCCTCCTGCATTTCCGCCCGCGCGATTAACGTAGACATGCTGATGCCAAAGGCACCCGATAACCGGGCAAGCAGCGTCGCCGTAGGGCTACTGTCCCCACGCTCTATCTTATGGATCATCGCGCGCGATACGCCTGCCCGTTCGGCCAGCTCGCTCAGGGACCAGCCTCGCGACTCACGTTCGATACGAATACGCGCGCTAATCCGTTGATTCATATTGTCTGTCATAGTATTCATCACGTCATACTATAGTGTATGAACAGTATTTCAATGGCAGTTTTTATAACAAAAAAATAGGGTTTATACCGTAGCCGTAAGACGGCACTTTTGTGTACTATTGTGGCATCAGCGTATCACTATAGTGAACATCTCAGCCTGAGGGTTAATCATGATCGTTCGTCATGCCAGTAAAGAAGATTGCGCCGCCATCGGTGAAATATACAACCACGCGGTCCTGCATACGGCCGCCATCTGGAACGATAAAACGGTGGATACCGATAACCGAATCGCGTGGTTTGAAGCGCGCACGCTGGTGGGTTATCCCGTGCTGGTCAGCGAAGACGATGGCGTAGTAACGGGATATGCCTCCTTCGGCGACTGGCGGGCGTTCGACGGTTTTCGCCACACCGTTGAGCACTCCGTCTACGTCCACCCGGACCACCAGGGTAAAGGCATCGGGCGGTTGTTGATGAAGGCGTTGATTATTGAAGCGCGAAAAATTGGCAAACACGTCATGGTGGCGGGGATCGAAGCGCAAAACCATACCTCCATTCATCTTCATGAGACGCTGGGGTTTGTCACTACGGGACAGATGCCGCAGGTGGGGACCAAGTTTGGTCGCTGGCTGGATTTAACCTTCATGCAGCTGCAGCTTGACGAGCGCAGCGAACCGGATGCACTCCCATGAATCAATCGCTCACGCTGGCGTTCCTGGTTGCCGCGGGTATTGGGCTGGTGGTGCAGAACACGCTGATGGTGCGCATCACTCAAAGCTCGTCCACCATTCTCATCGCCATGCTGTTGAACTCGCTGGTTGGCATTGTGCTGTTTGTCAGCATTTTGTTGATTAAGCAGGGGTTCACCGGCTTTCATGAACTGGCGTCAACGGTTCGCTGGTGGACGTTGATCCCGGGCCTGTTGGGCTCGTTTTTTGTTTTTGCCAGCATTAGCGGGTACCAGAATGTGGGGGCGGCAACCACCATTGCGGTGCTGGTGGCAAGCCAGCTGATTGGTGGGCTGGTGCTGGACGTGCTGAGAAGCCACGGCATTCCGCTGCGCGCGCTGATCGGCCCGGTGTGCGGCGCGGTGATGCTGGTGGTGGGCGCCTGGCTGGTGGCCCGCCGCCAGTTTTGATCGTTACAGTATGGTGCCGCCTTTAGTTAGCTGTTCCTCACGCGCATCCATCTCTTCTTTGTGCTGCTTACCGTGGTGTGAAATCGCGGTGCGTAGGCGCTGCTGCTGGGTATAGCGGTCTTCCCGGCTCAGCTCTGCATCATCGCTTAATTCAATCAGCAGTTCGTTCATGTGAGTAATCACGCTCTCTTTGATGGCGGCATCCACACGGGCTGTTACGTCGTTTAAATGTGACATTGTCACTCCTTGTTATTGCCGGGTGGCGGCTACGCCTTACCCGGCCTACTTTAGACCTGTAGGCCCGGTAAGCGCAGCGCCACCGGGCAACATTGTCAATTCAGCTTCGCTTTGGAGAAATCGCTGCCCATCAGGCTCACGCTGTAACCCGTCACGTTGCTTCGGGTCGCGTAGAAGGTTTTGCCGTTCGCGAGGGCAATCCACGGCGCCTGCTGGTAGAAAATCTCCTGCGCCTGGCCGTAGAGTTTCGCACGTTCGGCCGGATTGCTGGTCAGCTTCGCTTTATTCACCAGAGCGTCATAACCCTTGTCGCACCAGCGTGCGGCGTTGGATCCGGTTTTGATGCTGTCACAGCCCAGCAGCACGTCGGCGAAGTTATCCGGGTCGCCGTTGTCGGACATCCAGCCAAACAGCGCGGAGTCGTGCTCGCCCTTACGCATGCCGGAGAGATACTCGCCCCACTCGTAAGAGATAATTTTCGCCTTCACGCCCACTTTCGCCCAGTCGGCCTGAATCATCTCAGCGATACGTCGCGAGTTCGGGTTATACGGACGCTGAACCGGCATTGACCACAGGGTCACTTCTGCGCCCTTCTCCAGTCCGGCCTGTTTCAGCAATGCTTTCGCTTTTTCTGGATCGTAGCTGTAATCCTTCAGATCTTTGTTAAAGCCCAGCATATTTGGCGGGATCGGCGATTTTGCCACCGTACCCGAACCCATAAACACCGCGTTCACGATCGCCTTTTTGTCGGTCGCATAGTTCAGCGCCTGACGCACCAGCACGTTATCGAACGGTTTTTTCTCGGTGTTGAACGCCAGATAGCCGACGTTAAGCGCGTCGATTGAATGCAGCGTCAGGTCTTTGTTTTTCTTAATGACGTCAAACTGAACAGGCGACGGAGCAGGGATAATCTGGCATTCGTTGGTCTGCAGTTTCGCCAGACGGGTTTCTACGTTTGGCGTGATAGAGAAAATCAGGTGTTTGGTCGGGACCGCGCCGTCCCAGTAGTTCGGGTTTGCGACGTAGCGGATAAGCGAGTCCACCTTATACTGCTGAAGTACGTAAGGCCCGGTGCCGATTGGCCACGTATCGACGTTCTCAGGCGTGCCCTTTTTCAGCATCGTATCGGCATATTCGGCGGACAGGATAGAGGCAAAATCCATCCCCCAGTCGGCCAGAAACGCGGCGTTCGGTTCGCTAAGCGTAAACTGGACGTGGTAATCATCGACCTTTTTCACGTCCTGAATCAGCTTATCCAGCCCCACGTCGTTAAAGTATTCGTAATTGCCCTGCGAGACGTTGTGATACGGATGCTTAGGGTCTTTCTGACGCAAGACCGAAAAAATTACGTCATCCGCGTTAAAGTCACGGGTCGGCTTGAAGAATTTATTACTGTTAAACTTCACCCCTTTGCGCAGGGTGAACGTATAGGTCTTGCCGTCCGGCGAAATGGTCCATGACTCCGCCAGCGACGGAACCGGGGTGTTTTTCACCGGGTCAAAATTGATCAGACGGTTATACAGTACCTGAGAACTGGCGACAAAAGACGGGCCCGAACTGGCGATTTGCGGGTTAAACGACTCGGGTGAAGCCTCGGAGCAGTAAATAATGGTATCGGTGTTTGCCGCCCATGCGGCCCCTGCCGGTAAAAGCGTGCTCAACGCGAGAGCAAGCAGTGTTTTCCCTGTAGACATGGTTATAACCCTTTCAGTTTTATTATTGTGAACAGTAATAACAGCACAGCTGTTTTGACCTGACAAATAACGAAACACTATCAGGTTATTCTAAAGCAGAGTTTATTGCTGCTTTTCCAGTCAAGAAAAATGGCGATTTGCCTTAAGTTCCATTTTTCGTCAAGCACAACCGTCGCGATCAATGCCGTAAGAAATCGGCCCTTTTGGCGTCTCCTCAGCCGTTTGTTTGCGTCCCGGTTTCGTTAAAGTAACGGTGTGAAGAAGTCTATGGGACCAAATCGTGGCAAAAACACTTTTACGCAGCGGTAATCTGGATGATTTTCAGGCCGTTGGCGGCGGCGGACAGGCCGTTTTTGAATCAGCGTTGCAAATCCGTGAAGCGCTTCGGCTGCGCAAACAGCAGGCTATTGTCGACTGCCTGGCCATTCCTCAGGTGAACGATGGCGGCGATCGCGTTGACTGGTATTCCCCCGTTGACGGAACGGTATCCAGCTGGAAAGCCGCAGAGGAAGATGAACGTTACCGCGCCCTGCGCTACCTGGAGAACACCCTGGCCAGCGTGGAATCGCTAAGTAAAAAGTGTCTTCAGTCACCGAAAACCGCGCAACAGCTGTTTGGTTCCCTGCTGTCAAAAACCTTCCAGTTCCCCGGCGAAAACTTCCTCTATCTGGTCGATGGCAAACCGGTGATCTGCTTCTGGGGCTTCGTGAACCTTAACGAAAACGCCCGTGACGACGTGCTTGATTGCCTGAGGGAATCGCTGATCCCGGAACCTGCGCCCGTAGTTATTGACGATCCCGAGCCAGAGCCCGAACCTACGCCGGTGATTACCTTTGAACAAGCCGATGAGCCGCTCGTTACGCCCGCGACCAGCGTGCGCATCACCGAGGACGCGCTGTACGAACCAGAACCGCCTCGCGTGATTGTGCCGACTGTAGCCGAAGAACCGGTCCCCGAAATTGTGCCGAAAAAGCACCGTATCCCCCTGTGGTCATTGCCCGTCGCAGCGGTGATTGTTGCGGCAATAGCGACCCCATTACTCTGGCCAAAACAGGCACCCTCTGCTGAACCTGTCGCCGTACCGGCAGCACCTGTTGCCATTGCGCCAAAACCCATTAAGCCGGTAGAACAGCTTGCCATGAACCTGCCTCTGCACCAGGCCGAAGTGCTGGAGCCGAAGGTACAAGCGCCCGTCGCAAAACCAGAGCCTGTCGTGATTGCCGCGATCCCGAAAGATGCCATGGTGATGGAGGCAAATCAGGTCAAAGCAGGCTCGACACGGTTCCTGAACGGAACCTGGCGCGCCCTTCTCGACGTGAAAGATCCGGTCACCGGCAAGCCGCCGTCACTGCGCTACCAAATACAGAATAATAAAGGCACCGCACGCGTGGTTCACGGCGACAACATCGTTTGCCGCGTCGAGGTGTTCTCCGGACTGCACAGCAACGGTGAGTTACTGATTAAAACGCGCGGCAACGCCCGCTGCACGGACGGCTCACGCTATCCCATGCCTGAAGTCGCCTGCAAAGCAGGCACCAGCGATGTGGCGGAATGTAGCGCACGTTATGATGCCAACACCGTCGTTCCACTGACGTTCAAGAAAGCAGGTGCGTGATCCTATGCTGGTAACTCTTTGCGACTATAAACAGAGCGTCACGCTCATTGCTAACAGCGGCGTACAGTTCCTTGATTTTGGCCTGACCCCGCAGGACACCGCCAGCAATGGTCGTTTCGTGCGTAAAACGGCAAATGGCCCGCTGCTGCGCCTTGATTTCGACCTGGTGAACGGCCGTTACACGCTCCCGGCAAGCGGCGGCAGTCAGCCGGAGGTGGTGAAGCCGGAAAGCACCATTCCACTGCATCAGTCTCTGACGGTACTGGACGGTGTCTGGCTCCCGCTACCGTTCCTGCGCTTTAATCCTCCGCGCACCTTCGTTGATGGCCCGGACAACTGGGCTCGCGTGCAGGTGCGTAAACTGGATACCCCGGATGCGGCAGGCAATACGCATCGCGTGACCCTCGCGCTCGACAGCCAGATTGCAGAACACGCCACTTCCGCGCTGTCGCCTGTCGAAAACGACATTCTGAACGGCACCCGTTTCGCCCTCGCCTGGCGCGATGAGGAAGTGGAGAACTTCCTCGATCAGACCTGGATTGACGGCTGGCTGCGCGAAGCCTTTACCCAGTTTGCGGACGGTGTTGAAAAACGCTCTGAGCGCGAGTTGTACCAGGCAATGCGCAGCTTTGAATATCAGGCGCACTGGCTCAATCTCCTGTCGATGCTCGGCGAGCAGTTGACCGTGCCTGAAGTGAAATTTGTCACCCACACGCTCAGCACCCCTGCCATTCCGGTCGACCTGATCCTCGACGTGGGCAACACCCACACCTGCGGCGTCATTATTGAAGATCATGGCGATGCGAACGATGGGCTACGCCAGACCGCCGAGCTGCAGGTTCGCTCGCTAAGCGAACCGCAGTTCCTGAATGAGCCGCTCTTCACCAGCCGCCTGGAGTTCTCCGAAGCGCGTTTCGGCAAGCAGCACTTCTCCGTGGAAAGCGGCCGTGAAGATGCCTTCGTCTGGCCGTCAATCGTGCGCGTGGGAGACGAAGCGCGCAAACTGGCGATGCAGCGCCTGGGTACCGAAGGTAACAGCGGTATCTCCAGCCCGCGTCGCTACCTGTGGGACGAAACCCCGGTGGTTCAGGACTGGCGCTTCAGCCAGATGAACAGCAAAACCCAGCGTGAACCGCTGGCGACCGCCTTCCCGCTGATGAACCTGATGAACGATGACGGTGAGCCGCTCTTCACCCTGCCTCAGGATGAACGTCTGCCGGTATTTTCCCCGCAGTACAGCCGCAGCACGTTAATGACCCATATGCTCTGTGAGCTGCTGGCACAGGCGCTGGGGCAGATCAACAGCGTCGCCACGCGCTTGCGCCTGGGCTTCCCGGCGTCTCCGCGTCAGCTGCGCACGCTCATTCTTACCCTGCCCTCGGCCATGCCGAAACAGGAGCGTGAGATTTTCCGTCGTCGCATGTTTGAAGCCATTGCTATCGTCTGGAAAGCGATGGGCTGGCACCCGCAGGATGAAGATTTTGCCAGCCGCAAACAGCAGGAAAAAAGCGTGGTGCCGGTACCTGAAATTCAGATGGAATGGGATGAAGCCAGCTGCGGCCAGCTGGTCTGGCTGTATAACGAAGCCATCTCCCATTTCGGCGGCCAGACGGAAGCGTTCTTCGCTTCCCTCGCCCGTCCGGATCGTGAGCCTGAACCGGGCGTTCAACCCGGGCGTTCACTGCGCGTGGCCTCTATAGATATTGGCGGCGGTACGACGGATATGGCGATTACGCACTATCAGTTAGACGACGGTTCCGGTAACAACGTCAAAATTACCCCGCAGCTGCTGTTCCGCGAAGGGTTTAAGGTCGCCGGAGACGACACGCTGCTGGACGTGATCCAGCGCTATGTGCTGCCTGCGCTGCAAACCCAGCTGCAGAAGTCCGGGATTGCGGACGCTTCCCTGCTGATGGCGTCGCTGTTTGGCGATTCCGGACGCATTGACACGCAGGCCGTGCTGCGCCAGCAAACGGCGCTTCAGCTGTTTATGCCGATTGGACATGCGATCCTTGCCGCGTGGGAATCCAGCGACATTGACGATCCGCTGGCCGGACTGCATGCCACCTTCGGCGATCTCCTTGCGCAAAAACCGACGCGCAACGTCCTGAACTATCTGCAGCAGGCGATCGACCATGCACTGCCCGCGGGGTCAGAAGCGTTCGATCTCTTTGCCGTTCCGCTGCACGTTAATTTCCGCGAGATGCAGGATGCGATGCTGGCCGGACAGTTCACGCTGGCGTCTCCCCTTCATGCGGTGTGCGAGGCCATTTCCCATTACAGCTGCGATATTTTGCTGATCACGGGCCGTCCGGGCTGCCTGCCGGGTGTCCAGGCGCTCATTCGCCACCTGCAGCCGGTGCCGGTCAACCGCATCGTCTGGCTGGATAAGTATCAGGTGCATGAATGGTATCCATTCAGCCAGCAGGGGCGTATCGGCAATCCTAAATCTACTGCCGCCGTCGGCGCGATGCTGTGCAGCCTGGCGCTGGATCTTCGCCTGCCGCGTTTTAACTTTAAGGCAGCCGACATTGGCGCATACTCGACGGTTCGTTACCTGGGCGTGCTGGATAACACCATCAATACCCTGCGCGAAGAGAACGTCTGGTACCAGGATATCGATCTCGATAAGCCGGGCACGAAGCTGGATGCCCGTCTCCATTTCCCGCTACGCGGGAACGTCACGCTCGGCTTCCGTCAGCTTGCAAACGCCCGCTGGCCAGCGACGCCGCTGTATACCCTGAGCATTAACTCTGCTGAACTGGCAAAAGCCATTGCAGGCGACGGCGTGCTTAACGTTCGCCTGAAGCTGCGCGGCGGCAGCAAGCACGAAGGGCCGGAGTCCTTCGAGCTCAGCGACGCCTGGCTACAGGACGGCACGCCGGTTCCCCCGGACGCACTGACCTTTAAACTGAATACCCTGGCCGATCGCCGACACAGCGGCAGCCACTACTGGATTGACAGCGGGAGCGTATACCTGAAATGACTGTGACGACTGCCACCACTCAGGCCTTAATCGGGTGGATTAACGACACGCGCCTGCACGCTCCCATGCTGGATAACGATGCTGATGCCCTGCTGTCACGGGTCACGTCCGCCCAGGCGCGTGAGCAGACCATTGACCGTGCCCTCCTGAGCCAGAGCAGCATCGGGCTGTACGGCCATTCCCAGGCGGCGAAATCGTATTTACTCACGTCATTGTGCGGCAGCGGTAATGGTCGTCTGAACGTGTCACCCGGCCAGCGCACGTTCGACTATTTATCGCATATTAATCCCGGCCATGCGGCAACGAATATGGCCATTCGCTTCACCCGCGAACAGCGGGATATTGCCGATGAGGCGTTTCCGCTGCGTCTGCGACTGGTGACCGAAGCCGAACTGGTCCAGCTGTTTATTGCGCGCATCACCCTGCACCCGCAGATCCGCCCGGTGGATAAATCCGTGATTGAAACGCGGCTGGAGAAGTGGCGCGCCTTGCGTCAACCGCAGGGCGTTCCGGGGATCACCGCACAGGAAGTGGGTGCAATCGCCCGTTTCTGGCAGAGCGCCGTTCCCGGCGGGAAACAGCATATGGACGATGCCCTGTGGCACCAGTTCGCACTGCTGATCCCTTCGCTCGATCTCAGCACGCGCGCCAGCGTCTGGTCACTGCTGTGGGGAGAACAACAGGAGTTAACCCAACAGTGGCTTAAGCTCGCCCACGTTCTGCATCAAACCAGCCATGCCACGCTGCTTGCGGCCCCCCTTAGCCTGCTGGTGGATAATTTTGGTCTGCCGAGTGAAGGTTTCCTGACTCACGGGGCGTTAACCGCGCCGGAGGCGCAGGAAGCGCTGCTGCACCCGATCAGCGACGGTGACGTGCTAAATGCCATCAGCATTCCCGTTGATATCCTCGCCTTCCTTACCCGTGAGCTGGTGCTGCCGGTAGAGGGATGCGTCATTGATAATGTAGATATTATTGATATTCCTGCGCTGTCTGACGACGGAGCATCGTTGATGACGCAGGCCAAATGCCTGTGGCTGCTGGAACATTATCGTCAGCAGCTACAGCCCGATGTACTGGTCATCTGTAACGCCACCGCACATCATCAACAGACGGCTAAAGCTGCGCGAACCCTTCAGAACTGGGTCAAAGAGACGCAGCCTGCGGAAGAATCCGCTCTCCCGGGTCTCGTGTGGGCAATTACGCCGCACGACGCGCGTTTTACGACGAAACAGAATCTGGATGAAGCCGTCCAGCACCTGCTGGGCCAGCCGGGTCTGCGCTGGGGTACGCTGCAGGCGCTGGACAGCCACAGCATGCAGCGCATGATTGAGTGGCTTTCTCAGGCCACGCTGCCGTCTCAGCGTCATAAGCGGCTCCATAAGCTAAAAACGCTTTTACAGCAGGATCTGGCGGCACTCATGCAACCTTATCTTGCCCCGGTCACTCAGGATGCAGGGGAGAGACGTTCTCAGGCCGAAAATATGGTGAGAATGCTGCAAAGCAGCGCCGCACGCCACGGTGAACTGCTTGAAGGGCTTTTACCGCCGCTCAAAGCCTTTGAAACGCTGCTGGCAGTACAGCAGCCGCGCGAGGAGCAGGTCAACGGGTTGTTCACCGACGTGATTGACCTGTTCGCAGAAAATACGCAGGAAAGCACCGGTACCGTTCAGACCAAAGATAAAGCACGCCTCGCGCACAAGGTGTGGATTAACCATCTGCGTCAGTGGAGTCGCAACGATGCCGCCGCCGCCCGGTTAGGCCTTGAACCGGCGGTTTTACAGCAGGTTGCCGATGTACTCATCGTCGCCAGTTATCGTCTGGATTTACCTCAGCAACTGCAGCGGATCGTTGAGACGGATAAAAGTAGCGCCGCGCAACTGCATGCGGTGATGGGCAATTTCATTGGCTGGCTGGGTTACGACAAAATGCCGGTTACTGGGCGTCCTGCAAGCCGCATCCGTAAAGGCAAGGCAATCTTTGTTACACCCATCGTGAGCAGTGCCACCCCGCGTCTCGCGCGTCTGGGCGAGCAACCCATACATGCCGCAACAGCATATGTGTACGACTGGCTGGTTGCGCTTTATAGCCGCGCGATAGAGAACATTGATTACCAGCATCCGCATGATGTCCAGCCTGGCGCGCGTCAGGCCTTACAGGCATTATTGCGCTGAACGCTGATTAACAATGTAGCCGCCTTTCTTGCCGGGTGGCGTGGCGCTGCGCTTACCTGGCCTACATTCTTCACCGTAGTAGGCCCGCGCAAGCGTCGCGCCGCGCTTATCACTCCGTCATACAACCGGCTAGCGTCTGCGCCAGCGCAGAGGGATTTTCCCACGACATTGAGTGCCCCGCCGCAGGGATGATTTTCACCTCAACGCCCTTCTGCTTCAGATTCTCCACGTCGCCATCAGGCAGCGACTGCTCGCCGAAAATCAACGTAACCGGACAGGCAAGCGACAGGAATTGTGTTGCCCAGTCAGGTTCAACACCGTGCACGAGGCTCGACGCGCCCCGCCAGACGGCATAAGGAGCATTGCTTTTCAGGCAACCCGCCCACGCCGTCGTTTCCGCGCTCAGCATGGCGTCATAACCCTGCGTCAGAAACTGTTGCTCGGTTTGTGCGGCAATTGACCGGCTGAACATTCCCCCACCCGCATGAAAATTGGGTTCTGAGACCATCAGTCCCTTCACGCGCGTTGCCAGCAGCCCCGCCGTTTCGATAGCAATGCTGCCGCCCATGCTGTGGCCGTATAACCAGAAGGCATCCAGTTTAAGGTGATCAATCAGTTCCGCCACAACGTACGCCTGGTCGGTAGTTTTATAGCTGTAGTGCTCAGGCTTATCGCTGTAGCCGCTGCCGGGCAAATCGATGAGAATCGCTCTGCGCGCGCCAAACAGCGGGTCATGAACGACACGGGGATATTCATAGGAAGAGGCGCAGCCCAGCCCGTGAATGAACACCACGGGATCGCCGGTGCCAGGCAAGTCATGCCAGCGCACGGTGCAACCGGCCTGCTGCGAGTAAAAACTGTTCATAAGCACTCCTTTTACGATGAGCTGTATATTTATACAGTTATCGTATCTGGAATGCCATATTCATCTTTTAAAAATGGAAGCGTTCTTCAGAAAAGCGAGATCAGCAGCGCAACGGGAAAGCTCATTGGCCACGTCGAGCCCACCAGAAAAGCGCTGAGCAGGCGGATACGTTTGCGGTCTTTGGAGAGGAACCAAGTAATTAATGCGCAGATAGAAGCCATGATTGCGTAAAAAACCAACATCTTTTGATACAACGTCATTCTGTATACCAGAGCCGAAAAAATAACCGCACGCAATATGCGTCATATGTTGATACAGATCAAGTTTTTTCGTTACAGAATAACCACTTAAATTTTATGGATAATAACAATTGAGTATCTTGCGTAACAAACAGGGAGAGCAGGCAATACTCCTTATCTATAACACGTATATGAAATGCACTTTTTGACAAATCCTTTAGTTTTGAAAGGCGTCTAATAAAGGCAGACATTCATGGGAGGCCAAATGCTACGCATTCCGCAGAGTTGTATTCATACCCGTTCCACCCCTTTCTGGAATCGAGACACCGCCCCTGCCGGGATCTTTCAGCGTCATCTCGACACGGGTACCCGTCCGGGCGTTTATCCGCGCCTTTCCGTTATGCAAGGCGCCATACGCTACTTAGGCTACGCCGATGAACTGACTCCCGAGCCTGACAGCACATTGATTATCAAGGCCGGGCACTTCGGTGTTTTTCCGCCGGAGAAATGGCATCACATCGAAGTTATGTCCGATGACACGCTGTTCAACATCGACTTTTTCGTCGAACCCGAGGTACTGAGGTCGCTTTAAGTGGCTTTCACTTAAGAGGAAATCATTATGCTACGTATTCCTGAGAATTTTGTTCATACCCGCTCCACGCCATTCTGGGATAAAGACTCAGCACCAAAAGCCCTTTTCAATCATCATAATACTAAAGCCAGCGTCTACGGCCGTTTGTCCGTGATGCAGGGCGCGGTGCGCTATTTTGGCTTCCCGGATGCAGATGCAACAGAACCGGATTTGGAACAGGTGATCGAGGCGGGATCGTTTGGCATCTCACCGCCGGAAAAATGGCATCGCATTGAGTTATTGACCGACGATACCTATTTCAATATCGACTTTTTTGCCGATCCTGACGTTACGCTTCAGGGCGCAGGTATCGGGAAAGTTGTTAATACACATAAGGAGTAATGTCGTGAGTAAAGCAACGTACACCGTGACCGTGACCAACAACAGCAACGGCGTCTCGGTGGATTATGAAACTGACGCACCAATGGAGTTGCTCATCCCCGACGTCGCCGCAGACGTGGTGAAAGATTTGGTGAATACCGTCCGCGCTTACGATACGGAAAACGAGCACGAGGTATGTGGCTGGTAAATAAAATGCCCGGCGATACTGGCCGCCGGGCAGGGTTTTTAGTGTTTTATCATCACATGCCGGACAACCGTATAATCCTCAAGCCCGTAGACCGACATATCTTTGCCGTAGCCGGATAATTTCATCCCCCCGTGCGGCATTTCGCTCACCAGCATAAAATGGGTATTCACCCAGGTGCAGCCGTACTGCAGGCGCGCACTCAGGCGATGGGCGCGGCCCACGTCTTTGGTCCAGACCGATGACGCCAGGCCATATTGCGAATCGTTGGCCCAGGCAAGTACCTGCGCTTCGTCGTCAAATTCCGTCACGCTGACGACCGGACCAAACACCTCGCGTTGAACAATTGCATCTTCTTGTTTCGCCCCGGCCAGCAGGGTTGGCTGGAAGTAGTAGCCCGCCCCCTCGTGTTTACTCCCGCCGGTCACCACACGGATATGGCTCAGCGCTTTTGCCTCGTCAACCGCGTTGCACACGCGTGACAGGTGTGCGGCAGAACTGAGAGGGCCAAGTTCTGTCGACTCGTCCTCCGGCGCCCCCATTTTCAGGCTGGCGACGGCGGCCCCCAGCTTCTCAACCAGCGCGGCGTAAATGCCCTTCTGGGCATAGATACGGCAGGCAGCGGTGCAGTCTTGTCCGGCGTTGTAGAAACCGAACGTGCGCACGCCTTCCACCACGGCGTCCAGATCGGCATCGTCAAAAACAATCACCGGTGCTTTGCCGCCCAGCTCCATATGGGTGCGCTTAATTGAGGAAGCCGTGTGGCTGATAATATGCTCGCCCGTGGCAATCGACCCGGTGAGTGAGACCATGCGGACTTTTTCATGCCCGGTGAGCGGGTCGCCGACGGTTTTACCGCGACCAAAGAGAACGTTAAGTACGCCTGCCGGGAAGATATCTCTGGCCAGCTCGGCCAGCTTTAAGGCCGTCAACGGGGTAATTTCAGAAGGTTTGATCACCACGCAGTTGCCTGCCGCCAGCGCGGGGGCCAGCTTCCAGGCAGCCATCATCAGCGGGTAGTTCCACGGCGCAATGGACGCGACGACGCCGATCGGGTCGCGGCGGATCATTGACGTATGCCCTTCAAGATACTCGCCGGCGGCCAGTCCATTCAGGCAGCGCGCCGCGCCCGCAAAGAAGCGAAACACGTCGACCACCGCCGGGATTTCGTCCCCCAGCGCGCAGTGCAGAGGCTTTCCACAATTAAGGGATTCGAGCCGGGCGAACGCTTCAGCATGCGCTTCAATGGCATCAGCCAGCTTCAGCAAACACTCGGCGCGGGTTTTAGGCGTCGTTTGCCCCCATTCCCCGAACGCGCGATCCGCAGCCTGAACGGCCGCATCGACCTGCGCCGCTGACGCTTCAGCAATATCCAGCAGTACGTCGCCGGTGGCAGGGTTATAGACCGGCTGCGTTTCCCCTTCACCGGCCACCAGTTCACCATTAATCAGCAGTAGTTTTTGCATAGCATTGTCCTGTTGAAATCAATGTTATTTCCCGCTTTCGGCACCGTTTTCGCCGTCGCGGGTTAGCCACCAGGCTCCCAGAATGGGGATGGTTGTGACCAGCATCACCAGCAGTGCAACAACGTTGGTGACCGGAACGTCACGCGGACGACCGAGCTGGTTGAGCAACCACAGCGGTAACGTGCGCTCGTGTCCCGCCGTAAATGTCGTCACGATAATTTCGTCAAACGACAGCGCAAACGCCAGCATCCCTCCGGCCAGCAGCGCCGAGCCAAGGTTAGGCAGCACCACATAGCGAAAGGTTTGCCAGCCGTCTGCACCTAAATCCATCGACGCTTCCACCAGACTCCAGGACGTGCGCCGGAACCGGGCAATCACGTTGTTGAAAACCACCACCACGCAGAAAGTGGCGTGTCCTACAACGATGGTGAAAAATCCCGGCTCAAGGTTGATGGTTTTGAATGCCGTCAGCAGCGCCAGGCCGGTGATAATCCCCGGCAGGGCAATCGGCAACAGCAGCAGCAGAGAGATCGCGTTTTTACCAAAGAACTCGCTGCGCCACAGTGCCGCTGCAGCAAGCGTGCCAAGCACGAGTGCAATACCGGTTGATAAGCTGGCGATTTTAAGTGACAACGTCACTGATTCAAGTATATCCCCACGCCCTGCCGCCACGCTGAACCACTTGAGCGTTAGCCCCTGCGGCGGGAAGCTGAAAGCCGCGTCCTCGGTATTGAACGCATAGATCGCGATAATCAGCAGCGGGAAGTGGAGGAAGATAACCCCGCCCCACGCGGCCACTTTCAGGAACAACGGTGCGCGATCAGAGTGCATCGAATGCTCCCAGGCGTTTCACGAACGCCAGATAAAGCGAGATCAGCACAATCGGAACCAGCGTGAATGCGGCAGCCATGGGCATATTCCCAATGGCCCCCTGCTGGGCGTAGACCATGTTTCCGATGAAATATCCCGGCGGCCCCACCAGCTGCGGCACGATAAAATCCCCGAGCGTCAGCGAGAAGGTAAATATTGATCCTGCCGCAATCCCCGGAATAGCCAGCGGCAGAACCACGTAGAGGAAGGTTTGGCGCGGCCGCGCGCCCAGATCGGCAGACGCCTGTAGCAGAGAAGCGGGTAACCTCTCCAGCGCCGCCTGCACGGGTAGGATCATAAACGGCAGCCAGATATAGACGAAGACCAGAAAGCGGCCCAGCCCTGATGTCGACAATGTGTTACCGCCAATCGCCGGAAGCGTAAGCAGAGAAATCAGGAGCGGCTCAAGCCCCAAATGGCTGAGAAACCACTGTGCCACTCCATCTTTCGCCAGCAGCAGCGTCCAGGCGTAAGCCTTAACGATATAACTCGCCCACATGGGTAGCATCACCGCGATGTAGAAAAAGGCTTTCCACTTACCGCGGGTATAACGCGCCATATACCACGCCATCGGAAACGCGAGGATCGCGCTGGCGACAGTGACCGCAAGAGCCATCACCAGCGTGCGCAAGATGATGTCGTAGTTCGCCGGGTTGAAAAGTGCCTGAATGTTCGCAAAGGTGAGATCGGGCGTCACCGACATGGTGAAGTCGTCGAACGTATAGAAACCCTGCCACAGCAGCGTCAGAAGCGAACCCAAATAGACGATGCCATACCACATCAGCGGCGCGAGAAGGAGCAGGAACAGGCCAAGCGACGGTTTGCGCCAGAACAAGGCGGTAATACGGCTTAACCTACCGTGCGGCGCGGGCGTGGGTGAAACGCTCATGTCCATTTCACCTCTCCTCATGAAGCAACACCATGGCCTCGCGTGACCACGAGGCCAGCACCTGCTGTCCGGGCGCAATCCCTGCCGGGAGCGCGCCTCCGGTAAGGTTTGCCTGGCTGACGAGCAGTTTCACACCGTCAGCCAGACGCAGCTCGAAGCGCGTGGCCGCGCCCTGATACTGTACCGCCTGTACCACGCCCTGCACCTGAACGTCACCGCCCTCATTGAGACGAATATGTTCCGGGCGCAGCGAATACATCCCCTCCATCCCACAGACCTGACGGGCCAATGCGGTATCAAAAACGTTAGAGGTGCCAACAAAACTGGCGACAAACGGCGTGCGAGGACGCATGTAAAGTTCGCGCGGGGTGTCAACCTGCTCAATACGCCCGTTGTTGAAGACGGCCACCCGATCCGACATGGACAGGGCTTCTCCCTGATCGTGGGTGACGAAAATAAAGGTAATGCCCAGCTCCTGCTGAAGCTTTTTCAGCTCGAACTGCATTTGTTCGCGCAGTTTAAGATCGAGCGCGCCTAGCGGTTCGTCCAGCAGCAGCACGCGGGGTTCGTTCACCAGCGCGCGGGCAATCGCCACGCGCTGACGCTGGCCGCCGGAGAGCTGTGAAGGCTTACGCGCGACGGCAAAACTCAGGCCGACCTTCTCCAGCGCCTGACCGGCCAGCGCGTAGCGTTTTTTCTTGTCGATACCTTTAACCATCAGCCCGTACGCTACGTTGTCGAGGATCGACATGTGCGGAAACAGCGCGTAGTCCTGAAATACGGTGTTGACGTCGCGCTCCCAGGGAGGCAATTCGCTGGCTTCTTTACCGAAGATTTTTATCGCGCCGCCGCTCAGCTGTTCAAAACCGGCAATCAGGCGCAGGCAGGTCGTTTTGCCGGAGCCCGAAGGCCCCAGCATGGAGAAAAACTCCCCGTCACGAATGCCAATAGTCACCCCATCCACCGCTCGTACGTCGCCGTACAGACGGGAAACGTCATTAAACTCTACTGCGTACGTCATGTTCTGCTCCCGGACGTTCAACGACCGCCCATGATGGCAATGTAATCCTGCGTCCAGCGGCTGTAAGGGACAAATTTCCCCCCTTCCGCAATCGGCGTTTTCCAGAACATAATTTTTTCGAACTCGTTATAACCGTTTGTTTCGCAGCCTTTATCACCGAGCAGCGTGCTGGCTTTACAGCCTTCCGCGACCACCGGCAGCGAGCCAAACCAAGCCGCCAGATCGCCCTGCACTTTTGGCGTCAGCGACCAGTTCATCCATTTGTAGGCGCACATTGGGTGTTTTGCCTGCGCGTGCAGCATGGTGGTGTCCGCCCAGCCGGTCACCCCTTCTTTCGGGAAGACGGTGGCAACGGGCTGGTTCTCTGCCTTCAGGGCATTCGCTTGATATGGCCAGGCGCTGGAGGCCACCACGCCTTCATTTTTAAAGTCGCTCATCTGAACGGTGGTGTCATGCCAGTAGCGGTGGATAAGCGCGTGCTGATCGCGCAGCACCTTGAGTACAGCGGCGTACTGCTCTTCGGTGAGCTGGTACGGATCTTTAATACCTAACTGCGGCTGAGTGGCTTTGACGAACAGCGCGGCATCGGCGATATAAATCGGGCCGTCGTACGCCTGCACGCGTCCCTGGTTGGTTTTACCGTCAGGCAAATTCTGTTTGGTGAATACCACGCTCCAGCTGTCCGGCGGCGTCGGGAAAGTTTTGGTGTTGTACATCAGCAGGTTTGGCCCCCACTGATACGGCGTGCCGTAGACTTTGCCGTCAACGTTAAACCATTCCCCTTTCACAATCCGTGCGTCGAGGGTTTTCCAGTTGGGGATCAGATCGGGGTTAATCGGCTGAACGCGTTTCCCCATGATCAGGCGCAGCGAGGCGTCACCGGAGGCCGTGACCAGGTCATATCCCCCTTTCGCCATCAGGCTGACCATCTCGTCGGATGTGGCCGCCGTTTTGACGTTGACGGTACACCCGGTCTCTTTTTCAAACTGGGTCACCCAGTCATAATTTTTATCCGTCTGACCGCGTTCGATGTACCCCGGCCAGGCAATAATATCCAGTCGTCCTTCCCCGTTACCGATGGCCTTCGGCGGTTCGGCGGCTTGCGCGGTCATGATTGTCATGCCAAGCGCATACAGGCTGCTGCGGGCAAAATTTTTGCTCATTAGATATACTCCAGTCGCAATGAAATTTAGCGGCAGCCTTGCCGTAAAAATATCTCCTTAATTAAACGTAGACCGCGCAAATGCGCCGCACCTTTCGGCTAAAGGAAATTTCATCAAGGTGTGACCGAGGGCGCATTCCCCGTTAACTGGATTATAGACAAGGAGTTAGCAGAGGAAGGGGGTATGCAGATTTCCTATGATGCGGCGCTGAGAGATATTCGCAGCGCCGTCATAAAGATAAGGAAGGATTATTTAAAAGCCGACTACGCGATTTATTCCAGCATCTCGCTAATTAATTTTCCCAACTGAATAACAGCCTGTTCTTCCCGTTCTCCCCACGCCCAGGAAGTATTAAACCGGAAAAACGGCGTCCAGCTGTCTGACGTTGAAAACATCTTACCTGGCGCAATGCTGATGTGGTGGACTAACGCTTTCTCGCTCAGCAGCCCGGCATCCAGCTGTGCCGGAAGCTCCAGCCATAAAAAATAGCCGCTGTCGTTGTGATGGATTTTGACGCCAGCAGGCATATGGCGCAAAAGCGACTGCCACCCCTGCTGTTTGCGCTCGGCCAGCGTGCGTCGCAGGCGGCGAAGATGCGCGTCATATCGTTTGGTCGCCAGATAATCCACCAGCGCCAGCTGCATGGGTGAGCTGGTTGATAAGGTGCTCATGAGCTGCAGCTGCTGAATGCGGCGCGCATGCTTTCCCGCCGCCACCCATCCGATGCGAAAACCGGCCACCAAACATTTTGAAAATGAGGAGCAGTGCAGCGTCATGTCCTGCCTGTCCCAGGCCTTGGCCGGGAGCGGTTTTTCACGGCCAAAATAGAGTTCGCTGTAGACGTCGTCCTCAATCAGGGTGACGTTATGCTTCGTTAGCAGCGCCACCAGCAGCGCCTTTTTCTCCGCACTCAGCGTGAAGCCAAGCGGGTTTTGACTGTTGGTCATTAGCCAGCAGGCTTTTACCGGATAATCATTCAGGGCCTGTTCAAGGGCATTCAGGTCGATCCCCTCGCGCACGTCGGTCGCTATCGACAGGGCCTTCAGCTTCAGGCGTTCAAGCGCCTGGAGAGCACCATAAAAACAGGGATTTTCAACGATTACCCAGTCACCGGGTTCGGTGACGGCCTGAAGGCTTAGGTTCAGCGCCTCAAGCGCGCCTGCGGTAATGACAATCTCTTCAGGTGAGATGTTCATCCCCTGCTGCGCGTAGCGGCGGGCAATGGCGTGGCGGAGATCGACGTTACCCGGCGGCAGGTTTTCAATCACGCTCATCGCGGTGGCGGTTTTACTGACGTTCGCCAGCGAGCGGTTAAGCTGCTGAAGCGGAAAGAGGCGCGGATCGGGAAATGCGGAAGCAAACGGCACGACGGAGGGATCGCGGCTGGCCTGCAGTACATCGAAGATATAGGTGTTGATGTCGACCACTTCATCGCGCATCACCTGAGCCGGAGGAGCAGGCTGTTGCGCAGTCGGGCGCGAGGCAACGTAATAGCCCGATTGCGGTCTGGCGACAATGCGCCCCTGGCTTTCCAGCATCTGATACGCGTGGCCCACGGTCATGAAACTCATGCCGCTGCTCGCCACCTGCTCTCGCAGCGAAGGCAGCTTATCGCCCGGCAGCCATACGCCAAGCTCAATCTGCGAGATAATTTGTTGCGCCAGACGCTGGTATTTTTTCATCAGATTCTCCTTATTGCCGACAGTGTATATCAGCAGGAGAAAAAGAGAAGATTTTGCTAACTGTTATGGAAAGCGTTGTTAATTACTTGCGGTACTCAGTGATATGGCTCTGGGCAGAACGTGCTGCGGCCAGGTGATCGAGCGTAACCATCGACGATTTGCAAAATATGCATTTCGCGCCGTGAGGATTTTTCTCAGACACATCAAAAACTGAAGTACGGTACTGCGAGCCATGACAGCATGGGCAGCGAAAATGGATATAAGAAGTCATAGGATTCTCCTGTAAACGTAAAAACGTAAATTACTCATGAGCCGATCAGGCAATAATGGTTTTAAACAAAACTAATCGGAAAGTAGATAAAGACCCAAGAGAGGCTGCGGAGAGGCACAACGTGATGAGAACTGCTTTATAAAACTACGTCAGATATTTATTTGGACTCAAAACCAGAAGACCATTAACGCACGACGCAGACTACAACGCAAGCGGTTTAATGCGTAAAATTCATAAAAAGAATTTTCTTATTCTTAATTACCAACCTATATCAGATGAGTTAAATGACGACAGTTTTCGAACTGTTATGCATAAATTTTACTTTTCTGCCTCTGATAGTCGACTTTGCCCCCCTATACCATAACAGCACACCGTTTGACATTGAGGCTGTGCATGTTTGGTTTAGATGCTTTTCACCTTGCGCGGATACAGTTTGCCTTTACCGTATCCTTTCACATTATTTTCCCGGCAATCACCATCGGCCTGGCAAGCTATCTTGCTGTACTCGAAGGGCTGTGGCTCAAAACAAAAAATCCCGTCTGGCGCTCGCTGTACCATTTCTGGTCGAAGATCTTCGCCGTTAACTTTGGTATGGGTGTGGTCTCCGGGCTGGTCATGGCCTACCAGTTTGGCACTAACTGGAGTGGATTTTCACAGTTTGCGGGCAGTATTACCGGCCCACTGCTGACCTATGAAGTGCTCACCGCTTTCTTCCTTGAGGCCGGTTTCCTTGGCGTGATGCTGTTTGGCTGGAACAAAGTCGGTCCGGGTCTGCACTTCTTTGCAACCTGTATGGTGGCGCTGGGGACGATTATATCGACCTTCTGGATCCTCTCCTCCAACAGCTGGATGCAGACCCCGCAAGGCTATGAGATCGTCAACGGTCAGGTCGTACCGGTAGACTGGTTTGCCGTGGTATTTAACCCCTCTTTCCCGTACCGCCTGCTGCATATGTCGATAGCCGCCTTCCTCAGTAGCGCGCTGTTTGTTGGTGCTTCTGCCGCCTGGCACCTGCTGCGCGGTAACAGGACGCCTGCCATTCGCGCCATGTTCTCTATGGCACTCTGGATGACCCTGATTGTGGCCCCCATACAGGCGATGGTGGGTGATATGCACGGGCTGAACACCTTAAAGTACCAGCCCGCCAAAATTGCCGCCATTGAAGGCCACTGGGAAAACCCGCCGGGTGAACCGACGCCGCTGCTGCTGTTCGGCTGGCCGGACATGGAGCAGGAGCGCACCCGCTTTGGGCTGGAGATCCCGGCGCTGGGCAGCCTGATCCTGACCCACAGTCTGGAAAAACAGGTTCCCGCGCTCAAGGAGTTTCCGAAAGAAGACCGGCCTAACGCCACCATCGTCTTCTGGTCGTTCCGCATTATGGCAGGCCTGGGCATGTTGATGCTGCTGCTGGGAGTGGCTGCGGTCTGGCTGCGCTACAAAAAACGGCTGTATACCTCTCGTCCCTTCCTGTGGTTTGCCCTGCTTATGGGGCCATCCGGATTGATTGCCATCCTTGCCGGATGGGTTACCACGGAAGTGGGCCGCCAGCCGTGGGTGGTCTATGGACTGCAGCGCACGAAAGATGCGGTTTCCGCGCACGGCGATCTGCATATGAGCGTCAGCCTGCTGGCCTTCTTCGTGGTTTATACCTCGGTGTTTGGCGTGGGTTATAGCTATATGGTACGCCTGATCAAAAAAGGTCCTCAGCCTCATGAGTCATTTGCCACTGAAGCTGATGGTCGACCCGCTCGTCCCCTTTCCGCCGTTATCACTGAACGTAAGGAGAAGCCATAATGGGAATCGATCTCTCCCTTATCTGGTTTGTGATCATCGTATTCGCCACGTTAATGTACATCGTGATGGATGGATTTGATCTGGGAATTGGCATCCTGTTCCCCGCGACGCAGAACGGCGACGATCGCGATGTGATGGTCAACAGTGTTGCGCCGGTGTGGGACGGGAACGAAACCTGGCTGGTGCTTGGCGGCGCGGCCTTGTTTGGTGCCTTTCCGTTGGCTTACGCGGTCATCATCGACGCGCTGACCATTCCGCTGACATTAATGCTGATCGGACTTATTTTCCGGGGCGTGGCGTTTGAGTTTCGCTTCAAAGCCACACCGGCACACCGTCCGTTCTGGGATAAAGCCTTTATTGGCGGCTCGATTCTGGCAACGTTCACCCAGGGCGTGACGGTCGGCGCTGTGATTAACGGTTTCTCCGTTACCGGACGCGCGTACAGCGGGGGACCCTTTGACTGGTTCACTGCCTTTAACCTGTTCTGTGGCGCAGGTCTGGTCATAGCCTATGCCCTGTTAGGCTCCACATGGCTGGTGATGAAAAGCGAAAATGCCCTGCAACAGCGGATGCGTGAGGTTTCAAAAACGCTGTTAATCGTCCTTCTGGTATTCATTGCGGCAATCAGTATCTGGACGCCTTTGGCGCAACCGGCTATCGCCGCGCGCTGGTTTACGCTGCCGAATCTGTTTTATCTGCTGCCCGTCCCGGTGCTGGTGGCGATCCTGAGCCTTTGGCAGTGGCGAAGCCTGAAGGATCCTGATAGCCATAATCTGCCGTTTGTGCTGACGCTGGGGTTAATTTTCCTCGGATTCAGCGGTCTTGGGATCAGCATCTGGCCGCACATCATCCCGCCGTCTATTACCTTATGGCAGGCCGCTGCACCCCCGCAGAGTCAGGGCTTTATGTTAGTGGGCGCACTGTTGATCATTCCCATCATTCTGGTCTACACCTTCTGGAGTTATTACGTATTTCGCGGAAAAGTACAGCATGGGGAGGGTTATCATTGATGCAACAACCTGTCTGGAAACGTCTGATGTGGCTGGTCATCATCTGGGGCGGTAGCGTCCTGGCGCTGGCCGCCGTAAGTATGTTCTTCCGCATGCTGATGGCGGCGGCGGGATTTAAATCTCACTAACACCCTGTGCCGGGCACCGCGCTGTTGCCCGGCCTCTTCTCGCACTTTCAGATAAACCCCATTAACTCGCGCGGGCGTATGGTTACACTTGGAATAGATTCACAGCATTGATATTTAGAGAAGAAAAATGAAAAAGCTCGTTGCAGTAACTTTTCTGAGCCTGGCCCTGGCGGGCTGCGTTAACCCGGGTAAAGCGTCCGTTCAGCCGGAGCAGCTTCAAAACCACCGTTTTGTGCTGGAAAACGTCGATGGTAAAGCCATCACCAAAACGGCAACGCAGCCTGAAATAAGCTTTAGCGCACTGTCAGATATCAGCCTGATTAAAAACATCACTGTCTCAGGCGTGATGTGTAACAGCTATAACGGACAGGGGAAATTGTCCGAAGGCGCGCTCACCGTCAAAACGCTGGCGATTACCCGGAAACTGTGCACTGACCCACAGCTTAACGAACTGGATCAGGCCATCGGCGACATGCTGCGCAAGGGCGCACAGGTCGACCTGACTGAAGACCAGTTAACGCTGGCGACAGCCGAAAAAACGCTGATGTTTAAACGCGTTGAGTAATCAGTAGTTACCGCAAGATCCCACGGCAAGTGACTGTTCACTGCAGCGCTTGCCATTTGGCAACGCGCACATACCAATCGCAGACCCATCAAGCTGGCGAGCAACCGATAACGAACCCCCAATCATCGCGCAGTTGGCCTGGCCGGAGCTTGACATCGCGGCTCTCATACCTGGCGTAACGTGCGCCGCCGTTGCCTGCTGAACAGGTTCACTACTACATGCCGACAACAATAACGCGGCACACCCTACCCAAAACGCTGAACGCATGTTCTCTCCCCCATGAATAATGACAAACCTATGCATAATAGGCACCCGGCGCCGCATCGTCGAGAGTGGATGTGCGTATTTATGCGCTGCGGAAACAATTTCTCGCAATTTTTTCGGCAAAAGTTTGATCTACTCATTGATGCTGGGAATATCGAGGACACAAAAGCGAAAATCGCAAAACCTGAGCTTTGCTAAAATAAAAGAATAATTATCAGGGCTTGTTGCCGTTATACAGGCCCCTCTTTTTGCGCAATGTAAGGGTGTCGTCTTATGCAAACTATTGACGGTAATGGTGCAGTCGCGTCAGTTGCGTTCCGTACCAGCGAAGTTATCGCCATCTACCCGATTACGCCAAGTTCCACGATGGCTGAACAGGCGGATGCCTGGGCCGGAAACGGGGTAAAAAACGTCTGGGGGGATGTCCCACGCGTGGTTGAAATGCAGTCCGAAGCGGGCGCGATTGCCACGGTGCACGGTGCACTTCAGACAGGCGCCTTGTCCACGTCGTTTACCTCCTCTCAGGGATTGCTGCTGATGATCCCGACGTTATACAAATTAGCCGGACAGTTGACGCCATTTGTGCTGCATGTTGCCGCACGTACGGTCGCGACTCATGCCCTCTCCATTTTTGGCGATCACTCAGACGTGATGGCGGTCCGTCAAACGGGCTGCGCCATGCTGTGCGCCAGCAGCGTCCAGGAGGCCCAGGACTTCGCGCTGATTTCGCATATCGCGACGCTGAAAAGCCGCGTGCCGTTTATTCATTTCTTTGATGGGTTCCGCACATCTCACGAAATCAACAAAATCGTTCCGCTGGCTGACGATACGATCCTCAATCTTCTGCCACAGGCTGAGATCGATGCGCACCGTGCTCGCGCCCTCAATCCGGAACATCCTGTGATTCGCGGAACCTCTGCAAACCCGGATACCTATTTCCAGTCTCGCGAAGCGACCAACCCGTGGTACGACGCGGTTTACGACCATGTTGAACAGGCGATGAATGCGTTCGCCACCGCCACCGGACGGGCGTACAAACCGTTCGAATATTATGGACATCCGCAGGCGGAACGCGTGATCGTGCTGATGGGCTCAGCCATCGGCACCTGTGAAGAAGTGGTGGATGAACTGCTGACGCGCGGCGAAAAGGTCGGCGTGCTGAAAGTGCGGCTTTATCGTCCGTTCTCGGCTAAACATTTGCTCTCAGCGCTTCCGGAAAGCGCGCGATCCGTTGCCGTTCTTGACCGTACCAAAGAACCGGGTGCGCACGCGGAACCGCTCTATCTGGACGTGATGACGGCCCTGGCGGAAGCGTTTAATAGCGGCGAACGCGAAATGCTGCCGCGCGTTATTGGCGGGCGCTATGGCTTGTCATCTAAAGAGTTTGGCCCGGACTGCGTGCTGGCAGTCTTTAACGAGCTGAATGCAGCGAAGCCAAAACCGCGCTTTACGGTCGGCATTTATGATGATGTGACTAATCTGTCCCTGTCGTTGCCGGAAAACACCCTGCCCTCGACCGCCAAACTCGAGGCGCTGTTCTATGGTCTGGGCAGCGACGGTAGCGTCTCAGCAACCAAAAACAACATCAAAATCATCGGCAATTCGACGCCGTGGTATGCCCAGGGCTATTTCGTCTATGACTCCAAAAAAGCGGGCGGGCTGACAGTTTCCCACCTGCGCGTCAGCGAACACCCTATTCGCTCGGCTTACCTTATTTCTCAGGCAGATTTTGTAGGCTGCCACCAGCTGCAGTTTATCGACAAATACCAGATGGCGGAGCGCCTGAAACCTGGCGGTATTTTCCTGATTAACACTCCGTACAGCGTTGATGAAGTCTGGGCGCGGTTGCCGCAGGAAGTGCAGGCGGTGCTAAACCAGAAAAAAGCCCGCCTCTTTGTGATTAACGCCGCCAAAATTGCCCGCGAATGTGGCCTGGCGGCACGTATCAACACCGTGATGCAGATGGCCTTCTTCCATCTAACCAACATCCTGCCGGGCGACAGTGCGCTGATGGAGCTGCAGGGTGCGATAGCCAAAAGCTACAGCAGTAAAGGCCAGGAGCTCGTCGAGCGCAACTGGCAGGCGCTGGCGCTGGCGCGCGAATCGCTGTTCGAGGTACCGCTGCAGCAGGTGAATGCAGCCAGCCCGAACCGTCCTCCGGTGGTGTCCGACGCGGCGCCGGATTTCGTGAAAACCGTAACGGCGGCGATGCTGGCCGGTCTGGGCGACGCCCTGCCCGTCTCGGCGCTGCCGCCGGACGGTACCTGGCCAATGGGCACCACCCGTTGGGAAAAACGCAACATCGCCGAAGCGATCCCGATCTGGAAAGAAGAGCTGTGTACGCAGTGCAACCACTGCGTGGCGGCCTGCCCGCACTCGGCCATCCGTGCCAAGGTGGTTTCTCCTGAAGAGATGGAAACCGCACCGGCCAGCCTGCACTCGCTGGATGTGAAATCACGCGACATGCGCGGAAAGAAATACGTTCTGCAGGTCGCCCCTGAAGACTGTACCGGCTGTAACCTGTGCGTCGAAGTGTGCCCGGCGAAAGATCGTCAAAATCCGGACATTAAAGCCATCAATATGATGTCGCGCCTGGAACATGTTGAAGAGGAGAAAGTGAATTATGACTTCTTCCTGAACCTGCCGGAAATCGATCGCAGCAAGCTGGAACGTATTGATATTCGCACCTCACAGCTGATTACTCCGCTGTTCGAATACTCGGGTGCCTGCTCTGGCTGCGGAGAAACACCGTATATCAAACTGCTTACGCAGCTTTACGGCGACAGAATGCTGATCGCTAACGCCACCGGCTGTTCGTCTATTTACGGTGGTAACCTCCCTTCCACGCCATACACTACCGACGCTAACGGTCGCGGCCCGGCATGGGCAAACTCGCTGTTTGAAGATAACGCCGAGTTTGGTCTTGGCTTCCGTCTGACCGTCGACCAGCACCGCGCGCGCGTGATGCGTTTGCTGGAGCAGTTTGCCGATAAAATCCCTGTAGAACTGAATGATGCACTTCACTCGGAAGCCACGCCGGACGTACGGCGCGAGCAGGTGGCTGAACTGCGCAACGCGCTGCAGGGCGTTGAGGGTGCGGAACAATTGTTGACGGATGCTGATGCGCTGGTTGAGAAATCTATCTGGCTGATCGGCGGCGACGGCTGGGCCTACGACATTGGCTTCGGCGGGCTTGACCATGTTCTGAGTCTGACCGAAAACGTTAATATTCTGGTGCTGGATACGCAGTGTTATTCCAACACGGGCGGTCAGGCGTCAAAAGCGACACCGTTAGGCGCTGTCACCAAATTTGGTGAGCACGGTAAACGCAAAGCGCGTAAAGATCTCGGCGTCAGCATGATGATGTACGGCCACGTTTATGTCGCGCAGATTTCACTGGGTGCGCAGCTTAATCAGACCGTGAGAGCGATTCAGGAAGCGGAAGCCTATCCTGGCCCATCGCTGATCATTGCCTATAGCCCTTGCGAGGAGCACGGCTACGATCTGGCTCTCAGTCACGATCAGATGCGTCAGCTCACAGCAACCGGCTTCTGGCCGCTGTACCGGTTCGACCCACGCCGTGCGGATGAAGGCAAACTGCCGCTGGCGCTGGATTCACGTCCGCCATCTGATGCCCTTACAGAGACGCTTATGCAGGAGCAACGCTTCCGCCGCCTCAACGCGCAACAGCCTGAAGTGGCAGAACAGCTCTGGAAAGATGCCGCCGCGGATCTGCAAAAACGCTATGACTTCCTGGCACAGATGGCCGGGAAAGCGGATAAATCGACCAGCGAATAACTCTACCTGCCCGGCTCGTCCGGGCTTTTTTTTGTCATAAAAAAAACCCGATGTATTCACACCGGGCTAATCCAGATAATCACAGAAAACTATTTAGATAACTAAATAATATTCACATCAATTATGGATGAAGAAATCTTAAAGGCATATAACAACGGCGATCTTACCTTTTCTCCCGCGCAATTAATAATTTTAGTTTTGTATATTTCCGGTTAATACATTCATGAAATCTATCAAGATTTCAACAGTATTATTTAGTTGAGAATTTACTTAAAACGTAACAAATATAATTACGACTCCTCATTGGGAGTGATTTAGCATGAGACATCTTTCCTGTGTGGAAAGTTCATCTGGTAATTAAATAAAAATGATTGCAAAGGAATATCACTATGCAAAGAAAAGTACTGGCCCTCATGATTCCTGCGCTGTTAATGGCAGGCGCAGCACATGCAGCAGAAATTTATAATAAAGACGGCAACAAATTAGATCTGTACGGAAAAGTAGATGGTCTCCACTACTTCTCTGACGACGCGTCAAAAGATGGCGATCAAACCTATATGCGTCTGGGCTTCAAAGGCGAAACCCAAATCAATAACCTGATGACCGGCTACGCGCAGTGGGAATACAACGTTCAGGCTAACAACACCGAAGGGTCTGATAACCAGTCCTGGACGCGTCTGGCTTTCGCGGGTGTTAAAGTGGGTGATTACGGTTCATTTGATTATGGCCGTAACTACGGTGTGCTGTACGACGTGGAAGGCTGGACAGATATGCTGCCAGAATTCGGTGGCGACTCATACACCTACGCCGATAACTTTATGACCGGCCGTGCAAACGGCGTGGCAACCTACCGTAATACCGACTTTTACGGTCTGGTGCAGGGTCTGAACTTTGCGCTGCAATACCAGGGCAAAAACGAATCCGGTAATAACAATCAGGAAGGGACCAACAACGGTCGTGATACGCGTCATGAGAACGGCGACGGTTTCGGTATCTCTACCACCTATGATTTCGGCATGGGCTTCAGTGCAGGCGCGGCTTACGCCTCTTCTGACCGTACCAACGATCAGGTTACACGTACAACCGCGGGTGGCGATAAAGCAGATGCATGGACTGCTGGCCTGAAATACGATGCCAACAATATCTACCTGGCGGCAATGTATTCCGAAACCCGCAATATGACACCATACGGTGATAACGAAGGTAATGTGGCTAACAAAACTCAGAACTTTGAAGTCACCGCGCAATATCAGTTCGACTTTGGTCTGCGTCCGGCGATTTCTTACCTGCAGTCCAAAGGTAAAGATCTGGGCAACGGTCAGGGCGATCAGGACCTGGTTAAATATGCTGACGTAGGTGCCACCTACTATTTCAACAAAAACATGTCCACCTATGTTGATTATAAAATCAACCTGCTGGACGAAGACGACAGCTTCTACAAAAATAACGGCATCAGCACTGACGATGTTGTTGCATTAGGCCTGGTTTACCAGTTCTGATCCTACGAGCCCGCAGCTTTCTGCGGGCTCAAAACATCGCTATAAGCCTTTTCTGACCAGCTCAGCTGCTTTGACGAACACCTCGTCTTCAACGCCATCGCCCTTCTGTCTGCCGAGTCTGACCAGTTCATCAACGATACTTTCACGATTGATTGGCTTCTGCGCTGAAACCAGCCCAATAACGGCGGCCCCAATCGCCAGCCCAACCAATCCTGTTTGTTCTTCTTTGTTCTTCATGATCGCGCTCCCGTGTCCAACAGAAAAGCGTAGCAGGAATACAGTAAAGAGTGTTTGTTACGCCAACCGATGCTCATAACGCAGAGAAGTGATAAAGCGCCGCCATCGCTACGATGCTCAGGATGACACTTAGCATAAAGTAGATTTTAAAAGGCTGCTTTTGCGTTTTATGGCGAAAAAGTTGTTGACCCAGAATGGCGCCAGGCCAACCGCCTGTCACCCCAAACGCCAGCAAAGTGGCTTCCGGGACTCTGCGCATGCCCTTTCGCGCCGCCATTTTATCCGCGCCATATATCGCCATCGTCAGCACATTGATGAGCACGAACCACATGACAACAGGATTCGAAGTAAAAAGGCTGCCAGTCGCAGCGGAAAACAGAAGCAGATAACAAAAACGATTGAGCGTCATAGCAGTGACCACGGGAATGTTGAGCGTATTCAGATGCCGCATTATACGCGATAACGTGAATGTATCAGGTTGATGCTATTATTCCGTAAAACATGCTGGCATTCGTCGCAACAATCCGTACCATACACGGCACACTTTCGCATGCTGGTTTTTTACTGCAGGCACTAACCCGTCTTTTTTACCCGTCAGACGAGGCACAAAATTGCGCAAAGGGTAATCGTCATCGTTATACCCTACCGGTGTCCGACTTAAGATTCGAGTAACAGATAAATGCAACAAAATCAAGAAGTTAACAAAAAAGAACAATACAACCTGAACAAGCTGCAAAAGCGTTTGCGCCGTAACGTGGGCGAAGCCATTGCGGACTTCAACATGATTGAAGAAGGCGACCGCATCATGGTTTGTCTGTCAGGGGGTAAAGACAGCTACACCATGCTGGAGATCTTGCGTAATCTTCAGCAAAGCGCACCGGTGAATTTTTCCCTGGTGGCGGTGAATCTCGACCAGAAACAGCCAGGCTTCCCTGAGCACATTCTGCCAGAGTATCTGGAGAATCTGGGCGTTGAGTACAAAATCGTCGAAGAAAACACCTACGGTATTGTTAAAGAGAAGATCCCGGAAGGGAAAACGACCTGCTCGCTGTGCTCTCGCTTACGCCGCGGGATCCTCTACCGTACCGCGACGGAGCTGGGCGCGACCAAAATTGCGCTTGGACATCACCGCGACGATATCCTGCAAACGCTGTTCCTGAACATGTTCTACGGCGGCAAGATGAAAGGCATGCCACCTAAGCTAATGAGCGATGACGGCAAACACATTGTGATCCGTCCCCTCGCCTACTGCCGTGAAAAAGACATTGAGCGTTTTTCTCAGGCTAAAGGTTTCCCGATCATTCCATGTAATCTCTGCGGCTCGCAGCCGAACCTGCAGCGTCAGGTGATTGGTGACATGCTGCGCGACTGGGACAAACGTTATCCGGGTCGGATCGAAACCATGTTCAGCGCGATGCAGAACGTCGTCCCTTCCCATCTCGCGGATGTAGAGTTATTCGACTTCAAAGGGATAAACCACGAATCAGAAGTGGTTAACGGTGGCGATCTGGCGTTTGACCGGGAAGAGATCCCAATGCAGCCTGCGGGCTGGCAGCCGGAAGAAGATGACAGTCAGTTAGAAGAACTGCGTCTGAATGTGCTGGAAGTGAAATAAAACGAAGCGTCTCAGAGAGATATCTGAGACGCTTTTTTCATTACTTCAGCAGACGAACGCGGCAGGCTTTGCCTTTAATTTTACCGTTTTGCAGCTGCTTCCAGGCTTTATGCGCCACCGACTGGCGAACCGCCACGTAAACGTGCGCCGGATGAACCGCAATCTTTCCGATATCCGCCCCGTCCAGGCCGATATCTCCGGTCAGCGCCCCTAACACATCACCCGGACGCATCTTGGCTTTTTTGCCGCCGTCGATACACAGCGTCGCCATTTCAGCCTCCAGCGGGACAATGCTGATATTGCCCGGGGCATTCACCCAGTTCAGTTTAATCTGCAGCATTTCAGAAAGGATATTGGCGCGCTGCGCCTCTTCCGGCGCGCAGAAGCTGATCGCGAGACCGCTGTTGCCCGCGCGCGCGGTACGACCAATACGATGGACGTGTACCTCGGGATCCCAGGCCAGTTCGAAGTTAACCACCAGCTCGAGCGATTTAATATCCAGACCGCGGGCGGCAACATCGGTCGCGACCAAAACGCGCGCACTTCCGTTAGCAAAACGCACCAGCGTCTGATCGCGGTCGCGCTGCTCCAAATCCCCATGCAGCGACAGTGCGCTTTGACCAGCGGCGTTCAGGGCATCGCAGACCGACTGACAATCCTTTTTAGTGTTGCAAAACACCACGCAGGAAGCAGGCTGATGCTGGCTCAGCAGCTTTTGCAGCAGCGAGATTTTGCCGTGCTGCGACGTTTCAAAGAACTGCTGTTCGATGGCGGGCAGAGCATCAACGCTATCAATTTCAATGGTCAACGGATTCTTCTGCACACGACCACTGATTGCCGCGATGGCTTCAGGCCAGGTCGCGGAGAACAACAGCGTCTGACGATCCTGCGGCGCAAAGCGGATCACCTCATCAATAGCATCGCTAAAGCCCATGTCGAGCATACGATCGGCTTCATCCATCACCAGCGTCTGAAGGGCATCAAGCGAAACCGTCCCCTTTTGTAGGTGATCGAGCAGGCGTCCCGGCGTGGCAACAATAATGTGCGGCGCATGCTGCAGCGAATCACGCTGTGCGCCAAAAGGTTGCCCGCCACAGAGGGTTAAAATTTTGGTGTTCGGCAGAAAACGTGCCAGACGGCGCAACTCTCCGGCGACCTGGTCCGCCAGTTCGCGGGTCGGACACAGAATCAGCGACTGCGTCTGGAATAACGCCGCATCAATATGCTGCAACAGCCCGAGACCAAATGCAGCCGTTTTCCCACTGCCGGTTTTTGCCTGCACGCGTACGTCACGGCCTTCCAGGATGGCCGGCAGCGCAGCCGCCTGTACAGGGGTCATAGTGAGGTATCCCAACTCGTTAAGGTTATCAAGTTGGGCAGCAGGCAGAACGTTCAGGGTAGAAAAAGCGGTCACAGTATTCTCTCGTGGTCATCTTCGCAGTCAGATGGCGCGTATCCTCGCAGATATCAGGGTTGGATGCGACATTTTAATCGGTTCTTCATCTGGCGGCGGGTCCGGCATTGGCTGAGGACGCGGGATGGGATCGGGCATCGGCGTTGGGTCGGTAGGTACCGGGTCGGACTGGCGTGTATTCATGAATTGCAGCGCGAGTAGCATGCTCATCTCTTCCTCCAGGTTTTTTTTGTTGACCCTTTTAGGGTAGTCGCTGGGGAACGGCAGGCAAAAAAAAGCCGACTATTAAGTCGGCGTCGTACGAATCAATTGTGCTATGCAGTAATTCAAAAAAAGGAAGTAAGACAATATGGAGCGCAACGCCCATCGCTTGACGTTGCATTCACCTGCGGGAGTAATATTGCACCTTGCGGTGCCGATGTTTATTGACTTCGCTCAATTAAAATGTCGTTTTGAAGCAATCTACTGACCGAAAAAGTGCAAATTTACAACCATTTACTACGATGCAACCACCATGCAACACCGCCAATCAAAACCACTAACATGACGCAAAAGGTCGTAAAACCATAGTGGTATTCTCCGCCGGGTATTCCGCCAAGATTGACGCCAAACAGCCCCGTCAGAAAAGTGCTGGGCAAAAAGACCATCGCCATGAGCGACATCGTATAAGTTCGTCTCGAGAGTGACTCCTGCATCACCTGGGCAATTTCGTCCGCCATCACCGCCGTTCGGGCAATACAGGAGTCGATCTCGTCCAGTCCTCGTCCGAGCCTGTCAGCAATGTCTTGCATTCGTCTACGCTGGTCATCGTTCATCCAGCTCAGCCGCTCGCTGGCCAGTCGCGCGTACACATCGCGCTGTGGCGTCATGTAGCGACGCATTACGATCAGCTGTTTGCGCAAAAGCGCCAGAAAACCGCGTGGGGGGATCTGCTGATCGAGCAGATTGTCCTCCAGATCGATAATTTTATCGTGCAGCTCTTCGATAAACTCGCTGGCATGATCGGTCAGGGCATCGCAGACGTCCACCAGCCAGCTGCCGCAATCCGTCGGGCCCGTGCCCTCTTTCAGATCATTAACCACGTCATCCAGCGCCAGCACCTTACGCTGCCTGGTGGAGACAATCATCCGCTCATCCATATAGAGGCGCATGGCAACCAGTTGGTCGGGACGTTCATCCGTGCTGCCGTTAATGCAGCGCAGCGTAATTAATGTCCCCTCGCCCATTCTGCTGACGCGTGGCCTGAGACTCTCTCCGGCGAGCGCATCACGCACGTTATTGGGTAAGAGCGGCGTCGATGCCAGCCACTGGGCACTGTCTGGATGGGTGTAGTTCAAATGCAGCCAGCAGGGATGTTCACTATCAATATCATCGCTGTCTTCCAGCGGCCTCGCACCACCACGGCCATCGAACACCCACGCAAAAACTGCGTCAGGCACGTTAATTTCGGACCCTTTAATGCTCTCCACAGCGCCTCCCGCTTTTCATCTTTACGGTGTCAGTCTAGCTTTCGTCCAGGCTTAAGCAATAGATATGTTCAGCATCGCGCTGAATGCGCTCAGGAATTGTACTTTTCGCATTAAAGAAAAAGCCTGGCAAGCCAGGCTTTTTATCAGAGAGAGGGGATCGGGGAATGTTGACGCCGCGGTGAAGGCTCATCCGCGAGATGTCGCTGGTCAAGTCGGAAATTACGCGTACGGGTTTGCAGTTCAATCACCTGGTTACGCAGCACATCGGAGGATCCGTTGAGTTCCTCCACCATGGCGACATTGCTCTGCGTCACGCGTTCCAGTTCAGACAGCGCCTGCGTTATCTGCGAAATTCCCTTTTCCTGTTCTGACGTGGAGGCAGAAATATCGTCCATTAACCGGCTGACGTTGTTCGACCCCGCCACGATATCCTGCATATTTCTCTCCGCTTGCGAGACAACGTTAACGCCCTGCGTCACGTTATTGCTGGTCACGTCAATCAGCGACTTGATGTTTTTCGCCGCTTCTGCGCTTCGGTGAGCGAGATTACGAACTTCACCCGCCACAACGGAAAATCCTTTGCCATGATCGCCAGCGCGTGCCGCCTCTACCGCCGCGTTTAGCGCCAGAATATTGGTCTGGAAAGCGATACCATCGATAAGGGAAATAATTTCCGTCATTTGCAGGGCACATTCGGTTATCGACTGCATGTTGTTAGCAACCTGCCCCATTAATTGTCCGCCTTTTTGTGCCTGTAACGTCGCGGCATTCGCTTGCTCACTGGCTAAACGGGTATTGTCTGCATTGTTTCGGGTACTCGCAGCCATTTGTTCCATGCTGGCCGCCGTCTGGATCAATGACGCTGACTGCTGTTCGGTCTTTACCGACAGCTCTGCACTGCGGGACGAGAGTTGCTCCGCAAGCGTCATGGCCGTTTGTGAAGAGGATCTGATCTCGCTGACCAGCGTTGCGATGTTACTGGACAAGCTATTAATCCCTGGAATCAAACGCCCTGCGCAGTTGTTGCCAAATTCAGGGATAGAGACGCCAAGATTGCCCGACGTCACTTCTTCAATACTTTTCTTCACAGTATTGATCGGCGTCACAAGATATTTTGTCATGTACGCCCAAAGTAAAATCAGAGCGATGAGTTGTGTAGTATTCACGGCAATAAAAAGTGACACGCCATTAGCAAACAATGCAATCACTCCGTTATTAACCAAAAAGAGACACAAAAGGAAATAGACAATAAAAGTTCTGACACTAATATTTCTTAGCATACATTTTCCTGGGGCTTTATATTTTTATCGGCATTAAAATTTATAGCATTGCACGATAACTTTGTCCTCACGATCTGCGCGAGTTTGTTGTTTCGCAGTTTGATTAGCGTGATTTCACTTAAGAGAGAATAAAAGCGGGTTTTACAGGAAATGCAATGCTCGACATGCTGCCACTCTGGTTTATGCCACCCGGACGCGATACTCTGTTCTTACGCCACGCGATAGATATTCATACGTATTTAAGAGGCATTGCATTAAAAACGGGATGCTGTTTAGTCGCACTTAAAAGAGTAATTTGCTTAATATATTTTATATTCTTTATTAATTGATAACTCCGTAACTTTTGGCGTGGGATGACATAATGCTCAACGTATCGTGGGACCCTGTTTTAATAGCCATTTCTTATTTGGTGGCGTTTATCGCCTCATTTGTGGCTTTAGACAGCGCGGGTAAAATCCCCCTTGCCCCCCGTAAGGCAGCACTATTCTGGCGTATGGCCGGTGGCGTGACCTTAGGTATCGGGATCTGGTCCATGCATTTCATCGGCATGCTGTCGATGAAAATGCCGATGATCATGAGCTACCACCTCTGGCTCACCGTCGGCTCGCTGGGTATTGCCGTCGTTGCTTCTACGCTTGCCATTAATATCGCCGTTCCCGGGAAATCGCTCTCCCCTTATCGGCTGATCCTCGCCACGCTGATCCTCAGCGCGGGTGTCGTTTCCATGCACTATGTCGGCATGGCCGCATTAATGCTGAAGGGCAGCATTATCTGGGATCGACGCATTGTCCTCTTATCGGTGCTGATTGCCGTCATCGCATCCGGCGCGGCGCTGTGGTTAGCCTTCCATTTACGGGAAAAGCGTAAAGGCGTGTACATCAACCGCCTTGCGGCTGCGCTAGTGATGGCTGCAGCCATTTGCGCCATGCATTACACCGGAATGAACGCCGCGCATTTCCATGAAATGGAAAACACATTACCGGGCGGTATCAGTGAACTGGGATTATCAATTTGGGTATCCGTTACCACATTATGTTTGCTCGGTGTGATGTTGATTATCTCGCTGATGGATTCACACTGGCGGACTAACCGGCTGACGGATAATTTGCGCCAACTCAACCGACAACTGGAGTTGCAGGCACGTTTTGATGTGCTTACCGGACTTGCCAATCGTCACCAGATGGACGTGCGGATGCAGGACTGCCTGCACAGCGCACTGCTGAGCAAAAAGCCGTTTGCGGTGATATTTTTCGATATTGACCATTTCAAACGGATTAATGATATCTGGGGTCATCACGTTGGCGATGAACTGCTGATAAACGTGGCTCATCGCGTGACTGCACGGTTAACACGTGAAATGACGCTGGCACGCCTGGGTGGTGATGCTTTCATTTTGCTGGTCCCAGAATGCGATGGCGACAAGCTGAACGCGCTGCTTTCACCCCTGCTGAACGATATCCGCCGTCCACTTTCCCTTTGCGGGCATACGTTAACCATCACGCTCAGCGCAGGAGTAAGCCTCTATCCTCAACACGGTGAAACCCTGCATGAGCTAAAGCTTAAAGCCGATGCTGCGATGCATGACGTGAAAAAGCAAGGTCGTAACGGCTGGGCCATTTATCGCGCAGAGATGTCCACGACGGTTCCGGCTGAACCTGCCTTTTTGCAGGAGTTATCCCTGGCGCTGGAACGCGATCAGTTTGAAATGTGGTATCAGCCAACCTGGCTGGCAGAAGAGAACACCATTCACGGGTTTGAGGCACTGCTACGCTGGCGTCACCCGGAACAAGGTGTTTTACTGCCCAGTCTCTTTTTACCGTCGCTGGAACAAACCGGGTTGATCATTCCCGTTGGTAACTGGGCGATTGAAGCGGCCTGTAAACAGCTGAGTTTCTGGACTGAACAGGGGTTCAGCCAATGGACATTGTCATTCAACCTGTCGCCGATGCAATTTGAACAGCAGGATATCTTTCAGGTTATCTCGTCCATGCTGCAAAAATATAACCTGGCCCCCTCCCGGTTGATCCTTGAAGTGACGGAAAGCACGGCGCTAAATAACCTCGATCGCAGCATTGAATTGCTCACCGCGTTCAACCAGGCAGGGATTACCGTTTCGATAGATGATTTTGGTACGGGTTATTCGAATCTTCTCATGCTCAGCGTCTTACCGGCGAAAGAGCTGAAAATCGATAAAAGCTTCGTCAGTTCAATGCTTGAAAATGAGAAAAGCAGAAAGCTTGTAGAAACGATAATTACCATCGCCCGGACTCTGGAGATGAATGTCGTTGCAGAAGGAATTGAAACCGAAGCGCAGAGGACAATGCTGGCGAGTCTGGGTTGTGATTATCTCCAGGGGTTCCTGTACTCCCGCCCTTTACCTGCAGAACAGGTTCCGTGGCTGCTTCTGCAAAAAACATCTGAAAGACAGATTATACCAATCGGTAAAATTCAGGCGGAATCCCCTTTTATTTCACAAAAAAACCACGCCTGATGTGATTAAGTAAGGTATGTTTCAAAGGAGCCCACGCGAGTCAATTCCGGCGTGATCGTCAGGTATACCGTGCCGATGTACAGGAATTCCCTATGTCGCAATATTGCTTCGATGCGCTGAATGTTATTAAAAACCCGGTGTGGCTGATTTCACCCGTCGCAGAAAACATTCTATTTGCCAATACTGCGGCGACTAAACTTATGGGTGATAAAACGTTGACCGAGATGCGCACTGGGATCTATTCCGCTAATGCGCAAACCGCTCTCTCAATGTATGTACCCGAACTTAAAAGCGAACTGGATATCGTCGAAATACTCACCGTCTGGCGAGACAATCAAGAGAGTACGCTGAGCTGTCGTCTGACGCTGACGCATCTGGCACCATATGGTGATGTGATTGTGTTTGAGGGGCTTTCGCAGCAGGCGCCTTCCGGGCTTAAAGCCAGCCGTTCAGCAACCTATCAGCGAAAAAAACAGGGATTCTACGCGCGCTTTTTTCTTACTAACAGCGCACCAATGTTGTTAATCGATACGGCGCGTGATGGTCACATTGTTGACGCCAACCTGGCTGCGCTTAATTTTTATGGCTACACCCATGAGGAAATGTGCCGTAAACATACCTGGGAAATCAACACGCTTGGGCGCGACATCTTGCCTATTATGACGGAGATCGCCAGCCTGCCCGGAGGACATAAACCGCTAAATTTTGTCCACCGACTGGCGGATGGTTCGACCCGACACGTACAGACCTACGCCGGACCCATTGAGATCTACGGCGATAAGCTGATGTTGTGCATTATTCACGATATCACTGAACAAAAGCGGCTCGAGCAGGAGCTGGAACATGCAGCCCTGCGAGATTCAATGACCGGCCTGCTTAATCGCCGACAGTTTTACAACATCACAGAGCAAACCACGCTTTCTCACCTCCCGGCACAGCAGCAGTTTAGCCTGATGCTGGTAGATACTGACCATTTCAAAAACATCAATGACCTCTTCGGGCATCTTAAGGGTGACGAGGTACTCATTTCGCTTTCGCGCATGCTGGAAGCCTGCAGCCGTCCCGATGACTACGTTTTCCGCTGGGGTGGCGAGGAGTTCGTGCTCCTGCTGCCGCGAACATCACTTGAAACCGCGATGCAGATAGCGGAAACCATTCGTGCCGCAGTAGCACACATTACGATTCCTGGATTGCCCCGCTTCACCGTCAGCATCGGCGTTGCGCGACACAACCAGGGCGAAAGCATTGATGACCTCTTCAAACGTGTCGATGATGCGCTCTACCGCGCCAAGAATGACGGTCGCAACAAAGTGCTGGCCGCATGAAGCTGGAGTTGTGAAGAAAGCCCCGTTAGAATCCCAGCCAGGGCTGAAACAGACTTCAGGTGGGTAATCGCTTAGATGGGAAAAACAGAAATACTCCTCACCTTAATTATTCTCTGCCTTATTATATTGGGTTTGTGGTTTATTTTTAGTGGTGAGATTTGGGTGCTGGTCGCCTATTTTGAAAATAGCCTTTATCCCACCATTGAAGCGCCGTAAGTCTCGTTTAACGCCTTGCGCCAGTGAGGTCTTACATTATAGTGCTCAATGTGCCGGGTATCCGGCTGAGATATTCAGGCCAGACAGTCCACTGCCAGGAAAAAATGATTTTCCGTCATAATGGCATTCTCTTTTACGCCCTGCTGTTCACGCCGGATAAACCAGCCTTCCTCCGGTGCCATGCTCAGGTAAAACACCTGGTTGATGCCGGGCGCATCAACCCGCATTGTCACACAACCCCTCTCCGCGCTACGACAGAGTTGCTCCGGCATAATACTCACGCTGCGATCTCCGTTTACCAGCCGGATGGTGGTGATGTCATACCGGCATATGCCGCTGCTAAGGCTGTAACCAAGAGTACTCAGGTCATGAATATGCTTTGTCGACACAATGACCTCAATTCCACTTCCCTCAAACCACACACAAATCTGCTGTGCCAGCGCATTCATCCGCTGACGGAATGCCCTGATTTCACCCTCCGCTGATTCGTGATCGGTCGGGATACTGTCATTTTTCTGCTGCACTCTTTTGAAAAATCGGTCTCTGGCTGACACGTTGCCGCCCCTGTTAACATTTCGCACACTGTTGAGCCAGATTCAGCGTGATATACGCCGACCGGCCATTTTCTTTTTTTCTCAACCGCACCCTCACTTTCTTTACCGATAATCGGCTCATTCCTCCGTTTTTTGTTTCAGCATTGCATAGCGTGTAATCAGCTGTTGAAGATGCTGTTCCGTCTGGCTATGCAGCGCTGCAGGCCAGGACTGATTTTGCGGTAACACGGATAGCTGACGCAGTTGCTCCTCGACCGGCACAGCGCTGTTGAACGACTGCGACATGGCAAACACGGCCGATTTCAGCTCGCTGACCGTCATGTACTTCCCCTTCTGTTCATCAAGGGCATTCAGCCGCTTCGCCAGCTGCTCTAGCTGCGTCATTCCCTGATGCCAACCATTAAGATTGTCCTCAGCAAGAGCCGCGAGCGTGATCTGTTGCTGCCACTGCTGCACCAGCGGTTTCGCCTGTTCTGGCCACAGCGTCAGCGCCTGCTTCAGAAGTTCATCACCATAACTAATGGCCCAGTCCGGTTTTAACTGCACAAACCGCGTGAGCTGCTGCTGTGTCTGCCTGATGCCCGTATCAGGCGAAAGAGAGGATTTACGGAAAAACCGGATTTGTTCATCCGAAAGCACTGCGGGTAACGGGGCAAGCGTTGCCGCAAACTGCATCTGCGCTGGGTCAGGCTTATGTATTTTCTGCCATCCCAGGACCGTCGTGCCGGACAGTACCAGCATGCTCAGCATTCCGGCAATAAACGGCTTCCAGGGTTTTACGGGCGCTGGAGATTCCGTCTTCATTTGCACATGCGGCTGAGGGTCAGGTTCAATAACGTACACCCGCTTCACGCGATCTGCCTGCACAAGGGACACGGCCTCACCCGAGAGGCTCACGCCAGCGTTTTCTCTGTTTTCCAGCCGGACCGCTGCGTTATGGATCAGTATGCGCAGGTCATCAAGCTGGCTGGTATGCTTTAATTCCAAACGCTGTAACACGTTACCCAGCGCATTCAAATAAGCCTCTGCCTGGTACAGTTGGTTAAGGTCGGCATAGCTCAGCGTCAGGGTACGCATCACCTGCTGTAACCGCTTACTGAGGGAACTGAGAATTTCCATCCGGGCATGCACCGGCTGAGGCCACATGTTCCCCCACTGACGTGAGAGAAGCGCATCCAGAATCGCCAGTCCTTCATTCATGCCGTACAAACCGGACAAATGCGTGCGCGCAAGCGTATACCAGGCAGTGGTTTGCAGTTCCACCCCGTTGTGCTCAAACAGCGATAGGCAGAGCGTTTCCGCGTGCGGCCAGTTTACGTCCGGACGTGCCGGATGCGTCAGCTTGCTCATTTCATCGCGCAGGGATACATAATCGGCAAGCGTGCGCGAGTCACCGCCGGTTTTAAGGTGACGTTCAGGGTATATTGTCATGTTGGTTTCAGCCAAAATAAAAACTAGATTGCAGAGCGGGCATCCAGATACTGCTGCTGTTTGAGGTGGCGAATGAGCACGCGCCCTTCGGGCATAAACTCGGTGCCGTACCGTACCAGGCCGATGCCTTTGAGTTCGGCGTCAATGGCATAGCGCAGCTCGCCGGGGACGTTCTGCTCCAGCAGTACAACGTCTATCTTTTTCAGGCGTGGCTCATACTTGAGCAGGACAGCAGACAATGTGCCCATAAGCTCATGGGCCGTGCCCGGCATGCCCTGCAGGATTTTCGTCATATCGGGCAGCCCGTAATCAGGCAGATGTGCCAGCGTACCGGCGCGACAGTTTAGGACACGCTGCATGTTATCAAGTACCGAAAGGATGACCTGATTCTTCTCACTAACCTGATGCAGATCGTGGTCGCCCGTAAAGTTGCCATAGAGTATTTCATACAGTGAAGGATGGGATAACTCATTCATCATTCACCGCCAGCAGGGTCAACCAGTTATTGCCCGCTTCGATGACGCGTGCCTTATCTGGATCAAGGTCATCACGACTGAGCACCACGCGCCAGGTGTTGTTTGCCTGGTCCGGCGAAATAAACATCCCAGCCACCGCCACATACTGCGCATCTTTCTCCATTGGCATATCGACCATCACCGTTCCCCCCGGCTGCAGGCGGATATCTTTCTCAGCCACCAGATCTGATTTAATGGCCTGACTGTCAGCCTTAAACAGTGACGGATAGTCTGTACTGTCAAAGGTCTTGCGGTCCTTCAACTGGTAAATACGCACCACAGTGGACAATGCCACCCCACCGGCGTTGTGGTTCACCGCCTCGCGGGCGCGAATGTCGAGGTGCAGGGTTTTCACCTGTTTATAAAAGATTGATTTGGTGACGGCCACGGTGCCGTCTGTCACTTTTTGCGTCAGCCCGCAGCCCACCAGTATCAGTGTGATACCTGCGACCAGCGCAGCCAGAGGAAATTTACCAGCGGTACTCGCCATCTTCATCGGTCTCCCTGCGGTGAATATTTTCCTGTACCCGCTTATAGCGGCCAAGATTGATGGTTATGATTTTGGGGTGCGTGAAGGTATTCGCACTATTCAGCGGCCGCATTACGGCAGTGCGCCCCAGCTGCACAGCACCTGTTTTGGGTTTCGTGCTCATCGTCGCGTCCGGCAGCAGGCTGCGATCGACACACAGCTGCAGACGAACATCGAGGCGCGAGCCGAGCCAGACATGCAGCAGCGCCATTAAATCCGTGTGAAGCTCCCCGCCCGGCAACCAGCCCTGCACTTCTGCCGGGTCGGTGGTGGTGAGGCGCATCAGCACCTGGCTGTTCACGTCAGTGGCGTAGCTGCCCATCACCGGACGGTTTGTCAGGGTGACAGGCTGGCTGACGCTCATCGTCAGCGGCTTCTTCAGCGGAACCCGGCGTTTATCGTGGTGCCAGATTTTCGCCTGTGTGTTGGGTGCCAGCAGACGCACCAGCGAGTCCATGCCTTCAGAAGTGCGCCCAGGCAGCAACATCACCGGCAGCAGCGCCAGAAAACGTGAAGCAGGGGCCGAGATACTGTCCGTGCAGCCGTCAATCCCGAGCCCCACAAGTCCCAGCAGATACTGCGATATATTGTCCTTGCCGCCCTCTTCGAAGCTCGCCGGGTACGAGTATTTACGCCAGATGCGGTAGTACTGGGTAATAAGCCGATGGTTGAAGATATCGAGAAAATCCGCGGTGGCTTCGTACCCTTCCCGGCGCTGGGTGATGTCATCGATATAGTGCGTCGGCAGCGGAGACTCCACGCCATAGAGCCCCATAAAGGTGGTACGCACTGTCGGCGGAAGATGCGGGTGCTCCGCAGCTTCGAATGATTTGATTTCTGAAGCCGGGAAGCCCATTCCAGGGTGTGGCCGAAAACGTACCGGTTCATGACGTACCTGCCAGGTGCTTCCCGTAACCGGTTTATCCGGCTGGCTCTGTTCCAACAACTGGCAGAAGCGGTAAAAGTTGATATATGGCAGTCGGTCGCCCAGACGCTCCATCAGCCTGGCAGGCGCGGACTGTGATTCTCTTTCCACCGGATGCATTTTCCTTCTGGCTGAACGATGAGGGTAAGCTGGTTGAACTGGTTCATGTCGGCATAGAGCGCGAAGAAACGGTTGAGCATTTCGCCGAACAGATGAATATCGCCCTCCCCCGTAAATCCGTTACTGTCGAGTGTCACTTCGATATCCAGCCCGCGCAGCAGGAAGCCCTGCTCAAAACGCTGCAGGCGGTGATGCGCCACATGCTGTATCGCCTCCAGACGCCGGGTGTTCAGTTCATCTTCCTGCCAGTTGTAGAGTGCCAGCGTCCCGCGCAGCACTTCAGCGGTGCTCATCATGTTCAGGAACCCGGAGCCCAGGTGGCTCAGCACCCGCCAGTGGAAACGGTCTTCCGCAGGCGGATAGACAGGCAACGTGGGCTTGCAGAGGTTGCGTACCGTCAGTGGTGTACTGACCACCTGCTCACAGCGGTCAAGCAGCGTGCTCTGCAGCGCCCGGCGCGGTAACTGACCATTGGTACCGGTGATTTGCAGCGACACGGCCTCACGCTCAAACAAACGGTCTTCTTCCCACTGGTGACCACCGAGGATAAGCCAGGTGTCATACAGCCCGGTGACGCCCCGCTTAACGCGGGTGTGGTAATAGCGAGGCGGTGCGTGACGGCGCATCATCCCCCCCTTGTGGCGGAAGCTGCTGAACGGCACGTATTCGGCATCACTGGTGCGGTTTGAACCGGTGACCGAATCCACGGCATAAATCTCGGTGTGTCCGTCCTGCAGTCGCTTAGGCCGCAGCAGGTACTCACTTTCAAGGCCGGTGATGGTGAGCGGGTCCGCTTCCAGGGTGAACAGGTTAATCACCGGCACACAGTGCAGGCGAACCGCGTCATCGGTGACCGGCAAATCAGACGGCCACGACGTACTAAAGACCACTTCAATGTCGAAGTATTCGGTACCCGCTGGCGGTGTGATGCCGTCCAGGCCGTTGAGGTGGACAAACATAAACTTGTCGCGGAAGGTGAAGTACTCCAGCAGCAGCTGATAGCCGCTGAAGGCGGCATCACCCTTCGGCCACAGCCCGTCTTCCTCCGCAAATCCTCCCGGCGAGAACCAGCCGTCAAGCCGGATACGGTCGGTCTGACCGGGCAGGCGCATGTACAGCGCCGCCTGGCGTTTCGTCAGCATCAGGTGCAGCTGACTGCTGACCGGCGCATCCGCCCCGAGACAGAGGCTCAGACGGCTGAGGTCAGCATGCGACCAGTCGGCCTGGCTGCTGCAGGCCAGACGTATCCGTAGCAGCGAACGTCCGTCAGGCTCGGTGGTCATGGTTACCCCTGAGACACTCAGGGGATTGAGCATCACATCCTGGGTCGTACGGTAACGACAGAACGTATTCTTTGGCCCGATGGGGCGGGAGTACACCTCCAGCCCCGCAGGGACGACTTCGGCCATTTTCATGGCATGCAGCGCCGGGGTAAGAGCCACCACTGACAGCGACGGGATGGTGCGCAGATAGTGGGGCCAGAGCATGCTGACCAGCCCCTCGGTGAGTTCCGGCAGGTCGTCATCAATCTTTTCGCGCAGTCGCCCCATCGAGAAAGCAAAGCCTTCAAATAGGCGTTCGACGTACGGATCGGGAGTCCCGGCCTTATCCAGGTCTAGCATCGCTGCACGATCGGGATGGGTTTGCGCGAACTCTTTCGCGGCTTCACGCAGGTAGCGCATTTCTGCATCAAAATAGCGCAGGGTTAAATCTTCCATAAAACACCTGTTTGATTAATGTCCGAATGGTGAAGGGCCATTAATGAGCTGGAGCAGACTTAATGATATCGGGGAAAAAACAATATCAGCAGTGAGTGCTAACGGGGTAACGACAATATTGGTCGCCAGATTTACGGGGTGAAAATCGGTTCCAGACTCCAGCGAATAAAACTGAACGCTATACGTTCTCCCCAAAGATTCAGTCTTATCAAAAGTATAATTAAGGCTCACTTTGGGAATAATCACTCCCGTGATATATACGTCCCTGACATACCGGACACCGTTGCTCCGGAAGCCTGCATGCTGAATAGTCTTTAACTCTTCTGTTGAAAGCATCCTGGAGGATTTATTGACTTCGACAGGAAGAGCATCGCTGAACTGAAGCACGCTGTCGCTGCCTGATGGTTTGTTTATCCGAAACTTAAGGGTATTCTCTTCCCGACCTGATATCAGAGGAATTTGGGTTGCAAGTTTATTAAGGGACAGAAGTTCATCAGCCCCCCGGGTCAGAATGTATATATTTTTTTCACCGACAAAGGCAACACCTTCAGAAGGGATTTTAACAGGCGTTTTTTTCTTTTCCTGAACAACAGAAACAGCAAGGTTTTTATACTGAAATACACCGGTTACACTATCCTGGATCTGAATATGACTCTCTGTTTTTGGCTCGGCGACCTTATTCCCTCCCCACAGCAGTGCTGTACAACCTGAAAGCAAGAACATCACACCTAAACAAGTAAATATTCTAAGACGTTTCATTTTTTAATTTCCCTTGATTCTGATTTCTTTCCTGAAGGTATGACTAATTATCATCCGCAAAGCACGGCGGCACGGGCAGGATCAACTGCGATCAGCCCGGCAAGTAACTGGTCCATTACCGGTGTAAGGCGGGCCTTATCAGCCTCACTGCGACCAGCTTTCAGCCGCAGGAGTTTCAGATGACGGGCCTGTACTTCAAACAACAATTCAGGCTCCCAGTTCGTAAGGGTGAGCTCACCGGCCCGCTCGCCCAGTTGCGCAAAAAGATGCACCGCCAGGTCATTTTTGCCGTACTGCTCCGCGATACGCCCCATCAGCAGGCGCAGCAGCCACTGCTGTCGCGTAGTGGTAACACCCGGGCGATTCTGTAACCAGCCCAGCGCGACCTCCGGTCCGTCGCTGTCCGCCAGCGCCACCGCTTCCGGCTCCAGCGCCAGAATGTCATCGTTGCCAGGGGACATCTGTGCGGAAGGCGTGTCATTGCCCCACCCGCCTGTCGAATCCAGCACGCTCTGCTGGATCCAGTTCAGCGTCACGTCATCCGCAAATGGCGTGCCGTCGCTGAATGCCAGCGTTTCTAGGCCAGAAAGGCGTGTCAGCAGCCCTTTCAGGTCAGCGGCGACAATACCGGCCAGCGTATCCTGACCGGATTTCGTCAGCGCCTGATGGATATACCACTGCAAATCCAGCCACAGGTGATTAGCACCACGGGAAAACGTGCTGTCCGCCGTTTCCAGCATTTCAGCCCAGTTCTGCTGCAGGTACAGGCGTTTGAGCAGTGCCCGCTGGTCTGCCCTTGGCGGCTCAATGCGGGTACGCCCCTGCGCATCCGGGGCCGGTATAGCCCGCAGGGTGTCGTGACGCAGGCTTTTCATCAGATGGTGTGCTGACAGCCAGCCATCCGGCTGCTCGCGCAGGTATTCGGTCAGGGTGCGGGCCTGCGCCAGCAAATCCTGACCGGAGGTGATCCGCCCGATGGCCGGGGCGTCGCTGTGGCTGGTCATGGCAGGTGTGTCGCTGGTACTGGCGTTCTGCGGTACCACCGCATCCACGCCCCCCGCTTTCTGCAGACGGCTTTCCAGCGCACCGTACAGCGCGTTAAGTTCCGGACGGGTTTCATCCGACTCATTTTCGGTCAGTTGTGCTATCAGCAGCAGCGCGCCTGTGGTGCGCATCGCATCGTTCCTGACCACTTCCGGGTACAGGGAGAGTGAATCCGTCATACGCGACCCCGCCAGCCATTCCAGCGCCGCCTTACGGCTGCGGTCGCGCTGCGGGTGCAGCTGTGGTCCAAAGCGCTCCAGCAGACCGGCCAGCAGTTCAAGTCCTTCAGCCAGTCCCTGCTCGCCTTCGCGGTGTAGCTTCGCCCAGCAGTAGTACGTCGCGACGCGAATGTCTTTCGCGGTGGTGGTCAGCAGTTTCTCCGCCAGCCGGCAGATGAGTTCGGTATCCGCGCCGGAGAGTTTGTTGACCTCTTCGCGCATCTGCTGGAAGTCATCATCATAGCCCGGGTCTTCGCCAGCTGGCGATGAAACGGACAGCGGCTGCAGCCAGTTGTCCCACTGCGCCACGCGTTCACGGGTTGCCGCAAGCAGTGGCTCCTGCTCAGTCTGGCAGGCGCTGAGTAAGGCATTGAGCGTGCTCATCAGTATACATCCTCTGTATCATTGCCTGCACTGGCAACCTGGTCTGGTGATGTTGCACCGGAGGTGCTGAAGATGGTTTCCGGCAGACGGAAGTTGCGCAGTTTCAGCAGCGCCAGTGGCCCCTCGCCCGCCTCGGTACGCAGGGTGTAATTGAGCGTACGTCCGTCCTCTGCTTTCCAGCTCAGACTGTAACTGCTGTCAACGCCCGGGTAAGCACTGACCACAGCTTTATCGAGCAGACGTATCCAGCCCCAGGCGCCAGGGATATCGGCGTACTGACGGGTACCGGCCTGCGTGCTTATCCAGCTTAAGGCTGCACCGGGTGCTTCGGTATCCGCAGGCCAGGCGAAGCGCTTCCATGCCGGCAACTGGTTCACATAATTCAGCTTGTGGCTGTCGATAACCATGTCCGTCTGCATCACGCCATCAGCGGTGCCCGGACGCAGTTCGAAGTTCATTCCGGCATTGCCTTCGGTGAAGGCCACATCCGAGATATGGCTCAGGGTATTGATAGCATTAAGGAATGCCGGGTTAAAGACCAGCCCCTGCGAGTTGATGCTGTCCGGCACCCAGTGATTGCCCTCTTTGTGCAGCACACCTTTGAGGCGGGTCTGCAGGAACTGCACGATACGCCCGGAATCGGCATTGAGGTATTTAGCGAGCAATGGCAGAGACACATCACTGCTGGAGTTGTTAAACGGCCAGCGTCCACCGAAGGCACTGTTCCACTCAGCGACCACCGCCTGCTGCCACTGGACATTAAGGCTTTCCGCCGCCGGGGTGAGTACCTGCTGCCAGGCCTGCTCCATCGGCTGAACAAACACGGTACGGCCAAAGCCGCTCCACTCCTGTCCCAGACCTGCGGCAATCAGGCTGCCGTAGTCACGGGTTTCGGTCAGGTCCACGGCTTTGCCCTGGAATACGGTCTGGGCAATGGTCTGGGTCATTGCCTGCGGGTCGGCAGCATTTGTCACCTGCTGCAGGCGCAGACGCACCTGCGTCACACGGGTCAGGAACGACTGCAGGCTTTGCTCCTGTGCCCCCGTGCGGCTCTTATCCATCAGCGCCAGCACCGGGCCAAAGGTCGCATCCAGCGGGCCGTGAACACCTGCACTCTGGTCAATGGCATCCTGGCTATCACCGCCCAGCAGATTTTTCGCTGATTTCACCAGGGAGTCAGAAATCGCTTCGCCGGTCTGCCCGGTACGTCCCTGCATATTCAGGGTGTTCATCAGCGCCACCAGTGGTGACTGCCGTACGTCGGCCATCAGGGTCAACTGGTCAATGGAGTCCGACAGCGTGGTGGCCTGGTTCCAGCGCAGGCTGTTGAGAAACTCAAGCCAGGCACCACCGAAATCGGCGAAGTAACGCTCCGTCAGACGCTTTTTCAGGGCTTCCGGAGATGTCTCATCCTGCTTATTGACCGGACGCTTACTGTCAGTCAGTACCCAGTCGAGCTCGTCCCGGCGCGCCTTCACCACCTTCTCGATGGCAGGCTGCACGGCCTGCTCCCAGGCCTGACGGGTAAACATCCCGGGTACAATTTCGGTGGCGCTGAACAGACGGGCGGCGTCAGTATCGCCGGTCATGTCTTCGAGGCGCATATCGACATACAGGTGCGCCACCTGAGAGAGCATGTTTTGGTACAGGGTCGATTCGCTGTTACGTACCCCCATCAGCCGAACCAGCAGGGAGCGTGCCTGGCTGACCAGGTTCTCATCAGCGCGGAGTTTCCACTGCGGATGCGTCACCAGTTGCGCACCATAAAACGACAGCAGCGACGGCCCCATCCCCTGCCAGGCGCCATCTTTCACACCATCACGCTTTGGCCAGTCGCGCAACAGCGCAGCGCTGAACCAGGCGGCGTCCATATGTTCGGGACGGGCCAGCATCAGATAAAGTTTGAGCTGGTCATAAGTGTTTTTTGCCATCTGCTCACGCAGCGGGCTGCCCGGTGGCAACGCATTAAAGGCACTCAGTTGTGTCTGCAGATGCTCTGCGGCGGCATCCCGCAACAGCGGCAGTGCACTGTCCTGATAGCGCGGCCAGAGTGCGGCCAGCAGCGCATTGTTCTGGCTTAGTCCGGCCTGTTCGTACCACGGCACGCCATGCTCAGAACCGTACTGCAGGCGGGTCAGCGTTTTCTGCAGTTCAGACAGCGCGTGCAGTCGCTGAGCCAGGGGCTGATTCTGTCGGGCGGCAAGTGCAGCCTGGACATTAGCGCCGTCGATCTGGCTGCGGTTTGTTATATACGCAAGCCCCATCCACGCAGCCCAGCCCACCATCGACAGGGCGACAACCGACGCAAACACTTTGCGCCAGGGAATGCCGGGCTTGCACGGACGTAGTCCGGCAGGGAGTGTCCTGACAGACTCAGGCAGGACATCCCAGCGTTTATCCATGCCCCAGTGGTGCGGCACAGCTCGTTCGGCACCGGCTGAAGGCTGACTGAACACCACGCCGGCCAGTGGAAGCGGGCGGTACGGATTGAGCATCACCGCCAGCGGTGCGGTCACGCTCTCCGGCTCACGAATGAGCTGGTCGGCAAGCGTCAGCAGAAAGTTATGTTTCACTTCACCGCAGGTCTGCTGAAGACCCTGTGAAGTCAAATCTGGCGTCAGAGCGGACAGTTGCTCTGCCAGCCCTTCGGTACGGCAACCGGCAGGTAACAGACAACCGACAGCCTGAATAATGCGCCCTTCCGGTTTACCGGCTCGCGGGTGCAGGGACCAGATATACAGCGGGAGCTTCCAGCCAAGCGCTTCTATACGAGCGCTGATGGCATGAGACAGGGAGTCCATGCTGCTTTCAGACGGTACCGGCAGCGGCTGATCCAGCCCTGGTGCTGAGAGCTGGTCAAAAGCCGAGGTGACCCACACCAGCCCGTCCACCGGGCGGCGGCGCAGTTTGCGCAGCGCGGTCAGCCAGGCACTGTCCGCTGGCGTATTGAGGTCACCGCCCCACAGCAACAGTGTGCCGCGGTCTTCCTGCCAGAGCTGGCCTGTCAGGCCAGGGGTCAGTTGTTCCACCTCAGCGGCGGTGCCGGTTATCAGCAGGATGCGTGTTTTACGAAACCACAAAAATCCGTAAGTGGATCTAAGCTGCTGTCGCAAATCCCTGAGTGACAGAAAGCTGGAGGAAACAGCCTCTTTCTTGATAGACTGATTATCTTTACGAGCATTAATATTCTCAGGGCTGTAAATGATCTGTGCCTTCCTCTGTTTTCTCTGTAGCCAGAATGGTGAAACAATGGCACATAGCAATAACGCTGAAAATACGCTTCCCCAAATAAACCAGGCTTTGCGTATCGTGATGTCATTAGCAACAACTCGGTCCTGATTCAGAAACAACAACAATGCACATATCCCGGCAATACCAATAATCAATATGACATACCCAGTGATGCTGTAACGCGCTTCAACTCCCTGCGTGGGTTTTCCTTCCATAATTAAAATAGCTCCCGGGTAATGAGACAAAGTGAATATGCACCTTCCTTCTGTCGAAAAATAAGCAGTTGCATTTCACCTGTATGGACTGCTGCATCTACCATCAATGCGATATAGACGGAAAACGACAATGGCCCGTTAGGACCAAATGTATGATCGAGTGAATAAAATGGATTTTTTGGTGGCAGCTTCCACTGTTGCACGTCGGCATATTGGGCGATTTTAGCCCGACTTTCACCATCCATCCCTGCCAGCCATACATAATGAAACTCATTGTAATCTAACGAGTTATATTCAAACAAAACATCCAAAGCTTTAATTAAATTATTCGAAGGTAAGACCCTTCCAAGCCCGGAAAGTACCGTCAACTTATTTTTCTCAACCAATGAAGGAGAGGCAATCAATTGTCCGGAAATGAACTCACTATATTTACCTCCCTCCCCCTCCTGCCAATCCTGTAGACAAAGCAAAAGAATTATGCCGTCCGGTTGAGAACCAGATTGTATTTCCTCAATTGAGTCTGCATATTCGGGACACAGATCCCATTGTTCATAAACAGCCAGACTTATCTGTTCCGCAAGGTGTCGGTCTGTAAACAATATTTTCACTGAATACAGACTATTCCTGTAACCAGAACATTGTTTCTCTAGCTGATCGTCTACATATTGTAATCGGTTGGGTAAATCAGAGAACGCACTAGACAGCGGACGTGCTTTTTTTGGAAATGCGGGTATATCAGCATAACTTCCCAGGAAAACTCTCACCCCTTGTTCTTCGGGCGCCATCACAATATTACCCACAATGAGCCATTGTTTCATGCACCAACGCTTCCAGAGTGATTTTGTTCGTTCAGTTTCATTATTCCATAATAGAGCATTGTTAAGAGATTGTTCATAACGATGCCAAGCGACCCCAAAAAGACATAACCACAGAAAAAATGCAGGTAGCGCACCATAAAGAAAGACATGCACGTAACGGGTTTCTCTGCCAACAAACAGATTTAAGGCTATACCTGTCACCAGCATCATTAAAAATACCGCCCCCCATTTTTTTAAATCCGGGCGAGGAAGAGATTGTTTTTTTGGGATATCAGGAATAGGCCATGACATGATTATGACTCGATACTGTTTTCGATGTGAGAACTGATAACCCGACAACCACATTCACAAAGACAACCATCTACAACAATAGATATTCCTTCTTCGGTCGCCGTGGGATCGCCTTCAATAATACGGTTTAAGCCATGGCCCGGTATTGGGCAGGATATGAGATCATCGACAAGAGCCACCTGTACCCCATTGATAAACATCGTCGAAGAAGCCGAGATGACTTTACCGCCATGCGTGGTGGCATCTCCGAGGCAAACTAACGCTGGCATACTACACCTCTTGTATTTATTTTCAATTTCAGCCTCAAGATAGTAAAATGGACATTTCCGTGCAGGTCTGAATTACTGAATCTGATACGTTCTATTTTTACTATATTCAGCCAATCAAAAACACCCAGTTAATAGACAGAATACAGCAATCACAAAAACCAGAAATGCGGCAAAAAGTAAACAGAAACGAGCGGGTTTATAAGATACCCAACAATAGATTAAACACACAGATAAAAAAGAAAGAAAAAAAGCGATCCAGCCAATAGTCCTTAACAACTCAGCCATGCCAGCTTGCAATAAATAAACACTAGCCACACATATCCTCCATATAAAAAGACACCTTCATCAGAATCCCTCATAACCCGCAAGGATTGAAGCGAGATCTGTACTCACAAGGCATACAGTAGAACACTAGACTCCAGTGCTATTAGTTTTATTTTTGGTAGACACCGCCGAATAAGCAATAGCCAGGCAAGTCTATGTCTACCATAAATCTCACTACGATTTTTTTCGTTTTATGAACAAGCCAGAATCAGATTTGCATTTCGATTATCTCTATCAAGAAAATCACACCTAAGATAACCAGTTCTGGTAGATGTACTGTGATTATATCGAATGATGCTGTTAACTCCCGAATGCCCCGGGACGCAACCTCAGCGTACCTATAATTTTCCCCCAAGAGCTTATCGCTTCATTTTCTGACAACTGGTTATTACCCGACACCCCACGTTGTAGAAAACTGATATACATCCATGGTGAATTAGGCTTAGTCACATTCTCATTGGCATGAAATATAAAACGAAGCCCTTTTTCATCATTATCCATATCCCCGGTAACCAGCCACTCCTGCGTATAAAGGCTATTTATTTCACGCTTGCCTTTATGGATTGTTCGACCTACCGCTGCTGTTATGTTTTCATTCATTTCAGCACTTCTGTCCAGCATAGTGTCATTTGCCTTATTGAAATTGTCCGTCGAGAAGTCAAAATCAGCCTGAGGATATTGGTTTGCGGTGTATGTTATATCAAGCTCTTCTTTATTTATATCTTGCCCATCTGCAATAAAAACCTCCGGAAGGCAAAAACCCGCCTGCTGCGGTATTTCAGTATCTTTCTTACCTGAGATCCTTTTCAACAACTGTGTCAGCTCTGCCAGTTTATTAGGAACAGAGTTTCTATAAACATCTGGAGTTTGCTTTCGGAATTCATCATATCTTGACGACAAACCATTTTCGGCTTCCATAGCCACTTCTACAGCAACACCATTTGTATACAAATGGGCTTCCAATATGCGTCCAGCATCAGGTACTGAAACACTTTGGTTTCTTTCAAAAATGATCCCTTCCATCCCTACTGGTAATGAGTATACCTGTTTTAGATAAGGCATATCCTGTGGGTTAATGGTTTTTTCTTTCCTTAAGGCTTCTTCTCTGAGCCGGATTTTCTGCTCAAATGCAGGACGGTATTGCCTTTTCGTTTTTACTGGGGCCTCATTGATAAACGCCAGAATATTATCACTCGTTACCGAATATGCTTGCGGCATATCAATCAAATAGCGGCCTATACAGCGGGTCGTCATACCATCCAGAAAATTATTTACCACACCAGCCTCCAGTGCTGTTAATTTTAATTTTGGCGGATACCCACCGTATAAGTAATAGCCAGTTAAACCTACAGCCACCACAAATATTGCCACGAAGTGTTTTTTTAATTTCATGAATAAGCCAGCGTCGTTTGCTTCACATCCTGGATAATCTTCACCAACGCCCGCAGTGTGAACTGCTGAGCCAACGCGTTCTGGTAAGCGGGTTCGTGTTGCACGGAAACCGGAAAACGGGCCTGCAAATACTGCCCGGCAATTCTTCCGGAACGTTCCGGTACTGTACCATCGCCCGCCTCTTGCGGGGGTAACAGTTTCCAGGTCTGATAAATACCCTGCGCCCATCCCTTTCCGTCCAGCGGGGTTGAGACACTTCGACTGGTTGAGTTTTCGGTTTTATCCAGCGCCCTTCCCTCTTCCGGTCTTCTGCTGCGCCCCCGGTTCATCCACTGTTCTATCGTCGGCGTTTTTGACTGCCAGACAATATCACCGTATGACGGAAATAATTGCGCTGCACTGTAAAAGGCATACGTATTCGCATGGTATTTACCTGAAAGCCCTTCGATAAAGGGTCTTATGTCTCCCTGAATAATTTTCGTATAACTGAACCATTCCTTGTCATATCCCATATTCGATGATTTATATCCCGGATTAATAAACTGCTCTTCGCACAACCCCCACCACTTATCTCTCTGCAGATAAATTTCGCCATAAGGATCTTCCTTTGGATAGAAATGCACATCCCTCCCATCCATTATCTTCAGCCACCGCATACCATAATCACGGCCCGGCAGTAGCTGCATCGGACCGGGAGCCTGAGATAACACGGCAGTCATGGCTTCCGCATCGCCTCCCAGAACCTGCGAAGCAGCCCATCCCTCGAGGCTTCCTTCCGGATATTCCGTCCCTGCTTTCATCCTGCGGTAGGTTGCTGCGGCACCCAGCGCGGGCATGACTCCGTGCACTACGCCCAGCACTTTTGTTTCACCTATCAGGTTTTGGGTATAATGGCGGGCAACCAGCCCCCCCATTGAATGCGTAATCAGGATCACTTTTTCACATTTTCGCCCTTTCCCCTGGTAAAACGGAATTATCTCTTTGTCTATTTTGGTTGCAAGGTCTGTAGCTGAATCCGCATTCGACTGAAGCCAGTTATATCCCACCGCAAAAACCGGATAAAGATATCGATAGGTTAAATCAATTTCTTCTTGTTGCAGAGAAATATTTCCGGCATCCATAGATTGTATGCTGGTTAGAAGTTTGCTGCGTTCCCCCTGCGCTGAGGCCTCGAAATCATTTAATTCATCCTGCAGCCAGGAAAGAAAAGGGGCATAGCTGGTGTATGCCACACTCCCCCAACCTCGCTCCTGCCGATTTTTCAGCAGGAAGGTTTCCTCTTTTTCATCAACCTTACCGCTATCATCTACTTTGGTCATTGATGGATCGAGTTTCTTTTTCCGAATATCAGCATTTGCGCCAAACCAAGCGCCAGCAATACCGGCCATACTATCAAGATTCCAGATTTTCTTGCCATTTTTGCGATTGCTTTTAAGGTTACTCCCCATTACCCCAGGAATAAAAATAATCGGTATAACCCGTTCTGGATATACAACACACTGCGGAACAAGCTCACTTCCTTTCGGCTGGCTATGCAGATCGTAATGTGCATTTCCGGATTTATCATACGTTGGGTAAATTTTTACTATATTGTCAGCGTTCTTCATGGTTAACTCTCCTTATTCACGGTGAGACGAACTTTACTGACAGTATTAAAATTCTGAGTGGATGTATTACCAGCAGAAGTCGTATTTTCAGCCGTAGCCCCCATGTCACTGTTCAATACTGTCTGGCGATTAGCGACTGGCTCCCCAGAACCACTCCATACCAGAGTTGGCTGTAATTCATAATTACCCTGTTGATATTTATTCAACATTTTACTGGTGCTTTGCCCCGTAAATTTTTGCCACACGGCCGCTCGCTCAATAATCTTATCTGGTGCCCCACTTTCGACTACCCCATCACCAATCCTGATATAGGCTCCACCGCTACCACTCAAAACTATCTCCTGTTTTGCACTAATGAAAATTTTCCCTTCACTGCTGCTGATATGGATATCTTTCAGCGCATCCAGTGTCATTTCATCACCCTGAGCCTGAATTTCTACTTTACCTTTACTGGCTAATAATTTAATACCCAACTTTTGAGCATACATACTGATACGTTCCCCCGCAGCTACCGTCAGTTTCTTCAGGATACTAAAATCGGTATTACCACCACTGGTCGCAGTGATATTTTCTCCTGCAGATAATTGCAAGGTTTTCGGTGTTACCTGTGCAATACCTTCTGGGGCAGATAGTAGTAAAGCTGATTTTTTGAGATCCCTCAGCGATTCACTTAGCAAGGCTTTCTGCGTTTGTAAATCCGCCAGTTCTGCCTTTGCCGTCTCAGCTGCGCTATTTAATGACTCTGCCAGACTCTGAGCCCGTTCCAGCTGGCTCAGCGCTGCGGCCATATCCAGCATCATTCCATTAGCTGAAGACTGCGTATCCGCCGTAATAAACACCCCAGCCCCACCGCGAATGGAAACGTGTCGGTCAGTACGAAGCTCAGCACCTTTGCCGCGAAGTTTCCTGAAAGCGTCTACATTGTGACCTAAATTAAGCTGGGTTTTACCGCCATACTCAGTACTGAGCTTGACATGCTCTTCGCCGCGCTTGTCCTCCATCCGCAGTTTGTTCAGGCCTGCAGTCCTGACAACATTTCGGGTGCTGTTGGCTTCCGTGACGTGATCAACATGACGGGAATCGTGCAGTGCATGGGCAATATACGGACGATCCGGATCGCCCTCATGGAACGCAATGGCGACTTCAGTACCCTGTATCAGCGGGAAGTGGAAGCCGTACTTGTCGCCACCGTAAGGTTTGGCAAAACGCACCGGCATACTTTCCATGCCCTGACGCTTATCGTCGCGGTCAGCATCAAATTTCACCCGGTACATACCCGACGCATCCTGCCAGGCGTAGATATCGTTATCTTTGGCGCTGGTCACGCGCGCCATCAGCGTGCCGCTGACCACCGGGCGTTTTTTAGGCGCCGGTCGCCAGCACCGATTCTCGTAGTACGGCATGGCCGCCCATTCCACCTTCAGCGCGCTCTGACGACTGGCAGAGTAACCGGCACTGATAATCACGACGCCATTTTCCGTTTCCCGGGGCAGCGTAGGTGGTATGGCCGTTTCAGTAATCGTCAGCACCTGTGCCGGGCCGAGGGTATGGTCGGTACTGCTGCCGGTCACCGTGGTCTGGTTGGACAGAAAACGCTCATGCTCCAGACGTGCCCAGAAATTACCGGTTTCCGCTGTCGGATTAATTTTGTCGCCACGTTCAAGGTGACGCGGGCGGTAGTGATACACATCACCATAGGTAATCCCCTCACCATCGCCGCGGGTCATATCCGCCGGAACGGACGTCAGGATATTCTGGGCTTCGCGGTGGTTGTAATCACCGGCAGTGACCGAGCGTTCCACCACGTTATGCCAGACGTGCACGTCCCACACCGAGTCGGCCGCATTGTCATTCATCCCTGACGGGCTGTTCAGCGGCAGTTTCTTACCAAACGTCCAGGCACTCTGCTTGTCCGCAAAGTGCACCACTTCGGTCTGGGTATCAGGCTGCAGGGTGAAAAAGTAAAAAATCCCCACCTCCGCCAGCAGGCGTTCAATGAAGGCGAGGTCGTTTTCCTGATACTGGTTAATCTGCTCACGCTTTGGATAGACAGCTTTGAGGGTAAACTCATATTCCCAGCCTTTCAGGCCATGTTCCTGCAGCACCTCTGCAACCACTTCCGGCACTGACTTGTTGACGAAAAAGCGGTGAGTACGGAACTGATTACCCAACAGCGCCAGAAACGGCTCCAGTACAATGCAGTATTGCGCTTCATCAGCGGAGCCACCGGTACGCTCGAAACGGGTCACCACCCCGTGAACCACCTTGCGATCCGTCAGGGAAAGCAGGTTGCCCGCGCCCATGGTCAGGGTCGCCGGCTTGCTCAGCATCTGCCGGGCATCAATGTTCTTGTCGGCACTGGTGAAGTTGATGGTGTAGCAGTAAAGCTCGCTCATCGCTTCTGAGCCACTGAAGTCCTCCACGTCGATATCGGCCGTGCAGGAAGGGATATCGAGGCGGTAGCGGTTCAGGGCTTTTCCGGTGACGGTGGCCACCACCGTGTTCAGGGTATCCGTCAGGCTCATGGCGTTGACTCCATTATGTAATCGGTTATTCCATCAGGGCCGGTACGACCGGCGGTGGGCTTAATGTTTAGGGCTGTTTTGCCAACAGGAGAAGAGCTTCACCAGGAGATAAGCCCCAATAGCGCATAGTGTTGCTTTGATCACGATGACGTGCATTTCGAAGCTGTCCATCGCTTCTTCGCCATCACCGTTGATCGGGATATAGGCCTTTATAAAGTCGGCAACCCAGGCATCGGGAATGAAGTGAATCCCCGCCCAGAACAACGCAACAAACAGCAGGATTTTCATTCGGCATTCTCCGCTCGATTCTTCAGAGCCTGCTGCGTCCGGCGTTTCTCCGCCTCTTCCTTTTCCTTAATGTCCTTCTCACACTGGCTGAAATCGGGTGTCCCGCGCACATCTATGCGTGCATAGGCCATCAGGCCATTGCCGCCAGGCACCGGAAAGGTCCCCCGCTTCAACAACAGGCGGCGCAGATGCTGAAAATCACTGTAACGACGCAGGGTGATACATCCCCATGAAACACCGGTTCCGTCGCTGTTCAGAGGATGAAGACGAAAGCCCGTGCGGTTGAGACCGTTCACATTCAGGCTGTCTTTTTTGGTTTTATCGCTAAATAGCGCAAACCATTCAGAATGATGATTCCGGTAACCATGCCAGGCATCAATCGCTTCTGCACGCACCCGGTTGTAGAGACTGCCGGCAGGCCTGTCAGTGACCCAGTAGGTCCCGACAGGAATAGCGGCTTTTTCATGGTCGCCGCAGTCAGGGTTATTGATATAGCGCTCAATGCCCGACAGCACTTCAAACGTCCCGATGCCATAGCATTTCAGGTACGCCGTTTTGCCGTCCGCTGACAGGTTGCCGTAATCCATCATGCAAATCTGCATTTCAGCCTCCGTACGCCTCATTAAACGCCAGTACAATCCCCTCTTCATCATTCCAGCCGAGCGTCAGGGAGTGTGGTTTCTGCTTCGCAGCCATGTGGGTCAGCAGCTGCTGGCTCAGTACCGGCAGTATCTGCTGGTTCAGCAGGCTGTCGATATTGCGCGCGCCGGTGTCCGGCAGCAGGCAGGCGGCGGTCAGGGCGTCATACAGGCTTTCTTCAATATGCGTGGTCAGGCCGTAGTGACGGTGCAGACGCTGGCTGACCTGTGACAGCTTCATCTCCACGATGGTGCGCATGGCCGCTTCGGCCAGCGGGCGATAAATCACGGTCTGGAAGCGCGCCAGCAGCGCCGGCTGGAAGTGGTCACGCAGGATCGGACGCAGCAGCTCGTGCAGGTCGCCTTCGGTGGCGTCCGGCTGTTCATCCAGCAGTTGCATCAGATGGTCGCTGCCGAGATTGGAGGTCATCAGGATGACAGTATTGCGGAAGTCGATTTCGCGCCCTTCGCCGTCGCGCATAAAGCCGCGGTCGAAGACCTGATAGAACAGGTTCATGACGTCGCGGTGCGCCTTTTCCACTTCATCGAGCAGTACCACGCTGTACGGGCGCTTGCGCACGGCTTCGGTGAGGATGCCACCCTGACCGTAACCCACGTAACCCGGAGGCGAACCTTTTAACTGGGAAACGGTGTGCGGCTCCTGGTACTCGGACAGGTTGATGGTAATCAGCGATTTTTCACCGCCGTACAGCACGTCCGCCAGCGCCAGCGCGGTTTCGGTTTTCCCGACGCCACTCGGGCCGATCAGCAGGAACACGCCCTGCGGACCGTTTTCTGACGTCAGCCCGGTTTTGGCTGCCCGCAGGCGCCGGGCGATGGCGGTCAGCGCCACGTCCTGCCCAACCACACGCTTGCCGATTTCGTTTTCCAGGGTCAGCAGTTCGGTTTGCTCGTCTTTCATCAGGGAGGACAGCGGTACGCCGGTCCAGTCGGCAATCACGTTGGCGACGGTGCGTACGTCCACATCCACACAAAGCAGCGGGTTGCTGTGCTGAATGCCATTAAGCGCCTGCTGTAACTCAAGTGTCTCACTCTGACGGGAGATATCCTGGCGGCTTCCCAGCAGTTGTCCGGTGAGTTTCAGTTCCTGCCCGTACTGAGTTTCAAGCTCGTCGAGTGCAACGATAAGGTCGTTCTCTTCCTGCTCAATGACGGTCAGGCGTTCACCATGGTTCTGATTGCCGACAGCAATATCTTCCAGCAGCGCCTGCTTTTCCATTTCCAGCGAAGTGATATCCGAGCGGATGCGGGTCAGCTGTTCCGGCACTGTGTCGAGGCTCATACGCACACGCGCAGCGGCGGTGTCGAGCAAGTCAACCGCCTTATCAGGCAACTGGCGGCCAGTCAGGTAACGACGGGAGAGCGTGACTGCAGCGCGAACCGCATCGTCAGTAATATGCACATTGTGGTGCTCAGCGTAGCGGGATTTCAGACCACGCAGCATCAGACACGCCGTATTATCGTCCGGCTCGTCCACTTTGACCATCTGGAAGCGGCGCTCCAGAGCAGCATCGCGCTCAAAATATTGTTTGTACTCGGACCAGGTTGTCGCGGCGATGGTACGCAGTTCACCGCGGGCCAGCGCCGGTTTCAGTAGATTTGCTGCATCGGCACCGCCCGCCTGATTACCGGCACCAATAATGGTGTGGGCTTCATCGATAAACAACAATATCGGCACCGGTGACTGCTGCACCGCGTCAATCACGTTTTTCAGGCGCTGTTCGAACTCGCCTTTCACGCCCGCTCCCGCCTGCAACAGGCCGAGGTCGAGGGTGCGCAGCACCACTTGCTTGAGCGATTCCGGTACGTTGCCCCCGGCGATACGCAGCGCCAGGCCTTCGACCAGCGCCGTTTTGCCGACGCCAGGTTCGCCGACCAGGATCGGATTGTTTTTCCGGCGACGGGAGAGAATGTCCACCATCTGGCGAATTTCGGTGTCACGGCCAAACACCGGGTCGATTTTGCCCACTTTCGCTCTGGCGGTGACGTCGAGGGTAAATTTATCCAGTGCATTCTGTAGCGCCGGGTTCAGTTCACCGTCTTTTATCTCTGCGCCGATCGGACGTCCGACAAATTCCACTTCACCACCGTGATTTTGTGCCAGTTCTGCTTCTTGCTGTACATCTGGACGCTCATCAGACTGCGCGTCCAGAAGCCCGCGAAGACGATCAAGCTGGCTCTGGCCGAGCGTAAGCAAAGGCCACATACCGTCGCAGCGCGCCAGTTTAGGCTTACCAACCAGCACCATCAGCAGATGGACACTGCGGATGTGCTCTTCGCCGTTAAGGGAGGCAATCAGCCAGGCTTCCTGTATCAGTATCTGGATATCAGCGGACAACTGCGGGCGACTGCGTACCGAACGCGGTTGATTATCCAGCCAGCCGAGCAAATCCTGCCATAGCGCATCCATATCCCACTCGTAGCGACGCGCCAGCACCGTCAGGTCACCTTCCCCTTGCTCCAGCAGCTTCAGAAGCCAGTGCTCCGGCAAAATTTCCGCATGCGCGCGGGTCTGGCAGAGCGAGGCTGCCCCTTCCATCGCACGGGCACAGTAAGGGTTCAGACGTCGCAGCAGGATGGCTGGATTTTCCATGACTTTCTCTCTATATCGGTTCCTGGACACGCTACCGCCCATCGCTGTTTCCCGTGAAGGGGACCAAAGCGCATGAGGTCGGGCTGGCAGATTGTGGGTTTCTTTGCTCAACGCCCGTTTGAGACAGGCACTCAGCAAAAAACTGCGGACAGGAAAACCCTGCCCGCATCAGGATTACGCGGTGGCGCGTTCATTCCATGAGTCGGAATGAATGATGTTGCCGTCTTTGTAGGTCCAGGTGATTTTTTCGTAACGCAGTTCTACGCGCTCAAGATGGTTGTGCTTCTCTTTGGAAGGCTCCTTGATGTCGTACATTTCAGGATTCACTTTCACCACTTTTACGTTCTCGAGTTTGGTGTTGAAGTACTCAACTTCCTGGCCCGCGTCGTTGATTTTGTACCATTTGAATTCCGCAGACTTCAGGGTCTGACCGGTGGTCACGGCTTTGTACAGGTACGGGCTGGACGAATCGATTTCCTTGGTGAACAGGAACGGCGTGTGGATACGGGTACCGGTCAGCTTGCCGGTGTTGTTATCGGTCGGGATGTACAGGTTATGCTCCTGCGCCACCACTTCGATGCTGCCTTCACGGTCCTGAACGTCAACAGATCCTTTGATGTCCGCGCCGCCGTCGTCTTTCAGCCAAAGATAAACAGGAATTGCCATGAAATTACTCTCCATTGTGTAGTGAAGCGCCATCATCCTGCGATGACGCTGAGGTTTTGCCGGGTATCTGACAGGCATTCGCCTGCGGTACCAGACTGATTTCGACACGGCGGTTAAGCGCACGGCCTTCCGGGGTGTCATTGGTTGCGACAGGGCGGCTTTCGCCATAGCCCTGTACCGCAAAACAGCTTTCGGGCACGTCGCCGGTGTCACGCATCCAGTTGCGCACGGACTCCGCGCGCTTAAGCGACAGCACCTGGTTGGATTTGTCATCCCCCGTACTGTCGGTATGGCCCGCCACCACAATCAGCCAGCCTGGTTTCGCCTTAGCGCCTACCAGGGAGTTCACCAGCATTCTGGAGGAGCCAGACTTGAGGTCGTACTTGCCCGAGTCGAACAGCGACATGCTGTCGAGGCGAATGGTTTTCGGACCCCGAATAATTTTCTTAATGACCGGAGGAGGTGGTGACGGAGGTGCCCAGTCGCTGACGGCGGCCTCAACGGGCGGAACCAGACGCAACCCCTGATACAGTCCCAGACGATAACGCAGTGGCTCCCCGCGGCGCTGCCAGTCGTCCAACAATGCGCCATCGGCTCTCAGGCGCTGTTGCGCCCGCAGTTTCGGTGCAACCGGCGTGCCGGTGAGATGGTGGTATAACGCAAGATGATCGCCAACATTACGGATAAGACGCTGGTTGTTCACCCATGACGCCACCATCGCCAGCGCGAGAAAAATCCCGCCCAGTAATCCTGCGTAACGCCAGAACAGCATCCGGCGACTCACACCACGTCGTCGCGGTAACCCTGGCAGCAGCTGTTCAGGCAATGGCAGTGGCTCTGTAGTCAGGACGACATCCGGTGGCAGCTCGGTCACAGCGGTGATGTGCTGTTGCCAGAGATTGCACTTGGTACCGCTCACCGGAACCATGCACATGCCCTGCACGCAGGGTTTCATCGCCGGTAATTCCCCCCTCCTTACCGACAGCAGCTCATTGACCGCGCTGTTCTGCCAGGCAAGCAGACCGTCCAGCCACAGACCCTGACTCAGACGCGAAAGACGCCCGTCTGCACCGGTCTCTCGGATCCATTCAGTCAGTGACACATTGCCCTGACCAGGCTGATACACCTGAATACCGATCCGCTGGCTTACCGTGCTAAACCAGACGGGCTCAGCCTCCGCACAGGCCGCAGGTGGAGATACCCAAGTCACGGTCCACAGCGGAGGGATCATGCCGAATGCCGCACGGCACTGGACGACAGCCCGCTGCCATCCCCGCAGGGACTGGGTAAAATCATCATCGGATGTGTGCAGCTCGGGTACCACCGCCAGCATGACCGAGATTTGCGATACCAGGGCCGGGCGAGCAAGGCTCAGGTGCTGCGCAAAGAGTGGCAGCTGTTCCGCATCCTTTACCCACAGATACCAGCCCTGCCGGGTTTCCCGGAAACGGGCTCCGGACACAAACAGAGGAGTGTTGTCGCCAGAAACAAGGATCACCGCCCCCTGAAAATCTTCCGGCGGTAGGTTTTCATCCGCAATCTCGCGTAGTGCGCTCGCCCGCGCCTGAGAAGCCCGGCGCTGATGCCAGAACATCACCCCGGACACCAGAGCAACAAGCAGGGTGAGTGCCACACGGCTCACCGTTGACAGTGGCCAGAATCCGAGGATGAGCCACAGCGCCAGTACGGCACCCAAGGCAGTTAACAGACTTCGGTACACATCCCGCATCGCTTACCCCGGCCTGACAGTCTGGCTTACCAGCTCGGTAAGCGAGGACGAGAGGAAGAACCAGAGTGCCGCCAGAGCGACAGCAGCCACAGCCCAGGTCAGCCAGTACCCGCGTCGGCCGCTGCGCAAGCTTGATGCGCGGGCAATAATGGGGGCGTCCTGTGCCAGTGTGAAAGCCGGAACCCGTTCAGCGAGTGCGAGAACAACATCTTCCCGTCGCTCATCATCCTGGGCACGATACTGACCAACGAACCCCAGTTGCAGGGTCCGGTACATGCAGGTCAGGACGGAGGAATCAGGGGCGGTTTCTTTCAACAGATTGCGGATCCGTTCCCATAACTCCTCACCGGCATTGAGGGTGCCAAAGAAATGCGCCTGCAGCGGATCACGATGCCAGGCCAGGTAGCCATCATCGGTGGTTCCCCGGTTCATCACGCTCTCATCAAGCAGTGCACACAGGGCATACACCATATGGTCACGGCTGATGTTGCTGTAACCTGCCTCCGTGAGTGCAACCTTCGCATCCTGCACCAGACGACGGGCCCGACGATAGAGCCCTTCTCCGTCACGGACTTCCTGACCGCCCCGCAGCTGGCTAACCATAAGCCAGCCCGGGTAGAAGATACGTTCTGTCTGAATGAGTTCAGATTTTTTCATGTGCGCAGCACCGCAAAGAGTTCAAGTTTCACATCCCCCAGTGAGCGCGGGGTATAGAAGGTGCAACTACCCATTTCAAGCATCGTACGTGCCGCCTCAGTACTCAGATCCAGCGAGAAATACTGGTTCTCAAGACGTAACGGGATAGCAGCTGGAACATGCGTCAGAGGTTTGATAAGCATCCCGCTCAGTGCCACATTCACCACATCCGAAACATCATCAAAGCTGCCCGCTTTACACAGCTGCGGGAATTTCGTCTGAAGCTCATGGTTCGGCATGGATGAGCGTACGGAGAGGTAGAAGTCCGCCCCTTCGCGCAGGCGCGCATCGTGCAGGGCACCTTTCCAGATCTGGTCCTGATGCTCCAGGTGGATACTCACGACCCGCGACGGCAGGCTGGCTTCCAGCAGTTTATCGAGCAGCGTCAGCAACGGCGGGAATACCCGTTCCGGTTCATCGTGCAGATAGGCAGGAATGTCACTGACGTCATGCTCCAGTGAGAAGGTCAGCAGGCTGCCAGCCAGACGGGTCAGTTCGCGGTACAGCAGTTCCGGGTGACGATCCGGTGTCTGCAGTAGTTCCGCCAGCACCGGCTCGGCACTGTTCAGGGCATTGAGAAGCCAGAACAGGGAGACATCCGCGACAGCAAAGTCGGCCATCCTCTCATTGCTTTCGCGTCGCATGGCCATCAGGCGACGGCGACGAACCTGCAGGCGGATCAGCAGGTCACCCAGTTCTACGGTCAGCAACGGGCTTGCAGAAATGGAAAGCATCGGCGGAATGAAATCCGGGTCTCTGCTCCACTGTCCCTGTGCATTACGCACCAGACGGGCTACCGGACAGGTCAGGTAAGCCGTATTTTCCTGACTGGACAGACGCAAGGTCAGAGCATGACGCAGAATGGCGAGTTCTCCACTTTCATGGCCCGCAAGCTCCTGCACCACCACACGTTCGGCTTTCCAGCGACGCGGGCGTTCACTGTCCTGCCCGTTATCGAGATTGCCACCACTGGCGCTCATCAACGGCAGCGCGACAACCACGTCAACAGCCTCACTGCTGGCTGCAATAGACACATCGCAAACCGGAGGAAGATTGTCTGCCAGGTTCGTATCAACAAGAGTACCGTCCTGAAATCGCACCACCAGACGCGTGGCATTCAGGCGCGAGAGCGCCAGTGCAGCATCATCAAATTCCGCCGCAATCACGCCCCATGGATGAGAAATACCCATCCGGGCGACCATACTGGCTACGTGCTCACTCCATCGGGCCTGCTGCTGGAACTGTTGCGGGGCCAGAGCGGCCCCATCCTCCCAAAGCGGGCGGTAAATTTTCATCCCTGATTTCTCCCCGCCTTACGCTTTCGCTTTCGGCATCTGGCTCACCAGCGACAGGTTCACGTCCATGCCTTCCACCTGGAAGTGCGGCACCGCGAACAGCTTCACACAGAAGAAGCCCGGGTTGTCCTCAATGTCTTCCACCACCACCTTCGCGTCGCGCAGCGGGTGGGAGGCCTGCAGCTCGTCGCCCGGATCGGTCATTTCGGTCACCAGACTGCGTACCCACGTATTGAGTTCCAGCTCCAGCAGACGTCTGTCTTTGGTGGTGCCGATGTTTTCGCGCTGAATCAGCTTCAGGTAGTGCGCAATGCGCGACAACAGGAAGATGTACGGCAGGCGGGCATTGATGCGGCTGTTGGCGGTGGCGTCCGCAGTGTCGTACAGCGCCGGTTTCTGGGCGGAGTTCGCTGAGAAGAAACAGGCATAATCGCGGTTTTTGTAGTACGACAGCGGGATAAAGCCCAGGTTGGCGAATTCAAACTCGCGCGTTTCCGGGATCATCACCTCCGACGGGATTTTCACCTGGTTACCGGTGCCAAGGTCATACAGGTGGATCGGCAGATCTTTCACCGCGCCACCGGCCTGCGGGCCACGGATCTGCACGCACCAGCCATTATTGATGAAGCTCTTCACCATGTTCGAGGCGAAGGAGAATGACGCGCTGGTCCACAAATACTTATCGTGATCCGGGCCCTTCACCTGCTCGACATAGTTGAAGCTACGCACCGGCACGGTGTCCGGACCGTACGGCAGACGCCCCAGCACGCGCGGCATCACCAGGCCGATATAGCGTGAGTCGTCGGTGTCACGGAAGGATTTCCACTTAATATACTCAGCGCGATCGAAGTAGTTGCCGATATCTTTAATCGCTGCAACTTCTTCCATGGAGTCTTTCAGGAAGAATTTCGGACCGACGGCACCGATAAACGGCATATGTGCAGCAGCAGACACTTTAGAGATGTTGCGCAGCAGTGCCACGTCCTGCGGACTGGCATCGAACTCATAGGAGGAGATCACCGAGCCAATTGGCTCTCCGCCAGGGGTGTCATATTCGGCGGTATAAGTGTGCCAGTAGAGTCCGCTCTGGATCAGTTCCGGCGCATCTTCGAAGTCCTGACGCAGATCGTCTTTCGAGACGTTCAGAATTTCAGTCTTCACGTTCTGGCGGTAGTCAGTGCTGTCCACCAGCTGCTTCAGGCCGCGCCACAGTGATTCCACCTTCTGGAACTCTTGATGGTGCATTACTGCGTCCAACTGGCGACTGATCTGGAAATCCAGCTCAGCGATGTGGTGGTCAATCAGCGTCTTGTCGAGCTTTTCCACCTGTTGTCCGGACTTGCGGATGCAGTCCATAAACACCTGCATCGCGGCCGTCAGGCGCTCACCTGCCGGAGCGTCAGACAAAGCGGCATCGTCGAGGAAGTCGTTAATATCACCCAGGCTGGATGCCGGGGTCAGATGAATTTTTTCAAACAGGGAGGCGTAAACGCTCTCTTTTTCCAGTACGGTGGTCTGCCCCTGCGCGGAGGCGGTTTCAGAATTTACAGACATCAGCATATTCCCGGTTAATCCATTAAATAACGCACGCCGCTTATTTCGGGGCCAGTGCACTCATTTCGTCGCGTAATTCCTGAGACAGCGCCGGGTCTTTAAGAATTTTCTCGAGTTCTTTTCTGAAAGTAGCGTTATCAAGGAGATTAGATTTCAGATCGCGTAATAAATTACGCATCGCCAGCATGGCACGGAGTTGAGGGATCTGACGGGCCACCTGTTCCGGTTCGAAATCTTTAATATCGGAGAAACTCAGCTTCACGTTCTCTTCCGAACCATCCCCTGCCAGCGTATTCTGCACACTAAGGTTTACTTCCGGGTTAAATTCCGAAAGTACGCTATTAAAGTTATTTTTATTGACGTTGATTTTTTCTCTTTCAGATAATGGACGACTTTCTTTGCCATTACTGAAATCACCGACGGTGAGGAGTTTCAGCGGCAGTTCGACTTTCTTCTGTGCGCCACCAGTGTGCAGAGCCAACTTTAAATTTATGCGTGCCTTCGGCACCTCGTTCTGGAACGTATCGGCCATAGCGGTCCCTTTCCTTAAGGAATGTTTGTTGAAAATAACGACGTTTCTTTACAAATCCATAGTAGAACAAAACACCATTCAAGATCAACTAAACAGATCATAGATCTGACATAAGACTTTTATTAAGAATTTTAATCCATTAACAATTAGCACATAACGCCATTTAAACAAAAACAAAACACAGCATTAACTTTTTAATTACAGAAGGGTGAAATTAAAATCCACTCGCGATGAAAACATCCTCTTTATATCAAAGAACACGCATATTATTGATATAAATCAATGAATGAATACAGCGGCAGATACCCTCACGCTTGAGGGATTTCTGAATCCGCAAATAACAGCACGATATTTTTCTTAAAAGTATCAGCAATAAAAAAGTCCAATACTGGACAAGAAATAATTCCGAGAACGTAATAAAAATATATTTATCATTCGCGATGTGAATGTATTATTCAAACGAAGACCTTTCCAAATAGTAATCGTACCTCAGATACCTGATAGTAATAGCTCGTAAGAGTCAACGAAAGGTTTATTCCATTTGTGGCGCGATTGTCAATATAAAAACGTCATAATAAGATTCCCCAGGCTTAATTGCTGGGTACCATTCGTCGGATGTCGTTGCGGCGGGAGAGGGTCAAATAAAGAGACTGGCGCTGTAAGCGCGCCAGCTCAGGTTTAGCGGTAGTAGCCTTAGGCTAACAGGCAATGATCAGTGCTTTTCGATATACATCGTCCGGCTATAGGCTACGTCTTCGGGGTTATTAATCGGATAACCTTTCACCCACGGCTTGATCAAACGTCCATTGGTATACTGATAAATCGGGGCTATCGGGGCTTTCTCGGTCAGGATTTTTTCCGCCATGTTGTAATCTTCGTTACGCGCTTTCTCGGTGGTTTCAAGCGTCGCCTGGTTGATAATCTTGTCGTAAGCCGGGTCCTTGAAACGGGAAATATTGCCGCTGTGGGTTGAGGTCAGCAGCGAAAGGAACGTGGAGGGCTCGTTGTAATCCCCTACCCACGACGCGCGGATCACATCAAAATTACCGGTGTTGCGGCTGTCAATGTAGGTTTTCCACTCCTGGTTTTGCAATTTGACATCCACACCCAGGTTCTTCTTCCACATTGATGCCACGGCGATGGCAATTTTCTGGTGGTTTTCTGATGTGTTGTACAGCAGAGTTAGCTTCAGCGGACGCTGCGGACCGTAGCCTGCCGCCTGCAAAAGCGTCCTTGCTTGTGCGTTTAACTCCTGCTGCGACATCTGCTCAAAAGGCGATGTCTCCGGCGTAAAACCTGCCGTGACGTCAGGAGTGAAGTGCCAGGCTGGTTTTTCACCTGTACCCAGTACTTTTTCCGCCATAATACGCCTGTCGATTGTCATGCTCAGTGCCAGGCGCACGCGGGCATCAGCCGTTGGGCCTTTCTGCGTGTTGAACGCATAGTAATAGGTGCCCAGCTGCGGCGGCGTATACACCTGCCCCGGAATATCCTTCAGCAGCTTCTGATACATATTTTTTGGGAACGACTCGGTGATATCAATATCGCCAGCCAGATAACGTTTTGTGGCTGAAGACTCCTGGTTAATAGGCACAAAAGTGACTTTTTTCAGAACCGTTTTGGCGTTATCCCAGTAGTGTGCATTCGGCTCCACCACCAGCTTCTCGTTGACCACACGATCTTTCAGCACATACGCACCGTTCCCCACAAGGCTGCCCGGACGCGTCCACTCTTTACCACTCTCAACATTGGCTTTCTGGACTGGATAAAACGCAAAGTTAGCCGTCAGGTTGCTGAACCAGGGCAGCGGCTTATCCAACTGTACGCGCAACGTTTTGGCATCGACGGCCGTAACGCCAAGCGTATCAGGCGCGGCTTTACCATCGATAATCGCCTGCGCGTTGTTTATACCCGCCAGCGCCGCAAACCACGCAAACGGTGAGGTGGTTTTTGGGTCAACCAGACGCTGCCAGCTGTAGACAAAATCCTGCGCCGTCACGGGCGTGCCGTCAGACCATCGGGCGTTGTCTCGCAGCGTGAAGGTCCAGACACGGTTATCGTTGCTCTGCCAGCGCGTTGCCACGCCGGGGGTCAGTTCCCCTTTTTCATTCTGATTCACCAGACCTTCATAAAGGTCACGGATCACCTGAATTTCAGGCAAACCTACGGCCTTAGCCGGATCGAGCGAAGCCGGTTCGTCTTTAATGTGTCTCACCAGTTCCTGTTTTTGCGCCAGAACAGTGCCCTGCGGCACATTAGCAGCGTACGAAAGTGAAGAAAGTCCGCACAGCCAGAGTGCAGTACAGAGACGCGAAACAGGATGCTTCATAAGATCCCCTTGATTGAATTCAGATAACCAGCAGATGCGTAATTATTTGTTTCACAAATGAGAAAAGCAAATACCTTCATCCGGAAAGTTGATATCTGGCAATTTTCCGCTAACACGGAAACTATTTGATAAACAGCAAGTTTTGCACAACACTGCCAATAGAGACATTTTTATCAGGATTTCGTATGACAATCACCCGACCAAGAGCGCAACGTGGTGCTTTTCCGCCTGGCGCTGAGCAATATGGCCGTTCTTTTTTTGGTGCATCTTTGATCTGGTTTCCTGCCCCGGAGGCCGATCGTAACAGCGGTCTGATCATTGCCGGTACGCACGGCGATGAGCATTCATCCATTGTCACGCTGTCGTGCGCGCTGAGGACACTGACTCCCGAACTGCGGCGTCATCACGTGATTTTGACCGTCAATCCGGATGGCTGTCAGCTTGGGTTGCGTGCCAATGCGAGGGGGATTGACTTAAACCGCAATTTTCCGGCAGCAAACTGGCGCGCCGGTGAGACGGTGTATCGCTGGAACAGCTCCGCCGAAGAGCGCGATGTGGTCCTGCTGACGGGAGACACCCCCGGCTCGGAGCCGGAGACGCAGGCGTTATGCCAGCTCATTCATAAGATCCACCCGGCCTGGGTTGTCTCGTTCCACGATCCGCTGGCCTGTATCGAAGATCCGCGCCATACGGCGCTAGGTCAGTGGCTGGCTGAGGCATTTGCCCTTCCGCTTGTGACCAGCGTGGGTTACGAAACACCAGGCTCGTTCGGCAGCTGGTGCGCTGACCTGGGACTGCATTGTATCACCGCAGAATTCCCGCCTATCTCGTCTGATGAAGCCAGCGAAAAGTATCTCAAGGCGATGACAGAACTTCTGCGGTGGGAACCTCAGAGATGAAGCACGCCCGTGGTGAAATTCAGCGCGGGTGAGACGTCAACCGCCAGCCATGTCGGGCCATCGAGATCGGCAAAACGCACTTGATTTGCCAGCGGCAGCGCCGCGCCAATCGCCCGGGATGTGCACAACATGCATCCCAGCATGAGGGTAAATCCCTGCTCCTGCGCCGCTTTTGCCAGCGCAAGCGCTTCGGTTAATCCGCCCGTTTTGTCGAGCTTAATATTAACCATCTCATAGCGGCCTTTAAGGCTGTCCAGGCTGTCACGGGTGTGACAACTTTCATCTGCACAGACAGGAAGTGGATGAATGAAATTCGCCAGGGCGGCATCCTCATGCGCCGGTAAAGGCTGTTCGAGCATGGCAACGTCAAGATCGGCCAGCAGCTGACAGCGTGCGGCCAGTCCCTCGCTATGCCAGGATTCATTCGCATCCACAATCAGCGTTGCCTGCGGCACTGCCGCACGAATGGCAACCATCCGTTCACTGATTAATCGATCGTCGAGCTTAATCTTTAATAACGTCGCACCGGAGTCGTAGAGCGCTTTTGCGCTGGCCGCCATCTGTTCTGGTTCACCAATAACGACCGTCTGCGCGGTCACAACCGCCCCCGGCAACGTAATCCCCAGGTGCGAGGACAAGGTTGTCTGCCGCTGCGCGGCCTCCAGGCTCCACAGCGCGCAGTCAATCGCGTTGCGCGCTGCACCGGCGGGCAGTCGCTGTTGCAACGATTCGCGGGTAAGGCCCGTTTGAAGATCGGGAACCAGGGTCATGATCTGGGCCATCACCGAAGCAAGGCTCTCGCCGTAGCGAGGATAAGGTGTGCATTCACCGACCCCCTTAATGCCGTCCTCCTCTATTTCGACCACCACGACGCAGGCTTCACTGCGACTGCCGCGGGAGATCACAAACGGGGTATGCAATGGCCAGGCTTCTTCATAGACCTTTACGCTTCTCATCACTGACTCCTTGTAGCCCGGTAAGGCATAAAAATTGGTTTGCCGTGTTATCCGCGGATGGCATACACTAGCCCCGACGTTAACTATATGTAAACAGGAAGATATCTATGTCACAACTCGTTCATTTCCAGGGCAACCCGGTCACTGTTGCAGGTGCCATTCCGCAGGTGGGTAACAAGGCGCAGGCTTTTACGCTGGTGGCTAAAGATCTGTCTGACGTCACGTTGAGCCAGTTTGCTGGCAAGCGCAAAGTCCTGAACATTTTCCCAAGCATCGATACCGGCGTTTGTGCCGCATCCGTGCGTAAATTCAACCAACTGGCAACAGAAATGGACAACACCGTCGTGCTGTGCATTTCCGCTGACCTGCCGTTTGCCCAGTCTCGCTTCTGCGGCGCTGAAGGTCTGAGCAACGTCATCACCCTTTCTACCCTGCGCAGCCCTGATTTCCTGGAGAAATACGGCGTTGGCATTTCTGAAGGCGCCCTGAAAGGCCTGGCGGCACGTGCAGTTCTGGTCATCGACGAAAACGACAACGTTGTTTTCAGTGAACTGGTAAACGAAATCACCACCGAGCCGGATTACACTGCTGCGCTGGACGCCCTGAAAGCATAATGATTGCTTAGCATTCTATAAAGCTTAGCATTGTCCTGAAACCTCGCGTCGGCGGGGTTTTTTATTGCCAGATGAACTGAATCGTTAAGGCATAAATACTTTTACCTCACACTTTTCATGTAAATATTGTTTAGTAGATAAACAAACAGGAGAAATAAATCTCATTTTTCAGGTTAAAAAACCGTTATTTTCTCACCAGTGAACCCCATCACATTTCCCCTCCCCTCTAAACATTAGATTTGCTGACGTATTCAAATAATCGTTTCAGCAAAAAGGGATAAATATGAAAATTAAACTGGCGTTGACGGTGGTTGCAGTACTGATTTCGGGTCATGTCTCGGCAAAAACATGGGTGCTGACAAGCGCTGAAAGCGGTGTGGAAAAAGGAAACTGGCGAATTTCGAGTGATGAGCTGAACGCTAAAGGGCCGAACTTCAGCATTGAACAAAAAGTTCTCCAAGGCGGTAAGCAGGAAGGCAGTAAAATCATTGTCATTAGCAGTAAAAATGGCCTGACTATAACGTTGAGTCCAACCCGTGGTATGAATTTACTGCGCGTTGAGGGCTTTGGGTCAAAACTGGGCTGGGACTCTCCGGTTAAAGAGGTCGTTAACCCGGCATTTATCAATCTGGAAAGTCGAAATGGACTCGGCTGGCTGGAAGGTTTCAACGAAATGATGGTTCGCTGCGGCTATGAGTGGACAGGCCACCCGGTAACAACGGACGGGCAGATTTACACGCTGCACGGTAAGGCGGGGAATACGCCGGTATCTCAGGTTGAAGTCGAGGTCGCTGATGCTGCACCGCATGAAATCCGCATTCGCGGTCTGATTAAAGAGAGCACCTTCAAAAAAGCCGATCTGCAAACGATGACCGAACTGCGTTATGTTCCCGGAAGCAACCAGTTCAGCCTGCATGATGTTCTGACCAACCATGCTGACTACCCGCACGACTATCAAATCATCTACCACAGCAACTTTGGCACACCCATCCTTGAAGAAGGCGCTCGCTTCCTGGCTCCGGCCGCCAGCGTGAGTCCATTTAACGATTACGCCAAAGCGGGTCTGAACGACTGGCAAACCTATGCCGGTCCGACAAAAGGGTTCGATGAGATGGTCTTTAATATCACGCCGCTGGCTGACAAAGATCGCCAGACGCTTGCTGCGGTGGTCAACAAAGCGGGTGATAAAGGGGCATCAATTCAGTTTGATACTCGCCAGTTGCCGGTTCTGACGTTGTGGAAGAATACCGACACGTTGAAGCAAGGCTATGTCACGGGTATTGAACCCGGTACCAGCTACGCCTACCCGGTCACGATTGAACGCGAGCAGAAACGCGTTAAGCAGCTGGAACCTGGCGCAAGTACGCAGTTCGATCTCACCTATACCCTGCTTCATAACCAGGATCAGGTGAAAGAGGTGGAGAACAGGATCGCGGCGATTCAGGGTGAGACAAAACCAGACCTCGTTGCCACCCCAATCGCGAAGGAATAAGTGATATTCAAAAGCCTCCATCCGGAGGCTTTTACTTTTATTCGTCGCCTTTCTTATGGTTCAGCCCATACTCACGCAGCTTATTCGCAATCGCGGTATGTGACACCCCAAGCCGCTTGGCCAGCTTGCGTGTGCTTGGATAGCTACGATACAGCTGCGTCAGCACAGAGCGCTCAAAACGACTGGTGATATCGTCGAGCGAGCCTTCCATCGCCTCTTCACCTACCGACACCGTCCCGGCATCGTAATCCGGCAACAGGATATCCTGAGGCCGCAGCTCGTATCCTTCCAGTTGAGTCAACGCGCGATACACGGCGTTCTTCAACTGACGAATATTGCCCGGCCAGCCGTAGCGCGTCAGCACCGTGCCCAGATCGGCAGAAAGCTTCGGACGCGGCACCCCCTGCTCATCTGCAAAGCGGGCCACAAACAGTTCCGTCAGCGGGATGATGTCTTGCGGACAATCGCGCAGCGGCGGGATGTTAAGTGTCAGCACGTTCAGACGATAATAGAGATCTTCCCTGAACACCCCCTTTTGCACCAGCTCCACCAGGTTTTTCTGGGTGGCGCAAATGACGCGAACGTCGACGTGGACTTCATGGTCCTCACCCACGCGACGGAAGGTACCGTCGTTCAGGAAGCGCAGCAGCTTAGCCTGCATCCGAGCAGACATCTCGCCGATTTCGTCCAGCAGGACCGAACCGCCGTTGGCCTGTTCGAAGAATCCTTTTTTCCCTTCCGGCGCGTGGCCAAACAGTTCACTTTCAACGGCATCTTCAGGGATCGACGCGCAGTTCAGTGCCAGGTAAGGTTTTGCCGCCCGCGGGCTGGCCATATGTACGGCATGCGCGAGTAAATCTTTCCCGGTTCCCGTATCTCCTGTTATCAGCAAGGGTGCAGTCAAACTGGCGAGCTTACGTGCCTGATCGACTACATGGCGCATTTTTGGGCTGACGGCAATAATCTGGCTGAATGCGCCGACATCCTGGCTGGAAATGTTCTGCAGTTGACGTCCCATACGGACGGTGGAACGCAGCATGATCACGGCCCCCGTGAGGACACGACTGTCGTTTTCCCCTTTCAGGTAGACAGGCGTGATCTCCATCAGGAAATTTTGCCCGTTAATGACAACATGTTCGCTGTGGGTGCTTTGCGGGTTACTGTCCAGCCAGCGCTGGAAGTTAAAGCCGGGGATCAGCTGCGTAGCGTGATGATTGCTGAGTTTCTCCTGACTCTGCGCAAAAAGCTGGCAGCTGGCCAGATTCACGCGCTCAACTTTACTTTTCAAGTCGAGGGACAAGAAAGGTTCAGGCATGGCTTCCAGCAGCGCGCTCAGCGCCAGGTGCTCACGCTCTGACGGCATCCAGGGGATGGTACGGACATCCGTAACGCCAGCGATACGGCGGATTTCCCCCATCAGGCTACTGAAGGTGTTGAATTCAATTTCGGCAAAATTGAGGTAAATTCGCCCGACAGGATCGATCTCAATGCCACGTAAATCAATGCTACGTAAAACAAGAAGATCGAGTAACTCGCGGGTCAGACCGAGACGGTCCTCACAAAAGACTTCCAGACGCATGGGAAATTCACCGTTCTTAGCCATTAACGCTAAAATGATATGTCAGATCACGGTATTCTGGAAGGTGGCTGTCAACAAATATTGACAGCCAGCACGAATAGTAAGCAAGGCCTTTACGGGGTCGGTTTTTTATTGAGCGTTTCTTTCAGTTGCCCAATGAGCTCACGACGGAAATCGCCCAGACGAGGTTTGTCACCATCGATCCATGGCAGCGGACGGCACACTTCCATCGCTTTGATACCTAAACGGGCAGTCAGCAAACCGGCACCAATCCCCTGAGCAGCACGTGCGGACAGACGCGCCGCCAGATCTTGTGACATCCAGTCCATCCCCACTTCACGAACCAGCTCGCTGGCACCGGCAAACGCGATATTCAGCAGCACCAGCTTGAACAGGCGCAGACGGCTGTAATAGCCCAGTTCGATGCCGTACAGATTTGCAATACGGTTAATCAAACGCAGGTTACGCCAGGCGATAAATGCCATATCCACCAGCGCCAGAGGGCTGACAGCAATCATCAGCGTGGACTCCGCCGCCGAACGGCTGATTTCACGTCGCGCCTGCGCATCCAGCACCGGCTGCACCAGGTGGGAATAAAGCGTCACCACTTCACGATCGTTCTGAGTCTCATGAATGGCGGCATACCAGCGCTGAAGCGCCGGGTGCGACTTGTCTATACCGGCCTGTGCGGCCAGTTTCTCACAAAAGTCCCGGCCCTTCCCCGTGCCGTGGCTGTGAAGCAGATCCCGGGCGATATCTCGCTCGTGCGCGCGCTGTCGTAAACGCCACAGACGCCGCCACTCGGTAGCAACCGACCCGATCCCCGCCCCTACAATGAGCGCACCCGCAGCACATCCCCCCAGCGCCACCCAGTCCTGGGTTTGCCAGGCGTTGATCGTCCACTGAACGCCCTGACCCACCACGCTTACGCCAAATAACGCCAGCCCGGCAGTGACCATCTTCCGCCACAGGCTACGTTTCGGGCGTAAGGCCGCTTCAACCACCGCTTCAGCCGGACCGTCCTCGACGCTGGGCTCTTCAGTCAGCACTGGAGCAAAGTTATCAGCCTGCGCGCCGTTAAAGGTTTGCGACGTTTTAAACGCCTCCTGATGCTCTTTCTCAAGCGTCCCGGTAAAGTCAATGCGCGGTTTTAACGGTTCCGTCATCGCAATTTATCTCCAATCAAAAATTCCAGAGCCGCATCCAGACGAATGTGCGGTAACGGCCGATCGACGCTCATGGTTTGTGGCCGGAAGGCTTCGAACTGGAAGCCCTGATTTTGCCAAAATGCCTGCCCCGGCAGACGAGCCGGTACCTCCCCCGGATAGACGGTCAACGGTTCGCCGTCGCTGAGACGGTTGCCCCGCAGAGCAGGGATCTTTTCGCCATTAAGGTCTATCAACCCGCTCTGTGTCGCCTGTACCGAGGCCAGCCCGAGGCAGTCCATACCGATCCCTTCAAACGCAGCGTTCTGCCAGGCATCCTGCACCAGCTGCTGCAGCAGCGAGACCAAATTGGCATGCTGATCGACCGTCACGTGGTCGGCCTTGGTGGCGGCAAAGAGCAGTTTATCGATCACCGGCGAGAACAGACGGCGGAACAGCGTGCGCTGTCCATAATGAAAACTTTGCATCAGTTGCGTCAGCGCAAGGCGCATATCGTTAAACGCCTGCGGTCCGCTGTTGAGCGGCTGAAGGCAGTCCACCAGCACGATCTGGCGGTCGAAACGTAAAAAATGATTTTTGTAGAAACCTTTAACCACTTTTTCGCAGTAGTAATTGTAGCGCTCGCGCAGCATCCCGGCGTTGGTGTGCTTGTCCGCTTGCGCCAGCTTTGATTCCCCGTATGCATCCACATCCGGCCAGGGGAAAAACTGCAGTGCGGGTGCCCCCGCTAAGTCTCCCGGCAAAACAAAACGGCCTGGCTGGATGAAATGCAGCCCTTCCTGTTTGCACTGATGCAAATACGCCGTCCAGGCCTCAGCAATCGTTGCCAGCCGGTTTTCATCCGCAGGGGCCAGGGGATCTAACCCCTCGCACAGCTGCCGCCATTTTGCCGACCACCCGGCACGTTGCCCCTGCAATAATCCCGTCATCTGGCGGGACCACGTCAGATAATCCTGGGCCAGCATTGGCAAATCAAGCAGCCATTCACCAGGGTAATCCACAATTTCCAGATAGAGCGTCGACGTATCCTTGAAGTGGCGCATGAGGGATTCATTGGAGCGAAAACGGAGCGCAAGGCGAATTTCACTCACACCGCGCGTCGGCGTCGGCCATGTCGGCGGGTCGCCATAAAGCTGTGCCAGCCCTTCATCATAGGTAAAACGAGGAATGCCGAAGTCGCGCTGAGGCACGCGCTTAACGCCCAGCAAACGCTCTTCGCGCACAGCGCTTAGCAGCGGCAGCCGTGCACCGGCGTGCAGATTCAGCAGTTGGTTCACCATCGCCGTGATGAACGCCGTTTTGCCGCTGCGGCTGAGTCCCGTCACTGCCAGACGCAGATGGCGATCAACACCGCGGTTCACCAGAGAGTTGAGTTCGTTTTTAAGTCGCTTCATCGCCGTCCTTCATTGCGTGGAAACCTGAAATGCATGGCTTCAGAATACAATAAATGGGGGCAGATCGTTGATTATCAATTCTTATTTATTGCTATTGCCGTTTTCTCTCCAGTAAGATGAACGGCATTGCTGTTTGTCTGGAGTGAGAGGTGTATGTCACCCACTATCTATGATATCGCCCGGGTTGCTGGCGTTTCAAAATCAACCGTGTCGCGCGTTCTGAATAAACAAACGAATATTTCTCCTGAAGCGCGTGACAAAGTGTTGAAGGCGATTGACGAATTAAATTATCAGCCCAACAAACTTGCCCGCGCCCTGACGTCTTCTGGCTTCGACGCCATTATGGTAATTTCAACGCGTTCAACCAAAACGACTGCCGGTAACCCTTTCTTCTCTGATGTACTTCATACCATTACGGCAAAAGCGGAAGAAGAAGGTTTTGACGTTATTTTGCAGACCTCTAAAAGCAGTGAAGACGACCTGCTAAAATGTGTGAACAAAATAAAGCAGAAAATGATTAAAGGGATCATTATGCTGAGTTCACCGGCCGATGAATCTTTTTTTACTACCCTGGATGCGTATGGCGTACCGGTAGTTGTCATCGGTAAAGTGGAAGGCGATTTTACGAATATTTACTCCGTCGACACGGATAATTTTCATGACAGCGCCACGCTAACAGATAATTTTATTAAAAACGGACGGCATAAAATTGCCTGCCTGCATGCGCCGCTTGATTATCATGTTTCTATCGATCGTCTTTCAGGCTATAAAGCCAGTCTGGAAAAGAATAACATTGCTATTAATCCAGACTGGATAATCGATGGCGGGTATACACATGAGAGCGCGCTTACTGCGGCTATTCAATTATTGTCCTCGACCACGCCACCTGACGCAGTATTTGCGACTGACAGCATGAAGTTACTTGGTCTTTATCGCGCGGCGGATGAGTTAAACCTGATGATCCCAGCGCAGGTTGTGGTTGCGGGATACAGCGATCCGATGCTGTCACTCATTCTCACGCCTGCACCTGGAGGCTTTGATATTCCTACCCGCAAGCTGGGCGAAGAGAGTTGCGACCTGCTGTTTAAGCGTATCGCCGGTCATCCTGCGCCACAAAAGGTACTCGTTGATACCCATTTTTCACTTGCAGCCTCCCTACGGTAATACCAGGGGCGGTTAGCCCCTGGTATTGTGTCGATCAAAATGCGTAATTCACGCCAACGCCCGCATAGTGGAAGCGGTCGCTTTCACCTTCATCATGGTTTTCCCACTCATAGGCGTATTCCAGCGTCATGGATAAACCATTGTTGAAATCGTAAGCGTAGAGGAGACCGAGTCGGTTGAAATCGTGTCCTTCACGCTCAGGATCGTCCTGCCAGTCCCAGTTCGACCAGCGATCAAGCCCAAGGCGGGTATAAGGCGTAAGCGTCGTCTGGCCTAATGAAATGGGCAGATACGCACGAATTTCCTGCGTCGAAAACTCGCCGTTATCACGTGAACTGTCCATATTGAAACCGCGCTCTAAATAGTAATTCACTTTCGCCGCAAAGGTTTCGTTGATGGTCCAGGTAAAGCCCGTTTCGGTTTCGACACGGCTGTCAGAATATCCTGTTTTTTCCAGGTCATTGGCAAACTGATACATGGCAAACCAGCCGCCAAAACGCCAGTCATCGGTTAATTTAATATCCCAGTCAGGCTGAATTTTATAGCGCTGCATATTAGCACTGCCGTCTTTCGGCCCCTTTTCATCTTTGAAATGATATCCATAATTACGGAAACCACCCGTCAGGCCGAGCGTGAAATCATCCGTTCCAATAAAGCGATAGCGCAATTCTAATTCGGGACGGTCGAAATAGGTTCCACGGGTCATGCTGCTGTAATCAACCGGCCCTTCCTGATACATCGCCATCGAAATTGTCCACGCATCCCAGGTGGCGTTAAACCAGACGGAGGGTTCATACAGACCATCTTTATCGTCGCCCTGACCTTCGACGTTTTCAATTTCATACATTGCACCGATATTAAACGTCCAGTGCTTTGTTGTTTCTTCGGCTTGCGCGCAGCTAACCCCTGCGCACAGCACGAGCGCAGCACTTCGTAGTAGAGTACTCATTAAAATATTCCTTTATAATTAACAAACAAAAAAACCGGAAATTTGCATTTCCGGCAAACACCTTTCTTATCTAATAGCCGCTTCGGTATCCGCGTCGAAGAAATGGCACTTATTCATATCAAACTGGATGCCGATAGTGTCTCCGGCAACGTAGTCATTGGCCGCACCCGCCCGAACAACCAGTTCATGCCCGCCGACGGTGGCATAAAGCATAAACTCCGCCCCCGTCAACTCGGCTACACTTACTTTCGCGGCAATGTCTTCCCCCTGGCGCTGAAGCGTCAGAATATCTTCCGGTCGGATCCCAAACACCACGGCTTTACGCTGATAGCCCGCGGCGTTCAGTGCCGCAAGCTTCTCTTCCGGGATTTCCAGACGCAGCGTTTCCGTCACAAAATAACGGTCGTCTAACGCCCCGCGAATGAAGTTCATGGCGGGTGAACCAATGAACCCGGCGACAAACATATTCGCGGGCTCGTTATACACCTGCTTCGGTGCCCCCACCTGCTGAATAAAGCCGTCCTTCAAAATCACGATGCGTGTGGCCATCGTCATCGCTTCCGTCTGATCGTGGGTCACGTAAATCATCGTGGTATTGAGTTTCTGGTGCAGCTTGCTGATTTCAGCTCGCATCTGCACGCGAAGCTTGGCGTCGAGGTTAGAAAGCGGTTCATCCATCAGGAAGACACCGGCTTCGCGCACTATCGCCCTGCCTAATGCCACACGCTGCCGCTGGCCGCCGGACAACGCGCCAGGTTTACGCTTGAGATACTCACGCAATCCCAGGATTTGAGCCGCCCAGTTAACGCGCTCTTCGATAACTGCAGGCGGGATTTTCTGCATCTTCAGGCCAAACGCCATGTTGTCGTAGACCGTCATATGTGGATAAAGGGCATAGTTCTGGAAAACCATCGCGATGTCGCGAGACTTGGCGGGGACATCGTTCATGCAAACGCCGTCTATCACCAGTTCACCAGCGCTGATTTCTTCCAGTCCGGCGATCATGCGCAGCGTCGTCGATTTACCGCAGCCAGATGGCCCGACGAAGACGATGAACTCCTTGTCCTCAATTTCGAGGTTGAAATCCTTCACCACGTGGACCTGGTTATCGTAGATTTTCTGAATGTGTTTCAGAGACAGTTGAGCCATTATTAATTCCTTATCAATGCCGTCCGGGACGTCCAGAAATCCGTCAGGCATTTCCAGGTCAGTTCCCGCGTTGAATGAAGTTGTAATCCCGCATGGTTCAGGCCAGGTCCAATCCCAACCGACAACATCCCTGCCGCATTGATCGCTTCAACACCCGCCGCCGCATCTTCGATACCGATGGTCTCTTCAGGACGGACATTCAGCCCTGCGCAGGCAGCGAGGAAGATCTCCGGGTCAGGTTTTGAGCAGGTAATACGAGAAGCATCTGCACAAAAATCAAAAGCCTTATGAATGCCCAACGCCTGTAATATGCCGGGGGCGTTGAGGGAAACGGAGGCCAGCCCAATTTTGATTTTCGCCGCGCGAATATCCGCCAGCACTTCGCGGATACCCGGAAGCAGCGAATCGTGCGTCAACGACGCCAGGGACTGGACATAGAGATCGTTTTTCTTCCCGGCAAGCGCGAGGCATTGCTTGTCGTCAAACGCCCCCTCTTTTCCACCTTGCCGCAGGATCCGCTGCAGGGAATCCATGCGGCTAATTCCCTTTAGCTGCTCGTTGAACACCTCGTCGATGGTGATACCAATCTCCTGCGCCACGCTACGCCAGGCCAGAAAATGCAGATGAGCGGTATCGGTGATCACGCCATCCAGATCAAATACAACTGCATTAAGCGTCATAGCGCCCCTCCGTGGTAGCGGTCCCATTCATTGGCGTAAGAAAATCCGTCCGTGCAAAGACCTGCAGCCCCGAGACGTTAAGGGTTTTACCCCATAGCGTTAACGCGACAGGTGCAGAGGATTCAACGGTCAACGCATCATGTTCAAAAGAGAAACGCATTTGCGCGTTTCGCCACCGCAGCGGGAAGCTCAGTTTTCGCCAGTGGGCAGGCAATTTCGGCGCGAGATGAAGTTCCCCTTCCACAATCTGCACCCCGGCAAAACCCTGAATAACGCCCGACCAGATGGCACCGGTCGCGGCGGCGTGAATACCGTCATCGCTGCTGTGCGGATCGTCACCCAGGTCGATGGCGACACCGTCACGCCATAAAACATATGCTCCTTCAGTGTCGCCGCAACGCGCAGTCACGACCCCGTGAATGGCCTTGCTCAGCGACGAGTCATGGATGGTGCGTGGCTCGTAGAAAGCCAGGTTGGCAGCACACTGTTGCGGTGTAAACCTTTCCGGCAGCAGGTAGTTGAGCATCACCACATCGGCCTGTTTGAGGATCTGCATCTCATTCACTTCAGCGCGAGAGTAATCAAGCAGAATAGTTTGTTTACCCGCTTTTGCTTTATAGCGACTCAGATCGATAGCCGGTTTCGTCATGAAGGTATCATCCTGAGGAAGGACACCTTCGGCATTCGCCTCCGGGAGCCATAAACGCGTCAGAAAACGGGTGGCATTTGCCAGGAAAACGGCATCGTCACGACCAAACATCGACATAAACTGGCGGGCACAGGCGACGTTATGCCAGGCCAGATAGTTGGTGTAAGCGTTGTTGTTAACGTGTTCGGTGTATTCATCCGGCCCGATCACATCATGGATTTCCAGACGACCGTTGGCTTCGACGGCACGTCCCATCCAGAACGTCGCCGTCTCCGTCAGTAACGTCAAACCTTCATTGCGCATAAAAGCGTCATCCCGTGTCGCCTGCCAGTAAGCGACAACGGCCCACGCGATATCCGCCACAATGTGGTGTTCGGCCAGTGCAGAGGCCACTTTCTGACGTGTGCCCGTACGAATGTTGATTGCCGCAAATTCCGGCGTCTCTTCCTGACCGCTCGCGGCGCTTTCCCACGGGAACAATGCGCCAGGCCAACCGTGACGACGCGCCTTTTCGCGTGCGCCGGAGAGGTTAAGCCAGCGATAGCGCAGCAGGTTGCGGGCAATCTGTGGACGGGAGAACAGATGGAAAGGCAGGAGGAAAATTTCGGTATCCCAGAAGATGTGACCTTTGTACCCTTCCCCGGTCAAGCCTTTGGCGGCGATACTGCTTCGCTCGTCATGCGCTGGCGTCATGGTTGTCAGATGCCAGACAGCATAATCAAGCGCCATCTGATCCTGTTTGTCCGTGGATGTCACGTCAACCCGCGCGTCACGCCAGACGTTCTCCCAGGCACGCGCGGAGTTCTCCAGCAGCGATGCGTAACCTTTTGCCGCACACACTTTGAGATCGGCCAGCGCATTGCGCGCATAAGTTTCCTGCGAGAGCGTTTTGTCCTTGCGGTGAGTGATCCACACCAGTTTTTCAAGTGTGACAGTGTCACCGGCAGGAAGCGTCAGCGAATGATGTGCCATTACGCGACGATTTTTCGCGCTAAAGCAGCTATCGCTGCTGTCCGACGACAGACGGCAGCTTGTAGAGATTACCACCTCTGCAGCGCGATCCTGGGTTTCATAGACACCCTGCAGGTAATGCTGGTCAAAGACTCTGACAGAAACTTCATCCAGATGCTGTCTGCCGCTGTTGGTTTGGGTCGCATCAATACCTGTTTTCAACACCACCTGGGATGCAGCATCCAGCGGCGTGATCGACAGTTGCATTGCCGCCAAAGGTAGTTGATCGAGTGACACAAAGCGACGGCTATCCAGACGATAGCGATTCCCATCGGGCGCGCGCCAGAGAACCGTGCGACGCAGTTCGCCGTTGGCAAAATCCAGCTCGCGCTGCCAGCTCAGGATATCCCCTGACAGGAGGGTAAAATTCACACCGTCCAGTTCAACCTCGATGCCTGTAATATCCGGCAGGTTGATCAGTTCATTGGTCTCGTTCCGACCTGCGCGATGATACAGCCCCGCCAGATACATTCCTCTGGTTTGCTGGGTATAGTCTTCCTCATGCGCAGCGCGAATGCCCATATAGCCATTGCCGCAGGCCATAACAGAAGCGAATTTGTTCAGGCTGTGTGGACAAAAGCCCGGGTCGGTTAATACAGACACGTTCAGCATAACGTCACGCTTTCCCCTGTTTCTGCTGATTCATAAAGCGCGGCAACAAGCTGCTGGATAACCAGCCCCTGCTCCGCATCAGCAATCATGACCGGCTCTCCCTGCACATGACGAACAAAGGCGTCCATACTGCGCAAATGGCGTTGGTCGTCAGCCTCTTCGCGCTGCGTGAGGCTCCGTAATACCCCGGCCTCGTCAGTGTAAATGTGTGCCGGGAACAGCGTTGCCCCGGCCTTTTCACCGCAGAATGAGACATTCATGATCGACTGCTCGCGAATATTCAGGGCAAACGAGGTATCCAGACGCAGGATGCCGCCGTTGCAGAATTCAATTGTGCCGAACAGCGCATCTTCGACGGTAAACTGAGCCGGATCCCACTCGCCAAACTGGCCACTGTTTTTCCTGTTTCCCAGTCGCTGGAAGCTGTGCGCCGTGACCCGTTTTACTGCCGGGAACCCCAGTATATACATGGCGGCATCCAGCATATGAATGCCGATGTCGATCAACGGTCCGCCGCCCTGCAACGATTTGTTCGTAAAGACGCCCCAGCCCGGCACGCCGCATCGACGCAGCGCCTGCGCCGTCGTGAAGTAGATCTCGCCCAGGACGCCATTCAACACCGACTCACGCAGCAATTGCGTATCGCGTGCAAACCGGTGGTGAAAATCATACGCCAGCACTTTTCCCGCCTTACGGGCAGCGGTACGCATCTGTTCGGCCTGCTGTGCCGTCATGGCGGGCGGCTTTTCGCACATGACATGGCATCCGGCGTCGAGCGCCGCCATAACATGTTCAAAGTGAAACCGGTTAGGCGAACAAACGCTCACCACATCCGGCCTGACCGTCTCCAGCATGGTTCGTGTATCCTGCCATGAAGACGGGATCCCATGACGTTCCGCAAACGCCTGTGCCTGTTCAGGGCGGCTGTCCATGACAGCCACCATCTGAACATCACTGCGCGTGGCGTAATACGAGGCATGAACTTTGTCCGCGACCTGTCCGGCGCCAATGATGGCTACGCGCAGAGGCGAAGATGTTGAAGCACTCATCACGCATGTCATCCTTAGCACTCACGCAAATAGGTGAGCGAATCCAGATAAGCCTGCGCAGGATTGTCAGCGCGAACGCGGCACTCATAGACCACGTAGCCCTGATAATCGTCAGCACGCAGCCGATCGAACAGGCTAGCAAAATCGAGGCTGCCGCTGCCCGGCTGGTAGCGGTGGTTATCCGCAATGTGCACATGCCCCAGCAGATCGCGGTTCTGGTGCAGCGCATCCGCAAGCGAGTCTTCTTCGATGTTCATATGATAGAAATCACCGATGATCTGCACGTGTTTGAGCGCATTCTCTTCGATGTAACGACGCGCATCCGCCAGGGTGTTGATCATATGGTCCTGATAGCGGTTCAGCGGCTCCAGGTATACCGTCGTCCCGGTGCGTGCGGCCACTTCATCCAGCCAGCGCAGGGAGGCGCTGACTGCTTTGCGGTCACCGTCCAGGCTGCGTGGAGAGGTCATCGGCGGCAGACGGAAGGTAAACATCCCCCAGGCTGCAGGGACGATAATACCCTTCCCGCCCACCTCAGCCAGCGCTTCCAGAATACGTTCAATCTGCTGTAAACCGTTAAGACGGCGTTCCTCGATAAAGTCACCGATCCAGCCGTCGTATCCACCGCAGGCCGTCGTCACCGGCAGGCCAGTCGCGTTAATAGCCGCTTTCACCTCATCGAGATTATCTACAAGCAGTCGGCCATCAATTTCGTAGCCATCAAAACCCATCGCTTTGATGTACTCGAATTTTTCCATGATGTTGGTCGGGAAAAAGGCCTGATTTTGTGTTGCGATCTTCATTGCTTGCTCTCCTTAGCTTAAAAAGTGACGCCCATTTTGATGCTCAGTTCAGGGTGCCGATCGACATATTTCATATAGCTCTCGGGGCTAGTGATGAAGGTGACAACCGGGTCGATCAGATCCTCGCAATTGAGATAACCGTTCATCAGCAATTCCCAGCAGGTTTCTTCAATACGCTTGCGGCTCCAGCGCGGGAAATCCGGATTGGGTTCACTGCAGGCACGGGAGAAGACAATTTTCGCATTATTGAAATGCGCTTCACGACCAAGGTTGAATCCTGCTGCAAAGGGTTTGGCGAACGCCACGTAGGAGATCGTTCCGCCGTAAGCGAGACCGCGCAGAGCAGATTGCAGCGCATCGGCAAAACCACTGGTTTCGATGATGACATCCGCCCCCTGCTTATCGGTCAGTTTTTTAATTTCAAGACCGACATCGGTACCGATTGGGTTCAGGCAGTGGTCCGCGCCATGACGGCGAGCAATCTCACAGCGATGTTCAATAGGATCAACACCGATGACCACTGACGCGCCAGCTTTCTTCGCCAGCTGAATCGCGATCTGACCAATCGCCCCCAGCCCGACAACAACCACAAAATCACCTACACGGACATTGGCATCACGCACACCGCTCATGGCGAATTGCGCCGGATCGTAGCAAACGGCATTTTTCCAGGACGAACCCTGCGGCATTTTGCGCAGCTTGTAGTTGTTAACTGCGTTAACGATGACCGTTTCCTGCAATGGACCGTAGCAGCAGACGCTGTCGCCGATCTGGTATTCCGTCACGTCAGCCCCGCATTCGATAATGTCGCCGACAATCATGTTCCCCAGCTGGAATTTGCCGAACTCAATACCGCGGGCCGCGCCCTCTTCACGTGGCGTGAACATCTGCCACTCGGCGTTGAACTCTTCATCGATAAATGGGCTTGCCGCGCGGAAATCCACCACTTCTGTACCGTGCTTCGGGGCACCAAAGCGCGCGCGGATCTTCACTTCGTGAACGGCAACAGGACGATCTTCATATTCCACCAACGCCGCCACACGAGGCGCTGTCGCAACTAACTTTTTCATGACTTACTCCTTGTTAAAATTGGCCGCCTCAGCCCTTCACGCCACCGGCGGTCAAACCACTTTTAATAAAACGTTCAGACAGCGCGTACATGATGACCACAGGCAGTGCCGTCACCAGCGATGCCGCCATCATGCGACCCCAGATGTAATCTGGCGTGCTAAAGAGCGTGTTCAGCCCTACCGGCAGGGTGAAATTGCTGGCGCTGGACAGGAAAATGGAGGCAAACAGATAGTCGTTCCACGCCACCATGAAGCAGTAGACAAACACCGACACCAGACCGGAAATCGCCAGCGGCACGGTGATGCGGAAGATGATTTGCAGCCGGTTAAGGCCGTCCATCATCGCGGCTTCTTCTATCTCATCCGGAATGGTGTCGAAGTAACTGCGCAGCATGAATACCGCCGTCGGCAGCGTCTGGGTCACCATGGTGATAATCAGCGCCAGTGCGGTATCGTAGATCCCGAGTGCAGTGATGATTTTGAACAGCGGCACCACCAATAAAATCCCGGAGAACATGTAGACGGTGTAAAAACTCGCATTGATCGTCGTGCGTCCTTTAAAACGCAGTTTGGACAAGGCGTAGGCACCTAATGTACCGAGAAACACCGCAATCACTGATGAAGTCAGCGACACCACCATGCTGTTGCGAAAGTAATCCACAAACGGGAAAATCAGTGGGTTAAAGATGTCGACGTAATGCTGTAACGTCCACTCCTGCGGCAGAATCGTCGGATGCAGCGAGATCGCCTCTTTGGCGCTTTTAAACGACGTCATCAGCATCACGAAGAACGGGAACAGCGTGATGATGAGGAACATCGCCAGCCCCAGATAAAAACCGATACGGCCCAGCACGCGTTTATTTGTTGCCATTGAGGTTTACCCTTTTTCTGGTCAGCAGAATGACGGCGAAGATGATCACGAACAGGACCACGGAGATAGCGGCGGCTTTACCCAGATCGTTGAAGGCAAAGGCCGTTTTATAGAGATAGACGCCCAAAATATCGACCTTCGTTGTCAGCAGATAGACATCCGCAAACATGTAGAACATCCAGATGGTTCGCAGCGTAACCACCGTTGCCAGAACCGGCATGATCGCGGGCAACGTGACAATGCGAAAACGCTGCCAGGCATTCGCGCCATCCATTTCAGCCGCTTCATATAACGACTTATCAATGGTCTGCAAAATGGCCAGAAACGAGATGAACGCATAGGGGAAATAGCGCCAGATGGCAAACAGCACCACCAGCACAAAACTGCTGCCGGGGTTGTCAAACCACAGCGGTGCCTGGTCATACAGATGCAGCAGGTCAACGCCCAGATAGTTCACAATGCCGTAGCCGTTGTTGAACATGTACTTCCAGGCAAACACCAGCGAAATTGACGGCGTAACGTAGGATAAAATCACCAGTGAACGGGCCGTTTTGCGCAGGCGAAATTCACGGTTAAAGAAGATTGCGACGGCCAGCCCAAGGCCCGTACTGCCCATAACGACCAGCGCGGTGTACCAGAACGTCATCCACAGCGAGTGCCAGAACGCAGCATCGCTCAGAATGCGGATGTAGTTATCCAGCCCAACAAACACGGCATCGATGCGCGGGTTGAGCGGCAAGCGTAAGAAACTGATTTCAATGTTGGAAATCATCGGCCAGGCCACAAGGCCCCCCAGCAAAATCAGGCTGGGGGCCAACAGCAGCATGGCGAAAGGCATATCTGAACGACCCGAAAACAACGTCTTCATAATTCCCTTCGCAAAGCGCTCCTATCGTTGTGAAATCAAGTCAGTCAGTCGCTTCTGGCTGTTGCTTAACGTTGCACTGAGATCTTGTTGACCTACCGTGACGTTATGCACCATAGAACTGATAATGCCGGAACCCGTGACATCGCCCATGCGGGTGAAGTTTTTGTCACCCACGGCACCAAACACCTGCACGTTCGGGAACTGGGCGATCAGCTCGTAAGGCAGTTGCCCAAACGCTTTAATCACATCGTTGTTTTTCCAGGTTTCAGTGCCCACAACCCGTTTGTTCACGGGCAACGCTGCACCAGGCGACATCATGACCCAGTCTGTTGCGTTCTGAGCCTGCTCCATCCAGGTGACAAATTTCTCTGCCGCTTTGGTTTCCTCTTCGGTTTGACCTGTGGTGATCGTCAGTGATGTGATCATGCCGTAGACCGCAGAGGATTTTTCAGTAGGGACCACAAAGCCCAGGTTCGCGGGATTGCCGTCTTTGAAGACCGCCGGAAGGATGTAGGTGGAGTAAACGGCCATCGGCGCGGAGCCGTTCATAAAGGCGTCTTTGATCTCCATGACATCGTTTGATCCAGGCATGGTGGTTGCCGCCAGCGCTTTATAAAAGGCCAGCGCTTTCGTCATCTCTGGCGTATCAATCTCCACGTCACCTTTCGCATCAAAGACGTTTGCGCCACCCGAAAGGGCGAACTGGGAGAATGCCTGTTCCGTCATCACACTTTCTGCCGTTGGCAACGCAATGCCGTAGTGTTTCTTGCCCGGATCGTTGAGTTTCTGACTGGCTTGCAGCAACTGCTCCCAGTTATGCGGCTCTTCAATGCCCGCAGCCGCCAGGATGTCTTTGTGGTACCAGACGCCGGACAGCCAGGCACTGACAGGAACGCCGGTCCACGCCGTGCCGTCTTCAGTACGAACCACGCGAAGAATGCCGTCGTAGAAGGTGTCTTCCCCTACGGCTTTAATCGCTTCACCGATCGCGTCCCGATCCAGCAACTGCTCTTTGTCCATCACCTTTGCGTAGTCATGGCTGACTTCGATCACTTCCGGCAATGCGCCGGTACGGGCCAGAGTGATGACCTTGGTGTTGTAGGCATCCTCTTCCACCGGTACCTGTTTCACCGTGATGGTTGGGTTTTCCTTCTCGAATTTCTCAATCAGTTTCGTAATGACGGCCTGACGTTCCTGCTCCACCGACGAATGCATAAATTCAATGGTGACGTTCGATGGCTTGTCGTCCTTACATCCTGATATCAGGGCGCACGAAACCAGTGCTGACAGCAGCACAATTTTAGTCATCTTCATTTTTGAGGTCCTTTTTAGTTTTCTTTAATCCACATCACCTGCCATGGATTAAGGGTCAGAGTCGTACCGCTAATATTCTGTTTCGCAATCAGCTCCGTACCGGATATCCCTTCAGAATTCACGGTCTGAATATGTTGGCTAAAGTTAAATAATGCCGTTATTCGCTCACTCTTTTCGGTCACGCGAATAATTTTAAGAATATGTTCACCGGTTGTTTCGAAAAGTGCGTGACTGTCTGGATGAAATATCTGCTCCGCTCTGCGAATCGCAATCAATTCGCTTAGCTGTTTAAATATTTTATGGCGGATGCCTGTTTTGTTTGAGAGTTCTGAATCAATCTCACTGACAATGTATTTTTTGCGGTTAATTGCGCGATTATATCCTAGTCGCTCAACGCCTTCATAATCATTACGTGAGCCCAGCGCACTCTGAATATAAATGGCAGGTACGCCAGGAAAACTCAATAAGACCGCATGCGCCAGAATAAAGCGTGCAATACGTTCGTTATCAGGTGCATTTTTTGGGCTTAATGCGTCCAGATAGGTAACATTAATTTCATAAGGACTTCGGGTGCCATCAGGGTTATTTTTCCAGTTGACCAGAGCCCCTTCCTGCTGAAGTTTTTCCACCAGCGAAAGGATGTCGGATTCAGGTAAAATCCCGCGTAACGGATTCAGACCGATACCATCATGCGAAGCTAAAAAATTGAACCAGGTGGTTTTCGTGGAAGGGAGTTCCAGCGATGAGGCCCACTGGCTCAGGGTGCGGACATCCTGACGATGGATGGCATGCAACACCAGCGGCGGTAAAGAGAACTGATACACCATCTGCGCTTCATTTTCGCCGTTGCCGAAATAAGAGATGTTGTCTTTATGCGGTACGTTTGTTTCGGTGATGATGACCGTTCCCGGTGCCACAGCCTCGGTAATCGCGCGAAAGAGCTGGATGAGCTGGTGGGTTTGTTCCAGATGGATGCAGTGTGTTCCGGGGATTTTCCACATAAAACCCACGGCATCGAGACGGATGTAATTCGCCCCTTCCATCAGGTAATGAAGCAGTACATCCACCATCGCAATTAACACGTCCGGCGAAGCAAAGTTCAGATCGATCTGGTCTTCGCTAAAGGTGGTCCACAGGTGGCGGACGCTGCCGTCATGGAGCGTAAAAGGCGTCAGAAGCGGTAACGCTCGCGGGCGCGTCACGGCGGATAAGTCTGTTTCCGGATCGACAGAGATAAAGAAATCTTCATAGCCAGGCGTTTGCTGAAGATAGTTTGCAAACCATTGGCTTTTTGCCGACATATGATTGCACACGTAATCAAACATCAGGCTGGTGGACTGTTTTAATTCAGCAATATCACTCCAGGTTCCGGTTTCTGGTGCCACTTCATGATAATCGATAACAGAGAAACCATCGTCAGAGGACCACGGATAAAAAGGTAAAAGATGGACATGAGAAAAGGAATGAGAAAGCCACTTATTATAAAAACGGGTAAACACCGGCAGCGCTTTCTCCCCTGTTGCCGAAAACTGATCGGCATAGGTAATGAGGACGAGATCTTTTTCATCCCAGCCGGATTTACGTTTTTCCGTAATAAGAGAAGCGGCATTACCGATTTTTTCCAATAACACCTTGCGGTGTGTATCAGTAAAAGTTTCCCCGTAAATAAGATCAATGAGTTTATTAATTTTTGCGTTCACTTTGTTTTCCATGGTAGCGGTCCCACGGATCGCAATCTACTCCCATGGAAAATATCTGTCAACGGACCAGGAAGCATAAAATCGCCCTGACAAAGCAGCGCAGAGCAGTAATGTGAGCTACAGCAAAGAAAGAATAAAAAGACGGAGAGGAAGGCAGAAACGCCGCTAGCCCTTCTCTCGGGTGAGAAAGGGCTAACGTAATCGGGAAGGGTCAGGAAAAGTATCGACGAGAAACGCGTTTTGCCAGTTTCTGCAGCATCGGTTCCAGCGCCACGGCAAGCAGCATTCTGACCGGTTTACGGGCAACAGATTTTATCGCCCAGCCCGCCACACCGGCCGGACCGTAACGCAACGCTGTCAGCAGGACCAGTTTACCTGCGATTTTCAGGCCGGGTTTTACCTTCTGACCGGCCTGTTGCCAGTTTTGTTTCATTAATGTTCTCTCTTAAAGCTGATGAAAACGGCTTCTCAGCGTAAAGGTATCAGAGGTGATATAGCGTTCCATTTCCCGCAGCCGCTTTTCCCCTTCAGCCAGTTGATCATCAACGGCGTTGAGCAGATCGCTGCTGGTCGGGGCGCCTTCCGCCGCCAGTTCACCGTCAGGCATGGGATCGAGCACAAACGACAGAACGATATAGGCCACCAGAGTAATAAAAGCCAGACCAAAGAAAATCGACAATACCGTCACCACACGCACCAGTTTCACCGGTACATCGAGATAATGGGCCAATCCAGCACAAACGCCGCGTACCATGCCCTGCTGCGGGATGCGCCACAATTTTTTGTTCAGGTTCAGTCCAGACATTAACGCTCCCTCCAGTTCGGATGTTCTGCATCCAGGATAGCTTCCAGCGCCTGAATGCGATCGCGCATCTTATTCGCCTGATCGGTAAGCTGCACAAGGCGTTGTTGCTCACTCTGAGAAAGCTCTCCACGCGAAGAACGGTTACTGTAGTGCAGCCATAACCAAATCGGCAGAACGAACAGCACGAAGATGGTCAGGGGAATTGCCAGAAAAAGCGCGCTCATGTGTACTCCTTGTTTTATGATGCGGCACGCTCAGGTGCCGCACGAATTATTACTGGTTGTCTTGCTTCATTTTGGCTTTCAACGCCGCCAGCTGCTCGCTGATTTCGTCGTCGGCTTTCAAATCGGCAAACTGCTGATCCAGCGTTTTCTGCTTACCGATACTGTGACTTTCCGCTTCCGCTTCCATGTGGTCGATACGGCGTTCGAAAGATTCGAAACGGGCCATCGCTTCGTCCAGCTTACCGCTATCCAGCTGACGGCGAACGTCACGGGAAGAGCTTGCCGCCTGGTGGCGAAGCGTCAGCGCCTGTTGACGAGCGCGGGTTTCGCTGAGTTTATTCTCAAGCTCGCCGATCTCTTTCTTCATACGAGAGAGCGTGTCATCAACCAGCGTCACTTCGTGTTCGAGCGCGGTTACAACATCTGACAACTTCTGTTTTTCAATTAGCGCGGCACGAGCGAGGTCTTCTTTATCTTTACGTAACGCCAGTTCGGCTTTTTCCTGCCATTCGTTGAGCTGGGTGGTCGCCTGCTCAATGCGACGCGTGAGCTGCTTTTTCTCAGCCAGCGCACGAGCGGAGGTGGAACGCACTTCAACCAGCGTGTCTTCCATTTCCTGAATCATCAGACGCACCAGCTTCTGTGGATCTTCCGCTTTCTCAAGCAGTGAGTTGATATTGGCGTTCACGATGTCGGCAAAACGAGAAAAAATACCCATAATCAAATCCTCATATTTCTGTTATCGGGCGATGCCCTGCTACAGAGATAATACAAATCCCATGCCAACTTTTTATCTCATTGATATTATTAGATGTGATTGATATTTGCACATTATGGCACTATCCTCACCTGGTGAATATCACTAAGGAGTGGTTAATTTCATCATGACCGGATACAAAGACAACTTACTGGGTGAAGCGAACAGTTTTCTTGAAGTTCTTGAACAGGTTTCGCGCCTGGCGCCTCTCAATAAACCGGTACTCATTATCGGCGAGCGCGGTACGGGTAAGGAACTGATAGCCAACCGTCTCCACTATTTATCCGGGCGCTGGGATGGGCCATTTATTTCACTAAACTGCGCGGCGTTGAATGAGAATCTGCTCGACACTGAACTGTTTGGTCATGAAGCGGGTGCGTTTACCGGTGCACAAAAACGCCATCCCGGACGGTTCGAGCGTGCAGATGGCGGCACACTGTTCCTCGATGAACTGGCGACAGCCCCAATGCTGGTTCAGGAAAAGCTGCTGCGCGTCATTGAATATGGCGAGCTGGAGCGCGTCGGCGGAAGCCAGCCGCTGCAGGTTAACGTGCGTCTGGTCTGCGCGACCAACGCCAATCTGCCGGAAATGGTGGCGGAAGATACATTTCGCGCAGACCTGCTCGACAGGCTGGCGTTTGACGTCGTACAACTGCCGCCGCTGCGTGAAAGGCGCAGCGACATCATGCTGCTGGCAGAGCAGTTTGCCATCCAGATGTGCCGTGAGCTGGGTCTGCCTCTTTTCCCCGGCTTCAGCGATTACGCCACAGAAACCCTGCTCGGCTACCCGTGGCCGGGGAATATTCGTGAACTGAAAAACGTGGTAGAGCGTTCGGTTTATCGCCACGGCAGTAGCGAAACCGAACTGGACAACATTATTCTCGACCCGTTTAAGCGCAACGCTCGGCCCGCTGTTGTGCCTGTCGATAACACTGACGCGCCGTCTCTGCCGCTTGATTTGCGTCAATTTCAGCATAAACAGGAACAGCAGTTACTGGAACAGAGCCTCCAGCAGGCGAAATATAACCAGAAACAGGCGGCTGATTTGCTGGGTCTGACCTACCATCAATTAAGGGCATTGCTCAAAAAGCATCAAATGCGCTGACATTATCAGCACTTATCTGCAGACATTTTTACGAAGCAGGTGTAAGTGCGATACACTTTGCAGATCGAACCTAAAAACCTTAAAAATTATGCGTCTGGTTTTATCGTCCTTGTTGGCACTCGGTCTGTTCAGCAACCTGGCTGTTGCTGCGCCTGAGCGATCTGCGCTCCCTGATATTCGCGATAGCGGATTTGTCTATTGCGTCAGCGGGCAAGTTGATACCTTTAACCCGCAAAAAGCGGGTAGCGGCCTGATTGTCGATACGCTGGCCGCACAGCTGTACGATCGTCTGCTTGATGTTGATCCGTATACCTACCGCCTGGTGCCAGAGCTTGCTGAGAGCTGGGAAGTGCTGGATAACGGCGCAACCTACCGTTTCCATCTCCGCGATGATGTCGACTTCCAGCGCACGCCATGGTTTACCCCAACTCGCAAACTGAACGCGGATGACGTGGTGTTTACCTTCCAGCGCATCTTTGACCGTCACCATCCGTGGCATAACGTTAACGGCGAAAACTTCCCCTATTTCGACAGTCTGCAGTTTGCCGATACCGTCAAAAGCGTGCGCAAGCTGGATAACCGGACGGTGGAGTTCCGGCTGGTTCGCCCGGATGCCTCTTTCCTCTGGCATCTGGCAACGCACTATGCGTCAGTGATGTCGGCAGAATACGCGGCTACGTTGACGAAAAAAGATCGCCAGGAACTGCTCGACCGCCAGCCTGTCGGCACTGGCCCGTTCCAGCTGGCAGAGTATCGTGCCGGACAGTTTATTCGCCTGCAGCGTCACGAACATTTCTGGCGCGGCACGCCGCTGATGCCCCAGGTGGTTGTCGATCTGGGCTCTGGCGGTACAGGACGTCTTTCGAAGCTGTTAACCGGTGAGTGCGATGTGCTTGCCTGGCCAGCAGCCAGCCAGCTGACCATTCTGCGTGACGATCCGCGTCTGCGCCTGACATTGCGTCCGGGGATGAACATTGCCTATCTGGCGTTCAACACCGACAAACCGCCGCTGAACAATCCTGCCGTTCGCCACGCGCTGGCGTTAGCAATCAATAACCAGCGTCTGATGCAGTCGATTTACTACGGTACCGCAGAAACGGCGGCTTCTATTTTACCGAGAGCCTCCTGGGCCTACGACGGCGAAGCTAAAATTACGGAATACAATCCGGCGAAAGCGCGCGAACAGCTCAAGGCTCTGGGAGCGGAAAACCTGACGCTGCAACTCTGGGTGCCGACCAGTTCACAGGCGTGGAACCCAAGCCCGCTGAAAACAGCGGAACTGTTGCAGGCCGATATGGCGCAGGTGGGCGTTAAAGTGATCATCGTCCCTGTCGAAGGTCGTTTCCAGGAGGCTCGCCTGATGGATATGAACCATGATTTGACGCTGGCGGGCTGGTCTACCGACAGTAACGACCCGGACAGCTTCTTCCGCCCGTTGCTCAGCTGCGCCGCGATTAACTCGCAGACCAACTACGCGCACTGGTGTCATCGGGAATTTGATGCCGTGTTACAAAAAGCGCTCGCCTCACAACAGCTTGCGTCGCGGATAGAAGCCTACGACGAAGCTCAGAATATTTTGGCTCGGGAACTCCCGGTGCTCCCGCTGGCCTCATCCCTGCGCTTGCAGGCCTATCGGTACGATATTAAAGGGCTGGTACTGAGTCCGTTTGGCAACGCCTCCTTCGCAGGGGTCACTCGTGAAAAAGAGCAAGAGGTGAAGAAACCATGATCATATTTACCTTGCGCCGTCTGCTGTTGCTGTTGGTTACGCTGTTCTTTTTGACCTTCGTGGGCTTTAGCCTGAGCTATTTCACGCCCCACGCCCCGCTTCAGGGGTCGTCACTGTGGGATGCGTGGCTGTTCTGGTTTAACGGCGTACTGCACTGGGACTTCGGGGTTTCCAGCATTAACGGACAGCTGATCTCAGAACAGTTGAAAGAGGTTTTCCCGGCGACCATGGAACTGTGCATCCTGGCTTTTGGCTTTGCTTTGATGGTGGGCATTCCCGTGGGGATGCTGGCGGGCATTTATCGCAATAAATGGCAGGATAAATTTATCAGCGCCATTGCGCTGCTCGGCTTTTCAATCCCGGTATTTTGGCTGGCGCTGTTGCTCACCCTCTTCTTCTCTCTGACGCTGGGCTGGCTGCCGGTTTCCGGGCGATTCGATCTGCTTTATACGGTTAAAACGGTGAGCGGGTTTGCCATCATCGATGCATGGCTTTCGGATTCGGTCTGGCGCGATGAGATGATCATGAGTGCGCTGCGTCATATGGTGCTGCCGGTTCTGACTTTAGCCGTTGCGCCTACCACCGAAGTGATCCGCCTGATGCGCATCAGCACCATTGAGGTGTTCGATCAAAACTACGTCAAAGCGGCCGCCACGCGCGGGCTGTCGCGTCTGACTATTCTGCGTCGCCATGTGCTGCACAATGCGCTGCCGCCGGTTATTCCCCGCCTGGGATTACAATTCTCTACCATGCTCACGCTGGCGATGATCACGGAGATGGTCTTTAGCTGGCCGGGTCTGGGGCGCTGGATGATCAACGCCATTCGCCAGCAGGATTACGCAGCGATCTCCGCCGGTGTGATGGTGATTGGCTCACTGGTGATTATTGTGAACGTTCTTTCCGATATTTTGGGTGCCATGGCCAACCCTCTGAAGCATAAGGAATGGTATGCCTTACGATAGCGTATACAGTGAAAAGCGCACGCCCGGTGCGCTACGTACCGTGTGGCGTAAATTCTATGGTGACACCACGGCTATGATCGGCCTTTACGGCTGCGCTGGCCTGGCCTTGCTGTGCGTGTTGGGTTCGTGGTTTGCACCCTATGGCATCGATCAGCAGTTCCTTGGCTATCAACTTTTGCCGCCTTCGTGGTCCCGCTATGGTGAAGTCTCCTTCTTCCTCGGGACTGACGATCTTGGACGTGACGTGTTAAGCCGCCTTCTGAGCGGCGCGGCCCCGACGGTGGGCGGTGCGTTTGTGGTTACGCTGGCGGCCACGATCTGCGGCCTGGCACTGGGCATTTTTGCAGGCTCTACTCACGGCCTGCGTTCGGCGGTGCTGAACCACATTCTGGATACCCTGCTCTCTATTCCATCTTTGCTGCTTGCCATTATCGTCGTGGCGTTCGCTGGGCCACATCTGTCACACGCGATGTTTGCCGTCTGGCTGGCGATCCTGCCGCGTCTGGTTCGCTCGGTATACAGCCTGGTGCATGACGAGCTGGAAAAAGAGTACGTTGTCGCGGCCCGTCTGGACGGCGCGACCACGTTTAATATTTTGTGGTTTGCCGTATTGCCAAACATTGCTGCCGGACTGGTCACAGAGATCACCCGCGCCCTGTCGATGGCTATCCTGGACATCGCCGCGCTGGGTTTCCTCGATCTGGGGGCGCAACTGCCCTCCCCTGAATGGGGTGCAATGCTCGGTGATGCCCTGGAGCTTATCTATGTCGCACCGTGGACGGTCATGCTGCCAGGGGCAGCCATTATGGTGAGCGTACTGCTGGTTAACCTGCTGGGCGACGGCATTCGCCGTGCGATTAATGCGGGGGTGGAATAATGCCGTTACTTGATATCCGCAACCTGACAATCGAATTCAAGACCGGTGAAGGCTGGGTGAAGGCAGTGGACCGCATCAGCATCACGCTTGCTGAAGGCGAAATCCGCGGGCTGGTTGGAGAATCTGGCTCCGGTAAGAGCTTGATCGCCAAAGCCATCTGCGGCGTGGCGAAGGACAACTGGCGCGTCACCGCTGACCGCATGCGCTTTGATGATATCGACCTGCTGCGCCTCTCCCCTCGGGAACGCCGCAAGCTGGTGGGTCATAACGTGTCGATGATTTTCCAGGAGCCGCAATCCTGTCTTGACCCATCCGAGCGCGTGGGTAAACAGCTGATGCAGAACATCCCCGGCTGGACCTATAAAGGACGCTGGTGGCAGCGTTTTGGCTGGCGCAAGCGCCGTGCCATTGAGCTACTGCACCGTGTCGGGATTAAAGATCACAAAGACGCGATGCGTAGCTTCCCTTACGAACTGACCGACGGCGAATGTCAAAAAGTGATGATTGCCATCGCGCTGGCAAACCAGCCACGCCTGCTGATTGCTGATGAACCCACAAACGCGATGGAGCCCACCACGCAGGCGCAAATTTTCCGCCTGCTGACGCGTCTTAATCAGAACAATAACACCACCATTTTGCTGATCAGCCATGACCTGCAGATGCTGAGCAAATGGGCGGATAAAATTGACGTGATGTATTGCGGTCAGACGGTCGAAACTGCCGTCAGTGAAGATCTGGTAAATACACCGCATCATCCATACACCCAGGCACTGATCCGCGCGATACCGGATTTCGGTAGCGCGATGCCGCATAAAAGCCGTCTGAATACTTTGCCGGGTGCCATTCCCCTGCTGGAGTCGTTGCCTATTGGCTGCCGTCTGGGGCCACGTTGTCCCTACGCTCAGCGTAAATGCATTGAGACGCCGCGTCTCACAGGGGCGAAAAGCCACCTTTACGCCTGTCATTTCCCGCTGAACATGGAGAGAGAGTGAAATGGTCGAAACCTTACTGGAAGTTCGTAACCTGAGTAAGACATTTCGCTACCGCACAGGGCTCTTTCACCGCCAGACCGTAGAGGCGGTAAAGCCGTTGAGCTTCACGCTGCGCGAGAAACAGACGCTGGCGATCATTGGCGAGAACGGTTCCGGAAAATCCACGCTGGCGAAAATGCTGGCGGGCATGGTTGAGCCAACCGATGGCGAAGTGCTGATTGACGATCACCCGCTAAAATTTGGTGACTACTCTTTCCGCAGCCAGCGCATCCGCATGATCTTTCAGGATCCGTCTACTTCCCTCAATCCGCGCCAGCGAATTTCGCAGATCCTGGATTTCCCGCTGCGGTTGAATACCGACCTGGAGCCTGAAGCCCGACGTAAACGCATCGTCGAAACGCTGCGTTTAGTCGGACTGCTTCCCGATCATGTAAGCTACTACCCGCACATGCTTGCACCGGGTCAGAAACAACGTCTGGGGCTGGCACGCGCGTTGATTCTGCGTCCTAAGGTGATTATTGCCGATGAAGCCCTTGCCTCGCTGGATATGTCGATGCGTTCGCAGTTAATTAACCTGATGCTGGAATTACAGGAAAAACAGGGTATCTCTTATATCTACGTGACCCAGCATCTTGGCATGATGAAACACATCAGCGACCAGGTCATGGTGATGCACCAGGGTGAAGTTGTCGAACGAGGAAGTACGGCTGATGTGCTGGCCTCCCCGCTGCACGATTTGACAAAACGGCTCATCGCCGGGCATTTCGGTGAAGCATTGACCGCCGATGCGTGGAGAAAAGATCGATAAGCACGAGATAGACGCTCCTGACGCAGCACTGAACTAAATTACTCAGCTGAATTAAGGATTAAATAGTTTATATACGCTATTTAATCCTTTGCATTTTCGTCTCCACCCCCGCTCCATATTTCACACAAAATAAATCAATAGTTCCCCTCCAGAATATCCAGAAATTACGGAGGAGAAGAAATGAATAACGCCACTTACGTTCTCAAATACACTGAATATCTAATAAGAAAATGCCGCTCTTTTTTAATCACAGACCTGCATTTCCATACTACCAGGCTTAAAAAAGCCTCAGGAAGAATCCCAGACATTCAATCACCCACTACGTTGAGTGAAAAAATATGTCATCGTCTGGTCTATGATCATAATAACCTCTACACAATGCTCGCCGATAAACTCGCCGTTCGGGCATACGTATCCTCCAGAACAAAACGAGTGAAAACGGTGCCCCTAATTGGCGTTTATTCCCGGGCGTCTCAGATTGATTTTTCAGCACTCCCTGACAAGTTCGTCCTTAAGTGCAACCATGACAGTGGCAGCACAATAATATGTACAAACAAAGCGCAATTTAACTATAGGGAAGCGTGTATAAAACTGAGTCTCGCGCTAAAGAAAAATTTGTATTACACCACGCGCGAATGGCAATACAAAAACATTGCGCCGAGTATACTTTGTGAGCCACTCATCGATCTCTTCGATGATGCTGACAGGGATATAACGCCCGAAATGCTCAGGATCCATTGCTTTCATGGCGTTGCCCACTATATTGAAGCGGATTTTACGGATGATAACGGCAAAGGTTTTATCAACGTTTATGACAGGCACTGGAACTTACAACCCTTTCAGATGGAATATCCGAATACTTCAGCAGATCCAGGCGAACCGGTCTTGTTCCGACAGGCATTGTTGGCATCCCAGGAGCTGGCGGCTGGAATTGACTACTGCCGCGTTGACCTTATGCTAAAGAAAGATGAAATCTATTTCAGTGAAATAACCTTAAGCCCAAGACGCGGTAAACTGACGATTACCCCGCAGGAATGGGATGCTAAGTTAGGAAAAATATGGCATTTATCGCGGGCAGGAACATTTGACCTGCCGCTGAATCTCACGAGTCGGGCCAGGTGAGTTTAAATATCGAATGGTTTTGCGTCGATAAGGTATAGGTAACATCGCCATCATGAGCCAGCATGATGGCTTTTACCACCGACAGGCCCAAACCACAGCCTTCCGGGTTCAAATGTCTGGTGCCATTATCGCGCTGAAAGGGCTGAAATAAAAAATCATGAAACTCCCTGGGGATGCCCGGTCCCCCGTCCTGAATAAGGATATAATTGCCTTTATCAGAAACGCCATTTTTCACGATGAGTTTGCGCGAGGTTGAATAGTGTAAGGCATTGTCAAATAAAACGGTCAGACACTGATTGATGCGTAATGGATCGAATACGCATTGCTGATCTCTCAGTTCAGTATTGACGGTAAATGCCTTACGGTTGAACTCGGGCATGAATGTATCGAGTGCATCCTGTATTGTCCCTTTTAGATCCGTTCTGGACTGATATAAGGTGTATCCCGCCCCGCCACCCGAACTGATAACCCGGAGATCTTCAATCAGACGGGTTAACCCTTCCGTCTGCTTGAGAAGATTATTAAACAGAACCGGCTCCGGGGTAAAAACACCGTCAACCAACCCCTGAAGCCGTCCGCGTAAGATCGTGACCGGGGTTCTCAGCTCGTGTGCAATAGCGGCATTCCAGGATTTCCTCTGAATATCCAGCGTCTGTAATTTTTCCGCCATTTCATTGAAATCCGTCACAAGGTGATTGATCTCACCAAGCCGGGAACTGGTACAAAATGCCCGGGCGTCCAAATCGCCCTGAGAAATCTTTTTCAGGCTGGACGCTACTGCGTTAAGCGGGGTGAGTATTCGCGATGAAAGTTTGACCGTGAAAAAGAGTGCAATAATCAGACTAACCGTTGTCACGGTCCCAATCCATACCCAGTCCCACATCGTCATCTGCTCGTCATCGCCCGCAGCAGCGCCACCCGGGAGATGATCCAGAATAAAGGAGTAAAAAAACCAGGAGCCCAGTATGGCGATGGCAATTATCGTAAACGTCAGCAACAGCATATACGTTAAGATCTGACGGCTCAGGACAGACTCTTTGTTCATTTCTTTTCCCCAAGCCGATAGCCCATACCTCTGATGCTCTCGGGAACACCGTAAAGGCCAGCAAGCTCCAGTTTTTTACGCAACTTGCTCATATGGCTGTCAACCGTTCTGTCGAGAGTATCACCTTCCGGCAGACACGCGTTGAGTAACTCTTCGCGCGAGCAGACCCTTCGCGGATATCTCACCAGCCAGGTAAGTAATTTAAATTCGGTCGTCGTTAATACCGGGGAGATAACCTCTTCGCCCACGGTGACTTCCACGTAGAAGTCATCCGGATAGACCGTAATAAATGGCGTTCTGAGCGGCAGGGAACCCGCATGCTGTAGCGTGGGTTTCGTCCTGCGCAGCACCGCCTCAACCCGTGCGACAACTTCTGAAGGATTGAAGGGTTTGATCACGTAATCATCCGCGCCCAGTCTCAGCCCCATGAGTTTATCGACATCCTGATCAAGAGCAGAAACCATAATAACGGGGACAGAACTTTCCTGACGAAGCGTGGTAAGTACGCTCCAGCCGTCACATAGGGGCAGATGAATGTCCAGCAAGATGAGATCCGGTTTATGGAGGCGATTAAGCGTTATTGCCTGCTCGCCCTGGCTGGCCCTAAGCGTTTTCATTCCCGAGCGTTCTAAGTAGCTCATGAGTATATCGGCGATTTCATCTTCATCTTCAACGACAAGGATCAGTGTATTTTTGTACATTTTATCTCCGTGGGTGAAATCCCTTTGAGCACGCTATCAGACATCTTTAGCACAATAAGACACAGTCTTCGGGAAAAAGTGCCGTGGTCACAAAATTTTCCGGGGTGGATTTAAATTCCCTGTTATTTCTCCACACAGCATACACATTCAGGCAATAAAGACTCGACAATGCCTGTTCAAAATAGCTGTGCAGGCATATGCCGTCTTTTCATCGATCGTAACTAATTAATCCTGTCCCTTAAAGACATTCTGAAGTTGGCTGAGATAATGAACATGGAACTCTCTAAATATTTTCACCCTAAAAAAATCGGCATATATTCCCTGTTCCTGATGCTGTCCTGGGGATTATTATATATTTGGCTAGTGCTGATACACAGACTGGACGAAAAAGTCGCCTCGACACTACCCTCTTCCCCCATCATGTATGGCTGCATCGCATTGTCGGTTGTCTCTTTGACAATCCAAAATAAAGCTGGCGCGCTGACTGAACTACTTGTCATCGCCTTCTGGTTAATGGTGATTTTTGTTTATCTCATTATTACGTTCACCGTGCTGTTAAACGTGATGCCCGACATCGAAGATCTGATTTTTTATTACGAGTGTTATTTGATCATTTTTTTTGGCGGAACACCGCTGTACCTCATTATGAGAATGATTTGAATCTGAGCTCCACACGTCCTCCACAAACCACCCATATCCTCTAAACAGGCACGCGGTAGTCTCTCTACCTCATTTTTTTCACAAAAATAATACACTGAAAAAGTCTGACACGACTTACCCATAATGATGAATCGTAATAATAATCTCCGTTCTTCGGAATCTGTCGGTGTGATGCACTCGCTTAAAAAACTCGCGATACGGCACCGAAAAAAATTGGTTGTCACTTTCTTGCTGGTGGTGGCCGAAAACGTCACTTTTTTACTTTATCCCGTTCTGGCAGGTATCACGATAAATGCCATCCTCGCAGGTGAGACGCTTAACGCCGCGCTGTATGGCCTGATGGTACTTTGTATGTGGTTCATCGGCGCGGCCAGACGGAGCGTAGACACCCGCACGTTTGCACGCATTTATGCCGGACTCGCGGTATCCGTCGTCCTGGCACAGCGCAAATATCAGCTAAACCATTCGGCAATCGCCGCCAGGGTAACGCTCTCGCGCGAATATGTGGATTTCTTTGAAATGCACCTTCCCCTGCTTATTACATCGCTGAGTTCACTTTTTGGTGCTGCAATCATGTTGCTGTTTCTTGAATTTTGGGCCGGCGTCATGTGCTTTGCGATTGTACTTATCCTCCTGGGATTTGTTTCCGGATATGCCCGTAAAAATGAATGGCTTTTCATGCGCCTGAATAATCGGCTGGAAAAAGAAGTGGATTATGTTCATCAGGCGGGTACGGCCACCCTTCACCGACATTACTCCACGCTTGCGCGTTTACGTATCGCATTATCTGACCGCGAGGCGTGGGGTTATTTGTGGGTTGGCGTACTTGTTGCCGCACTTTTTACGCTGACTATCGTCTGGATGACGCGCTCAACCGGCATCACCGCCGGACATATCTATTCCGTGATGACCTACATGTGGATGTTCGCGACGAGTCTCGATGACGCACCGCAGCTTCTTGAGAAGTTTTCGCAACTCAGGGACATCGGTAAACGCGTTTCCACTGATGATGAAATTCACGTAACTGGACGTTAATTTAATGCCTCATTTTTTTATTGAACGCCCCGTTTTTGCCTGGGTAGTGGCGCTTTTTATCGTTCTGGCGGGACTTCTTTCTATTCCCCGTTTACCGATTTCGCAGTATCCGGCGGTGGCACCACCGGGAATCATTATTTCCGTCAGTTACCCGGGGGCCAGCCCCGATATCATGAATACGTCGGTGGTGTCGTTAATAGAACGCGAAATCTCTGGAGTCGATAACTTGCTCTATTTCGAATCATCCAGTGACACAACCGGTTCAGCATCAATTACCGTCACCTTTAAACCAGGCACGGACATCAAGCTGGCGCAGATGGACCTGCAGAATCAGATTAAGATCGTTGAGCCTCGTTTACCTCAGGCGGTAAGACAAAACGGCATTAACGTAGAGGCCGCTAATTCTGGATTCTTAATGATGGTGGGGCTGAAGTCCGCGACAGGTCAATTTGAGGAAGCCGATTTAAGCGACTACTTTGCCAGAAACGTCAGTGACGAGCTTCGTCGCGTGCCCGGCGTAGGGAAAGTTCAGCTATTTGGCGGCGAAAAAGCGCTGCGCATATGGTTGGATCCAACGAAGCTCCACAGCTATGGGCTTTCGGTAAGTGATGTTCTTACCGCTGTTGGCCAGCAAAATGCCCTGGTTTCGCCCGGTAAAACGGGAGATGAGCCAGCATCTGAAGGACAAGGTGTAACGTATCCCATCACCGTAAAGGGACAGCTCTCTTCGGTCGAGGCGTTCAGGAATATCACCCTGAAATCTGACGCATCCGGCGCCCGCCTGAAACTGTCCGACATTGCGCGGATTGAATCTGGCCTGCAAAGCTACGCCTTTGGTATCCGCGAAAATGGCGTGCCCGCAACGGCGGCGGCAATCCAGCTGTCGCCTGGCGCGAATGCAATGAGTACGGCTTCAGGCGTACGGGCGCGCATCGACGAGCTTTCCCGGGTGTTACCCGACGGAATGGCGTTTACGATCCCCTTCGATACCGCGCCGTTTGTAAAACTTTCTATCATGAAAGTTGTTCAGACATTTGTGGAAGCGATGATCCTCGTCTTCCTGGTTATGCTGCTGTTTCTGCACAAGATACGCTGTACGCTTATCCCGGCGATCGTTGCTCCCGTCGCACTTCTTGGCACCTTCACGGTGATGCTGTTGAGCGGCTACTCCATCAATATTCTGACGATGTTCGGCATGGTGCTGGCGATAGGGATTATTGTTGATGATGCCATTGTGGTCGTAGAAAGCGTTGAACGACTGATGGAGGAAAAAAGCCTGTCCCCGCGTGACGCCACGCGGCAAGCCATGCAGGAAATCACCCCGGCGATTATAGGCATCACGCTGGTGCTAACCGCCGTCTTTATCCCCATGGGGTTTGCTGAAGGTTCCGTCGGGATTATCTACCGACAATTTTGTATTTCCATGGCGGTCTCCATACTGCTGTCCGCGTTTCTTGCCCTGACACTGACACCTGCCCTGTGCGCAACGTTACTCAAGCCGCATAGGGCAGGAAAGAGCGGAGGTGGAGGGTTCGCGGCAGGGTTTAACGCACGCTTCCGTTCGCTCACGGTCTGTTACGAAGCCGGGCTGGGTGCCGTTCTGAAGCGAAGCGGACGTATGCTGTTGCTGTACGTTGCGCTTTGCGCTGCGCTGTTTTTAGGAATATCTACGTTACCGTCGTCCTTTCTGCCGGACGAAGATCAAGGCTACTTTATGTCCTCAATCCAGCTGCCTTCTGATGCCACGATGCAGCGCACCCTCAACGTGGTTAAAAAGTTTGAAGAGAAAATTGCGGCCCGGCCGGATATTGAAAGCAACATAATGATCCTGGGGTTTGGGTTTTCAGGTTCGGGACCGAATTCGGCTATGGCCTTCACCACGCTGAAGGACTGGAAAAATCGGCAGGGTTCGACGGCTCAGGAAGAAGCCGACCATATACAGGCCAGCATGGCGAACGTCTCGGATGCCGTCACGATGAGCCTGCTCCCGCCGGCCATTTCGGATATGGGCACCTCTTCGGGGTTCACCTGGTACGTGCAGGACAGAGCAGGACTGGGCTACGAGACGTTAAAGCGTGCTGCCGACGCGCTGGTCCTGCACGCTAATCAGCGCCCTGAACTGAGTGACGTCTACATAGACGGTCTGCCGGAAGGAACAAGCCTCGCGCTCCAGGTTGACAGAGAAAAGGCGGAAGCGATGGGCGTCTCATTTGATGAAATCAACCAGACGCTCTCCGTCACCCAAGGCTCAAATTACGTCAATGACTATACGAATAACGGCCGCGTTCAGCAGGTGATTATTCAGGCCGATGCGCCCTACCGAATGCAACCTGAACAGATACTGACATTATCAGTGAAAAACCGGTTGGGGCAGATGGTACCGGTATCTACGTTTGCCACGCTTTCCTGGAACGTTGCGCCGCAGCAGTTGACGCGTTACCAGGGATATTCTGCTATTCGCATTACCGGAAATGCGGCTTCGGGAGAGTCCAGCGGCACCGCAATGAAAATTATGGAGAGTTTGTCCAGAGATTTACCTCAGGGCATGGCGGGCGAGTGGGCCGGAAGTTCATTACAGGAGCGAAAATCGGAGTCTCAGCTTCCGGGCCTTATCGTCCTGTCGATCCTGGTCGTATTTATGGTACTCGCCGCCCTGTATGAGAGCTGGTCTATTCCTTTTGCGGTCATGCTGGTCGTTCCGCTGGGTCTTATCGGCGCGGTGATAGCTGTGTCTGTTGCCGGCATGACGAATGACGTTTTCTTCAAGGTCGGCCTGATTACGCTTATCGGCCTGTCAGCCAAGAACGCCATTTTAATTGTTGAATTTGCCAGGCAACTCCATCGCCAGGGGCAGCCCCTGCTGGCGGCAACCATTCATGCCGCCAGCCAGCGCCTGCGCCCTATTCTGATGACCTCGTTAGCCTTTACTTTAGGGGTTGTTCCCTTGATGCTGGCCAGGGGGGCGAGCGACAGTACGCAGCATGCCATCGGTACCGGCGTATTTGGAGGCATGATCAGCGGTACGCTTCTCGCGATCTTCTTCGTACCCGTTTTCTTTATCGTCATTGCGCGTTTCGTCGACAACATCAGGAAAGCGTGAATACCCTGGTGGGATCACCCTTCCTCTCTGGTTGGATGAGGCGAAGCTGTTGCCGGGTGATATACTGGACGAATGCTGAAATTTTGAGCCCCCGCGAGTCCGCGGTGCATTCTTCGGGGCAGGCGTCTTCGGAGAAGTGCGAGAAATATCGTGACACAAGGGGCTGTGAGTGGGCTATAATTTCGAGCTAATTTCGAATGATTTTGAAATACTGCCTGTAACGCTATGAATTACAAGGCAAAATTAGCAATGAATATAAGGATTAAAGCTATGGGTTTTCTTTCCGGTAAGCGCATTCTGGTGACTGGCGTTGCCAGCAAACTGTCCATCGCATACGGCATCGCACAGGCAATGCATCGCGAAGGCGCTGAGCTGGCGTTCACCTACCAGAACGACAAGCTGAAAGGCCGTGTTGAAGAGTTTGCCGCGCAGCTGGGTTCCAGCATTGTTCTGGAATGTGACGTTGCACAAGACGAAAGCATCGATGGCATGTTTGCTGAACTGGCTAAAACGTGGGAGAAATTCGACGGTTTCGTTCACTCCATCGGTTTCGCGCCTGGCGATCAGCTGGACGGCGACTACGTGAACGCGGTTACCCGTGATGGCTTCAAAATCGCTCACGACATCAGCTCCTACAGCTTCGTTGCGATGGCAAAATCCTGCCGCGCGATGTTGAACCCGGGCGCAGCCCTGCTGACCCTGTCCTACCTGGGCGCAGAGCGTGCTATCCCTAACTACAACGTGATGGGTCTGGCTAAAGCCTCTCTGGAAGCCAACGTTCGCTACATGGCGAATGCAATGGGTCCTGAAGGCGTGCGCGTTAACGCCATCTCTGCAGGTCCTATCCGCACCCTGGCCGCTTCCGGTATTAAAGATTTCCGTAAAATGCTGGCACACTGCGAAGCGGTTACCCCGATTCGTCGTACTGTGACCATTGAAGATGTGGGTAACTCTGCAGCTTTCCTGTGCTCTGACCTTTCTGCGGGTATCTCCGGCGAAGTGGTTCACGTTGACGGCGGTTTCAACATCGCTGCCATGAACGAGCTGGAAATCAAATAAGCGCGTGACTCTCTTCCCGTCCGGGAAGAGAGTTTCTCTCCCCCTGCAGCGCTCTTCGTTATTCCCTTCTGTTATTTGTTATCACCTAACAATATTTTTCCCCTCATCCGCCTTACGCCAGGATATTGATCGCCATTTTGAGATCAAGGAACGCCCATGGAACAACGCCGCTTTTCCGGCAAAGGCCACTGGTATCATGAAACCCAGTCCAACCACTCGCAAACGGATGTCCTGCCTTTGGTGCCCGAAGCCGCTAACGTCGACGATCGTTTTTTGCTCGATTTAGAACTCCCTGAAAAGATTGTCACCGCCTGCCATGGCTGGCTCGCTCCCGCCAGGGCCTTGTGCCACCTTCTGTTCCCGCTCAATATTGAGGTTAACCGACTGCACACACTCAGTGCGTACGACAGACTCAGCACGGCGTTGACGGTCGCTCAGGCGTGTGGTGTTCAGCGACTTTGTAACCACTACGCTGCCCTGCTCGCCCCCCTCCCTGGTCCTGACTCCTCACGCGAAAGCAATCGCCGCCTGGCACAAATCACGCAATATGCCCGCCAACTTGCCAGCTCACCAGACGTCATTGACCACAAAGCGCAGCTACAGCTCGATGAAGTGGGCCTGACAACCTATGACATTGTGCTGATCAACCAGATTATCGGCTTTATTGGCTTTCAGGCGCGTGTTGTGGCGGTGTTTCAGGCGTTGCTGGGGCATCCTGTACGCTGGTTGCCCGGACACCATATTCCGCCGCATTCCTTACCGGTGACTATTCGTGTCTGGACCCCTGTACTGCCCGTCGTCGAACTGCGCTACGCGACCCCATTCCAGCTTGAGTCGCTTTCACGCTGGCAAGCAGAGCCAGAACTTCAGGCGCTCACGCCGGTGCTGAGCCACGAGCCTGCGCTACTCAACCTGACGGGCGAGATTCTGATCAATCACCGTCAAAGCGAGCCACAAACGCACGGGGCGCTTACTGCGGCAGTAGAGCTACTGACCCGTTCACCGGATCGTTTTAGCGCGGCACAATTCACGCCGCTGATTGATGCTGGGATCCCTGATATCCGCGCCATCAATCTGCTTACTCAAAGTGCATTTACTGGCTGGCTCGACCGCCTGCGAGTGGCGCTTGGCAAAGCGGAATAACCGTATTTTTTACCCAAAGAGCGCTTGCTGAAGCAGTAAGATTCGCGTAAAACTGTCAGCCGCTCAATGGCTACGAAAATAGAACATTATGTTTCAGGACAACCCGCTGCTAGCGCAGCTTAAACAGCAACTGCATTCCCAGACGCCGCGTGCAGAAGGGGTCGTAAAAGCCACGGAAAAGGGCTTTGGCTTCCTTGAAGTTGACGGGCAAAAGAGCTATTTCATCCCGCCTCCGCAGATGAAAAAAGTGATGCACGGCGATCGTGTCACAGCGGTTATTCATACGGAAAAGGAACGCGAGTCCGCCGAGCCAGAAGAACTGATTGAACCCTTCCTGACTCGCTTCGTGGGCAAGGTACACAGAAAAGATGACCGTCTTTCCATCGTGCCGGACCATCCCCTCCTGAAAGATGCTATTCAGTGCCGTGCTGCACGTGGCGTTGAGCATGATTTTAAAGAGGGTGACTGGGCCGTTGCTGAAATGCGCCGCCACCCTCTCAAAGGCGACCGTGGTTTCTATGCTGAGCTGACGCAATTTATCACCTTCGGCGACGACCACTTCGTCCCGTGGTGGGTAACGCTGGCGCGTCACAATCTTGAAAAAGAGGCGCCAGACGGCGTCGCGACAGAAATGCAGGACGAAGGTCTGTCACGCCGTGACCTGACCAGTCTGGACTTTGTCACCATCGACAGTGCCAGCACCGAAGACATGGACGATGCGCTGTTTGCAGAAGAGACTGCGGATGGCAAAGTGCATCTCACCGTCGCGATTGCCGATCCTACCGCCTGGATTGTCGAAGGCAGTAAACTGGACGATATGGCAAAAGTGCGTTCGTTCACCAACTACCTGCCGGGCTTCAATATCCCGATGCTGCCGCGTGAACTCTCTGACGATCTCTGCTCGCTGCGCCCGAATGAAGTGCGCCCGGTACTCGCCTGCCGCATGACTATCGCCGCCGACGGCACGATTGAAGACGATATCGAATTTTTTGCTGCGACCATCGAGTCCAAAGCCAAGCTGGCCTATGACGACGTGTCCGACTGGCTGGAAAACACCGGCACCTGGCAACCTGAAAACGACGCCATTGCCGCGCAAATTCGACTGTTGCATCGCGTGTGTCTGAACCGCAGTGAATGGCGTAAAACCCATGCGCTGGTCTTTAAGGATCGTCCGGACTACCGTTTCGTGTTGGGTGAAAAAGGCGAAGTGCTGGATATCGTTGCTGAACCACGCCGTATCGCTAACCGTATTGTTGAAGAAGCCATGATTTCGGCCAACATTTGTGCCGCCCGCGTATTGCGCGACAAGTTAGGCTTCGGCATCTATAACGTGCATACCGGATTCGATCCGGCTAACACTGAGGCGCTGGCTGCCCTGCTGAAAACGCATGACGTGCATGTCGATCCTGAAGAAGTGCTGACGCTGCAAGGCTTCTGCAAACTTCGTCGCGAACTCGATGCGCAACCATCCGGTTTCCTCGACAGCCGTATTCGCCGCTTCCAGTCCTTTGCCGAAATCAGCATCGAACCGGGCCCGCATTTCGGTCTGGGGCTTGAAGCCTATGCTACCTGGACCTCTCCGATTCGTAAGTACGGCGACATGGTAAACCATCGCCTGCTGAAAGCGATTATCAAAGGGGAATCGGTCGCACGTCCTCAGGATGATTCCACCGTGCAAATGGCCGAGCGCCGCCGCCTGAACCGTATGGCTGAACGCGATGTCGGTGACTGGCTGTACGCGCGCTTCCTGAATGATAAAGCTGGAACGGATGCCCGCTTCCCGGCAGAAATCATTGATATCAGCCGCGGCGGTATGCGCGTACGTCTGGTGGACAACGGTGCCGTTGCTTTCATTCCTGCGCCATTCCTGCATGCTGTACGCGACGAACTGGTGTGTAGCCAGGAAAACGGAACCGTGCAAATCAAAGGCGAAACGGTTTACAAAGTCACTGAGGTGATTGATGTGAATATCGCTGAAGTTCGCATGGAAACGCGCAGCATTATTGCGCGCCCGGTCGCCTTATAAGCTGTTAAATTGTCGACCCTTTCCTTCATGGGTGGGTCGACAAATTCTTCTCTCATCACAAACCACAAAATCACTGACTATTTTCAGTCTCCTCCCGCCCAAAATCGCCATAATTATCTACATTAAAAGAATCCCTTGATATTCGGTTACGTGAATTTTTATCTGCTGAGTATCCTTTTTAACCTGACTCGTTTTATTATAAGAAATCAGGGAAAAAACAATAAGTTCACTTCGGTTTTGCCGCTGTATCACAACGGAAAAGTCGACAACAAATGAATGATTTGTGCGCTAATGAGTAGCTGCGGGAGAAAACAGGATGGACGATTTGGAGCAGAATTTGCTGTTTCGTTACATGGGAACCCACAGCCCCTGGTGGCGACTGACCGCTGACAGCAATGCTCTGCATCTCTCCACCAGTGAAAATGCCGATGTGACGCAAGTGATCGCGCTGAATGATGAACAGGCCGCGCTCATCCGCCAGTTAACCGTTATCACTTCCAGTATCTCGATGACCCTCTCTTTGTACGGTGAAGATGTTCCTGTCCATCTGGTCGGGCGCAAAATTACCCGAAACGAGTGGGCCGGTACAGCCTCTGCCTGGCACGATACCCCTTCCGTTGCGCGCGATCTGGCGCAGGGCCTCTCTTTTGCAGAACAGGTTGTCTCAGAAGCCAATTCAGTTATCGTTATCCTGGACCAGAACGGCAATATCCAGCGCTTTAACCGCCTGAGTGAAGAGTACACCGGGCTGAAAGAGCACGAGGTGATCGGGCAAAACGTCTTCAAACTGTTTATGACCCGCAGCGAAGCCGCTGCTTCAAGACGTAATATCGCCGGTTTTTTTCGTAACGGCAGTTCCTACGAAGTTGAACGCTGGGTCAAGACCCGCAAAGGGCAGCGATTGTTTCTGTTCAGAAACAAATTTGTTCACAGCGGCAGCGGTAAAAATGAAATTTATCTTATCTGTTCCGGTACCGATATCACGGAGGAGCGGCGTGCTCAGGAACGCCTGCGCGTGCTGGCTAATACGGATACCATCACCGGACTGCCAAACCGAAACGCGATCCACGAGCTGATTTCCGATGCCATCGCCACCCGGGGAGACACTCAGGTCGGCGTGGTCTATCTCGACCTGGATAATTTTAAAAAGGTTAACGATGCCTATGGGCACATGTTTGGCGACCAATTATTGCAGGCCGTCGCCCTTGCCATTCTGAGTTGTCTGGATGAAGGTCAGGTGCTGGCGAGACTCGGCGGTGATGAGTTTATTGTGATGGCAACCGATACTTCGCAAGGCTCACTGGAAGCCATGGCATCGCGTATTTTGAGCCGGTTACGGCAACCCTTCCGCATCGGCTTAATTGAAATTTATACCGGCTGCTCTCTGGGCGTCGCCCTTGCCCCGCAGCATGGCAACGACCGCGAGAGCGTCATTCGCAACGCGGATACCGCGATGTATACCGCGAAAGAGAACGGGCGAGGCAAGTTCTGCGTTTTCTCTCCAGAGATGAACCAGCGCGTGTTCGAATATCTTTGGCTGGATACCAACCTGCGCAAAGCGCTGGATAACGACCAGCTCTTGATCCACTATCAGCCGAAAATGACCTGGCGCGGTGAAGTCAGAAGCCTGGAAGCGCTGGTGCGCTGGCAATCGCCAGAGCGCGGACTTATTCCTCCGCTGGAATTTATCTCTTACGCTGAGGAGTCCGGATTGATTGTGCCGCTCGGTCGCTGGGTTATGCTGGACGTGGTGCGTCAGGTGGCTAAATGGCGCGATAAAGGCATTAACCTGCGGGTGGCGGTCAACGTATCAGCGCGTCAACTGGCAGACCAGACCATATTCAGTGACCTGAAACAGGCGCTGAAGGATCTGAATTTTGAATATTGCCCTATCGATGTTGAACTGACCGAGAGCTGTCTTATCGAAAACGAAGAGCTGGCCCTTTCGGTCATCCAGCAGTTCAGCCAGCTTGGAGCGCAAATTCATCTGGACGATTTCGGTACAGGCTATTCATCCCTGTCACAGCTGGCGCGTTTTCCTATCGATGCCATCAAGCTCGATCAGTCGTTTGTGCGGGATATCCATAAACAATCCATTTCGCAGTCGTTGGTCCGTGCGATTGTGGCCGTCGCTCAGGCACTGAATCTGCAGGTCATTGCGGAAGGCGTGGAGAGCGCAAAAGAAGACGCCTTTCTGACTAAGAACGGCGTCAACGAACGGCAAGGTTTTCTGTTTGCTAAGCCGATGCCCGCTGCCGTTTTCGAGCGATGGCTAAAGCGCTATCAGTCACGAAAGATGCGTTAACTGGCCTGGCGCAACCCCGCCGCCTGATGGCGGTTTTGCAGCATAACCAGACGTTCCATATAAGCGATATCTTTCGGTTCAAGGCAAAACGCGGCATCGACCCAGTCTTCTGTAATATCCATCAGTTCACTGCGTGGCAGCTGCAAAACGCGGGTGCGCGCGCGCAGCATTGCCCTTACACCGTTCAGTTTAGGCTGCAGCGTGTCGATAAATGTTCGGACGGTGACATAGCTTTGTCCCGGTTCAAACAGCACATCCACCAGTCCGTGCTGTTCGTACCACTCAGCCGTATGGGATTCCCCTTTGTAGATGAGCTCCTCTGCCAGCTTCATGCCTGAGCGGCGTGCAACGAGCGAATAGCCCCCCATCCCGGGGAAAAGATTAAAGGCGATCTCCGGGAACCCTAACCGGGTATCGCGCTGAGCCAGGAGAAAATGGTGCGCCAGCGCAGCCTCGAAGCCGCCTCCTAAGGCGCTCCCTTCGACCATCGCCAGCGTAATTGCCCCGGTATCAAAACCCCGTGATGCGGCGTGTACGCAATCAACACAGGCACGCGCATATGCACGTAATGCTTCCCGGCGCCCGTTTTGAATACAGTCTACGAAGAACTGCAAGTCCCCACCGGCGTTATACATATCGGGTACCAGCGATCCGGTAACCCAAAAATCGACCGCAAAACCGGACTGGCGAACCAGCCAGGAAAGATTCATGATCTCCTCTATTAATGCGTGGTTGAAGCAAGGGCGCGGTTGCGACCGCAACATCATCCAGACAGTGCGACGCTCCGCCTCATAATAGCCCGCTAGCTGAGTGAAACGTTCAGTATCGGTAAACAGTGTGCAGGTTGCTTGATTGATAACGGTCATAGTCTAATTCCTCTTAAAAAAAAGCGCCTTGCGCGCAGTTTTAGACTAATCCACTCATTAACCCTGCAGCATGAGAGGGAATAAAATTATCACTTTCATTTATGTACTTTAGTTATTGCATTTTTTCCCTTCTCTTTTGTTCCCCTTTTCTGCATCATTGAAAATATTAACTTTTCGCTCCTGGGGTGAGATTATGTCTGACATTGATGCACTGGCTGTGGCACGACGTATTGATACGGTGCTGGATATCCTGGTTGCAGGTGATTATCACTCTGCGATCCGTAATCTTGAGATCCTTAAATCAGAGTTACTGGCTCACAAAGATTCCGATTCTGCGCCAGAAAGCGCCCAGCCAAAAGCCCCGTGGGAAGTTTGACTCCACCGTTTCCGACCTCGTTTTGCTTTTTAAATGGATGCTATGAATTCCCGACAACAAATCATTTTGCAGATGGTCATCGATCAGGGGCGCGTAAGCGTGGTCGATCTCGCTAAAACGACCGGCGTTTCTGAAGTCACAATCCGTCAGGATCTTAACCTTCTGGAAAAACAGAGCTACCTGCGTCGCGCGCATGGTTATGCCGTCCCACTGGACAGTGAAGACGTTGAAACCCGCATGATGAACAATTATGCCCTCAAACGAGAACTGGCAGAATTTGCTGCGTCCTTAGTGAACAATGGTGAAACGGTCTTTATTGAGAATGGCAGCAGTAATGCCCTTCTGGCACGCACACTGGCCGATCAAAAAGACGTAACCATTATTACCGTCAGCAGCTATATTGCGCATCTGCTGAAAGAGACGCGCTGTGAGGTCATTCTGCTGGGCGGTATTTACCAGAAGAAAAGTGAAAGCATGGTGGGACCACTCACTCGCCAGTATGTCCAGCAGGTTCATTTCAGCAAAGCGTTCATTGGTATTGATGGCTGGCAACCTGACACCGGGTTCACCGGCCGGGATATGATGCGTTCTGACGTAGTAAATGCCGTGCTGGAAAAAGAGTGTGAAGCAATTGTCCTTACCGACAGTTCTAAATTCGGTTCCGTACATCCTTATATGATGGGCCCGATAAACCGATTTAGCCGCGTGATCACCGATGAACGACTGAGTGATGAACATCGCCAGCAGCTTGAGCATGACGGCCTGACCGTCGATATTGTGAGAAAACCTGCCTGACTCTCCTCTGCGCCTGAATAACGGGCGCAAATCTCTCCCTCTCTCTGAGATGATTCCGAAGCCTGCTTTAAGAGTTTTTACCTGTTTAACCTGGGCTAAAGAGGTAAAATTATTATTAGCGATATAACAGGAAGTGACTATCACTTGCGTGATTACGTAACACCTGCGCGACTAGCTTTCATGGAAAACAGAATTTAAGTATGACTATTGTCTATACTTAAAGTGCACTTCTTTCCGTGAATCGATAATTCAGGAGAAAGTATTATGACCTTTACCAGCAAAAAAATCGCTGCCGCTGTTCTGGCAATTACAGTAGCTATGTCCCTGAGCGCCTGCTCTAACTGGTCTAAACGTGACCGTAACACCGCGATTGGTGCGGGTGCCGGTGCTCTTGGTGGTGCGGTATTAACGGATGGTAGTACGCTGGGTACATTAGGTGGTGCTGCTGTCGGCGGCATTATCGGTCACCAGGTGGGCAAATAATCACCATAACGGCTCTCACCGGTCTAATAATATATTCAGTATTTTTCAGGTCTGACTTACACACGTATAAAGAGCCACGGTTAACGCCGTGGCTCTTTTAATTTAGCCACCCGCCAGTTTAACTTTCATTCCTTTGGCTTCGAGCAGCGTTTTAATTAAATCGCGTTTGTCGCCCTGAATTTCGATCACGCCATCTTTCACGGCACCGCCGCAGCCGCATTTCTTTTTTAATTCTGCGGCCAGTTTAGCCAGCTCCGCATCATCCAGATCGATACCGGTAATCAGGCACACTCCCTTGCCCTTGCGACCACTGGTCTGACGCTGGATGCGCACGATGCCATCACCTTTAGGACGTTCAGCTTTCTCTTTTGGCTCATCGATACGCCCGGTGCCGGTGGAGTAGACCAGGCGGCTGTTGGAATCGCTCATCAGGCACCCTTTTTCAATGACGCGTTGATCGCTTTTAGCGTCTGCGCCGGATCCGCAGATTGCGTAACGGGACGGCCGATCACCATATAATCTACACCTGCAGCCAACGCTTGCTCTGGCGTCATAATGCGGCGCTGATCGCCAACCTCACTGCCCGCGGGACGAATACCCGGCGTGATAAGCTTAAATTGTTGGCCCAGTTCGGATTTGAAGCGCACCGCCTCCTGGGCTGAACAGACTACCCCATCGAGACCACAGTTTTGCGTCAGACGAGCCAGACGTTCAGCTTGCTCAGCAGGTGACAACGTCACGCCAAGATCGCGCAGGTCAGATTCATCCATGCTGGTCAGCACGGTGACCGCAATCAGGAGCGGTGCATCTTTGCCGAAGGGCACCAGCGCCTCGCGCGCGGCGGTCATCATACGCGCCCCACCCGATGCATGGACGTTGACCATCCACACACCAAGCTCGGCTGCTGCAGCGACGGCATGCGCAGTGGTGTTGGGAATATCATGGAATTTCAGGTCCAGGAAAACGTCAAACCCACGCTGCTGAAGATCGCGGACAATTTGCGGACCAAACAGCGTAAACATCTCTTTGCCAACTTTCAGACGGCAATCTCGCGGATCGATACCATCAACAAAGGCCAGCGCGGTGTCGCGGTTATTATAATCAAGCGCAACAACAACAGGAGAATCAGTAATTACGCGGGAAGCGGAGGAAGTAACAGACGTCATGACCAGCCCTTTTCGTCTATGGGCGCGCAGCGGCGCGGAACAGATAAACGGCCAGCATTCTACCTGCCAGCGGTGGAAATTGACAGAATCGATTTCCTTTCCTGCCTGACCGAAAAATTGCACGGTGCTGACTCAGTGACAAAAACCCAACAGTATGTTGTAACTAAAATGAGGCGTTTTAAAAAATTACTGCCCGTCAAGACCACGAATCGGCTTGATGGTTGACCAGGCGCGGCACGAAGGACAGTGCCAGTACAGCGTATAGGCAGTAAAACCGCACTTCTGGCAGCGGTAGCGCGGCTTACTGCGTACCTGCTCGCCGACCATATCGCGCAGCACCATCAGGCTCTCTTTGGCACGCCCTTCTTCTGCGTCGTTCAGGTGGTAATCCATCAGCTTATGGAACACCCGCATGGTCGGATGACGCTGCAGCTGACGCGTAATATAAACCTGCGCGGTGTCGCTTCCCTCATACTGCTCAACAACGTCTGAGAGCATCAGTTCAGCGGTGGCGCCAGTATTTTCTTCCACGCAACGACGCAGGAATGCTACCCACTCATCCTGCTTGTCGAGCTGTTGATAGCAGGTTTGCAGCATTTCCAGCGTTTCACTGACCAACTCTTTATCCTGGTCGATAACCCGCAACAGGCTTTCAACGGCTTTGGCGTAGTCGCCATTCGCCATAAAGACGCGCCCCATCATGATGGAGATTCGTGCGCTGTTGCGATCCGCAGCGGCGCCTTTCTTCAGCAGTGCCATGGCTTTATCCATGTCGTCGTTGCCCATTTGCTGAAGCGCCAGTTCGCAATAGAAGTGAGCAATTTCTACGCGTTGCTTATCTTTGCCAAGCTTCACCAGACGTTCGGCTGTATCTATGGCTTTTTGCCATTCGCTGGTCGCCTGGTAAATCTGCAGTAACTGCTGGAGCGCACTGATACGGAAGTCGGTCTCATCAACCAATTGGGTGAACATATCTTCGGCACGGTCGTACAGCCCCGCCGCCATGTAATCACGTCCCAGCTGTTGAACGGCCAGCAAGCGTTGATCGTAGGTTAACGACGCGCTTTCCATCAGCGTCTGGTGAATACGAATAGCGCGATCAACCTCACCGCGCGAGCGGAACAGGTTGCCCAGGGTGAGATGCGCTTCTACGGTGCCCGTATCCTCTTTCAACATATCAAGGAACAGATCAACCGCTTTATCCTGTTGATTGCTCAGGAGGAAGTTCACCCCCGCTACATAGTCGCGGGAGAGTCGGTTGGCCTCATCCTGTTTTGTTTGTTGCGCACTTCTGCGGCCCATATACCAGCCATAGGCTGCGGCTACAGGCAAAAGCAGAAACAACAACTCCAGCATATTCGATTATTCCTTGGCTACCGGCACACCAGAACTCTCCGGAATGTCAGTCGCGGGCGCAATTTGATGTTCAAGGCGTTTGATTTTACGTTCAGCGCGCACAAGCGAAACACGAACTTTAAGCCAGAAGAGACCACACACCAGCCAGCCGATGATAAAACCGGCGGCGAAAAGGACCGCGAGCAGGCTCGATACCCGGTACTCGCCCTGTGCAAGCAGATAGTTAAAGGTCACCTGCTGATCGTTTTGCGCACCTAAGGTGACGGAAATAACAAAAATCGCCAACACCAGTAAGAAAATGAGTAAATATTTCACATGACTTCCCGTTATGTGGTTCAAGCGAATAAAGTCTGTTCAACTCACCGCAATCAGCCTTATAAACTACCATTTTAGTGACGGGGGCGAAACGGAAAAAGTTGCGCGCCCGTCATGGATTTATGGGCAAAATACGGAAAATCAACCTTCAGACACCGCTTTGCTCGCGCTCGGCGATTTCTTCCTTCTCTTCCGGTGGCGGCGTCAGCGGCCCACAGAATCGTTCGGCAAGCCAGGTGGCTAACGTTACCAGCAGCCAGGAAATCAGCGTGGCCACGACTAAATCACGCGGCCAGTGCATCCCCAGCAGTAAACGGCTCCCCATCACGCCGGTTGCCCAGACTAACAGAATCGCAATAGTGACCGTCCGGCGCCGCGGCCACAATAACCCGACGCCGAGTAACGCCCAGCTTGCGGCAAACATCGTGTGCCCGGAAGGAAACGCGAAACCGGTCTCTTTTTGCCAGTGTTTACGCAAAAATGCCGGAATATCCTCTTGTTCTGCAAGCTGCTCTTTTACCAGCGCACCGCGATCTTTACGTTTTAAAGTGTAGAACTCATCTACTGGCACATGGTGCGTTTTTTCCATCCAGATGACGAAAGGACGCGGCTCCTGTACACGATCTTTAACCCAGGATTTTACGCCCTGCCCCACCAGAATGGCCCCGCCGAGGATAGCAAATAACACCAGCGCTGCGCGAAGACGAAAACGCAGGCACCACAGGAACCAGGCGCAGAGAAGAACATGCGTGATGATCCCCCACGGCTGTGTCACCGTTTCCGTGATCCAGTATAACGTTTTCAGCCACATGGCGTTTTGGCCCGGCTGCCACATCCAGCCGGAGCACCATACAACCAAAGGCATCACAAGTAGTACGGCCGCACCCGCTGCCGTTCGTCTGGCGATTGAAAGCATGTCTTCTCCTTTTATGCTAAGCACCACAATCATAACTGAAATTCATCGATGTGGTGGATATGTCGGATCGTGCGTTTAACGCGCGTATAGCATGGTGGTGATTAGGCGAACTTGAGGAGCTTGTGGCAAAATGAACAGATAGAGAAAGCCAAACAGGCAGACGGCACGAAACGTGTCAGCCGATTCTGGAGAATCACATGCAGCTTAAACGTGTGGCAGAAGCCAAACTGCCAACCCCATGGGGCGATTTCCTGATGGTGGGTTTTGAAGAACTGGCAACCGGACAAGATCACGTCGCGCTGGTCTATGGCGACATTGCAGGGCAGACGCCGGTGCTGTCCCGCGTACATTCAGAGTGTTTGACCGGCGATGCGCTGTTCAGCTTGCGCTGTGACTGCGGTTTCCAGCTCGAAGCCGCCCTCTCGCACATTGCGGAAGAAGGCCGTGGCGTGCTGCTGTATCACCGTCAGGAGGGGCGTAATATTGGTCTGCTGAATAAAATCCGCGCTTATGCGCTACAGGACCAGGGTTACGACACGGTAGAAGCCAACCACCAGCTGGGCTTTGCCGCTGACGAACGCGATTTCACCCTGTGTGCAGATATGTTCAAGCTGCTGGGCGTGGATGAAGTGCGTCTGTTGACCAATAACCCTAAAAAGGTCGAAATTCTGACCGAGGCGGGGATCAACATCGTCGAACGCGTGCCGCTGATTGTAGGACGTAACCCGAAAAACGCGCACTACCTCGACACCAAAGCCGCGAAAATGGGCCATCTGCTCAGCGAGTAATCCTGAAAGCCCGGCCGTAAAGCCGGGCGTTTTCTTTCAATCCAGCATCTTACGGATCACATAGTGCAAAATGCCGTCGTTCTGGTAATAGGTCAGCTCTGTTGCCGTATCGATGCGGCAACGGCATTCCAGCACCTCAATCTTCCCATCTGCCCGCGTTAACTTCACGGGAACCGTTTTACCCGGCTGCAGATTTTGCAGACCGCTAATGTCAATCTGCTCCTCCCCGGTCAGGCCCAGCGTTTTACGGGTGACGCCCTGTGGAAATTCGAGTGGCAGGATCCCCATCCCGATCAGATTCGAGCGGTGAATACGTTCGAACGATTCGGCGATGACCACCCGAACCCCGAGCAGGCGCGGCCCTTTTGCTGCCCAGTCGCGGCTTGAGCCAGATCCGTACTCCTTCCCGGCAATGACCGCCAGCGGCGTGCCTTCCTGCTGGTATTTGACGGCCGCATCATAAATGGAAACGACCTCCGTTCCCGGCAGATGACGCGTCATGCCGCCTTCCACACCCGGCACCATTTCATTACGGATACGAATGTTGGCAAACGTCCCGCGCATCATCACTTCATGGTTGCCCCGGCGAGAACCATAGGAGTTAAAATCACGGCGTTCTACACCCCGGCTTTGCAGATAGCGTCCAGCCGGGCTATCGGCTTTGATGCTTCCCGCCGGTGAGATATGGTCCGTGGTGACAGAATCCCCCAGCATCGCGAGAATGCGCGCGCCGTGGATATCCTGAAGCGGCGCAGGCTCAGCCAGCATTTCATCGAAGAATGGCGACAGGCGGATATAGGTTGAATCATCCTGCCAGTCATAGGTATCCGAGCCGACGATGTTGATGGCTTTCCATTCCGGCGTGCCTTCAAACACCTCCGCATACTCTTTGCGGAACATTTCGGTCGACACTTTTTCTACCGCACGGGCAATTTCTCGCGACGACGGCCAGATATCTTTCAGATAGACCGGCTCGTTCCTGCGATCGTGACCAATCGGATCGGTAACCAGGTTGATGTTCATATTCCCGGCCAGCGCGTAAGCCACGACCAGCGGCGGTGACGCCAGCCAGTTGGTTTTGACCAGCGGATGAATACGACCTTCAAAGTTTCGGTTGCCCGAAAGCACTGCGCCAACGGTCAAATCGCCCTGCTTGATAGCCACTTCAATCGGTTCCGGTAGCGGACCGGAGTTACCGATACAGGTGGTACAGCCATAGCCAACCAGGTTAAAACCCAGTTCATCCAGATACGGGGTCAACCTGGCCTGCGCAAGATAATCGGAAACCACTTTGGAGCCCGGCGCGAGAGAGGCTTTCACCCATGGCTGAGGCTTGAGGCCCAGCTCCACCGCTTTTTTCGCCAGCAGCCCGGCGGCCATCAGTACGCTTGGGTTGGAGGTATTGGTGCAGGATGTAATTGCGGCGATGACCACAGCACCATCAGGGAGCTGATACTGATGCCCGTTCATGACATAGTCGACCGGACGGTGATCCTTTTGTGCCGTATTCACTTCCAGCTCATTGCTGGCCGCAAACGCCTTTGGCACATCGTTCAGGGCAACGCGATCCTGAGGCCGTTTTGGCCCCGCCAGACTCGCTTCAACCGCGCCCATATCCAGCGCCAGCGTGCTGGTAAAGACCGGTTCATCCCCGGGATTGCGCCACATGCCCTGCGCTTTGGTGTAGGCCTCGACCAGCGCCACCTGTTCTTCGCTGCGACCACTCAGACGCATATATTCCAGCGTGACATTATCGATTGGGAAAAAGCCGCAGGTTGCGCCATATTCCGGCGCCATATTGGCGATAGTGGCGCGATCCGCCAGCGGCAATGAATCAAGTCCGTCGCCGTAGAATTCAACAAACTTGCCAACCACGCCATGCTTACGCAGCATCTGGGTAACCGTCAACACCAGGTCCGTGGCGGTAATCCCTTCTGAGAGCTTACCTGTTAGTTTGAAACCGACGACATCAGGAATGAGCATGGAGACAGGTTGCCCAAGCATCGCCGCTTCCGCTTCGATGCCGCCGACACCCCAGCCCAAAACGCCCAGGCCGTTGATCATGGTGGTATGGGAATCCGTACCAACCAGCGTATCCGGGTAAGCGACCCATTCCTTATCCTGTAATTCGCTCCAGACGGCTTTGCCAAGATATTCGAGATTCACCTGGTGACAGATGCCGGTGCCCGGTGGAACAACGCTGAAGCGGCTGAAAGCCTGCTGTCCCCACTTCAGGAAAACATAGCGTTCATGATTACGCTCCATCTCCAGACGCACGTTCTCACCAAACGCATCATCATCGCCAAAATGGTCAACGGTCACCGAGTGGTCAATAACCAGATCGACGGGGGAAAGTGGATTCACTTTTGCCGTATCGCCACCCAGACGTTTTACCGCTTCACGCATGGCGGCTAAATCAACGACGGCAGGTACGCCGGTGAAATCCTGCATCAGGACCCTTGCCGGGCGATAGGCTATTTCTCTGTCAGCATGGGCATCCTTGAGCCATCCTGCCAGAGCGTGAATGTCCTCGGCGGTGACAGAATCTTCATCCTGCCAGCGCAGGAGGTTTTCCAGTAAAACTTTCAACGACTTGGGTAACCGCGAAATGTCTCCAAGCGTGTTGGCTGCCAGCGGCAAGCTATAGTAATGCCAGGTTTTATTTTCTGCCTGCAACGTATCCTTACTGGCTTCGCGTAGGGTTAACGACATAAGCTCCTCCTTAATCACAGGGAAACCCTGACAATCATCAGGGCCGTAATTAAAGATAACACAAAGATGTCGTAACGTTTTGATAACAACCCAAATTGATAAATCCAGGAAGGTTCTGGTGAAGCATAAAAACAAAAAACCCCGCCGCAGCGAGGTTTTAGCATTTAGTGGATAGCCAGCCAGATAAGCTGACACCAGAAGAGAATCGACACGGAAAAAACGCCGATCCATGACCAGTATTTGAGAGTTGTCATGTTATTCATCATAGGGGCACCAGGCTTTAATTATTAAAGATTCCGAGGTCAGCCCTCAGGTCTATATTGCTGATGTGTATTTATTAAAGAGTACAAAAGCACAGAGTCTTTATTCAGACTATTTGCATCATTACGCAAAAAAACTAAATTATTGTTTTTTGGGTTCGTCTTCCGCGAACACATCAATAAATGCTTGCTGCTGTGCTGTCAGCTTCCAGGACGCAGGTACGGTAGTCGCAGGTGCTTTGCGAGCTTTGTGCCCGTTGTCACGGTGTTGACACATTGGTTTTAGCGTTTCAGAACGTACCGTCACTGCCATATTCAACCCCAATATCTCCAGGCCAGGAGAGCAACCACCACCCAAAACAGGGTAGAGACGAGAAAGACCGCCAGCCAGGCTTTACGCTTGAGCGCAGGATCCCTTTGCGGTTCTTCACTTCCTGAAGGCATTGCTAACCTCATACAATCGACATCGCTTATCATTTTAGGACCAAACAATTGGTACAATTAATCATCTGATGAGATAAATCCTAAAGAAACTTTAGCCGAAAAGCCAGTGAATTTACGTATCTCTTCCCGCGAATATTCAATCTTTTGACCAGAAATAAATAATTGAAAAGAAATATTTGCGAAGGCGTAAAATACTTTCTACTTTTGTCGCCAATTCGCGACATTAAAACCACACAGTCTTAATGGATACTGACATTATATGGCACTAAAGTGCAGATGATGATAATTCTGATTTAGGTTTGAGAGGTTATTTCGGTATCTCTCCGCAGGGGAAAGATACCGGGAGTGATTATTTGGCAGGAAGTTTGATGTCTTTAAACATCTCTTCGATATCTTCGTTTGAGCGCAAAGCAACGGCGGTATCAACCACGTCGCGGGTTAAATGCGGGGCGAAGCGTTGAATAAAATCATACATATAGCTGCGCAGGAAAGTACTGCGGCGGAAGCCAATCTTGGTCGTGCTATGGCTGAAGACATCATGCGCATCAAGGCGTACCAGATCCGGGTCGGAAACCGGGTCAACCGCCATACTGGCAATCACCCCTACCCCCAGTCCCAGACGTACATAGGTTTTAATCACATCGGCGTCGGTTGCGGTAAAGACGATTCGCGGCGTTAAGCCCGCGCGGTTGAATGCCGTATCAAGCTCAGAACGCCCGGTAAAGCCGAACGTGTATGTCACGAGCGGATATTGCGCCAGCTCTTCGATCGTCACCGAACCTTTCCCCGCCAGCGGGTGGTCGGGCGTCACGACAATGGAGCGGTTCCAGTGGTAGCACGGCAACATCACCAGATCGTCATAAAGATGAAGAGCTTCCGTCGCGATGGCAAAGTCCGCATTGCCCTTGGAGACCGCTTCAGCAATTTGCGTCGGAGAGCCCTGGTGCATATGCAAAGAGACGCGGGGATAACGCTCGATAAAGCCTTTAATGACGCCTGGCAGCGCATAACGCGCCTGCGTGTGGGTGGTTGCGATGTAGAGCGAGCCTTTGTCTGGCCAGGTATGCTCCCCCGCCACAGATTTAATCGCATCGACTTTGGAAAGCACTTCCCGCGCAATCCGAATAATTTCCTGCCCGGCTGGCGTCACCTGTGTGAGGTGCTTACCGCTACGGGCGAAAATCTGGATGCCTAACTCATCCTCCAGCATGCGAACCTGTTTGCTGATGCCTGGCTGCGAGGTATAAAGCCCCTCAGCGGTAGAAGAGACATTAAGGTTGTGATTCACCACCTCAACAATATAACGAAGCTGCTGTAATTTCATGCCAGACCATCCGATTTAGCGCACGCGGGTCAATCGCTTAAGACGATTTGATAATAAGAAAAGGGTTAACTATAACCACTATATCATTTATAGCCTGACTGTATAGTACGTAACAAAAAATAATAACAACGTAATAAAAAAGGGCCGGAAATCCGGCCCTTTCACAGGTAAGTTACGGTAAGTGAAGATTATTTCTTGCCTTCAACCCACTTGCCGTCAACAAAGAACGCCGACCAGCCGGTCGCTTTACCCTCTTTCTCCGCAGCCACGTACTGCTGCTTCGTTTTACGGCTAAAACGCACTACGGTCTTGTTGCCTTCTGGATCCTGCTGTGGCGCGTCGGCCAGATAGCGCAGTTTTTCCGGCAGGCGATCGCGGAAGCGATACAGCTCTTCCACCAGCGGCGCACGCGTTTCACGTGATTTCGGGAAGGTGTTGGCCGCCAGGAACACGCCGGCAGCACCGTCACGCAGCACAAAGTAAGCATCTGACTTCTCACACGGCAGCTCTGGTAGCGGAACCGGATCTTCCTTCGGAGGAGCCACTTCACCGTTACGCAGAATTTTACGCGTGTTTTTACAGTCGTCGTTAGTGCACGCCATGTACTTACCGAAGCGCCCCATTTTCAGGTGCATTTCAGAACCGCACTTCTCGCACTCAACGATCGGGCCGTCATAGCCCTTAATGCGGAACTCACCTTCTTCGATCTCATATCCGTCGCAGGTCGGGTTATTACCGCAGACGTGCAGTTTACGTTTAGGATCGATCAGGTAGCTGTCCATCGCTGTGCCGCATTTCTGACAGCGACGCTTGGCGCGCAGGGCGTTGGTTTCTGCATCGTCACCTTCCAGCACGTTGAGCACTTCGTTCTCAGGTACCAGGTTGATAGTGGTTTTGCAGCGCTCTTTCGGCGACAGCGCGTAACCGGAGCAGCCCAGGAACACACCCGTGGTTGCGGTACGGATACCCATCTTGCGGCCACAGGTTGGACAGTCAATGCTGGTCAGGACCATCTGGTTAGGCAGCATGCCGCCCTCTTCAGGGTCTTTCTCGGCTTTCTCAAGCTGGTCGGTAAAGTCGCTGAAGAAGCTGTCGAGAACCTTCTTCCACTCCGCCTTGTGGCTGGCAACCTCATCGAGGCTGTCTTCCATCTGCGCGGTGAAGTCGTAGTTCATCAACTCGCGGAAGTTGGCTTCCAGACGGTCGGTGACAATCTCACCCATTTTTTCAGCGTAGAAGCGACGGTTTTCAACACGGACGTAGCCACGATCCTGAATGGTCGAAATGATCGACGCATAGGTCGACGGACGACCGATCCCGCGTTTTTCCAGCTCTTTAACCAGCGAGGCCTCACTGAAGCGTGCAGGCGGCTTGGTGAAGTGCTGCGCCGGAACCAGATCGACAAGCGACAACTCGTCACCTTTATTAACCGCAGGCAGCGTTCTGTCTTCATCGCCTTTACGCAGCGCAGGCATCACTTTGGTCCAGCCATCGAAGCGCAGAATACGACCGCGCGCCTTCAGGCGGAAATCACCCGCGCCGACGGTCAGCGTTGTGGAGTCGTATTTCGCAGGCGTCATCTGACAGGCGACAAACTGGCGCCAGATCAGCTGATACAGCTTCTGCGCATCCGCTTCCATATCTTTTAACGATTCCGCGAGGACGGAGACGTCAGAAGGACGAATTGCTTCGTGCGCTTCCTGGGAATTCTCTTTGCTGGCGTACTGATTCGCACTTTCCGGCAGGTATTTTATGCCGAAATTGTCACTGATATAGCCGCGGACCATATTAACAGCGTCCTGGCTCAGGTTGGTGGAGTCAGTACGCATGTAAGTGATGTAACCCGCTTCATACAAGCGCTGCGCCATCATCATGGTTTTCTTCACGCCGTAACCCAGACGCGTGCTCGCCGCCTGCTGCAGCGTTGAGGTGATAAACGGCGCACCAGGCTTGCTGCTGGTCGGTTTATCTTCGCGATCCAGCACCTGATAACGTGCTTTTTCCAGCAGCGCCACCGCAGCCATAGTCTGGTCACGGTTCTCAGGACGGAAAGGTTTGTCGTTGTGATGACTGACCTGCAGCGGCAGAGCGTCACCGCCCGGCGTAGTCACATTGGCGTCAACTTCCCAGAACTCTTCCGGGACGAAGGCTTTAATTTCGCGTTCGCGCTCGACGACAAGACGTACGGCTACGGACTGCACACGACCGGCGGACAGACCACGCGCAACCTTTTTCCACAGCAGTGGCGAAACCATGTAGCCCACGACACGGTCCATAAAGCGACGTGCCTGCTGCGCGTTTACACGGTCAATGTTCAGTTCGCCCGGCTTCTCAAACGCCTGACGAATCGCATTCTTAGTAATTTCGTTAAACACTACACGGCTGTAGCGTTTGTCGTCACCCCCGATCACTTCCCGCAGGTGCCAGGCAATGGCTTCCCCTTCGCGGTCAAGGTCGGTTGCGAGATAGATGTGGTCTGCTTTTTCAGCAAGCTGCTTCAGCTCGTTAACGACTTTTTCTTTACCTGGCAGCACTTCATATTGTGCATCCCAGTTATGCCATGGGTTAACACCCATGCGGTTGACAAGCGCGCTACGTTCATCCTTTTTAGGCTTTTTAGCCCCTTTGGTGGAGGTAGAGTCTGCGCTCTTTTTGCTGGCTGAGCCACTGGTCGGCAAATCGCGGATATGACCGACGCTGGACTTAACCACGTAGTCATTACCCAGATACTTATTGATCGTTTTGGCTTTTGCCGGGGACTCAACGATGACGAGAGCTTTACCCATATTCACCTTTACCTAATTTAATTCTTCCAGGAATACGCCGCACGTTGATTTCCCTTCCGCTGACGACGAGCCATTGATATTGCGACTGCGCCAGGGGATATCAACCCCTTTGTCTTACCGGACGTCAGAAAGATAACATCCAGGTTATTGACTTATCGGGTATTTTTCTCGCACTTAATATAATTCGTGACGAATTCCCGGTCGAATGTCAAGCAATTCTGTTGCCAGAATGACGAAAGCGCACACTGTACCTGATAAAATTCGTTACGCAACTTTATTAGCATGCAAAAGCAAATCATGCCAGCCAGACCCCTTCACCTTACCCTCTCAGATTACAGGGAAAATTTGCCCCCAACGCGCCCCGGGCGTAAACTACTGTCATTGTTTAAGGAGTGGATTATGCACAGTACGACCCAACCTATTGACCGAGCGTCTCTGCTTATTGAAGCAAATAAACTCATTCGCGATCATGAAGACACCCTGGCGGGCATTGAGGCCACTGGCGTGGAACAGCGTAACGGCGTGCTTGTTTTCAGCGGTGAATATTTCCTTGATGAACAGGGTTTACCCACCCCGAAAAGCACCGCGGTATTCAACATGTTTAAATACCTGGCGCATACGCTCTCAGAGAAATATCACCTGATCGATTAATGCAAAACGCGAGGCAACTGCCTCGCGTTTTTGTTTACAGCAGCGGTTTTTGACCGCGCTGTAGCCAGCGTAGCAGCAAGCGATCTGCACTTTCTGCGGCACTATTGGTAAAGCGGTCCAGCAGACGCTTACGCTGTGTGAAGCGCACGCCAACCAGTTCGCGCCCTTCCATCAGGTTCAGGAGCAGATCGTCACTGGTCCCCACCTCGTCCACCAGCCCTTTATCCTGGGCCTGCGTGCCATACCAGTGTTCACCGGTTGCGACATGTTCGATATCAAGCGAGGGGCGCATACGGTGCACAAAATCTTTAAACAAGTGGTGGGTTTCGTTCAGGTCTTCGCGGAATTTTTGACGCCCTTCTTCCGTGTTCTCTCCCAGCAGCGTCAGGGTACGTTTATACTGCCCCGCGGTGTGAAGTTCGATATCAATCTCTTTATTTTTCAGGAAGCGGTTAAAGTTCGGGATCTGCGCGACCACGCCAATTGAGCCAATGATAGAGAACGGCGCCGCGACAATTTTGTCCGCCACGCAGGCCATCATATATCCCCCGCTTGCGGCCACTTTGTCCACGGCTACGGTCAGCGGGATCTGTTTTTCACGCAGGCGCTGCAGCTGCGAAGCCGCCAGTCCGTAACCGTGGACCACCCCGCCAGGACTCTCAAGACGGACCACCACCTGATCCTGTGGTTTCGCTACCGCTAATACTGCCGTCACTTCTTCGCGCAGGGAGGAGACTTCATGCGCATCCATGCTGCCTTTAAAATCGAGCACATAGACGCGAGGTTTTGCCTCATCCTGCGGCGCGGCAAGCTTCGCTTTTGCCTTAGCCGCTTTGGCTTCCTGTTTATGCTTTTTCTTCTGCGCTTTAAGCCAGAGTTTCTGTTGATGGCTATCAAGCAGCGCCAGAGACATCTCTTCCTGCATTTCTTTATACTGCTCGCTCAGGCGAGTGATGCGTAACTCCCCACGCTGACGCTTGCGCTGCGTCAGGTTGACGATCAGAACGGCAACCACCGCAATGGCAATCACCACCGTCGCGATTTTGGCCAAAAACAACCCATATTGAGAAAGTAATTCCACGCGTTCCACCTTGATTTAACCACGAATCTTTCACGGCAGTGTACAACAGCCCTGCCCATGCGTCTCGCTCGTGACATTACCTCTGCGAGCCGCCTTCAGGAATCCCCGGTCTGGAGTTTAAATATTTGCAAATTGTTAATTTTACAGTAATCCGTCCTGTAGACTGATTGAATTATTAGGCTAATTCGGGCATAAAGCCGAAAAGTCATAAAAGAAGGCGCCATCAAGCTCCAGTGCGCCAGAGGAGTCACCGTGCATTATCAACCGCAAAAAAATCTGCTCCAGAACCGGATCATACTTGTCACTGGTGCCAGCGACGGCATTGGTCGTGAAGCCGCCCTGACGTACGCTGAATATGGTGCCAGCGTCATCCTGACGGGTCGTAATGAAGAAAAACTCAGGAGAGTCGCTCAGGAGATTGAATCTGCTGGCGGCATCGCTGCGTCCTGGTACACCCTCGATTTACTTACCTGCACGCCCACTAGCTGTCAGGAACTTGCCCAGCGTATCAGCACTCATTATCCCCGTCTGGACGGCGTGTTGCACAACGCAGGCTTATTGGGCGAAGTACGCCCAATGGATGAACAAGATCCTGAGATTTGGCAGCAGGTAATGCAGGTAAACATTAATGGAACCTTTTTCCTCACCCAGGCTTTGCTTCCTTTATTGCTCAATTCTGAGTCTGGTTCGCTGGTCTTCACCTCTTCCAGCGTAGGCCGTGAGGGACGCGCCAACTGGGGGGCTTATGCCGTCTCGAAATTTGCGACCGAAGGCATGATGCAGGTGCTGGCGGAGGAGTATCAAAACCGTCATCTGCGCGTAAACTGCATTAACCCTGGCGGAACGCGGACAAAAATGCGCGCCAGCGCTTTCCCTACGGAAGATCCGCAAAAGCTGAAAATGCCGGCAGACATTATGCCGCTCTATCTCTGGCTGATGGGTGATGACAGTCGCCGTAAAACCGGGATGACTTTTGATGCCCAACCCAACCGCAAACCGGGGATTTCGCAATGAGTGATGAACGCCATCAGCAGCGCCAGCAGCGTCTGAAAGAACAGGTTGATGCACGCGTTGCCGCAGCCCAGGACGAGCGTGGGATCCTCATCGTATTTACCGGCAACGGTAAAGGGAAAACCACCGCCGCGTTTGGCACGGCGACGCGTGCCGTCGGACACGGGCAGAAAGTGGGCGTGATCCAGTTTATCAAAGGCGAATGGCCCAATGGCGAGCGCAATTTACTTGAGACTCACGGTGTTGAATTTCAGGTGATGGCCACCGGATTTACCTGGGACACGCAGAACCGGGAAACCGATACAGCCGCATGCCTCGCCGTATGGGAGCATGCAACGCGAATGCTGGCCGATCCCTCGCTGAATATGGTTCTGCTGGATGAGATAACCTACATGGTCGCCTACGACTATCTGCCGCTGAACGCCCTGCTGGATGCACTGAAGAACCGCCCTGCGCACCAGACGGTTATCATCACGGGACGCGGGTGTCATCGGGATATTATTGAGCTGGCAGATACCGTCAGCGAACTGCGTCCGGTCAAGCATGCGTTTGATGCAGGTATCAAAGCGCAAATTGGGATTGATTACTAAAGAAAAAAGCCCGGTGCGTTCACCGGGCTTTTAGATTAACCGTTGTTATTCCGGCTGCCAGAGCGACGATTGCTGCTGACCTGGCTGTGACGCTTCACAGCACGGCGGATCTGATTCGCCTTCATGCGACGACGATCTTTTTCAACCGCCACTTTAGAGGTGGTTTCCGGGGTCAGACCGACCAGCTCGCGCAGGTAGTTGGTTTGAGTCAGATCCAGTTCGGTATACCCACCGCGTGGCAGTCCTTTAGGCAGCAGAATGTCACCGTAACGGACACGGATCAGACGGCTCACCTGGACGCCTACCGCTTCCCAGAGACGACGCACCTCGCGGTTACGGCCTTCGGTCAGGGTCACGTTGTACCACTGGTTAATGCCTTCCCCACCGGTAAACTTGATGGTTTTGAACGCCGCAGGGCCGTCTTCCAGTTGAACGCCACGCGACAAGTCGCGCAGTTTATTTTCGTCAACCTGGCCGAAGACGCGCACCGCGTATTCCCGTTCCACTTCGCGGCTTGGGTGCATCAGACGGTTTGCCAGTTCACCATCGGTGGTAAACAGCAGCAGGCCGCAGGTGTTCACGTCCAGACGGCCTACGGCGATCCAGCGAGCGCCACGCAGCTTAGGCAGACGGTCGAACACCGTCGGGCGACCTTCCGGGTCGTTGCGGGTACACAGCTCGCCTTCCGGCTTGTAGTAAGCCAGCACGCGGCAGATCTGTTCGGCGGACTCTTTCACGGAGATAAGGTGACCGTCGATGCGGATCTTCAGCCCCGGGACGATTTCTACGCGGTCACCCAGCGTGGCGATTTTACCGTCCACACTCACGCGACCCGCTTCAATAATGGCTTCGATTTCACGGCGCGAACCGTGGCCAGCACGCGCCAGCACTTTCTGTAACTTCTCGCTCATTGAGCTTCCTCAGGTGTCGCCTTCACAGGCGTCGAATCAGGTCAAAAGAGGGTCGGGCCCTGCTTTGATGGCCGCGTAGTATATCTGCTTACACCTTTACAAGAAAGGCTTAACATCACCCACGCCTTCACGAATCACTTCCGGCGCATCTTCGGTTAAGTCGACCACGGTGGTCGGCTGCTGGCCAAGATAGCCACCGTGAATAATCAGCTCAACCACCTTCTCCAGACGATCTTTGATCTCTTCCGGGTCGGACTCAGTAAACTCACTTCCCGGCAGCATCAGCGAGGTGGAGAGCATCGGTTCGCCGAGTGTTTCCAGCAGCGCCTGCGCAATCGGATTCGATGGCACGCGCATCCCGATGGTTTTGCGTTTTTCCTGCAGCAGACGACGCGGTACTTCCTTCGTGCCCTTCAGAATGAAGGTGTAGTTACCCGGCGTGTTGTTCTTGATCAGGCGAAACGCCACGTTATCAACATACGCGTAGGTCGACAGCTCAGAGAGATCGCGGCACATGAGGGTAAAATTATGACCGTCCGGCAACTGGCGAATACGGCAAATACGCTCCATCGCCCCTTTATCTTCAATTTTGCAGCCCAGCGCGTAGCCTGAATCGGTCGGGTAGACAATGACGCCGCCTTTGCGGACGATCTCCACGGCCTGGTTAATCAGACGTGGCTGCGGGTTATCAGGATGGATATAGAAAAACTGACTCATACTTCCCTCTCTTCGATTTGCTGCGGCTGTTCCCAGAGCTGCCAGACCGGCTCAACGCCTGCGGGTAGCCAGAGCTTGCGCCCCAGTTCGATCCAGGCACAGGGCTGATGGAAATCAGAACCCTGTGACCCAAGCAGGCCGAACTGACGAGCATAGGTGGCAAGCTGTGCACGCTCATTGGGTGCCTGCTGACACTGGGCAACTTCCATTGCCTCGCCACCGCATTCGGCAAAGTGTGCCAGCAGTCTTTTCAGCCATTTAGCAGAAAGATTATACCGTCCCGGATGGGCCAGCACAGCCTTACCGCCAGAATGATGAATCACATCAATAGCTTGTTTTATTGTACACCACTGTGGCGGAACGTATCCGGTTTTCCCGCGCGCCAGATACCGTTTAAAGACGTCCGCCATGGTCGTCGCTTTACCTGCCTCAACCAGAAAACGGGCGAAATGACCGCGCGTCACGGCCCCACCGTTCGCCAGCTTTTGCGCCCCTTCGAGTGCGCCAGGAATGTGGGCCTTCTCCAGACGTTCGCCAATCATCTCTGCACGCTGGTTGCGGCGTGTTTTTTGTTCTTGCAAAAACGCACACATTGCCGGATGGTCTATATCAATGTTGAGGCCAACAATATGAATTTCATGGTTTTCCCAGACGGTCGAGATCTCAACGCCGGCGATCAGGTTCAGCGCCAGCCCGCTGCGGGCGATCTCAGCGCGCCCCGCCGGAATGGCATCTGTCGTATCGTGATCGGTTATCGCCAGCGTGCCGACACGCATTTCAACGGCACGATGAACCAGGGCTTCGGGCGTCAGAAGGCCATCAGAGGCCTGAGTATGGCTGTGTAAATCATAAATAATGGCGTAGGTGGTATCGCTCAAAGCACTTCCCATAACAGGTTGGAGACATCCGAAAACACCATGATACCGACTTAACGCGAAATTCTGAAATCAAGGGTTGACAACCAGCCACCGAACCAGTTAACTAGTACGCAAGTTCACACGAGAAAGGTATCTGAAAATGACAGCACATTTCACTTTGCACGGTTGGTGGCGCACTTCCTGATCTTCGGGCAGTGTCACGCGTCTGCGAAATGCAAACAGATACCCAGCCCGCTACCCAGCGGGCTTTTTTTTGAACAGAAAATGAGAACAATATAATGCAAACAGCCAAACCACACCTCGAACTGCTGACCTGCGAGGCGGCCTATCGTCACAACCCCACCGCACTGTTTCATCAGGTTTGCGGAGCGCGTCCGGCTACCCTACTGCTGGAATCTGCGGATATCGACAGTAAAGACGATCTCAAAAGCCTGCTGCTGGTCGACAGTGCGCTGCGAATTACCGCTTTAGGTGACACTGTCACTATCAAGGCGTTATCAGAGAATGGTGCATCGCTGCTGCCACTGCTGGACGCCGCACTGCCTTCTGGCATAGAAAACGAGCGCCATCCGGACATGCGCATTCTGCATTTCCCGGCGGTCAGCCAGCTGCTGGACGAAGACGCGCGGCTCTGCTCTCTTTCCGTTTTCGATGCCTTCCGCCTGCTGCAGAATCTTGTCACCGTGCCGGCAGAGGAACGGGAAGCGATGTTCTTTGGCGGGCTGTTTGCTTACGACCTGGTTGCCGGTTTCGAAGATTTGCCGGAAACGGAACAGGGTAACCGCTGCCCGGATTACTGCTTCTATCTGGCTGAAACCCTGCTGGTGATCGACCATCAGAAAAAGTACACCCGCATTCAGGCTAGCCTGTTCACTCCATCGACCGCTGAGAAAAATCGTCTTGAGCACCGCATCGCTCAGCTTCAGCAGCAGATGACGGAAGAGCCACCGGCGCTGCCTGTGCAGCGGGTGGAGAAAATGACGTGCGACGTTAACCAGACCGACGATCAGTACGGCGCCGTGGTTCGCCAGATGCAAAAAGCGATTCGCGCCGGGGAAATTTTCCAGGTGGTGCCTTCACGCCGCTTCTCACTGCCCTGTCCGTCGCCGCTCGCAGCCTACGACGTGCTGAAAAAGAGCAATCCAAGCCCGTACATGTTCTTCATGCAGGACAATGATTTCACGCTGTTCGGCGCATCCCCGGAAAGCTCGCTGAAGTACGACGCCACCAGCCGTCAGATTGAGATCTACCCGATTGCCGGTACTCGTCCACGTGGACGCCGCGCCGACGGCTCGCTGGATCGCGATTTGGACAGCCGTATCGAACTCGAAATGCGGACTGACCATAAAGAGTTGTCAGAGCACCTGATGCTGGTTGACCTTGCGCGTAACGATCTGGCTCGCATTTGTACCCCTGGTAGCCGCTACGTGGCGGATCTGACCAAAGTTGACCGCTATTCGTTCGTCATGCACCTGGTCTCCCGCGTGGTGGGTGAGTTGCGCCACGACCTTGACGTTCTGCACGCCTACCGCGCCTGCATGAACATGGGCACCCTGAGCGGTGCGCCGAAAGTGCGCGCCATGCAGTTGATTGCCGCCGCCGAAGGACGCCGACGCGGCAGCTACGGCGGCGCGGTGGGCTACTTCACGGCTCACGGTGACCTCGACACCTGCATTGTTATCCGCTCCGCTTATGTTGAAGACGGTATTGCCACCGTCCAGGCGGGTGCCGGGATTGTTCTTGATTCTGTTCCGCAGTCTGAAGCTGACGAAACGCGCAGTAAAGCGCGTGCGGTCCTTCGCGCCATTGCGACTGCACACCACGCACAGGAGATTTTCTGATGGCTGACATTCTGCTGCTCGATAATATCGACTCTTTTACCTATAACCTGGCAGATCAGCTGCGTGCTAATGGTCACAACGTCGTTATCTACCGCAACCACGTACCGGCGCAGACCCTGATTGACCGTCTGGCAACCATGCAAAACCCGGTGCTGATGCTCTCCCCGGGGCCTGGCGCACCGAGCGAAGCGGGCTGTATGCCGGAGCTGCTGACCCGTATGCGCGGCAAGCTGCCGATCGTCGGCATCTGTCTGGGACATCAGGCGATTGTTGAAGCCTACGGCGGCTACGTTGGCCAGGCGGGTGAGATCCTGCACGGCAAAGCCTCCAGTATTGAACATGACGGCCAGGCAATGTTTGCCGGGCTGCCGAATCCGCTCCCGGTTGCGCGCTACCACTCGCTGGTGGGCAGCAATATTCCTGCGGGGCTGACCATTAATGCCTCGTTTGAAGGCATGGTGATGGCGGTGCGTCATGATGCGGATCGCGTCTGCGGTATGCAGTTCCACCCGGAATCGATCCTGACCTCCAACGGCGCGCGTCTGCTGGAACAGACGCTCGACTGGGCGTTACAGAAGCTGGAGCAGACCAACACCCTGCAGCCGATTCTGGAAAAACTGTATCAGGCGCAGACCCTGAGCCAGCAGGAGAGCCACCAGCTCTTCTCCGCCGTGGTTCGCGGCGAGCTGAAGCCTGAACAACTGGCGGCTGCGCTGGTGAGCATGAAAGTGCGCGGCGAAAGCCCGCAGGAGATCGCCGGTGCCGCCACGGCCCTGCTGGAAAATGCCGCCCCGTTCCCGCGCCCGGACTATCAGTTTGCCGATATTGTCGGCACCGGCGGTGACGGCAGTAACAGCATCAATATCTCCACCGCCAGCGCATTCGTGGCGGCAGCGTGTGGTTTGAAGGTCGCGAAACACGGTAACCGAAGCGTTTCCAGCCGGTCAGGCTCGTCTGATTTGCTCGCCGCATTCGGTATTAATCTCGATATGAACGCCGAGCGTTCCCGTGAAGCGCTGGATGACCTGGGCGTCTGCTTCCTGTTTGCACCGAAGTATCACACCGGTTTCCGCCACGCGATGCCAGTGCGACAGCAGCTTAAAACTCGCACGCTGTTTAACGTGCTCGGCCCGCTGATCAACCCGGCCCATCCACCGCTGGCGCTGATTGGCGTTTATAGCCCGGAACTGGTTCTGCCGATTGCTGAAACACTGCGCGTGCTGGGCTACAAACGTGCCGCCGTGGTACACAGCGGCGGTATGGATGAAGTATCGCTGCATGCCCCGACGCTGGTTGCCGAACTGAACAACGGTGAAATTATGAGTTACCAGCTTGAGGCTGCTGACTTCGGCTTAGCGCCGTATCGCCAGGAAGCGCTGGCAGGCGGTACGCCGGAAGAAAACCGTGACATTCTCACGCGCTTATTACAAGGTAAAGGAGAGGTTGCCCACGAGGCCGCCGTGGCTGCCAACGTCGCTATGCTGATGCGTTTGTACGGTGAGGAAGACCTGAAGGCCAACGTTCAAAAAGTTTTGGATGTACTGCGCTCCGGTGCAGCTTACGATCGCGTTACCGCACTTGCGGCAAGAGGGTAAAGAATGCAAACCGTTTTAGCGAAAATCGTTGCCGATAAGGCCATCTGGGTAGAAGCCCGCAAGCAACAGCAGCCGCTTGCCAGCTTCCAGAATGACGTCGTACCAAGCCAACGACGTTTCTATGATGCCCTGCAGGGTGCGCGCACCGCGTTTATTCTTGAGTGCAAAAAAGCGTCCCCGTCGAAAGGCGTTATTCGTGACGATTTTGACCCGGCGCGTATTGCCGGTATTTATAAGCATCATGCGTCCGCCATCTCCGTGCTGACGGATGAAAAATATTTCCAGGGCAGCTTCGATTTTCTGCCGATCGTCAGCGGCATCGCGCCGCAGCCGATCCTGTGCAAAGACTTTATTATCGATCCGTATCAGATCTGGCTGGCGCGTTTCTACCAGGCCGATGCCTGCCTGCTGATGCTCTCGGTGCTCGACGACGAGCAGTATCGCCAACTCTCCGCCGTCGCGCACAGCCTGAACATGGGCGTGCTGACCGAAGTGAGCAACGAAGAAGAGCTTGAGCGCGCCATAGCGCTGGAAGCCAAAGTGGTCGGCATTAACAACCGCGATCTGCGCGACCTGTCCATTGACCTGAACCGCACGCGCCAGCTGGCACCGCGTCTCGGATCTGGCGTCACGGTTATCAGCGAATCCGGCATTAACAGCTACGCCCAGGTGCGCGAGCTGAGCCACTTCGCCAACGGTTTCCTGATTGGCTCCGCCATGATGGAGCATGACGATCTCAACGCGGCTGTGCGTCGCGTGCTGCTGGGTGAAAACAAAGTCTGCGGCTTAACCCGCGAACAGGATGCCCAGGCCGCGTACGAAGCCGGGGCGATTTATGGCGGGCTGATCTTTGTTGATTCGTCCCCTCGCGCGGTCAGCGAAGAGCAGGCGCGTAAGATCATTGCAGCGGCTCCGCTCAGCTACGTGGGCGTTTTCCGCAATGCAGATATTGAAGACGTTGCGGCAAAAGCCGAGGCGTTATCCCTGAGCGCGGTGCAGCTTCACGGCAGCGAAGATCAGGCGTATATCGATGCCCTGCACGCCGCACTGGCGCCTCAGGTTCAGATTTGGAAAGCGCAAAGCGTCGGCGAGACCCTGCCCGCACGTAACCTTAACCATGTGGATAAATACGTGCTCGATAACGGCCAGGGCGGCACCGGCCAGCGTTTTGACTGGTCACTGCTGAGCGGCGAAAAGCTGGACAACGTCCTGCTGGCGGGCGGATTAAGCCCGGATAACTGCGTAGAAGCCGCCAAAACCGGCTGCGCAGGCCTCGATTTCAATTCAGGCGTAGAGTCCCAACCGGGTATTAAAGATGCCAACAAACTGGCCTCGGTTTTTAAAACTCTGCGTGCATATTAAGGAAGAGAAGATGACGACATTACTAAACCCGTATTTTGGTGAGTTCGGCGGGATGTACGTCCCGCAAATCCTGATGCCCGCGCTGCGCCAGCTGGAAGAAGCCTTTGTCAGCGCGCAGAAGGATCCGGCGTTTCAGGCGGAATTTACCGACCTGCTGAAGAATTACGCCGGTCGTCCGACCGCGCTGACCAAATGCCGCAACCTGACGGAAGGCACCAAAACCACGCTTTATCTGAAGCGTGAAGATCTGCTGCACGGCGGTGCGCATAAAACTAACCAGGTGCTGGGCCAGGCGCTGCTCGCGAAGCGTATGGGCAAAACCGAAATCATCGCTGAAACCGGCGCAGGTCAGCACGGCGTGGCCTCTGCACTTGCCAGCGCCCTGCTCGGCCTGAAATGCCGAATCTATATGGGGGCGAAAGATGTTGAGCGTCAGTCTCCGAACGTCTTCCGTATGCGCCTGATGGGGGCAGAAGTGATCCCGGTACACAGCGGTTCCGCCACGCTGAAAGATGCCTGTAACGAAGCGCTGCGCGACTGGTCTGGCAGCTACGACACCGCGCACTACATGCTCGGCACAGCCGCAGGTCCGCACCCGTTCCCGACTATCGTACGCGAATTCCAGCGTATGATCGGTGAAGAGACCAAAGCACAAATCCTCGAGAAAGAGGGTCGCCTGCCGGATGCGGTGATCGCCTGCGTTGGCGGCGGGTCTAACGCCATCGGCATGTTTGCTGATTTCATTGACGACACCAGCGTCGGTCTGATTGGCGTCGAGCCTGCTGGTCACGGGATTGAATCCGGTGAGCACGGCGCGCCGCTGAAGCATGGTCGCGTAGGGATCTACTTCGGGATGAAATCCCCGATGATGCAAACCGATGAGGGCCAGATTGAAGAGTCTTACTCTATTTCTGCCGGCCTCGACTTCCCGTCCGTTGGCCCACAGCATGCGTATCTGAACAGCACAGGCCGCGCGGACTATGTCTCCATTACCGATGACGAAGCGCTGGAAGCCTTTAAAACATTGTGCCGGAGCGAAGGGATCATCCCGGCGCTGGAGTCTTCACATGCCCTGGCGCACGCGCTGAAAATGATTAAAGAGAACCCGGAAAAAGAACAGCTGCTGGTGGTGAACCTTTCCGGTCGCGGTGACAAAGACATCTTCACCGTTCACGATATTCTGAAAGCACGAGGGGAAATCTGATGGAACGCTACGATAACGTATTTGCAGAGCTGAAGTCCCGCCAGGAAGGCGCGTTCGTTCCCTTCGTCACCCTGGGCGACCCGGGCCCGGAACAGTCACTGAAGATTATCGACACCCTGATTGAAGCCGGTGCCGACGCGCTGGAGCTGGGTATTCCGTTCTCTGACCCGCTGGCAGATGGCCCGACCATCCAGAACGCGACGCTGCGCGCTTTTGCCTCCGGCGTGACACCAACCCAATGTTTCGAGATGCTGGCAGCGATCCGTCAGAAGCACCCGACCATTCCGATCGGCCTGCTGATGTACGCCAACCTTGTCTTTAACCGCGGTATTGATGAATTCTATGCCGAGTGCGCACGCGTGGGCGTCGACTCCGTGCTGGTAGCAGACGTGCCGGTTGAGGAGTCTGCTCCATTCCGCCAGGCGGCGATGCGCCATAACGTTGCGCCGATTTTCATCTGCCCGCCTAACGCAGACGACGAACTGCTGCGCCAGATTGCTTCTTACGGACGCGGGTATACCTACCTGCTCTCCCGCGCGGGCGTGACCGGTGCCGAGAATAAAGCGGCGTTGCCTCTGCATCATCTGGTGGAGAAGCTGGCTGAATACCACGCCGCGCCTCCGCTGCAGGGCTTTGGTATTTCATCCCCGGATCAGGTTGCTGCAGCAATCGATGCGAAGGCCGCCGGGGCGATTTCCGGTTCCGCCATCGTAAAAATCATCGAGAAAAACGTGGATAAGCCAGAGCAGATGCTGGCCGAGCTCAAAACCTTCGTGACCGAGATGAAAGCGGCAACGCGCAAAGCATGATGCACTCCCCGTCTGGCGCGACTGCCAGACGGTTCCCCTTTTACCCCTGTCGAGTTACGTCAAAATTGATCGCGTCGATATTCTCGGTGCGAATAACTTTTCAAACCCTGCCGTAAGCGTATGATTCGGTTTCTTTCTGTTTATACCTTCTGAGTTCAGAGGCTTACACATGTCATGGCAACATTTCAAACAGGCTTACCTGGTTAAGTTCTGGTCACCTGTACCGGCCGTTATCGCGGCAGGTATTCTCTCTACTTATTATTTTGGCATTACCGGCACCTTCTGGGCCGTTACCGGGGAATTTACCCGCTGGGGCGGACAGCTGCTGCAGCTGGCGGGCATCCACGCTGAAGAGTGGGGCTATTTTAAGCTCATCCACCTGGACGGTACTCCGCTCACCCGCATTGACGGGATGATGATCATCGGGATGTTCGGCGGCTGCTTCGCGGCGGCGTTGTGGGCTAACAACGTGAAGCTGCGCATGCCAAAAAGCCGTATCCGCATCCTGCAGGCGGTAGCCGGTGGGATTATCGCAGGGTTTGGCGCGCGTCTGGCGATGGGCTGTAATCTGGCGGCGTTTTTCACCGGGATCCCACAGTTTTCGCTGCACGCCTGGTTTTTTGCCGTGGCAACCGCAATTGGCTCTTACTTAGGCGCAAAATTCACGCTTCTGCCGTTTTTCCGCATTCCGGTAAAAATGACCAAAGTTAGCGCCGCATCGCCATTAACGCAAAAACCCACTCAGGCCCGCCGCCGTTTTCGTCTGGGTATGCTGGTCTTTTTCGCCATGATCGCCTGGGCGCTGTGTACTGCGCTGAATCAGCCAAAACTGGGGCTGGCAATGCTGTTCGGCGTTGGCTTTGGTTTGCTGATTGAGCGCGCGCAAATCTGCTTTACCTCGGCGTTTCGCGACATGTGGATCACCGGACGCACCATGATGGCCAAAGCCATTATTGCCGGGATGGCCGTGAGCGCGATCGGCATCTTCAGCTATGTTCAGCTTGGCGTCGAGCCGAAAATCATGTGGGCTGGCCCTAACGCGGTCATCGGCGGGCTGTTGTTTGGCTTTGGCATTGTGCTGGCGGGCGGCTGTGAGACCGGCTGGATGTATCGTGCCGTCGAAGGTCAGGTGCATTACTGGTGGGTGGGACTCGGGAATGTGATTGGCTCCACCCTCCTGGCCTATTACTGGGATGACGTGTCACCCGTACTGGCGACGAACTGGCACAAGGTTAATCTGCTGAACACCTTTGGCCCGCTCGGTGGGCTCCTGGTGACCTATGCCCTGCTGCTGCTCGCCTTTTTACTGGTTATTGCACAGGAGAAACGTTTCTTCCGTCGAGCCACCGTCAAAACTGCAACGCAGGAGAATACCGCATGAAAGAGATCGTGCCTGACTATCGCCTCGATATGGTGGGCGAACCTTGTCCTTACCCGGCTGTCGCCACGCTTGAGGCACTGCCGCAGCTTAAGAAAGGTGAAATTCTGGAAGTGGTGAGCGATTGCCCGCAGTCGATCAATAACATTCCGCTGGATGCCAAAAACCACGGCTATACCGTGCTGGATATTCAGCAGGATGGACCAACGATTCGTTATTTGATTCAGAAATAATCGATGACATGCGCCCTGAACAGGGCGCATTGAAGAGCACGCGTTAGAAACGATAGCCTGCTGAGAACATAAATACCCACGGATCCAGACGGGTATTGATGCTTTGCTGCTGGCCACCAGCTTTGAAACGAACGTCAGTATCAATGTCCATGTACCAGACTGAGGCGTTGATTAACCAGTCACGGTTAATCAGATAATCAAGACCTACCTGCCCCGCCATACCCCATGAGTCTTTCAGGCTGAGATCGGTAAGCCCGGCTTCTTTGCCTGTATCGTTAAACTTCTCATCGAAGAAGGTCGTGTAGTTCACACCCGCGCCAATGTACGGGCGCACCTTGCTGCTGGCATCACCAAAGTACCACTGCGCCATCAACGTCGGCGGCAGATGGTGCACCGTGGCGATATCGCCGGTCGGCCCAAGGCCAACGCGGTGACGGAACGGCGTTGCAGCCAAAAGCTCAACGCCGATGTTTTCTGTCGCCATATAGGTAAAGGTCAAACCTAACTGGGTGTTATTGCTGACGTTAAAGCCGCCCATTCCCAGTACGCTATCGGAACCTTCAGTTGGGCGAACCGTTGCCGAACCGGCTCGAATAAAAAATTCGCCTGCTTCATGCGCATACGCGCCACCAGAGAGACTGCTTAAGATAAGGGCTGCCACCGCTAATTTTTTCATATCCGCTCCATCGTTGTGGTTTTAAGTGCGGATGAGAATATACTCACAAAAGAGTATTAAGTGATCTATCACAGATCACATTAAAACCAGTAAGTTAACATTCATTGATCTGGGTTAATTTTTGATAATCAAACTTAACCCGTCAGTTGGGTTCTACATCAATTTTGAGTGATGAGCGAAAAATTACTGCCGCTTTACAAAGATATGCTTTTCCATACAAGCCTTGATGCTGCCACGGCACTCTTATCCGGTGTACAATTGCCGGCTAATTAACACCTGCAATACTCAAGGAGAGTGCATGTCTATCACGGCGAAGTCCGTCTACCGTGACACGGGAAATTTTTTCCGCAATCAGTTCATTACCTTTTTACTGATCGCGTTGCTATGCGCCTTTATCACGGTGGTGCTTGGTCATGCGTTCTCACCGAGTGAAGAACAGATTGCCAGCCTGAGCCAGGGCGACCATCTTGCCGGTAGCGTGGGGTTATTTGAACTGGTGCAAAACATGACGCCGGAGCAACAGCAAATCCTGCTGCGGGCGTCCGCGGCATCGACATTTTCAGGTTTGATCGGTAATGCTGTTCTGGCGGGCGGCGTGCTGCTGATGATTCAGCTCGTTTCTGCGGGTCATCGCGTCAGTGCCCTACGCGCCATTGGCGCCAGCGCGCCTGTGCTCCCTAAGCTGTTCATCGTCATCTTTTTAACCACGCTGCTGGTACAAATGGGGATTATGCTGGTCGTGGTGCCGGGTGTGTTACTGGCTATCGTGCTCTCTTTCGCGCCGGTAATGATTGTGCAGGATAAGATGGGTATCTTTACTGCGATGCGCAGCAGCATCAGACTGGCGTGGGCGAACATGCGTCTGGTGGCACCGGCTGTGATCGGCTGGCTCCTTGCCAAAACGCTACTGTTATTATTTGCACCGAATTTTGCCGTGTTAACGCCGAACGTTGGTGCGGTCGTTGCTAATACGCTGAGCAACCTGATATCAGCAGTTCTGCTGGTCTACTTGTTCCGCCTGTATATGTTAATTCGTCAGTAATTGGGATCGTAGAATGAAGCAGTTTCTTGATTTTTTACCGCTGGTCGTCTTTTTTGCGTTTTACAAGCTGTACGACATTTATGCCGGAACGACAGCGCTGATTATTGCTACCGCTATCGTGCTGATATACAGCTGGGTGCGTTACCGCAAAGTTGAAAAAATGGCGCTGATCACCTTCATTATGGTGGCTGTATTTGGTGGCCTGACGTTGTTCTTCCACAATGATGAATTCATCAAATGGAAGGTCACGGTGATTTACGCGCTGTTTGCAGGTGCGTTGCTGATCAGCCAGTGGGTAATGAAAAAGCCGTTGATCCAGCGCATGCTGGGCAAAGAGCTTACGCTGCCGCAAGAGGTGTGGTCCCGTCTGAATGTCGCCTGGGCGGTGTTCTTTATTCTCTGTGGCCTCGCCAATATCTACATTGCTTTCTGGCTACCGCAGAACATCTGGGTCAACTTTAAGGTCTTCGGGCTGACCGCGTTGACGCTTATCTTCACGCTGTTGAGCGGTGTTTATATCTATCGACACATGCCTCAGGACGACAAGCACTGATCCTCACGCCCGGAACATGCGCGTTCCGGGCTATTTTCTCCCGTTAAAAATCATAGTAGCATCCCGCCTGAAGTCTTCAGTTACGAGTTTAAAACAATGACAACAAATGACGCCCCTCAGGGCGAACTGGTTTTACGCACACTGGCAATGCCCGCGGACACGAATGCCAATGGCGATATTTTCGGCGGCTGGCTAATGTCGCAGATGGATATGGGTGGGGCAATTTTAGCAAAAGAGATTGCGCACGGGCGGGTGGTGACTGTCCGGGTGGACGGCATGACCTTCCTGCGCCCGGTCGCGGTGGGGGATGTGGTGTGCTGTTACGCGCGCTGCGTGAAACGCGGCAACACGTCAATTTCCATCAACATTGAAGTATGGGTGAAAAAGGTCTCGTCCGAACCGATTGGACAGCGTTACAAAGCCACGGAAGCGCTGTTTATTTATGTGGCGGTCGATAACGCGGGTAAACCGCGTCAGCTCCCTCAAACCTGATTGTCAGACAAAAAAGCCTCCTTGCGGAGGCTTTTTTCATTCCATCTGCGCCCCGCCGTTCAGGCGGAAAACAATATTCACTATCAATCCACTGCCCGGCTTACCAGCTTCATAGCGCCATTTACGCATCGCTGCCTTTACATCACGCTCAAACATATTTGAGGGCTGCGCAGAGAGGATTTGCACATTATCAACGCGGCCATCTGAGGTCACGTCAAACTTCACCCGTACACGCCCTTCAATACGGAGCGCCTGAGCACGCGCCGGATAGGTAGGCTGGTTGCGGCTGAGCGCCCTTGGCCCCGCAGGCGCTGTAACGGTCGGCTTCGTGGTCGTTGCAGTGTTGTTCATCACCGGACGCGAAGGCGCAGTATTCTCTACCGGCGGCGCTGGACGCGTCTCGACCGGGCGTACTTCGCGTTTCGGACGCTCTTCGACTTTCTTCACCGGTTTTGGCTTCGGCTTAGGTTTCGGCTTAGGCTCCGGTTTGTGGATCACCACCGGCGCTTCCTTCGGAGGTTCCGGGACAGGCTCGGGTTCAGGTTCAGGTTCAGGTTCCACAACCGGCTGTGGCGGCGGAGGCGCAACCTGCGGCGGCTCAAGATCCGCTGGCGAAACCATGGTCACGGAAATTGGCTGCGCGGGCGCTGGCATTTCAATAACCTGATGAACCGAGGTATAGAGTAAACCCGCCACAACGGCACCGTGAATCACGACAGAAAGCAGCGTCGGCCAGGGAAAGCGGCGAGGTAAATCAAGGGTCATCGAAGTCATAATCATCAACGTTAAAAAACCGAACCCTGATTTTAAATGCAAATAGCAATCATATTCAATAAGACACTTTGTCTAAGCGCAATTAAAGCGCCAGAGCGGCGAAAAAAGGGGCATTTAGATCAGGGTTTTAACATTGTTTTTATCTTTACATTGCAGTCATTTGCCCTTTCACATAACGTAACTGGCACTTTTAATGGTTAAGGAGCTTCGCCGTGCTTTATGTGATTTACTCTGAAGATGTCGCTGAATCCCTGGAAAAACGCCAGTCTGTTCGTCCTGCCCACCTGGCACGCCTGCAGCTGCTGCAGGATGAAGGCCGCTTATTGACCGCGGGGCCTATGCCTGCGGTAGACAGCAACGATCCTGGCGCCGCGGGTTTTTCTGGCTCGACGGTCATTGCCGAGTTTGAATCTCTGGAAGCGGCAACCGCCTGGGCTGACGCCGATCCGTATGTGGCTGCCGGTGTGTACGAAAAAGTCACGGTGCGCCCGTACAAAAAAGTCTTTTGATGCCTCAAGGCTCCGCAAGGAGCCTTTTTTATCGCACCGCTAAACCTGTTTGAACCGGGTGAACTGCTGCTCAATGATACGACTGCCCCACTGATCGCCCTCCCACTCTTTCGCTAGCGTAAAGCCAAAGGATTCGTACAGGCGTCGGGCAGCGGTCAATTTATTGAACGTCCAGAGATGCACGGCAGAAAAGCCTTCGCTGTCGCAAAACGTCATGGCCTCGCTCAACAGTTTTTTGCCAACCCCATGACCCCGGCAGCCATCGTCCAGAATAAACCAGCGCAGATGCGCCTCACCCGGCTCTAAATCCTCGCCATCGATGGCGACAGATCCTACAATTCTGCCGTTCATCACAGCCAGCCAAACCTGGTTGCACGGCTTCTCGAGGCGTCCGCTAAATTCAGCAAGCCCCGCAGCAACTTTGGCTTCGAAGAAGCTGCCAAAGTTATGCTCGCGTGCATAATAACTGCCGTGCATTTCCGCGATGCGGCCAATCATGCCGGGACGGTAGCCTGCGACAATCACAGGTGCCGTAGGCTGGTGCTCAGCGCCGCTCTCCCGGCAGGCCAGCAGCGCGTTGGCGTAGAGCGACAGTCCCTGAGAGATGGTTTCCTGCTGTATGGGATCCAGTGATTGTATCGCTGAAATGACCCGTTCACTCCCGTAGGCATTAATCTGCTCAACGGTCTTGCGCCCCTTTGCAGTCAGCCGGAGACTTTTGGCCCTGGCATCTTGCGCAGAAACACCCTCCTCCAGTTCGCCTGCAGAAATAAGGCGCGACAGCATCCGGCTGACGCTGGATTTTTCCAGACCCAACAGTTGCACCAGCTGACCTGCGGTCATCTCCTTATGCAGCTCAATTTCCACGAGGGTGTGTACGGCCGAGGGCGAGTAATGCGTAGAGGCCAGCGTGGAGGCCATAAAGCCCAGCTCTCTGACCATCAGACGTGACGCAACGCGAATGTCGCTAACTACAGGGGGTTCAGTATGCATTATTTTCTCCGTCATTTAGTTGTACTATACAACTAAATGACGGGGCCGTGTCAATGATATTAAAAAGGCTCCCTCAGGAGCCTTTCTTCTGTCAATGTAGCGACGCTAATCTCGCCGCAAAACCGACAAATAAAAGTCCTATCAGCCCATTCCCCAGCTTCGCCAGTTTCTTTTTGGTTTTCAGGTAGCGGGTGACAAACGCGCCAGAGAAGATCAGGAAGCTCATGTACATAAAGCTAATCAACTCAAGCGTGGTGGCAAGGATCAGGAAAGAGGTTCCTGTGTTTTGCGCATTCACGTCAATAAACTGTACGAAGAATGACACGTAAAACAGAATCGCTTTCGGGTTCGTCAGGCTCAATACCAGGGAGCGTTTCATAATGGCGCTGGCAGGCTCGGTTCCACTTTCGTGCCCATTAGTCTGTCGGGTAATGACCGACCACAGCATTTTGCCGCCGAGCCACAGCAGATAAAACGCCCCCAGATAGCGAACAATATTGAACAGCACCGGCGTGGTCTGGATTAAGGCCGCGACGCCTGCCCATGCCAGAAACATCAAAACCGCATCGCCGATAAATACACCGGTCGCGGCGAGATAGCCTTTTTTGACGCCGTGACCAATACCCGTTTTCAATACAAACAGCGTATTCGGACCGGGTACCAGCACAATGAAAAATGCACCGACCACGTACGTCCAGAAATTCAGTACACCAAACTCCGCAAACACCTCTCCCTCCTTTTGCTGAAAAACAACGGGAATATCGCTGCAAAAACGATATTCCCGAAAACTGTCGCGTTATTGTACGCCGTTATAGCCGTCAAGATAAGTCGTGGCCAGTTCGTTGCCGTATAAAATGGCATCCTTCGGCTCCATTTCCGAGGTCCATTTGCTATCACTATTCCCCGTGAAGGCGTGCTCCGTTTTGGCCTCTCCCTTCAACCGATCGCGAATAGTCTGTGCATACTGCTGAGCGTAAGACGGCGGTTGCCCCGCGGCGCGGTCAGCTTTCCCCTGCTTATACAGCTCACGAAACTGCGGCACATTGAGACGGTAATTTTGCGAAATACTGGAGGTATAATTCCCGCCCGTAAAATTGGATTGATGCGAGACGAAATAATAGGCATGTCTTTCAGGTGAGGGTTTATTGCTGTTGCAACCGCTGAGTACAGCGATCCCCATAAGTACCGCGACCACTTTTCCATTCATCCTTTGTTCCTTTTAAATTCATGAGGTTAGGCAAGAGGAGTATATCGCGGAATGAGGTCGGAAAGAGACTGCGAAAAATGATAGTCTTATAAAATCAGCGGGCACCTTGACGGTGCCCTCATGGTTCTCAGATATCCTGGACGGCGAACAGCAACGCGTTGCGGTGTCTGTTTAGTCCACATTTTCTGATAGCGTGGATACGCATATTGCGGCGGGATTGTGCTTCCAGCCAACGAGCCTTCCGACGACTCACCTGTCGCAACATACGCCAGCGCCCTACTTCTGTTCTACTGCGCTTCATATCGACAACTCTTTCACTCACAGAGTCGTCATTATAAGCTCAACCCCGTCGCAAACCAGCGCTTTTATCTGCCGTTTTTATTTGCCAGATGAATCCTGATGCGTACACTCATAACAATACGCTTTCAAAAGGATTTTTTACTTATGACAACCTTCTACACCGTGGTGAGTTGGCTGGTCATTCTGGGATACTGGCTGTTAATCGCGGGGGTGACGTTACGCATCCTGATGAAGCGCAGAGCCGTACCTTCTGCCATGGCCTGGCTTCTGATTATTTACATTCTGCCGCTGGTGGGCATTATCGCGTATCTCTCTTTCGGTGAGCTCCATCTGGGTAAACGCCGCGCCGAGCGCGCCCGCGCGATGTGGCCGTCGACGGCGAAATGGCTCAGCGATCTTAAAGCCTGCAAACATATCTTTGCCGAAGAGAACAGCAGCGTCGCCTCTTCATTATTCAAGCTGTGCGAACGCCGCCAGGGCATCGCGGGCGTTAAGGGTAATCAGCTGCAATTAATGACTTCGTCCGACGATGTGATGCAGGCACTGATCCGCGATATTCAGCTGGCGCGTCATAACATCGAGATGGTTTTTTATATCTGGCAACCGGGGGGCATGGCGGATCAGGTTGCTGAATCACTGATGGCCGCCGCTCGTCGCGGTATTCACTGCCGCCTGATGCTGGATTCCGCTGGCAGCGTCGCGTTTTTCCGCAGCCCGTGGGCGGGAATGATGCGCAATGCCGGTATAGAAGTGGTTGAGGCGCTGAAGGTTAATCTGCTGCGTGTTTTCCTGCGGCGCATGGATCTTCGCCAGCACCGCAAAATGATTCTGATTGATAACTATATTGCCTACACCGGCAGTATGAACCTGGTCGACCCGCGCTTCTTCAAGCAGGATTCCGGTGTCGGTCAATGGATCGATCTGATGGCGCGAATGGAAGGCCCGGTCGCCACCTCGATGGGGATCGTCTACTCGTGCGACTGGGAAATAGAAACCGGTAAGCGTATTTTACCGCCGCCCCCGGACGGCAATATTATGCCGTTTGAAGAGGCCAGCGGACATACCATTCATACCATTGCCTCCGGGCCTGGTTTCCCGGAAGACCTCATCCACCAGGCATTACTCACGGCGACCTATTCTGCGCGTGAGTATCTGATTATGACGACGCCTTACTTCGTCCCCAGCGACGATCTGCTGCACGCTATTTGTACTGCTGCGCAGCGTGGTGTAGACGTCAGTATTATTATGCCGCGCAAAAACGATTCTCTGCTGGTCGGTTGGGCAAGCCGCGCATTCTTTAGCGAACTCCTTGCCGCAGGGGTGAAAATTTATCAGTTTGAAGGCGGACTGTTGCATACCAAGAGCGTGCTGGTAGACGGTGAGCTGAGCCTCGTGGGCACAGTTAACCTTGATATGCGCAGCCTGTGGCTTAACTTTGAAATCACTCTCGTGATTGACGATGCAGGATTTGGTGGCGATCTGGCGGCGGTCCAGGATGATTATATCTCCCGCTCGCGCCTGCTGGATGCCAGACTGTGGGTGAAACGCCCGCTCTGGCAGAGAATTGCTGAACGACTGTTTTACTTCTTTAGTCCGTTGCTGTAAAACGTGCCCAACGATGTTTAACAGGTAGTCATCATGGAAATGGATCTGAACAATCGCCTGACCGAAGACGAAACGCTCGAGCAGGCCTATGACATTTTTCTCGAACTGGCGGTTGATAACCTCGATCCCGCAGATGTGATCCTCTTTAATCTGCAGTTTGAAGAACGCGGCGGTGCCGAGCTGTTCGACCCTTCAGAAGACTGGGCTGAGCATGTTGATTTTGATCTCAATCCGGACTTCTTTGCTGAAGTGGTGATTGGGCTGGCCGATGAAGATGGCGGTGAAATTAACGACATTTTCGCCCGCGTTCTGCTGTGTCGCGAGAAAGACCACAAGCTGTGCCATATTCTCTGGCGCGAATAATAAAAAAGGCTGCGATGGCAGCCTTTTTTATTTAATCCGGTAATTCACTACCACAGCGGTTACAGAAACGCGCGCTGTGTTCATGCTCACCCTGATGGCAGTTCGAACATTTACGCTGCTGCTTGCGGTTCTGAAATGCACTGCTCATGTGGGTGGTAATCAGTCCCGTCGGGATCGCGATCACCGAATAGCCAATCAAAATCAGGACCGATGCCACAATACGCCCAAGCGGCGTATGCGGTGTGATATCGCCGTAGCCAACGGTTGTAACGGTCACAATGGCCCAGTAGACGGACGCGTTGAGCGTCGTAAAGCCGTATTTGGGCCCTTCTATTAAATACATCAGCGCGCCAAAAACAATCATGACGATGGCAATAAACGAGTAGAACAAAATAAGCTGATGCCGCGCACTGACGATCGCACTCCAGAACACACGTAATGACGGCATAAAACGCAGTAATTTCAGAATACGTAATACCCGAATCACGCGCATCGCTCGCCAGGCGAAGACATAGCTCAGGCTGATCTCCGGCCAAAGCCACATAACATAGAGCGGCAGGATGGTGGCTAAATCGATAAATCCCCAGAAGCTGAAAACATATCTGGCCGGGTTGGGCCAGGCTATTACTCTGAGGAGATATTCGACGGTAAAGACCAGGGTAATCACCAGCTCAAGCCAGACAAAGATATGCCATTCGTCAAATGTCAGGTGGTATTGCGTCCCGGCACCCGATTCAATAAAGATGACAACCACGCTGAGCAGCGCAAATAAACCGCAGAGACCTTCGAAGCGTCGCCCGGATACCGTTTCAGGATCGAATAAAAAATGATAAAGCCGCCGACGGGCTGACGTGAATAAACGCGACACAGTAACCTCGCAAAAAATAAGGGCTGACGTCATGTCAGCCCTTGCGATTATAACGGGTCTACTTTAAGGCAGGAAACCGCGTGTCGGAAACTGCCCTCCAGCACCGGTCGTGTTTTTGCACATTCCGGCCCGGCCATTGGACAGCGCGTGCGGAATACGCAGCCGGACGGCGGATTAATCGGCGAAGGCAGTTCCCCTTCCAGCAGCTGAATCGTTTTATTTTTTTCCAGATCCGGGTCGGGGATCGGCACTGCCGACATCAGCGCTTTGGTATAAGGATGGAGCGGGTTGTGGTACACCTCGTCATAGGTGCCCAGTTCCACCGCGTGCCCCAGATACATCACCAGTACACGGTCTGAAATGTGCTTCACCACGGCCAGATCGTGAGCGATGAAGATCAGCGAGAGCCCCATCTCACGCTGCAGCTTCTGCAGCAGGTTAACCACCTGTGCCTGAATGGACACGTCCAGCGCGGAGACCGGCTCATCACAGATGATCAGCTTCGGTTCCAGAATGAGTGCACGCGCAATGCCAATACGCTGACACTGGCCACCGGAGAATTCGTGCGGATAGCGGTTGATGAGGTTTGGCAGCAGGCCCACTTTCATCATCATCGCTTTCACACGATCGCGCACTTCCTGACGCGACATCTTCGGATGATAGGTGCGCAGCGGCTCGGCAATGATTTCGCCGATGGTCATACGCGGGTTCAGTGACGCCAGCGGATCCTGGAAAATCATCTGGATATCGCTGCGCACGTCGCGCCACTCGTCCGGTTTCATCCCCAGCAGGTCTTTGCCCAGCCAGGCCACTTTGCCGTCGGTGGCTTTCACCAGACCGATAATGGCACGGGCAAAAGTGGACTTCCCGCAGCCAGACTCACCCACCACGCCCAGCGTTTCGCCCTCGTACAGGCGAAGCGTTACGCCATCAACGGCTTTGAGGGTTTTAGGCGGCTGCCAGAACCACTGTTTGCCGTCTTTGATATCGAAATGGACTTTAAGATCGGCAATTTCGAGCAGCACATTTCTTTTTTCATCTAATGCGTTCATACCAGCTCCTCATGCGACTTAAAGCAGGCGCGCAGGCGGCCTGGTGCAAACTCTTCCAGCGGCGGAGCGCTATTACAAATCTCCATCGCATGCGGACAACGTGGCTGGAATGGACAACCTTTTGGCAAACGCAGCAGGTTTGGCGGGTTACCCGGGATCGTCAGCAGGGATTCACCTTCCGCATCCAGACGCGGTACCGCATTCAGCAGGCCGATAGAATACGGATGTGCAGGCTGATAGAAGACATCACGCGCCTGACCGTACTCCATTGTACGACCGGCATACATCACCAGCACTTTGTCGCAGATACCTGCAACCACGCCCAGGTCATGGGTGATCATGATAATTGCCGTGTTGAATTCCCGCTTAAGCTCGTTCAACAGGGTCATGATCTGTGCCTGAACGGTCACATCCAGCGCAGTGGTCGGCTCATCAGCAATCAGCAGTTTTGGCCGGCAAAGCAGCGCCATCGCAATCATCACGCGCTGACGCATACCGCCAGAGAATTCGTGCGGGAACATGCGCATGCGCTTGCGCGCTTCCGGCATTTTTACCGCATCCAGCATTTTTACCGACTCTTCAAAGGCTTCCGCTTTACCCATACCTTTGTGCAGCATCAGCACTTCCATCAGCTGTTCGCCGACGCGCATATACGGGTTTAAAGAGGTCATTGGGTCCTGGAAAATCATCGAAATCTGCTCAGCGCGAAGCTTATTCAGCTCGTGTTCCGGCAGGTTGAGGATTTCACGACCGTTGAATTTCGCAGAACCACCTATCACGCCGTTAGACGCCAGCAGCCCCATCAGCGCAAATGCGGTTTGAGATTTACCGGAGCCAGACTCCCCCACGATCCCCAGCGTTTCACCGGCGCGCAGGTTAAAATTAAGGTCGTTTACGGCGGTTACATCACCATCCGGCGTTTTAAAGGTGACACGGAGATCGTTTACATCCAGCAGCAAATTGCTCTGCTGTTGCGCCATTGGCGCAGTGGCCGTTTCAATAATCGTCATGACGGCGCTCCTTAACGGTCTTTCGGGTCGAGGGCATCACGCAGGCCATCGCCGATAAAGTTGAAACAAAACAGGGTGACAACCAGGAAGCCCGCCGGATACAGCAGCAACCACGGTGAAACTTCCATCGAGTTTGCACCGTCACTCAGCAACGCGCCCCAACTGCTTAGCGGCTCTTGCGTGCCCAGCCCCAGGAAGCTCAGGAAGGATTCAAAGAGGATCATGCTCGGCACCAGCAGTGAGGCATATACCACCACCACGCCAAGAACGTTCGGCACAATGTGGCGGACCACGATATTTCTGGTCGATACCCCACCCACCTGTGCCGCTTCGATAAACTCTTTGCGTTTAAGGCTCAGTGTTTGGCCACGCACGATACGCGCCATATCGAGCCAGGACACCATCCCGATGGCCACGAAAATCAACAGGATGTTCTGACCAAAGAAAGTCACCAGCAGGATCACGAAGAACATGAACGGGAAGGAGTTGAGGATTTCCAGCAGACGCATCATAACGGAGTCCACTTTCCCGCCGAGATAACCGGAAAGCGATCCGTAGAGCGTGCCGAGGATCACCGCCACCAGCGCGGCAGCAATACCGACCATCAACGAAATGCGGCCACCGATGGCCACGCGCACCAGCAGGTCACGACCGGATGAATCGGTACCGAAATAGTGCCCGGACTCCATATCTGGCGCGCTGGACATCATGCCCCAGTCCGTATCGAAATAGGTGAATTGCGACAGCATCGGTGCCAGCGTCACAAACAGAGCAATGATCACCAGGACGACCAGGCTCGCGACGGCAGCACGGTTGTGCATAAAGCGGCGACGCGCATCCTGCCAGAGGCTACGACCTTCGACTTCCAGTTTTTCACTGAAGTTTTCCAGCGCCTCGCTGTTTTTCTTACTCAACATCATGGCGTGCTCCAGTTAGTAACGGATTTTAGGGTCGATAACGGCATACAGCACATCGACAATGGCGTTAAACAGAATGGTCAGCGCACCAACCAAAATCGTCAGGCTCAGCACCAGCGAGTAGTCACGGTTAAGGGCACCGTTAACAAACAGCTGACCAATGCCTGGCAGGCCGTAGATGGTTTCGATAACCATTGACCCCGTAATGATGCCGACAAAAGCTGGCCCCAGGTAAGACAGGACGGGTAACAGCGCAGGCTTCAGCGCATGCCGTAAGATAATCCGGCGCATCGGTAAGCCTTTCGCGCGCGCGGTACGGATAAAGTTGGAGTGCAGAACCTCAATCATCGACCCGCGCGTGATACGCGCGATACTGGCGATGTATGCCAACGATAATGCCACCATGGGCAGTATCATGAACTGCAGCGCCCCACCGTTCCACCCGCCGCCCGGCAGCCATTTCAGCGTGATGGCAAATATCATGACCAGCAACGGTGCGACAACGAAGCTTGGGATAACCACCCCGGTCATTGCGACCCCCATGACGGCATAATCCCATTTGGTATTTTGTTTTAAGGCGGCGATAACGCCCGCAGCAACCCCGAGAACGACGGCGAGCAGGAATGCTGCAGCACCCAATTTAGCCGATACCGGGAAGCTTGACGCCACCAGGTCGTTAACGGAGTAGTCTTTATATTTGAATGACGGCCCAAAATCCCCGTGTGCCAGCTGCTTCAGATAGTTGAAGTATTGGGTAGAGATAGGATCGTTCAGATGGTATTTCGCTTCAATGTTGGCCATGACTTCTGGCGGCAGCGTACGTTCACCGGTAAAAGGACTTCCCGGTGCAAGACGCATCATGAAGAAGGAAATCGTGATAAGAATAAATAGCGTTGGAATCGCTTCAAGACAGCGACGTAGGATAAATTTCAACATTGCCCGTACCTTCTGGCGTGTGCCTATATTATGTGACGTTGGTTAGACACCGTGGGGCGAGTACCCTCGCCCCACTCATTGCCATTAATGCTTGATAATATAAAGATTCTTAACGGAGATATTATCCAACGGGTCTTTACCGGTATAACCCCCTACCCACGGTTTCACCAGACGGGCGTTCACGTAGTAGTAAACCGGTACAATTGCAGAGTCTTTATCGAGTTGTTCTTCTGATTTCGCGTACAGCTCTGCGCGTTGCGCATCGTCAGTCACTTTCAGCGTATCACCGATAATCTTATCGAAAGCCGGGCTCTTATAGTGTGCAGTGTTATTCGAACTGTCACTGAGCATCGTGTTCAGGAAGGATGTCGGTTCGTTGTAGTCCGCACACCAGCCAGCACGTGCCACGTCGAACGTTCCCTGATGACGGGTATCGAGGAAGGTTTTCCACTCCTGGTTTTCCAGTTTGACGTTCGCACCCAGGTTTTTCTTCCAGATAGACGCGACGGCAATAGCCAGTTTTTTATGCAGATCTGACGTGTTGTACAGCAGGTTAAACGTCAGAGGCTTATCAGCGGTATACCCTGCTTCAGCCAACAGTTTTTTGGCTTCTTCGTTACGTTTTTCCTGAGACCATTTGAACCACTCAGGTTCAACCAGTTTCATACCGTCGGTGTAAGGCGGGGTGTAGCTGTAAGCGGGCAGATCGCCCTGGTTTTTCACCTTGTTAACAATGATATCGCGATCCAGCGCCAGCTTCAGCGCGGTACGAACGCGCACGTCGGTGAACGGTGCTTTCTGGTTGTTAATTTCGTAGTAGTACGTGCACAGGTACGGATCGACGTGAACTTCTTTCGGGATCTCTTTTTTCAGTTTCTGGAACAGTTCAATCGGCATGTTGTTATAGGTCATGTCGATCTCGCCGCTGCGGTAGCGGTTAACGTCTGTCACTTCAGAAGAAATTGGCAGGTAAGTCACCTGATTGATCACGGTTTTCGCGTTGTCCCAATACTGTGGGTTACGCTCCAGAACCATACGTTCGTTGACCACCCAGTCTTTCAGCTTATAAGCACCGTTGGTCACGATATTGGCTGGCTGCGTCCATTTTTCACCAAATTTCTCCACGGCGGATTTTGGTACCGGGGAGACGGACGGGTGAACAAGCAGCTTATAGAAGTACGGAACAGGTTCGCTCAACGTCACTTCAAAGGTATTCGCATCAATGGCTTTTACGCCCAGATCGGTAACAGGTTTTTTGCCTGCGATAATGTCATCAATATTGGCGATGTGACCATACTGCAGATAGCTCGCATACGGAGAGGCGGTATTTGGATTCGCCAGGCGCTGCCAGCTATACACGAAATCTTCAGCGGTGACCGGAGTGCCGTCGGACCATTTAGCATCTTTACGCAGATGGAAGGTCCAGACTTTGAAATCTTTGTTTTCCCATTTCTCAGCCACACCCGGAGCCGGGTGGCCGTCTACGTCAGTGACCAGCAGACCTTCGAACAGATCGCGGTTAACGTTCGACTCAGGAACCCCTTCAATTTTGTGCGGGTCCAGAGACTGAACTTCCGCACCGTTGTTACGCACCAGCGTCTGTTTTTCCGCCAGTTGTACCCCTGCAGGCACATCCGCAGCCATTGCGTTGCCCGCGATTAGCGCAGTTAAAATCCCCGCCGCTACCAGATTTTTTTTTGTGATGATGGTCATTGTGTTGGTACTCCACTCATTATAATTACTGGCCTTCGCCAGCTGTGTAATCCCCTGTTGGGGCCTGTACAGCGCAGGAGTTTTTTTATGCTGCTGCCAGGTTCTTTTTTCTACTTCTGCTATCACCGACTTTTTTATTACTGACCGCTCGTATGGCCGTCTTGCGTCGATTCTCAACACGCCGCCCCGTCTGCGACGTGTTATGGATTTCTGGGACGAAAACTATATGAAAATAATTCTCATCTACTTGTTTAATTCTGCAAAATATAAGGCCGGAAAGTATCAAATGGCGCAAACACCCGCCAATACATTTTGCAAATTTGTTAAGCAATTCTCTTTTACGAAGGATGCCGTTTCTCTGACAATCGTCTCACCGGACAGCATTTATCAAAAAATTGGTGGATATTCAATAAGATGTAAAAAACCTTTTCTGCGCGCACTTCAATGCGTCGCCCCAGGCAGATTTTGCACAAAAATTTAACAACTGGTTATTATTTAGCACATTCCTCTAGGGGAACATTGAAATTACTAATATCATTTCGGATATCACTCAGCAAGCCCCAGACTATCATGTGAGTAAAATAACAGAGCATTCGAAGGATTTATGTGCAGGCGGGTGGGCAGGAAAGAATTAACTCGTTGAAATACAAGAAAAGAGGATTATTAGTAGAATTTATTATGTCATGTTCACATTTCAACTTTATTTATATGATTTGCTGATAATGACGTAAAAAAAACGGAGCCCCTGGCTCCGTCCTTTCATATGAAGTTTTAATGCAATAACCCAGGGAAAATGCTTTTAATGCCGGTAACGATAAACTCAATACCCAACGCCATCAGTAGCAGACCCATGATACGGGTAATAACGTTGATGCCTGTTTGCCCTAACAGCCGCACCAGCCAGGGGGCCATGCGGAATACGCCCCAACAGCAGAGCGCGAAAAGCGCAATCGCCACGGAAAAACCAATCAGGTGCATCAGACTGTGATAGCGCGTCCCCCACACTATCGTCGAGCTAATGGCCCCCGGACCCGCCATCAGCGGCAAGGCCAACGGAACGACACCGATACTTTCACGGACCGCTGTTTCTGATTTCTCCTGTTTGTTCTGTTTATCCTCACCCAGCTTACCGCTGATCATCGACATGGCGATGGTGACAACCAGAATCCCGCCCGCAATACGGAAGGAATCAATAGAGATCCCGAACAACTGCAAAATGGCGTCGCCCAGGTAAAGCGACGTCAGCAGAATAATCGCTACCGATAGGTTTGCCGTCAGGTTGGTTTTGTTTCTGGCAACGGCTGTCTGGTAGCTGGTCATACTGATGAAGACAGGGATAATCCCCACTGGGTTCACCAGTGCAAACAGACCAACAAAAAACTTAAAATATGTAGGGAAATCAAAGAGCGTTTGAATCACATTTAGCTCCGCTAATGAGCATGTTCAGGGACAAAAAATATGTCATGATAAAACCGCGCTGAAGATACGCTTTTTTGCAGCATTCTTCACCAGAAATCTGTGCCAAAACGTTATCATTTCATGATGTTAAACATTTGTAGAATCAATGATAGTGTCACTTCTAATAGTTACGTAATTATTTAACAGTGGAAAATTCTTGCCGAAATAGGCTGCTGAAAGGTATCAGCTTAGGGAAAAATTGATGCAGATCATGATTTCCGTACTCAGAAGTGAGTAATCTGATTACGCCGCCAGGGAGATCACCTATCAAAAAGGTATGATGCTAAGGTAAGGCTCTTTTAGTAAATTAGTGAGCTGGAACGAGAAGTAAGCCCTTGTTTTACTGTGTGTTACGCAAGTGGTATCGGCTCTGTCTATACTGTGTGACGTATCGAGCGCTGGTTTACTAAAAGAGTTTAAACATTATCAGGAGAGCATTATGGCTGTTACTAATATCGCTGAACTGAACGCACTCGTCGAGCGCGTTAAAAAAGCCCAGCGTGAATATGCCAATTTCACCCAAGAACAGGTTGATAAAATCTTCCGCGCGGCCGCACTGGCTGCTGCAGATGCTCGAATCCCTCTCGCTAAAATGGCCGTTGCCGAATCCGGTATGGGTATCGTTGAAGATAAAGTGATCAAAAACCACTTTGCTTCAGAGTATATCTACAACGCCTATAAAGATGAGAAAACCTGTGGCGTGCTGTCTGAAGACGACACCTTCGGTACCATCACTATTGCAGAACCTATCGGCATCATTTGCGGTATCGTTCCAACCACTAACCCAACGTCTACTGCTATCTTCAAATCACTGATCAGCCTGAAGACCCGTAACGCAATCATCTTCTCCCCGCACCCACGTGCAAAAGACGCGACCAACAAAGCAGCAGATATCGTTCTGCAGGCTGCAATTGCCGCTGGCGCACCAAAAGATTTGATCGGCTGGATTGATCAGCCGTCTGTTGAACTGTCCAATGCGCTGATGCATCACCCGGACATTAACCTGATTCTGGCGACCGGTGGTCCTGGTATGGTTAAAGCTGCATACAGCTCCGGTAAACCAGCCATCGGCGTAGGCGCAGGTAACACCCCTGTTGTTATCGACGAAACGGCGGATATCAAACGTGCCGTTGCGTCTGTACTGATGTCAAAAACCTTCGACAACGGCGTCATTTGTGCGTCCGAACAGTCTGTTGTGGTTGTTGATTCCGTGTACGATGCCGTTCGTGAACGTTTCGCAAGCCACGGCGGCTACCTGCTGCAGGGTAAAGAGCTGAAAGCCGTTCAGGACATCATCCTGAAAAATGGCGCACTGAATGCTGCTATCGTAGGTCAACCAGCATATAAAATTGCTGAGCTGGCAGGCTTCACTGTTCCGGCAACAACCAAGATCCTGATTGGTGAAGTGAAAGTTGTCGATGAAAGCGAACCGTTCGCTCATGAAAAACTGTCCCCTACTCTGGCAATGTACCGTGCGAAAGATTTCGATGACGCGGTAGAGAAAGCAGAGAAACTGGTTGCCATGGGCGGTATCGGTCACACCTCTTGCCTGTACACCGACCAGGATAACCAGCCAGAACGTGTTGCTCACTTCGGTCAGAAGATGAAAACTGCACGTATCCTGATCAACACCCCTGCTTCTCAGGGTGGTATCGGTGACCTGTATAACTTTAAACTCGCACCTTCCCTGACTCTGGGTTGTGGTTCCTGGGGTGGTAACTCCATCTCTGAAAACGTTGGTCCAAAACACCTGATCAACAAGAAAACCGTTGCTAAGCGAGCTGAAAACATGTTGTGGCACAAACTTCCGAAATCTATCTACTTCCGCCGTGGCTCTCTGCCAATCGCGCTGGATGAAGTGATTACTGATGGCCACAAACGTGCGCTCATCGTGACTGACCGTTTCCTGTTCAACAACGGCTACGCAGATCAGATCACCTCAGTACTGAAAGCGTCTGGCGTTGAAACTGAAGTCTTCTTTGAAGTTGAAGCTGACCCAACCCTGAGCGTTGTTCGTAAAGGTGCTGAACTGGCAAACTCCTTCAAACCAGATGTGATTATCGCACTGGGTGGCGGTTCCCCAATGGACGCCGCGAAAATCATGTGGGTCATGTACGAGCATCCGGAAACCCACTTCGAAGAGCTGGCGCTGCGCTTTATGGATATCCGTAAACGTATCTACAAGTTCCCGAAAATGGGTGTGAAAGCGAAAATGATCGCTGTCACCACCACTTCCGGTACCGGTTCAGAAGTGACGCCGTTTGCGGTTGTAACTGATGATGCAACAGGTCAGAAATACCCACTGGCGGACTACGCGCTGACCCCAGATATGGCTATCGTTGATGCCAACCTGGTGATGGATATGCCGAAATCACTGTGTGCCTTCGGTGGTCTGGATGCCGTGACTCACGCCCTGGAAGCCTATGTGTCTGTACTGGCGTCCGAATTCTCTGACGGTCAAGCTCTGCAAGCGCTGAAACTGCTGAAAGAGAACCTGCCAGCGTCTTACAACGAAGGGTCTAAAAACCCGGTAGCGCGTGAGCGTGTACACAGTGCTGCAACCATCGCTGGTATCGCGTTTGCGAACGCCTTCCTGGGTGTTTGTCACTCAATGGCACACAAACTGGGTTCTCAGTTCCACATTCCTCACGGTCTGGCGAACGCTCTGTTGATCAGCAACGTTATCCGTTATAACGCGAACGACAACCCAACCAAGCAGACTGCATTCAGCCAGTACGACCGTCCACAAGCACGTCGTCGTTACGCTGAAATCGCTGACCACCTGGGTCTGAGCGCACCGGGCGACCGCACTGCTGCTAAGATTGAGAAACTGCTGGCATGGCTGGACAGCATCAAAGCTGAGCTGGGTATTCCTAAATCTATCCGTGAAGCAGGCGTTCAGGAAGCTGACTTCCTCGCTCACGTAGATAAACTGTCTGAAGACGCATTTGATGACCAGTGTACTGGTGCTAACCCGCGCTACCCACTGATCTCCGAGCTGAAACAGATTCTGCTTGATACCTACTACGGTCGCGAGTTCAAAGAAAATGACACTGTCGCGGTGAAAGTTGAAGCGCCTGTTGTTAAAGCTGACAAAAAAGCGAAGAAAAGCGCTTAATTGACAGCCTAATAAAAAACCCGCCAATGGCGGGTTTTTTTATGCCTGCTGATCGGCAAAGAAATCTGCACTGCCCTATTTCCGGTTATCGCTCTGGATAGCCGTCAGTGAACCTACAACAAGTGCTTCTTTATAGTGCTTGCGACAGACCGATACATAGCGCTCGTTGCCTCCTATAACGACCTGCTCGCCATCCGCGTAGGGTTTACCCGATTGATCGAGACGAAGCACCATACTGGCTTTACGGCCGCAGAAACAGATAGTCTTCAGCTCAACGAGCTTATCCGACCATGCGAGCAAATACTGGCTGCCAGCAAATAACTCGCCGCGAAAATCGGTGCGTAGACCATAACAGAGTACGGGAATATCCAGTTCGTCAACGACTTCAGAAAGCGCATGAACCTGTTCACGCGTCAGGAACTGGCTTTCATCTACCAGAACACAATGGATGGGCTTAGCGGCGTGTTCAGTGCGGATATCATCCAGTAAATCCGTTTGCGGGTTATAGAGCCTTGCTGGCGACGAAAGTCCTATTCTTGAACTTACCTTCCCTGCACCAAAGCGATCGTCGATTTCAGCGGTGTATACAACGGTGCGCATCCCCCGCTCCTGATAATTGTATGAGGATTGCAGTAACGCCGTCGATTTCCCTGCATTCATTGCCGAATAGTAGAAATAAAGTTGTGCCATTGGCCGAAGAACCCTAATCAATGTGTAATATTCCCGATGAATCATTGTACCATATTTTGTCCCGTCATCAGCGATACACCGCACAGACTATGCCGCTGAACCCGTGATTAACCCTCGGTTCTTTTAGAAAATAATGCGTTAAAACATACATTAAACGCTTATCGGGCTGCCAATAAGCAACTTATGCAGCCAAACATAACACTTCTTTTTATACTGGAATTTACGTTCATTAAAATTCACTATTTATTAACTATTTTTGTCTTACCCGCGCGTCCCTGAAGTAATACAAAAGGCTGATATTTATCCGCCGCAACTATAATTCCTGAGGGAAATGTCACAAAACCAAACATGCATACCGCTGGTTTTTGCCGTTTGACGTGAAATCATCAGACCAGACACACGGTGAAATTTAAGTTAGCGTAATTAATAATAGCGCCGACGATTTCGTATTTTTTGAATTCCTTACATTCCCACCTATTGCACAACTCAATTTATCGCTCTATTATTAGGACAACAAACCACCCCCCATTATAAGTTTGAGATTACTACAATGAGCGAAGCACTTAAAATTCTGAACAACATCCGTACTCTTCGTGCGCAGGCAAGAGAATGTACCCTTGAAACGCTTGAAGAAATGCTGGAAAAATTAGAAGTTGTAGTTAATGAGCGTCGTGAAGAAGAAAGCGCAGCTGCTGCTGAAATCGAAGAACGCACTCGTAAACTGCAGCAATATCGCGAAATGCTGATTGCAGATGGTATCGATCCAAACGAATTGCTGAACAGCATGGCTGCGGCGAAAACCGGTACCAAAGCAAAACGCGCTGCTCGTCCGGCTAAATATAGCTACATTGATGAGAACGGCGAAGAGAAAACCTGGACCGGCCAGGGTCGTACTCCAGCTGTTATCAAGAAAGCAATGGATGAGCAGGGTAAACAACTGGATGACTTCCTGATCAAGGATTAATCCTAATCTAATTACAAAAATCCCGCTTAATGCGGGATTTTTTTTACGCGAAATTCCGCTGAGCAACCCTTTACACTCTGTCATATGTCGCCACAGACTATTTAATGTCTTTTACAATCCCTCTCCAGCAGCCACTGAGCCTCGTTATGGGCATAAAAAAACCGGTGGGCATCGCCACACCGGTCTTGTTCAACTGAGTATCAGACTATTTCTTAATACCCACGTTTTCTTTGAGCCAGGCTTTAAATTCTTCGCCCAGGGTATTGTGGCGAATACCATATTCAACGAATGCCTGCATATAACCGAGTTTATTACCGCAGTCATGGCTCTTACCTTTCATATGGTAAGCTTCTACGGTTTCTTTTTCGATCAGCATATCGATGCCATCGGTCAGCTGGATTTCATCACCCGCTCCCGGAGGCGTTTTCGCCAGCAGTGGCCAAATCTCAGCACTCAGCACGTAACGACCCACAACCGCCAGATTAGATGGCGCGACGTCCGCTTTCGGTTTCTCAACGACACCTACCATAGGAACGCTTTCGCCTGGCTCCAGATTAACGCCCTTGCAGTCCACAACACCATAGGCGGTAACGTCTTCTACAGGCTCAACCATGATCTGGCTGCTGCCTGTTTCGTCGAAGCGCTTGATCATCTCAGCCAGGTTATCCTGAGACAGATCTGATTCAAATTCGTCCAGAATAACGTCCGGCAGAATAACAGCAACCGGCTCATCACCCACAACCGGGTGTGCACACAGCACAGCATGGCCCAGACCTTTCGCCAGCCCCTGACGAACCTGCATAATGGTGACGTGTGGAGGACAAATAGACTGAACTTCCGCTAACAGCTGGCGCTTAACGCGTTTTTCCAGCATCGCTTCAAGTTCAAAACTTGTATCAAAATGGTTTTCGATAGAGTTTTTAGATGAATGCGTAACCAGCACAATCTCAGTAATCCCTGCCGCGATACATTCATTTACGACGTACTGGATTAATGGCTTATCAACTAAAGGCAGCATCTCTTTAGGGATTGCCTTCGTTGCTGGTAACATCCTGGTCCCCAATCCCGCTACCGGGATGACGGCCTTTCTGACTTTCGAATTTAGGGCAGCCATTCAAATTCTCCTGAGCTGTTCAAGTTTTGAACTTTTATGCATTAAATAACGCGTTGAGTATATCAGCCTCAGCCTTTAGTACGGGTCTGAAAAGAACGCGTTGCCGATCAATTAGGATAAATACGCATGAATCTGGCAGCGATAGTAGCACCGCCAACTAAACACTGGAAAAGCAATCTCAAGAATAAAACTCAACTGCTTATTCCGTGGACAACATTAAGCGTAACCGCCCGCCAGCGCCCCAAATTTGGCACTGCCAGGAGGAACAGCGGTGGCTAATTTGATTGAGGTAAGCCGTCCCCAGTGTTCCCAGCGGTACGCCGTTACTCACCTGAATATGATGCTCCCCCGTATTCAGAGAAGCGTTTAAACCCGCAGAAACAAGAATCAGATTTTTCAGTCCGCTGTGATAATAACCGACGAGTAGCGGAAACTGCCCAGGCAAATTAGCCTGGCGGAAAAGCTGATTTACTTGTTTAAGCAAACTGCCTAATTCAGGAAGCCGCTGCCCCTGATGGGATAACTGCTCCTGCAATAATCCATTAAATAGCGCACGAAGTAACAATGCGGCTAAAACACCATTGTCTCCTGCCCGGGTCACGTCCAGACAATAAAAAGCGAGATCGGAATCGGATAACGGCGCAATATCGAGCACCAGACCATGCTGGTCTGCCGCCACGAGTTGTCGATAATTTATACGGCAATGGGAAAGCGTTTGTTGTACCGGCGGCTGAAGCTCTTGTAACAATTTGGCAGCGGCAAGCGGATTACTGACCAACGCATCCCAGTCCTGAAACAGACGTTCTTCTTCTTCAACGCGGGAATTGAACATGTTGGGATAAAGGCAAGCGAGCACCGTCTCACGCAGACGGTTCAAATCCTTGACGGGCTTGAGCAGAATATCCTGTACCCCCAGACGTAGCGCTTTCGCGATATCCGCCATATTCTCCGTCGCAGAGATCACCAGCACAGGCATTTGGTTTCCTTCGTTGCGAAGATGCTCAACCAGTTTCAGGCCATTCATTCGCGGCATCGCGATGTCGCAGATCATCAAGTCCGGGGCAATAGACGTCATTTTCTCCAGCGCGTCGATGCCGTCCTCGGCAAGAGAAGTATCCGCACCCAGTGAGGATAACCACGAATCCAGCAAAGAGCGGAAAACGGGCTCGTCTTCAACGATTAAAATGTGTTTTCCGACCAATGGCTGCGTCATGGTTCCTCCCCTGGCTGACAGTTACTCAATAGTGGCATGCTATTGGTACTATCGCCTGTCAGATTTTGCTGAAGTAATCAAATAAAGGATGCTTAAAGTGCTGTTCGCACAAATGGCAACAATTCATCTATTTTCTTTTCGACGGCTAAGGAACCCGCTGAAATCGCGGCCTCAGCTCTATGGAAATCAAGGGTAGAGATTTGAGGACAATAAGGTTGAATCAGAATATCGGGAGGATCGCCAGCCATACGGTTTCGCTTCAGACGATTCTCAAGTACCTGAATTGACGTGGTCATGATTTCCAGGGCGGTGGGTGCCGTTACTGCTCGGCGAGTTGCCAGGCGTCCAATTCTTCCGCGCAAACGCGCATGCCAGGCGAGCTTCTCACCTTCGGCATCATCACTTTGCAGATTAACGGGCATGAGGTCTTGCTGCATCAGGTGGGCATCATGCTGCAGGTCCACGGCAATCACAATATCCGCGCCCATGGCACGCGTCAGGGAAACAGGGACCGGGTTTACTACCCCGCCATCGACCAGCCAGTAGCCGTTATGTGGCACAGGGGCCATTAATCCTGGCATGCTACAGGACGCACGGACAGCAAGATGAAGATCGCCTTCGGTGAGCCACAGCTCACGTCCTGTACTGAGGTTCGTGGCCACCGCGCCAAACGGCAACTGACAGTGGGTAAAGTCATCAAGGGGCATAATCTGACGGAACTGATTAAACACGCGCTCGCCTCGCAGCAGGCCGCCACGCTGCCAGGAGAGATCCATCAGGCGCAGCACATCCCAGTAGCTGAAGGAACGTACCCATCTCTCAAGCTCCGGTAGCTTACCGCAGGCATATGCTGACCCGACCAGCGAACCAATCGAACAGCCTGCAACGATATCAACGTCAATACCCATCTGTTTCAAGGCGTTGATAACGCCAATATGCGACCAGCCTCTGGCTGCACCTGAGCCTAACGCCAGTCCAATTTTTACTTTTCTCATTAGCCCTGTTTTACTTCCCCTGGATCCCCAACATAGCGTCAACGCAACAGCTCAGTTAACATAGTGCTACCCTAAGCGTTAAACGCCCTTATTTTTTGTTCCAGGAAGAGAATCGTGTCTCAACTCTGCCCCTGTGGTAGCGCTCTGGAGTATAGCCTATGTTGCCAGCGATATCTTACTGGCGAGCAGGTTGCTCCAGACCCGTCACACCTGATGCGTTCGCGGTATACTGCTTTTGTGATCAAAGACGCAGATTATTTAGTCAAGACCTGGCACCCCACTTGCCATGCAGCTGATTTTCAGCAAGACATTGAAGCGGGCTTCGCCAATACCCACTGGCTCGGTCTCACGGTCTTTGATTCAGCCCCCGGTCGTGATGAAAACGAGGGTTACGTAAGTTTTGTTGCCCGTTTTACCGAACAGCACAAACCCGGCGCCATTATTGAACGTTCCCGTTTCTTAAAGGAAAGCGGGCAATGGTATTATATTGACGGAACGCGTCCTCAATTCGGTCGTAACGATCCCTGCCCTTGCGGTTCAGGTAAAAAATTTAAAAAGTGTTGCGGGCAGTAATGCCTGACAACCCAGACTTCGCAAATACACAAACAGGATTTCCCGGCGATGCAATCACTACAACGTAAAGTTCTGCGCACCATCTGTCCCGATCAAAAAGGACTGATCGCACGAATTACCAACATTTGTTACAAACATGAACTGAATATCGTGCAGAACAACGAGTTCGTTGACCACCGTACCGGTCGCTTCTTTATGCGCACCGAGCTCGAAGGTATTTTCAACGACACCACCCTGCTTGCCGATCTGGATAGTGCCCTGCCGGAAGGTTCCGTGCGTGAACTGACGCCCGCTGGCCGTCGTCGCATTGTGATCCTGGTGACCAAAGAGGCACACTGCCTGGGCGACCTGCTGATGAAAGCCAACTACGGCGGTCTTGATGTCGAAATTGCCGCTGTTATCGGCAACCACGAGACGCTGCGTACGCTGGTCGAGCGTTTTGATATTCCATTCGAACTGGTCAGCCACGAAGGACATACCCGTGAAGAGCACGACGACCTGATGGCGCAGGCGATTGAAGCGCATAATCCAGATTATGTGGTGCTGGCGAAATATATGCGCGTATTAACGCCTTCCTTCGTGGCGCGTTTCCCGAACAAGATTATCAACATCCACCACTCGTTCCTTCCCGCCTTTATCGGCGCGCGCCCGTACCACCAGGCCTACGAGCGCGGCGTGAAGATCATCGGTGCGACGGCCCACTATGTGAATGACAACCTGGATGAAGGTCCCATCATCATGCAGGACGTGATTCATGTGGATCACACCTATACCGCAGAAGACATGATGCGCGCTGGGCGCGACGTTGAGAAAAACGTCTTAAGCCGTGCGTTGTATCAGGTGCTTGCCCAACGCGTCTTCGTTTACGGCAACAGAACCATCATTCTTTAATCTTTCGGAAAATGAATTGATTAGCTTTGCACCTTTGCGGATAAAAAGCAGGCAAACAACTTCATTTCCCTAAAGGAATGCTTTACAGGGGCGTCTCATTTGATATGATGCGCCCCGCTTCCAACAGGAAGCAGGCCTGTAAAAAGCATTACCCCGTGGTGGGGTTCCCGAGCGGCCAAAGGGAGCAGACTGTAAATCTGCCGTCATCGACTTCGAAGGTTCGAATCCTTCCCCCACCACCATCTCTCAGCATTACCTCAAAATTTGAATTACCCCTGGTGGGGTTCCCGAGCGGCCAAAGGGAGCAGACTGTAAATCTGCCGTCATCGACTTCGAAGGTTCGAATCCTTCCCCCACCACCATCACTTTCAAATGACTCCAAATCTTCTGTTCGCACCAGGCATCATGCATTTCCGTGACGGGGAAGGATGAGAAGCTTCGATTAAGGTTCGATTCGAGCGTAGCGAGAAAGCGTTGCCGCAGGCAACGACCCGAAGGGCGAGGCGCAACGCGCCGAGTAATCCTTCCCCCACCACCATCACTTTCAAATGACTCCAAATCTTCTGTTCGCACCAGGCATCATGCATTTCCGTGACGGGGAAGGATGAGAAGCTTCGATTAAGGTTCGATTCGAGCGTAGCGAGAAAGCGTTGCCGCAGGCAACGACCCGAAGGGCGAGGCGCAACGCGCCGAGTAATCCTTCCCCCACCACCATCATTTCCCGAATAATCCAAAAAAATCATTATAAAACTTAACCGCGTCCGCCTTCGTAGGCCGGGTAAGGCGCAGCCGCCACCCGGCGACAGAAACCTACATCGGCGGCAACCGTCGCTTCACCGGCGAGCTCTTCACAATCGACGTATTACACTGGGCATGCTCTGCCAGGCCGTCCAGCAATACATCCAGCTGTTCTATCGACCGTACCACCAGCCTGATCACAAAACAGTCCTCACCCGTGACTTTGTCACTCTCAATGCACTCCGGCATGGCCTGAATGTATTTATCCACCTTATGCAATAACCCCGGCAATGGGCGCACGCGCACCAGCGCCTGCAAGGTGTATCCCAGCGCCGCCAGGTTCACCCGCGCACCATAACCCTGAATCACACCGCGCTCTTCCAGCCTCTTCAAACGTTCTGCCGTGCTGGGTGACGTCAATCCCACACGACCACTCAGCACCTTCAGCGACGCACGTGCGTCCTCTACCAGACAAGCCAATATTTGCCGATCGATATCATCAAGCAGGCATTCCATCGCTTTCACCTAATTTTAAAAAGTCATTAACCTGTTTCACCTTATATCAGCCCTGTAAAACCCGACAGTGATTTTCGACAATAGGGTCATTAATCAGGAGGTGGATGATGCGTGATTTACAAAAAGGCGTCGGGCAGATGAGCCTGGCGATGTTAATTTCCGGCTCTATCGGCGCGTTTGTTTTACTCTCCGGTCTGCCGGTAACAGAAGTGGTGTTCTGGCGCTGCGTCATCGGCGCGGTTACGCTTTATGTATTCGTCCGGTTAAGTCGAAAGCCCTTCAGTCCCCTCACCCGCACCACGCTGCTGCTGGCCATTTTTGGCGGCGTAGCGCTCGTGGTGAACTGGCTGCTGCTGTTTGCAGCCTATGAGCGGATCTCGATTGGCCTGTCAACCGTGGTCTATAACACCCAGCCGTTTATGCTGGTGATGATGGGGATGCTCTTAGGTGAACGCGTCAGTCTGGTGAAGTGGGGCTGGTTGATCCTCGCCTTCGGCGGCGTGGTGATATTGCTTTCCAGCGAGCTCAGCGGCACGCATGGCAGTGAATGGCTCGCAGGTATCGGGCTGGCGCTGGGTGCAGCATTCTTTTACGCGCTGACTGCCATTATCGCCCGCAAACTGAAATCCATCGCACCGCAGCATATCGCCTTTATTCAGGTCCTGACTGGGGTGGTGATGCTTCTTCCGCTGGCGCATATGCCTTCCCTTTCGGGCGATTTCCCCTGGACGATACTGCTGACGCTGGGCATTGTCCACACCGGCATCATGTACCAGTTGCTGTATAGCGCCATTCAGAAACTCCCCACTCCAGTGACCGGCTCGCTGTCGTTTATCTATCCGGTGGTCGCCATTGTTGTTGATAACCTGGTGTTCGGACACTCGCTGAACCTCACGCAGCTTGCGGGCGGCGCGCTGATTTTGTTTGCCGCTGCGGGCAACAACCTGGGCTGGGGCGAAAAAAAACCCCGCGAGTGCGGGGTGGGTATCAAAACGGCAAATTAGCGACGGGCGCGCACAATCTGGTATTTGCGCGTCAGGTACTCAACCGGCGCGCTCCAGATGTGCACCAGGCGGGAGAACGGGAACAGCACAAACAGCGTCATCCCCAGCACCAGGTGCACGCGGAAGATAAAGGCCACGCCGTCAAGATGCTCAGATGCGCCGCCATGGAAGGTCACCACGGACTGCGCCCAGCCGACCAGCTTCATCATTTCGCTACCGTCCATATGCTGCGCTGAGAACGGAATCGTCAGCAGACCCAGCGCACACTGCACCATCAACAGGGAGAGGATCAGGATGTCCGCAGCGGTCGTGGTGGCACGTACGCGCGGGCTGAACAGACGACGTTTCAGCAGCAGCAGACCGCCGACCAGACACATCACGCCGCTGGCACCGCCCGCAAACATCGCCATTTTCTGCTTCACTTCAATCGGCAGCCAGGCTTCGTACATCCAGTGCGGTGTCAGCATGCCCAGGAAGTGCCCGGCAAAAATCCCCAGGATCCCGATATGGAACAGGTTAGAGGCGAGGTTCATCCCCTTGCGGTCCAGCATCTGGCTGGAGGCCGCCCGCCAGGTATACTGGCCATAGTCATAACGCAGCCAGCTTCCCACCAGGAATACGGTGCCCGCAATGTACGGGTAAATGTCAAAGAAGAACATATTCAGGAAGTGCATTATTGCCGTCCTCCGTTAGAGATATTCAAATATTGCGGAGCAACAGCCCCGGCAAAACGACGCTGGTGAGCGGAGATTTCAGACTCGCCGCAGTTCTGGTCAGCAAAGAACTTCACCTGCTCTTCTTCCCAGACCGCATCAAGCGCCTGCGGAGTGTCGTCGCGCGCTTCGTCCGCGATTTTTTCCGCTACTTTTTCGCTATCAACGGCGGCATTTGCCAGCTTCACCAGCAGGTCAAAGAGCACCGCATAAGCACTTTCGCGCTGCTGAAGACGCGCGCCAAGCAGCGCCAGGATCGGTGCGATGTCCTGTAAACCGCCCAGCGCCTCTTCTTTTGGCAGCTGCGCCAGATATTCCAGGTACAGCGGCAGGTGGTCTGGCAGTTCGCGGCTGTCGAGTTGCAGGCCGTGCTGCTCGTACTGGGACATCAGGTCGACCATCGCCTGACCACGATCGCGGGATTCACCGTGGACGTGTTCAAACAGCAGCAGAGACGTCGCGCGCCCGCGGTCAAACAGCTGGCTGTAGTCCGCCTGCGCGTCCAGGAGATCGCGCGCTAACAGATCGCGGAGGAAAACGCCCAGCTTCTGGGCATCCGCTTTATCCAGGTTTTCAGATGACGCGAGTGCATCAAAGAGTTCCTGCTGATGCTGCGCAAGCGCAGCATCCGGGTACTCGAGCAGACGCGAAACAATGACGAGTTCAATCATTGGTGCGGCTCCGTTTTGCTGGTCACATCCATGGCGTCGATGCGGCGGCTGTTGAACAGGTTGAATTTGGTGTCTGAGCCGTGGCAACCGTCACCGAAGCTAAAGCCACATCCGTTTTTCTCCGGGAAGGCGTCGCGCGCCTGCTCGCGGTGGCTGCTCGGTACGACGAAACGGTCTTCGTAGTTCGCAATCGCCAGATAGCGGTACATCTCCTGAGCCTGTGCTTCGGTCAGACCAACCTCTTCCAGCGCACGGGTATCGGTAACGCCGTCAACGGTCTCAGCACGCTTGAAGTGACGCATCGCCAGCATACGCTTCAGCGCCAGCAGGACCGGCTGGGTATCGCCTGCGGTCAGCAGGTTCGCCAGGTACTGAACCGGAATACGCAGGCTTTCCACGTCTGGCAGAATGCCGTTGCCGCCCAGCTCGCCCGCGTCGGCAGCAGACTGAATCGGTGACAGCGGCGGCACGTACCAGACCATCGGCAGCGTGCGGTATTCCGGATGCAGCGGCAGCGCCAGCTTCCAGTCCATCGCCATTTTGTACACCGGGGACTGCTGCGCCGCGTCGATCACGCTCTGCGGCACGCCGTCCTTCAGCGCCTGCTCGATCACCTTCGGATCGTTCGGATCGAGGAACACGTCCAGCTGACGCTGGTACAGATCTTTCTCGTTCTCGGTGCTTGCTGCCGTTTCAATCGCGTCCGCGTCATACAGCAGCACGCCGAGGTAGCGAATACGGCCTACGCAGCTTTCTGAACAGACGGTCGGCATACCGGCTTCAATGCGCGGATAGCAGAAGATGCACTTCTCGGACTTGCCGCTCTTCCAGTTGAAGTAGATTTTTTTATACGGACAGCCGGTGATGCACATGCGCCAGCCGCGGCACTTGTCCTGGTCGATGAGCACGATGCCGTCTTCTTCACGCTTGTAGATGGCGCCGCTCGGGCAGGTCGCCACGCACGCCGGGTTAAGGCAGTGCTCGCACAGACGCGGCAGGTACATCATGAAGGTATTTTCGAACTGGCCGTACATCGCCTTCTGCATGTTCTCGAAGTTTTTGTCTTTCGACAGCTTCTCGAACTCACCACCCAGATCGTCTTCCCAGTTCGGGCCTTTCTCGATCTTGTTCATACGCTGACCGGTGATCAGCGAGCGAGGACGAGCAATCGGCTGATGTTTACCTTCCGCTGCGTTATGCAGGTTCTGGTAGTCGAAATCGAACGGCTCGTAGTAATCGTCGATGCCCGGCAGATGCGGGTTAGCGAAGATTTTTCCCAGAAGCCAAGCGCGGTTTCCCATGCGCGGCTGGATTTTGCCGTTGATTTTGCGGATCCAGCCGCCCTTGTATTTTTCCTGATCTTCCCAGTTGGTCGGGAAGCCAGTGCCCGGCTTGGTTTCCACGTTGTTGAACCAGGCGTATTCGGTGCCTTCGCGGCTGGTCCAGACGTTTTTACAGGTGACTGAGCAGGTATGACAGCCGATGCATTTATCCAGATTCAGCACCATGCCGACTTGTGAACGAATTTTCATTTTACGCTCTCCTGTACCTGGTCATTACCTTCGCCGTCTAACCAGTTAATATTCTTCATCTTACGTACCACCACGAACTCATCGCGGTTAGATCCTACGGTGCCGTAGTAGTTAAAGCCGTAGGCCAGCTGCGCATAGCCACCAATCATATGGGTCGGCTTCGGCGTAATACGGGTGACCGAGTTATGAATACCGCCGCGCTGCTCGGTGATTTCTGAGCCAGGAATGTTCACGATACGTTCCTGCGCGTGGTACATCATGGTCATCCCTGCTGGAACACGCTGGCTAACCACTGCACGAGCGGTCAATGAACCGTTGCTGTTGAAGACTTCGATCCAGTCGTTATCCACAATCCCCAGATCTTTGGCATCCGCTTCGCTCATCCAGACAATCGGACCGCCGCGTCCCAGCGTCAGCATCAGCAGGTTGTCGCTGTAGGTGGAGTGGATCCCCCACTTCTGGTGCGGCGTCAGGAAGTTCAGCGCTTTCTCCGGATTACCGTTGGACTTCTCGCCCATTACCGCTTTCACCGAACGGGTGTCGATTGGCGGACGGTAAACCAGCAGGCTTTCGCCGAAGTCACGCATCCACTGGTGATCCTGATACAGAGACTGACGACCGGTCAGGGTACGCCATGGGATCAGCTCGTGAACGTTGGTGTAACCCGCGTTATAAGAAACGTGCTCATCTTCCAGACCAGACCAGGTCGGGCTGGAGATAATTTTGCGCGGCTGGGCCTGAATATCGCGGAAGCGGATTTTCTCGTCTTCTTTGTTCAGGGCCAGATGCTTATGGTCGCGACCGGTGATTTTACTCAGTGCTTCCCAGGCTTTTACTGCGACCTGGCCGTTGGTTTCCGGTGCCAGGGTGAGGATCATCTCTGCGGCATCAATCGCCGTGTTAAGCCAAGGCTGGCCTTTGGCCGGACCGTCTGATTTGGTGTAATTGAGCTTACGCAGCAGGTCCATTTCGCTCTGTGTGTTCCAGGCGATCCCTTTCCCGCCGTTGCCGATTTTCTCCATCAGCGGGCCGATAGAGGTAAAGCGTTCGTAGGTCGCCGGGTAGTCGCGTTCTACCGGAATGATGTGCGGCGCCGTCACGCCTGGGATCAGATCGCACTCGCCTTTTTTCCAGTCCTTCACGTCCAGCGGCTGCGCCAGTTCGGCAGCGGAGTCGTGCTGAATGGGCAGCGTCACCACGTCGGTTTCTTTGCCCAGGTGCCCTACGCAGACCTCGGAGAATTTCTCGGCAATGCCTTTGTAGATTTCCCAGTCGCTTTTGGATTCCCACGCCGGGTCAACGGCAGCAGACAGCGGATGAATAAACGGATGCATATCCGAGGTATTCATGTCGTCTTTTTCATACCAGGTTGCCGTCGGCAGAACGATATCGGAGTACAGACAAGTGCTCGAAAGACGGAAATCCAGCGTCACCACCAGATCCAGCTTGCCGTCCAGGCCGTTGTCTTTCCATTCCACTTCTTCAGGCTTCACGCCGCCCTGCTTGCCGAGATCTTTGCCCTGAATACCGTGTTCCGTACCAAGCAGATACTTCAGCATGAACTCGTGACCTTTACCGGAAGAACCCAGCAGGTTTGAGCGCCAGATGAACAGGTTGCGCGGATGGTTTTTACCGTTTTCCGGCTGTTCCGCCGCAAAGCGAATCGAACCTTCCTTCAGCGACTTAACGGTGTAGTCCACCGGTGTCATGCCCGCTTTCTTCGCCGCTTCCGCGATGCGCAGCGGGTTGGTGCCAAGCTGAGGAGCCGACGGCAGCCAGCCCATACGTTCCGCACGCACGTTGAAGTCAATCAGGTGGCCGCTGTAGCGGGATTTATCCGCCATTGGCGACAGCAGTTCCTCTGCGGTAACCGTCTCGTAGCGCCACTGGCTGGAGTGGTTATAGAAGTAGGAAGTGCTGTTCATGTGGCGCGCCGGACGCTGCCAGTCGAGGGCAAACGCCAGCGGCTGCCAGCCGGTCTGCGGACGCAGTTTTTCCTGGCCGACGTAGTGCGCCCAGCCGCCGCCGCTCTGACCGACGCAGCCGCAGAAGATCAGCATGTTAATCAGGCCGCGATAGTTCATATCGAGGTGATACCAGTGGTTCAGACCGGCACCAACGATGATCATGGAGCGACCGTGGGTCTTGTCGGCGTTTTCCGCGAACTCACGCGCGATACGGGTGATCTGCGCGCGCGGCACGCCGGTGATCTGCTCCGCCCATGCCGGGGTGTACGCTTTCACGTCATCGTAGCTGCTTGCACAGTTTTCGTCGTTCAGACCGCGCTCAAGGCCGTAGTTCGCCATGGTGAGATCGTAAACGGTGGTGACCAGCGCCGTTGAACCATCGGCGAGCTGAAGACGCTTCACCGGCAGTTTGTGCATCAGAACATTATTCAGTTCAACCTTGTTGAAATGCTCGGTGCCTTCGCCACCGAAGTACGGGAAGCCGACGTCAGCGATCTCATCCTGGCTGCCCAGCATGCTCAGGCGCAGTTCGGTCTCTTCGCCTGTGGTGCCGTTACGCTGCTCCAGGTTCCATTTGCCCTTTTCGCCCCAGCGGAAACCGATAGAGCCGTTAGGCGCAATCAGTTCGCCATTGCTGTTACAGGCAACGGTTTTCCACTGCGGGTTATTTTCCTGACCAAGTGAATCCACCAGGTCAGCGGCGCGCAGCATACGACCGGCAGCGTAGTAGCCGTCGCGCTCTTCCAGCATCACCAGCATCGGCATGTCGGTGTAGCGACGCACGTAGTCGGTGAAGTACTGGCTAGGCTTGTCCAGGTGGAACTCGCGCAGCATGACGTGGCCCATCGCCAGCGCCATCGCCGCATCGGTGCCCTGCTTAGGTGCCAGCCACAGGTCGCACAGCTTGGCGATTTCCGCATAGTCAGGGGTAATCGCAACGGTTTTGGTGCCTTTGTAACGCACTTCGGTAAAGAAGTGGGCATCCGGGGTACGGGTCTGAGGAACGTTAGAGCCCCAGGCCAGAATGTAGCTGGAGTTATACCAGTCGGCAGATTCCGGCACGTCGGTCTGCTCGCCCCAGGTCTGTGGGGACGCAGGCGGCAGGTCGCAGTACCAGTCATAGAAGCTCAGGCAGGTCCCGCCAATCAGGGAGAGATAGCGCGCGCCAGACGCGTAAGAGACCATCGACATCGCCGGGATTGGCGAGAAGCCCGCCACGCGGTCCGGGCCGTAGGTTTTGACGGTGTAGACGTTAGACGCCGCAATCAGTTCGTTCACTTCTTTCCAGGAGGAACGGACAAAGCCACCGCGACCGCGAGCCTGCTTGAAGCTCTTCGCTTTGTCGGAGTCTTCAATGATGGATGCCCATGCATCAACCGGATCGCTGTGCTGGACTTTCGCTTCACGCCACATTTTCATCAGGCGCTTACGCATCAGAGGGTATTTCAGGCGGTTAGCGCTGTAGAGATACCAGGAGTAGCTTGCGCCACGCGGACAGCCGCGCGGTTCATGATTCGGCAGATCGGGACGGGTACGCGGGTAGTCGGTTTGCTGGACTTCCCAGGTCACCAGACCATTCTTGACGAAAATCTTCCAACTGCACGAACCCGTGCAGTTGACGCCGTGGGTTGAACGGACCACTTTGTCATGCTGCCAGCGCTGGCGATAGCCGTCTTCCCAGTCGCGGTTGGTCTCCAGAAGCTGACCGTGCCCATCGGCAAACGTCTCGCCCTTCTGCTTGAAGTAGCGAAACCGGTCTAAAAATTTGCTCATCGGGTATCTCCTGTGTGGAGCCTGTGGCTCTCTAAATCGACATTGCTGATTTGCTGCGAAGGTAACGCTCTGAAAGCGGGGGAGAATTGATAACGATCAAGGCGGGCGGGGTCTCTGAAGGTGGGTATTACATCAAATACCACCAAAGCGGTATAAATATAAATCTCGCATCACCATGATTAATATAGATATTTTATATTTATCGTACAAAAAGCAGGGCTAAATTTAACATCTCAGGTATTAAGGAGTAGACCCCACTGGAAAGCGATGGCTATCACAGTGTTACCCGCAGGCTGCCGGTCTAAAGGCCATCAGTATGTTGTAACTATTTTCAACACAAAAAAACGCGGCCCGAAGGCCGCGCAAACGGATAATCACACTTACTTATTTTTCTTGGTATTACGGCCATATACCAGCCACGTAATCACAACGCAGGCGATATAGAAGACGAGGAATACTTTCATGGCCCCTGCCGGAGAGCCGGTCAGGTCCAGTGAGATACCGAACGCTTTCGGGATGAAGAAGCCACCGATTGCGCCAATCGCAGAGATAAAGCCCAGCGCCGCAGCGGTGTCGGTCGCCGCTTCACGCATGGCCTGCTCTTCGGTGCCGCCCTGCGCTTTAACGCGATCCATGGTCAGCTTACGGAAGATGACGGAGATCATCTGGAACGTGGATGCACTTCCCAGGCCGGCCGTCAGGAACAGCACCATAAATACGCCGAAGAAGGCAATAAAGTTGCCGCCCTGCCCGCTGGCTGGCAGCGTCAGGAACAGCAGCGCGCAGAAAATTGCCATCACCATGAAGTTCACCAGCGTCACCCGCGTCCCGCCCAGACGGTCGGAGATCATCCCGCCAAGAGAACGTGCCAGCGCGCCGACAAATGGACCAAAGAAGGCAAATTGCAGGATCTGCACGTCCGGGAACTGGGTTTTCGACAGCATGGCGAAGCCCGCAGAGAACCCGATAAACGAGCCGAATGTTGCCAGATACAACAGCGCCATGACCCAAAGGTGACCGCGTTTCAGGACCGGTAACTGTTCGCTCAGGGACGCCTTCGACGCGGACAAATCGTTCATAAAGAACCAGGCCGCCAGCGTGAAGACCACCAGGAACGGTACCCAAATCCAGGCCGCGTTCTGCAGGAACAGAGAAGAACCATCCGGCTGGGTCACACCGCCGCCGCCAAAGGCCGCAAAAATGGAAACCGAAATCGCCAGCGGGGCAATCAGCTGCATCACGCTCACGCCCATGTTCCCCAGACCGCCGTTAATGCCCAGCGCACCACCCTGCTTCGCTTTCGGGAAGAAGAAGCTGATGTTCGCCATGCTGGAGGCAAAGTTCGCGCCCGCAAAACCGCACAGCAGAGAGATTATCACAAACACGCTAAACGGCGTGGAGGTATCCTGCACCGCAAAACCGAGCCACACGCACGGCACGATCATGATGCCGGTACTGAAAGCCGTCCAGCGGCGGCCGCCAAACACCGGTACCATAAACGCGTAAGGCACACGCAGCAAGGCACCGGACAGGGACGGCAGCGCGGTCAACATAAACAGCTGATCGGTCGTGAACGTAAAGCCGACTTTTGGCAGGTTTACCGCCACCGCACTAAACAACATCCATACGCAAAACGCTAACAGCAGGCACGGAACGGAAATCCACAGATTACGACTTGCTACACGATGGCCGCGCTGTTGCCAGAACGCCGGATCCTCTGGTCGCCATTCTGTAATAACGGCACCATTTTCCCTGTCGGGAGCGGATGAGTGACTCATAGACACCTCTGATTCTCGAATGATGCTGCAAACATTAGGGTTTTAGAGCGGCGGTAAGTTGATATAAATCAAAGGAAAAGTGCGGGGTTTTGTGGCGAAAAAAAAGGCATTACTCCAAGTGAGTAGGAGTAAGTGGTAAAAAAGATGTGGTTTTTCACGGTGCTGAGCCATCCCGGCTACTCCCTCCCCCTAACCGTTACTCCTCTGGCAATTTAGAGGTAATCCTTTATTGGTATGGGTATACTCCAGGGTATGCACCAGAATAGCGCCATTCCTGCAGTCAGGTCACGTCAGGAGCCCGGCAACACCATGTTAAAAAGATGTCTATCCCCGCTGACGCTGGTTAACCAACTGGCGCTTATTGTCTTGCTGTCCACCGCGATCGGTGTAACCGGCATGGCGATTTCCGGCTGGCTGGTCCAGGGCGTACAGGGTAATGCGCATGCCATTAACGAGGCAGGCTCGCTACGCATGCAGAGTTATCGTCTGCTGGCCTCGGTGCCCTTAACGCAGGACGACCAGAAGCTGATCGACGATATGGAGCATACGGCTTTCAGCCCCGAGCTGGAAAGTGCCGCCATTCGCGCTGGTCAGAAATCCCAGCTCAAGGCCCTTCAGGGCTACTGGCACACGCAGCTGGAGCCAGGCTTAAAGCAGGCGAACAGCCCCGACGCCGTCGCGCGCGACGTTGCCGGTTTCGTCTCACGCATTGATACGCTGGTCTCTTCTTTCGATCAAACCACCGAATTACGCATTGACCGGGTGGTTATGATCCACCGGGTGATGGCGCTGTTTATGGGCCTGCTGCTGATTTTCACCATCGTCTGGCTGCGCGCAAGGCTGCTGAATCCCTGGAAACAGCTGCTGGCAATGGCTCGCGCCGTAACGAACAGAGATTTTACCCAGCGCACGCATATTAGCGGACGTAACGAGATGGCGATGCTCGGCCAGGCGCTCAACACCATGTCGGAAGAGCTGTCTGAAAGCTACGCGGTACTTGAACAGCGGGTTCAGGAAAAAACCGCCGGACTCGAACAGAAAAACGAAATTCTCTCTTTCCTGTGGCAGGCCAACCGCCGTTTGCACATGCAGGTACCGCTGTGCGAGCGCCTCTCGCCGGTGCTGAACGGCCTGCAAAACCTGACGCTGCTGCACGATCTGGAGCTGCGGGTCTACGACGTTGAAGACGAAGAAAATCATCAGGAATTTACCTGTCAGTCTGACATGTCCTGCGATGATAAAGGTTGTCACCTTTGCCCGCGGGGTGTACCACCGCTAACGACGACGGGCACCACGCTGAAGTGGCGTCTGACGGACAGCCACACCCAGTACGGCATTCTGCTGGCTACCATGCCCGCCGGAAGGCATTTGAGCCACGACCAGCAGCAGCTGGTGGATACCCTGGTGGAACAGCTCACAGCCACGCTGGCGCTGGACAGGCATCAGGAAAAACAGCAGCAGCTGATTGTCATGGAAGAGCGCGCCACCATCGCGCGGGAGCTGCATGACTCCATCGCCCAATCGCTCTCCTGCATGAAGATGCAGGTCAGTTGCCTGCAGATGCAGGACGCGGAGATGCCGGAAAGCAATAAACAGCTCCTGAGCCAGATCCGCAACGAGCTGAACACTTCGTGGGTTCAGCTTCGTGAACTGTTAACCACTTTCCGACTGCAGTTGACCGAGCCGGGCCTTCGCCCCGCGCTGGAGTCCAGCTGTCACGAATTTAGCGCCCGGCTGGGGTTCCCGGTGAAGCTCGACTACCAGCTTCCGCCGCGTTTTGTCCCCTCCCATCAGGCGATTCATTTACTGCAGATCGCCCGCGAAGCCCTGAGCAACGTGCTCAAACACGCCAGCGCGACGGCGGTAACGGTAACCGTCAGCCAGCACAATAATCAGGTGAAGCTGACGATTCAGGACGACGGCTGCGGCGTGCCGGAAAATGCCGAGAGAACCAACCACTATGGTTTAATTATCATGCGAGACCGCGCGCAAAGCCTGCGCGGTGATTGCCAGGTTCGCCGGAGAGACACGGGTGGCACGGAAGTGGTCGTCACCTTTATTCCCGAAAAACCGCTTACAACTGTCCAAGGAGAACACCATGACTAATCAGGAACCGGCATCCATCCTGTTGATCGACGACCATCCCATGCTGCGCACCGGGGTGAAACAGCTGGTCAGCATGGCGCCCGATATTACCGTCGTTGGCGAAGCCAGCAACGGCGAACAGGGTATTGAGCTTGCCGAAGCGCTCGATCCTGATTTGATCCTGCTCGATCTCAACATGCCGGGCATGAACGGTCTGGAGACGCTGGACAAACTGCGCGAAAAATCCCTGTCTGGCCGCGTGGTGGTGTTTAGCGTGTCAAATCATGAAGAAGACGTGGTGACGGCGCTGAAGCGCGGCGCGGACGGCTACCTGCTGAAAGATATGGAGCCGGAAGATCTGCTCAAGGCGCTGCAGCAGGCCGCTGCCGGAGAGATGGTGCTGAGCGAAGCCTTAACACCAGTACTGGCCGCCAGCCTGCGGGCCAACCGCGCAACCTCGGACCGTGACGTGAGCCAGCTTACCCCGCGCGAACGCGATATTCTGAAGCTGATTGCCCAGGGCCTGCCGAACAAAATGATCGCCCGCCGTCTGGACATCACCGAAAGCACGGTAAAAGTGCACGTGAAGCACATGCTGAAGAAGATGAAGTTAAAGTCCCGCGTCGAAGCCGCCGTGTGGGTCCATCAGGAACGGATTTTTTAACTTACTCATCCGGCAGCAGCTTCCACCGTGGATCGTCGTTGGGCAATGCGACCAGCGGTTGAACCACCGTTAGCGCGATCTCATTGGAAGAGACGCGCTGCCCGTCTTTATCTTCCGCGATCACCGACAACCGCCACTGGTTAGTTGCACCCTCAGCGTTATCCCATGCGGGCATAATGACGCTCCAGCCGTCGCTGCTGGTACTGTCAGCCGGTGCGGTCAGGCTCAGCGCCTGCGTATCCCCCTGCCAGTGCAGCTGGCGAATACCATGCTTGCTGCGTATTTGCAGCTTCAGCATGACGGTTTCGCCCCCTTTCAGATCCCACGGCGGCGTTGCCAGATAGACCGACAGCGTTTTGCGCTGGCGGAACTCCATGACCGGCAGGTTCTCCCGCTCTGGCGAATCGTAGCGACTGCCGCGCAGCGAACGCGTCACAGCCACTTCGCTGGCGGACAGCTGTTTGACCAGGGGCACGCCAAACCGATAGTTGAGCTTAAGCCCGAGGTTATTCTGGCTGACGCCGCTCTCTCCCTGCTTATGGGCAGCCGTCAGGGTCACCAGCGGAACGGGGGTATAGTTGAGTCCCAGATTGACCGCCATCGGGTTGTGGTAGCCGGTTCCACTGCTAAACAGATCGACGTTATCGCCAAAATACTGTTCAAAACTGACGCTGGTATTCAGATGATGGAACCACGGCAGCCAGGCTTTAGCAGTGATGTCATACCCGCGCGCCATACGCTGTTCCTGCAGATCCGCGCTGTCGCGCCAGCTGGCGAACGGCTGATAGTAGTTCGCCGACAGGCGTAGATTTCGCCCCCACACTTCTGCCCCCAGCCCGGCGCGCTGCAGGTTTTCCTCAAGCAGGTTATCGTAAAAGGTGTTATAGCCCAGCAGCCAGTCTCCGGCGACCCATCGCTGGCCAATCCCGGCATTGCTCACCAGACCGTCCGTCTGTTGCGTCAGGCCCAGCTGGCTCCAGCTCAGGTAACGATTGTTATCGTTCCAGGGAATAAACCAGCTTCCGCTGCTACCATTGAAATTGCCCTCATCATCCACCAGCAGATTTACGCTGGCGTTACCCCAGGGGGAAAGCCAGGATTCAATCTGCTCGTTCACTTCCCCGCTCACCACATCCCGTACCTGACCCAGAGCAAACTGCTTCGCCTGCTCGCCTGTCGTCAGACCATTGTCGGTCATACTGGCTTCGCCAAAGGCCTTGGCCATTTCGGCCAGGTGCTTCTCCCCCTCACCCGTTGGCGCCGCCATGCCGAGGTCGGGCAAACTATCCCCGTTATTATCAAAGGGGTTCTGTGCCTGATGCATAAAGGAATTCGGCGCACCGTGAACGGCTCCGGCCGTAAGAAGGGAGAGTAAAAACAGCAAATGAATGCGGGACGATACAGCCATCAACGTCGTAAATAAGGACCTGTGTTCATAAGGCAATTCTTTCTATGTTAACGCGATAAGCAGTGAAATGCAGGCTTAACGGAAATTCCAGGATTATCCTGAACATTATTGTCGCCCTTACACCGCTATCCAAACAGCGCTTTCAGCTCGGGCACGCACGAACCGCAGTTCGTTCCGCAGCGTAAACGTGCTCCCAGCAGCGAAACGGAATCGCACCCTCCGGTAATCGCCTCGCGTATCGCGTTTTCCCCGACGCTGAAACAACTACAGATAATGCGCCCCGGATCCACCACCTCCCCCACGCCCTGCCCGTTGAGGAGCGCATGACGTGCAGCAGGCGTTAAGGGGGGCGACTGAAAAGCCGCTTCAATCACCGGGTGCGCCAGCTCCGGTCGCGCGGTTCCTTCCCAGAAGGCGAGCATCAGCTCGCCATTATGCCAGGCCAGCACGCTGCTACGCTCGCCGGTCTGCGCAACCTGCAGCTGCCAGCCCCTGCCGCTGGCGTAATCCAAGACCCATGGCAGGAACGGTTTATTACCCGCCAGCGTCAGACGAGTCGCTTTGCGCCACCAGTACACGAAGGACGGCAGTTCCGGTAAGTCACGCGCGTAAAGTTCCCCCTGCCAGCCCGGCTGCCAGGGTAGGATCCTGACCGCGGTTTGTTTACTCTCTGGCTGGCCTGAAACCAGGTCAACGCGGCCTTCCACCAGGGCATTGACCTTCCCCTGACGGGAAAATTGCGCATTCCAGTGCATCGGGATAAACAGCTCTCCCGCCTTCTGAGCGTCGTTAATATGGATCCGGGCAACCATCACCCCGCAGGGGGAAGCGATTCGCGCCAGCTGCCCCTCGCACACGCCATATCGCGCGGCGTCTGAACGGCAGATGTCAACCAGCGGCTCGGCGATATGCTGCATTAATCGTGCGACGTATCCCGTGCGGGTCATGGTATGCCACTGGTCGCGAATACGGCCAGTGTTGAGCATCAGGGGGTACAGGGTATTGATCCCCGCGGCGGGCAACGATGGGATAACCGGGACAATCCGTCTGTAGGGAAAATGACCGGCGCACCATTGATAAGGCTCCAGCGCATCCCATTCCTCGCGGCTTAACGTCGCCAGTTCACCCAGATTGAGCGCGCGCTCGCCGTTATTTTCAAACGCCGTTAGCGCCGCATGTTCACAAAAAATATCCCGCGGATGTTCCCAGGCAAAGTCTTCGCCATAGCCCAGGCTTTTAGCGACCTGGGCAATAATCCACCAGTCCGGCTTTGCCTCGCCCGGCGCGGGCAAAAACGCGCGCTGGCGCGAAATGCGCCGCTCTGAGTTGGTTACCGTACCGTTTTTCTCGCCCCAGCCCTGCGCCGGAAGACGAATATGGGCAAACCGGCTGGTATCCGTCTCCTGCATCACTTCAGAAACGATAACCAGCGGACAGGCCGCCAGCGCCTGACACACCGCGTGGCTGTCCGGCAGCGATACGGCGGGGTTGGTCCCCATAATCCACACCGCCTTCACCTCGCCGCGGGCGATGGCGTCAAACAGCTCCACCGCCATCAGGCCTGGCGTCTGCGCCAGCCGCTCGGTTCCCCAGAAACGCGCCACCCGCGAGAGATCGTCCGGCTCAAAGCTCATATGCGCCGCCAGCTGATTTGCCAGCCCGCCCACTTCCCGCCCGCCCATTGCGTTAGGCTGTCCGGTCAGCGAAAACGGGCCGCAGCCCTGACGATTGAATTTGCCGCTGGCAAGATGGACGTTGATGATAGCGTTGCAATTGTCGCTGCCGCGGGTGGACTGGTTGATCCCCATGGTGTAGAGCGTGATAGCGCGAGGTGCCGTCATAAACCAGTCGTAGAAGGTGCCAATATCCTGCGGCGAAAGACCGCAAAATGCCGCCACGCGCTCAACGGGCCACTCATCCGCGCCCTGAATCAGATTCAGCAGGCCGACAAATAATCCGGCATCGCTCCCCGGCGCAAGCGCCAGATGCAGATCGGCGATATCGCAGGTGGCGGTGCTGCGCGGGTCAATCACCACCACCTTCATCTGCGGATTGCTGTGCTTTGCCTGCACCAGCCGCTGATACAGCACCGGATGGGTCCATGCAGCGTTGGATCCCACCAGCACGACCAGATCGCTGTTTTCCACGTCCTCATAGCTGCACGGTACCACGTCTTCGCCGAAGGCGCGCTTGTAGCCGACCACCGCCGAAGACATGCAGAGCCGGGAGTTGGTATCAATGTTTGCCGCGCCGATAAATCCTTTCATCAGCTTGTTGGCAACATAATAGTCCTCGGTTAATAGCTGGCCGGAGGCGTAAAACGCCACGGCCTGCGGCCCCCATTTGTCGATGATCTCCTGGAGTCGCTCGCCTGCCGCCCCCAGCGCCTGCGACCAGCCCACCTCAACACCGTCAACAACGGGGCGCAGCAATCGCCCCTGTAACCCCGTGGTCTCCCCCAAGGCCGATCCCTTCACGCACAGGCGGCCAAAGTTCGCAGGATGGGTTTCGTCCCCCCGAACGCTTACCGCTCCGCCTTCCACGCTGGCGACCACGCCGCAGCCCACCCCGCAGTAGGGGCACGTTGTCCGGGTTTCCGTCATGAGGCCTCCGCACGCATCACTATCGCGTTGTTCCCGACCCACACCTTGCCGTTTTCAATCTTCACCGGCCAGGCGCGTACCGCAGGTTCACCGTTATCCACCTGGCAGCCATCGCGCAGGCGAATACGCTGCTTGTAGAGCGGTGAAATCACCACCGGCTCGCCCGCCGCATCGCCGAGAATGCCGCGTGAAAGCACGTTCGCGCTGCTGCCCGGCTCCATATCGTCGAGGGCGTAGACTCGCTGTCCGAAACGGAACAGCGCGATCGGTTTGCGGCCAAGACGCGCGCCAATGCCCGCCTGCTCGGGAATATCGTCGATGCCGCAGATTTCCTGCCAGCGCTTGCTTTCATCCGACGGCGCGGCGTTCACCGCGGTGCGGAACAGCGCCAGACGATTGGGATCGCTGAGCGTGGTTTGCCATTCGCACTGATACGTCTCTACCACCCGCGCCATCTCCTGCTCCAGCTCGTGGGCGATACCCAGGCTGTCGTTGACGATCACCTCGCGCAGATAGTCGAGGCCGCCTTCCAGGTTTTCGATCCAGGTACTGGTGCGCTGCAGGCGATCCGCCGTGCGGATGTAGAACATCAGGAAACGGTCAACGGTGCGGATCAGTGTTTCATCGTCCAGATCGCTGGCAAAAAGGTCCGCATGGCGCGGCTTCATCCCGCCGTTGCCGCACAGATAGAGGTTCCAGCCCTTGTCAGTGGCAATCACCCCCACGTCTTTGCTCTGCGCCTCCGCGCATTCGCGGGTACAGCCGGAGACCGCCATTTTGATCTTGTGCGGGGCGCGCAGCCCCTTGTACCGGTGTTCCAGTCTGACCGCGAGACGGGTGGAGTCCTGCACGCCGTAGCGGCACCAGGTCGAGCCGACGCAGGATTTCACCGTGCGCAGGGATTTCCCGTAGGCGTGTCCGGTTTCAAACCCGGCTTCCACCAGCGCCTGCCAGATCTCCGGCAGCTGTTCCAGGGTGGCGCCAAACAGGTCGATACGCTGCCCGCCGGTAATTTTACTGTAAAGGTCATAGCGTTTCGCAATCTGGCCGATGGCGATCAGCCCGTCTGCCGTCACTTCCCCGGCGGGCATGCGCGGCACGATGGAATAAGTCCCGTCCTTCTGGATATTGGCGAAGTAGCGGTCGTTGGTATCCTGCAGCGGCAGATGTGCTGGTTTCAGCAGATACTCGTTCCAGCAGGAGGCAAGCACCGACCCCACCAGCGGCTTGCAGATCTCACATCCGTGCCCCTGCCCGTAGCGACTAATCAGCTGGTCAAAGGTGCGAATATGGTTAACGCGCACCAGGTGGTAAATCTCCTGGCGCGAGTAGGGGAAGTGTTCGCAGATATCCTTTTTCACCTCCACGCCCTGCTCCGCCAACTGGAACTCCATCACCTGCTTCACCAGCGCGCTGCAGCCCCCGCAGCCGGTCGCCGCTTTGGTGCACTGCTTGATGGCGCCGATATCCGTTGCCCCCGCGCTCACCGCCTGGCAGATATCGCCTTTGCTGACGTTATGGCACGAACAGATTTGCGCGCTTTCCGGCAGCGCCGCCACGCCGAGCGCTTTTGGCGTGCTGCCCGTCGACGCGGGTAATATCAGCGTTTCCGGCTCTTTTGGCAGGGCTATCCCGTTGAGCATCATCTGCACCAGCGTGGCGTATTCGCTGGCGTCACCCACCAGCACGCCGCCGAGCAGCGTTTTGCCGTCGTGGCTGACCACGATTTTCTTGTAGATTTGCTGCGGACCGTGCGTCCACTGGTAGCTCAGCGCCCCCGGCGTGCGCCCGTGAGCGTCGCCGAACGAGGCCACGTCCACGCCGAGCAGCTTGAGTTTGGTGCTCATATCCGCCCCGGTGAAGGTTTTATCCTCACCCGCCAGCGCGGCGGCGGCCACCCGCGCCATCTGATAACCGGGCGCGACCAGACCGAAGATTTTCCCCTCCCACAGGGCGCATTCGCCGATGGCCAGCACGTCCGGATCGGAGGTCCGGCAGCCGTCGTCAATGCAGATCCCGCCGCGTTCGCCGATAGCCAGCCCGCTACTGCGCGCCAGCGCGTCCTGCGGACGAATACCGGCAGAAAAGACCACCATGTCCGTTTCCAGCTGTTCACCATCGGCAAAGCGCAGCACCAGTCCGCCGTCCGCGGTGGCAATCTCCGTCGTCGCTCTACTGGTGTGAACGCCAACGCCCAGCGCCTCGATTTTCCTGCGCAGCATCGCCGCGCCGTCGTTGTCGAGCTGCACCGCCATCAGATTGGGTGCAAACTCAACCACGTGAGTTTCCAGCCCGAGTTGCTTCAGGGCGTTCGCCGCCTCCAGCCCCAGCAGGCCGCCGCCAATCACCACGCCGCGACGCGAGCCCTTTGCATGTGCGGCAATATTATCGAGATCGTCGAGGGTGCGGTAGACAAAGCAGCCCGGCAGATCGTTGCCCGGAACCGGTGGGACGAACGGATAAGAGCCTGTCGCCAGCACCAGCTTGTCCCAGTGGGTTTCATGCCCGCTGGCGGTACGCACCACGCGCGCGTCGCGGTCGATGGCGACAATCTGCTGCGACAGGCGCAGCTCAATGCCGCTGTCGGCAAAGAAATCCCCTTCCACCAGCGAGAGCGACTCTGCGCTGCGCCCGCCAAAATATTCCGACAGATGCACGCGGTCATAGGCGGCATAGCGCTCCTCGCCAAAGACAACGATCTGATACTGCTGATGCAAATTGCGGTTAACGCAGTCTTCGAGGAAATGGTGGCCGACCATACCGTGCCCAACCACCACCAGAGTAGGTTTTGTCATAGCGTTCTGTCCTGCAACCTGCGGTTGCGTAGTGAAACGATCGAACAGCCAGTCCGCGTGGGCGGGCGCAGCCGTTGCCAGTAAATCGGTAAATGTTGCCGCACTGCGGCAGTCGCCCATCAGCAGCACGCCTGCCAGCGCCCCCTGATGGATCAGTAAACGTCGATAGTGACGGGTCAGCGGATCCCATGCGCTCCAGATCACATCGCCCTCCTGCTCTGCCGCGCGACCGAGGCTGAACAACTCCACGCCGGTCACCTTGAGGCGCACCCCGCTGTCGGTCTGGGCAAACGGCGCGATGACGTCCCCGGCCAGCCGCGCGGCGAGGATATCCGCCTGCACCATGCAGGGGGCGACCAGGCCAAACGTCTGGCCGTCAATTTCGCAGCACTCGCCAATGGCGTAGACGTTCGGTGCGGAGGTCTGCATCTGGTGATCCACCACGATGCCGCGCGCGCAGCGAATGCCGCTGGCGTGCGCCAGCGCAACGTTCGGCTGCACGCCGGTCGCCAACACCACGCGCGTGGCGGCGATGCTGTGCCCATTAAGCAGCATCACGCTATTGCCGTTAATTGCCGCGATGCCTGAGGAAAGCTCGCAGCACACGCCCCGCGCCGCCAGCGCCTCTTCCAGCAGCATTCCCGCCTGCTGGTCCAGCTGTTGCTCCATTAGCCACGGACCACGATGAACAACAGTGACGTCATCACCTTTGCGTGCCAGCGCTGCTGCTGCCTCAACCCCGAGCACGCCGCCCCCCAGCACCACCGCCGGACCGGCGGTTGCCTGAATGGCCCGGGTATCCTCCAGAGTACGGAACGTGAATACGTGTGGCGCATTGCCGCCGGGGATGGGCGGAATAAAGGGCGTTGACCCGGTGGCGAACACCAGCGCATCCCAGCCCAGCGTGCGGGCGGCGGTTTGCACTTCCCGCGTATCCACTTTCACGGCAATCGCCTTTTCGCCCCGCAGCACCGTCACGCCGCGCGCCTGGTACCACTCATCATCCTGAAGGCAGATGTCCGCCACCGCTTTTTCACCGCCCAGCACCGGCGAAAGCTGGATGCGGTTATAGGCATGCTCAGGTTCGTCACCGATGACGGTGATAGCGAAATGACCGGCAGCACGCCCGGTGAGCGAGGTAATCAGCCGCGTGGCCGCCATGCCATTTCCGATAATGACCAGTCGCATCAAAGCCCCCTCACTACGCCGCTTTCGGCTGCTTTTCATAGAGGAAATGCAGGATCTGCTGGCGCATGTGGTGATAGCGGCTGTCGTCCGCCAGCTGCACCCGGTTGCGCGGGCGCGGCAGGTCAACGCGCAGGATTTCTCCCACGGTGGCCGCCGGGCCGTTAGTCATCATCAGCACGCGATCGGAGAGCAGCACCGCCTCGTCCACGTCGTGGGTAATGAGCACGATGGTGGTGTTGAGCGCCTGCTGGATCTGCATCACCGAGTCCTGCAGATGGGCGCGCGTCAGCGCATCGAGCGCCCCGAAGGGTTCATCCATCAGCAGCACTTTCGGCTTCATCGCCAGCGCGCGGGCAATGCCGACGCGCTGCTTCATGCCGCCGGAGATCTCCCCCGGGCGCTTGTGCAGCGCGTGCCCCATCTGCACGCGGTCGAGGTTGTGCTCAATCCACTCTTTGCGCTCGGCCTTGCTCATGGTGCGACGGAAGACCTGATCCACCGCCAGCGCCACGTTGTCGAAACAGGTCAGCCACGGCAGCAGGGAGTGGTTCTGAAACACCACCGCGCGCTCGGGCCCTGGCCCGGCGATTTCGCGGTTGTCGCAAATCAGCCCCCCTTCCGTCGGCAGCGTGATCCCTGCGATAAGGTTCAGCAGCGTCGATTTGCCGCAGCCGGAGTGACCGATCAGACTGACGGTTTCGCCCTCGTGAATATCAAAAGAGACGTTTTGCAGTGCCAGAAACTCGCCGCTGGCGGTGGAAAAACGCTGGCTCACGGCCTGGACCTGAATTAATGGTTTCATGTTCGCTCCTTATTTTTCCTGCCAGCTAAAGCGACGGGCGATCAGCATCAGCCCCTGCTCCAGCAGCAGCCCGACCACGCCAATGATGACGATGGCGATGAGAATGTTTTCGACGTTGAGGTTGTTCCACTCGTTCCAGATCCAGAAGCCAATGCCCAACCCGCCGGTCAGCATCTCGGCGGCGACGATCACCAGCCAGGCGATGCCGATGGAGAGACGCACCCCGGTCAGTACCGCAGGCAGCACGGCCGGGAAGAGGATGCGGCGCATGATCGTCCACTCGGAGAGCTGCAGCACGCGGGCCACGTTGAGGTAATCCTGCGGAATGCGGCGCACGCCCTCGGCGGTGTTGATCACCATCGGCCAGATGGAGCAGATAAAAATGGTCCAGCTCGACGCGGGCTCTGCTTTCTGGAACAGCAATAAACCAATAGGCAACCAGGCCAGCGGGCTAACCGGACGCAGAAGCGCAATCAGCGGGTTGAACATGCGCGAGAAAAAGGTGAAACGGCCAATGAGAAAGCCGAGCGGAATACCGGCTAACGCCGCGAGACCAAACCCCACCGCCACGCGCTGTAAAGAGGCCAGCACGTTCCAGCCGATGCCCATATCGTTTGGCCCGTCGCGGTAGAACGGGTCGGCAAACAGGGTGATGGCCGAATCCAGGGTGCTCAGCGGCGTCGGGAAGCCTTTGCTGTTGATGGCCGCCAGCTGCCACAGCAGCACCAGCAATCCCAGGCCCAGCATTGCCGGAATGATGCGCTGGAGAAGGTCGTTAATCCGACGCGCAAATGCCGGGGTGCGACGGCGAACCTGCACGGGTGGCAGGGGGATGACTTCCCCACTCACGGGTGTCTCTTGTGATGTCGTCTTTTGCAGATGCAGCATAATCAGGCCCCTTTACGATGAATGGCGAAGCGGTTGGCGTATCCTTCCGGGTCGGTACCGTTCCAGACGGTGCCGTCCATCAATGTGCTGTTGCGTAGTGGTGATGCCGGTGCGGTAATGCCCCCCACCGCGGTGGCAGCATCCTGCCAGGTTGCGGTCTGGTTAATCCGTCGCGCGATGCCCGCGTAGTCAGGTGCAGATTTAAGCAAACCCCAGCGGCGGAACTGGGTCAGGAACCACATGCCGTCAGAGAGATACGGGTAGCTGACGGCTCCCTCGTTGAAGAAGCGGATCGGGTGCGCGTCCTGCCAGCGCTGGCCCAGGCCGTTGTCGTATTCGCCCAGCATCCGTCCGGTGAGGTACTGCTCTTTGCAGTTGAGCCAGGCGCGGCGGGAGAGGATCCGCGCGGTCTCGCGTTTGTTTTCCGGGGAGGCGTCGATCCAGCGTGCGGCTTCCATCACGGCGCTCACCAGCGCCCGGGCAGTATGCGGGTTCCTCTCCACCCAGTCGCGGCGAGTGCCGAGGATTTTTTCAGGATGGTCGGCCCAGATGGACTGCGACGTGGCGGCGGTGAAGCCGATGCGGTCGTTAATCGCCCGCGCGTTCCACGGCTCGCCGACGCAAAAGCCCACCATGTTGCCAATGCGCATGTTCATCACCATCTGCGGCGGCGGCACCACCACGGTCCGGATATCGTCGAAGGGGTTAATGCCCGCACTGGCTAGCCAGTAGTAGAGCCACATGGCGTGCGTCCCGGTCGGGAAGGTGTGCGCGAAGGTGTAGGTACCAGGCGCCTGCTGCCCAATCAGCTTTTTCAGCCCGTCGAGATCGTGAACGCCCTTCTCCGCCAGATCGCTGGAGAGCGTGATGGCCTGACCGTTCTGGTTAAGGGTCATCAGGTTCGCCATCTGCTGTGGCTTGCCGGCGATGCCCAGTTCCAGCCCATACAGCAGGCCGTAGAGAATGTGCGCGGCATCCAGCTCGCCCGCCACCAGCTTGTCGCGCACCGCCGCCCAGCTCGCCTCTTTGGTGGGCACGATGGTAATGCCGTATTTTTTATCAAACCCTTTCAGCGCCGCGATAACCACCGGGGCACAGTCGGTCAGCGGGATAAACCCGATGCGCACCGTTTCCTGCTCCGGTTTATCCGAGCCTGCCGCCCACGCGGCCTGCATGACACCCGGTAACAGCATTGCGCCACTCGCCAGCATGCTGGCCTGCAAAAACCGCCGTCTCGACAAATCCGCCATGACCACTCCTGAAAAAAAGCCAAAAAAAAGCGCCCGCCGTGCCGGAGCACCGCTGGACGCCTTTATCCCGAAGACGCATGCACCGCCGTTGGCGCATCGTCGAAAATGGTTAAACAGATAATGCAAAGGGAATGCCAGGTTTTAAGGCCCTGCTTTCGGGGCGTTAACCTGATAGCTGTCGCGTTAGCGCACCTCAATCAGGCATTAAATGCCCACTGATTGTGCAACTACTCCTTTGGTGTTAGCTGCCACAGATTCTTCACGGTGAGCAGTGCGCGCGCGATATCGACCATGCGCTGGTTCTTGTCCATCGCCATTTTACGCAGTGCCGTCCACGCCTGTTCTTCACTCATGCTTTGATGCGTCATCAGCACGCTTTTGGCTTTATCAATGGTCTTACGCTCCTCCAGCGTATCGCGGAGTGATGCCAGTTGGCGGGAGAGCTGGTCTATCTCTCGCGCCTGCTGGCGAACCAGCAGCAGCAAGGGTTTATCCGGGTAAAGCGCAAGAGGATCGTCATGCTCTTCGCCACTCATCGTGGCTTCACCGGACGCATGAATCGCGTCATCCACCGCCACCATCAGATCGGCAATCACCATTTCTTCAAGCGTGCGCAGATGTTCAAGACGCGAGGTTTGCAGGGCAAACCAGTTCAGCGCGGTATTGCCATTGTCAGCGGCGGGCTGACGGGTGCAGGCGACGCGCCGGAGTTGCTCTGTTTCTCGATCGGGCTGGCAGTTGTGGGCAAAGGTGTTTTGCACCTCAGCGTGGCTGTGGGATAAAAAGATCTCAAAACAGGCCTGCTGCCCGTCAATCCTGTCTACCAGTCGCTGGCGGGTTTCATCAGTGAAAAAGCCCTGCGTGAAGCCTATCGCCCCGAGTGCCCGCTCTTGCCCCACCAGCTCTTTGCCCTGCATCAGGCTATAAAGGGCGACAAAACGGCCCGCGATTTGCGGATCGTCAATGCTGTCATTGAGTTGCGGTACGATACTGAGCAGATGGCGAAGCATCCGGCAGTAATGATCCATTGCCTGAGGTGCCGTTATGCTTTGGCTGTCTATCCCGTCACGCAGCAAAGGCAGTGTTTCCAGGCTGAGTAACGCACAGGCGATGCGCTCACAAACGCCGCTCCCCGTGACCGGGAATTGTGCTTTCAGCATGGCCTGCAGCGCAGTGAGGTTTTCATCCACCAGCCCGCGACTGGCTTTGCATTCGGGGGCATACAGCTTACCCTGAGAGCAGAGCCAGACGTTGGATGCCCCGCGCTCGCACTGGAGCATATGCACAAGGCGGCTGATGCCGTTAACCAGCACGCCCAACGCAGCCAGCCTGCCGAGCTGCTCCCGGCGAAGTAATGTCGCGCGCTGGAACCACTCGGTTGCCGCGGGTGAACTGCCCGCCATTAATGTCATGCTTACTCTCCCGGGTAGCGAATCTCCCGGAGAGTTAAGCAATATTCGTGCCTTTCAAACAACAGGAGTCAACATGCAGAAGATTGTGATCGTCGCCAACGGTGCGGCCTACGGTAGCGAATCCCTTTTCAACAGCCTGCGACTGGCGATAGCGCTGCGCGAGAAAGAGAGCGCACTTGAGCTGCGCCTTTTTTTGATGTCGGACGCCGTCACCGCAGGACTCAAGGGACAAAAACCCGCCGAGGGCTACAACATCCAGCAGATGCTGGAGATCCTGACCGCGCAAAATGTGCCGGTCAAACTCTGTAAGACCTGCACCGACGGGCGCGGTATCACCGGGCTACCGCTGATTGATGGCGTCGAGATTGGGACGCTGGTTGAGCTGGCCGACTGGACCCTGACCGCCGATAAAGTATTAACTTTTTAATAATAAACCCGTAAAAATATTATTTTCTTATGGACGCGGTTTCAGCATCAAGTTTACCTGCGCGGCTGCCGATAGGCATGGAAACAACACAGCAGGTATTTCACTTATGTTCAGATCCATTCGTGCCCGTATTATTGCCGCGACGACAGGTTGCCTGATCGTCGCCCTTCTTCTCAATACCGTCATTAATTTCCAGGTTACGCGCCAGGATAACCAGCAGTCGCAGCGCGATATTCTGACCAGCACCAGCGCCAGCCATAACATGGCGATTGCAGACTGGGTTAAAAGCAAAATGACGGTGATAGCCTCCGCGCAGACCGTTGCGCTGAATGACGATCCGGTTCCGGTATTCAAACAGCTTGCGCAGGCGGGTGGCTTCACCAACGTCTATGTCGGCTACGCCAGCAAAACGGCGAAGTTCTCCGACCCGGCGGGCGTCCCGGCAGATTATGACCCCACGATCCGTCCCTGGTATCAGCAGGTGGTGAGTACTGACGGCCCGGTCGTGACCGCCCCGTACGTGGACGCGGGCACCGGGAAACTGGTGGTGACCTTTGCGGTACCGGTGAAGGAGAACGGTGCGCTGAAAGCGGTTGTGGCGGGCGACGTGGCGATGGACAGCGTGGTGGCTAACGTACGTGGTATTCACCCGACGCCTGCCAGCAGCGGGTTACTCCTTGATAGCGATGGCACGGTGATTGCCGCCAGCGATCCGGCGCTCACGCTCAAGCCATTCGCTGAAACCATCAAAGGGACCGATTTTGCGGCACTGAAAAGCGGTAGCCTGGTTGAGGGGACGTTCAACGGCAGCGAAAAAACCTTCGTGGCAACCGCCGTGCCGGGCACGCACTGGATGCTGGCCGTGGCGCTCGATAACAACGATGCTACCTCCGGCATGCGCTCGCTGCTGAAAGCCTCTGCGCTGTCGCTGGTGATCCTCGCCTTGCTGAGCGGCGCGATTGTTCATTTCCTGATAGCCCGCCTGTTGAAGCGTTTGTCCGATATTCGCGACGCCATGCATAACATCGCTAACGGCACCAATGACCTGTCGCAGCGCCTGCCGGACAGCGGTGATGACGAAGTGGCGCAAATTGCCCAGGCGTTCAACGCGTTTAGCGATAAGCTCTCGGTCGTGATGGTCCAGTTGCGCGACGCCAGCGCCTCGGTGAAAAATGCGGCGCAGGAAATCGCAGCCGGTAACCAGGATCTCTCCGGGCGCACTGAGCAAGCGGCATCAAGCCTTCGCGAAACCGCCAGCGCCGTCGAAGAGATCACCGCCTCCGTCACCCAGTCAAATGAATCTGCGGCAGAAGCGAACGAGCAGGCAAGCAAAGCCTCTGCTGCAGCGTCGCGCGGGGGGGAAGTGGTTTCTCAGGCTATCACTACCATGCAGTCGATTGAGGTGGCCTCGGCGAAGATTGGCGATATCACCAGCGTCATCGACGGCATTGCCTTCCAGACCAACATTCTGGCGCTGAACGCCTCGGTCGAAGCGGCGCGCGCGGGCGAACAAGGCCGCGGCTTCGCGGTGGTGGCTGGAGAAGTGCGAAACCTCGCCAGCCGCAGCGCTCAGGCGGCGAAAGAGATCAAATCCCTTATCGATTCTACGACCGACAGCGTGGCAACGGGTTCGCGCTACGTGCATCTGGCCGGAGAAAGTATGGATGAGATCCGCTCCAGCATCGGTAGCGTCTCGGGGATTATGCGTGAAATCTCAATTGCCACCAGCGAGCAGATGAAAGGCATTCACGAGATCAACCACGCGGTAACGCATCTGGACAGAATGGTGCAGCAGAACGCCGAACTGGTGGTGCAGTCTGCCGCAGCGGCCAGCGCGCTGCAGAGTCAGGCGGGCGACCTTGCTGAAACCGCCGGCCATTTCCGCATTTAATTTTCTTCTGGCGCGGGTTAACCGGGTAAAACACGCGCCAGCTGAATGCTTTCAGGCACTTTGTCATTTTTGTTTAAACGTTATGCCATTTTTTGATCAAAATCATCATCCTTCCCCCTCCCCTTTGGTGTTATGCAATGAGTAAATTGTGAACAATATCACGCTCGGGATGGGCAAAATCGACGGGGTAAAAAATGGCACTGGTGAAGACAAGTTTGAAACTGTTTGGCGGGGATACGGTCGTGGTACGTTGCTCAGAACGCTGCCGCATTCATCTCATGAGTTCAAAAGCGCAGAAGCAATCGCAGGCGGATATTCTGACGGTGCAGGATGACAAGGCGTGGCTGACCGTGCCTTATACCGGCACCTGGGATGTCCTGATTGACAGCCACAGTCAGTCACTGGAGCATTCGGTCAGCTACGTTGCCGCATAAAACGAACGCCCGGTTTAGCCGGGCGTTTTTTCAGGCAAAACCCGGACGTAGCGGGTTATTAAGCAGGTTCCCTTCCAGCAGCGCTTTCACCTTCATGACCAGCTCATTCAAACATTCGTCCTGCATGCCCAGACGCGTCAGTTCCTGATCGAGTGAAAACAGATATTGCGCGTTGGTCCCCAGCGGCCCGCTGGCCGCGGCAATCAAGGGCGCGATCACCTGCGTACGGGTATCCGCTTCATATAGCGGGTGGCGCGGATCCATAATAAATACCAGCGCATTGACGGTGCGTCCGTCATCCAGTTCCAGCTTGCACCAGCTCGGCATATAGCAGCCGGTGATCATCTCGCGCTTCCAGAGCAGCGTCAGCTCCTCCTCCAGCGTGGCATCCGGCAGGCGGTAAGCGACACCCGTGGTGCGCCCGCCCTCTTTCAGTGCAAGCATGCGCCCCGGTTGGCACGCGCTGCCGCGTCCGGCCGTCAGGCGCAGACAAAACGCGCGGTGCCAGCCAGGCAAGGTTCCCGTTGCCGATTCGACAAATTCGAGAGCTGGGTTCCACATCAGGGAACCGTAGCCAAAAATCCATACCGGGCCATCATCCGGGCGGCAGGCAAGCGTGGCAGCAAGTGACGCCGCCCGTTGTTCAGCTGACCAGAGAAGCGATTCCTCAATAGCACCAAATGCCGTCTTACAATCTGCCTTCATTAAGAAATCACGCGTTAACACATTACACCTCCGCCACTGCATGCTTCCTTGCGACATCTGTAATTCGCCTTCCCGGCATTCTATGCTGGTCATTTTGCCAGCAGTTAAATAACGATAAGCAATTAGCGGACCAGTTGCAATACAACGGAAGTTGAACCGCCTGAAAAGTCAAAATGCAGGCAGCTTATTATTTTGCGGCTATTTCTTTTTGTGCCATTTATCATCGTCGCCTTTCTCGTATTCATGTTTTACGGCGGCCCAGGCGACCTTGTGCGCCGTCTCTTCACGGCTGGCATCATCCCGGCGATCGTCCTTATCTTTGTATTGATCCCAGGCGCTGTTAAAGGCTTCTTTGTAGATATCCTGCGCGTGGGCAGGGAGGACGTGCTGCACGCTATCGGGTAACTCGCGTTTCGTTTTATATGGCATCGAAAACCTCTCTTTTTGCTAAAGAGATAAGTGTGGTTGAGGATGCCCGCGCCTGCCAGGTTGATTTAATTTATGCTTAATTAATTAATCTAATTTACTGTAATACAGTACTATTTTATTGATAACTGCGCTTTATGGCAGTAATAATAAATATTAACCTCAAACCGTAAAATTAAGTAAAACTTCAACGGTATTTATCAGATATCTGTTAGTTTAATGCCCTCAAAAATCTATCTATAATTACAAGCACCTGCATTGATGGAGAAGCACATGACAACAACACACGAGGCGGTTAAGACCCGCCACAAGGAGACGTCGCTCATTTTCCCGGTTCTGGCACTGGCTGTGCTGCTCTTCTGGGGAAGCAGTCAGTCACTGCCAGTGGTGGTTGGTATCAATATTCTTGCGCTGGTCGGCATCTTAACCAGCGCCTTTAGCGTAGTTCGTCACGCGGACGTATTAGCCCACCGTCTGGGTGAGCCGTACGGCTCGTTAATTCTCAGCCTTTCCGTTGTTATTCTCGAAGTCAGCCTGATTTCCGCGCTCATGGCCACAGGCGATGCCGCGCCGACGCTGATGCGCGACACGCTCTACTCGATCATTATGATTGTGACGGGCGGCCTGGTGGGCTTCTCTCTGCTGCTGGGCGGCCGCAAGTTCGCGACCCAGTATATGAACCTCTTCGGCATTAAACAGTATCTGATTGCCCTCTTCCCGCTGGCTATTATCGTGCTGGTGTTCCCGATGGCGCTGCCGGGTGCAAATTTCTCTACCGGTCAGGCGCTGCTGGTCGCACTCATTTCCGCCGCCATGTACGGCGTGTTCCTGTTGATTCAGACGAAAACGCACCAGAGCCTGTTTGTGTATGAGCATGAAGACGACGGCGACGACGATGACCCGCACCACGGCAAGCCGTCGGCCCACAGCAGCGCGTGGCATACGGTTTGGCTGATCGTGCATCTGATTGCGGTGATTGCCGTCACCAAGATGAACGCCAACCCGCTGGAAACGCTGTTAACCGAGCTGAACGCGCCGGTGGCGTTTACTGGCTTCCTGGTGGCGCTGCTGATTTTGTCCCCTGAAGGGCTGGGCGCGCTGAAAGCGGTGTTGAATAATCAGGTGCAGCGCGCGATGAACCTGTTCTTCGGGTCCGTACTGGCGACGATTTCACTTACCGTTCCGGTGGTGACGCTGATTGCCTTTATGACGGGCAACGAGCTGCAGTTTGCGCTGGGTGCGCCGGAGATGATTGTGATGGTGGCCTCGTTGCTGCTGTGCCAGATTTCATTCTCTACCGGACGAACCAACGTGTTGAACGGCGCGGCGCATATGGCGTTGTTTATTGCGTATTTGATGACGATTTTTGCGTGAGATTGATCCGGTGCGGCCTGATGCCCTCACCCCAACCCTCTCCCACAGGGAGAGGGAGTAAACATAAAAAAACCCGCCGAAGCGGGTTTTTTTATTAGTTGCTGGTATCCAGCTCGTCGAAGCTCTTCACCAGATCGTCAATCGCTTTAATCTGTTTCAGGAACGGCTCCAGCTTATCCAGCGGCAGTGCGGAAGGACCATCGCATTTCGCGTTAGCCGGATCCGGGTGCGCTTCAATGAACAGGCCTGCCAGTCCGGTCGCCATACCGGCACGCGCCAGCTCGGTAACCTGGGCACGACGACCACCAGAGGCTGCGCCAAACGGGTCGCGGCACTGCAGAGCGTGCGTCACGTCGAAAATCACCGGAGACTGGCCGGAGACGTTCTTCATCACGCTAAAGCCCAGCATATCCACTACCAGGTTGTCGTAACCGAAGTTTGCGCCACGGTCACACAGGATCACCTTGTCGTTGCCACCTTCAATGAACTTATCGACGATGTTACCCATCTGTCCAGGGCTCACGAATTGCGGTTTCTTCACGTTGATGACAGCACCGGTTTTCGCCATCGCCGCAACCAGGTCGGTCTGACGCGCCAGAAATGCCGGAAGCTGAATCACGTCTACCACGTCAGCCACAGGCTGCGCTTGAGAGGCTTCATGCACGTCGGTGATCACTTTCACGCCAAAGGTCTGCTTCAGCTCCTGGAAAATCTTCATCCCTTCTTCCAGGCCCGGGCCACGGTAAGAGTTGATGGAGGAGCGGTTGGCTTTATCAAAAGAGGCCTTAAACACATACGGGATGCCCAGCTTCTGGGTCACGGTCACGTAGTGCTCGCAGATACGCATGGCGAGATCGCGGGATTCCAGCACGTTCATGCCGCCAAACAGCACGAACGGCAGGTCGTTTGCTACCTTGATATCACCAATACTAACTACTTTTTGTTTCATAAGATCGCCTTGTTCAGGTGTGAGTCGGAATTAAGATTAATGCAGTGTAATTTGTTTGTGCGAGATCGCGTTGATCTGCGCACGAATCATTTCGCTAATCGGGTCTTCCGGACATTGCTCGACGAAATAATTCAAATCACTTAGCGCCACATGCTCGCAATCGAGCTGCGCATAAATCAGGCCGCGGTCGCGAATTTCGTACGGATCTTCCGGGTTGAACTGCAGCAGCACTTCGCTGGCACGCAGCGCAAGCTCCATTTGACGCTCTTCCATTAGCGCAGACTTCAGCGTATCCAGCAGCTTGCGGATCACTTCGGCGTTATCCGCCTCGTCGAGGTCTTCGTTGAAGAGCTCGGCCACCGGGCTGATATTGCCTTTCAGCCATACGTCCAGCGTGTGCTCATCCAGCGTGTCACCGTTGAAGGGATTAATGAGCCACATCTCGCCGTCCAGCCACTCCGCACGCAGTATCATCTGCGTCGGGAAAATGACCGGCACCAGCGGAATATCCAGACGATGGGCGACCCACAGCAAAATGGATCCCAGCGCGACGGCGCTGCCCTGACGATTCTTCAAGACCTGGTCCAGCCATAATGCGTCTGACAGGCGATACACGCCACGCGTGTCGCAGAAACCCCATTCGCCGTAGAAAAGCTCTAGCAGCTTCTCTAATTGCCAGTCCTGCGGACGCGCCTGACTGATCTCCTCCCGTGCCAGGCTGACCAGATTCTCCAGCTCCGCGTGGACGTACTGCGACGTAAAATCATCGCGAATCATTTCAGAAATCAGGATCATGCCTTCACACAGCGGCACTTTGTTAAATTCGAAATCGGCTAAGGACCTCATGACTTACCCCAGTAACGACTGCGCGTACAATGACGTCCAGACGCGATAAAACTCAAAACGATGTAGATGATAACGCCAAACCACTTTTCAGTCAGCCATGCGCCTTTATCAGTTAATGGCAGATAGCGGAGATTCATACCCACTGTCCCAGCGTCAGACGTTCATTGCCGCCGTAATCGCGGCAGGTTGCCACTTCGCGATAACCCGCATTAGTGAACAGCGCGCGCACCGCGTTCCCTTGCGTCCAGCCATGTTCCACCAGCAGCCAGCCACCGGGAAGCAAATGTTGTCGTGACGTTGTCACAATGTGATCAAGATCGGCTAAACCTTCATTGGCCGCAACCAGCGCAGTCAGTGGTTCGAAACGAACATCGCCCTGCGCAAGGTGCGGGTCATGTTCGTCGATGTAAGGCGGGTTGCTGACAATCAGCGCAAATAAGCGATTCTCCAGCGCGGTAAACCAGCTACTCTGCAGTACCGTCACGTTGCCGAGGCCAAGACGTTCCACGTTACGCTGCGCCAGCGTCACCGCGTCTGGCATCACATCCACCGCCATTACTGTGCAATCGGGCCGCTCAGTGGCGAGCGCGAGCGCAATAGCGCCTGTGCCAGTACCGAGATCAAGAATGCTACAGGCCGCTGTGGGTAAACGCGCCAGCGCTTGCTCCACCAGACACTCGGTGTCTGGACGTGGGATCAGCGTTGCCGCCGAGACGTACAGCGGTAACGACCAGAACTCACGTTCGCCGACAAGGTGCGCCACCGGCTCGCCCGTCTTACGGCGGGCAAGCAGCGCGGCGAGCTGCGCTTCCTGCTCGGCGGTCAGCAGCGTCTCACCAAAAGCCAGCAGGTACGTGCGGGATTTACCCGTCACATGCTCAAGCAATATTTCGGCGTCGCGTTTCGGGCTTTCGCTTTCTGAAAGCTCACTGACCGCCTCACGTAACCAGCGCTGAAAATCCATTATTCCTGCTCGGACAGTGCCGCCAGCTGGTCGGCCTGGTATTCCTGCACGATAGGCTCAATCAGCATATCGAGCTTACCTTCCATTGCTTCATCCAGACGGTACAGCGTCAGGTTGATGCGGTGGTCGGTCACGCGGCCCTGCGGGAAGTTATAGGTACGGTTACGATCGCTGCGATCGCCGCTGCCCAGCAGGTTACGACGCGTAGACGCTTCCGCCTGCTGACGTTTCGCCACTTCGGCGGCGCGGATACGTGCACCCAGTACAGACAACGCTTTAGCTTTGTTTTTGTGCTGGGAACGTTCGTCCTGACACTCCACCACAATACCGGTTGGCAGGTGGGTAATACGGATCGCGGAGTCGGTGGTGTTAACGTGCTGACCGCCCGCCCCGGAGGAGCGGAACGTATCAATTCGCAGATCCGCCGGATTGATGTCCGGCAGTTCGGCTTCCGGCAGTTCCGGCATCACCGCAACCGTACAGGCTGAGGTGTGAATACGTCCCTGAGATTCTGTCGCAGGCACGCGCTGCACGCGGTGACCGCCGGATTCAAACTTAAGACGACCGTACACGCCGTCGCCGCTGATCTTGGCGATAACTTCTTTATAGCCACCATGTTCGCCTTCGTTGGCACTCATGATCTCTACGCGCCAGCGACGCGCTTCGGCGTAGCGGCTGTACATACGGAACAAGTCACCAGCAAACAGCGCGGCTTCGTCACCGCCGGTACCGGCGCGCACTTCCACAAACGCGTTACGCTCATCGTCCGGATCTTTCGGCAGCAGAAGCACCTGGAGCTGTTGTTCCATCTCTTCAGAACGCGCTTTTGCGTCCTGCAGCTCTTCCTGCGCCATCTCGCGCATCTCAGGATCGTCGAGCATCATTTGCGCGGTTTCAATATCTTCCTGAACCTGTCGCCAGTCGGTAAAGCATTTAGACACATCACTCAACTGCGCATATTCCCGCGACAGTGCGCGAAAACGTTCCTGGTCTGCGATGGTCCCGGCATCGCCGAGCAGCGCCTGAACTTCCTCATGGCGCTCATGCAGAGCTTCCAGTTTAGCGACGATAGAAGGCTTCATAGGCGTAAGTGCACCTTGTAATAGAAAATGGGTGTAGGGCGCTATTCCAGCCCGAGGCTGTTGCGCAGAATAGTCAGGCGTTCATCATCCCCGTCACGGGCAGCCTGCTGAAGAGATTTGGTTGGTGCATGGATCAAGCGGTTGGTCAGTTTCCACGCCAGATCCTGCATGATTGCATTTGCGTCACCGCCCTGTTCCAGGGCCGCTAACGCTTTGGCTGTCAGGTCATCACGCACCTGTTCAGCCTGCCCGCGGTACTCGCGGATGGTCTCGCTGACGCTTTGCGCGCGCAGCCAGGCCATAAACTCACTGGTTTCCTGCTCAACAATGGTTTCCGCCTGCACCGCTGCCGCTTTACGCTGGGCAAGGTTGTGCGAAATGATGCTTTGCAGGTCATCCACGCTGTAGAGATAGGCGTTCGCCAGTTTGCCCACTTCGGGTTCAACATCACGCGGGACGGCAATATCTACCAGCAGCATCGGCTGATTACGGCGGGATTTCAGCGCACGCTCCACCATCCCTTTACCGATAATCGGCAGCGGGCTGGCGGTAGAACTGATAATAATATCCGCCTCTTTCAGGCGTTCATCGATGTCGCTCAGCGCAACGACCTCTGCGCCCACTTCGTCCGCGAGCACCTGCGCACGCTCGCGGGTGCGGTTGGCGATAATCATCTTTTTCACTTTATGCTCGCGCAGATGGCGCGCCACAAGTTCGATGGTTTCGCCCGCGCCCACCAGCAGCACGGTGACGGTCGACAGGGATTCAAAGATTTGACGAGCGAGGGTACAGGCCGCGAAAGCAACCGAAACCGCACTGGCACCAATGTCGGTTTCGGTTCGCACTCGCTTTGCCACGGAGAACGACTTCTGGAACATACGCTCCAGCTCGCTGGCCTTCAGATGCCCTTTTTGCGAATCCGCAAACGCCTTTTTCACCTGCCCAAGAATTTGCGGTTCGCCCAGCACCAGCGAATCCAGCCCGCTGGCCACGCGCATGAGATGGCTGACCGCATCGTTGTCCTGATGCCAGTACAGGCTATTGCGCAGTTCTTCTTCGTTGAGGTTGTGGTAGTCGCATAACCAGCGGATCAGCGCCTCGTGCAGGTTATCCTGCTCTTCCACGCTGAGATACAGCTCGGTACGGTTGCACGTCGAGAGCACCACGCCCCCCTGCACCATCGGTTGTGCAAGCAGGCTATCCAGCGCCAGGTCGAGCGTATCCGGCGAAAACGTCACGCGTTCTCGCAGTGAAACCGGGGCTGTTTTGTGGTTGATGCCGAGTGCTAATAGGGTCATGTTGAGCGGGAGTAGTACCAGCGTTAATAAGGTTAGCAGAACGCATCATACAGGATGCGCGAGATCAATAAAAGAGACTGCCCCCTTTCGGAGTAATAGGTTACACAACGCTTTGAGATAATTTGAACGTAGACGGTAGCACTGTGGGACGCTAGCATTAACAGTTATAACTGCAACGTATCTCAAGGATTTGTCCTCATTATGACCCGACTGATTCGCCTGCTGCCGCTGGCGGCACTGGTTCTGACCGCATGTACCGTCACCCAACCAAAAGGCCCGGGCAAAAGCCCTGATTCACCGCAGTGGCGTCAGCACCAGCAGGACGTCCGTAATTTGAGCCAGTACCAGACCCGAGGCGCTTTCGCTTATCTCTCTGACGAGCAAAAGGTTTATGCACGTTTCTTCTGGCAACAAACGGGTCAGGACAATTATCGCCTGCTGCTGTTAAATCCGCTGGGCAGCACCGAACTGGAGCTTATCGCCAAACCGGGCGAAGCGCAGATCACCGATAACAAAGGCCAGCACTACACCGCGACAGATGCCGAAGAGATGATTGGCAAACTGACGGGGATGCCTATCCCGCTCAACAGCCTGCGCCAGTGGATCCTCGGTCTGCCGGGTGAGGCAACCGACTACCAGCTTGACGATCAATACCGTCTCAGCCAGGTGAACTACACTCAGAATGGCAAGACGTGGAAAGTGGTGTACAGCGCCTATGACAGCAAGAGTAAACCCTCGTTGCCGTCGAATATGGAGCTGACGCAAGGCAGCCAGCGCATTAAGCTGAAAATGGACAACTGGATCGTTAAATGATGACCCACTGGCCCTCTCCGGCAAAACTGAACCTGTTTTTATACATCACCGGCCAGCGTGCTGACGGTTATCACACCCTGCAGACGCTGTTTCAGTTTATTGATTATGGCGACACGATCGCCATTGAGCTGCGCCAGGATGGACAGATATGTCTGCTGACGCCCGTTGAAGGCGTGGCGCATGAGGACAACCTGATCGTGCGCGCCGCGCGCCTTCTGATGAAAGCCGCAGCGGAATCAGGTCGTCTGCCCTCAGGAAGCGGTGCGGATATCCGTATCGAGAAGCGTCTGCCGATGGGCGGCGGGCTGGGCGGCGGCTCATCTAACGCCGCGACCGTACTGGTTGCGCTGAATCATCTCTGGGGCTGCGGGCTGTCAAAGGACGAACTGGCAGCCTTAGGTTTGACGCTGGGGGCTGATGTCCCGGTGTTTGTTCGCGGTCATGCGGCTTTTGCCGAGGGCGTAGGCGAGATCCTCACGCCAGTCGACCCGCCGGAAAAATGGTATCTGGTTGCCCACCCTGGCGTGAGCATACCAACGCCGGTCATCTTTAAAGATCCTGACCTGAAAAGAAATACCCCGGAACGGTCAATAGAAACGTTATTAAATTGTGAATTCAGCAACGATTGCGAGGATATCGCAAGAAAACGTTTTCGCGAGGTTGATGCGGTGCTTTCCTGGCTGTTAGAATACGCGCCGTCGCGCCTTACGGGTACAGGGGCCTGTGTCTTTGCTGAATTTGACACCGAATCCGCCGCTCGTCAGGTGCTTGAGCAAGCGCCGGTTTGGCTGCATGGTTTTGTAGCACGCGGGATGAACACCTCCCCCCTACAGCAGACCTTACTGGCGCAGACTGAGTTTCGGTGACAACGTCACCCTGTTCCAGACGTTGCATCGCGCTCTTTAATACACCGCCTGGATAGCATTTGCCTGGCCCGCACAGTTTGCGGCGAACGCTATCCACCACTGGACGCATGCCTGAGGTTCTTCTCGTGCCTGATATGAAGCTTTTTGCTGGTAACGCCACCCCGGAACTAGCACAACGTATTGCCAACCGCCTGTACACTTCCCTCGGCGACGCCGCCGTAGGTCGCTTTAGCGACGGCGAAGTCAGCGTACAAATTAACGAAAATGTACGCGGTGGTGATATTTTCATCATCCAGTCCACCTGTGCTCCAACAAACGACAACCTGATGGAATTGGTTGTTATGGTCGACGCCCTGCGTCGCGCTTCAGCAGGCCGTATCACTGCTGTAATCCCTTACTTCGGCTATGCCCGTCAGGACCGTCGCGTCCGTTCTGCACGTGTGCCAATCACCGCTAAAGTTGTCGCTGACTTCCTGTCCAGCGTCGGTGTTGACCGCGTACTGACCGTTGACCTGCACGCAGAGCAGATCCAGGGCTTCTTCGACGTCCCGGTTGATAACGTATTCGGCAGCCCAATCCTGCTGGAAGACATGCTGCAGCTGAACCTGGACAACCCAATCGTGGTTTCTCCGGACATCGGCGGCGTGGTACGTGCCCGTGCTATCGCTAAGCTGCTGAACGATACCGACATGGCAATCATCGACAAACGCCGTCCGCGCGCTAACGTTTCTCAGGTGATGCACATCATCGGTGACGTTGCTGGCCGCGACTGCGTGCTGGTTGACGACATGATCGATACCGGCGGTACGCTGTGTAAAGCAGCTGAAGCGCTGAAAGAGCGTGGTGCCAAGCGCGTGTTCGCTTACGCGACCCACCCGATCTTCTCCGGTAACGCGGTAAACAACCTGCGCAACTCCGTCATTGACGAAGTGGTGGTATGCGATACCATCCCTCTGAGCGACGAGATCAAGGCACTGCCAAACGTGCGTACCCTGACCCTGTCCGGGATGCTGGCCGAAGCGATTCGTCGTATCAGCAACGAAGAATCCATCTCAGCAATGTTCGAACACTAATCGAACACGGCCGATAAACCCGCTGCGGCGGGTTTTTTTGTCTCTGGGTTTTATTTGTATGATTAATGCCTCCTTCACCTGCCATTCACATGACAGATGATGCGCATACGGATGAGAGATAATTGTGAAAAACGTAACCTCCTCACATGTTCTGCCCTTTCGCGCCCTCATCGACGCCTGCTGGAAAGAGAAATACACCTCATCACGCTTTGTACGTGACCTGATTGCCGGGATCACCGTCGGCATTATCGCCATCCCGCTGGCGATGGCGCTGGCGATTGGCAGCGGCGTTGCGCCGCAGTACGGTCTGTACACCTCGGCCGTTGCCGGGATCGTCATCGCCCTTACGGGCGGCTCGCGCTTCAGCGTCTCCGGCCCGACCGCCGCCTTTGTGGTGATCCTCTACCCGGTTTCGCAGCAGTTTGGTCTGGCAGGCCTGCTGGTCGCCACCCTGATGTCCGGGGTCTTTTTAATTCTGTTTGGCCTGGCCCGCTTTGGCCGCCTGATCGAGTACATCCCCCTTTCCGTCACGCTGGGGTTCACCTCCGGGATTGGTATCACCATCGGAACCATGCAGATCAAGGATTTCCTCGGCCTGCAGATGACTCATGTTCCTGAGCACTATTTACAGAAAGTGGGGGCGCTGTTTATGGCGCTGCCGACCGCCAACCTGGGCGACGCCGCCATCGGGATTGTGACGCTGGGTACGCTGATCGTCTGGCCTCGTCTGGGGATCCGTCTCCCGGGCCATCTGCCCGCCCTGCTGCTGGGCTGCGCGGTGATGGCTATCGTCAATATGTTCGGGGGTCATGTCGCGACCATCGGCTCGCAGTTCCACTATGTTCTGGCGGACGGTTCACAGGGTAGCGGCATTCCGCAGCTGTTGCCACAGCTGGTGCTGCCTTGGGACATGCCCGGCTCCAGCTTTACCCTAAGCTGGGATTCCCTGCGAGCTTTGCTTCCCGCCGCATTTTCTATGGCGATGCTGGGGGCGATTGAGTCCCTGCTCTGCGCCGTCGTACTGGACGGTATGACCGGCACCAAACACAAAGCCAACAGCGAGCTGGTCGGTCAGGGATTAGGGAATATCATCGCGCCGTTCTTCGGCGGTATTACCGCAACGGCAGCCATCGCCCGTTCCGCTGCAAACGTGCGCGCGGGAGCAACCTCACCCGTTTCGGCGGTTATCCACTCCGTGCTGGTGATCCTCGCCCTACTCATTCTAGCTCCGTGGCTCTCCTGGCTCCCGCTCTCTGCAATGGCGGCGCTGCTGTTGATGGTGGCGTGGAACATGAGTGAGGCGCATAAGGTGGTGAACCTGCTGCGTCGCGCGCCGAAGGACGACATCATCGTGATGCTAATCTGCATGTCGCTGACCGTGCTGTTCGATATGGTTATCGCCATCAGCGTCGGGATCGTGCTGGCTTCCCTGCTCTTTATGCGCCGCATCGCGCAGATGACGCGCCTTTCCCCGGTTAACGTGGAGGTGCCTGACGATGTGCTGGTGCTGCGCGTGATTGGCCCGCTGTTCTTCGCTGCGGCGGAAGGCCTGTTCAGCGATCTGGAGTCCCGCATCGTGGGGAAACGGGTTGTCGTGCTGAAGTGGGATGCCGTACCGGTACTGGATGCCGGCGGGCTGGATGCCTTCCAGCGCTTTGTTGCACGCCTGCCGGAAGGCTGTGAGCTGCGGGTGAGTAACCTGGAATTCCAGCCCCTGCGCACCATGGCGCGCGCGGGCGTGCAGCCCATCCCTGGCCGCCTTGCCTTCTACCCTAACCGCGAAGCGGCGTTAGCGGATCTGTGAGTCACCTGATGCAGAGAAACGTCTCTGCATCATCACCCCGATCGCCTGCTGGAGCCACCCAAGCACGGCAGGCGTCATCCATGTTCCCTTCATCAGATGCGGCTCCTGCTGCATGGCAGTGCGAAACTTTTGCTGGGTCTCCGGGTTGGTGCCCGCGTACGACTGGAACAGCGCCAGCCAGTTTTCAGCCAGCTTTTGCGCCTCTTCAGAGGCGGGGGCGAGGTGTTCCCGCTGCGCCTGGTGCAGCTTCGCCACCAGCGGCGGCCACTCCATCATGCGGTCAAAGTAGTGTGCCCGGGTAAAGGCCATCTCTTCTGCAGTGAGATACTTCTCCCATATGCTGAGCTTGGATTCCGCAAATGCGCGCGTGATGTAATCCGTCATCTCCGGCGTGATGCCGGTTTGCGCCTGCATTTGCGGTTCAACGCTGTGCATCTCGTTCAGCCGTGTAAGAAACTCCGGCTTGCCCGCCGTGTCCTGCTCCAGGCGTTCCATCCAGCGCGTCGCCAGGTCCATGGCTCGTGCGTCAGTCACGGGTATACGTTGTTGCAGCAGCGCGCTGGCCTCCGCAACCAGCCCTGACCAGATAGCCGCCAGCGCATCCTTCTGCACCGCAAACGGCAGCTGCTGTAACTCTTCTTTGCTAAACCAGCGATCGTACATATTCATTAACTCCAGAGTCTGTAGCCAGGATTCCAGATCCGGCGTCGCATCGTCGATAAGCCCGGTCCGCAGCTCCACCAGCCGGTCGCGCAGCGTATGTATGCTGCGCAGCTGTTTATCCAGCAGCATGATTTGCGCATCGAGTAACTCGGTTAACGACAGCGACTCCTGTTCCAGGAAATCCCTGATTTCAGCAAGTTCCAGCCCCGCTTTTGCCAGCGCCTGGATCATGTGCAGACGCTGGACATCCGCCAGGTTATAAAGCCGGTAACCTGCCGCGCTTCTGGCAGAAGGCAGCAACAACCCTGTTTGCTCATAGTGGTGCAATGTCCGCACGGTGATCGCGGCACGTTTCGCCAGCTCACCCACCTGAATCAACATAACTGCTCCTTTTCTTTGCCAGTGGCGCCACTCTGGAGCCTTACGTTACGTGAGGGTCAACCCACGATGCAAAAAAAAACGGCTCCCCAAGGAACCGTTTCGGTGTTCTTCATCGTAGCACTAGCTGTGCTTATGCTGATCGCGACGACAGCGTTTGTCGTAGTGACGCACCCACCAGTACTTGTCACACACTTCCTCATGGCCGCTCACGCGAGCCCCCGCCAGCCATAATACCGCACCAATGAAGATGCTCAATATCGCGCCATGCGCGAAGTATTGCGGGAGATCAAACTGTGGTAACTGGTTTAAAATTGAATAACCCACCCCGGCTACCATCACGAACAGCCCCAACCCCATTAGCACGTTACCGAGTATCGAAGCGTTTTTGCGTTTCATGTGTCACCTCCGGAACTTTGGGTTGTCAGGGGAAAAGCCCCTAATCCTTGTGTGTAAAGTATAGACAACGCCCCTTTTATGAGTTGCGTGAATGATCACAATTACAGATAACGCCCAAACAAAAGTTTACAAATAAGGCTTTGAACAGCTTGAAATTCTAATTGTTCAAACCGGAAATTATTCGCATTTCGTTATGATGGTCGCAGAATTTTGTCAAGCGGCGCCCCAGACAGTAAACTACGCGCCAGATCTGGAACCCATTAGGAATTGAATCGTGACGATTAAACTGATTGTCGGCCTCGCCAACCCGGGCGCAGAATATGCGGCCACTCGCCACAACGCCGGGGCATGGTACGTCGATCTGCTGGCCGAGCGGTTACGTGCTCCCCTGCGCGAAGAACCTAAATTCTTCGGCTATACCTCACGTATCAACCTTGCTGGCGCGGATGTTCGCTTACTGGTGCCCACCACCTTTATGAACCTGAGCGGTAAAGCCGTGGCGGCAATGGCAACCTTTTATCGCATCAATCCGGATGAAATTCTGGTGGCTCACGATGAGCTGGATCTCCCGCCTGGTGTAGCAAAATTCAAACTGGGCGGCGGGCACGGCGGCCACAACGGTCTTAAAGACATCATCAGCAAGCTGGGAAATAACCCGAATTTCCACCGTTTGCGCGTCGGAATCGGTCATCCGGGCGATAAAAACAAAGTTGTCGGTTTCGTACTCGGTAAGCCCCCGGTTTCAGAGCAGAAACTGATTGACGAAGCGGTAGACGAAGCGGCGCGCTGCACCGAAATCTGGCTGAAAGACGGGCTAACCAAAGCGACAAACCGCTTACACGCTTTCAAAGCGCAATAATCTGTCCGATCCGGCTTTTTTACCGCGCGTCATGCGGGTTACGTGTATAATAGGCGTAGTTATTTACTTTTCATCAGTCGGTTATCGTTAACGGATTGATTATCAAGATATTAAGGTGATTTAGAAATGGGATTCAAATGCGGTATCGTCGGTCTGCCAAACGTGGGCAAATCCACCCTGTTTAACGCGCTTACCAAAGCGGGTATCGAAGCGGCGAACTTCCCGTTCTGTACCATCGAACCTAACACCGGCGTTGTGCCAATGCCTGATCCGCGTCTGGACCAGCTCGCGGACATCGTGAAGCCGCAGCGTATTCTGCCGACCACCATGGAGTTCGTGGACATCGCGGGCCTGGTAAAAGGCGCATCCAAAGGTGAAGGTCTGGGCAACCAGTTCCTGACCAACATCCGTGAAACCGAAGCGATCGGTCACGTTGTGCGCTGCTTCGAGAACGACAACATTATTCACGTCAACAACAAAGTGGATCCGGCTGACGACATCGACGTCATCAACACCGAGCTGGCGCTCTCTGACCTCGACACCTGCGAACGCGCTATTCACCGCGTGCAGAAGAAAGCCAAAGGCGGCGACAAGGACGCGAAAGCGGAACTGGCTGCGCTGGAAAAATGTCTGCCACAGCTGGAAAACGCCGGCATGCTGCGCGCACTGAAAAACCTGACTGAAGAAGACAAAGCGGCGATCAAATACCTGAGCTTCCTGACCCTGAAGCCAACCATGTACATCGCCAACGTCAATGAAGACGGTTTCGAGAACAACCCGTACCTCGACAAAGTGCGTGAAATCGCGGCGGCTGAAGGTTCTGTGGTTGTTGCCGTGTGCGCGGCCGTTGAATCCGATATCGCCGAGCTGGATGATGCCGACCGTGAAGAGTTCATGGCCGAGCTGGGTCTGGAAGAACCGGGCCTGAACCGCGTGATCCGCGCAGGCTATGAGCTGCTGAACCTGCAGACCTACTTCACCGCTGGCGTGAAGGAAGTGCGTGCGTGGACCATCCCTGTGGGTGCAACTGCGCCTCAGGCGGCTGGTAAAATTCACACTGACTTCGAGAAAGGCTTTATTCGTGCGCAGACCATCGCGTTTGAAGACTTCATCACCTATAAGGGTGAGCAAGGCGCGAAAGAAGCAGGCAAGATGCGTGCGGAAGGGAAAGATTATATCGTTAAAGATGGCGACGTAATGAACTTCCTGTTTAACGTCTGATTCGTCTTGAGTCAAAAAAATCCACGCCCTGGCGTGGATTTTTTTATTGCGGGGTCAAAGCACATTATCTAAAAGTTCTGCCTTCATACTGGGTTCGAAGGGAATGATTTCGGCTGTCGCAAGCTTCAACGCCTGAAAAGGATCCTCGCGCAAGCGCTCTTCAAGAGAGACCAGACTCTCGCATTTAGCGAGTATGACTCCACCGGTTCTTGGGATCCGTCTACCCGATGCCAGAAATATCCCGTCTGCATACCCCTTTTTTAGCCACTCCACATGAGCAGGTATCGCTGCGTCAACCTCTTCAAGGGGTTTGATATAGGTCAATATGACAATGTAAACCGTACCCATCCTTTGCCTCTTAGCTCTGTTTTAAACCTGTTGTTGGAACTGCTTATGCAGCCCTCTTTTGCTACCGGTTATTGTTATCGTTTTTTGGCGCTTTTGATGTTAATACGCTGGGCCCAATTGAGACAAAGCATTACGCTTCATATCCCAGGAATAAAACCACTCATGCCAGCCGTTTTGCATTTCCATATAGCTACAGACCACAACCACTTCCTTTGCCAGGTTGAAAGTTAAGTAATAGAAAAATGCGCCTTCAGGAGGTGCAGACCAAAATAGTTTTTCACCCTGCGCATTGAAGATGGTCAAAACGGTTGGTAGTGGCTTTGGCTCGCTTAACGCAAAGACTAACTGGCGTGTTGAGTCGATCATTGCGAGATCTAAGCAAGATATATTTAAGCGTACATTTTTTGTACAGCACATCCATTCGAGAACGCTATTTTCTTTAATAAACCTGAAGTCAGCGATCATCTTCGCTCTTAAAAAATATTTTCATAAGGATGATTCAACGCTTATGTAGAAAATTTAGTATACAGTATAAACATTACGTTGTTACTATATATCCTAACAATATAATTTTATATCTGGCAGGCTGACTTTCTCCCGCCGCCAACACAATATGCAAAGTGTCATCTGGAAATAAATGAGAAAAAACATAAATATCCAGATCATTATTTTTATAAGAAGGTTTAAGATCATCTTGATATGTTATAACTTTAATCTCCGAAACATTATATAAAACTTCACTTATCAAATCGTGCTGGAGATTCCAAAGGGGTTTGGCGTCTTTATTTTGGAAAATAATCTCGCTATTTAATTGAGGGATAAAGATCTTATCTGAATAATCATAAAAATCATCATCCTTTCCGTCATAGATGATTTTACCCGGTCTGTAATTATAACTTTTTAGTAGCGTAGGCTTCATATTCCTAATCATGGACCATAAAAATGCATCAGTGTGTTAAGATCATCTAAATCTTGTGCGGTTGGTTTATTTTTCTCCATTTTATCATATTCATATATTATTCCTTTCATAGGAATACCAGATTCATGGTTAATTGCCAGACACATTAACGCATCAATATCAGCCTGATTTTTTAAAGTATTCTTTAAAAAATTATGGAGAAGTTTCTCAGCATCTTTTCTTTCCAAAAAATACATGTTGTTTATCCAGTAATTTTTCAGTGAGTTAAAGTAGCAAGCTGTTCATACCATATACAAATCATGGTCAATCGCAATCATTATATTAATTTATATTTTTTCTTGCAACGATCAAAAATATTCCGTCATCACAAATAAAACGAGAAGTATTCCGATGCTGTTTTTTTTTAGAGTGTAACAGAAATGATTTTTCCAAATTCAATTCCCCCTCAGAAAAAAAATAAACACCTCGAATTAAGCCACCTCTACTTTATCAAAAATTTTGATTTTATTAAACTCAGCCAAAATATCTTTCACTGGCACTTCGGATTTTGATAAATAATCATGAAATGCTTCACATTGATTTTCAGGAACATATTTATTTATTAAAAAAGAAGATTGTGACGTAACTCTTCTTCTGACATATTATATACTCCGGAGTGAGTAAACACGTTACAAATCATAGGGTAATTGCGTCCTATCCGTATCAGCTGTAATGTTCCACCATTAATTTGCTCAAGATATGCACTTGAAAATTTGCAACAGTGCAGCGGGATCCGTAGTATAAATCCTAACTCATACTGGAGCATTTTATTTTCGAAGGTTCCAATCAGTGGAACAAGCTACACAGATTTCATTAAGAACGAGATCTAGAGGAACGTTTGCAATTATTTACCCCTCATTAACCACACTGAATCGACCACCTGTGGACGTGTTACACCATTGATATGCTTATGCGTATCGATTATTAAAAAATAAAAGATCAAAAAAACAGATAATATGCAATACTTATTCGATAGTTAATTCCATGTTATATAGATACCGCAATTAAATGATTTAATGTCATAGCAGACAGTAATATTACCCCATTCCAAACGCCATGTTACACTATGTTTTTCTTTTGCATCTGGTTCGCCAAGATCATATTGCTCTGATACCCAACGATATAAGAAATCAACTTCTTTGTTTAACATATCAATGTTAGAAACTTTATTCCAATCACTTATTGCCTGATAATACTCACCCTCTTTATAAATTAATTGCACCATAAATGGAAAATTGCTAAAGCATAACGGGCGTATTATAAGCTCAAATTTCTTATCAAACCAAAGAACGGTATTAACTGTATAATGATAAGGAATTAATCTCTGCATTTTATTTTTTGATTCAAGATATTTGTAAAGTTCTGAAACTATAAACGCATCCTCCCGTTGTATTAAAAGATATTTATTATCTAACTTAACTTCGCCATCTGCGATGTTAATTTCAAAATCAATCATATGCTTATAACCTTCCCCGGTATCAATACATTTCTAAATTCCTCAGGGATAAAGAATTGCATCCCCCCCCTCGGCCATAAATGTTATTAGCCAATGCTCTTCCATATGCGACATCAATATCCTCGCTGACATAATAAGCTCTTACTTGCGTTCTTAATGTGCGATGAGGATCAATTTTAACCTGAAGCGCTTCATGGTAGCTTATAGCATTTCCTTTGTTTTGCCTAACGGTTGGATAAGTCACCGCATATGATGGAGGAGTATCACCGTTCGGATATAATGCATACAGAATCGTGCCTTTTTTCAGTTTCCTATTTTTGTAGACATCTATACCTTTGTAATCACCTTGACCTTGCCATTTCGTAGCTTCTTTAGATGGATCCTTACATTTACGGCTCAACCCCCACGGATCCACCCACCCCAACGCATTCGGCGCATACTGGTAAAGGTTTATCCCCCCCGCCAGCCCTATCGGGTCCTGCTGCGTAAACCGCCCGCAGTCCGGGTCGTAATAGCGGAACAGATTGTAGTGCAGCCCTGTCTCACGGTCCAGGTATTGACCCTGCATCCGCAGGTTCTGGGAATATCCTGATAGCTGCGTCTCACTTTCCCGCAGAAGCTTGCCCCAGACGCTGTTAACACCTTCCTACCGCACCTGCCCTTCGATATCCGTCATCCGTTCTGGCGTACCGTTCGGCTGGCAGTGGAACCAGAAGATTTCTGGGGCATCAACGCCGTCAATACGCGCCAGCGGAGCGGATCGTAGCTGTCCTGATCGCTGTAGACGTAGGTCAGCGGCACATCCCCGTGCAGCTCCTGCAGCAGGCGGAACCCTTTCCAGACAAACCGGGTGGTGACCGGCTTACCAGCATCTGCTGGCACGTTTTGCTGATGCGTCTTCCAAGCGGGTCGTAGCGGTAGCTGACCTGTGTCTGCGGCTTGTTGCGATCCCGTGGCTGGCTGATCACTTCCGTCAGGCGATGTTCGCCATCGTAGCGGTAGTGCCAGCGGGTCTGGCCGTTATCCCTCTCCACGGTGCGGTCGTGGATGTCATAACGCCAGCGAATACCGTTCAGCTGCGTCAGGCGGTTGTGCGTGATCTTCTCAGCAGATCCGTCGAGCGGGTTCACATCCCAGCGCCACTGCTCCTGACCAGGCAGCGTGCCGACCCCGGCGCTGTCGTACTGCCAGCGACGGGTCCAGCGGCGTGGCGACGGGCGCCGGGCGTTACTGGTGAAGACATCCCGGCGATGCAGGCGGCTAAGACAGTCGTACTCGCTGCGGGTGGTCAGCAGTCATGGGTCGGCAGTTCTCACGGTGGAGTACGTCGCAGGCATACTGATAGTCTGTCGAGAGCATGGTGAACAAGGCAGGAAGGAAGCTGGAAAATGCGTGCCAGAGGGAATGATTACATAGTTAAAGATGGCGAAATGCTGAACTTCTTGTTTAAAGTTTGGTTTGTTTTGAAGGGAATAATTTACTGCTCTTACACCGTCTTACGCAGATAGAACTCAAGATATTTTTTTAGGTCTATCCTGTAAAGCATGCTCTTTGCGGTAGTTATAAGTATCGTTAAAATGTTTATCCGCTTCCTCGAATTGATTGAACTCATAACAGACCATGCCGACATCGATTAAGGATGCCATGTCTATACCCGATCCACGTGTCCGCAATGTTGTCTCTCCCCATTTCTTTGCCTCAGCATATCCGCGAGATCAAAATATACACTTTACATGCAGACAGAGAACCGATTGGCGAGCTCCCATTCGAGCTTTGGCTCAGGGAGAGCTTGCCAGGTTTTTGGTATTTATTGCTCTAAAGTCTCGGCGTATTTTTTTATCATCGTGAAACTTCAACAAAGGAGGTAATTTCAGATTGAATTTTATGGTTTCAAAGCCCTTTTATGGAACAATGTTTCTTGATTGGAAATTCTGGCATTTTTCATCCGCAACCCTTGTTCGGGTTTGCTGCGTTACCCTAAGAACCTCCATATATACTAGATTTTAATCTCTCCATTCTATATATATACCGCAATCAAAAGATCTTTCATTTGATTGCACTGTTAGCTCACCCCATTCAAAGTTCCATTTAACTCCATAAGGGGGGGTACTTATCTTTACCATTTTCTTTTTCGTGAGTTTATTTTGAATCCATTCTGTCAAACGTCTTTCTTCATCTTTAAGGTTTTTTAACGATGCTCTAAGCTCCCAATCTTTAAGTGTTTGATAGAAATCCCCATCTTTACTTGTAAGAAAAAGACATGAATTAAATGAAAAAACAGCTGGTCTAAACTCCACAATAAAGTTCTGACCTTCCCATTCAATATCATCTTTCGCAAAATAAAACTTACCTATCTTGGTGAATTCAGAATGGGTTTTGTAAAATTCAGAAGAAGTAAAATTTTCAAAAGAACTAAGTTCAACAGTGTAGCCATCAATTTTAACGCTTCCATCTATAAAATTCAATGTCATTTTTTTCATATATCTATCACCTTACCAGGAATTAATTTACCACGTGCTTCTTCAGGTATATAAAACTGCATCCCTCCACCTTTTCCGTATAGTGGATTCGCATTAGCACGACCATTAGCAACAAATATATCCTCAGAAACATAATATGCCCTAACTTTTGTTCTCAATGGGAAATCTGGATTAAGTTTCACCTGTAACGCCTCATGATATCCTAATGAATCACCTTTATATTGCCTAACTGTAGGATGAGTTACGGTATATGCGGGTAACTGATCACCATTTGGATGTAATGCATAAAGGATTGTTCCTTTTTTAAGCGTTCTGTTCGAGTAACTGTCGATTCCTTTATAGTCTTTATTATTAGGGCCTTGCCATTGGGTCGCTTCTTTTGACGGATCCTTACATTTACGGCTCAACCCCCACGGGTCCACCCACCCCAGCGCATTCGGCGCATACTGGTAAAGGTTTATCCCCCCCGCCAGCCCTATCGGGTCCTGCTGCGTAAACCGTCCGCAGTCCGGGTCGTAATATCGGAACAGATTGTAGTGCAGCCCTGTCTCACGGTCCAGGTATTGCCCCTGCATGCGCAGGTTCTGGGAATATCCTGATAGCTGCGTTTCGCTTTCCCGCAGCAGCTTGCCCCAGGCGCTGTTAACCCCTTCCCAGCGTACCTGCCCTTCGATATCCGTCATCCGCTCCGGCGTGCCGTTCGGCTGGCAGTGGAACCAGAAAATCTCCGGCGCTTCCACGCCGTCAATACGCGCCAGCGGGTCATAGCTGTCCTGGTCGCTGTAAACGTAGGTGAGCGGCACATCCCCCTGCAGCTCCTGCAGCAGGCGGTACCCTTCCCAGACAAACCGGGTAGTGACCGGCTTGCCGGCTGGCTGACCGCCCAACATCTGCTGGCGCGTTTTGCTGATGCGTCGCCCGAGCGGATCGTAGCGGAAGCTGACCTGCGTTTGCGGCCTGTTGCGGTCCCGCGGCTGGCTGATAACCTCCGTCAGGCGATGTTCGCCGTCATAGCGGTAGTGCCAGCGAGTCTGACCGTTATCTTTCTCCACGGTGCGGCCGTGGTTGTCATAGCGCCAGCGAATGCCGTTCAGCTGCGTCAGGCGGTTGTGTGTAACCTTCTCGGCAGAGCCTTCGAGCGGGTTACCTGCAGCGTCCCAGCGCCACTGCTCCTGGCCGGGCAGCGTGCCGTCCTGAACCAGCAGACGCCCGGCGCTGTCGTACTGCCAGCGGTACCAGCTGAACGGGTTATCGTCCCGCTCTTCCCGCACCAGGTTATTGCGGTAATCGTAATCCCAGCGTCGGGACCAGCGGCGCGGGGACGGGCGCTGGGCATTGCCGGTAAAGACGTCCCGGCGATGCAGTCGCCCAAGACGATCGTATTCGCTGCGGGTGGTCAGCAGCCCCTGAGTGCGGCTGGTCTCACGATGGAGTTCGTCACGGGTAAAATCGGAGACCGACAGCTTATCGAGAGCAATGCTGAGCAGATGTCCGCTGCCGTAGTAGAACTGCTTCAGCTCGCGGCCATCGGGCAGCGTGACGGAGGTGCGGTTGCCCAGCGTGTCATACTCCCATGCCAGCTCACCGTGCTCGCCCGCTTCGCGCGTCACGCGACCGAGCGCGTCATATTCAAAGGCGAGTTCCTGCTCTGCCTCGGTGCTCCACGCATCCGCTGAAAGCGCAGGGTGCAGCCCAATCCGGCTCAGCAGCCCTGACGGGGTGTAGTGGTAGCGGGTCTGGCCTTCCGGCGTGGTGCGGGCGACCAGCTGGCCGCTCGCGCTCCAGGCAAAGGCGTGGGTAATGGCTTCGGGATGACCGCCGGCAAAGGTACGCGCTATCGTGCGCCCGCAAGCGTCGTAGCGATACTGCGAGGCCACGCCATCGAGCCCTACCTCTTCCAGAAGCAGAGAGTCTGCTCCCCAGCGGAACTGATACGCTTCGCCGTTTTCGTTTTCAAGAGCAATCAGACGCCCCCGGCTGTCCCAGCGGCGACGGACCTCTTCACCCTGAGTATTACGCGTGGCGGTTAAGCGACCGGCCTCATCGTATCTGAACTCACTTTCTTTACCATCAGCGCCAGCATGCTTCACCGGCAGGCCGCGTTCGTTCCATTTGAGCGACTCCGTCCAGCCTTCCGGGCGATCAAGCTGCACCGGGCGCCCTGCAGCGTCGTAGCGATAGCGCGTCTCTTCACCGTCAGCCCCAGTCTCGGCGACCAGCCAGCCCAGCGGATGATAGTGATACCGGGTCGTGCGGCCAGAGCAGTCCGTCGCGCGCACCAGCTGTCCCGCCTCGTTGTACTCCTGGTAGCGGCTGTTGCCGGCGGCATCTATCTCTTCAACGACCTGACCAAACTCGTCCCGGCGCAGCTGTGTGGTCTGTCCCATCGGGTCCACCACGCGCTTCAGCCCGTGATGTTCGTCGTACCAGAACCGGGTGGCGCTGCCGTCGGCTTCAACGATGGCTGACGGCAGCGCGCGGTGCTCAAGCCAGTTCGTTGCGCGGGCATTGCCGTCGGCGTCGATCTCCTGAACCCGGTTGCCCATTTCGTCGTAGACGAAGGTGACGGTGTTACCGAGCGGATCGATGCGACGTGTCAGAAGTTCGTTGTCATCCCACTCGTAGCGCCAGTTTTCACCGCGCTCGTCAACGTAGCGGACGATCAGATTTTGCGCGTTCCAGTAGTGGCGGCGCGTCTGACCGTCGTAGTGCTCAACGGTCGTCAGCCCGGCGGCAAAATCGTAGCTAAAGCGGCAACCGTCGCCGGTGCTGGTGCGGTTTTCCACCACGCGCCAGTGATCTAATTTTTTCCAGCGGTATTCGCTCTCCAGACCGCCCGGCATCCGGTGCCAGACCATCAGCCCGTGCTCGTTATAACGGTATTCACGCGTCACCACGCTGGAGGCATCCGTCGCGCTCGCCAACTGTCCGCGCGCGTCGTAGCCCCACTGCATCAGCGGCCAGCTATGGCTGCCGTCGAAATGGCTGGCAGCGGTAACGCGCTGCGGGAATCGTTCGTCTTCATAGCGCAGGGTGACGTCTATCGCCCGCGGCTCGTCGTGAAGACCGACCAGCCTGCCGTGCTCGTCCCACTCCGTCAGCAGCGCGTTGCCGTACTCGTCACTGAGGGAGGCCAGACGCAGGATGGATGGATTCGCCCGGGTCGGTTTATACAGACGCCACACCGCACCGTCATCGTCAGCAATCGCCACGTCGCCGCTCTCATTACGGCGGATAATGATGCCTTCGCTGACGCTGTAAAACGCGCGGTCAACAGGCGGCAGCTCGAAGCTCAGCTCGCGTCCGGTTTCGTCGTACCAGGTGGCGTTGTTTTCTTCCAGCGTCAGATAGCTGTCAAAGGCGGTAGCCCAGCCCAGGCCAAACAGCCCTTCGCGGGTGGTCAGGCTGTTGTAGCTGCGCTGCCAGCGAAGCGGGAAGCGGCCCGGCAGCGAGAAATCGAGTTCATCATCGTCATTCAGCACCTTCACGCCGGTGGCGGCGTGAACCGGGTGCGAGGAGCCAAACACGGCATTGACGGCCATATCGGCCAGCATCCCGCCGCCGGCTGCCGCCAGCGCGCAGGGCATGTTTTTCAGGATCTTGCCCGGACGGCCGCGGAGCAGGGAGAGCGCAATCATCCCCAGCGCCAGACCCGGCGTTTTGCCGCTTTTGATATCGCGAACCGTGAGCGTGTCGCCGCCGATGATCACGTTCGGAGAGACGTCGTCGGAAACGGTCCCTTCGCAGGTGGTGCGATCTTTCGCACGCACCGCAGGCTGGCCGTTGATGAAGACGCTTTTCGAGCCTTCCGCCAGATACTGCGGTCCGGAGTGCTTTTCACACGCCACCTTGTCTTCTTCCAGCGGTGAGGTGCCCGCGGCGGCAGACGCCACGCTCGGCTGCCACATTTCGCTACCAAACTGTCCGGCAGCGGAAAGCAGCATGCCCGCGTAATCGGCAAAGCTGCCCGGAGACTGCGGCTCAGGTGAAGGGGTATCTGCTGGCGTCAGCGTTCCCGCCGCGCGCGCGGCAGGGATCGCATTCGTCAGAACGTTATTCGAACCCGTTGTGATTTTCCCCGCAGGCGACGGCGGGAAAAGCGCGTTGCCTAACCCTTCGGCGGCGTTGCTGATATCGTCTGTGATCCCCGCCACGTTTGCCAGCACGCCGCCAATGATGCCGCTTAACAGACAGCTGGAGCCAATCGCCGCCACGCCTGCGGCTGCAGCTCCTGCCCCCAGCAATGGCGCTGCCACGGTAGCGGCGGCACCCACCGCCGCGCCGATCACCGCATAGGCGGCACCTTCCGCCACAATGCTGGTGATGTCCGCAAAAATGCTGGAGTGAATAATCTCGTCGCCCTTACGGGCCGCGTTGTTATCGCTCATGCCTTACACATTCCGGTTGTCGTTCAGCGTCAGACTCTGCTTAAGCGCGCTCCAGCGCACCTCGTCCTCTTCAGTGAATGTCCTGAGTGCCGAGAGGGTGAAAATCATCAACACCGGTTTGCCCGGCGTCTGCACGGCCAGCTGTTTTTGCCACAGGCGCTGCCCGTTATGGTCAAAGTTGGTTTCAACTTCCAGACCGCTGATGTTGCCGTCAGGCCCGGCTTTCACACCCTGGAACTCGCTCTGAACGACCTCGCCCATCTGAGGGCGCATCACGTCCCACTGGCGGTGGAACTCTTTCTCATAATCACTGCCATCCGGGATAACGCCGCGGCTGACCACGACGGACAGCCCGCTTTCGTCATCGCGAATAATATTCATGCTGTTATCCTGCCAGGCCGCAGGGAAAAGGGAAAACGAACCTTCCTGGAGGGTATATTTCATTGGTGAATCCGCGTCTAAGAATGCTGAAGAATTTTAAGGACCGTTATGGACAACATGGTGGCAGACAGAAAGCGGTTATTCTTTCGGCGGCGTGAATTTCGCCTGCACCGCCGCATCAATATCCCCTTTATGCCCCGCGCCCGGCGCCGTGGTGCCCGGTTTTGTGCCTGAGGTATTCAGGTGCAGCTTTCCGCCCGTCGTGATATGACCATCCCCTTCAACAAAGAAGTTAAACTCTTTGCCGATCAGGCTAATTTTGCCGTTCGCGTTAAGCTCAATGGCGCTCTCGCCGGAGACAAGTCTCAGCTTTGTTCCGGAAGCGATAACGTACTGCTCCACCGCCGCATCCAGCTTGCCTTTCCCCGTCAGGATCTCGGTTCCACCTTTCACCGCCTGGATCTGATTAGCCTCCACGCGATGCAGCTCGTTTTTCTTAACGTAATGGCTGCGCTCGCCACCGACGCTGTGCGTTTCATCATTCTTAACGCTGGTGTCCATGTTGCGCTCAGCCTGGATCCACACCTGCTCTGCACCTGCCTTGTCCTCAAAGCGCAGCGCGTTGGCGTTGTCGACCGAGCCGTCTTTCGTGCGGCTCATAAAGCCCATCTGCGTCGCTGCTGCCGGCAGCGCCCACGGCGGCATGCTGGCTTCGTTATACACGCGCCCGGTAATAATCGGACGGTCCGGGTCGCCGTTGATAAAGTCCACCACCACCTCATCGCCCACGCGCGGAATTTGCACCCCGCCGTAGCCCTGGCCCGCCCAGGCACTCGACACGCGCACCCAGCAGGAGCTGGTGTCGTCCCCCTTCGCCAGACGGTCCCAGTGGAACTTCACCTTCACGCGACCGTATTTGTCCGTCCAGATACTTTCCCCCTGCGGCCCGACCACTTTCGCGGTCTGCGGGCCGTAGGTGCGCGGCCACGCCGTGCTCTGCGCCGGGCGGTAAGAGACCGACGCCGGGATGACTGTGAAATCAGTCCGGTGAATGGTTTCACCCTCGCCGCTGGCGTAGCGGTTCTCCTCGAAGTGGTATCCGGCAGCCGTCACCAGATACTGGCCGTTATCGCTGAAAAATGGCGCGTTAGTCAGGGTGAAGATGTGGCCCGGCGCAATGCCCGCCGCTGTGGCCGTGGCCTGAATCTGCTGATGCTCCACCTGCCAGCGCTCCTGGCGAATGCGGGCGTAGAACTCCGCATGCCCGGTCTCGACAAAGCGGCCCGGCCAGTCATACACGTCAATGCTGCCCGGTTTCGGCGATGCCGGGTTCTGCTGGGCCTGGAACAGCCACGCGTTCGGCTTGCGGAAGTCGTAGTCGTCGAGGCTGTAAATGCCCGGCGTCACGCTGTCTTCCAGCGCCCACTGGCCGATGCCCTCTTCGTCGGTACTGCCGCCGGACGGCGTCTGGTGATACGGAATCACCTCGTAGCCGCTGAACGGCTGATGCTGCGTGGCGGCATCAGTCAGCACCAGGGTGTGTTTATCAGCCTCGTGGCTGAAGTGATAGGCAATCCCCTCCAGCTCCATCAGACGGCTGATGAAGTCCAGGCTCGACTCCTGATACTGCACGCAGTAGTCCCACACCCGGTAGCTGCCGGTGAGCTTGTCCTCCACGTTGACCTGATGCTCGCCAAGCAGGGTTTTCACTATCTGCGGCACCGTCTGCCCCTGGAAGATACGCAGGTTGCGGTCGCGCTTCATCGGCCACAGGTCCGGCTCCACCGTCAGCTGGTACACCGCGTAGCGGGTGCCCGTCAGCTCAACGGCGCTCACCGCCACGCGCGTGACTTTGCCGTTAATATAGCGGGAGGTAAGCAGGTTCTGCGTCGGGATGGTCACCGTGACCGACTGCCCGAGCAATTTGCTGCGGTCAATGCGCGCATCCGTGCCGAGCAGGGTTAGCGTCAGGGCGAACGACTCGGACATCGCCTCGCGGCCAGAGAGTTTCCAGAAGAGCAGCCCCTCGACCGGGAGCTGAACGGTAATTCGGTTGAGCATAATCGTTATTCCGTAAATGCAACATCGTTGTTTCAGGGGCCACGAAGCAGCGTCAATCGCAACACTTACTTAAGCCACAGGCCTGAAAACATAAGGACACACCCTAACGAGAGAAGGAGTTTAGCGAAGACAAATAAGGGCGGCGCTACGGTGCGTGACATAAGGGAGATCTTTTCATAATTGCGAAAATTCATTTTTTTATGCGCGGCCATAACGCCTGAAAATAGAGCACACAGCAAAGCGACGGCAAATTTCATGCCCCAGACGCACAGAAGAGACATAGAAATGATGATGGAGTATTTTTTTGCCACCGCGACAGGAAATAATAAAAATGACAGCGCCAGCCATTTCAAAAAGAAACCAATGACAACCGTAGAAAGCAGAACAAGCACCAACATCAGGCCCGTTGTTATCCACTGTTTTTTATCAAAGGCGCTCTTTTCTTTCCAGATAACCGCCAGCGTCAGGATCAAAAAGAAAAGGAAGAAAAACCAGTGCATTACAATTTATCCCATCGACAACCCCGGCGCCTTACGGTGACGGGGTTGTCGGTTATGTACCAGCCTGAATACGTTTACTTATTAGCGTTGAAAACGAAAAAGCCATCCACTTCCTGCTGGATTGCCGTCTGGTGAGATGCCCCAGGAGGATTGATCGCATTGCTTCCACCGGCAGGATTCAAATGCAGTTCACCGCCAAGCGTGTTTATTTGCGCATTCTGCTTAGCCGTAAAGTTGAAGTTATTGCCAATGATATTAACGCTTCCATCTTTCGATAATTCAATGGCGCTTTCACCGCACTCCAGCCTCAGCGTATTACCCGCTGAAAGAATATAGTCGTTAACCACTTTGTCACTGCGACTGTTACCCGTCAGGCAAACGACCTCCCCTTTAACGCCCGCTTTCTGATTTTTTACAACCCGTAAGGTTTCATCTTCTCCCACATATTGGGTTCGATTCTTTTCAGTCGAATGGGATTCATCATTTTTGACGTTGATATCCAGGTTGCGTTCGGCCTGGAGCCACACCTGCTCGCCTCCCGCCTTATCCTCAAAGCGCAGGGCGTTGGCATTGTCGACAGAACCGTCTTTCGTGCGGCTCATAAAGCCCATCTGCGTCGCTGCCGCAGGCAGCGCCCACGGCGGCATGCTGGCTTCGTTATACACGCGCCCGGTAATAATCGGACGGTCCGGGTCGCCGTTGATAAAGTCCACCACCACCTCATCGCCCACCCGCGGGATCTGCACCCCGCCGTAGCCCTGGCCCGCCCACGCGCTCGACACGCGCACCCAGCAGGAGCTGGTGTCATCGCCCTTCGCCAGACGGTCCCAGTGGAACTTCACCTTCACGCGACCGTATTTGTCCGTCCAGATGCTCTCCCCCTGCGGCCCCACGACCTTCGCCGTCTGCGGGCCGTAGGTGCGCGGCCACGCCGTGCTCTGCGCCGGGCGGTAAGAGACCGACGCCGGGATGACTGTGAAATCAGTCCGGTGAATGGTTTCACCCTCGCCGCTGGCGTAGCGGTTCTCCTCGAAGTGGTATCCGGCCGCCGTCACCAGATACTGGCCGTTATCGCTGAAGAACGGCGCGTTGGTCAGGGTGAAGATGTGGCCCGGCGCAATGCCCGCCGCCGTGGCCGTGGCCTGAATCTGCTGATGCTCCACCTGCCAGCGCTCCTGGCGAATGCGGGCGTAGAACTCCGCATGCCCGGTCTCGACAAAGCGGCCCGGCCAGTCATACACGTCAATGCTGCCCGGTTTCGGCGATGCCGGGTTCTGCTGGGCCTGGAACAGCCACGCGTTCGGCTTGCGGAAGTCGTAGTCGTCGAGGCTGTAAATGCCCGGCGTCACGCTGTCTTCCAGCGCCCACTGGCCGATGCCCTCTTCGTCGGTACTGCCGCCGGATGGCGTCTGGTGATACGGAATCACCTCGTAGCCGCTGAACGGCTGATGCTGGGTGGCGGTGTCGGTGAGCACCAGCGTATGTTTGTCGGCCTCGTGGCTGAAGTGATACGCAATCCCCTCCAGCTCCATCAGACGGCTGATGAAGTCCAGGCTCGACTCCTGATACTGCACGCAGTAGTCCCATACGCGGTAGCTGCCGGTGAGCTTGTCCTCAACGTTGACCTGATGCTCACCCAGCAGGGTTTTCACAATCTGCGGCACCGTCTGACCCTGGAAGATACGCAGGTTGCGGTCGCGCTTCATCGGCCACAGGTCCGGCTCCACCGTCAGCTGGTACACCGCGTAGCGGGTGCCCGTCAGCTCAACGGCGCTCACCGCCACGCGCGTGACTTTGCCGTTGATATAGCGGGAGGTGAGCAGGTTCTGCGTCGGGATGGTCACCGTGACCGGCTGACCGAGCAATTTGCTGCGGTCGATGCGCGCGTCCGTGCCGAGCAGGGTCAGCGTCAGGGCGAACGACTCGGACATCGCCTCGCGGCCGGAGAGTTTCCAGAAGAGCAGCCCCTCGACCGGGAGCTGAACGGTAATTCGGTTGAGCATAATCTGTATTCCGTAATGGTTTATGCTGAAAACGTGTTTGAACGTAAAGCTAATTTTGACAAAGTGGTTTTGGATATGCGCCGGTGCTCTTATGCGTCAGAGTTAGAGAAAGTTATCCTCAGGTGCACTGTGAAATAGCTCCCCTACATGCTGACGAGACGTTCGTGTTGGACCAGTTTATCTTTCCACTTCTGCGGAATACCTGAATAGCCATATAACGCACCGGCCAGTTGACCTGCCGTTGCCGCAACGCGGTCGGCATCGTCCGCCAGATTGGCGGCAAGAAGGATCGCATCACGGAAATTATCCGTATGCCATACCGCCCACATTGCGGCCTCAAGCGTATCGATAACATAACCGCTGGAGCGAATCTGGTGACGCGACTTATGCTTGTACTCACCAGCGTTAACGATCATAACCCTTGCACACAAAGGAAACCGATGAGGCTTGAACAACGCCTCTTTTGGTTAACCACAGCATCGTCACTGTGAAGATCGAGCATTACGCGTCCTTCCGTATTGATGTATCCACAGGGAGTAGATCTTAAGAAACTCTGAAAATATAAACAAAATACTATACAGCCAGACGTTCGAGGCGCCCGCGATATTCAACAACAAAGGGAAAAGGGTCACCGAGTACCGGAAGGAGATCAGACGAAAAACTTCCTGGCAGAGCGCCAGTCTGCTCGCGAAAGGCTTCCCGCTCAGAAAGCACCATGCCGAGGCAAAGAGCGACAACAGCAACAGGAAATCGAGAATAAAGAAAAGCAGCAGAACGCCGGATCCACCACCAGAAAGCCAGTTTCCTGTCGCACTGAAAGAGGATATATCGGATACAAAGGGGACTCTGTTATGGCGCATGGACTGCGCACAGTAGACCACAACAGCCAGCGCATCCATCGTTCCCCAGAAAATGAATACCTGCTTTTTAACACTCATCATTGCTCAAGGAAGTGCACTGTTAAACAACATCACTGGCTCACCGGTGCAGGAGGCCATTTACCGCCATGCTGAATAAGCGTGTCTTTGATTTCAGTCAGCTTTTGATATTCGTCACTGCCCTCTTTCGCCCGGTTCAGATAACGCTGCAGCTGGTTGGCCATTGTCCAGCCATTATCCGCCTTGATCTCAGCGTTCGCGCCACGCTCCAGCAAAAGCAGGACATGATCGTAAGAGTGAAAGTCCAGCGCGGCGATCAGCAACGTATTACCCAGTGAATTGGTAATATTGATGTCCGCTCCACCGTCAAGCATCGCCTGCAGCGTATCGGTGTTTTTTGCTTCGAGGGTCTCGAAGATAATTGGTTCCCCAAACGTTTTATCCTTCGCATCCGGCGATAATCCGCCCTCCAGCATCGCCTTTATCCAGACCCCACTGTCCGCTTTCAGCACATATTCAGCCGGACTGCTCTCTCCTTTAGGCCTTGGCTGGAGCGGATCTGCCCCCGATTTAACCAGAGCGGTAATAATTTTTAGCTGTTCCGGTGTTTTTTTATCGTTAATTGCGTTCATCACCGCCCAAAACAACAGCGTCATGTCCTCTTTACCGGGCTTATTAAGGTCTGCTTGCGACGCTAATTTAATAACCTCATTCATCTCACCGGCTTCAATTGCACGCGCGACTGCGAGCTGCTGACCACTGAAGTAATTGTCTGGTTTTAAATCCATATTTTGCTTGCACCCCTGAACCATAAACATTAAACAAAGCGCTATCCAGCCAGTAATCAATGATTTCACGCGCGACTCCCGATAATGGCGATGTCTTCATCTTTCTGTTGCTCAATACAGTTAATCGCCTGATCGATGCCATGGCGATCGAGAGCACCTCCCGTTCCCCCCGGAAGGTCGTGTGCAATTCCGGCAGCGTTAGGCATGACGGCAGAAAGCTCTTCTTTGGCTATCAGCGCCGGCACGTGTCCTTTAACCGTTTTGAAATCTTCCCAAAGGTTAACTTCCTGAATTTTTGTCAGCAGTTCACCTTCAACCCGGTAAGCCTGAATATTTTCCGTACTGCCCAACAAACTTCCGCCGTACTTCTCTACGGTACCTGAATTTAGACCGGCCGCATTGAAGGTCCATCCCGGCATACCGCTGGCCATTGCGGTAGCAGACGCTAATCCGCCCCCTAAAGAGTGGCCCGCAATGTCCACTTGTTGACCGGATTTAGAGAGTTGTTCGCCAAGACCCACTGCTCTTTTATAATAATCTGACGCCATTCCGAGCCCTTGTGCACCGTTATTTTTCCAGTCAGCCATGTTCTTCATGGGGAAAAATTCGGGTTGCCGTGATCCTCTGAAAACCAACGTTGGGTTCATATCACGACCAAACACCTCTGGGTCGGGTTGATATACGCGGGCCAGAAAATCAGGAGAGGCTGTGTTGTCGAAAAGTGATTTGCTGTTCAGCCCAAGCTTCTTCAGCGCCGCTGCGTCATTACTAATATCCGTCCACCCCTCCGGCACGCCCGGCGTTGTTTCCAGCGGGTTTACGGTCTTATAAACATTTTCCGCAAGCTTCGCTTTCTCCACGGCAATATTATTCGCCGCTAACCGTTTAGCCGCGATCTGCGCATCCGGGTAGAGGCTGTTGCTGCCCTTCGCAATCAGGTCCTTACGGGCCTGCCAGCGTTCGGCTTTGGTCATATTCTGCAACTGAGAGGCATAGGTTTTACCGTCTTTGCCCGGCGTCGGCTGGTCAGGCACCTGCGCCGCTTTGGATTTCACCACCTGCGTCGGCAGCTCCGTTGGCGCAGGGCGGGAACCATAGGTGCGCACCATCGTTTCGTAACGATCGACGATAGTGCTTACCGGGTACCAGCCCAGCCCGGTAAGCGAGGCGGCCTGCAGCCGCCCCTGTGCATTGATGTAAAAGATTTCCGTTACCGATGACCAACTGCGAAAACTTTCGTCAATTGCAACGATTCTGCCCATATCAAGATCCTGCGCAATCAGCTTGCGCGTATCGCGCCCGGACTGATAGGGATTCGCACCGGTGATGGTTCGCAGCAAATCGTAGCGCGTGAACAGCGAGCGCAGCGAATTGTCGGGAACCGACATAATCCACTGCCCGGCGACGGACGGGCGGATAATTTTCGCAAAAAGCGCTGGCGAGACGTTCTCGCTGAAAAGATAGACAAACTTAATGTTATACATTCGTTCCGTCCTGTTCCCTGTCCCTGCCTGACTTACGGATTCACCAGCCAAGTACCCGGCTTGGCAATATCCAGCGTCTGGGTACGCGTTCTCCCGTTGCCCTGCAGTTCAATCTTCGCCTCACCGGCTGGCAGCTTGAGCGATGCATAACCGTTCGTCGCCGGACGCAGCGCTTTTGGCTCGCCGTTCACTTTCAGCGTTTCGCCGTCCTGGATACGGATATAAACCAGCGCAACAGGGCTCGCGACAGGTGGTGGAGCCTGTTCCGCTGCCTGCTCGCTAACCTTCTCCGTTTCCGGCTTCACGTCTGGCGTGTTCGCGGCGGTTTCAGTCGGACGCGTCTCTGCCGGTGCCTGTACAGCCTGCTCGGGCGCATCCTGACCGCCGCCGCTAAACAGCATGGCTCCGGCTACAATGCCCACCAGCACGCCAGCGGCAACCATGCCCGGGATCTTGTAGCGGCGCCAGTCAAGCGCCGAAGCCGGTTTCTCTTCCTCTACCGGAACCAGCATGGTGCCGGTTTTTTTGGCGGTCAGCACATCGTTGATACCGGCGACCGGCATCTCGATCAGCGCCGCGAACTCGTCGATAGACTGCGGACGGTCCTCCATGTGCAGCGCCAGCGCGCGGTCAATGGCCTGCAGCAGCGGGATGGAATAACCCTGCGGCATGATTTCCACCAGCGGTTTGCAGGTATCCTGGATAGAGCGCACCACGCTGACCGGCGGCGGCGATCCCACGATCAGAGTCCGCAGCACGGCACCAAGGGCGTAGATATCCGTCCACGGACCCTGCTCGCTTTCGTTGTCGTCGGTGTACTGCTCAATCGGCGCAAAGCCCGGGCGCAGCATGGTTTCCGTTTCGTCGGAAAGGTTACCGATGGTGCGGCGCGCGGAGCCGAAATCGAGCAGCACCGGCAGGCCGTTATCCTGGATCTGAATATTATCCAGAGAGATATCGCGGTGCAGATAGCCTTCGTCGTGAATGGTTTTGATCGCACCGAACAGCATTGGCAGCGTGCGGCGGATCCACGCCTCGTTGATCAGCTCCGGCTTTTGTTCGCGCAGGCGTGAAAGCGTGGTGCCGCTGTAAAACAGCGTCCCCATGTAGGCCGTGTCGTTTTGCACCCAGAAGCGCAGGACGTGCAGCAGGTTCGGGTGGTTAAAGCGCGCCAGCAGACGGGCTTCCTGAATAAAGCTGTTCAGGCCGGCGGAAAACGCTTTGCCAAAGCGCTCGCTGCGCAGCACGAGGGTCATGTCATCACCGCGCACGGCGAGCGAGGAAGGCATAAATTCTTTGATAGCGATAGTGCGTTCGAGCTGGTGATCCCACGCGCGATAGACAATGCCAAAACCGCCGCCGCCGATCACCTCTTTGATTTCAAACTCGTTGAAGCGGTACCCGACCGGGAGCGCGTTTGGGACAGTCCGATTGTTATCATTATCCGTCATCTTTTACAGTTCTCTTGATGATTATTACGCGGCAAACTGACAGTGAAACTCGCCCTGCTCGCAGGTGACGTGCAGACGTCGGTACTGCTCGTCGCTACGGCTGGCGGTAAGTAAGATCTGGCTCATCTGAGGCAGTAAGGTGTTGGTCAGAATAGCATCCACCATGCGGCCACCGGACTCCACCTCGGTACAGCGCTGAACAATCTGTTCCACCACGCTGTCGTCAAACTCAGAAATAATGCTGTGATTCTCTTCCAGACGGCGCTGAATGCGCTTGAGCTGCAGACGAACAATCAGCCCCAGCATCTCGTCGCTGAGCGGATAGTACGGCACCACCAGCAGACGGCCCAGCAGCGCCGGCGGGAACACCTCCAGCAGCGGCTGGCGCAGCGCGCCGCTTAACGCGTCAGGCTCCGGCATCAGCTCCGGATCGGCGCACATCGCGCTAATCAGGTCGGTACCGACATTAGACGTCAGAATAATGATGGTGTTACGGAAATCAATATGGCGCCCCTCGCCGTCTTCCATCCAGCCTTTATCAAAGACCTGGAAGAAGATCTCGTGGACGTCCGGGTGTGCTTTTTCAATTTCGTCCAGCAGCACCACGCTGTACGGGCGGCGGCGCACGGCCTCGGTTAATACACCGCCTTCACCATAGCCCACGTAGCCCGGAGGCGCACCTTTTAACGTTGAAACAGTGTGCGCTTCCTGGAATTCACTCATGTTGATGGTGATAACGTTCTGCTCGCCGCCGTACAGAGATTCCGCGAGCGCCAGCGCGGTTTCCGTTTTACCGACGCCGGACGGGCCGCACAGCATAAAGACGCCCACCGGTTTGTTGGGATCGTCGAGCTTCGCTCGCGAGGTTTTCACGCGGCGGGCAATGAGATCCAGACCGTGACGCTGTCCAATAACGCGCTGGTTCAGCGTATCGGCAAGGTTCAGCACCGCGTCGATCTCGTTTTTCACCATCCGGCCCAGCGGGATCCCGGTCCAGTCAGAGACCACCGCGGCCACCACGTTTTCATCCACAGCCGCAAACAGCAGCGGTTCATCGCCCTGTAAGGCGTTCAGCGCCTGCTGCTTTTCCGCCAGCTGGCTGCGCAGCTCGGCGCTATCTTCATCGCCCGCCGCGAACAGCGCCGCACGCAGGCGAATAATCTCCTGCACCAGGCTGCGTTCTTCTTCCCAGCGCTGGGCCAGAGCTTCGCGTTTTGTTTCGTACGCGTCGCGTTCTGCGCGTAACGCCGTTACGCGCCCGGCGTCACCGGCACCGACGCGCGCTTCGCGCTCAGCAATCTCAATTTCCACGTCCAGCGCGGCAAGGTGGCGCAGGCAGTCTTCCAGCTGCGCGGGCGGCGCGCTCTGGCTTACCGCGACGCGGGCGCAGGCGGTGTCGAGCAGCGCAACGGCTTTGTCCGGTAGCTGACGCGCCGGGATGTAGCGATGCGACAGCTTTACCGCCGCGCTGACCGCTTCGTCGAGCAACAGCACCTGGTGGTGCGTCTCCAGCGGCGATACGGTGCTGCGCAGCATCAGAATGGCTTTCGCTTCGTCCGGCTCATGCACCTGCACCGTCTGGAAACGACGGGTCAGCGCCGGGTCTTTTTCGATGTACTTTTTGTATTCCGCCCAGGTGGTGGCGCCGATGGTGCGCAGCTGACCGCGCGCCAGCGCTGGCTTCAGCAGGTTCGCTGCATCGCCGGTACCCTGCTGGCCGCCTGCGCCAATCAGGGTGTGGATCTCATCGATGAACAGAATAATCGGCGTTGCGCTGGACTGGACTTCATTAATGAGCGCCTGCAGACGAGCTTCAAACTCGCCTTTCATGCCTGCGCCAGCCTGCAGCATGCCGATATCCAGCAGCCACAGCTGGGTATTTTGCAGCGGCTCCGGGACGTCGCCGTCGGCGATACGCAGCGCCAGCCCTTCCACCACCGCCGTTTTGCCGACCCCGGCTTCCCCGGTCAGCAGCGGGTTGTTCTGGCGGCGACGCATCAGGATATCCACCATCTGGCGGATCTCCTCGTCGCGCCCGACAACCGGGTCAATCTTCCCTTCGCGAGCGCGGGCGGTCAGGTCCTGGCCGTACTGGGCCAGCGTCCCCTGCGCAGCCGGTACCGCACCCGCCGGTGCATCGACGGCGGCTGCGGCCTGCTGCGTCTCTTTGCTGTTGGCGCAGATAGCGTCGAACTGCTCAATCAGCACCTCAACGTTCAGGCGGGTGAACTGTGACGAGATGCTTTTCAGCACGTTAGCCAGATTCCAGGTTTTAAGCATGCCGATCAGCAAATGGCCGCCGCGAATACGGCTAACGCCAAACTTCAGCGAGCCGAAGACCCAGGCGCGCTCCACGGCGCTGTCGATGTGTTCGGAGAGATCGGAAACGGAACTCGCCCCGCGCGGAAGGACATCCAGCGCCGCAACGATATCGCGCGTCAGCTGCTGTTCATCAAGGGCAAAGTGGCGGATGACCTGCTGCAGATCGCCATCCTGCTGCTGCATCAGCTGATGCAGCCAGTGCACCAGCTCAACATAGGGGTTGCCGCGCAGCTTGCAGAACGCAGTGGCGCTTTCCAGAGAGGTAAATAACAGCGTATCCAGTTTGCCGAAAAGCACGGCACGGCTAATTTCTGACATGTTAGTTTCCATTAACAATAATTCGGTATACGGAAGGATTACCGCTCTGCGCGATACACCAGATCGCCACGCGGGACAGGCTGCGGCTGACGGCCCAGCCAGGTGTTGTAGCCTAATCGCCCATTGCTGCCGAGCGTGGTGCCCTGCACCGCGTCTTCACGCAGGATCACCCGTGTTTCCCATTCAAACTCCACCCCGGCGTACTGACGCACCCAGTCGCGCAGCTCGGTGACCCACGCTTCTCCCGGCAGAAAGCGGTTGTACTCCTCCGCGCTCAGCGGGCCAATGTCGATGCGAAACTTATGCTGAACGTCGCGGACGGCGACGCCGAGAAAGGCGGACTCACCCATGCGCGGCATGCGGCGTCCTGCTCCCAGTTGCGCCTGCTCGCGCGTGGAAAGCGGCATCCACTGCGGCACGTTGCTGACCAGCTTGACCGGCGCTTTAAAATAGTTGCGCAGGATCTTCTCCAGCCCCTCCGGATCCCGCCCGTTACGGGTCAGGTGTCCGGCGTGGGTAAAGCGTGCATGCGAGCTCAGACTGCCTTTGTTCATCTGCCCCGGCTGCCCCATGCCAATCAGCGACGCCAGGTAGCCCTCAAAGCGCTTGTTATCGGCGCGATCCAGAGAGACCGCCGGCTGCGCATCCGCCCAGGCGCGGTAAAACAGCAGTGCAAGGCGGTGGTGGAACAGATCGGCAAACGCGCTGAGGCTGGAGTCCTGATGATGGTAAATACGCTCGCGGGCATATTCGGTCATGTGGACCGGCAGCGGGCCGTTCGGGCCAAACAGGCCGAAGCTGAGGATAGAGACCTCGTGCAGCCCGCTTTCCTCCCGCTGACGTACCTGGGCCAGCGTCGACGGCGCAAAACTCATCGACGGCTGCTGGCCGATGCGCAGCGGCTCAAATTTCGGCAGCGGCGCGCGTCCCAGCGGGTAGCGCTCGCCGCCCTGGGCATCAATGCGCCTTAACAGCTGAAACAGATCGTAGCGCCAGGGCGTCTCGCGGACCCCGCTCCAGAACGTATCCGGCAGCCGGGTCAGGCGATGTACGCGCAGCGGTGCAGTGGCAGCATCACTCATATCAGCGCCCTTTTACCCATGCGCGGTGCCCAGTAGCCAATCTCGCCGCGCTGCTGACTCTTCAGGGTGAACTCCGTAAAGCTGTTGATGGACACCAGGCGGGCAAAGAGACGCTCCATTACGCTGCCGAAGAGCCACGGGCTGGCACCGGAAAAGGCTCGCTCATCCACCATCAGGGTAATACCGATCCCGCGGGCGAAAACGACCGGGCCGGGTTCAGGCACGCGGCGGTGAACCGGCTCCAGCACGCAGTGGCGTACCCCCTCCACCTGACGCGCAACGGGCGTTTCTGCCAGGTTGGCGTACAACCCTAACAGCTGGCGCAGCGCGGCCGCGCCGTCTTCATTTTCGCTGTCCATCAGGCTGAGGTAGTTCATCTGCAGCTGGCTGATGAGCCGCCAGGTGCTGAACCCTTCGGCCAGCGCCGGACGCGGCGGCGTCGGCCCTTTACGCAGGGTCAGGGACTTCACGGGCATGGAGTCGGCCATAATGAACTGTCCGAGCTCCTGCTGCAGCATCAGCGGCAGGTCGCGGCTGGTGCAGAGCACCTCGGCAGAGATATAGCGCAGGTTTTCCTGCCAGGGAGCGTGCTGTTCATCCACCAGCGAAATAAAGACCTCCGAGCCAATATAGCCGGTACGGGTGCCGTAGCGCAGGGCGTGCTCGGAAAGCACGCGCTGTTCACGACGCAGGGAAAAATAGGCTCCGTAGTTGCCCGCATCGCCGCTCCAGGTGCTCCAGAATGGACGAAACGTCTGGTCATCACGCTGGCCGTCGGCGCTGCCATAGATTTTTTTGACCGCATAAATTTCATAATCCAGCGGACGAATGTTATCGACCACCAGATGGTATTCATGCTGGCCTTCGTTCAGCTTCTGACGCGCCGCGACCTTTGGGAACAGGTTGATGACTGGCGTACAGTGCAGCGCCAGATGGCTGGCATCGACCACGCGCTCCAGCTGTTCATCCGACTTATCCAGCAGGATGAAAATATCAAAGGCTTTTTCGTTTTCACAACGCTGAATCAGCTTGCTCAGACCGCTGAGGCTGATGAAGCGGAAGCGGGCCGGAAACGCGAAATACTCCTGCAGCAGACGGTAGCCGTCAAAGTTGCGCAGATCGTCCGGGAGCAGCGCCTGGTCAGGCTCAAAGCCTTCCTGGCGAAGCGCGTCAGACGCCAGCAGCTGTCGCTGCGGCTGCGGGCTGACCGTCTGACAGACGATCCCGGCGTGGTGCTCCATCACCAGCTCCAGCAGCTTCAGCGCTTCAATGTCCGGACCGCCGAGGAAGAATTCCAGACGGTCGAAATCCAGGTGCCCGAGGTTTTGCGGGCCGTCGCAGGCGATGCGGATCCGTAAGGCGCTGTTGATCCCCCGCTGGCTCAGCCCCAGCTGCGCGAGCGGCAGATCGGCGGGCACGCCGCCCAGCTCGACCCTGTCGATTTTCAGCGGCAGCAGGTTAACCTCGTGCGCCGTGGTATAGCTGCAGGTCACGCCGGTCTTCTTCAGCGCCAGGCTGTCCATCATGGTACCGCGGGGCACAATGAAGCCCTTGCTCAGGTCGCCCCTGCTGCTGTCGGGCTCAATCTCCGCGATCGCCATCGACGGCGTGGGCGCGAGATAGTTAGGCGCAATCATCTCCAGCAGACGCTGGGAGAAGCGCGGAAACTCCGCGTCCATTTTCATCTGCACGCGGGAGGTCAGGAAGGCGAAGCCCTCCATCAGACGTTCGGTATACGGGTCCGCCACTTCGATGCCGCGCATGCCCAGCCGTCCGGCGACTTTAGGGTAGCGTTCGGCAAACTCGGCCCCCATTTCGCGCAGGTAGGCCAGCTCACGGTTGTAGTATTCGAGCAGTTTACTTTCCATGATTACCCCGCATCTTTCAGTTCAAAATGGCCGTTTTCCAGATCGACATCGGTACGAAACAGAAACTCCAGCGGGTACGGCACGCACCACAGACGCCCTTTGATCTCGATGGAGAGCACGTTGTGCAGATCCAGCGAAGAGGTATCCGACACGCAGCGGACCTGCAGCCCCTGCGGCAAAATGCGTGGTTCAAAATTGATGATGGCCTCGGTGAGCTTGCGCTGAATATCGTGCCATTCGATATCCGACATTCTTTTCCCGGCCAGCGGTGCGACGCCGAAGTTGACCACCGAGCGGTTCACGTGCGGCAAGGCGCTCAAATCGCCGGAGGCATCGTGGTTGATGGTGTTAAACAGCCACTGCAGATCGCGCAGCACATTGCGACGCAGGGCGGCGTGGGTGATCAGATTGTTGTTGGCCGACTCGCGTTTTTTTTCCGGGTCGTTATCGGTGAGACGATCCAGCAGCGAGGGCTGCATTTTGTCGCGCGCCCCCACCTTCTCCTGCTTGCTGCGTGCCTGCCAGCCGCTGCGCAGCAGATCGCCTTCGCCAGCGGGATTACTCATCGGCTCCATCCGTCGCAAACGTCACGAGGTTCAGGGAAAGCAGCGGGTATTCGCTTTGTTCGCTCAGCCACGCCTTCTGGCCCCGTCCTTCGTACAGCGTACCGTCAGCGTCAAGCGGCAACCATTCAGTCGTACGCCCGAGCATGACGGCATCCGAAGCGTCTTCAGCAAACGGATAGCGCGCCGGGATCTGACACACCTGCTCCGTACCGTCGGTCAGGCGCACCAGCGCGTGACGCCAGACCAGATCGGTGACGCTGGCAGGCGCCTGAAAACGGATCTCAGCGATAGCGCTAAACGGCAGCCAGAAATAACGGCCGTTCACGATGGTTTCGCACACCGGGCCGAGGCGGGCATCGCCGTCCATCAGCCAGCCAAACGCCTGCGTCTCATCATTTTCGAGGGTGATCTGACCAGGGTTTGCCTGCGCCGTCTCAAGGGCGTCCAGACGCAGCGCACTGGCGCGTTCGCCCTCCTCGCTCAGCGCCGCGGCCAGGGTTGTCAGCCACGGCCATTGGGTTTCAGGCATGGCCGGACGCGCCTGTCCTGCCATCACCTGCGCGCGCTGCAGCTCGCCCTGAATGGATTGCTCCAGCAGGGTAACGGTAGGCTTCGCCTGGGGCTTCAGCGCCACCCAGCTTTTCAGCTGGGTCAGGGCGCGGGTCCAGTTGCCGCTGAGGATCAGAAACTGCACAAACGCGGCGCGGAGATCGGCATCCGCCGGACGGACTTTGATGTCGGCTTCCAGACGACGCAGCGCATCGCTGAGCGGCTCACCCGCCAGGTGTTGATAGAGCGTATTCATCGCCACTCCTTAGTTTGCCGCGCGCCATGCGCCCACTGCCGGATCGCGCAGCTGAGGACGCAGGGTGTCAATCAGGACAATATTCAGCGAGGTACCCGGTGTCACCCACGCGCCCCAGGTCTGTTTGACTTCGGCAATGCGCGCCTGCAGTTTGGCGTCATCACTGGCGATCTCGCGGGAGATCTCTACCGCCACGGTGCCGTTGCTTTTCCAGCCGTTGAGGGCGTTGTCGTAGGGCAGGATCATCCAGCTTTGATCGCTGTTCTGCGTGCTGAAGACCATGCGTTCTTTGTTGACGGAGGTGATCAGGGCGTTTTCAGGATCGGCGCTTTTGTTCAGGCCCATGACCGGGAAGCCGTGAATGTAGGTCACCGCCATCTCTTTCTGCTCGCCGTTGCGAGTCTGAGAGATAACGGTATGACCGCTCAGCCAGCTGCCGTTACCGCAGCGGGTGGTGTCGGTGTCCGGGATGAACAGTGCCGGTGCGGAGGCTCCGCCTTCCCAGAACGTACGCAGATGGCAGCCGTCCTGAAGGGTAAACTCCTGCCACGGCGTGCGGTCAGCAGCCACGGTGCGGGCTTCAGCGTTCTGATCCGGCGGCAGCAGCGCGCCGCTGGCGGCGGTACTGGCCGGAACCGCCTGTTGCTGTTTCACCACCAGCGCCCAATCCTGCGCTTTCCCTGCGGTACCCTCAGCCAGCGTGACGCCCGCCGGATCGTTAAGCGTCCAGCTGAGTTTATTCACTTTGCTGCACTGATGTTCCAGCAGTGAGCCAAGACGCGGCACAAAGTTTTCCAGCACGGAGACGTCTTTCTTGCCGTTTGCCACAATACGCAGCGCCACTTCAGGCTTACACCAGCTCTGCGGCGTGTTGTCTTTGATGTTGTCGATCCAGATATCCAGCTTCTGCGCAGGGGACTGCACGATGCGGAAATTCTCAGCCTGCGCGGTGGAGGTCACCGCCAGAAGTGCTAAACCCGATAGCCAAAGTTTCATATCGTTCCTTGTGTGTCTAATCAGTTCCGCAGGGAAGAAATTGCGCTGCGTCAGAGAGCGTATGCAGCAAAGTGGTGTCCTGAGGGTCGCCCATCCATACCGCCAGGGCCGTATAGTTGTCCTGAGCATTCCCCTCCTGCTCGCCATTCTTTTGAATGATTTGGTTCATTAAGGTCAGCCACTCCTGCGGCGTATTGACCATATGCAGCGACTGCTTCATTTGTTCTTCACTGACGCCGTGCCAGAACCCGTCGGTGCAGAGTAAAAAGGCATCGCCGTCTTCCACCTGCACCACGTCGCTGTAGCTCGCTTCCGGCCCACCGTTTTCAATCCCCAGCGCGAGGTACAGCAGGTTGCTGTTGAGATCGTCGGTCTGATGCCCCGCATCCTTCATCTGCTGAACCAGGCTGTGGTCGGTGGTGACATGCCACAGCCAGCCGCGGCGAAACAGATACAGGCGGCTGTCCCCGGCGTGCGCCCAGTAGGCCAGGCGGTAATCCCGGTCGATGAACAGGCTCACCAGCGTTGTGCCCATTCGACGGTAATCCTGAACCGCCTGCTGTTCGCTGAGAATGGTGCGGTTCGCCGTTTGCACATAGTCGCGAATATGCTGTGCATTCAGGTGCTTGTCGCCATCAAAGCGGGAAATGATGCTGTTGCGGGCCAGCTCAGCGGCCACTTCACCGCCCGGCAAACCCGCGATGCCGTCACAGACGACAAAGCAGGCTGAACGTTCCCCTATGGTTTCTCCCGTCTGATCCTGGTTGCTGGCGCGCGTCCCCTGGCGGGAGAGAGAAGCCGTTGCGATATTCATTTGTCTTCCGATCCGCTCTGTGAGTCTTTGTACTGATTCACCTCCATGTCGTACGCATGAAGGAAGGCCTCGCCGAACAGGGTGTGGAAGTCATCCTCAATCTCGCCTGCCGTCTCGCCATAGCTACGAACAAAGTAGTCCCACAGGGCGGCTTTACGGCTGCCCGGCAGCGCCAGACGGGAGGTCATGCCGTTCTGCTTCGCCTGCTCTTCCAGCTGTTCCGGGTTAAAGGACTGCAGCATTGCGGCGATGATGGCGCGAATACCGGAGATCATGCCCAGCTGGTGCGCCTGCAGATCGATCAGCGCGTCGCGCACGGATTTTGTTGGCGGCATAAAGCCCGGCATCGGCGTGCCGAACATCTGGATCAGGACGGTTTTGCCGGTCGGCAGCAGCTTGAACGGATTGTTGGCATCGTCCAGCACCATGGTCATATCGGCTTTCACGCCGCGCTTGAGGATGGAGCGCGAGGAAAGCAGCGCCACGGTGCCCTGAGAGAACATGCCGAGGATCTGCCCCAGCTGACGCATATTCTCACGGTCAAACTGCGGAACGGGCTGCATTTCGCTCAGGCCCATGCCTTCCAGCAGCGCCTCCAGCAGCTCGCCCTGCAACACGTCGCCTTTCTCGCCGCTGTTAGCCGTGGCGGTTGGGGAGGCAGCGTTATTGACCGGGTCGATGCGCAGGCGGCCCTTCGGTGCCTGAGCGCTACTGCGCGCAACGGCCTGCGGGGTCGGCATGGTGAAACCTGCGTAATCCGGTCGCGCGGGCTCTTCTTCAACAGCACGCGGGGATTCCTGCGGCTCAGGGGCGAACAGCGGAGAATCGGCGAGGACATCCTCTTCCTCAACCGGCGCAGGCGTTGGCTCCGGCCTGTCGTCGGCAATGTCATCCGGATGCGTCAACGGTGCACCGCCCATCAGCCCGAGAGGGTCATCATTACGCGCGGCGGGCGCGCTGGCCGTGCCGCCAAACAGGGCCAGTGGATCGAGCTCATCCGCCGCCTCTTCTTTAGGCTCGGCTGGCTTAGTTTCCACCGGCGGCACCAGCGTTGAGGGCGTAATGTCGTCAAAGATGCTCTCTTTTTTGAATAAGGCTTCATCGCTGAACAGCGTGTCCGGGTCAACGTTCTTACGCTCAAGCTTCGGATCGCTGTCGTTGAACATCGCCAGCGGATCTTCAGCGTTACGCTCCGGTGCAGCGGGCTGGGAGAACGGATCCTGTGATGCTGCAGGCTGAGGTTTTGTGCGGTTGCTTGAGATGCTGTCGGAGATGGAGAACTCCTGCATCAGACTATCCCAGATCTCGGTTGGCACGGCGGTCGGCTCGCCCTTTCCGCGCGGTGCGGCATTCGCCGGTTTCGGCTGCGACGCTGGTGCTGGCGCGGCTGGACGAACCTGCTGCTGCATGCTGGCCGCCATGCGGCTCACCGGCTGCGTGTCGTGAATAATTTCAGCCACTTCAATGCGGTAGTCATCAATACCCAGAACGTCTCCATCCTGCAGCTCGACCTGACGACCGCGTTCCAGTGGAATATCGTTCAATACCACGCGCGTAACGCTGCCACGGTTAGTAACGCGACATTCGCCATTGGCATCAACGTGAACAATAGCCTGCAGACGCGAGATGGTGCGGTCATTGTCCGGCAATACCAGATTGTTATCCGTACCGCGCCCAATGGTGCCGCCCGGGGCGTAAAAATCACAGCTGCTCTGCGGCGGCTGATGACCGGGTTTCGTAGAAATAATCGTGAATCGCATGGCGTATTCCTGCTGGTATGATTAGCGCTCAAACGCTGCCGCTCTCGGGGCGAGAACGGCGGCGTTTGGGTGGTAACACATTCTATTCTGTCTGAGTGACCTTAAATTGGCCCGCTGCATTTTCTTCCAGAGTGAATCGCGCGGCATAACGCACAGAATCGTTTTTGCCTGACACTTTCAGTGTCACATCATATTCTCCGGTTTGCCACGTGATACCACGCCACTGGTTGCACTGTTGAATATTTAACGTCACCGCAGGGCTATAGGTTGACGGCGGCGATATCGTTTTCCATTCATTTCCCGCTCTTTTCATAATGGTGGGTGAATGGCTGATGACCGGCGCTTCTAACCCGGAATTTGCGGGGATAGCAAAACAGGGTTCATTGTTTTTAAGCGTAACCGAAAGCGACTGATATTGTGCTGGATGAGACACACAGGCGCTCGCCATTAATGTGACCGCAAACACACCGAATAACTGTTTCATAACCATACCCGCCGATCCTTAGGGTTCTTGAAATACAAAGATAACACCTGTTGATATTTATCCTTGAGATCCGGCCCAATAATCCCTTCAAACCCGGCAATGTTTTGGAAATCACCCAAGCCGTAATTAATCAGAAAAAAATAATCGGAGATGACAGAGGCCTGCTGTTCCATACCAAAATCCGACAATTTTTTATCCGGGGGTAAGGAGTAATTGTAACTTGCTGCCCAACTGAATGCCCCTCGGGTACGAACATTCATTCCAATCTGATGCTGCAGAACATGCACCATCTCGTGAATAAACCAGTGTTTATATCGTGGAACTTCTGTCGAGAAGTCGTCCCGATAATGCGGCTCCCGAAAATAGAGTTCGCCATTAGGCGTCATCGCAACATTGTTTGACTGCATATTAAAGGGCAAATAGCTTTTATTATGCACTTTAACTTCTGAATATTTTATTGCGTCGCCAAAAACCGAGCGTGCCAATGCTATTTCACCAATGGTGAGAGGACGGGCGCCTCCTTCCTGTAAACTTGCCATGCTATCTTCCTTCCCGGTAGATAATGGCCGGGGAAAACTCCCCGGCCACATATGCAATTACGCTTCTTTGTTCTCTTTGATGTTCCAGCCAGCGCTGCTTTCAGCACCTTTACCACCGGCAGTGGTCTGCTCCCAGTACTGCTGTTTCACTTTCGCAGCCTGGAATGCGTAGGTCACGCCAACGGTGTCGCCGTTGTCTGCACCGGTGTACTGAACAGAGGTCACCAGGACGTCTTCCAGGGTGATGCGGGTGTATTCAACCTGCTGGCCACCTGCTTTGCAGACGGACAGTTCAACTTTGGTCAGGTGCTTACCGCTTGCGCAGTGTTTCAGGACTGCTGTAGTGGATTTGTCGATCAGCGCGTTAACGTGCAGGTCGTTAAAGTTAACTTTACCGGCACCGCCGCCACCGCCAACGCTCATATTACCCGGCTGGGATGCACCCCAGGAGAAGGAGGTAATATCAGTCCAGCCGGTGTGGTTAGAATCTTTAGACTCGCCCGTAACACCCTCGACCTTCAGAAACATATCAATAGCCATAATATCTACTCTTCGTGAATGAACAATATTGCTTTCGAAAAAGCCCTTATATGGCAAACAGGAAAGCATGGGGCTGAATAAAACCGTCCATATTTTACCTCTGCCTCATATCAAATGACCCGTGTCATTTGACAGTCTTACATCCCCCCGGAATTAACGGTAAGAATGTGAAGTCTTTTACTATTGCGGGTTATCCTGGAGCCACGTGCGGTCAGGATTTCCGATGATTAATTGCGGAACCAGTTTATTAAGTTCGTCACTGTGGTAAAGACGTAAACAATTTAACGTCACGCCTTTTACATCAGGCTTTCGCTCCGAGTGGAAGCCGTTAATTTTGCTTTTATATTTTCCAATAATGGCGTTAACTTTGTCAGTACCGTTTTCAGCATCAAACGGTATCCATTCGATGAATGCACTCGCACTGCGGGCCGCGTCGACAGAGAACTGGCTACCCTTATCTGCTACCTGCGCAAGACAGCGCGCCAGGACAAGATCTTTGACCCCCTGCCGGTATGTTTGCTGCTGATAAAAATCTACGTGAGGGTTATCACCGCGAGCAGAAAAACATAAGCAAGTGAGCAAAATAAATGCTGTCTTTAGATACCTGAATGAAATTATTTTAATTCCCAAAACCAGATTTCCTGACAGTACGGAAAGCAATCGGAGTTACATATAAACGAATTATTACTCAGAGGCTCGATAAGGTCGATATGACCACCGCCATACCCATCAATTTTATTGAAGAAAACAACTCCTTTTCGACCCAACATTGCGCGCGCACCCGCCTCGCGATCGGTAAATATTTCTGCCTTGCCAAATACATGCGATTTATAAAGTTGATCGGCAAGTAATTTTGCGCCAGGTTCGATTGTTTTTCCTTTATAGGGACCCGACTTTATGGGTAAACGACCTGTGAATTCAACATTACATTTTAACAATGCCAGACTCATTCTTACCGCACAGGTATTTTCGTATGCCGGTTGCTGCTTGATAATTGTTGAATAATCATAGCCAATTTCTGAGAAGACCTGTTCACCCGAGGCAAAACCCGCGCGCGTATGATTTGAAGAGTAATGCTGACGTTTTAGTTGTTCGTATAATGGTTTCATTTGTCACTCTCCTTTTTGCACGGGCGTAATTCTTTCATTCCGTCAATGATGATTTTTGAAGCGCGTTCATCACCTTGCTGTTTCGATAAGTTCGCAAAACGAGAATAGAGAAACTCATGTAGAGTATTTGGCAAAAAAGGCCTGCCCTTGCACCATGCAGTGCCCTCAGACGCGTCGACTACGCCGAGAAGATACATATTTGCCTTGATGCGTTCACGTTCATTCGTTTTCGACAGCCAGGCTTTAGCGAAACGATCTGCACTCAAATTTAAATCGTATCCTGTTAACAACGTCGGATCGCGTTGGAAGTTTGATGTGTCATCCTGAGGCAATGCTTCAGCTTGAGGGTATTTATAATTTCCAGCGTCCGCGCTCGCCAGAGTAGAAACTGCCAGCAAACTGGTTGCGATCAAAAGTCTATGTTTCACCGTATATCCTTATTCACTGACAGAAATTAGCTAAGCTCTTTACGGTCAAATGGCCGGCTCCTTCGAGCCGGCAATCGTCATCACGCGTCTTTCGTCTTCAGCGACGGCAGTTTAGAAACCAGACGCAGGGAAACGGTCAGACCTTCCAGCTGGTAGTGTGGACGCAGGAAGAACTTCGCGGCGTAGTAGCCCGGGTTGTCTTCGATTTCCTGCACCTGCACTTCCGCAGCCGCCAGCGGCTTACGGGACTTGGTCTCCTGGGAGGAGTTGGCCGGGTCACCGTCCACGTAGTTCATTACCCAGTCGTTCAGCCAGCGCTCCATCTCTTCGCGCTCGCGGAAGGAGCCGATTTTGTCGCGCACGATGCACTTCAGGTAGTGCGCAAAGCGGCAGCAGGCGAACAGGTACGGCAGACGAGAGGCCAGACGCGCGTTGGCGGTGGCATCCGGGTCGTGGTATTCGGCCGGTTTTTGCAGCGACTGCGCACCGATGAAGGCAGCGAAGTCGGAGTTTTTGCGGTGAACCAGCGGCATAAAGCCGTTTTTCGCCAGCTCTGCTTCACGACGATCGCTGATGGCGATCTCGGTCGGGCACTTCATGTCCACGCCGCCGTCATCGCTCGGGAAGGTGTGGCACGGCAGGTTTTCCACCGCCCCGCCGGACTCCACGCCGCGAATTGAGGTGCACCAGCCGTACTCTTTGAAGGAGCGGTTGATGTTGGCCGCCATCGCATAGGCGGCGTTCGCCCAGGAGTAGCTGTTGTGGTTCGCGCCGTCGGTCTGCTCTTCAAAGTCAAAGCTGTCGACCGGGTTGGTGCGAATGCCGTACGGCAGACGCGACAGGAAGCGCGGCATCACCAGACCCAGATAGCGGGCATCTTCGGATTCACGCAGTGAACGCCAGGCCGCGTATTCGGTGTTCTGGAAGATCTTGGTCAGGTCGCGCGGGTTAGCCAGCTCCTGCCAGGATTCCATCTGCATCACGCCCGGTGCGGTACCGGTGATAAACGGACAGTGCGCCGCAGAGCCGATGCGCGCCATTTCACCCAGCAGCTCAACGTCCTGCGGGCTGTGGTCGAAGTAGTAGTCGCCGACGATGCAGCCAAACGGCTCGCCGCCGAACTGACCGTACTCCTGCTCGTAGATTTTCTTGAAGATCGGGCTCTGGTCCCAGCCCACGCCCTTGTAGCGCTTCAGGGTGCGTCCCAGCTCCTGCTTGGAGATGCTCATAAAGCGGATCTTCAACATCTCGTCAGTTTCAGTGTTGTTCACCAGGTAGCTCAGGCCGCGCCAGGCGCTCTCCAGCTTCTGAAACTCGTCGTGGTGAATGATCTGGTTCACCTGCTGCGACAGTTGCTCGTCGATACCGGCAATCAGGTTCTGAATGGTGCGGTAGGTGTCGTTAGAGAAAGTGACGGTGTTTTCCAGCGCCTGCTGCGCCAGGGTTTTAACCGCGCTTTCTACGGCAGAGCGCGCCTGATCGGTTTTCGGGCGGAACTCTTTGTTCAGCAGCGCGCTGAACTCATCCTGGCTGAACGCCTGACCCGCCTGCTGCTCGTGTTGTTGAGTCTGGTTGCTCATCGATTATTCCTCGCTACCTTTCGCACTTTCGTCATTTTTCGGCAACTGGCTCAGGGATTTGAGCAGCGTCGGATCCTGCAGAATTTTTGCGATCAGCTCTTCTGCACCGTTTTTGCCGTCCATGTAGGTCAGCAGGTTAGAGAGCTGGGTACGCGCTTCCAGAAGCTTGTTCAGCGGCTCAACCTTGCGGGCCACCGCATCCGGCAGGAAGTCGTCCATGCTGTCGAAGGTCAGATCAACGTTCAGTTTGCCTTCGCCCGTCAGGGTGTTATCCACGTTAAACGCCACGCGCGGCTTCAGCGCCTTCATGCGTTCATCAAAGTTATCGATGTCGATTTCAAGGAATTTACGCTCATCGACGGCAGGCAGGTTTTCTACCGGTTTACCGACCAGATCGGCCATGACGCCCATCACAAACGGCAGCTGAATTTTACGTTCTGCACCGTAGATCTCTACGTCGTACTCGATCTGGACGCGGGGAGCACGGTTACGTGCGATGAATTTCTGTCCACTGTTACTCATTGCCATGATGTTCTCCATCAAAGATGCGCGGTGAAGGTGAAACGACAGGCTCCATGCCTGTCGTCATAATGCCAGGACGCGTTATTCGCGGCGTCCAAAGATGTTTTCCAGTTGGTTAACGCCGTCTGGCGCCAGGTCGCGAATAATGTCCATAAAGTTAAGTTCAGACAGCCGCTGCACCCGCTCAATCATCAGCGGTGCGGGATGGCTCGGTTCGTACTGCGCAAAATACTGTTTCGCTTTTTCCAGCATCAGCTGGGCGTCGGCGCGGCTGGTGACCTGCACGCTGCGCCAGTCAGTGACCTGCTGAAGGGGCTGCGTTACCGCCGATTGCTGCTCAACCTGGGGTTCAGCCTGCGCCTCACGGTTCGGCAGCAGCTTGCTAATGTCTGTCACCTGACAGGCGCTGGCGACCAGCCCAACAGTTTTCAGCAGCTGTTCCATCTCCGGTACGCCGCTTTCCCCCAGATACCCGGTGAGCAGATCGCGAATGGCCAGCAGCCGTTCGTTAATCACAATCACCGCTGCGGTGCCGGGCTGGTCGCCGCGCGCCAGTTCGTCAATCAGCCTTGGGCGGCCGCCGGGATAGTCAGGGCATTCCGTTTTACTGCCGTCGAGCAGCGCCTGCGCGTCCCGAAGCGAAATTTCATCCCCGTTCGAGCGGAGCAGCGAGGCGTTGCGTACCGCGACGGTGAGGTCAGATTTATCGCTCAGCCCGGCGAGGGCGTTGATGCGGTAGAACGGATCGGTTTCGCCATACTCTTCCAGCAGCGGGTAGAGTTGCTCCCAGTAACGGGTCAGGGCTTCCTGCACCAGTAACAGCCCGTCTGCATAGCCCGCGAGTCCACGGCGACGTGTCCAGGCATGGGTTAATGCCAGCAGGACGCGAAGATCCTTGGTGCGGGTCAGCAGGCTGGTAGCGAATTTTTCTACCGTGTTCCAGTCAGCGGGCTCTGCCGGAATAATGGTGTCGCCAAACTGTTGTTCCGCTTTCCCCTGACTTGCCTGATTCATGATCTGGAAATCAGCGTCGTACTCCAGGTTTTCGCCACAGGGTTTGTCGGGGCTTATCGGCGCGAGAAATTCTTCGATATTCATGAGATCCCTGCTTATTCAAACATAGGCGGATAAAGACCGTGACGACCCGGTCGGGCGCCGCCTGCCGGATCGAACAGCAGCGTAAAGAGCTGCCCGGTAAAGTTGCCGCTGTGGACGTGCGTGTAGAGCGGGTAGCCGTCGCAGCGGTTCGTCCACCAGAAGCTGGTCTGACGCAGCGGGTCAAAACACTCTGCCGCCTGCGGCCAGCCCAGCGTACTTTGGCCGTCATCGTCATAGCCAATCACGTCCAGAATGTCGGATCGCTTTTGTGGCTCAACGGGCTGCGGCGCCGGGATACTCATCAACATCTCGTCAAGCTGTGAGGCGGAGAAACCGTTGCGCACCGCGTGCAGGCCCAGACGACCAAGCTGTTGGTACCAGCTTTCGGCCTGGCCGAGCAGACGCGATGACCATTCGGCGGGACTAAAGCTCAGCTGAATGCAGACCGGGTAGTGGCGACCCACGCTGTCACGTCCCGGCAGTAGGCAGCCCATCTGGATCATCTGGCTGCCCAGCATGGGCGGAACGACAAAATTCCACACCGGGGCTTTCGTAAACTGGCGCTCACCGCTGCGCTGCTCTTCCTGTTGCCAGGCCAGCAGGCCGACCTGAAACCAGTGTGACCACTGGCGCTGTAGGGTGTCAGGAAAGCGACGCTGCAAAAAGTCACCGGCGCTGGGTAATTTGCCATACCAGCTGTAGCGGTTCATCGCAGGGGTATTCGTCATACGGCTGTCCTTGCGGTTATGGGCATGAGAAACGGGGAAGCTGGAACGGGTTGCGAATGCTGTTTGGCGCAAACTCCAGCGTGACCTGATGACCGTCGACGTTGAAGGTGGCCTGACGGCTCAGGCTACCCGCGCCAGGACTGGTCCGGGCTTTATCGAAAAAGCGGTTCAGCGCCCAGGATCCGTTAGTCACCAGAGATGCCGTACTGCCGTTTGCCAGACCGAGCTGCATACGCACCTGGTTGGTGCCGCCCGGACCCGGCCAGTTCATGATCTGCACCGCCTGAGGGCCGTGGCTGTAGCGCAACAGCTGGCCGTCAACGTCCAGCGTCAGGTTCAGAATGGTGTTATCCATCCGCACGGTGCGCACCGTGACCTTATAGGACGGCGTTGTCGCCCCGTTGGCAAAGAAGGCATCGCGGATTGACTGTGCCTGCTGGAACGGGCGCAGCAGCCCTTCGCTGCCCGGCAGGGTTTTACCGTCGATCCCCGGCATAAAGCGCCAGTTCGCCTGGGTGGTGTCGACTTTGTTGGTCAGGTTATCGCGGAAAAAGGTGTCCATCAGCCCGGTGCCGGGTGCAAACATGCGGGCGAGATCGTCAGGCGTCACTTCCGTGCTGGCGCTGCGCACCAGCGGGTAGCGACCGGCAATCGCCTGACGGCAGAAACCGCCCACTTCCACGTTAATGCGCTTACGCACGTTTTCCAGATCGCGTCGCTGGGTATCGCTGCTGGCACCCACGGCCATATTGCTGAACATGGTTTGCAGCCCGCCCGGCAGACGGCCCGCGCTGGCCTGCAGACGGCTAATTGCGTCGCCGCCCGGCGCAGGCATCCCGCTGTTGGCCGCATCCTGAACGGCGGTCAGGTAGCGATACAGCTCGTCCACCTGCTTGAGAAAATCGTCAAACACAATGGTCTTTCCGCCTTTCTCCAGCGGCTGCGCCAGCTCAATCATCGGCGCATAGTGGTCAGTCACCAGCTGCTCCGGTGCCTGTACCGCTACCGCACCCTGCGTTGGCGCCGCATCGTTGTTACTGAACAGCGCCTGCAGCGTGCGCGTAGCACGGTTGCTCTGCTCTTCCGCTTTCCCGGCATCTTCTGGCGCAGGCGCATTGCGCGACAGCGTCAGCACCTGGCTCAGGTTTAGCACCAGACGGCGCAGCGGTGAGTTTGCCCCGGAGAGCAGGCGCGCGGTGTTGATACGCTGAGAGAGATCGGCACTGCTGTTGAGCTGAATGTCGGCGAGAAAGCGATCCCAGTTGGCGATAAAGTCACGCATGTAAAGCTGGCGCACCGCGTTATCGATCTGCTGTTTATCTTCCTGGGCCGTGGTAGCACCTAATACCCAGGCGTCATCTTCATGCAGGGCGGTCGTCACGCTGTCGATCTGGCCGTTAAAGCTTTTCCAGTAGCCGTCCGGGGTATACAGACCCGGCACGCCTTCGCTGACCGGCTTGCCGCTTTTGCGGGAAAAGACCAGCTCGCTCTGCGGGCCACCGAGATCGGAAAGCGAGACCGGCTTGAGGTTTTCGTCATGCTCCAGCAGACGCTTCAGACGACCGTATACGCGTGTCGAGAGCGGCTGCTGGTTGATGAGCGCCCTTTCCCGCGCGACCAGGGATTCATCCAGCGCATAGGGTGAAGCCTGAATTTTCGGTTCCAGCAGCTGGGTCAGATGCCATTCAAGCTGCTGAAGCTGCGCCTGAGTGACGTCCTGCGGCAGGTTGCGCTGCAGGTTGAGCATCACCCAGGAGTGCAGGAATTTGCCGTCATAGTGCTTCGGCTGATAGAGCATCTGATAAGCTTTTAACGCTTCGTAGCTGTATTCCACGTCGCTGCCGTTGTCGTTGCGCAGCCAGGTGGTGATGTGCATCGTTACGGCGGGGAGCAACATCTGATCCAGCGCTTTCTGATACAGAGACTGCGACGCATCGCTGACGTCATCCCCACGGTAAAGCCCCATGCGGCGGGAGACTGGCGGGTCGTTAACGTCAAAGGCGTCGCTCTTCGGCAGGTCCACCAGCCCGTTAAGCAGCGGCAGAAGCGCAAAGAGATCGCGCTGAGGTTGATTTTGCAGCGCCTTACTCTGCTGTTCCAGCACCGGCACTTTGGCGTCAACCTCTTCCAGATACGCCTTGTTTTTGGCGTAACTGGTCAGCCACAGCCCGCCCAAAATCACCAGCAGGGCCAGCAGCGCCGCGTAACCAGACCAGATCACCGCCCGGTTGCGCAGCTCCCACCAGCGGTTTTCTCCGGCAATGCCCGCTTCCTGGAAAATGACGTTTTGCAGCAGATTCTTGATAAAGAAACTCTGGCCTTTCGCGCCCGGGATGGGGGCTTCTTTGCTGACGGAATCCCAGTTATCGCTTTCGGCCCCTTCCGGCAGAGAGAGCGCGCGGTTAAGCTCGCCCATCACGCGGTCAAACGGCATGCCTTCCTGGGTGCCGCTGGCAAAGTAGATGCCGCGCGGCGAGAATTCGGTTTCAAAGTTTGAACGGGCAAAGACCGTGCTCAGGTAATCCGCCAACAGCGGGCGCAGCGCGGCGAACTCCTGCGGGAAGAGATAGGCTTCCGCACGGGTTTTACCGTCATGCTCCTTGAGCATGGTCTCCGGCAGACCGGCATCCAGGCGCTGCTGGAGCAGAGAAAACTCCTGCTGGAAGTTGCCCATCAGGTCGTAATCCGCGTGTTTGGTCTGCTCCCACGGCAGCGTAAAGCCCCAGATCTGGTCGCGCTGCGCTTTGTCATAATCGGCAAACCAGGCGCGGAAGCCCTTGAGCAGGTCAGCCTTGGTCACCATCACGTACACCGGGAAGCGGATGCCCAGCTGCTCATGCAGCTCGGAAAGTCGCTGGCGCAGGTTCACCGCCTGCTGGCGGGACGCCTCGGCGGACTGCGTGAGCAGGTCGGAAATGCTGATGGTGATGATCACACCGTTGATCGGCTGGCGACGACGATATTTTCGCAGCAGGTTGATGAACTCCAGCCATTCGCCTGCGTCCTGAACCTGTTCGCTCTCCTGCGTGGTGTAACGTCCGGCAGTATCCAGCAGAACAGCCTCGTTGGTGAACCACCAGTCGCAGTTGCGCGTGCCGCCGATGCCCCGCAGCGCGGTTTTACCGAAGCGATCCGCCAGCGGGAACTGCAGCCCGGAGTTGGCCAGCGCGGTGGTTTTCCCGGAGCCCGGCGCGCCGATGATGACGTACCACGGCAGCTGATAGAGATACTGCGTGCTGAAACGCTGCGTCCACTGCGCGCTGTGGCCCGCCTTACTGAAGTGGGCTTTTTTCAGCATCTGCGCGGCTTCGTCGAAACGACCTGCAAGGATCTGCTCCTCGTTATTCAGGCGTTTCTGCGGATCGGCCGCCTCCGCTTTAGTGGTGTTCTCGTTGAGCTTGTCCATCAGCTTGCGGTTCAGCCAGGCGTTATACAGCCGAGGCAGAATGTGGCTCTGGGCCCAGATCAGATATACCACCGCGATACTGATAACGCGGTTCTGTTCAGATTCGAGCGGGCGGGTATCCACGATGGACAACAGCGGACCAATCATCCAGATCACCGCCGCGAGCGCCGTTACGCCGAGGAAGCTCCACAGAATGCGATTGGTCAGTATGGAAAGAAGAGTAGTCAGCATCCTTAGTTTCCTTGCGGCAATCCGTTCAGCTCAGCCTGCGTATTTTCAGGCGACACCAGCAGAGTAATTTCCACACGGCGGTTACGGGCGCGGTTTTCAGGCGTAGTGTTTGGTGCCACCGGGTTAATTTCGCCCCGCCCTTCCGCCTTCACGCGTTCAGGCTGCGAGAGGCTTCCCTGCAGCTGTTTTTGCACCGACCGGGCGCGTTCGAGAGAGAGTTCATAGTTGGAGGCAAAGCGCGCGCTGCGGATCGGCACGTTGTCGCTGTAGCCCACCACCAGAATTTTGCCGCTGACGTTATTCATCGCCTGCGCAATGCGGTTGATGACCGGCTCATAGCGGTCACGCACCACCGTCGAGGCCGAGGCGAACAGGCCGTCTCCTTTCAGGATCACCACGCTGCGATCCGCTTCATCCTTCACCGCCACCAGACCAGCATCGATTTCAGGCTTCAGGAAGCCGCGCAGGTTTAGTACCGCAGGCAGCTGGCGAGCGGGCTGCTGAATGGAGGTTTCCGGCAGCTGAGACTGATAAATCTTCGCCAGCACCGGGCTGGTGTTATCGCCCAGACGCCAGTTAAGCACGATATAAAACAGACAGGCGATAAACCCGACCAGCGCCACGCAGGCCCAGAGGGGGACCATCGGACGCCACAGCTTGCGCAGTACAGGACGATCTTCAGGGTGCACCGAGAGCGGCGGCGCGTAGCTGCCGCGCACGCTGCGGATCATCTGCCACAGTCGCTGTTTGATGGTTTCCAGCTGGGTGCGGCCATTATCCAGCACCCGATAGCGGCCCTCGAAACCGAGCAACAGGCAGTAGTTGATCATCTCCAGCAGCAGGATATGTTCACGCGGGTTCTGAGAAAGGCGCGCCAGCAGCTGGAAAAATTTTTCTCCGCCCCAGGTTTCGTTATGAAACGTGACCAGAAGGCCACTGCTGGACCAGACGCCGCTGCTGCCCCAGGGGGTGAGCGCGGCGGCTTCATCCAGCGCCGTACACAGACAGTAACGGGCGCCGACGATCACTTCATACGGCAACCCTGCCTGCTGGCATCGCACTTCGAAACGGCGAATTTCGTCGATCAGACGCTGGCGCAACGCCACCTGATCGTCATGAGAAACCGAATGACGGATTTGTGGAATGGCGTTGAGCAGCGGGTTGGCAGCCGCCACCAGCTGATTATTGCCACTGGCTCCGGTAAACACAGCATCACTGCCGGTATCCTGTCGTTCCTGCATATTTAGTGCTCGCTTTATTATTCTGTCGGGCTACGGATGGCCCAAAACTCCATATCGAGACCCGGAAACTCCCCTGCGAGATGCAGAGCGAACGCACCGGACTTATCCATCTCGTGCCACAGCTCACTGCCCTTCTCCAGCTCGAAATAGCTGTAGCCCGCGTGCCACGGTATTTGCGGCGGGGCGACCGGCATGGCGCGCAGCATAATGCCCGGCAGCTGCAGCTGAACCAGATCGCGGATTTTCGAGACCGGTGCCACCTTCATCTGGGCCGGGAAATGGGTTTGCAGGTGTTCGCCCGGCACATTGGCTTTCACCGCCAGCACGAAGCCGAACTCGCGCACCATGCTGGTCTCCGGCACGGTAGCGATGTTAAGACCATGGGAACGCTCGTTGAGCGGCAGCTGGATGGCGTGATCTTCCATCACCAGCGACAGCCCCTGACGCAGCATCAGCATCAGCTTGCTGAAGCAGACCGCCAGATCGTCATGGTCATACACCGGGAGCACGCTCTCCGCTGTGCGTTGAGAGGTCCAGGTGGCAAGTTCCGTCGCAAACGGCAGCCAGCTGCGCCACAGCGTTTCCGGGTGGATCAGCGGCAGGGTTTTTAAATGGGATATTTCACCGAGATGACGGTTAACCAGCGAAAGCAGCGTGAACTCAATAAGTTCGGAGGTATTAAAGCGGCCTGGCTGGCGCAGACGTCCGCCAATCTGCTGGCTGCGCTGGACCAGTAGCCCATGCAGATCGTTAATCATGCTGTAGATCTGCGGGCTGTTGTTGGCATTCAGCATCGGCGGAATGTAGCTGTTATCCAGCCGCACGTGGTTGTCGTTGCGTTTTTCGCTCACAAAGGCCACGCCGATAGCGGTCCACTCTGCCGAGAGATCTTTTTCCAGCATCAGGGTTAAACGCAGGCGGCCAAACTGTACCGTGGCATCGCCCACTGACATGGCATTATCGTCTTCGACGTCCTGTTCAAAAGCGAGGTAACGCGCCAGCGAGGCCTGCTCTTCACTGAAAATCACCTCTTCGCGTTCGCCGCGGCGAACCGGCAGCGCAAGCACCACCTTCTCATTGGTGAGATTGTCAGGGATCTTCAGCGGCACCGGGCCGTTGCGGCCATTGCGCACCTGGAAAAACGTGCCGTCAGGCAGTAACCCGCTGCAGTAGCTCAGTGCAATGCAGCCCTGGCGGAGCATCGCGTCGTCCAGCTCAACGTCGAGAAAGCCCCACAGATACGATCGCTGCAGCGCACCCCATTCACGAATGTGGTTCAGCAGGTAACTTTCTGTCCGCTGAAAATGGTGTGGACGCAGGAACATGCCTTCGGTCCAGACGACCTTTTCTGCTTTCGTCATGATGATGTGTTTCCTGTTATGAAGCGCGTTACTGGCTGATGACCCGGATACCGTTCACGTCCAGGAAGACGTTGGCGATGAGTTCATCTGCGGACCATTTCCAGAACTGGTAGAAATGGTTTTCGCCGGGAACAGGCAATGGGATTGAGACGCGCCATTTTTTCCCGTCCAGCGTCTGATATTCCGCCATCACGCCGATATAGCGTGCCTCGGGCGAGCTTTGTCCACTCAGGGTTTTCGAAAGCTGGCCCGGCATCAGGAAGAACACATCGCTGTTAAGCAGATTCGCGCCAAGCGTGGCCGACGCGTTGTTCTGCAGGGAATAGAAGTCGCTGGACATGAAATCCGCATCGGATTTCAGCAGCAGCACTCTGACCTTTAATGGCGCAGAATCATTGATTTGGGGGTGAGCCTGAAACTGCAGATTGTAGCGGGAGGGGTCGCTGTGTGAAGACGACGTACAACCACTCAACAGGGTGAAAATCACCGCGAAAAATGCTAACCCGAGCTGATGAAACGTTTTTGTATTCATAAAAAATACGCTCTTGAAACCCGTTTAGTTCAGGATCCAGGTGCCGTTTGCGCTGTCTTTGCAGGCTTTGCTGTTGCCATCGACGTCAACACAGGTTGCTTTCTTACGCGCTTTTGGACGGATCGCCTGTTTACGCACTGTGGCTTCGTACTGGTCGGCCTTGATGACGGCGCGCATTGGGACGTAACCAATCAGCTGTTCGTTCCCTTCGTCGGCAAGCGCCATCCAGAAGTGTTCAACCTGACCCAGCACCACATAGGTTTTGCCGGTCTCGAGCGTGCGGATCACTTTTCCGCCGTAGTCCGGACGGCTCATCAGGGATGCGGGGTACATGGCGCGATAAGGCTCATTCACCTGGGTGAACTCTGCCGGGGGCAGCACAACATGACGGTGAGTTAAGGTGACGCCGTTAACCTGACTGGTCACGATGGTATCGTCAGTGATCACAGGTTTCTGGGGCGCTTTACAGCCCGCCACCGCCATTACAAACAGAAGTGAAAACAGTACGCGCATTTTCATATGCTTTTCCGTAGCGATATTTCGATGATGGAGATAAGGAGATGAAGTTTGACTTAAGTGCTATTGTTAAAATAGTCAGGATATTTTCGGGGCGTTACTATTTTAAAGGCATAGCTACCGCACGAGCCCTTCAGAATAAGGCCCAGCGTCTTCCTGACATATTTTGACAAACGGTAAACAAGTTTACATGAGCTTCGCATCAATTCAATATTTACCGTTACGTAACTGTTGGTAAATGAAGCAGACGATAGATTATAGGATTAATCTTAATAAAAAATTATACATGGCCTACCCCCTTTTATTTATTCATCTCAAACCCATACAACCTTTTGTTTTACATAACAAAAACACAAAAGAGAACCACTTTCATTAACGCAATGTCGCTATTATCGCCACTACCATAATTAGTAGAATTCGAGTATTGGTGATGTCAAAAGAACATATCGCCGATGAATTATTTGTTGCATTAACAGGGTATCTTTAATATTGCACGTACTTTACGCTCAGAATGGGCCTATTTCACTGATGCCGCCCGGCGTTAATTTCACGGCTCAAAATAACTTAATATTTCACGCTATGATAATTTCCCTTTAAGACATAAATTATATCTATTAATCATTAAGCCTGAGTTAACCTTTCTGCCATTATCGCCACCGAAAAATGCACGCGATTACCCGCCAACTGCGAACATTGTCTATTTCTCCCGCTCAGGCACTTCATTCGAAGTTTTACTGTTGCTACATCCTTACCTGTTCACCGCCATCTATCTCACCTACCGGGTGATAGATAAGATTTATTATTAAAATGATAAAAATTCGTTATAATTTCTTTAAATCTTTAAGCATCACAACATATAAGCCACTGTAATAAAAAGAATTCAAGAAGCAGTCACTTTCTCTACCGCATGCGCGCAGCCAAACGGTCGTCATTGCTTACGCTTATTGTCCTCTGCAGTGCTTTTATGGGTTCAGATGTTGTGTGACCTAACAAATCAGGAGTGGGTATGAACACGAAAAGACGCGCAGTTCCCGGTATCAGGCACTATGACGGTCCCGCCGGAGGCTGGGGCGCGTTAAAAGCGACGGCCATCGCGGTACGTACCCAAATGGATACACTGGACGCTCCCGCGACGCTGCTGCGCACCAACCAGCCGGACGGTTTTGACTGCCCGGGCTGCGCGTGGCCTGATAAAGAACATAAATCGACGTTCCAGTTCTGCGAGAATGGCGCGAAGGCGGTGACCTGGGAAGCCACCAGCAAACGCGTCACCCCTGCGTTTCTGGCGGAAAACAGCGTCGCTTCGCTGCTGGCAAAATCGGACTTTGAGCTGGAAGGCTACGGTCGCCTGACGCATCCCCTGCGCTATGACCGGGCAAGCGATACCTTCCGCCCTGTCGACTGGGACGAGGCGTTTCAGCGTATCGGCGAAGTCTTGCGCGGGCTCGAACCGGACCAGGTCGAGTTCTACACCTCCGGGCGCGCCTCTAACGAAGCGGCATACCTGTTCCAGCTCTTTGCCCGCGAATACGGCACCAATAACTTTCCTGACTGCTCGAATATGTGCCACGAGGCCACCAGCGTCGGCTTGCCGCGATCTATCGGGATCGGGAAAGGCACCGTCTCACTGGACGACTTCGATAAGACCGAACTGGTGATCTCCATTGGCCATAACCCTGGCACCAACCATCCGCGAATGATGGGCACCCTTCATGAGCTGGCACGTCGCAACGTGCCGATTATCGTCTTTAACCCGCTGCGCGAACGCGCCCTCGAACGTTTTGCGGACCCGCAGAGCGTGATTGAAATGGCGACCTACAGCTCCACGGATATCGCCTCGACCTATTTCCAGGTGAAAGCCGGGGGCGATGCCGCCGCGCTGAAAGGGATTGCTAAACACCTTCTGGAGATGGAGGCCGAACGCGGTGACGTGCTGGATCACGCCTTTATTGCCGAACACACTCAGGGCATTGAGGACTTCAGCGCCGATATCGCGCACACCCGCTGGGACGACATTGAGCGCGAGTCAGGCCTGAGCCATGCGGCGCTTAAGAAGGTGGCAGAGGCCTATGCGAAATCAAATGCCACCATCATTACCTACGGGATGGGAATTACCCAGCACAATAAAGGCACGGCGAACGTCCGCCTGATCGCTGACGTGCTCCTGCTGCGCGGGAACATCGGTAAGCCCGGCGCGGGTATCTGCCCTCTGCGCGGCCACTCAAACGTGCAGGGAAACCGGACCGTCGGGATTAGCGAGAAACCCACACCGGCCTTCCTGAACCGTCTGAAGGACGTATTCGGCTTTGAGCCGCCGTCTCACCACGGACACGATGCGGTGCAGGCCACGCAGGCGATGATTGACGGCCGTGCGAAGGCACTTATCTGCCTCGGCGGCAATTTTGCGGTTGCGATGCCCGATCACGAACGGGGCTTTCCGGCGATGGGTAACCTGGATTTGAGCGTGCACGTTGGCACCAAGCTGAACCGTACCCATCTGCTGGTGGGCAAAGAGACCTTTATTTTCCCGTGTCTCGGCCGCACCGAGCTGGATATTCAGGCCACCGGCCGTCAGTCCATTACCGTTGAAGATTCCATGTCGATGGTGCACGCCTCGTCCGGCAAGCTGAAACCCGCCTCGCCGTTGCTGCGTTCGGAACCCGCCATCGTGGCGGGCCTGGCGAAAGCCACACTGCCGGAAACCCGCGTGGACTGGCTGACGCTGGTTGAGGATTATGACCGTATCCGCGATCTGATTGAGCAGACCATTCCTGGGTTTGAGGACTATAACGCGCGGATCCGCGTTCCCGGGGGCTTCCGCATGCCGCTGCCGCCAACGCAGCGTATCTGGCCAACCGCGACGGGCAAAGCAATGTTCTCGGTGTTCGAGGGGGTTCATGAGAACGCCAGCGGTGAAGGCGAGCATGTGCTGCGTCTGATTACGCTGCGCAGCCACGATCAGTACAACACGACCATTTATGCCCTGGACGACCGCTACCGTGGGGTCTTTGGCCGCCGCGACGTGCTGTTTATGAACGAAGACGATATGGCACAGTCAGGGCTGGAACATGGCGACCGCGTGGATATCGAAACCGCCCTGCCCGGCAGCGTTCAGCGCCTGGAGGACATTACCGTGGTGGCGTATAGCATCGCCCCGGGATCCGTCGGGGCCTATTACCCGGAGGCCAACGTGCTGGTGCCACTCGATTATCTCGACAAGGACAGCGGGACGCCGTCTTATAAATCCGTTCCGGTTCGCATCACCCTGCGCTCAAAAGAGATCCGCATGCTGTAAGGCCGTTCGCGCAGAGAAAACGATGGATATTAAACAGTTAAAATACTTAATCGCACTCGACGAGACCCGGCACTTTGGTAAAGCGGCCTCGCAGTGCAACGTTACCCAGCCGACCCTCTCCATGCGCATCCGCAGCCTGGAAGAGGGGCTGGGGCTGGTGCTGATTGTACGCGGGCAGCGCTTTGAAGGGTTTACGCCGGAGGGTGAACGCATCCTCGCGTGGGCCCGCGCGCTGCTGGCCGCGCACGACGGGCTGCAGGCGGAAGCCGCGCTGTGCAAAGGCCAGGTGGTGGGTGAATTACGGCTTGGGATGGTACCGCTGGCGAGCGTGGATCCGATGATCTTTATTCGCCTGCTGACGCAAAAATATCCGGAACTGACCTACAGCCTCTATTCCATGTCCTCTGCGCAGATTGCCGACGGGGTCAGCCGCAATCAGCTTGAGCTGGGAATTTGCTATCTCAACAGCATCGACACCAACCTGTTTGACATTATCCAACTGCCAAAAACGAAGATGGGCCTGCTGCACGACATTCGCCATTTCCAGCCCGGCCAGGCAACGCTGACCTGGCACGACCTGACGGAATTTCCGCTGGGGTTCCTGACCAAAGGGATGCACTACCGGGCGCATATGGAGGCCAGCTTTAACGCTGCAGGCCTGGATCCGACGGCCGTTTTCGAGAGTGACTCGACGTTCCAGATCATTCAGGCGGTTCAGAGCGGCGTGTGCTGTGCCGTGATGCCGCTGAACAACGGGCTGGAGGCACTGAACAACAATTTCAGGATTGTCCCCATCGCCGAAGCGAATATTGAGGCGCCTGTCGGCCTGATTATGCGCCGACAGAAACCCGTCTCCTCGCTGGCGCTACGCTGTTTTACCGATGCACGGGAAATTTATCACGCAGTCAATGAAGCGTAGGCCTGGCGCGTCACCACGCTAAAACCGCCGATGAGCACCGCATCGCAAACACCCCGGTATTCCGGCGCATTTACCAGCTCGCACAGCGCATCACGAATGGCGTTAAGGGTTTCAGGCGAGGTGTTTTGCGAGGTGATCAGCGGCAGTCCTGGCGTGAGAGGGGTACGCTCAATGACCGCCAGCCCCGCAAGCCGTTCCGGCTCATGGCGCTGCAGCAGAGCCCAGGTTACGCAGTCGATGGCCGCAATATCCCCCACCCCGCCTTTTACATCAATCAGCGACTGGCGATGGCTGCCGCTGAAAATCACCCGTGAAAAATAGTCATTGACCGTATCAGGTGCCACTCGTCTTCGCAGCGTGTTGTAGCCGGACTGGGAATCCGGCGCATTACACACCACCCGCCGCCCACGGAAATCGTCAACGCGCAGGTGTTTATCTTCTTCCCGCACCACCAGCAGGCTGCGGTAAGCGATCCCTTCGCAGCCCGGCGCCGCATAATGAAAACAGCCGACGACCTGCACGTCCGGCAACTGTGCGACCAGCGGATAACCGCAGGTCTGGCTCAGGATGAGTCCAGGCTGCTGCCAGTGCGTCAGTAAGTTCTCTTCCGGGATGCCCGGCACAAGATCGCCCACCGGCACACCGCGTGCCAGCAGCAAAGCGTGCACAGCTCGCCACAGCGCGTCGGTATCAGCCCGATTGACGGCATACATCGGAAACGCCAGCAGGTTACTCATGCTCTTCTCGCTTTATCCCCGGATGAACCGTGACATCCACGGCCTTATCCCAAAACTGTCGCAGCCACTGGCCGTATCCCTTGACCACAAAACCGTGATTCCGCTGCTGATACACCGCCCGGTTTTGCTGGTAGAGCGCCTTCAAACCATACCAGGGCACGCCTGGCAGATCGTGATGCACTGAATGGTAGTTGAGATTCAGGAACAACACCTGCCAGAAGATCCCGGCTTCGTTGATTACCGATCGCGCAAGAGGATCGTCTGCAGCGCGGTGCTCGAGGAAAGAGCGCACTTTGGTGAGCGCCAGCGCGGGATAGCTCACCGCCAGCACAAACCAGACCGGTGAAAAATCAATATGGCGCATCCAGACAAACAACCCCGCCAATAGCACGCCATGCATCAGCCACATCAACATCGCCCGCAGGTGCAGCTGGCGAAACGCCGCCACGGCACTTCCCAGCGTCTGAACGATATCCAACAGCGGAGCCAGTAACAGCCGCCCCAGAAAAGTATTACGCACATGAATAATGCGCTTCTGCCAGGGCGTAAAACGCGCCCAGGTCTGTTCGGTAAAATAGTAGGATTCCGGATCGTCCACCGGTACCGTGAGATGATCGTTGCGGTGATGGGCCAGATGCGAGTCGCGGTACAGGCCATAGGGATACCAGACCGCCAGCGGCAGCGTACCGAAAAGCTGATTTAACCGGGGAAAACGTGTCGGATGGCCGTGGATCAGCTCATGCTGAAGCGACATATACCACGCGGTAAACCAGATCAGCAGCACCGTGGCAGGCAGTAAACCGAGCGTCTGCCAGTACGTCAGGGTGGTAAACCAGCCGGTATAGATAGCGATAATTAACAGCCAGGTGGGAAGCTCGCTTCGCCACAGAAACCGCGTGGCAAGCCAGTGAATATGTTCTCGCTGTTGCAGGTGTAAATAGTGACTCATTCCTTCCGATGCCGTTCCGCCTGTCATTCTGTGTCCTGACGATCCGTGAAAACGGCTGAAATAACAAAGAACTTAAATCGCTTTGCTTTGCCAGAAATGGCGTTTATGCGCTCTCTACCTGTTGACTTATTTTGTAATAAAGCTACTTTTCAGGACATGAAAAAGATCCTGATTATTGTTCCCGACGGCGGCATGCTGTTTGAAGCCGCCGGTATCGCCGACATTCTGATGCAGGCCAACCGACTGCACCCGGAAGGTCTGTCTCACCCGTGTTACAGAATCATCATCGCCACCACGCAGCCCCATCAGGTGATCCACGGTCAATCCGGATTAAACCTGCTGGCAGATTATCGTCTGCCTGAACTGGACCCGCGTGAACCACTCGATACCATCATCATTACCGGGCGCGGCATGAATGAACTGGAGAGCACCGCCGTGGTGGACTGGCTTCATCTCGCTGCGCCCCATGCGCGTCGTATTGCCTCCATCTGCGGCGGCGCGATGCTGCTTGCGCAGAGCGGTTTGCTTGACGGACGGCGGGCAACCACACACTGGCGTCTGCTGGAGACGATGCAGGCCGCTTATCCGGCCATCAGGGTGGAAGGCGGCCCGATCTACATTCAGGATGGGCCCATCTGGACCTCCGGCGGGGTCAGTTCCGGCTTCGACCTGACGCTGGCGCTGGTTGAAGACGATTACGGTTTCTCTCTCGCCCGCGACGTAGCGCAGGATATGGTGATGTACCTACGCCGTCCGGGCGGGCAGCTGCAGTTTAGCCGTTATAATTTGCAGCAGTCCGGTACCCAGGGGCCGATTAGCGAACTGCAAAGCTGGATCCTGCAAAACCTGACCGCCGATCTCTGCATTGAGCGCCTGGCGGAAAGAGCGGCGATGAGTCCCCGTAATTTCACCCGCGTATTCACTCGGGATGCAGGGGTCTCTCCGGCCCGCTACGTGACGGAAGCGCGTCTTGCCGCCGCTCGGCAGCTGCTTGAGCAAACCAGCGATCCGCTGGAGCTGATTGCTGAGCAAAGCGGGTTTGGCACCAGCATCAATCTGCGTCGTGTTTTCGAGAAACAGCTTCATCTCACCCCAACGGAATATCGCCAGCGCTTCCACTGCCGCAAGATGGCGTAATGTGATCCTTTTTTGTCATTTACGCCATTCAGCCTGACGCCTACAGTGACTCCAGACAACAGAGATAAGGAGTGCATCATGGTTAAGGTCGGTATTAACGGTTTCGGCCGTATCGGACGTAATTTCCTGCGCGCGGCGCTGGGTAACCCGGATCTTCAGATTGTGGCCATTAACGATCTGACGGACAGCCAGACCCTCGCCCATCTTCTCAAATATGATTCCCTTCTCGGCACGCTGCAGGCACCCGTTGAGGCGGCTGACGGCGGGTTACAGGTGGATGGACAGCGGATCGCCGTCTTCAGCGAACGCGATCCGGCAAACATCCCGTGGCGCGAGGTCGGGGTGGACGTGGTGATTGAAGCCACTGGTTTCTTTACCGAACGGGAAAAAGCGGCAGTACATATCACCCACGGTGGCGCTAAGCGCGTCATCATTTCCGCTCCAGGGAAGAACGACGACCTGACGATTGTGATGGGTGTAAACCACGAGCTGTACGATCCTACACTGCACGCTGTCGTGAGTAACGGGAGCTGTACCACTAACGGACTGGCTCCGGCAGCGCAGGTGCTGCATCAGCAGTTTGGTATTGAGCACGGCCTGATGAACACCACGCATGCTTATACCAACAGCCAGGCGCTGCACGACCAGCCGGAGAAAGATCTGCGCGGTGCACGTGCGGCGGCTCTGTCGATTGTGCCTTACTCCAGCGGCGCGGCGAAGGCGTTGGGAAAAGTGATCCCTTCTCTGGACGGTAAGCTGACCGGGTATTCTTTACGCGTCCCGGTTCCGGTGGTGTCAATTGTGGATTTGACGGTAACGCTGAGCCGTAACGTGACCGCCGACGAGGTGAATGACGCGTTCCGTCAGGCCGCGGCTAGCGGACCACTGAAAGGGATCCTGGGCTACAGCGATGAACCGCTGGTGTCCAGCGATTACCAGGGTGATCCGCGATCCTCGATTATCGACGGGCTGTCGACGCTGGTGATTGGCGGCAACATGGTCAAAATTCTGGCGTGGTATGACAACGAGTGGGGATTCTCAAACCGCCTGGTGGATCTGGCGGTGCTGATGGATAAGAAAGGGCTGTAAGCCTTAGCTTGATGCCGGGTGGCGCTTGCGCTTACCCGGCCTACACATTATGTAATTATTCAATATATCTCTTCACGCCTCTCAGAATTGCTAAATTAAGATAATCCTAAGTCTATTCAACGCTGCTAATTCATCACATCAATTATAAAAAAGCACCCATTAACTTAGAAAATAGGTTAGTGGATATTCTTTATTTTACTTTTAAAAATGAGAGTGTGATCGCTGTCCCCAGGCGACAACATAGCCCATGATAAACTCTGTACACAACAGGGACAGGCTATGTATTACAGTAAATCGATTATCGAAAAAATAGGGTCCGATAAAGAACTTGCATTAAGGCTTGATCGCGCCGTAGCTGGGGTGAGGGACGGTGCTATTGAATATTTAAATAATCTTGGCGATGCTACAACACGATTGCTCTATTATACTTCTTGCTTTACGGATAATTACCAGGATGTATGTAAACGATTAGGTAATGAAGATTTAAGGTTCTTAGCAGGAGTAGCACAGCTCGTTAAGCACAGAGATGTAATTTTTAGAATGGTTAGGATTTATATTGAAACGATGCTTCAGAACAAATCCAATAGCCAAAGAAAAAGCATTCTTGAAAGACTAATCCCATTTACAACAAACTACTCAGTAAAGCAGGTATCTAAGAATGGCTTGATTTATGCCGTCACGTCATACATCTGTTATGGTAATAACATGAACACGGCCGTAAAAAGTGCATTTGTGAAAAAGATTGGTTGGAGCACAGGAGGTGTAATTAGCATATTAAACCTTTACGCTATAGTCCAGCATGCGGCAGACAGTGCAAATACACTTAAAAAATTCCAACCGTTGTTTTACCATGCGCTGTATGTTGAAAAGCTGGAAATGATGTATTTCCTTATTGAACCCGTGATAATGAAGACCGGATATCTCAACTTAAACACTGCATCCGATGGTGAAATTGCTGATGCGCTAAATAAAATGATGCGATAATGTGGGAATCTATAAAAGAATTTTTGATGCAATTTTTAAAAAGTTTCTTAAAAGATATTATGGATGATTTTTTTTGGTATGGCACTGGAATATTCGCTGTCATTCTAGGTGCTATTGCAGTGAGTTTTATAAAAGATGACGAAATTGCACTACGGATTATTGGGATTATTGTATTAGTTGTTTACTTCATTGCATTTCGCTACAAAAACAAAGGGTAAATAAATGTCTACACCAGCACATATATGGCTTACAGATGAAAATAACGCCCCGATTACAGGGGAGTGTTTAATGCCTACAAGATTGGGCTCTACCGAACTAAAATCGTTTAACCACTCTGTGTGGATCCCCACCGATTCCAACACGGGAAAACTGACAGGGACACGACTTCATGTCCCCATTACCTTTGAAAAAGAAATAGATCGCATCACCCCCTATCTGTTTCGTGCAATCTGTACAGGAAAAACATTCAAAACGGCATTAATCAAAATGTATAAAATTAATGACGCCGGGATCGAGCGTGAATACTTCAACATCATTCTGGAAAACGTCAAGATAACAAGGATCTCACCTTTATTGCACCCGCTAGGTATCGCGAGTGCTCATATGGAAGAAGTCGAACTCCGCTATGAATCGATTGAGTGGAAATATTGCGACGGGAACATCATGTTTAAAGACACCTGGAATGAAAGAGCGGTAGCGTAGAACAATAGACACCCGTTAGGTCCCTCTCCCGCAGGAGAGGGAAAGCACTTAATCCGCTTTTACCTTCACACCCATAAACACAATCACCATTGCCGTCACCAGCAGGAAACCGCTGCCCGCAAACACACCGCTGGCACCGTTGAGGTCGAATACCGCCCCGCCCCCCGCCGCGCCTGCGCTTATCGCCAGCTGAATAGAGGCCACCAGCAAACCGCCTGCACTTTCGGCTTCATCAGGGACGGTGGTTGCCAGCCAGGTTGACCAGCCCACCGGTACCAGGCCAAAAGCAAAGCCCCAAAGCGCAACCAGTAAACCGTCCAGCATCGCCAGATGACCAAACGCGACCATCATCAGCGCCAGTACGCCCATGGCGAACGGCACCAGCGCCAGCGTCAGGCGCAGATTTCGTGCCAGCAGATGTCCGGCAATGGAGGTGCCGACAAAGTTGGCGATACCAAAGCCAAGCAGGATCAGCGAAATCGTCTCTACGCTTGCCTGACCGACGGTCTCCAGGAACGGGCGCAGATAGGTAAAGAAAGCGAAATGGCCGCTGAAAATCAGAATGGTTGCCAGCATCCCGCCGATCATCCCCGGACGACGCAGCACCCGGAACAGGGTTCCCAGGCTGCCGCTGCTCTCCGGCTTCATCGACGGCAGGACCCAGACCTGCCACAGCAGAGCCGCCACGCTCGGCACTATGCAGAGAACAAAGACGTTACGCCAGCCAATCAGGCTGCCCAGATAACTTCCCAGCGGCGCCGCGACAACCGTTGCAATGGACACGCTGGAGAAAATCACCGCCAGCGCTTTCGGCACCTTATCGGCAGGTACCAGCCGCATCGCCGTCGCGGTCGACATCGCCCAGAATCCCCCGATAGCAACACCCAGCAGCAAGCGCCCCATCAGCAAAACGTGCAGGGTTGGCGCAAAGGCCACCAGCAGACTGGAGATGATTTGCAGCACCGAAAAGAACATCAACACCCAGCGGCGGTCGATACTTTTGGTGGCTGGCGTAATCAGCAAACCGGTGACCAGCGCCACCAGCGCCGTTGCCGTGACGGCCTGCCCGGCCATCCCCTCTGTTACGCCGAGACTGGCAGCCATTGGCGTGAGCAAACTGGCGGGCAGAAACTCCGCCGTGATCAAACCAAATACGCCCAGCCCCAGTGAATAGACCGCTCGCCAGGCGGGTTTTGCAGGCGCTACCGCCTCGCTCGCCGCGACATATGAACTCATCTGTTGATCTCCCGTTATCAAAATGTGACTAATATCGCAAAAGCATAGAGTGTTCCCCATGGACGATCTATGACATATAATCTCCACTTATTGATTATTCGTCCGGAGTTGTGCGATGACCGTTCAGTCACCCGATTTGATCAGCGAGCTTTTACGCGGCATGCGCCTTTCGGGGGTGAAATACCGGCGAATTGAAGCCAGCACACCATTTGGTGTGGCGTTCCATCAGGCGCCCGGTAAGGCGCAGTTTCATTTTGTCAGCCACGGCAGCGCGCTGCTGCGTATGGAGAGTGGCGCAACGTTCGAGCTGAGCGGTGGCGACGCGCTCTTCATCCCAAACGGCAATTCCCATGCCCTGCTCTCTGACGCGCAGGCTCCCCTTACCCCGGTGAATGCTTTCCCAAGCGAGCCTATCTGCAGCTCGGTCTGCGCGATTGCCTGTGAGCCCTGCCCGGACGGCGAGAACACGATTATCTTTAGCGGCTGCATGGATTTTGAACTGGGCGGGATGCAGCCGCTGATCAAGGCCATGCCGGAAGTGATGATGGTGAGCAGGCTGATGTCCACCTGGCCCGAGATCCACCCGTTGCTGGCGGCCATGGAGCGAGAATCCATGACCCGTCAGGTGGGCTTTGCGGGGATCCTGGCGCGTCTGGCAGACGTTGTCGCGGCCTTAATCGTGCGGGGCTGGGTCGAAGCCGGATGCGGCAAAGCCACGGGCTGGGTGCAGGTGCTGCGCGATCCCCGCCTCAGCAGAGCGATATACGCCATGCACCAGCAGCCCGGCCTGAACTGGAGCGTGGCGGATCTGGCCAAAGAAGCGGGCACCTCCCGCTCCGTGTTTGCCGAACGCTTTCTTTCCGCGACCGGCACGACCCCAGCCAAATATCTCAGCGAACTGCGAATGCGGCTCGCTATTCAGTATATTCGTCATGAAAATCAGCCCATCGAAACGGTCGCCCTGCGTCTGGGGTATGGGTCGCTGGCGGCGTTTAGCCGTGCCTTTAAGCGCATTATCGGCCAGGCGCCGGGAACGCTGCGGGAAGCCAGCCAGACCCTTGACGAGGTCTGACCGGCGTCTGGCATCAGAAGTAATATTTGAAGCGCACGCGTCCGCCGTAACGATCGTCATTTCGGTCGTCGCCGTCATTCGGATGCGCTTCCACCCATGAGGCATACGCGCCCAGGTAAATATTGAAATTCTTCATCTTCATCACGTTTGGGAACAGGTATGAAGCATGAATGGTGTGAATATCATAGTCACCGGGATCGGTCACCCAGCAGTCGCCGTCGCAGTCAGCGTCGAAGTTTGCAGTGTTGAAATTGTCGATCTGGTTATGTGCATAGATATAGCCCAGTTCAATATTACGCCATAAGGCATTCACCCCCGCGGTGAAGTCTTTCTCATCGGTGGCATCCATGTAGGCGGTGTTCAGGTTCGCCACAATGCCGTCGTCCGGATCCGTTTTTTGCCCGTTCCAGGTCATGGTGAAGCCATAGCCCGTTCGGTCAGACTGGTCTACCCATTGTCCTGATGCGTCGCGGTAGCCATAGGCGTTGTTGACGAGGTTGCTCTCCATCGCGATGGCCGTCGAGAAGTTGCCATCCTGCCAGGCAATGACCGGACGGACGTAAGCAACGTTTTTATCGTTATCCAGATCGACGCCGTGATACTGCTGGTCAACAAACAGCGAGCTGCCATCTTCCAGCAGGGTGTTAACCTCAACATACCAGTTACCCAGGGTTTTACTCATGAGGAAGTTACCGCCGCTGTCGCTACGACCGCGCCCCTCTTTCATCATGTAGATGTAGCCGTAGCCATCGCTATACAGATCGTTGGCCGTGTTGCCGGAATATTCGACGAAGGTGTCCTGATTCAGCGGGAACATGTCATAAGCTTCAAAGCGACCGACTTTCACCTTCCAGTCGTTTTCCGTACCGAAGAAGAACACCGCATCATCCAGGTTCATTTTACCCGTCAGGTCAGCCAGCGGCTGCACCGAAAAGCCGGCGAAATTGCCGTTCTCCATCTGCTTATATCCATCGAATCCCAGCAGCAGGCGACCGTTAATATCCCAGCGTTCATGGCTGCCGGGCGCCCAGTCTTTATTGGCTGACGTTTTCATGGAGGTTAAACTGCCGCTCTTGCTGGCCGCGTCCATATTAAATTCAACGTCGCCGTAGAACTTAATATCCCCGTAGCCGGATAACGTCAGTTTGGGTGCCGTTTGCGCTGTGGAAGGCTCCGTGGATTCAACCACAACCGGATTCGCGGCCGCCACGGTTTGCTGCTGTTGCTTCAGATCCTGAATTTGCGCTTCCGCCTTTGCCGCCCGCGTTTCCGCCTTTTCGAGGCGCGCCTCCAGTTGCGCCAGTTTATCTTCCAGACGTTGGGTATCTTTTGCTGCCATTGCTCCGGTAGTACAAAACGCACTGACAATGAGTGCAAGGGTTTTTACTTTCATCGACTCCATCCTCGTGAGTTAATCATTATTTCCTGACGGACACAAAGAACCTCGCCGATAATTCATATGAATTATCGGCTTACTACATCAACCATTAAGAATTAGCGAATTCGCCTTTATTTAAATCATTCACTACGCCATTCATGACGTTTTCGTTTAATTTATAAAACTTAATCGAGAACGCGGTGAGTAAATAAAACAGTGACGGGATCAGCGTGAACAGAAGAATGACGCCCTGAACGGCGGATGCCGATTGTACGGTACTGTTTGACGCGTAATTAAACCCGGCGAGAACCCAACCCAGAATGGCACCGCCGACCGCAACACCTAATTTAATCACAAATATATTGGCCGCAACATTCATACCTGTAATACGGCGCTGGGTTTTCCATTCACCATAATTATTTGCGTCGGTAATCATGGACCACTGCAGCGCGCCATTGCCGCCCTGGACAATCTGAATCAGGACATGGGCAATCAACGGAATGACCCAGAACTCCAGCGGCAGCCAGAAGCAGGCTACGCCTAACGCCGCATTCAGAATATTGATCCAGAATGAGAGTTTGACCTTGCAAAAACGGGTACCGAACGGCTGAGCCAGTACGGAGCCAAACATAGAGGCCAGCATCCCGCCCAGCATAAAGTACGAGATAACGTCAGCCCCTTTATTGAGCACGGTATTCACGTAATAGACCACTGCGCCGCCGCGGATCACCACCGCCACCAGCATCATGAAGTTATAGATAGAGAGAATGCGCCACTGATCGTTACGGAAGAGAATTTTAACGTCACGGGCGATGTTAAGATTCTCCTCTTTGATGGGCTGCACGCGCTCTTTTGTGGTGGCAAAACAGACGATGAACATCAGGCAGCCGATCGCGCCAAAGAGCGCCATCGCCACCTGTATGCCGGTCGCCCTGTCGCCCGGGAAGAGGTAGTCCGCCAGGGGTAAAATAAGGGCCGTTCCGAGCGCCCCGCCAATCGGCGTGATGGCAAAGCGCCAGGACTGCAAGGAGAGATTTTCACGCGGATCGGACGTTAGCGCAGCGCCCAGAGAGCAATATGGAATATTTATGGCGGTATACATCAGGGTCATAAATATATATGCCCCGACGGCATAATAAATTTTTCCGGTTTCGGTAAAATTCGGAATGGAATAGACCAGGACGCAGCTGACCGCAAAGGGAACGCATATCGCCAGCAGCCAGGGACGGAAGCGACCCCAGCGCGTCGACGTTGCATCGGCTATCGCCCCCATCACCGGGTCGGTAATCGCATCTAATAAACGCACCAGAAGAAACATGGTGCCCATTATGGCCGGCGGTAAGCCATAAATATCGGTATAGTAATACGCCAGAATGGCAACCGATGAGTCAAATACAATATGACTTGCTGCATCTCCCAGGCTATAGCCTATTTTCTCTTTGGCCGGTATTTTTTCCGCGACTGACATTGATTCACTCCTTATTGATGAAACCGGTTTCTGCTGTAGCGATAATGTCGCCTGAGAGCATCAATGCTATCTATTATGTTTTTTCACCAGGAGCTTATGTTTTTTGCTTTATGTGATCGTGGTAATTAAAACAGAAAATTCGCCGCGCAAATTCTGCGTCACGGGCCGCAATTAATTTCCCAGCACCGTTGAATATTCACAATATCAATATTTCACCACACCAGCAGGGCATTAAACACAACGGTAAATCGTCTTGATTTGTACAAAATGCGACGTTCGACACGCGAAGCGCGGAATATTCGTCTACTGTTTTCTGAAGATTGATGACAGCGTGACCGCTGCTCAGCGAAATAAGGAGAAGACCCTATGATAACACCTCAAAAGTTGCGCCCTCGCCTCTTACCTCTTGTTCTGGGCGGTGCGTTGCTCTCGCTTACCGCCGCGGCCAGCGCTGAAGAGATGGCATCTGGCCAAACGAACCCGCCCGATATTTTGCTCGGCCCCCTCTTCAGCGATGTGCAGAGTGCCAAACTGTTTCCCGATCAAAAAACCTTTGCCGATGCGGTCCCCAAAAGCGATCCGCTGACCATCCTCGCCGACTATCGCATGCAGCGTAAGCAGTCGGGCTTTGATTTACGCCATTTCGTTGACGTGAATTTCACGCTTCCGGGTGAAGGCGAAAAATACGTTCCCCCCGCCGGACAAAGCCTTCGCGAGCACATTGATGGGCTGTGGCCCGTGTTGACCCGCACAACGGACAAAGCCAGCAGTAAATGGGATTCACTCCTGCCCTTGCCGAAATCCTACGTCGTGCCCGGGGGACGTTTCCGCGAGGTGTATTACTGGGATAGCTATTTCACCATGCTGGGCCTGGCCGAAAGCGGCCACTGGGATAAAATCAGCGATATGGTGGACAACTTCGCCTATGAAATTGACACCTTCGGCCACATCCCTAACGGCAACCGCAGCTATTACCTGAGCCGTTCGCAGCCACCGTTCTTCTCCCTGATGGTCGAACTGCTGGCGACGCATGATAAAGATGCGTTGAAAAAATATCGTCCGCAGATGGAAAAAGAGTATGCCTACTGGATGGAGGGCGTCGATGGCCTGCAGCCGGGCCAGGCCAACAAACGCGTGGTGAAACTGGATGACGGGACAATCCTTAACCGCTACTGGGATGACCGCGATACCCCGCGTCCTGAATCCTGGCTCGATGATGTAAATACCGCTAAAAACAACCCTAACCGCCCGGCGACGGAAATTTACCGCGATCTGCGCTCGGCAGCCGCGTCAGGCTGGGACTTTAGCTCCCGTTGGATGGACGATCCGCAAAAGCTTGGCACCATCCGCACCACCAGCATTGTGCCAGTGGACCTGAACGCCCTGATGTTCAAGATGGAGACGCTGCTGGCACGGGCAAGCCAGGAGGATGGTGATACCGCTGGTGCGAGCAAATATGAAGCACTGGCCGCCTCGCGGCAAAAAGCTATTGAGAGCCATCTGTGGAATGAAAAAGAGGGCTGGTACGCGGATTATGATCTCAAGAGTAAAAAGGTGCGTAATCAGCTTACCGCCGCCGCCCTGTTCCCGCTTTACGTGAAGGCTGCGGCACAGGACCGCGCGGATAAAGTGGCTGCAGCTACCTCTTCACGCCTGCTGAAGCCGGGCGGCATTACGACCACCACTATCAACAGCGGCCAGCAGTGGGATGCGCCAAACGGCTGGGCACCGCTGCAGTGGGTCGCAGCGGAAGGATTGCAGAACTATGGCCAGGAAAAAGTGGCGATGGACGTGACCTGGCGCTTCCTGAAAAACGTTCAACACACCTACGACCGCGAGAAGAAGCTGGTGGAGAAGTATGATGTCTCGTCTACCGGAACAGGCGGGGGCGGCGGTGAATATCCGTTGCAGGATGGATTTGGCTGGAGCAACGGCGTGACGCTCAAGATGCTGGACCTGGTTTGTCCGAAAGAGAAACCCTGCGACAGCGTACCGGAGAATCAGCCTGCGGCGAATGATGACGCCGCACCAGCGAAAAGCGCGGCGCAGTAAGGGTATTGCCGGGTGGCGGCTACGCCTTACCCGGCCCCCCCTCACCCCAGCCCTCTCCCTCAAGGGAGAGGGAGTCATCCATGCAGCCATTATTTTGTGGGGAATCCTCAGCCCACCGGGAGAGGGGTAAAGCTCATCAGAAGCTGTAACTCGCCCCTAACTGGAACGTCCGGTCACGCCCAATCCAGCAGTTGGTTGTGTCGTAACAGGTCAGCGTCTCTTTATTGGTGATGTTCTGCGCGCTGGCTTTAACCGTCAGCCCTTCCAGCGACGGCAGGACTTCGCCCATGCGGTAAGAGGCCGCCAGATCGTACTGCGTGGTGCCCCCAAGTTTGCCCGCATCGTTATTCGGTGAAATTTCCATCGGCCCGGTATAGCGCGCGCCAGCCCCCAGCATCAACCCTTTCAGCGGCGTACTGTCGAAGGTGTAGTCGCCCCACAGGTTAAAGGCATTCTCCGGCACCTGTGTTGGACGCTTGCCTTGGTATTTATCATCTTCCGTATTGATCGCGTGGGTGTAAGCGTAGTTCGCAATCAGCGTCAGGTTATCCGTCGGACGGCTGACCGCCGACAGCTCAGCCCCTTTGGATTCCACTTCCCCGGTCTGACGGTAGTTGAGGAAGCCGGGATCGGAGGTGACGACATTTTTCTGGCGAATGTTAAACACCGATGCGGTAAAGGTGGTGGCGTAGTCCGCCAGCAGGTATTTCACCCCGCCCTCAACCTGCTTGCTGGTGGTTGGCTTGACGTCTTTTGCCGTGAGCGTCCCCTGCGGCGAAACCGGTGCAAAACCTTCCGAGTAGCTGATGAAAGGCGAAATCCCGTTGTCGAAGGCGTAAAGCGCCCCCAGACGTTTGGTGACCCGATCCTGAGAAACATACGCTTTGTCGCCGTTTTGCAGGTAATTCGTGGTCACGGAGCGGTAATCGTCATAGCGCAGGCTGCCCAGCAGATTTAATCCGCCGAACTCCACCTGATCCTGCAGGTAATAGCCGTTCTGCTGATAGCTCAGACGGTTTTTCTGGGCGGTATACAGCCCCAGCGCGCCTTCATCGATCTGCGCGTGGTCAGGATTACGCATATCAATACCCGGTGTTGAGGAGGCATATCGGTAGTGGAAGTGCGAGTTCAGCTTCTGATAGTCAAACCCGGCCAGCAGATGATGTTTCCATTCCCCCAGCGCAACCGTTTTGGTGACCTGGTTGTCGATGTTGAAGCTCTGAAGGTCTTCATCCGTGGTGTAAGCAAAGCGATTGAGTTGATAGACCTCTCTCCCTGGCCCGGTTGAATAGACGCTGCGCTGATGGGTATCTACGTCGAAGTAGCGCGCTTTCTGATTAAAGCCCCAGCCGCTATCAAACTCATGTTCAAAGCTGTAGCCCAGCATCCACTGGCGCTGTTTGAATCCGCTCCACTCGTCCCCGGCATAGTCCCGGCGATCGGCGTAGCTCGAGCGCAGATAGGCGAGCGGCAGCGGGTCGGACGGCGACAGGCTCGGCGTATTTTGCGCCAGCGCATCAATGGTGAGACGCGTTTTGCTGTCCGGCTGCCAGGTCACTGACGGTGCCACGAGGTAGTTTTCGTAGCGCGTGGTGTGCGGCTGGTCGTCATTTTCCGTCGCTTTCCCCAGCAGACGGTAGTTCCAGTCGCTGTCAGCGATTTGCCCGGTTGAATCGAGGTAGCCCTCTTTCAGGTTACGGGTGCCGGTGTTAAAACCCACCTCGGTACGGGAGGCTTTTTGCGGCTTCTTACTTTGAATATTCACCAGCCCCCCCGGCGAGCCGCCACCGTACAGCACTGAAGAGGGACCTTTCAGAATATCAACGCTCTCAATCAGCAGCGGATCGATGCGCGCTTTGGTGTTACCGGTGACGTTATACGGCAGCTGCAGACCGTTATAGAATTCCTGGTCAACGGTAAACCCGCGGATTTTGTATTCGCTCATGTACGAGGTACTGCCCCTCACCTCGGTCGAGACGCCCGGGGCATAGCGCAGGATTTCATTCACGGAGTTCGCATGACGCTTTTCTATCTCCTGCTCAGAAAGGGTATTGATCACCTGCGGCGTTTTACTTTCTGCCACCGCCGATTTGGTCGCACTGTTCGTCCATGAAGGAAGCGCGCTGCCCTGCTCTGCGCCCGTAACTACGATAGTCGATTCTTCGGCGAAAGCCTGTGCCTGCAATGCCAGCGCCACGGCTCCTGCCAACGCACATAACGCAAAACGTGAGGTATTCATAATTGTCGTCTTTGTTATAGATAATACTGGGAACGACAATTATTATCATTTCGATTAGCAAATCAATACACGAATAAAAAAAACGGCCCTCAGGTGAGAGCCGCTTGTGAAGATGTTATGCCCGTCGGAGTAACCGGAATATGCCGAGTACAACGATCGCGCCGACCACCGCGACCAGGAAACTGTGGAGATCGAAACCGCTGATGCTGCCGCCAAAGCCAAACATCGTTGCCAGCCAGCCGCCGACAACCGCCCCGACCACACCGAGTACACAGGTCAGAATAAAGCCGCCACCATCATTTCCCGGCATGATCAATTTGGCGATAGCGCCGGCAATAAGACCAAAGATAATCCAGGCGATGATACCCATAGCGATGCCCTCTTGCAGGTTTAACGCATGCACGGAAAACCTTCCGCGCTGGTGACTTAAGTATAGGTCATCGCCCGAAAATCATTTTCATCTCACCGACTTAAATTACGGTGGCCAGTAAAAAAAATCACCGGTTTGTATTAAGTTTCATTTCAGATTGCCGATAACGCAGAGACAGTCTGTCAAATATCAAGGAGCAATCTGGCGTGAGTAATTACAGTGAGCAGTTCCTGAAACAAAATCCGCTGGCTGTATTAGGGGTATTACGCGACCTGCAAAAAGGTGAAGTGCCGCTACGCATGCGTTGGTCAAATAATCAGTTTATCAGCAAGATCCTGGACGTGTCGTCCGACCGTCTGATCGTCGACCTGGGCAGCCAGGAGCATGAGAACCGCGCCGCACAGCGGGCGGAAAAAATCGCGGTGATGGCTGAAACCCACGGCGCAAAGGTGGAATTTATTCTGCCGCGACTGGAGCTGAGCGAATATCTGGGGCTGCCTGCTTTTACCTCGCCGCTGCCTGATAACCTCTGGTTTGTCCAGCGTCGGGAATATTTCCGCATCAGCGCCCCACTCCATCCCGCTTATTTTTGTCGGGCAAAAATGCCGGATAAAAAAGAGATCCGCTTCCGCCTTTTTGACCTGTCGTTGGGCGGCATGGGCGCGCTGATGGACACTCCAAAACCTGACGGGCTGGTTGAAGGCATGCGATTCACGCAGATTGAACTGGATATGGGCGGCTGGGGACGGTTTTATTTCGATGCGCAACTGATTGCCATCAGCGAGCGTAAAGTGGTGGACAGCAAGAACGAGACCATTTCCACGCCCCGTCTGAGCTTTCGCTTTCTCAACGTGGGGCCGGGTGCAGAGCGCGAGCTTCAGCGCATCATCTTCTCTCTGGAGCGAGAGGCACGGGAACGGGCGAATAAAGTCTTGTGAGGGGCGTCGGGCAGCGAGGCCGCCCGACAACGGCGTTACATGGCGTCCATCGCTTTCTGTACTTTCCAGATATACCGAGGTGCCTGCGGTGACGGGTGGTTCTTCACTACATGTTCAAAGAACTCGTCTTTGTCCATGTCGTTTATCTCTTCAATCGCCTCTTTACGGTCGGACGAGAAGGTTCTGAGCAGCGCACCGGCACCGTTCACGTAAGAGACCACCAGCGCGTACTGCATCACTTCAGGATCTTCAATACCCTTCAGCACGCCGTGTTCCAGAATGCTCAGGTAAGCTGTTCCCATCGAGATGTTGCGTTCCGGGTTTTTCAGCTCGCTGGTCGACGGCTGACCGCGCCAGCCCATATAGCGGTAGACCTCTTTGCCTGCCGTTGATGCTTTAAGCTGCATCAGCCCCACCGCGTTGGATTTGCTGACGAGCGTTGGGTTGCCGCCCGATTCCACGGCAATGATCGCCGTAACCAGTCGCGGGCTCACGCCCCAGGCCTTCCCGGCTTGTTCGCTGATCGGCATCCACTGCATGGCCCTTTTCACCGGCACTTCAGGGTTCCAGGGCGGATTTTGATAATCATGTTTTGAACTACAGCCAGCAAGCAACACAATCAAAAAAGCAAACCATCTCAATTTCACGTCATCTATCCTTATAGCCGGTCGTCGCAGTGCGCCGCCTCTTGAAGCAGGCGGCGTATAAGCGGCATGATATAGACAATTAGTTTCTCATTCAGCAAGGAATTGCCATGTCTCAGTTTCATCTCATCGCGCCGTCGGGTTACTGCATCAACCAGGACGCGGCACAGCGGGGCGTTCAGCGCTTAATGGAATCCGGCCATCGGGTAGAAAATCAGACTATTATCCCCCGCCGCCTGCAGCGTTTTGCCGGAACAGAGGCGCAGAGACTGAATGATATCAACAACCTGGTGAACCTGAAGGGCGCTAACCAGATTGTGCTTGCGGTGCGCGGCGGGTATGGCGCGAGCCGATTGCTGGAGAGTATCGACTGGCAAGGCCTGGCAAAACGCCAGCAGCAGGATCCTCTGCTGATTTGTGGACACAGCGATTTCACGGCGATCCAGCTCGGCCTGCTGGCACTGCACAACGTCATTACCTTCAGCGGCCCGATGCTGGCCGGTAACTTCGGCGCGCCGGAGCTGGATGCGTTCACCCAGGAACATTTCTGGCGCGCGCTGCAAAATTCGACCTACAGCGTTGAGTGGCAGGGAAATGGGCCGCACTGGGAATGTGAAGGCCAGCTCTGGGGTGGAAACCTGGCGATGCTGGTGTCGCTGATTGGCACGCCGTGGCTGCCCCAGATTGAGGATGGCATCCTGGTGCTGGAAGATATCAACGAGCATCCGTTCCGCGTCGAGCGCATGCTGCTTCAGCTTTACCATGCGGGCATTCTCGGGCGACAGTCCGCCATCGTGCTCGGCAGCTTTAGCGGATCGGCACCGAATGACTATGATGCAGGCTACTCCCTTGAGACGATGGTTGATTTCATCCGTTCGCGGCTGGACATTCCGGTGATTACGGGGCTTGATTTTGGCCATGAGCAGCAGACCGTTACCCTGCCGCTGGGCGCTCAGGCGACGCTGACGCATAATAATTCAGGCAGTCGGCTCACTCTCAGCGGCCATCCGGTCTTAAAGGCATAAAAAAGCGCTTAAACCGCCTCAATAAAACGCTGTTCCTGTCGTTAATATGTTAGGGTTTTAATAACAGCGTTAACATTGAGGTGGGAGTACGACAACATTGGATGCCGCAGCAATAATCAGCCTTTTCATTCTGGGTTCTGTGCTTGTAACCAGCAGTATTTTATTGAGTTCATTTTCATCACGTCTCGGCATACCTATTCTTGTTATTTTCCTTGCCATCGGCATGTTGGCTGGCATTGATGGCATCGGCGGTATCCCATTCGATAATTACCCTTTCGCTTACATGGTGAGTAACCTCGCGCTGGCGGTGATCCTGCTGGACGGCGGGATGCGCACCCAGGCGAGTTCTTTCCGCGTCGCCTTAGGGCCTGCGCTGTCGCTCGCGACGGTCGGCGTGTTGATTACCTCCGGCCTCACCGGGATGATGGCCGCGTGGCTTTTCCATCTCAACCTCATGGAAGGGTTGCTGATCGGCGCGATTGTCGGTTCAACCGACGCCGCAGCGGTATTTTCCCTGCTTGGCGGTAAAGGGCTAAACGAGCGCGTCGGCTCAACGCTTGAGATTGAGTCCGGCAGTAACGATCCGATGGCGGTGTTTCTCACCATCACGCTGATTGAGATGATTCAGCAGCACGAAACCGGATTAAGCTGGATGTTCGCCTGGCATATCCTGCAGCAGTTTGGGCTGGGGATTGTTATCGGCCTGGCGGGGGGATACCTGTTACAGCAGATGATCAACCGCATCTCGCTGCCCGCGGGGCTTTACCCCCTGCTGGCGCTGAGCGGCGGTATTCTGATTTTTGCCGTCACCACCGCGCTTGACGGCAGCGGCATTCTCGCCGTCTACCTCTGCGGTTTCCTGATGGGCAACCGGCCAATCCGTAACCGCCATGCCATTTTGCAGAACTTCGACGGCCTGGCGTGGCTGGCGCAGATCGGCATGTTTCTGGTGCTGGGCCTTCTGGTCACGCCATCCGACCTGCTGCCGATCGCCGTTCCGGCGCTGCTGCTTTCTGCGTGGATGATCTTCTTCGCCCGTCCGCTCTCGGTGTTCGCGGGTCTGCTGCCGTTTCGCGGCTTCAACCTGCGCGAACGGGTGTTCATCAGCTGGGTGGGCCTGCGCGGCGCGGTGCCGATTATCCTTGCAGTGTTCCCGATGATGGCCGGTCTGGACAACGCGCGGCTGTTCTTTAACGTGGCGTTCTTCGTGGTGCTGATCTCGCTGCTGTTCCAGGGGACGTCGCTCGGGTGGGCGGCGAAAAAGGCCAAAGTGGTGGTGCCGCCCGTTGGCTGGCCGGTCTCCCGTGTGGGGCTGGATATTCACCCGGAAAATCCGTGGGAGCAGTTTGTTTACCAGCTCAGCGCCGACAAATGGTGCGTGGGGGCCTCACTGCGCGATCTGCATATGCCCGCCGAAACGCGCATTGCCGCCTTGTTCCGTGATAATGCCCTTCTGCACCCTACCGGCAGCACCCGCCTGCGCGAAGGCGATATTCTGTGCGTCATTGGCCGCGAACGCGACCTGCCCGCGCTGGGCAAACTGTTCAGCCAGTCGCCTCCTGTCGCGCTGGACCAGCGGTTCTTCGGCGATTTTATTCTCGAAGCCAGCGCTAAGTTTGCGGATGTGGCGCTGATTTACGGGCTGGATGAGGGGCTTGAGTACCGCGACAAGCAGCAAACGCTGGGCGATATCATTCAGCAACTGCTGGGCGCCGCGCCCGTCGTGGGTGACCAGGTGGAATTTGCCGGGATGATCTGGACGGTCGCCGAGAAAGAGGATAACGCGGTGCGCAAAGTCGGCGTGAGACCGAGGGAAGAGGACGTGGAGTAGTGTTTTTTTGCCGGGTGGCGCTTACGCTTACCCGGCCTACGTTCGAGGGTTTTGTAGGTCGGGTAAGGCGAAGCCGCCACCCGACACAAACATTCGTTACACCGTCACAACCGGCACTCTCGGTGCGAGCGCGCACATCAATTCATAGCCGACCGTGCCCGCAGCGGAAGCCACATCGTCGATTTTAACCTCATTACCCCACAGCTCGACCGGCGATCCGATGCCCGCCTGCGGACAGGGGGTTAAATCTATCGCCATCATATCCATTGAGATGGTGCCTACCGTGCCCGTGCGAACACCATCGACCCACACGGGCGTGCCGGTTGGCGCCAGACGCGGATAGCCGTCCGCATAGCCCCCCGCGACAATCCCGATGCGCTGCTCGCCCGCCGCACGGTAGCGGCTGCCATAGCCTACCGTGTCACCCGTCTTCAGCGTCTGCACGCCAATGATTTCACTGCGCAGGGTCATGACCGGCTTCAGGCCGCTGTTGGCGACGTCCTGCCACTGACCTGAGGGAGATGCGCCGTACAGTACGATACCCGGACGCACCCAGTTATAGTGGGCTTCAGGGTGCCAAAGCGTCGCCGCCGAGTTCGACAGCGAACGTGGGCAATCCAGCCCTTCTGCCGCCTGCTCAATGCGGACCATGGCATCGGCGATACCGTCCGGCTTTTCAGCATCCGCAAAATGCGCCATCAACGTCATTTCACCGACATTTTTCAGGGCACGCAGCTGCTGCCAGACCGTATGGACCCGCTCAGGCTGGAAGCCCAGGCGGTTCATGCCGCTGTTCACCTTGAGATAGATATCCAGCGGCGCGTGGAGCTTCGCATCCTGAATCGCCTTAATCTGCCAGTTGCTGTGAACGCTGGTGGTCAGACGGTATTTGTCCAGCAGCGGCAGATCGTCGGCGTGGAAAAAGCCTTCCAGCAGCAAGATTGGCCCTTTCCAGCCGCGCTCTCGCAGCAGAATCGCCTCTTCCAGATTGAGTAACGCAAAACCGTCGGTTGCGCTAAGGGCGCTCCAGATGCGGTCAATGCCGTGGCCGTAGGCATTTGCCTTGACTACCGACCAGACGCGTGTACCCGGCGCAGCACGGCGAACAATTTGCAGGTTATCCTTCAGGGCCTGCAAATCCAGCTGAGCCAGAATGGGACGGGACATGACGACTCCTTAGTTATGTGCGCCGTGCAGGTGCTGCGGACGCGATGGGGTAAACCCTGATTGATAACGTGCGGCACTTAAATCGTCAAACGGAATTGCTGGCGTGCGGCCAGATATCAGGTCGCTCAGCAGCTGACCCGAGCCGCAGGCCATCGTCCAGCCGAGCGTGCCGTGCCCGGTATTGGTCCACAGGTTTTTATACGGCGTGCGGCCGACAATCGGCGTGCCGTCCGGCGTCATGGGGCGCAGACCGGTCCAGAAGGTCGCCTGTTCGACAAAGCCTCCGCGCGGGAAGAGATCGCCCACCACCATTTCCAGGGTTTCACGACGCGGCTGCAGCAGTTCGGTATTGAAGCCCACGATCTCCGCCATGCCGCCTACGCGAATGCGGTTGTCGAAGCGGGTGATGGCGATTTTGTAGGTTTCGTCCAGAATGGTCGACACGGGCGCGCCGCTCTCTTCTTTCACCGGAATGGTCAGCGAGTAGCCTTTCAGCGGATAGACCGGAATATCGAGGATGCCTTTCAGCATGGCGGTGGAGTACGAACCAAACGCCATCACGTAGGCATCGGCTTTGATCACCTCTTCTCCACACTTCACGCCGTAAATTTTTTCCCCTTCCGACAGCAGCTTGTCGACAGAGGTGTTAAAGCGGAATTTCACCCCTGCCTGCTCGCACATGTGCGCCAGACGTTGCGTAAAGAGCTGGCAGTCGCCGGTTTCGTCATTCGGCAGGCGCAGGCCGCCCGTCAGTTTATGCGCCACTTCCGCCAGCGCAGGCTCCACCTGCCCCAGCTGGCTGGCTTCCAGCAGCTGATAGGGTACGCCCGCATCTTCCAGCACGGCGATATCGCGGGTGGCGTTTTCATACTGTTGCTCGGTGCGGAACAGCTGCAGTGTACCGCCCTGACGGCCTTCGTACTCAATGCCCGTCGAGGCGCGTAAGGCTTTCAGGCAATCACGACTGTACTCCGCCAGACGCACCATGCGTCCTTTATTTTCCATGTAGTGGCGGGTGTCACAGTTGCGCAGCATCTGCCACATCCACTTCAGCTGGAACTGCGTGCCGTCGAGACTGATCGCCAGCGGCGCGTGACGCTGGAACATCCACTTAATCGCCTTTAACGGCACGCCGGGGGCTGCCCACGGCGCCGCATAACCCGGAGAGATTTGTCCGGCGTTCGCCGCACTGGTTTCAAGCGCCGGGCCAGATTCACGATCGATAACGGTAACCTCATGCCCCGCCTGACTTAAATACCAGGCGCTGGTTACGCCAACGACACCACTTCCCAGTATGACAACACGCATAGCCACTCCATTATGTGCAAAAGAACAATCTTCTAATTACAGATTGATAACCTAGTTGAAAATATTATTCAACATACGACTTTTTTATGGTGACTTACCTCACACATCCCCCTGTATCAGGGGATAGTGCTAATTTGGGATCTCCTGCTGCGCGTTATTTTTAGCCAGCATAAAACTCTGCGAGACCCGCTTTTTTTGCCGTATCAAAAACGCGAAATCGCAAAGAAAAAATTTCTGCTTCAGCACGCTTTTTAACGCGTTGATCTATGCTTGAAAGGAGGCTCTCCAGACAGAGAGAGCTCCCAACAACGAGGGCGCGCTAATGGCTACTATTGATTCCATATCCAAGGACAACACACGTCTGAGCGATGGACCCGACTGGACCTTCGAGCTGCTTGATGTCTATCTGGCCGAGATTGACCGGGTAGCAAAACTGTATCGCCTGGATACCTATCCCCATCAAATTGAAGTCATTACGTCCGAACAGATGATGGATGCCTACTCCAGCGTCGGGATGCCGATCAACTATCCGCACTGGTCGTTTGGTAAGAAATTTATTGAAACGGAGCGGCTGTATAAACACGGTCAACAGGGGCTGGCGTATGAGATCGTCATTAACTCCAATCCGTGTATTGCCTATCTGATGGAAGAGAACACCATTACCATGCAGGCGCTGGTGATGGCGCACGCCTGCTACGGGCACAACTCTTTCTTCAAGAACAACTATCTTTTCCGCAGCTGGACGGATGCCAGCTCGATTGTCGATTACCTGATTTTCGCCCGTAAATACATTACCGAATGCGAAGAGCGCTACGGCGTGGATGAAGTGGAAAAACTGCTCGATTCCTGCCACGCGCTGATGAACTACGGCGTTGACCGCTACAAGCGTCCGCAAAAAATCTCCTTACAGGAGGAGAAGGCTCGGCAGAAAAGCCGCGAGGAGTATCTGCAAAGCCAGGTGAATATGCTGTGGCGTACCCTGCCGAAGCGTGAGGAGGAGAAAACGGTCGCCGAAGCGCGTCGTTATCCGTCTGAGCCGCAGGAAAACCTGCTCTACTTTATGGAGAAGAACGCCCCGCTGCTGGAGCCGTGGCAGCGCGAGATCCTGCGCATTGTGCGTAAGGTGAGCCAGTATTTCTACCCGCAGAAACAGACGCAGGTGATGAACGAAGGCTGGGCGACCTTCTGGCACTACACCATCCTTAACCACCTGTATGACGAAGGGAAAGTCTCCGAACGCTTTATGATGGAGTTTCTGCACAGCCACACCAACGTGGTGTTCCAGCCTGCTTATAACAGCCCGTGGTACAGCGGCATTAACCCGTATGCCCTTGGCTTTGCGATGTTCCAGGACATCAAGCGCATCTGCCAGTCGCCGACGGAGGAAGACAAATACTGGTTCCCGGACATCGCCGGTTCTGACTGGCTGGAAACGCTGCATTTCGCGATGCGTGACTTTAAGGATGAGAGCTTTATCAGCCAGTTTATGTCGCCGAAGATCATGCGAGATTTCCGTTTCTTCACCGTGCTGGATGATGACCGTAACAACTATCTGGAAATTTCGGCGATCCATAACGAAGAGGGATACCGCGAGATCCGCTCTCGCCTCTCTTCCCAGTACAACCTAAGCAACCTTGAGCCGAACATCCAGGTATGGAATGTGGATTTACGCGGTGACCGCTCCCTGACGCTGCGCTATATCCCGCACAACCGCGCGCCGCTGGATAAAGGGCGTAAAGAGGTGCTGAAGCACGTGCATCGGCTGTGGGGCTTTGACGTGTTGCTTGAACAGCAGAATGAAGACGGCAGCGTGGAGCTGCTGGAGCGGTGCCCGGCGCGGTTAAATACGCTGTAGTTTGCCGGGTGGCGGCTACGCCTTACCCGGCCTACGGGTTTTGTAGGCCCGGTAAGCGAAGCGCCACCGGGCGAAAAAAAACCTCTCGTACGAGAGGTTTTTTCTTTTAGCGGGTCTGAATCGCTAAATCGCCCGGGAGCGTTTTCTGCATGCGGTGCCAGATTTCACCGGAATCATGCCCATAGCGACGCACCGTCTCATAAACCTGATCGTGCAGCCCTTCGGTACAGAGCTTGCTCAGCTTATGGTAGAAACCCAGCGCCAGGCTGCGGGCTTCAGGGTTAGCAAAGTAGTGGCGACCGATACGGGTATAGAGCCCTTTCATCCCGTTCAGGATCAGGCCGTAAATCGGGTTACCGGAGGCAAAGGCCAGTCCGCGGAAGACGTTATAGTCAAGCGTGGCGAAAGCGTCAGCGTGGTCTTCGACCTCGTTCGCGCTGGCCAGCACCGCAAGCGCATCTTCAGGATGCTGACGGAACGCGGTACGGATAAAGATAGTCGCGATGTTGGTACGCACGGAGAGCAGATTGTCGATCAACTGCGGCACACTTTCGTGGTCGAGACGCGCCAGCGTTTCAAGAATGTTCAGCCCGGACGTTTCCCAGAAGTTGTTTACTTTCGTTGGCTTGCCGTGCTGAATCGTCAACCAGCCATCACGTGCCAGACGCTGCAGAACTTCACGCAGCGTAGTACGGGTGACGCCAATCAGTTCAGAGAGTTCGCGTTCAGCAGGTAGAATTGATCCCGCAGGGAAACGATTATTCCAGATGCTTTCAATGATGTACTCTTCCGCGAAACCCGCCGGGCTCTGCGCCTTAATGACCATAGTGAGATTTCCATTACACAGCTTTAGCAAATTGGACTCATCATACCAGAGGCTCGCAGAGGCAGATAGCGCAGCAAAGAGAGAAAAGAGGGATCGCCGTTTCATTTTTGTGAAATTTACAATTTGACCTAATGCCCCTCTACGCCCCCATTTTTGCGTATACTGATGTTTTGCCTTATTTGACGGGGAAGGACGTCTGTCGTGGAAATTTCATTTGGCCGCGCGCTGTGGCGCAACTTTTTAGGCCAGTCACCTGACTGGTACAAACTCATACTTCTGGTATTCCTGGTCGTTAACCCCATCCTGTTTTATGTCAATCCGTTTGTTGCCGGATGGCTGCTGGTGGCGGAATTTATCTTCACCCTGGCGATGGCGCTGAAATGCTATCCACTCCTTCCCGGCGGCCTGCTGGCATTTGAAGCGGTGGTGATTGGCATGACCAGCGCGGAGCATGTTAAACAGGAACTGGCATCCAATCTTGAGGTGCTTCTGCTGCTGATGTTTATGGTGGCTGGCATCTACTTTATGAAGCAGCTACTGCTGTTTATCTTTACCCGGCTGCTGCTGAGCATTCCCTCAAAAACGATCCTGTCGGTGGCATTTTGTCTCGCGGCAGCGTTTCTGTCGGCCTTCCTTGATGCCCTGACGGTGGTGGCCGTCGTGATTAGCGTGGCCGTCGGCTTTTACGGCATTTATCATCGCGTCGCGTCTTCTCGACCCGGTGAGGATCTGCAGGATGATAGCCATGTCGAAGCGCATAACCGTGAGGTGCTGGAGCAGTTCCGCGCGTTCCTGCGTAGCCTGATGATGCATGCGGGTGTGGGTACAGCGCTGGGCGGCGTGATGACGATGGTGGGGGAACCGCAAAACCTGATCATCGCCAAAGCGGCGGGCTGGCATTTCGGGGAATTCTTCCTGCGCATGGCGCCAGTGAGCGTTCCGGTGCTGATCTGCGGCGTCGTCACTTGTATTCTTGTCGAGAAATTCAGCGTCTTTGGCTACGGCGCGAAGCTGCCTGAAACGGTGCGACAGGAGCTGCATATATTTGACGTGCAAAGTCGCCGTCAGCGCACACGCCAGGATACGCTACGCCTGATCGCACAAGGCATCATTGGCGTCTGGCTTATTGCTGCGCTGGCTTTCCATCTTGCTGAGGTGGGGTTAATTGGCCTGTCGGTTATTATTCTCGCCACCACCTTTAGCGGCGTGACCGACGAGCACGCTATCGGCAAAGCCTTTACTGAAGCCCTGCCGTTTACCGCGCTGCTGGCGGTATTCTTTGCGGTAGTGGCGGTGATTATCGATCAGCACCTGTTTGCGCCGATTATTGCCTTTGTATTACAGGCCGCGCCCGACGCCCAGCTTTCGCTGTTTTACCTGTTTAACGGTTTGCTCTCCTCCATTTCCGATAACGTTTTTGTCGGCACGGTGTATATCAACGAAGCGAAAGCAGCCATGGAGCAAGGCGTTATCAGCGCTCAGCAGTTTGAACTGCTGGCGGTGGCGATCAATACCGGCACCAACCTGCCTTCCGTAGCGACACCTAACGGCCAGGCCGCATTCCTGTTCCTGCTGACCTCAGCGCTTGCGCCACTCATACGACTTTCTTATGGAAGAATGGTCTGGATGGCCCTGCCCTATACGCTGGTACTGACGATTGTGGGTTTGCTTTGCGTCAAAATTACCCTCATTCCTTATACGCACTGGCTGATACAAGCGGGTATACTTGCCGCGCATTAAGATGTGTAAATCGGGCAGTTCGCTGCCCGTTTGCCTTTTCGCATGATAAACATCCAATTACGTTTTATTTCGTCAGGTACAGGTGGCGCGGAAAACGAATTCGTTTACACTGCGCTTTCTAAGCATGCTCCAGGGAAATGATTATGTTGAGATTTTTAAACCAGTGCTCTCGCGGTCGCGGAGCGTGGTTGTTAATGGCCCTGACCGCCTTTGCGCTGGAAATGGTCGCGTTGTGGTTCCAGCATGTGATGGGGTTGAAGCCCTGCGTGCTGTGTATCTACGAACGTTGCGCATTGTTCGGCATTATGGGCGCGGGTCTGGTGGGCGCGATTGCCCCGAAATCACCGTTACGCTATGCCGGTATCGCTATCTGGCTGTACAGTGCCTGGAAGGGAATTGAACTCTCCTGGGAACACACCATGATGCAGCTGCATCCGTCACCGTTTATGACCTGTGATTTTGCCGCCCGTTTCCCGAGCTGGCTGCCGCTGGATAAGTGGCTGCCGCAGGTGTTTGTGGCGTCCGGCGACTGTTCTGTACGTCAGTGGGAATTCCTGACGCTGGAGATGCCGCAGTGGCTGGTGGGTATTTTTGTGGCCTACTTCGTTGTGGCCCTGCTGGTGCTGATTGCCCAGCCGTTTAAACCAAAGAAACGCGATCTATTTGGAAGGTAAAAGCAAAACGGCAACTTCGGTTGCCGTTTTTAATGTTTGCGCCCTCTCCCGTGGGAGAGGGTTGGGGTGAGGGCATCAGGCCGCACAACCATAATAAAAAACCCGCCTCGGCGGGTTTTTTATTATCACCGATTAGGGTGATTCATGATGTGGTCTTCCCAGTCCCGCACTTCAGACTCTTTCACCGCAATATGACGCACGGAAATGCGTTCGCCGTGCATAGCCGCTTTAGAGCCGGTCAGCAGCGGATGCCATTTCGGCAGATCTTTTCCTTCCGCCAGCAGGCGATACGCACAGGTGTGCGGTAACCACTCAAAGGTCGGCAAATTTTCACGGGTTAATTTGATGCAGTCCGGCTCGTACTCGAAGCGGCGTTCGTAGTTGCGGCACTGGCAGGTTTTGATGTTCAGCTGCTTGCAGGCGACGTTGGTGAAATAGATCTCGTCGGAGTCCTCATCCATCAGCTTGTGCAGGCAGCACTGTCCGCAGCCGTCGCACAACGACTCCCACTCCGCGTCGGTCATTTCGTCGAGCGTTTTACTTTGCCAGAAAGGGATGTCGTTCATCAGGATGTCCACACGTCAAAAGAAAGCGCACCTTATAACGAGTCTGGCACGTTGATGCAAGTTTTGCCGCCCATTTCGGGCGGCAAGGTGTTTTTACAGCACGCGTGTTTTCAGCGACAGGCCGTTGAAACTGACCTCAAGCTCATCGCCACCGTTGAGCGGGCCGACGCCCTCTGGCGTACCGGTCAGGATCACATCACCCGGTTTCAGGGTGAAGAAGCGGCTCATGTAGGCAATCAGCGGGACGATCTTGTGGATCATGTCGGCCGTAGTGCCCTGCTGACGAACCTCGCCGTTCACCTTCAGACTGAGCGGGGTGTCCTGCGGGTCATCAGTAAACTCGCTCACCGGAACAAAACCCGAAATGGGGCAGGAATTATCAAAGCCTTTGGCTTTTTCCCACGGTTGCCCCGCTTTCTTCATCTTGCCCTGCACATCACGCAGGGTGAGATCCAGGGCGACACCGTAACCGGCAATCGCTTTCTGCACATGCTCTTCAGAAGCCTGGCGCAGCGTGGCGCCAATCAGCACTGCCAGCTCCACTTCGTGGTGGACAGAACCCAACCCTTGCGGTAACACCAGCGGCTGGCGAATATCGCAGAGTGCGGTTTCGGGCTTAATAAACAGTACCGGCTCTTCTGGCGTCGCGCTGCCCATTTCCTGAATGTGTTTTGCGTAGTTGCTGCCCACGCAGACGACTTTGCTGACGGGATAATCCAGTAATGCACCTTGCCAGTTATGATGTTGATACATGGTCGACCCCTAAACGGTTGATGTGTTGTTCCCGGAAGCGTCCGGGTTTATTTCTTTCCGTTCACCTCAAGATGCTGTTTTAATAAATTCTCGGGTGGTGGCGGAAGCTGTAAATAATAGCCTTGCTCGGTTAATGCCAATTTCACTTTTTCCAGATCGGCATTCACCAGCGTCTTACGCCCGTCAAGCGGCAGCAGCATCGCCAGCTGAGGGCGGCCAAAGTTTTTCATTAATTCTTCAGGCACGCGCGAAAAATCGTCTTTCTTTTCGACATAAAGATAGGTCTGGTCACGGCTTGTACTTCTATAGATCACACAAAACATGTTTTTACTCTGAATTAATGGGTGGTTGCTTGCCTCAATATACTCCTGACTATAACATGCCTGATACTCTTCGGAATATCGCAGCGAGTTGTTGCGGTTAATAGCAAATTGAGTAAGGCCAGGATGTCAAACACGCCCATCGAGCTTAAAGGCAGTAGCTTCACCTTATCAGTGGTTCATTTGCATGATGCAAAACCCGAGGTTATTCGTCAGGCGTTAGAAGATAAAATCGCGCAGGCACCCGCCTTTCTGAAACATGCCCCCGTTGTCGTCAATGTGAGCGGTCTGGATGCCCCGGTTAACTGGAAACTTCTCCAGCAGGCGGTTTCATCCACCGGGCTGCGTATTGTCGGCATTAGCGGCTGTAAAGATGCTGAACTGAAAGCCGAGATTGACCGGGCTGGGCTACCGCTTTTGACCGAAGGCAAAGAAAAAGCCCCTCGTTCGGCCCCAGCGGCAGTGCAGACGCCCCCTCCTCCGGTTCAAAACGTTACACCTGTCACAAAAACGCGATTGATTGATGTGCCGGTTCGTTCCGGTCAGCGAATTTATGCGCCAAACTGTGATCTAATTGTTACAAGCCACGTCAGTGCTGGCGCTGAACTGATTGCGGATGGCAATATTCACGTCTACGGTATGATGCGTGGGCGTGCGCTCGCGGGCGCAAGTGGCGATCGGGAAGCACAAATATTTTGTAGTCACCTGACGGCGGAACTGGTGTCCATCGCAGGTGAATATTGGCTGAGCGACAAGATCCCAGCCGAATTTTATGGCAAAGCGGCTCGTCTGCTGCTGGCAGACGACGCGTTGACCGTTCAACCGTTGAATTGATCCCTTTTTAACAAGGAATTTCTATGGCACGCATTATTGTTGTTACTTCGGGTAAAGGAGGCGTTGGCAAGACCACCTCCAGCGCGGCCATCGCTACTGGTTTGGCCCAGAAGGGAAAGAAAACCGTCGTTATCGATTTCGATATCGGCCTGCGTAACCTGGACCTGATCATGGGTTGTGAGCGTCGCGTCGTGTATGACTTCGTAAACGTCATCCAGGGCGATGCCACGCTTAACCAGGCGCTGATTAAAGACAAGCGCACCGAAAACCTCTACATTCTTCCGGCGTCTCAGACCCGTGACAAAGACGCGCTGACCCGCGAAGGCGTGGAGAAGGTGCTCGACGATCTGAAAAAGATGGAGTTCGACTTCGTCGTCTGTGACTCCCCTGCCGGTATCGAAACCGGTGCGCTGATGGCGCTCTATTTCGCGGATGAAGCCATTATCACCACGAACCCTGAAGTCTCGTCCGTGCGTGACTCAGACCGAATTCTCGGTATCCTCGCCTCTAAATCCCGCCGTGCGGAAAATGGTCAGGAACCGATCAAAGAGCACCTGCTGCTGACCCGTTACAACCCGGGCCGCGTGAACAAAGGTGACATGCTGAGCATGGAAGACGTGCTGGAGATCCTGCGCATCAAACTAGTTGGCGTTATCCCGGAAGATCAGTCCGTGTTACGCGCCTCTAACCAGGGTGAGCCAGTGATTCTGGATACGATGGCAGATGCAGGTAAAGCTTACGCCGATACCGTTGACCGTCTGCTGGGAGAAGAACGTCCTTTCCGCTTCATTGAAGAAGAGAAGAAAGGTTTCCTCAAACGCCTGTTCGGAGGATAAGTTATGGCATTACTGGACTTTTTTCTCTCGCGGAAAAAAAGCACCGCCAACATCGCAAAAGAACGTCTGCAAATTATCGTTGCGGAGCGTCGTCGTAGCGACGCCGAGCCTCACTACCTGCCGCAGCTGCGCAAGGACATCCTGGAAGTGATCTGTAAGTACGTGCAGATTGACCCGGAGATGGTCACCGTACAGCTGGAGCAAAAAGACGGGGATATTTCGATTCTGGAGCTGAACGTTACGCTCCCGGAAGCGGAAGAGTCGCGTCCGTAGGTTTGTGATTTCGTAGCCCCGGTAAGCGCAGCGCCACCGGGGGAATATGCCGGGTGTATCGCCCGGCATATTTTTATCGCGGGTAACCTTCCAGCAGCGTATTCAGGCGATCGGCCATCAATTCCCCGCGCCAGCCCGCCATCAGCTCCGGCAGCCCATTCTGCGGCTTCAGCTTCCAGTGCCAGTTCAGCAACTGATTAATCTGACGGCGTGACGCCAGCAGTTCCGCACTCAGTTTGCTTTCCGTTGCGACGTCCTGCACCAGCGCTTTGATATCCTTAAACGCCTTGCGATAGCCCGGCATATCCATCAGATTCAGCAGCGGTTCCGGCAGGTCTTCATCCGCAGTTTGCTGTGCCTGCGCCACCAGCGCGAGCAGGGTTTTGCCGTGGAAACGAATCTCGCTACCCGAAAGCCCAATGCTGTCCAGTTCACCCATGCTGCCAGGCATGTAGCGCGCGACCGCCCACAGATGCTCTTCACGCACCACAAAGTTCACGGCCAGATCGCGCTCGCGCGCTTTGCGCAAACGCCAGTCCGCTAACAGCTGCAGGCACGCCAGCTGACGCGTGCGAAGCTGCCAGGCGTTTGTGATATCGCGCCAGGCCTCTTTCGGGTCAACCACTTCCTGACGACGCTGCTGGGTCATTCGGCACTCATCCAGCGCAGCAGACAGCCAGCCGGAGGCTTCTGCCTCCTTCATCAGCTGTCCGGCAATCGGCAGCAGGTAGAAGACGTCTGCCGCCGCATATTCCAGCTGACGCTCGGTCAGCGGGCGCGCCAGCCAGTCGGTACGGGATTCGCTTTTGTCCAGCGTCAGGCCGGTGTATTCCTCAACCATGGCAGCAAAGCCCCATGAGAGCGGACGCCCGCTGAACGCCGCGAGGATCTGCGTATCAATGAGCGGCTGCGGCATGATGCCAAAGGTATTCATAAACACTTCCAGATCTTCACTGCCCGCATGCAGGAATTTGGTCACGGCCGTATCCAGCAGCAGCTCGCGCATTGGTGCCCAGTCGGTAATACCGAGCGGGTCAATCAGCGAGACATGTTTGCCGTCGTACATCTGAATCAGGCCCAGCTGCGGATAATAGGTTCTCGTACGGACAAACTCGGTATCCAGGGCGATGGCGGGATAGTCGCGCGTCACTTCGCACAGCGAAGCCAGCTCGTCGTTGGTCGTGATCATCTGGTAATTCAAATCATTTTCTCTTTTGTTTGCGCCCATAAAAAACGCCGGCTTAACCGGCGTCTGGGCGATTAACGTGAAGCTCAGGCCTTATTGTCTACTTTGGCACGGGCTTCGTCACGCAATTCTCGTCGTAATATCTTCCCGACGTTGGATTTTGGCAGTTCATCGCGGAATTCCACCAGCTTCGGTACCTTGTAGCCCGTCAACTGACGACGGCAGAAGGTTATCAGCTCTTCCTCATTCAGCGAAGGATCTTTCTTGACCACAAATATCTTCACCGCTTCACCGCTGCTGCCGGAAGGGACGCCCACAGCCGCCACTTCGAGCACGCCGCTGTGCTGCATGACCACATCTTCGATTTCGTTCGGATAGACGTTAAAGCCGGAGACCAGGATCATGTCTTTCTTACGATCGACAATGCGCAGGAAACCTTCGTCGTCCATCACGGCAATATCGCCGGTATGCAGCCAGCCGTCTTTGATGATCTCGTCCGTAGCATCCGGACGTTGCCAGTAGCCCAGCATCACCTGCGGCCCTCTTACGCACAGCTCGCCTGGCTCACCATGAGGCACTTCGTTATCCTCATCATCCACCAGCTTTGCTTCGGTCGATGGAACAGGCAGGCCAATGCTGCCGCTGTGGTAGTCAATGTCGTGCGGGTTAACGCTCACCAGCGGCGCGCACTCCGTCAGACCATAGCCTTCCAGCAGATACTGACCGGTCAGCTTCACCCAGCGCTCAGCGACCGCCTGCTGAACGGGCATCCCGCCGCCTGCGGAGAGGTGCAGCGTGGAGAAATCCAGCTGCTGGAACTCTTTATTATTGAGCAGCGCATTAAACAGAGTATTCACCCCCGTCATGGCGGTGAACGGATATTTCGCCAGCTCTTTCACCAGGCCCGGGATATCGCGCGGGTTGGTGATGAGGATGTTCTGACCACCCAGCTCAATAAACAGCAGGCAGTTCATGGTCAGCGCAAAGATGTGATACAGCGGAAGCGCGGTGATCACCACCTCTTTGCCCGGATGCAGCAGAGGCCCGTAAGTGGCGTTCACCTGTTCAAGGTTCGCCAGCATGTTCCGGTGCGTCAACATCGCGCCCTTCGCCACGCCGGTGGTGCCACCGGTGTACTGCAGGAAGGCGAGATCTTCTGATACCACTTCTGGCTTGACGTATTGCATACGGTAGCCCGCGTGCAGCGCACGGCGGAAGGAAATGGCGTCCGGCAGGTGATATTTTGGTACCAGCCGCTTCACGTATTTAACGACAAAGTTAACCAGCGTACCTTTGGCCGTGGAAAGCTGATCGCCCATGCGCGTCAGAATGACGTGTTTTACCTGGGTTCTGTCGACCACTTTTTCCAGCGTGTGGGCAAAGTTCGAGACAATGACAATGGCGACCGCGCCGCTGTCGTTCAACTGATGCTCAAGTTCACGCGGGGTATATAGCGGGTTCACGTTGACGACAATCATCCCGGCTCGCAGGATGCCGAACAGCGCTACCGGGTATTGCAGCAGGTTTGGCATCATCAGCGCGACGCGGTCCCCTTTTTGCAGTCCCAGCCCTTCCTGTAAATAGGCCGCAAACGCCCGGCTACGCTCTTCCAGCTTACGGAAGGTCATCACTTCGCCCATGTTCACAAACGCAGGCTGGTCAGCGTAACGCCGCACCGAGTGTTCAAATAATTCAACCAGGGATTGATAACGGTCAGGATTGATCTCCGCAGGCACATCTGCGGGATACCGGTTAAGCCAAACCTTTTTCAATGCATCACCTCTGAAATGAGTATTCGTCGTCATCACAGCCCCGATAATAAACAGTTTGTTAACATTATATTAACTCAGCGTACCAGTTTATTAATTGTTCAGATTGCAGGTTGCGAAGCGCGTCACTCTTTTTTTTCATTTTATCCGTAAAAAAACAGAGACAGCGGCTGAACCGCTGTCTCTTTCCTAATAATAACAGTTAGTTACTCAGTTACGATCGTTTGAACCTGCGCCGGGCCCGGGTTATACCAGCCCCAGCCGGGGTAACCATAACGGTAAGGATGAGGACCCCACATCCACGGATCGATCGGCTGTGGCGGCATGACGACCTGCTGGGCAATACGCCAGCGTTTGTAGCCCGTCACCTGCATAGTCATAAATTTATACGGCGTGCTGCCGATTTTGCCCTGCACCGAACCGGTAATAGGCCCAACAACGGTCACCAGTTGCCCACGGAAATCGACCGGGTCAAGGAAACCGCTGACGTCTGCATAAATGCGCCCGCGCGAGGCCTCCCCTAGTACGGGGCGAGCACCGCTGTCCAGCGGTACCGTCGCAATTTCCAGACGGGTTTTACCCTGCTGGTTAAAGACCTCGATCACCTTGCCGCCGAAGCGCGATTCCTGGCCAACATACAGCTCAGGTGCATTCATAACGCGCACCAGATCCTGCTGTGGCGTTGGGCTACTGCCCTTAATCGCATCAGGAACGGTTACGCAACCGCTCAGTGCTGTGGCAACAACGCCTGCCATTAAAAGGCGAACAACTTTAGTTTGAACCGCCATGATGCGACTCCTTTTTCTCAGTTCCTGTTACTGAGATTCACTCGCGGCCTGGAAGTTTCTTCCACGCAACGGTGTTTCGTAAATAAACCGGCTCAGCCTGTTCAACGGCAACGGTTTTTCCTTTCGCGAACAGCTGACAGGCAAGGGGAAGCATATCTTCGGCGGCAGGCAGAAGCATATTGCCGTCAACCAGCGTTACGCCGGTGTCGTTCCCCATTTCCGGCCATGCCGGCCAGCCCGTCCCTACCGTCGCCCACTCGCCTGAGAGCTGTTTCAGGCGTTCAGTGACGGCTTCAGGCGTCAGCACGGCTTCCGTCTCTTCACCGTGCCAGACGCCGTTTTCATCACGGGTATATTCAGCCCAGTAAACTTCGCCCATGCGGGCATCAATGGCCGCCAGCACGCGGGTTGCGCCAGTCATACGCCAGGCACCCTGCGCCATGGTGGCGAGGGTAGAGATGCCGATCATCGGCAGTTCAGCGCCCAGCGCCAGCCCCTGCGCAATGCCAATCCCGATACGTACGCCCGTAAAGCTGCCAGGGCCACGGCCAAAGGCCAGCGCGTCGAGGTCGGTTAAGGAGGTGTTGCCCTGGGTTAACATGGCTTTTACCAGGGGCAGAATACGTTGGGTGTGTTCCCGTGGGCACTCTTCGAAATGAGCAGAAACAGCACCGTCGTTCAACAGAGCGACAGAGCAAGCCTCTGTCGCGGTATCAATAGCCAGAATTCGCATCAGTCGTCGCGCTCTCGCAAGGGTCAGTCACAAAATGGCGCGCATCTTAGCACATTCCGGGGCGAATTACTCCGCCGTTGGGTTTGCCAGGAAACGCACCGCGCGTTTTATGTCCCGCGTCCGCGGCGCGGGCGGCAGGCTGGCGAGGAAGGTGGCGCCGTAAGGGCGCATCACCAGTCGGTTATCACAGATCACCAGCACGCCGCGATCGGTGACGTCGCGGATCAAACGCCCTACCCCTTGCTTGAGGGTAATCACCGCGTCCGGCAACTGGACCTCGTCAAACGGATCGCCTCCGCGCAGACGGCAATCTTCCATCCGCGCCTTCAGCAGCGGATCGTCCGGGGAAGTAAACGGCAGTTTGTCGATGATGACCAGCGAGAGGGTATCGCCGCGCACGTCGACCCCTTCCCAGAAGCTGCTGGTCGCCACCAGCAGGGCATTACCGGCGGAAACAAACTGCTGTAACAGCTGGCCTTTGCTGGTTTCGCCCTGCAGCAGAACCGGCAGCGTCATGGTGGCGCGGAACTGCTCGGCGAGGTCGCGCATCATGGCGTGAGAGGTGCAGAGCATAAAGCAGCGGCCGTTGTTGGCCTCAATCATCGGTTTTAACATCGCCGCCAGATGGCGCGCCGCGCCCGGCTGGTTCGGCAGCGGCAGATTACGGGGAACGCAGAGCAGCGCCTGTTTTTCGTAATCGAACGGGCTGGGCAGGAGCAGCGATTCCGCCGCCTCAATGCCAAGACGTTCCGTGAAGTGATGCAGATCGTCATTCACCGACAGGGTTGCCGAGGTGAAGATCCAGCTTCCCGGTTTTTGCGCCATCACCTCTTTAAATTTATCCGCCACCGTCAGCGGCGTGAGCGCCAACGTGAAATGCCGTGAGGTGCACTCATACCAGTAGCTGAAGCCCGGCTGGTTAATCTCTTTCAGCCGTTTGAGCCGCCCGCGATACAGTGTGGCGCGTTCAAACGCTGCATCTAACAGCGCAGAGCGTCCAAGCGAGAGTTTCGCCACGTCGTAGCAGAGTTCCAGGGCATCATCGAGCAGCAGCAGCGCGCGCTGGATATTTTTGTCCGCCAGCAGTTCTCGCAGGTTACCGCGATAGCCCGGCTCGCCAAGCTGTAAGCGGAAATCCTGCGCGCTCTGCGCCAGGCGGTCGGCGCACTTCTGCAACTGCTGGGTATCTTTTAATTCGGTGCGATAGGCGATGGTGAAATCTTTCGCCAGGTCCTGAAGCTGGCGGCTCGAGAGCGACTGGCCGAAATACTGGCTGGCGATATCCGGGAGCTGGTGCGCTTCATCAAAGATCATCACGTCAGCCTCGGGGATCAGCTCGCCGAAACCGCTGTCTTTGACCACCATATCCGCGAGAAACAGGTGATGGTTTACCACCACGACGTCGGCGTCCATGGCAGTTTTGCGGGCTTTAACCACAAAGCAGTCTTTGTACAGCGGGCAATCGCTGCCGAGGCAGTTATCGTTGGTGCTGGTCACCAGCGGCCAGGCAGGAGAGTCTTCCGGCACGCTCGCGCAGGTGCTGATGTCCCCCTCTTCGGTCTGGTTCGCCCATGACCGAAGGATAATGACGTCGCTCAGCGTCTGTACCGGCAGATCGCCACCCGCCAGCGCCTGCTGCTCGAGACGCTCAAGGCAAAGGTAGTTAGAACGCCCTTTCAGCAGAGCCAGACGCCCTTTGTATTTCAGCGCTTTCGCCACCGTGGGCAAATCGCGGCTGTAGAGCTGATCCTGCAACGCCTTCGATCCGGTGGAAATAATCACCTTCTTCTTCGCACGCAGCGCCGGAGCAAGGTAAGCATAGGTTTTACCCGTGCCGGTTCCGGCTTCGACCACCAGCGGCTGAGCCTTATCGATAGCGTGCGCAACGGCGTGCGCCATCTGACGCTGAGGTTCACGGGGTTTGAAGCCGGGGATAGCCTGCGCTAATTGACCTTCAGGGGAAAAATCGTCTGCCACGGTGCTCTCTCACTGTATTTTTGCACAGGGATTATGTCAGCCCATCCTTTCATGTGCCACCCCAAATAGTGACGACAGATGCACAATATGGCAGTCTTGCCGCCTGAATACGCAAAATAACGAGGAAACGTTTATGACGATTGTGCGCATTGATGCCGAAGCCCGCTGGTCTGATGTGGTGATCCATAACCAGACGCTCTACTACACCGGCGTACCGGCTAACCTGGACGCGGATGCGTTCGAGCAGACGGCGAACACCCTGGCGCAGATTGACGCGGTGCTGGAAAAACAGGGCAGCGACAAATCGCGCATTCTGGATGCGACGATTTTCCTGGCAAACAAGGACGATTTCGCGGCGATGAACAAAGCCTGGGATGCGTGGGTGGTAGCGGGTCACGCGCCTGTACGCTGCACCGTACAGGCCACGCTGATGAAACCGGAGTACAAGGTCGAGATCAAGATTATCGCGGCGGTGTAAGCACGATTACTCTTCTTGATCTTCATCTTCATCTTCGAATCGCGCCACGATCCGCTCGCCGGAATGACTGGCGCGAATCTCCTGAGCGACAACGGTAATCGCCTGTCCGCTGCTCATCCCCTGGGACATCAGTTCCTGGATACGTTCAACCGCTTTCTGCTGCTGTTCATGGCTCAGAGAAGGTAAACCTGCAAACATCGTCAACTCCTGCTAAATTATTCGCGCTAATTATTTCACGCTGCCCGGTAGTATGCCATACATGAACATGCGCTTCCCCACTGTTATTACCCTGCCCTGGCGTGCTGATGCCGCTGAGTTCTGGTTTGCTCGCCTGAGCCACCTTCCGTTTGCGATGCTGCTGCACTCCGGCCATGCGGATCACCCCTACAGCCGGTTTGATATTATCGTGGCCGACCCGGTCAAGACGCTGACAACCGATGACCTGCCGTTAACGGACGATCCGCTGGTGCAGCTTCAGCAAGCCATTAACGCGCTGGGCTTATCTGCCACACCGAACCCGGACCTGCCTTTTCAGGGGGGCGCGCTGGGCCTGTTTGGTTACGATCTGGGTCGCCGTTTCGAAACGCTGCCTGATCTTGCTCAGGATGATATTCCGCTGCCCGATATGGCGGTGGGGCTTTACGACTGGGCATTAATTGTTGATCACCAGAAAAAAACGCTTTCCCTGCTAAGCCATCGTGACGTGCAGGCGCGTCTGGTGTGGCTTGAGGCGCAACAGCCTGCACCTGCTGGGCCGTTCACGCTGACCTCCGACTGGCGTTCAAATATGAGCGCAACGGAGTATGCCGAAAAATTCGCGCGCGTTCAGGCGTATCTGCACAACGGTGACTGCTACCAGGTCAACCTCGCCCAACGTTTCCAGGCGACATACCGGGGAGATGATTGGCAGGCATTTACCCGTCTTAATGCCAGCAATAAGGCGCCCTTCAGCGCGTTTGTGCGTCTGGAACAGGGAGCGGTCCTCAGCCTGTCGCCCGAGCGTTTTATTCATCTGGCCGAGGGCACGATTCAAACCCGTCCGATTAAAGGCACTTTGCCGCGTCTTGCCGATCCCGAGGCCGACCGCAAGCAGGCGGAAAAACTCGCCGCCTCCCCGAAAGACCGCGCGGAAAACCTGATGATCGTCGACCTGATGCGTAACGATATCGGCCGGGTCGCGGTGCCGGGCAGCGTCCGCGTGCCCGAACTGTTCGTCGTCGAGCCTTTCCCGGCGGTGCATCATCTTGTCAGCACCGTCACCGCGCAGCTGCCCGCCTCGCGCACCGCCTGCGATCTGCTCCGCGCCGCGTTTCCGGGAGGCTCCATCACCGGCGCCCCCAAAGTGCGGGCGATGGAAATTATCGATGAACTCGAGCCGCACCGCCGCAACGCCTGGTGCGGCAGCATCGGCTATGTGAGCCTTTGCGGGACCATGGATACCAGTATCACTATCCGCACGCTAACCGCCTGCGACGGGAATCTGTATTGTTCCGCAGGGGGCGGTATTGTGGCCGACAGCCAGGTCGATGCGGAATATCAGGAAACCTTTGATAAAGTTAACCGTATCCTTCAACAGCTGGAGACCTGACGGGTGGAAAAAGAGAACCTGACGCTGGATGATTTTTTGTCGCGCTTTCAGCTTTTGCGACCTGCGGTGAACCGTGAAGCGCTGAATCAACGTCAGGCGGCGGTGCTGATCCCGGTGGTGCGGCGCGAACAGCCGGGCCTGCTGCTCACCCAGCGATCGCCGCATATGCGTAAACATGCCGGTCAGGTCGCCTTTCCGGGCGGCGCAGTGGATAGCACCGATGCGTCGCTGATTGCCGCCGCGCTGCGGGAAGCACAGGAAGAGGTCGCGATTCCACCAGAAGCCGTCGAGATCGTTGGCGTATTACCCCCTGTCGACAGCGTCACCGGTTTTCAGGTGACCCCGGTGGTCGGCATTATTCCCCCCGATCTTCAGTATCACGCCAGCGTCGATGAAGTCGCTGCGGTGTTTGAAATGCCGCTGGAAGAAGCCCTCCGACTGAGCCGTTATCACCCGCTGGATATTCAGCGTCGGGGACATGACCATCGGGTGTGGTTGTCCTGGTATCAGCATTATTTTGTCTGGGGCATGACGGCGGGCATCATTCGTGAGCTGGCGTTGCAGATCGGCCTGAAACCTTGACTATACTTTACATTCCACCTTTTTCTGGCAGGTTTGCGATCGCTGTCGCGCTATTAGCAAAACCATCGTTAACCATTAGTTTAATTCATGTGAATAGTTAAGCCGAGGTTGGTGTTCCCTCTTACACTATGCGCAGTTATAACATCGTTACTGGAACCCCGGTAACCCTGTCAGGAGTGTAAAAGTGATTAGTATATTCGACATGTTCAAAGTGGGGATTGGTCCGTCTTCTTCCCACACTGTAGGGCCGATGAAGGCCGGTAAACAGTTCGTCGATGATCTGGTCGAAAAAGGATTACTGGAAAGCGTTACCCGTGTTGCCGTAGACGTCTACGGTTCGCTGTCATTAACGGGTAAAGGCCACCACACCGATATCGCCATTATTATGGGTCTGGCAGGTAATATGCCGGACACCGTTGATATTGATGCCATTCCGGCATTTATCCGCGACGTGGAAGCGCGCGGTCGCCTGCTGTTGGCTAACGGCCAGCACGAAGTGGATTTCCCACAGGATGACGGCATGCGTTTTCGCAGCGACAACCTGCCGCTGCATGAAAACGGCATGACCATCCATGCGTGGAACGGCGAAAAAGAGATCTACAGCAAAACCTACTACTCCATCGGCGGCGGTTTTATCGTTGATGAAGAACATTTTGGCAAAGACAGCGTAGGCGACGTTAACGTGCCCTACCCGTTCAAATCTGCTACCGAGATGTTGGGCTACTGCAAAGAGACCGGCCTGTCGCTTTCCGGCATGGTGATGCAGAACGAACTGGCGCTGCACAGCAAGAAAGAGATTGAAGACTATTTTGCAAACGTCTGGCAAACCATGCGTGCCTGTATCGATCGCGGGATGAATACCGAAGGCGTATTGCCGGGTCCACTTCGCGTGCCGCGCCGTGCCTCCGCGCTGCGCCGTATGCTGGTGACGACGGACAAGTTCTCTAACGATCCGATGAACGTGGTCGACTGGGTGAACATGTTTGCCCTGGCCGTGAACGAAGAGAACGCCGCCGGTGGCCGCGTCGTGACGGCGCCGACCAACGGTGCATGCGGCATTGTGCCAGCGGTACTGGCCTACTATGACCACTTTATCGAACCGGTGACGGCGGATATCTACATCCGTTACTTCCTGGCGGCGGGTGCGATCGGTGCGCTGTACAAGATGAACGCCTCAATTTCTGGTGCGGAAGTAGGCTGTCAGGGTGAAGTGGGCGTAGCCTGCTCCATGGCGGCGGCTGGCCTCGCGGAACTGCTGGGTGCAAGCCCTGAGCAGGTGTGCGTGGCGGCTGAAATCGGCATGGAGCATAACCTGGGGCTGACCTGTGACCCGGTGGCAGGCCAGGTGCAGGTGCCTTGCATCGAGCGTAACGCCATTGCCTCAGTGAAAGCGATCAACGCCTCCCGTATGGCGATGCGTCGTACCAGTGAACCTCGCGTTTCACTGGATAAAGTGATCGAAACCATGTACGAAACCGGCAAGGACATGAACGCCAAATACCGTGAAACCTCACGAGGCGGTCTGGCCATTAAGGTACAGTGCGACTAATACTTCCCTTCGCCCATCTGCAACGGATGGGCGAATTTTAACGTCACGCCTCGTCTCATTATGTAATCCCCACTACACTTTCTCTGTTGCGTCCGGCTTTTGGGGCTGGTGGCTTACAGAGCGACCGTTCATGCAAAAAGCACAAGCGATCATTAAAGATTATCGCCGAAAACGCGTTATCGTCTGTGTCACGGTTGCGCTCCTTACGCTCATCCTGACGTTGGGCATTCGGTTTATTTCGCAGCGTAACGTCAATCAGGAGCGCATCCAGAATTTTGCCGACCATACGGTACACTCCCTCGAAAAAGTGCTGCTTTCACTGGAAAATCGACGCGATGTACTACAGGCCCAGGTTGGACAGCCCTGCAGCCAGGCCCAACTGGTATTACGCAAGCAGGCGGCCATTCTGCAGACCGTCCGCTCAATTGCCCTGATTAAAGATGGACTTCTCTACTGCTCGAGTATTTTCGGTTCACGCAGCGTGCCTGCAAGCACGTTCCTGCCGATTTTTCCCGCGCAAGAACCCCGGCTGGTATTGTCGACCGACCAGTGGTTGCTGAAGGGCAGCCCGATCCTCATTCAGTGGTATCCGGCCTCAGGTGACGGCGAGGACGGGGTGATGGAGGTTGTCAATATCGACCTTCTCACCAGAATGATCCTTGAACCGCAGCGACCACTGATTACCGATGTGGGTTTATCCGTCGGTAATCATTACCTGCGCTACGGTCAGCAGGTTACGGATACCCTGACCTTTGATGATGGCGATGTGCTTCTGTCGCTGGCATCAACGCGCTACCCCTTCAGCATTACCGTGAGCGGGCCGGGTCCAGGCTCAATAGCACTCAAAAATCTGCCGACACAATTACCGCTGGCACTAATGTTGAGCTTACTGCTGGGCTACATTGCCTGGCTGGCCACCGCGCGTCGAATGAGCTTTACATGGGAAATAAACATGGGGCTTGCGGCGCGGGAATTTGAGCTGTTTTGCCAACCTCTGGTCAATGCCCGCACCCAGGATTGCGTCGGCGTTGAGATCCTGCTGCGCTGGAATAACCCTCGTCAGGGGTGGATCTCGCCGGACGTATTTATTCCTCTGGCAGAAGAACACAACCTGATTATTCCGCTCACCCGCTATGTCATCACCGAAACGGTACGTCAGATAGGCTACTTCCCGGCCACGTCCGATTTTCATATCGGTATTAACGTGGCCGCCAGCCACTTCCGCCACGCCGCCCTGCTGCAGGATCTGAATCAATCGTGGTTCAGTGCAAACCCGGCCCAGCAGCTGGTGGTTGAGCTTACGGAGCGCGATGCCCTCAGGGACGTGGATTACCGCATAGTGCGCGAGCTGCATCGAAAAGGCGTTAAGCTTGCCATTGATGATTTTGGCACCGGCAACAGTTCACTCTCCTGGCTCGAAAAGCTCCATCCTGACGTGCTGAAAATTGATAAATCCTTTACCACCGCCATCGGGACCGATGCCGTAAACTCAACGGTGACGGATATCATTATTGCGCTGGGCCAGCGGCTGAATATTGAACTGGTAGCGGAAGGGGTAGAAACCGAGGAACAGTCGCGGTATTTGCGTCGCCACGGGGTGCATATTCTGCAGGGATATTTCTTTGCGCGGCCAATGCCGCTGCGGGAGTTTCCAAAATGGCTGGCGGGAAGTACTCCCCCGCCAGCGCATCACAATGGACACATCGTGCCCTTAATGCCGTTACGCTAAAAAAGTTTACTCTTCTTCGTCGTGTGCAGATTGCTCTTTAACAATACGCACCATATCAACGCGATAGTCGTTGGCTTCGACAATGGTGATATGCAACGGCGGCAGTTCAATCACATCGCCGATACGCGGGATCTGACCGTTAACCGAAATCACAAGCCCTGCCACGGTGGCAATGTCTTCTTCATCGTTAATGACATTTTCCAGCCCCAGCGTGTGCGAGAGCGCGTGCAGGTCAGTAGTACCTTTGACCAACCAACCTTCGCCGTCCGCAACGATTTCCGGCGTTTCGTCCGCATCCGGGAATTCCCCCGCAATCGCTTCCAGTACGTCCAGCGGCGTGACAAGACCCTGAACCACGCCAAATTCGTTGGTGACGATAACGAAGCTACCGCGTGCGCGACGCAGCACGCCCAGCAGGTTGATGGGATCCAGCGTTTCCGGAACGACAATCGCAGGCGACGAGGCCGCAATGGCTTCCACGTTGACGCCCTCTTCCAGCGCCACCAGCATCTCTTTGGCACGGACCACGCCGATGATTTCATCCAGTTCGCCACGGCACACCGGGAACAGACTGTGCGGTGAAGAGAGGAGCTGCTGACGAATCTCGTCAACGCTCAGGTTGGCATCCACCCAGCTGATTTCACCGCGCGGGGTCATTATCCCACGCAAGGAACGGGAGGCCAGGGAGAGCACGCCGTTGATCATGTAGCGCTCTTCTTCAACAAATGCCCCTTCAGGGACCGGAACCGGGTTACGGCTCTCGCTATCAGACTGCACGCTCACCTGGCGACGACCGCCCATCAGGCGCAGAATCGCATCAGCGGTACGGGCGCGCAGCGGCTGGTTTGACTGCTGCTTAATGAAGTTGCGGCGCGCAATCTGGTTAAACAGCTCAATGATGATTGAGAAACCAATCGCGGCGTACAGGTAACCTTTCGGAATATGGAAGCCAAAGCCTTCTGCCACCAGGCTGAGACCAATCATCAGCAGGAAGCTCAGACACAGCACGACAACCGTTGGGTGCTGGTTCACGAAACGCGTCAGCGGTTTCGACGCCAGCAGCATCACCGCCATCGCAATGACGACAGCCGCCATCATCACCGGCAGGTGGTTCACCATACCGACTGCGGTAATAACCGCATCCAGCGAGAAGACCGCGTCAAGCACGACAATTTGCAGTACCACGACCCAGAAGCTGGCATAGCCCTTACCATGACCATCATCATGCTGCCGGTTTTCAAGCCGTTCGTGTAGCTCTGTCGTCGCTTTGAAGAGCAGGAATATCCCCCCGATCAGCATGATCAAGTCACGGCCGGAGAAGGTGTAATCCATCACGGAGAACAGTGGCTTGGTCAGCGTGACCATCCACGAGATGACGGACAGCAAGCCCAGTCGCATGATCAAGGCCAGCGACAGACCAATCAGACGTGCTTTATCACGCTGTTTTGGCGGCAGTTTGTCAGCAAGGATGGCGATGAACACCAGGTTATCAATACCGAGAACGATCTCAAGTACGACCAGCGTGAGCAATCCTACCCAGATTGACGGGTCCATTAAGAATTCCATGACAAGCTCCTGCTAAAGGAATGACAAAACGGTGCCCCACTCAATGTGGGCAAAACAGAGGCAAACAGAGACGAGATCTGGCGAGGATCGCCGGCGAAAAAGGCGCGGAATGGCCTGGTAGATGACTGACGTCGGTGACGGTCCATATAGCGGGCTGTAGCCCTGTACTCCTGAACAATTAAACGGAGGCTAAACATATCAGAGATAACAGGTTTTACGCAAAGATTTACGTTCTTTTGCAAAAACGCAATAAGACTAAATTTGTGTTGAGAATTTTCTGCATTGCGAAAGCTAAATTACGGATCTTCATCACATAAATTATTTTTTCACTGTCTAAAATAATTCGCGGAAGTCTTAGTTAATTTAACTCTAACCCTTATCTGAATCGATTCGGTTCGCCAATACGATTCTCAGTACGTCTGCCCGACAGGCGTATTAATGATAATAAAAGGAGGTAGCAAGTGACCATTGCTATTGTCATAGGCACACATGGTTGGGCTGCTGAGCAGCTACTCAAGACGGCAGAGATGCTGTTGGGCGAGCAGGAAAACGTCGGCTGGATCGATTTCGTTCCCGGTGAAAACGCCGAGACGCTGATAGAGAAGTACAACGCTCAACTCGCGAAGCTGGATACCAGCAAAGGCGTGCTGTTTCTCGTCGATACGTGGGGCGGCAGCCCGTTTAATGCTGCCAGCCGCATTGTCGTCGATAAAGAGCACTATGAAGTTGTCGCCGGGGTGAATATCCCGATGCTGGTGGAAACCTTCATGGCGCGCGACGACAACCCGAGCTTCGATGAGCTTGTGGCCCTGGCGGTGGAAACCGGGCGTGAAGGCGTTAAGGCGCTGAAAGCGCAACCGGTTGAAAAACCCGCCCCGGTTGCGGCGGCACCGAAAACAGCAGCCCCAGCGAAACCGATGGGCCCAAACGATTATATGGTCATCGGCCTTGCGCGTATTGATGACCGCTTAATCCACGGCCAGGTGGCGACACGCTGGACCAAAGAGACCAACGTTCGCCGCATCATCGTCGTCAGTGACGAAGTGGCTGCGGATACCGTACGTAAAACCCTTCTGACTCAGGTTGCCCCTCCAGGCGTTACCGCGCACGTGGTGGATGTGGCCAAGATGATCCGCGTCTACAACAACCCGAAATATGCGGGCGAGCGCGTGATGCTTCTGTTCACTAACCCAACAGACGTCGAGCGCATTGTTGAAGGCGGCGTGAAAATCACCTCCGTTAACATTGGTGGTATGGCTTTCCGTCAGGGTAAAACGCAGGTCAACAACGCGATTTCGGTTGATGAAAAAGATATTGAGGCATTCAACAAGCTGAATGCGCGCGGTATTGAGCTGGAAGCCCGTAAGGTTTCCACGGATCAGAAACTGAAAATGATGGATTTGATCGGCAAAGTTGGGAAATAAGCCCGCGCCGGTTTTTCACATAAAGCTTATGCAATAGGAGAAGTACAATGGAGATTACCACTCTTCAGATTGTGCTGGTGTTCGTCGTCGCATGTATTGCGGGTATGGAATCCGTACTTGATGAATTTCAGTTCCACCGTCCGCTGGTGGCCTGTACGTTGATTGGTGCCGTTCTCGGTGATATGAAAACCGGTATCATCATCGGTGGTACCCTGGAAATGATCGCCCTCGGCTGGATGAACATCGGTGCAGCGGTTGCGCCCGATGCCGCGCTGGCGTCGATTATCTCAACCGTTCTGGTTATTGCCGGTCATCAAAGTATTGGTGCCGGTATCGCCCTGGCGATCCCACTGGCTGCAGCAGGCCAGGTTCTGACCATCATCGTGCGTACCATCACCGTTGCCTTCCAGCACGCGGCGGATAAGGCGGCCGAAAACGGCAACCTGACGGCGCTATCCTGGATCCATGTGTCGTCCCTGTTCCTGCAGGCGATGCGTATTGCGATCCCGGCGGTTATCGTGGCGATCTCTGTCGGTACGAGTGAAGTCCAGAGCATGCTGAACGCCATTCCAGAAGTGGTCACCGGCGGTCTGAACATCGCAGGCGGCATGATCGTGGTTGTCGGTTACGCGATGGTCATCAACATGATGCGCGCAGGCTACCTGATGCCGTTCTTCTACCTCGGCTTCGTGACCGCCGCCTTTACCAACTTCAACCTGGTAGCTCTGGGTGTGATTGGTGCAGTGATGGCGATTCTCTACATCCAGCTCAGCCCGAAATATAACCGCGTCGCGGGTGCCCCAGCGCAGGCTGCTGGTAACAACGATCTCGATAACGAACTGGACTAGCAGGTGAGCGAAATGGTTGATATGACAAAAACTACCACTGAGAAAAAACTCACTCCGGGTGATATTCGTGGCGTGTTCATTCGTTCTAACCTGTTCCAGGGGTCATGGAACTTCGAACGTATGCAGGCGCTGGGCTTCTGCTTCTCCATGGTACCGGCAATCAAACGCCTGTATCCGGAAAACAACGAAGCACGTCGTCAGGCGATTAAGCGTCACCTGGAATTCTTCAACACCCATCCTTACGTTGCGGCCCCCGTACTGGGCGTAACGCTGGCGATGGAAGAGCAGCGTGCGAACGGCGCAGAGATTGACGATGGTGCCATCAACGGTATCAAAGTCGGCCTGATGGGCCCGCTGGCCGGTGTCGGTGACCCGATCTTCTGGGGCACCGTTCGTCCGGTCTTCGCGGCACTGGGTGCCGGTATCGCGATGAGCGGCAGCCTGCTTGGCCCACTGCTGTTCTTCATCCTCTTCAACGCAGTACGTCTGCTGACCCGTTACTACGGCGTGGCTTACGGCTACCGTAAAGGCGTGGATATCGTTAAGGACATGGGCGGCGGCTTCCTGCAGAAACTGACCGAGGGGGCGTCAATCCTCGGCCTGTTTGTGATGGGGGCACTGGTTAACAAGTGGACGCACGTAAACATCCCGCTGGTGGTATCGACCATCACCGGGCAGGATGGTCAGACGCGTGTGACTACCGTGCAGACGATTCTGGACCAGCTGATGCCGGGCCTGGTGCCGCTGCTGCTGACCTTCGCCTGTATGTGGCTGCTGCGTAAGAAAGTGAACCCGCTGTGGATCATCGTTGGCTTCTTCGTCATCGGTATCGCGGGCTACGCTGTCGGTCTGCTGGGCCTGTAAGTTTCAATGCTATACGCCGGGGGCTTGCCCCCGGTCTTTTTATCTGGAGGATGAATGACTGTCACGGACATCGTACTGGTTTTGTTTATTGTTGCCCTTATGGCTTACGCGATCTATGACGAGTTCATCATGCCCCGCCGCCACGGCGAGACGCTGCTTTCCCTTCCCCTTCTGCGACGCGGGCGCGTTGATGGATTCATCTTCGCGGGCCTGATCGTCATTCTGATCTACAACAATGTGACCAGCAACGGTGCACTATTAACCACATGGTTATTATGTGCGCTGGCATTAATGGCAATTTACCTGTTCTGGATCCGCTCACCAAAAATCATTTTTAAAAAACACGGATTCTTCTTCGCCAATGTCTGGATAGAATATAACCGCATTAAAGAGATGAATTTATCCGAAGACGGTGTGTTAGTAATGCAATTAGAGCAGCGTCGTCTGCTGATTCGGGTCAAGAATATTGATGACCTTGAAAAGATCTCCAGGTTACTCCTTAAAACTCAATAGTTTATTATTATAGCATCGGCTATAAAGTACGATGTTCGCGTGCAGACAATATAGCCGTTGCTATATCCCCCATCATCTTAACTTATATTTATTAACGATATTTTCACGCATAAATCTAAATGAAAATCGTTATCAGAAAAGCAGCTAAATTAAGCCTGCTTCGTTGTTGTTTTATATTCTCAAAATATGTTAAGGTTGCGCCCGTCGTTGGGGAGTAGCCGATTTCCTGTTCTCAGGAAATGTACGTGTCAACATACTCGTTGAAAAACGTGGCGCGTACGGATCGCTTTCAGCACATTTCAGGTGTGTTGCGATCAGGCGAGACCATAGATACATCAACTGCTGTTTACTGGGGGCAGTGATGTGTCATATGGATATCCCCGGTCTGGACGCTGTTATGAACATCTCCGCTACGATCCTCCTTGCTTTTGGCATGTCCATGGACGCATTTGCTGCTTCCATCGGAAAAGGCGCCACGCTCCACAAACCTAAATTCTCAGAAGCCCTGCGTACCGGCCTGATTTTTGGTGCTATCGAAACGCTAACGCCGCTTATTGGCTGGGGTCTGGGGATGCTCGCCAGCCAGTTCGTGCTGGAGTGGAACCACTGGATTGCATTCGTCCTGCTGGTGTTCCTGGGGGGGAGAATGGTCATCGAAGGTTTTCGCGGTAACAGCGATGAAGATGATGAGCCACAGCATCGCCACGGCTTCTGGCTGCTGGTCACCACGGCGATTGCCACCAGCCTCGATGCTATGGCGGTCGGTGTCGGTCTGGCATTCCTGCAGGTCAATATTATTGCAACTGCACTGGCCATCGGCTGCGCTACGTTGATTATGTCAACGCTGGGGATGATGGTGGGTCGGTTTATCGGCCCGCTGCTGGGCAAGCGAGCCGAAATTTTAGGCGGTATCGTGTTAATCGGTATTGGCGCTCAAATCCTCTGGGCGCATTTCGCCGGTTAAACCTCACGCTGCCAGACGTGGATACTGAAATCAGTCTGGCAGCGAAAAACGGTCTGCTTTGATAACGTTTCCCACACCTCTGGTTTTGCCCGCCACGCGAACGGCGTCATCTGCAGCAACGCTACTGCCTCCTCCCCTTTGAGCTCCATTTCATACGCCACAGTGTGTTCCTGTTGCAGTATAAAACCCGGCAGCTGTTCAGAGTGAGGCGCGTGCAAACGCACTTCGTCGTAAATCAGCCCTTTCAATTCCATCAGGTGCCGTGGTCCTGGCGTGACGGTGATCACCCAGCCACCCGGTTTCACTACGCGCGCCAGTTCTTCCGCTTTGCAGGGCGCATAAATGCGGATAATGGCGTCCATGCTGGCGTCGTCAAACGGCAGCCTGTGGCTGGATGCCACACAAAACGTTACGGCTGAATAGCGTTTTGCCGCTGCGCGAATCGCCACTTTTGCCACGTCCAGACCAAAAGTCTCTGCGCCCTTCTCGCGGGCAATCTCTGCAAACGTTGCCGTGTAGTAGCCTTCGCCACAGCCAATATCCAGCACAGCGGTAGCATTATCAGGCAGGCGATGCGCCAGCACCTGCGCAACGGTGTCCCGAAGCGGCTGGTAATGTCCTGCATCCAGAAACGCACGGCGCGCCTGCATCATCTCTGCACTGTCACCCGGGTCGCGGGAGCGCTTGTGCTGCACAGGGAGAAGATTCACGTACCCTTCCCTGGCCATATCAAACTGATGTCCCTGCGGACAGGTAAAGCTTTTCTCTGAGCGCAGCAGATGCGCATGGCAAAGGGGACAACTGAAGGACATGACAACTCCGGGGGCATAAACCAAAGGGCGAAGTGTACCGCTATTCGCCCGTGTTATAAACGCCAGGGTTAACGCATGACGATAAGGTGGTCAGAATCCGCCGGTAGACCATCCGGTCTCACATTCTCCAGACGCAGCACGTTGCCCATAATTTCGCTGAACACCGGCGCGGAGACGGCACCGCCGTAGTAGGCGCCGTTTTGAGGATCGTTGATGACCACCACCAGCGCAAAGCGCGGATCGCTGGCAGGCGCAACGCCAGCAGTATAGGCGACATATTTATCGACATATTTCCCGCTGTCATCAATCTTCTTCGCCGTCCCGGTTTTCACCGCCACGCGATAATCACGTACTGCGGCCTTAACACCGCCGCCACCCGGCAGCGCAACGCTTTCCATCATATGTTCGACTTCATGCGCAATCGCCTCTGACATCACCCGGTGGCCCATAACGGGAGGGTCAATGCGGGTAATAGAGAGTGGACGCTCAAGACCAAAGCTACCGATAGTGGCGTAAACATGCGCCAGTTGAAGCGGCGTCACCATCAGGCCATAGCCGAATGCAAACGTCGCCCTGTCGAGCTGGCTCCAGAATTTACGCTGTGGTAATAGCCCCGCACTTTCCCCCGTTAAGCCAAGGCCAGTGTTTGTGCCGAAACCAAAGTTTCTGTAGGTATCAATAAGATGCTGGACCGGCATCGCAAGAGAGAGGCGTGACACGCCCGTATCGCTCGATTTTTGCAGAATGCCGGTCATCGTCAGTTCCGGGTAGTAACCCACATCGCGGATACGGTGCCCGTCAAGCATGTACGGGTGGGTGTCAATCACGCTGTCCGGCTGTACCAGCCCCTGCTGCAGCGCCGTCATCAGCACCAGCGGTTTGACGGTCGAACCCGGTTCGAAGGTATCGCTTATCGCACGATTACGGAAATCGTTTAACGTCGCCCCTTCGCGATTATTGGGGTTAAAATCCGGATAGCTTGCCATCGCAAGAATTTCGCCCGTCTGGATATTGATTAATACCGACGCCCCCGACTCGGCTTTATTCCACGCCACCGCATTATCGAGCGCATCTTCGGTGATAGTTTGCAGACGCTCATCAATACTCAGCTGAATGTTATGGGCAGGCACGGGTGCCACTTCCGTCAGATTTTCAACCACGTGCCCATAGCGGTCTTCCCTCACCTGTCGGACGCCAGGCTTGCCCATCAACTGAGTATTGAAACTCTTCTCAACACCTTCAATTCCTTGTCCATCGATATTGGTAAAGCCAATAAGATTGGCCGCCACATGTCCCGCAGGGTAAAAGCGGCGGGATTCATCGCGTAAATTAATGCCCGGCAGGTTGAGTTTGTCTATCCACTGCGCCTGTGAAGGATCGACCTGACGGGCCAGGTAAATAAACCGTCCCTGCGGATTGCTGTTTATTCGCGACGACAGCGTGCTCAGAGAGAGATGCAGCGCATTGGCCAGCGCCTGCCAGCGGTTGTCAAACCCTACGCCACCTTTTGCCAGTACCGTTTTAGGATCGGCCCATACCGCCCGGACAGGCACACTCACCGCCAACGGCCTTCCCTCGCGATCCACGATCATTCCGCGCGGAGCATCAATGGCGACCTCACGCAGCGAGCGCATGTCCTCCTGCTTAACCAGATTGTCAGGTTTAACGATTTGCAGCCAGGCCACCCGCCCCAGCAAAAAAGCCAGACTGCAAAAAATAGCAAAACAAAGCAGAGCAAAACGCGCCGGAGTAAAGTTTCCGGTGGTCATTATGGTTTTCTTTTTCACCTGAGCCTCAGGGCTGTTGATCAACGCCCTGATTTAACGGGAAAAACCGATCTGAAGGAGAGGAAACAATGCTAATAACCTCGTAGCTTTGCAACAAGTTACTAACCAGAAGAGGAATGGTAATATTTTGAAAGATAACGGAATAAAAAAGCCCCGCGATACGCGAGGCTTTATATCTGAGATTGAAGCGCCAGGCACTTCAGTCAGCAGTGGTTCGATCAGATAGCAGTTACGTTAACTGCAGCTGGGCCTTTCTGGCCATCCTGAATTTCGAACTCAACGTTCTGGCCTTCAGCCAGAGTTTTGAAGCCATTACCCTGGATTGCAGAGAAGTGTACGAACACATCTTTGCTGCCGTCAGCAGGAGTAATGAAACCAAAACCTTTAGACTCGTTGAACCACTTAACTTGACCTTTAATCTTTGCCATTTGCAAAATTCCTTAGAGTGTTTTCTTAGCCCGCAGGCTTGACTGAGATAAAACTGAGACATTACTGCATGAGGCACTAATATAAGGTTCGGCAGAGAAGCGGTATTCAACGACAACGTGTTTACTCAGGACTTCTTTACTGAAAATGCCACACATAAACAGAACTGTACCTCGTTTGACCCAAAACGTGTTATCACACACAACGATTAATATGGCAAGCCATTTTTAAACGTGTCTCGATCCGCCGCACAAATTCAAACACTGCCCTGGTATGATCTGCACACTTATGCGCAACGATCATGGACAACGTGTGTTCTTTACACCGCCACTGCGCTATTACCGCAAGCGCTGTTATCTAAGACTTTTTTACCATAGACCATACATTTCTTGCCGTCCAGATACAGGAACAACTTTCTTTAGAACCTTGATTGCGTTAGAACATTTTGTGAAAACTTATGCTCAAATCATTCCAACGCACCGGTAATGGACAATGCATATTTGATGATAATAAACATACAGACACTGCATTAAAAATCACCAGTGAATAAAGAATAGGATGCACCAAAATAATGAAATTTTTATGACTCTGCCTCAAAACAAGGCAAGCAAAACGTTTCGATAAAAATAAAACAATCCTGAAGGGCTATAAATACAAAATATATGCAACTGTTACGCACATTGTTTAAAAGGATAAATATTCGCCAATTTTCAGTATCCTGAAGGAATTATTAACCGGTGCTACATTATTCAGTGCCTGAGTTAACGCATGGACGGGTTCATCAAGGGATTCATCTGCCAGTTCAAACACGCCCCAATGGATGGGAAAGGCCAGGGGTTGGCCGAGTTGCTGCCATAACGCCACGGCAGATTGCGGGTCCATGTGATGGACCGCCATGAACCATTCTGGTGCATACGCGCCAATCGGCAACGCGGCGGCGTCAATTTTACCCAGACGTTCGGGTATCGTTAACAGCTCCGGCGAATAGCCCGTATCACCGCTGAACCAAAAGCGGTGCTTTCGTCCCTCAAAGACCCAACCACACCATAATGAACGATTCCGGTTCCAGGGGGTACGCATACTCCAGTGCTGCGCCGGAACGGCTGTCAGGGTGATTCCCTGCCAGGTTATGCTCTGCCACCAGTCGAGTTGTACGATGTGCCTGGCTCCGCGACGGCGAAACCAGTCTGCCAGACCTAAGGGAACAAACAGCATTACGTCTGGAAAACGTTTCAGGATACGGCGAATGGTTGCATCGTCGAGATGATCGTAGTGATTATGCGAGATAACCACTGCATCAAGCTGCACAAGTTGTTCAACAGACAGTGCAGGAGGTGTTTTGCGCACCGGTCCTGCAAAAGGAAGCGGAGAAGCGCGTCGCGAAAAGACCGGGTCGGTCAGAATGGTGTTGCCATCCATCTGCACCAGCAGACTCGCGTGTCCAAGCCACCAGACCCCGTCGCCTTGTGGCTGTTTCAGCTCAACAGGCTGCCACCACTGGCGTATGAAATCGTCATATCCCTGCGCAGGCGGTTTAGGTAAACCAGCCGCTTTCCGCGCCTTACGCCAGCGCTCTACATCGCCGGGCTGATGTCCTACAGGTGCAGTATTACGAAAGCCATTCGGCGTATGATGGATCAGGGAGGGGTCATACCAGGGATTTTTCCAGACCACGGCCACCTCCCGCGAGCAACAGGTTATCGTTCGGCCACCAGACGGATAAAGTCGTCTTCGTCTTCTTTGTCTGCGACGACCGCTTCTTTAGGGGCTTCTTTCTCTTCTGGTTCGTTTGCTTCGCACAGACGGCGCAGCAGCGCATTTTGGCGCTTTTGCTGATCGAGCAGCGCTTCAAGCAACTCGATTTGCTCGTTCGTGCGCGAGCTGGCACGGTTGACGAAAAACCAAATGAACAGTCCAGCGACCAGAATAACCAACGAGACCATCAGGGATGCCAGATTTAGCAGCCCTGAATTCATTAACTCACCCATTTCACCACCTCAATAAAAACGCCCATTTTACCACTGGCGCGAAGGAAGGAAATGACCTTAGGAAAAAATGCGTCTTACCACGGAATAAACTTGTTGATTGCGCAAACGCCGCTAAAAAACTGTACATCCTGATCGCACATCACGTTGATAGTCTGTGTCCACAGCACCACACATGCCACCAACACGATAACCAGAATTACCCAGCGTATTTTTTTCACTCCACTCTCCGTTTTATGACCCGAGGCAGCCAGGTTATCACGGCTATCTTAAACAGCGTCTAACTGTACCCTCATCAAACTCTTTTCGGAATCGTGCACTTGTTTCACTGAGTAAACAGGTTAGGCTAAATGCATGACAACAACGATAAAGAGGCAATGATGCATTTAATCATTCGAACTATTATTGCACTGGCCGTTCTCTGGACTGGTCTTCTGTTAACCGGATATGGCGTGCTTGTGGGGAGCACCGAAAACGCCGCAGGTTTAGGTATCAAGTGTAAATATCTGACAGCCCAGGGCATGAGTACTGCGCAGTACATCCACTCGGACAGTGGGATCATCGGTTTGACCAACTGCCCCGTCCTGCGTAAATCGTCCGTAGTAATTGATAACGGCTAAATAGCGCTGAACCGCATCCATGAAAAACGCCGCAAATGCGGCGTTTTTTTTTATCCCTGCCGGGGTTAAAACGGATAATCGTTATAGCCCATCTGCTCAGAGATTTTACGCGCGGCAGTATGAAGAATAGCCACGTACTCATGCAGGCGTTCTTCGGAGAAGCGCAGCGTCGGGAACGAGATACTCAGGCCAGCAATAACAACACCGAAGCGGTCGAACACAGGAACGCCAATGCAGCGCAGCCCTTCTTCCTGTTCTTCGTTATCTTCACCGTAACCCTGCTCACGCACTTTATCCAACACCGCTAATAGCTCATCGGTGGTGGTGATGGTACGCTCCGTGCTGCGTTTGTATTCCACGCCAGAGAGGATCTGCTCCACCTCTTCACGGTCGCGCCATGCCAGCAGTACTTTACCAATGGCGGTACTGTAGAGCGGGTTCCGGCGACCAATGCGCGAATACATGCGCAGGTTATACATGGAATCAATTTTATGGATGTAAACAATGCTGTCCTCATCCAGTGCGCCAAGGTGGACCGTTTCTTTTGTCAGACGAGAAAGTTCGCGCATCTGAATATCCGCACTGCGGATCAGATCAACGTTTTGCAGGGCACGGGCACCCAGTTCGAACAGTTTCAGCGTCAGCGAGTATTTTTCAGATTCGCCTTCCTGCGCAACATAGCCCAGTGACTTCATGGTTTGCAAAAAGCGATAAACGGTGCTTTTCGACATCATCACACGCTGCGACAACTCTGTAATACCAATTTCACGCTCTTCTCCGAGCGCCTGTAAGATGCCAAACACCTTCAGCACGGAAGAAACAGAATCTGGCTGCTTATCCAAATCTGCAATTGCCATTTATCACCTCATGGAGAGTGTTTTATAAAAATCAGAACCGGTTTTTATTATAAATTCCCGTCATGCTAGCTGCAATCAATCCTCGTTTACTTCGTTACAAATCTGCGACATAAAACGGAATTAACAGTGCTAAAATAGTTACCCTGAGAATAATTTCCTACCGAGCTATTCACCCAAAATGCAAAAAATCCTTTCCGATGGTCTGCCTTTGCCCCAGCGTTACGGCGCTATTGCGACGATTATCATCGGTATTTCCATGGCCGTTCTCGACGGTGCCATTGCTAACGTTGCCCTACCAACGATTGCCAGCGATCTGCAGGCTTCCCCCGCCAGTTCTATCTGGATCGTCAACGCTTATCAGATAGCCATTGTGGTTTCGCTGCTCTCATTCTCTTTTCTGGGCGACATGTTCGGCTATCGCCGGGTTTATCAGTGCGGGCTGGTGGTTTTTACCCTGACGTCACTTTTCTGCGCTCTTTCAGATTCACTGCACACCCTGACGATAGCCCGTATTGCCCAGGGTTTTGGCGGCGCGGCGCTGATGAGCGTCAACACCGCGCTGATCCGCTTAATCTACCCTCAGCGCCATTTAGGGCGCGGTATGGGGATCAACTCATTTATTGTCGCGGTCTCTTCTGCCGCCGGACCGACTATTGCGGCGGCCATTCTTTCTGTCGCCTCCTGGCAATGGCTTTTCGCCATCAACGTGCCGCTCGGCATCGTCGCGATCGTCTTTGCCCTGCGCTATCTCCCTGGTAATGGCCCGAAAAGCACCATGCCCCGCTTTGATCTGCCCAGTGCGGTAATGAATGCCCTGACCTTTGGCCTGCTGATCACGGCTCTGAGCGGGTTTGCCCAGGGTCAGTCGTTAGCGCTTACCGGCGCAGAACTTGCCGCTCTGCTGGTTGTAGGCTTCTTCTTTGTGCGTCGCCAGCTTGCACTGCCGGTACCCTTGTTGCCGGTAGACCTGCTGCGTATTCCCCTTTTTTCACTGTCTATTTGCACCTCGATCTGCTCGTTCTGTGCCCAGATGCTGGCGCTGGTTTCCCTGCCCTTCTTCCTGCAGAGTGTGGTTGGTCGTTCTGAGGTTGAAACCGGGCTGCTGTTAACGCCATGGCCGCTGGCGACGATGGTGATGGCGCCGCTGGCCGGGTATTTGATCGAACGCGTGCATGCCGGACTGCTGGGTGCAATCGGGCTGGCGGTGATGGCAACCGGCTTGTTTGCCCTGGCTCTGCTTCCCTCATCGCCTACGGATCTGGATATCATCTGGCGCATGATCCTGTGCGGTGCGGGTTTTGGTCTGTTCCAGTCGCCGAACAACCACACCATTACCACTTCCGCACCGCGCCATCGCAGCGGGGGAGCCAGCGGCATGCTCGGCACGGCGCGTCTGCTGGGTCAAAGTACCGGTGCTGCACTGGTTGCGTTGATGTTTAACCTTGCCGGGCAGAATGGTAACCACATTGCGCTCCTGACCGCAGGCTTCCTTGCTACCCTCGCGGCCATAATCAGCGGACTTCGGGTCACCCAGCCCGGCGTGAAGGCATAAAAAAAGCCGGGCGGAGTACTCTCCAGCCCGGCTTTTTTCGGTGTCTTCGCGTTACTTCAGGTATTCGCCACTGCGCAGCGCTTCAATACGTTTATCGAGCGGCGGGTGAGACATAAACAGCTCACTGAGTGATTTCGATTTACCGTTAATGCAGAAGGCCATCATGCTGTTCGCTTCCTGCGGCTCGTAGCTGGTCTTCAGACGCTGCAGCGCAGCAATCATTTTCTCACGCCCTACCAGTTTTGCAGAGCCCGCATCCGCGTGGAATTCACGGTGACGTGAGAACCACATGGTAATGATGCTTGCCAGAATACCGAACACCAGCTCAAGTACCATCGAAACAGCGAAATAGATCAGCGGGTTTCCGTTGCTCTCTTCACCTTCGTCGCGGTTGCCCCCCATAAAGCCTGCCGCGATTTGCGCCAGGATACGAGAGATGAAGATCACGAAGGTGTTCACCACGCCCTGAATCAGGGTCATGGTAACCATATCACCGTTTGCGATATGGCTGATTTCGTGAGCGATAACCGCTTCGGCTTCGTCACGGCTCATGTTCTGCAGCAGACCGGTGCTGACGGCAACCAGAGACGCATCACGACGTGCCCCCGTTGCGAAGGCGTTAATGTCCGGCGCATGGTAAATTGCAACCTGAGGCATCGCGATGCCTGCCTGCTTTGACTGCTGAGCCACCGTGTTCATCAGCCACTGTTCCATATCGTTACGCGGCTGCTCGATAACTTCACCACCGACTGATTTCAGCGCCATCCACTTCGACATCAGCAGTGAGATGAATGAGCCACCAAAACCAAACAGCAGCGCCATAATCAACAGACCCTGAACGCTGCTCGACTGAATTCCTGTCAGGCTTAGCACCAGCCCGAATACCACCATAACCGCCAGGTTGGTGAGCAGGAAGAGCGCGATTCGCATCATAATTTTCTTTTAACCTCTGTTTAACAAAACGCACTATGCGATTACCCACATCGTATGGGTATTGTGGCTATTTTCAAGGATTCGAGGGGTGTAAGTCACCAGAAAGACACAACTTTACACAATTGAAGAGCAGCTTGACGAGAGGAAGCAGAACTAAAAAAAACAGGCACAATGTCTTGTGCCTGTTGAGGGATTATTTTGCAGGTGCCGGTTGCACTGCGGGTTTCTCTTTTTGCAGATTCGCCAGGTCGAGGGCGATATGCACCGTCTCGTCCAGATACGGATCCGGCTCCTGGTAATCTTTTGGCAGATCGTCCAGTTTTTTGAGCAGAGGCTTACCTTCACGTTTGAAGCGATCGTTGATACGCGCCAGACGCGTTGCGTCATCCTCATTGTTCTCTTTTTCACGCTGAGCGTAATTGAGAGAAACAATGTTCCGTTTCGCCTTCAGGGCATTGAAACGCGCAATGTCCTTCAGGATGTACTGGAATTCAGGATCTTTCACGATGCGTTCGTTATGGTCTTTCAACAACGCAGGACCAAACTGAGTCATGTCGCCAGATTTCACAAACGTCGCAGCATTGATGCTATCCCACGGCAACGCGTTATCTTCAAACTTCTCGCCCGTTTCGGTCTCTTCGGTGCCCGTTGGCATCATGATATCCGGCGTCACGCCTTTACGTTGCGTACTGCCACCGTTCACGCGGTAAAACTTTTGAATAGTGTACTGAACGGAGCCCAGCGCAGGCCATTCCGGGCGCAGCATCTGATCGTAAATACGGTTCAGAGAACGGTACTGCTGAACGGTGCCTTTACCAAAGGTCGGCTCACCGACGATAAGCGCACGGCCATAGTCCTGCATTGCCGCGGCAAAGATCTCAGAAGCAGACGCACTGAAGCGATCGACTAACACCACCAGCGGGCCTTTGTAATAGACCACACCATCGGTATCGGCATCTTCACGCACTTTACCGTTGTTATCACGAACCTGAACAACCGGGCCAGACGGAATAAACAGACCCGACAGGGAAACCGCTTCGGTCAGCGCCCCACCGCCGTTGCTGCGCAGATCGATGATCACGCTGCTGACGTTCTGTTTTTCCAGCTTCTGCAGCTGCACTTTCACGTCGTCGGTCAGACCAACGTAGAAGCCAGGGATATCCAGAACACCGACTTTCTCTTTACCGACGGTTTTCACCGACATTTTGACGGCACGGTCTTCAAGACGAATGCGTTCGCGTGTCAGGGTGACGATACGGGTTTTCGTCCCTTTCCCTGCAGGCAGAATTTCCAGGCGAACTTTGCTACCTTTCGGCCCTTTGATCAGCGCAACCACATCGTCCAGACGCCAGCCGATCACATCGACCATGTTCTGTCCGGTTTGACCAACACCGACAATGCGATCGCCTACGCTAATCGCTTTGCTTTTGGAGGCAGGGCCACCTGCCACCATGGAGTTGATAAGGGTGTAGTCATCGTCCATCTGCAACACTGCGCCAATACCTTCCAGAGACAGGCTCATTTCAGTATTAAACTGCTCGGTATTTCGCGGAGAGAGATAGTTGGTATGCGGGTCAATTTCGTGGGCGAACGCCGTCATTGCCAGTGAGAAAACATCCTCACTGTTGGTCTGCGCCAGGCGTCGGATGGCAAATTTGTAGCGACGGTTTAAGGTCTCACGAATTTCTTTCTCGTCTTTGCCGGTGAGCTTGAGGCTCAGTTCGTCATATTTAACTTTTCCGTCCCACAGCGCATTCAACTCGGCTTCGTCTTTCGGCCATGGCGCTTTGCTGCGATCCAGATTAAAGGTGTCGTTGCCGGTAAAGTCCATTGGACGTTCCAGCACTTTCAGCGCGTATTGATAACGTTCAAAACGACGCTTTTGCGATAAATTATACAGATCGTAGAACAGATCCAGCTTACCGGAGCGCAGTTCGTCACCCACGTCGGATTTACGTTTAGCGAACTGTTCGACGTCGCTGGCCAGCAATACGTTATGGCTGTAATCCAGCAAGTTCAGATAACGGTCGAAGATTTTGGCCGAAAAGGCCTGATCGAGATCGAACTGACGATAGTGCGAACGAGTAAAGCGCGACGTCACGCGCTCACTCACCGTCGCGTGCTGCGTCTCTTCCTTTAATACCGGAATTTGATCAACACGCGTAATATCGTCCACAGCGAAGGCGTGACCTGTTATAGCAAACAGGCCCGCCAGCGCGGTGAGCTTAAAAAAAGTGTTCATGCCAGGCTTGGCCTCCGTTTCAGAACAACAAGTGTTCTGCGCGTACTATCATTGACATACCAGAAGTCAGCTGTACACGAACGCCGTCTTTGGTGATTTCCAGTACGGTGGCGTCCATCGCATTGTTACCCGCTTTGACCTTCAGAGCCTGACCGACGCTCAGTGCGTTAATGTCAGAAACTGGGGTATGGCGTTGCTCTTCACGAGGCGCGCGTGGGGCTTTAGCTGCTGGCTTGTCTGCACGCGGTTTGCGATCGCTATTCTCATTGCGGCGCGGTGCTGGACGCGGTTTACGCTCGCGACGTGGCGCATCTTCCTGACCATTTGCCGCAGCGGCTTCGCGTTTTTTCGCTTGCTGTTCGGCACGCTGTGCCTGAACGCGTGCTTTGGCTTCTTCCAGCTGCTTGCGCGCATGTTCAACGTGCTGCTCATCCAGTTCGCCGCAAGGGTTGCCGTCGAGATCAACACGGGTTGCACCCGGTTTGATACCGTACAGGTAACGCCAGCTAGACGTATAAAGACGTAAGGCAGAGCGAAGCTGCGTTTTGCTGAGATTCATCTCACCTTCAACGCGCGCGACCAGATCCTGAAAGATACCGACTTTCAGAGGACGAGCCTCACCTTCAGCGCTGAAGCACTGAGGAAAACGCTCGGCCAGAAATGCGATAACTTCTTTACTGCTATTCAACTTAGGTTGATTTTCCATGAAATTTCCTGATTACAACGGACGTTGCCAACTCGCGCAGGCATGAACAGGCGACATTATAATGACGCTATCAGTAATTGCTACGTTATCCGTTGATTATCCTGCGACGCTCGCAAAGAATTTTTGATAATCGGTTGCTGCCAGAACGTTTTCGAGATTCGCCGCCAGCTCGCGCAGGCCCTGCTCGTCTTCAGACGTAAAGCGACTGAAAGCCGTACTGTCGATGTCCAGAACGCCAATAATCTGATTTTTTACCACCAGCGGCAGTACGATTTCAGAATTACTTGCCGCATCACAGGCAATGTGGCCGTCGAAAGCGTGAACATCCTCCACGCGCTGAACCTGGTTGGTGGCCACCGCAGTACCGCATACGCCGCGTCCGACTGGAATACGCACACAGGCCAGTTTTCCCTGGAAAGGCCCCAGCACCAGTGTTTCACCTTCAAGAAGGTAAAAACCGGCCCAGTTAACCTCGGTCAACCGTTCAAACAATAATGCACTTGTATTTGCCAGAGTGGCTAAGAAGCTGGTTTCACCTGCCATCAATGCCTTAAAATCGCGGTTGAGATCCGCGTAGAATTCTGTTTTGCTCATTCTTCAATCACTTAGTTGTCTTACAAAATTACCGCATAGCCTATTAAAATAAGCATTAAATGCGCTCATGCTCAAGATGAATCAATTCATGAGTTAATATAACTTTCAACAATACACTTTTGTGCGCAGCTGATGGCCTTAAAAACAACCAAAATTACGCCGACAAAGAAGATCACTATCCATACGGTCAGTGAAGCCCTGCCTCGTGCACATTATCAGCGTTGCCCGCAGTGCGATACGCTTTTTATGTTGCCGAAGATGAAATCGCACCAAAGTGCGTTTTGTCCCTGCTGTGACGCCAAAATCCGCGACGGGCGGGACTGGTCGTTGACCCGTCTGGCAGCCATGGCCGTGACAATGCTCTTGCTTATGCCCTTTGCCTGGAGCGAGCCACTGCTGAAACTTTATCTGCTCGGCGTGCGTATTGATGCCAACGTGCTGCAAGGGATCTGGCAGATGACGCGCCAGGGCGATCCCCTGACCGCCGCCATGGTGCTGTTTTGTACCGTCGGTGCGCCACTGGTTCTGGTCGCCGCCATCGCCTATCTGTGGCTCGGTAATATTCTTGGGATGAATCTGCGCCCCGTGTTGCTGATGCTCGATAAGCTGAAAGAGTGGGTCATGCTGGACATCTACCTGGTCGGGGTCGGTGTGGCGTCAATTAAAGTGCAGGACTACGCATTTTTGCAGCCCGGCGTTGGGCTGTTCGCTTTCATCTGCCTGGTATTGCTCAGTATTCTGACGCTGATCCATTTGAACGTAGAGCAGCTTTGGGAGCGTTTTTATCCCCAGCGCCCGGCCTCGCGTCCGGATGAAAACCTGCGCGTCTGTTTAGGTTGCCACTACACCGGCTTGCCGGATACACGGGGACGCTGCCCGCGATGCCATATTCCGCTAAGGCTGAGGCGCAACAACAGCCTGCAAAAATGCTGGGCAGCGTTGATTGCTTCCATGGTATTCCTGATCCCGGCTAACATGCTGCCGATTTCAATCATTTACGTGAATGGCGCGCGCCAGGAAGACACCATCCTTTCAGGGATTATCTCCCTCGCCCACAGCAACGTGGGCGTGGCGGCCATCGTGTTTATCGCCAGTATCCTGGTGCCGTTCACCAAAGTGGTGGTGATGTTTACGTTACTTATCAGCATCCATTTTAAATGCGAACAGGGCCTGCGCACACGCATCCTGCTTCTGCGGTTTGTTACCTGGATTGGTCGCTGGTCGATGTTGGATCTGTTCGTGATTTCGTTGATGATGTCGCTCATCAATCGCGATCAGCTGCTTGCTTTTACAATGGGACCCGCAGCTTTTTATTTCGGCTCTGCGGTGATATTGACTATTCTTGCTGTGGAATGGCTGGATAGCCGCTTACTTTGGGATGCACATGAGTCAGGAAACGCCCGCTTCGCCGACTGAAGCGAGAATTAAAACAAAACGCCGCATTTCGCCATTCTGGTTGCTGCCCGTGATCGCCCTGATGATCGCGGGCTGGCTTATCTGGACGAGCTATGAAGATCGCGGAAGTACTGTCACCATTGACTTCCAGACCGCCGACGGTATCGTCGCCGGGCGCACCCCTGTTCGCTTCCAGGGGGTGGAAGTCGGTACAGTCCAGGATATCACGCTAGGAAAAGGGCTGAACAAAATTCAGGTGCGAGTCAGTATCAAATCTGACATGCAGGATGCTCTGCGCAGCGAAACGCAGTTCTGGCTGGTGACGCCCAAAGCCTCTCTCGCCGGTGTGTCGGGGCTGGATGCCCTGGTTGGCGGTAACTATATCGGCATGATGCCGGGTAAAGGCGAGCCGCAGGATCACTTTGTGGCGCTCGATACGCAGCCGAAGTACCGACTCAATAACGGCGACCTGATGATCCACCTGCAGGCACCTGACCTGGGTTCACTGAACAGCGGTTCGCTGGTTTACTTCCGCAAAATTCCGGTGGGTCGCGTTTACGATTACGCCATCAACCCGAACAAACAGGGTGTGACCATTGACGTGTTGATCGATCGCCGCTTCACTAACCTGGTGAAAAAAGGCAGCCGCTTCTGGAATGTGTCCGGCGTGGATGCGGACGTCAGCCTGAGCGGTGCAAAAGTGAAGCTGGAAAGCCTGGCGGCGCTGGTGAATGGCGCTATTGCCTTCGATTCCCCGGAAGGGTCCAGCCCTGCCAAAGCCGATGATACCTTTGGACTGTACGCCGATCTGGCCCACAGCCAGCGCGGTGTTATCGTGAAACTTGCCCTGCCCGACGCCAAAGGGCTGAAAGCCGGTTCGACTCCGCTAATGTATCAAGGGCTTGAGGTCGGACAGCTGACGAAAATGACGCTCAATCCCGGCGGTTCGGTAACCGGTGAGATGACCGTTGATCCGAGCGTGGTCGATCTCCTGCGAGAGAAAACGCGTATTGAGATGCGCAGTCCAAAACTGTCGCTGAGTGATGCCAGCATCAGCAGCCTGCTTACGGGCGCTACCTTTGAACTTATCCCCGGAGAGGGGCAGCCCAGCAACAGTTTTGTTATCGCCCCGGCGGACAAAGCGCTGCTGCAAAAACCCGGCGTTGTGACCGTCACGCTTAACGCCCCGGAAAGTTACGGCATTGAAGCCGGTCAGCCGCTGATCTTACATGGCGTGCAGGTGGGCCAGGTGCTGGAGCGCACCCTGTCGGAAAAAGGGGTCACCTTCTCGGCCGCTATCGATCCGCAGTACAGCGATTTGGTGCATGGTGACAGTAAGTTTGTAGTGAACAGCCGCGTCGATGTGAAGGTCGGTCTGGACGGCGTTGAGTTTCTCGGCGCCAGCGCCAGCGAATGGGTCAACGGCGGGATCCGCATTCTGCCGGGCAATAAAGGCCCCGTGCGGGAGAGTTATCCCCTGTATGCCAATCTGGACAAGGCGATAGAAAACAGTCTGAGCGATCTGCCGACCACCACGCTGACGCTGAGCGCCGAGACGCTGCCAGACGTGCAGGCCGGTTCGGTTGTGCTGTATCGCAAGTTTGAGGTCGGGGAAGTGATCACCGTACGTCCGCGCGCGGACGCCTTTGATATCGAACTGCATATCAAGCCGGAATACCGCAAGCTACTCACCGCAAATAGTGTGTTCTGGGCGGAAGGCGGTGCGAAGGTCCAGCTTAACGGCAGCGGATTAACCGTGCAGGCCTCTCCTCTTTCCCGCGCACTGCGCGGTGCGATTAGCTTCGATAATCTGCCCGGTGCGGGTGGCGATATGCGCAAGGGGGATAAGCGTATCCTCTTCCCGTCTGAGACCGCGGCGCGTGCCGTAGGCGGACAGATTACCCTCCATGCCTTCGATGCGGGGAAACTGGCTGAGGGAATGCCTATTCGCTATCTGGGCATTGATATCGGGCAGATCCAGAAGCTAACGCTGATCACATCGCGCAATGAAGTGCAGGCCACCGCCGTGCTCTATCCGGAGTATGTGCAGACCTTCGCCCGTGCGGGCTCACGTTTCTCCGTGGTCACGCCGCAGATTTCTGCCGCAGGCGTTGAGCATCTCGACACTATTTTGCAGCCCTACATCAACGTTGAAGCCGGTCGAGGGAAAGCCCGTCGTGACTTTGAACTGCAGGAAGCGACGATTACCGACTCGCGCTACCTTGATGGCCTGAGCATTGTGGTCGAAGTCCCGGAAGCCGGTGGACTGTCCATCGGTACACCGGTGCTGTTCCGCGGTATTGAAGTCGGCACCGTGACGGGCCTGACGCTGGGTACCCTTTCGGACCGCGTGATGGTCGCGCTGCGCATTAGCGATCGTTACCAGCACCTGGTACGCAACAACTCCGTATTCTGGCTGGCCTCCGGATATTCACTGGACTTTGGCCTGACGGGCGGCGTGGTGAAAACCGGTACCTTTAACCAGTTCATACGCGGCGGTATCGCCTTCGCAACGCCACCGGGTACACCGCTGGCACCGAAAGCCCAGCCAGGTAAACACTTCCTGCTCCTTGAAAGTGAACCCAAAGAGTGGCGCGAATGGGGAACCGCCCTGCCGCGTTAATCTGAAAGGCTCCGGTGTCAACGCGCCGGAGCCTTTATGTTACACTGCGCGCCTGAATGTTTCCCTGTGGTGTGCCCGTGGCTCAAAACTCCGTATTTCTTCCTGAACAATTCCTGGCGCAGATGCGCGAGGCGCTTCCTTCTCATCTTTCCTTCGATGATTTTATCGCCGCGTGCCAGCGCCCGTTGCGTCGTAGCATCCGCATCAATACGCTCAAAATCAGCGTGGCCGATTTTCTGACGCTGGTGTCGCCGTATGGCTGGCAACTTACGCCGGTGCCATGGTGTGAAGAAGGTTTCTGGATCGAGCGCGACGACGAGGACGCTTTACCGCTGGGCAGCACCGCTGAACACCTGAGCGGGCTGTTCTATATTCAGGAAGCAAGTTCGATGCTGCCGGTTGCCGCCCTGTTCGCTGAGGGTAACGCGCCCGAACGCGTGATGGATGTCGCCGCCGCACCCGGCTCAAAAACCACGCAGATTGCCGCACGCATGGGCAACCGCGGGGCAATTCTCGCCAACGAGTTTTCCGCCAGCCGAGTGAAGGTGCTCCACGCCAATATCAGCCGCTGCGGTATCCATAACGTGGCCCTGACGCATTTTGACGGTCGCGTATTCGGTGCCGCCTTGCCGGAGGCATTCGATGCCATTCTGCTGGATGCTCCCTGCTCCGGCGAGGGCGTGGTGCGCAAAGATCCTGATGCACTTAAAAACTGGTCGGTGGAAAGCAACCTGGATATCGCTGCCACGCAGCGCGAGCTGATTGAGAGTGCGTTTCACGCGTTGCGTCCCGGCGGCACGCTGGTCTACTCAACGTGCACCTTAAACCGCGATGAGAACGAAGAGGTTTGTTTGTGGTTGAAAGCGCAATACCCCGATGCGGTTGAGTTCTTGCCCCTTAATGACTTATTCCCCACGGCACATGAGGCGGCCACGCCCGATGGTTTCCTCCACGTATTCCCACAAATTTACGACTGTGAAGGGTTCTTTGTCGCACGTCTGCGTAAAACGCAGGCGGTGGCTCCCCTGCCAATACCAAAATTCAAAGTCGGTAATTTCCCGTTTGCGCCGCTTAAAGGTCGCGATGCCGCGCAGCTTGAAGCGGCCGCCAACAAGGTCGGGCTGGTCTGGGACGAGAGTTTGCATCTCTGGATACGTGATAAAGAGATATGGCTGTTCCCGGCACACATTGAGCCGCTTATCGGTAAAGTCCGCTTTTCCCGTATCGGTATCCGCCTGGCGGAAGTACACAACAAGGGGTACCGCTGGCAGCACGAGGCGGTTATTGCGCTGGCGGGTAGCGACAACACCTTTGAGTTGACGCATCAGGAAGCCGAAGAGTGGTATCGCGGCCGTGATGTTTACCCTGAAAGCACCCCGTCCCAGGATGAGGTCATTGTCACCTATCAGGGGTTCCCGCTGGGGCTGGCGAAAAAGATCGGATCACGGCTGAAAAATAATTATCCGCGCGAGCTGGTTCGTGATGGTCGCTTGTTTACGGGTAACACTCGCACCGACTAAAAAAGCGCATTTTTTTACTGGCGATTTTGCTCTCCTTGTCTAGGCTAAAAAATGGATGCCCGTACTGGTCATACCAGATTTTTGCAACGAACCCGGAGAGCACTATGACGAAAACCAGCGTGCGTATTGGCGCTTTTGAAATCGACGACGCAGAATTGCGCGGCGAAGCACAAGGCGATCGAACGTTAAGTATTCCCTGCAAATCCGACCCGGATTTGTGCATGCAACTGGATGCCTGGGATGCCGACACCAGCGTCCCGGCTATCCTTGATGGAGAACACTCAGTCCTTTACCGCGAGCATTACGACCGTAACAACGATGCCTGGGTCTTGCGTCTTGCCTGACCTAAAGTGAACCCGCCCGAAGGCGGGTTATTTATTACTGCAGCTGAACCAGGGTAAGGAAGCCATCGAACACCGCACCGGTGTCGATATAGTGCAGATTGTTAAAGTCATAGCGTTTATCCAGTGGCGTATGACCGAACCAGAAATGGTCCGCCCCCTGGATCCCCTGCCCTTTACCCACCATAAACCCCATTAAACGGTCACGATCCCACAGAACTCGCTGCGCGCTGACCGGTTTATTCCAGACATACTCCGCTGCCGGATAATCCGCATGAGCAATAACATTCAGACCGTTTGCGCAGGTTATTTCAATAATGAGCGGCAACTGTCGGCACGCTACTAACAGAGTCAGCGCCTGCTGCTGTTGCGAACCATCAAGCTGTGAAAACCAGCTTCCACCATTCATCAACCAGAGCGCAAAGTCGTTATTTTCCACGCTGTCGATTGCCATTTGCTCATGGTTCCCCCGGACTGCGCGAAACCATTTTTCATTGAGCAGCTGCAGGCACTTAACGCTGTCAGGGCCACGATCAATCAAATCCCCAACGGAGATCAGCAAATCCTCATAAGGATTAAAACGGCGGCGTTTCAGTTCGTCCAACAGCCACTGATAGCAACCATGTATATCGCTCACAACCCAGACGTGACGCCACCTTCCACCATCAATTCGCTGATACATAAGGCCTCCCTGAACAAGTATAGCCGCATCAGAAAATGCAAATATCAGCGCCGGGCATCACAAAGCGAAACAAACGCTAAACCAAACGGAAATAAACCTTCCCGCGCTATTAATCCCTTTTTATCGGGCCTTTAAAATAAGAGCTAAATAAAAGAGAGGTTTAAACGTGTCCAATACTCACCTGCATAACGATGTGCTCTATCCGCATCGTACACATATTATTTCCGACCTGGTCAACGGAAGATGCGTTCCTGGCCCCATCTGGAAAAAGCGTGAGTATCGGCTGAAATTCCTGTTACGCACGCTTCTGTTCTGGTCCTCTACCCGACGCATGCTTGAGGCACTCTCTGGCCGGGATGACTTCGATCGGCTGCTGGCCGCGCAAATCACGTTACCCAGTAAAACCCACCGCCAGTATTTGATGCGCGGCCTGAATGCCGGCGACCGTGCTGACGCGATCGTCAGCCACTACCACTGGATTGATGGTCTGAAAGACTCCTTACTCGCCCATGCGCTGACCAGCCCTCAGGAGCAACCTGTCGTGCAGTTCAGGGCTAAAAATGAGGTGCTCTATACCGTCAACGCCTCCTCCGCTCACAAAGCCGAGCGCGAAGGTGAAAGCACACTATGGCTGCGCGATGACGAGAATACCTTGCTCGCAAGCCTGACCTTCACTGTTGCGCAAAGCACGGGACAACGGGTACTGGTGATCGGCGGGCTTCAGGGGCCTCGCCGTGGCGTCACACGCGATGTGATTAAACAGGCTACCCGCGCCTGCCACGGCCTGTTCCCAAAACGCGTGCTGATGGAAGTGATTTTCCAGCTGGTCGCACAGTCAAACATCCGCGCCATTTATGCCGTCAGTGATGAGGGCCATGTCTTCCGCGCGTTGCGTTATCGCCTGAGCAAAGGCCGTCATTTCCACGCCAGCTACGATGAGTTTTGGAAAACCCTGGACGGTAAGAAACGCTCGACCTTCTGCTGGCAACTGCCGCTTGAGATGGCGCGTAAATCCTTGGACGAGATTGCCAGTAAGAAACGGGCAGAATATCGCCGCCGCTTTGAGCTGTTGGATCAGATCCAGGCTTCAATGCAATAACGCTTTTAAATGTTTCTCTTCTTCCTGCTGCATACAACATTGGTCATAGAGGACTGTACTTTTTGCCTGTTTTAATATGGCTGAAACAGGCATGGATACAGCGTCTCTTCTGACTAAATAGTTATATAATATTATTAAATTTCAATAAAACAAAAAAGAAATCGAGTACAATTCCTGTATCCATCTCAGCCTTTTTCTTCGATGTTTCAGTGACCTGAATGTTCGAAATCGAAAAAATGAGATAACCGCCTTACTCATTCTTCTTTATCGTTTTAAATTTCGGCCTTTGGAATGAATGGAACAGATATCATCTCAGCTGAGCTCAGCTCAGCTCAGCTCAGCTCAGCTCAGCTCAGCTCAGCTCAGCTCAGTATACTTAATGCAACTCCGAGCATCTTCTTCTACTTTTTATATTTCATTTTACCGAACCCTACTCTTGTAAATCCATACTTTCCCCCAAAATATAATTTTAATTACACAACTTTCTCTACCTAATCTGCTCATTAGATTGCCATTTATTTTTATCTTATTTGCGTATGTATTGCACATAAACCTAAATAGATTAGTCTGTATGGATTTTCTTTCAAAACCATCATTACAGTCATCTCAAAACAGTTTTATTAATTTAATTTTGGCACCCAAGAAAACCCATGTTATAATAACATCGGTAGTTGCTAACAAAAACACAAAAAAGAATATGAAAATATTTTTGCGAGGGCTCATTTGGTGGTAAATAATAAGAATCACGATATTGAATTTTTACGTGCAATCGCTATTGCATATGTATTTCTTGCTCACATCCCTTCTTTGCTCTCACCAGATTCATTTTATTTTCAAATATTTAACATTAGTAGATTTGGAAGTGGTGTTGACCTGTTTTTTTGTGTTTCTGGATTTATTGTAACAAGAAGTTTGTTAGTAAAGGGAATACATTCAATGAGTGGTATTGCTTTTATTAAAGAAACAAAGGAATTTTATATTAAGAGGATGTGGCGTCTATTGCCAGCTGCTTTTTTTTGGATTATTGCATCGCTCATCCTTGCGGTTGCGATGGAAAAGACCCATGCATTTCTTCCGATTGAAAAACTGCTAACCTCGGCTCTATTTTCAGTAACACAAACACAAAATTTTTACTTTTTATCATGCAGAGATAACGGTACATGTGGTAATCTTGGTATTTACTGGAGTTTATCGTTAGAAAACCAATTTTACCTCCTCCTTCCTATACTTCTTTTCACCTTTAACAATAAAAAGCTGTGTTTATTAATGGCTGTAGTGTTTGCCGTTCAATTTTTTCTACCCAGAACATTAAATAACCACACACCTATTGGCTGGCCATTAAGGACAGATGCTATGGCACTAGGAGTAATTATAGCTGTATTAAGCTTAAAAAATAGAATCGCATCTGTAGATTTACGCTTGTTTTCCAACCCTATAATTCCGTCATCATTCCTAATATTAATGTGTTTTTTCCTCGCTATATTTACCAAGCCTGAGCCGGTAATATTTTTTCAAACTGGCCTTACGGCGCTAGCGTCTGGCTGTTTAGTTTTCATAGCCAGCTTTAATAAAAATTATTTTTGCAGGAATAAACATTTTATGATAGTAACTGATTATATTGGCTCACGTTCATATTCACTTTATTTAACTCATGTCATTGCATTATCTGTCACAAGGGGATTATTTATGAATGGCAGTGTTGACTATACTAATATGGGCACCATCATTCGATTGTCTTTTTTCTTTGCTTTAACCTTCGCCTTGACAGAATTTAGTTATCATTATATTGAAAACAAGTACAGATATTATTGGAAAAAAGATGCTAAAGCTGGTCACTATTAGTTTTTCAAAATTCTACTCATCTTAATCTTAATCCGAATTTAGTCAAGGGAGAATACTCCTCCCTTTATAATCTCTGAGAATATTATAGGCTCATTGTAGTTATAACAACCTTACACTGAGTCAACAACTACTTACCTTCTGCACCGTTCCCATCTCTCTCGCGATGCCGCATCAAATGCTCATTCAGATAAATTTACATCAGGATCATGATGCCTGGGAAGAAACCTGTTGTTAATCTTTAGAAATCTTACCTGGGTATCAGCAGTGAATAGGGGATCGATCAGTTTATGTTTTTCGCTGTGCTCCGAAGACTGGTGAGAAGGCTCTACGAAGCGGAGCACGAGGAAGAATTTGCTCAACGCTTACTCGGCCACAAAAATTTAACAATGACCAAAAAATACCTGGACGCGCGCGGTGCAGAGTATGTTATGGTTTAGACAGGATATGGAATATCCGAGTAATTTTCGGGGGATTTCGTGTTAAGACCGAAAAAACCACTGAAAAACAAATAGATAAAAAGAGACCGAATACGATTCCTGTATTCGGTCCAGGGAAATGGCTCTTGGGAGAGAGCCGTGCGCTAAAAGTTGGCATTAATGCAGGCTAAGTCGCCTTGCCTTTTAAGAATAGATGACGACGCCAGGTTTTCCAGTCCACAGCTAAAGTGGCCTGAAAAAAAGCGTCGGAGCATCATTAAACGTAAAAAACCGCAGTGCTTTCGCTAGCATCTGCGGTTTTTTATTGGAAACATTGGCGTTAGCAGAGTTTATCCGCGCGCTCGATAAACGGTGTCAGGCTCATCTTCTGGCCAGGTTTAGCGGGATCGTCAATCTGGATAATGCTAATCGGTTGTCCGTTACTCTTACCGCTGGCAACCTGCTGCTCTGCGGTATCGTTTAACGGGTATTGCACCAGCGTGCTTGGGTTGATCGCGTACAGGGCGTGGCCAGGACGGCAGGTCAGCATCACCTCTTCACGATTGAAGGCCCATTTTTCCTTACCCACCTCAAAACGGCTGACGGTGATCACCTGCGGCGCTGCCAGCGCACTGCCAGTGCAGGCCAGCAGTAAAAGAGAAAGTAGTGTCTTTTTCATATGTCTTTAAACCTTGTCAAAAGGGTTCCCAGGTCGCAAACAGACTGACCGTGGCCAGTACCAACGCGCCCAGCACCACTTCTGCCTGTGTCATCCTGATAAAAAGGGTTTGCTCCCACCCGGCATCCGGACGAAAGCGTGGCACCAGAAAATACCGATTCGCCAGCGCAATTACCACCATCAACGCCACCAGCGCACATTTGAACAACAACATTTTTACGTAGCCCGCCTGCCAGGGCACATTGATGCCGGTAATAAACAGCGCGTTAATGATACCCGTGAATATCACGCCAGCCACGGCATAGTGCCCCATGCGGGAAAAACGCATCATGGTATAGACCGCCGCCGTCTGCCAGCGTCCGCTCGAGAGACGCATGCAAAACAGCAGCGGCAACAATCCGCCAAGCCAGGTTGCCGCGCAGAGGAGATGGATCGCATGATTAAGGCGGTGCAGTGCCCCCGGTGCCCCGTCGTCCATTGCCGCATGCCCGACGCCCGCCAGCAGGACAAACTGCCCCATCGCAAGCAGCAACAGTCGCGAACCTTTTTGGGGTGCCAGCCACGCAGCACCGGCGGTGATGATGGCCAGAATGATTTGCCACAGCCAGATGCCGCCAAACTGCGTCCCCAGCACGCTCCGCCAGATATCCGTACTCAGCACATCGGGCCAGCCGTTGCCCATCATTCCGCCCTGCACCGCAAACATCAGGAGTGCGGTCACCAGGCTGATTAACGCGGCCATTTTCTGCTGCGCCTGAAAGCGTCTCAGCATCAGGCGTTGCAGTGACGACGGCGCAAACCAGACGCTGTAGAGTGCATTGCCAAAAATCAGCATCAACGCGCCGAAATGGATGAAGCGTAACGCCACGTAGACCAGCGCCAGCATATTACTTCACGCTAAAGTGATAGCTGCCTTTGGTTTTGTGGCCATCAACCGAGACCACATGCCAGTCCACCTGATAGGTGCCCGCCGCCAGCGGTTGTTCCAGTGGCACAACCAGCCGGGCGTTGTCTTTTTCATCCCGCTTAGCGGTACCGGTTTTCATCACCTGCTGTTGCGCGTCGGTCACCACAACGCCGCTAAATGCCGGTTCAATACCTTCGGAGAAGTTCAGCGTAAGGGTCTGCGGGGCCGCTACCTGAGTATTGGCCGCCGGGGATTGCTGTTTGAGATGCGCATGTGCCAGAACGGCGGGCGTCACTGCCGACGCGATCAATAAAGTGAGCGCGCGCACCGCGCGGGAAGAGGAGAAATCCATCACAATCATTCCTTTTTGTTATGCCTGTAAGGTAAAGAATAACGCTGTATAATAAACGAGTCGAGGATCATCCTCCCTTCGCTTGTCATCGTCATCCAATCGCGGTAACGTTGCCGCCGCATAAAAAGGAGAAGGTAATGAACATTAATCTGGCTGCCCTTCCTCAGGACGAGATGGACAAAGTCAATGTCGATCTCGCTGCCGCTGGCGTGGCATTCAAAGAACGCTACAACATGCCCATCGTGGCTGAAGTTGTCGAGCGTGAACAACCCGCGCACCTGCGCGACTGGTTTCGAGAACGCCTGATTGCGCATCGCCTGGCCTCGGTTAATCTCTCGCGACTGCCGTACGAACCTAAAGTTAAATAAGCTTAACGACGCATTACACTTCCTTACGCGGATTATGGCAGGATAAGAAAACCCTTATAAAATTAGGTGTATTCTTAAATCCCGGCGACTCAGTGTATAAGGAAGTCACGATGTCTCGATGGAATATTGCAGCAGCTCAATATGCCGCACAGCACCCCAGTGTGGATAGCCATGTAAAACACCACCTCCGTTTCATTGACGAAGCGGCGCGACAGCAGTGTCAGTTGCTGGTGTTTCCTGAACTCTCATTAACAGGCCCCGGCGAGGCTGACCTGCCCGCGCCGCCCGACGATCTGCAGCTTGCCCCACTCCTTCACGCCGCGCAGTCACACAATATAACGGTTATTGCAGGGCTGACGCTCGTTCATCAGGGCCAGCGTCAGAAAGGACTCGCCCTCTTCACGCCCCATCTCGATACTGTCCTTCGTTATCCTCAGGGAAGCGGGGCAAGCCTGATCCCGGGGGATAAACAGCTCACCATTATCGATACCCAGTCAGACACCCCTAACCTCGATCCGCAAGCCACGTTATTTACCAGCTGCCAGGCGGTGGGCGATAACCGCTGGCGGCAGTCCATCAGCACATTGCAGCGCTTCGCGCATAAGTATGCCATTGCGGTATTGATGGCCAACGCCCGCAGCGGCAGTGCATTATGGGATGAAAAAGGTCAGCTGATCGTTCGCGCCGACAAAGGCGAACTGCTCTTAACCGGATCTCTTGGCAGACAGGGTTGGCAAGGCGATATCATTCCTTTAGGCTAAGCGTTTTAGGGTCAGGAGCGATCAATGCTGCGCGTCATCGATACCGAAACCTGCGATCTGCAGGGCGGAATAGTAGAAGTGGCTTCAGTCGATGTGGTTGACGGAAAGATAGTCAACCCGATGAGCCACCTGGTGCGTCCCGACCGTCCGATAAGTCCGCAGGCGATGGCAATCCATCGCATTACGGAGTCGATGGTGGCGGACAAACCATGGATTGAAGAGATCATACCGCATTATTACGGCAGCCCGTGGTATGTCGCACATAACGCCAGTTTTGATCGTCGCGTTCTTCCGGAAATGCCGGGCGAATGGATTTGCACCATGAAGCTGGCTCGTCGACTGTGGCCGGGGATTAAATACAGCAATATGGCGCTGTATAAATCCCGCAAGCTCAGCGTCAGGACGCCGGAGGGGCTGCACCATCACCGCGCCCTCTATGACTGCTATATCACCGCCGCGTTGCTGATTGATATTATGAATATCTCTGGCTGGACGCCGGATGATATGGCAACCATCACCGGACGCCCTGCGTTACTGACCACCTTTACCTTTGGGAAATATCGCGGCAAACCGGTGTCGGAAGTGGCGGATAAAGATCCGGGTTATCTGCGCTGGCTGTATAACAACCTCGACAGAATGAGCCCGGAGCTTCGCCTGACGCTGAAGCACTATCTGGGCGACGCCTAACGTTCTGCGCGGCCTGGCAGCGTATCCTGCGCCAGGCCAATCAGGAACGCGTACTCCAGCGCGACGCCTTCATAGGATTTAAATCGCCCTGATTTACCCCCGTGCCCGGAGTCCATGTCGGTACAGAGCAGCAGCAGATTATCGTCGGTTTTCAGTTCACGCAGTTTCGCCACCCACTTTGCAGGTTCCCAGTATTGCACCTGTGAATCATGCAGGCCGGTGGTGACCAGCAGATGCGGATACGCTTTCGCCTCCACGTTATCGTAGGGGCTGTACTCTTTCATGTAGCGATAATAGATTTCGTCCTGAGGATTCCCCCACTCTTCAAATTCTCCCGTGGTTAACGGGATGGACTCATCCAGCATGGTGGTCACCACATCGACAAACGGAACCTGCGCGATGATGCCCTTAAAGCGCTCAGGGCGCTGATTAATCACGGCCCCCATCAGCATGCCGCCCGCGCTTCCCCCCATCCCAAAGCAGAGCGTCGGGTCGCCATAGCCTTGTTCGATGAGGGCATCACAGACGTCGAGATAGTCGTTGAAGGTGTTTTTCTTCTTCAGGAATTTCCCCTCTTCATACCAGTGCTGGCCCAGTTCACCGCCACCGCGCACGTGGGCAATAGCATAGACAAAGCCGCGGTCGAGAAGGCTCAAACGGCTACCGCTGAAATCCGCATCCATACTGGAGCCGTAGGAGCCGTAGCCGTAAACCAGAAGAGGATTTTTGCCCTTGTTAAAATGCGCCTTGTGATACACCAGGGAGACTGGCACCTCAACGCCATCGCGGGCGGTCACCCACAGGTGTTCGCTGCGGTAGTTATCCGACTCAAATCCTTTTACTTCAGCCTGTTTAATCACCTGGCGCTGCCCGGTGTCCATATCCAGTTCAAATAGGGTGTCCGGCGTCGTCATTGAAGAGTAGCCATAACGCAGGCGCGACGATTCCGGTTCAGGGTTGAAGCCAATCCACGTGACATAGGCCGGATCGTCGAAGGCAATTCCCACAACCTCCCGCGTTTTCCTGTTGATTTGGCGGATACTGGTCAACCCCCGCTGACGTTCTTCCACCACCAGCCAGTCGGTAAAGAGCGTAAAGCCTTCCAGCATCACCTGCTCCCGCGCGGGGATCAGCACCTCCCACTTACGCTCATCACGCACTTTGGTCTTGTAGAGGCCGAAGTTTTTACCCTCGCGATTCGATCGCAGGTAAAAACTGTGCTGAAAATGGTCAAGACTGTACTCATGATCTTTTCGGCGCGGCAGAAAGCAGAGCGGCTGCGCATCAGGCAGTTCGGCATCCAGGAGCAGGACTTCCGAGGTGGTGGCGCTGGCCAGATAAATAATCACATAGTGACGCGATGAGGTTTTGTGCAGGCTGACGTAAAACGTCTCGTCTTTCTCTTCGTACACCAGTTCATCATCGGCAGAATCCGTCCCTACGGTGTGCCGCCAGACCTGATAAGGCAGCAGCGTGGACGCATGCTTTTTGACGTAGTAGACCGTTTCAGAATCATTCGCCCAGACAAAATCCGGGGAGATATTCTCCAACATTTCCGGATACCAGTTCCCCGACTCGAGATTGCGGAAGCGCAGTCCGTACTGTCGGCGAGAAAGATAGTCTTCTGCGAGCGCCATAATGGCGTTATCTGGCGACACCGACATACCGCCCAGCGTATAGAATTCACTGTGAGCGGCACGCTGGTTGGCGTCCAGCAGGATTTCCCATTCGTCCCATTCGGCACATAGCACCGACTGGCGCTGATAGATGGGGTATTCATTGCCGGGCTCATAGATATGACGGTAGCGATAACCGTTTTTGGTCCAGGGGGCAGACACATCGCGCTGGGGGATACGCTGCACCATTTCGTTCAGCAGTTGGTCCTGCAGCGCCTGCTGGCTGGACATGACCTTGCGGCCATAGTCGTTTTCCTGGTGCAGATAGTCGAGCACATCTGGCTGGGAACGCGAGTCATCCCGCAGCCAGTAATAGTGGTCTATGCGCGTATCACCATGCGTGGTGATCGCATAAGGAGTACGTCGGGCTTTCGGTGGCATGTCATGATTCTTTTGAGTTTTACACCCTATAAGGTTGGCAAAACACGCGTATGATGCAAGCGAAACATGACCACATCAGATGATTACCCGGCCTGTAACGTCTGTTTTTGCTGCTGAATATCCTGCTCAATGCCCTCACGAACATCCTGAGGGATCTTCAGCGCATCGCCGAGCGCATTCAGGTAGCTGCGCTCCATAAAGTGATCGACATCGATAGCCGCGCAGCTCAGAAAATAGAGTTCCAGCGCCTCTTCTTCGTTCTTCACGCTTTGCGCCAGACGCTGGGGATCGAGGGGCTGTTCGATGGCCTGTGCAACCAGCGCTCTCCCCTGCTCTTCCACACCGGCCTCACGCATCTGCTGCTCTATCGCCGCACGCTCTTTGCTATCAATATGTCCGTCGCTTTTGGCCGCAAATACCAGCGCCAGAATGAGCCGCTCTGTTCGGATATCCAGCGGGGAGACGTGCTCTCCGTATTGCGGTTCACCCTGATGCGCGGTGCGCACTTTGTCCTTGTATTTGTTCCACAGGACGGTACCCGCGATGGCTCCGCCCCCCGCCAGGAGCGCGCCAGTGCCATATTTTGCCAGCAGCTTGCGCGACGATTTATTGGCGACCAGCAGGCCCGCCAGTCCTCCCAGCGCGCCCGGTACCAGGAGTTTACTGAGCCCCTGCTCGCCGGAGGATGTGCCTTTCTGACCCAGCATGGATTGCAATTGATTTAACCAGCCTGACATGATTCCCCTCACTTAACCGTGCATATTGCTCACAGCCTAAGCGAGTGGGTGTCAGGAAATGTCTGCCTGCTCTAAAGAAGCGCAAATTGTTGTGCGATGAAAGACCCCGCGCGCAAGACAGACGCAAACGTTTTCGTTTATACTGCCCGCAACTTTTTCAGGGGGATTTTTATGACTCGTTTAGGAACCGCGCTGCGACCTGCGGCGACACGTGTGATGCTTTTAGGCTCGGGTGAACTGGGTAAAGAGGTCGCTATTGAATGCCAGCGTTTGGGCATTGAAGTCATTGCCGTAGACCGTTATGCCGACGCCCCCGCGATGCACGTTGCCCATCGTTCTTATGTCATTAACATGCTGGATGGCGATGCCCTTCGCGAGCTGATTACGCGCGAGAAACCCGATTTTGTCGTGCCGGAAATCGAAGCCATTGCCACCGACACGCTCATTACTCTTGAGCAGGAAGGCCAGCGCGTGGTGCCCTGCGCCAACGCCGCGAAGCTCACCATGAACCGCGAGGGCATTCGCCGCCTGGCCGCAGAAGAGCTGGAGTTGCCCACGTCAAGCTACCGTTTTGCTGGCGATAAAGCCGCATTCCTGCAGGCCGTAGAGGAGATTGGCTACCCGTGCATCATTAAGCCGGTGATGAGCTCCTCCGGTAAAGGACAGAGCTTTATTCGTGACAGCAGCGCGCTGGATAACGCGTGGGATTATGCCCAGCAGGGCGGTCGTGCCGGAGCCGGTCGTGTGATCGTTGAGGGCGTCGTGAAGTTTGATTTCGAAATCACGCTGCTCACCGTTAGCGCCGTGGATGGCGTCCATTTCTGCGACCCGATTGGCCACCGTCAGGAAGACGGCGATTACCGTGAATCCTGGCAGCCGCAGCAGATGAGCGCTCTGGCGCTGGAGCGCGCGCAGGATATCGCCCGCAGGGCCGTCCTGGCGCTCGGCGGCTATGGTCTCTTCGGCGTAGAGCTGTTTGTTTGCGGCGACGAGGTGATTTTCAGCGAAGTCTCCCCTCGTCCGCATGATACCGGCATGGTGACGCTTATTTCGCAGGATCTCTCCGAGTTCGCCCTGCACGTGCGCGCTTTCCTCGGCCTGCCTGTTGGCGGCATTCGCCAGTACGGTCCTGCGGCATCGGCCGTAATCCTGCCCGAGTTGACCAGCCGGAACGTGACGTTTGATAACGTTGACGGAGCGGTAGGTGCAGGATTGCAGATCCGTTTGTTCGGTAAGCCGGAAATCGACGGAACCCGTCGTTTGGGCGTAGCGTTAGCCACCGGGGATAACGTGGACGACGCCGTGGCGAGAGCGAAAGCGGCCGCTGCGAACGTCAAGGTAGAGGGATAAAAAAACGGGCCAAAAGGCCCGTTTTTCATGCTGCGATTAACTTACTGTTTCGCACCTTCAACCGCTTCGCGAGCCAGTTTGGTGATGCGATCCCAGTCGCCGGTTTCCAGCGCATCCGCTGGCACCAGCCATGAACCGCCGATACACAGTACGCTTTTCAGCGCCAGGTAGTCACGGTAGTTGGCAGGAGAGATACCGCCGGTCGGGCAGAAACGTACCTGAGAGAATGGACCCGCAATCGCCTGCAGCGCTTTGGTGCCGCCGTTGGCTTCAGCCGGGAAGAATTTAAACTCTTTCAGACCGTAATCCATGCCCAGCATCAGTTCAGACACGGTGCTGATACCAGGGATCAGAGGAATAGCACCTTCGGTTGCCGCTTTCAGCAGAGGCTCAGTCAGTCCCGGGCTGATAGCGAACTGAGCACCGGCTTCGGTCACTTCAGCCAGCTGCTGCGCATTCAGAACGGTACCCGCACCGATGATGGCATCCGGCACTTCTTTGGCAATAGCGCGGATAGCGTCCATCGCACACGCGGTGCGCAGGGTCACTTCCAGGACGCGAACGCCGCCCGCAACCAGCGCTTTCGCCATTGGGACAGCGTGCTCCAGTTTGTTCACCACGATGACCGGCACGACAGGGCCAGTGGTCAGGATTGCTTCTGCACTTGTTTTCCAGTTTTTCATCAGAGTTTTCTCTCGCCAGATCGTTAAAAACACGTCGTCTTAAAACGTAATACAGGTTGCGCCCTGCTCTGCGCCGGACAGCTTCTCGCGCAGCGCGCCAAACATTTCGCGTCCGGTACCCACGCGCGATGCGCTCAGGTCAGGAATATGAGGCTGACGTGCTGCCAGCTCTGCATCATCGACCAGCAGGGTTAACTCACCTGTCTGGCCGTTCACGCGGATCATGTCACCATCACGCACTTTCGCCAGCAAACCACCGTCGTAGGCTTCCGGGGTCACATGGATGGCAGAAGGCACTTTACCCGATGCGCCAGAGAGGCGTCCATCGGTCACCAGCGCAATTTTGAAACGGCGGTCCAATAATACACCAAGTGGTGGCATAAGTTTATGTAATTCTGGCATCCCGTTGGCTTTTGGCCCCTGATGACGCACCACCACCACGCAGTCTTTATCAAGCAGGCCCGCGTCAAAGGCAGGCAGCACGTCGTGCTGGCTTTCGAACACCACCGCAGGCGCTTCGATAATCTGGTTCTCTTCCGGGACAGCGGAGGTCTTCATGACTGCACGACCGAGGTTACCGCTCAGCACTTTGGTGCCACCGTGACGAGAGAACGGCTGTTCGAAGGTCGCGATTACCTGAGGATCGAGAGAGTCGCTCGCCCCTTCGCGCCAGTCCAGCTCGCCGTTGTTCAGCCATGGCTCGAGGGTATAACGCTGCAGGCCAAAGCCCGCCACCGTGTTCACGTCTTCATGCAGCAGACCGCCTTTCAGCAGCTCGCGCATCAGAACAGGAACGCCGCCCGCCGCCTGGAAGTGGTTGATGTCTGCCGGACCATTCGGGTACAGGCGCGCCATCAGCGGCACCACGGAGGAGATGTCAGAGAAGTCATCCCAGTTGATCAGAATGCCCGCCGCGCGCGCCATCGCGACCAGGTGCATGGTGTGGTTGGTTGAACCACCGGTTGCCAGCAGCGCAACAATCCCGTTGACGATGACTTTCTCATCAACCATTTTGCCCATTGGCATCCAGTCGTTGCCGTTCCCGGTCAGACGCGTCACCTGACGCGCCGCGGCTTCAGTCAGCGCCTTGCGCAGCGGCGCATCCGGCTGGATAAAGGACGAGCCAGGAAGCTGCATCCCCATGAACTCCACCACCATCTGGTTGGTGTTGGCTGTACCGTAGAAGGTACAGGTGCCCGGCGCATGGTAGGAGGCGGCTTCCGCTTCCAGCAGCGCCTGACGATCGGCTTTGCCTTCCGCGTAGAGCTGGCGGATACGCACTTTTTCTTTATTTGGCAGACCGCTCGCCATCGGGCCGGACGGCACGAAAATCGCGGGCAGATGACCAAATGACAGCGCCGCCATCACCAGGCCAGGGACGATCTTGTCGCATACGCCAAGATAGAGCGCGCCATCGAACATATTGTGAGACAGGCCCACCGCCGCAGACATCGCAATCACTTCGCGGCTCAGCAGCGACAGCTCCATCCCGTCCTGTCCCTGCGTCACGCCGTCGCACATAGCGGGCACACCGCCTGCCACCTGACCCACGGCATTTACGCTGTGCAGCGCGTTACGAATGATAGTGGGATAGACCTCATACGGCTGGTGTGCGGAGAGCATATCGTTGTAGGAGGTGATGATGGCGATATTGTTACGCAGCATGCTTTTCAGCGAATCTTTATCACCCGGCTGGCAGGCGGCGAAACCATGCGCGAGGTTACCGCAGGCCAACTGCGAACGGTGGACGGTCTCACTCTTTGCTTGTTCAATACGGGCGAGGTAGGCGGAACGGGTCTCTTTCGAGCGTTCAATGATGCGTTGTGTTACGCGTAACAATGTCGGATTCATAAAAGCTCCTCTAATTTATTTGTCTGGGCTCGGGAGTTTACAAAGTCGCTGGCAGTTGTTAACAACGCTGAAACGCTTGCTGTCCGGAGCTCAAGGGCAAAATCGCTTCCGGCAGTGTAATAAAAAAAGCTCCGCGGGTGAATCCACGCGGAGCTTAAAAGTTTAAAAAATGTGCCACTAGCTGTGTTAGATCATGTTACCGGTAAAATAACACCTTTGGGCTAGAGGTGACTGTTACTCAAACTCGTTCCAGGAGCGACCGTCACGGGTGATCATCGCAACCGATGCGACCGGTCCCCATGTTCCTGCCTGATAGGGTTTTGGCGCATCCTGATCGGCTGCCCAGGCTTCGGTGATGGAGTCGACCCATTTCCACGCCTCTTCCACTTCGTCGCGACGCACGAACAGCGCCTGGATACCGCGCATGGTTTCCAGCAGCAGACGCTCGTAAGCATCAGCCAGGTGCGTCTGGTTGAAGGTTTCGGAGTAGCTCAGATCCAGCTTGGTGGTCTGCAGGTTATGTTTGTGATCCAGCCCCGGTACTTTGTTCAGGATCTGGATATCCACACCCTCGTCCGGCTGCAGACGGATGGTCAGTTTGTTCTGCGGCAGCTCCTGCCAGGACTCTTTGAACAGGTTCAGCTCTGGGTTTTTGAAGTAAACCACCACTTCGGAACATTTAGCAGGCAGACGTTTCCCGGTACGCAGGTAGAACGGAACCCCCGCCCAGCGCCAGTCGTCGATATCCACGCGGATCGCCACGAAGGTCTCGGTGTTACTGGATTTGTTCGCGCCCTCTTCTTCCAGATAGCCAGGCACTTTTTTACCCTGAGCAAACCCGGCGGTGTACTGGCCGCGGACGGTCTTCTCACGCACGTTGGAGCGGTCGATGCGGCGCAGTGATTTCAGCACTTTCACTTTGGCGTCACGAATGCTGTCGGCCGTCAGGTCAGACGGTGGAGACATGGCAATCATGCACAGAATTTGCAGCAGGTGGTTCTGGATCATGTCGCGCATCTGACCGGCCTGGTCAAAGTAACCCCAGCGACCTTCAATCCCCACCTCTTCCGCCACGGTGATTTCCACGTGGTCGATGGTGCGGTTGTCCCAGTTATTCACAAACAGGGAGTTCGCAAAACGCAGCGCCAGCAGGTTCAGTACCGTCTCTTTTCCGAGATAGTGGTCGATACGGTAGACCTGGCACTCTTCAAAGAACTCGCCCACCTGGTCGTTGATTTCCCGCGACGTTGCCAGCGAGGTACCCAGCGGTTTTTCCATCACGACGCGTGCCGGTTTAGCGTTCAGCTTCGCTTCGCCCAGACCTTTGCAGATCGCGCCGAAGGTGCTTGGCGGCATCGCAAAATAGTTAATGGTGACGCGATTTTTTTGATCCAGCATCTCGCCCAGACGGGTAAAGGCGCTTACGTCGTTGACGTCCAGATTGCAGAAATCAAGGCGTCCGCTCAGCGTGTCCCACAAACTTTCATCAATTTTCTCTTTCATGAAAGTTTCGAGCGCTTCGCGCACCACTTTTGTATAAGCGTCCTTGTCCCAGTCGGCGCGCCCAACACCCAGGATACGGGTATCCGGATGAATTTGACCCGCTTTCTCCAGTTGATACAGGGAAGGCAGCAATTTTCGGCGTGCTAAATCGCCTTTCGCGCCGAAAATGACCAGGTCACATGCCTGGGCTGTTTGCGTTACCGCCATGTCATTCTCCTCAGTTAGATCACCTGGTGCTTCTGCCAGGTATCGTTGTAATTTTATTACAATGCACTGTACTGCTTTTACGTCATTCCTGAAACCATTAGCGCTTAACGTCGCGTGCGATACCGCGATTTTCCGCCCTTCAGACGTTAGCGATGGCGCAATGACGCAACAAACGTCGATTCTTTGCGCAACAGGGTCCCAGCAAAATCCGACATCGATCAAGTAATGAAAAAAAACAACAACATTTCTTGTCGACTGTTACCCTTTAGTAAAACACAGGGGTAATATCGGCTAAATCGAATCTCGATTTCATCTATTAATGAAATCGTTTCCACCCCCACGAGCGCCCTGTTAACAATGAACATGCTGGAAAAAATCCAGTTTCAACTGGAACACCTTAGCAAATCCGAGCGAAAAGTGGCCGAAGTTATTCTTGCCTCTCCCGCTCAGGCGATTCATTCAAGCATCGCCGCTCTGGCGCAGGAGTCGGGCGTCAGCGAACCGACGGTTAATCGATTCTGCCGCAGTCTGGAAACGCGCGGCTTTCCTGATTTTAAACTGCATCTTGCGCAAAGTCTGGCAAACGGCACCCCGTATGTTAATCGCAATGTGGATGAAGACGACAGCGTTGATGCATACACAGCGAAAATATTTGAATCCGCCATGGCGACGCTGGACCACGTACGTCAGTCGCTGGACATGGGCTCGGTCAATCGCGCGGTCGATTTACTGACGCAGGCCAAACGCATTGCCTTCTTCGGTCTTGGCTCGTCGGCTGCCGTGGCGCATGATGCCATGAACAAGTTCTTCCGCTTTAACGTACCGGTAATTTATACCGATGACATTGTGCTGCAACGCATGAGTTGTATGAATTGTAGCGAAGATGATGTCGTGGTACTGATCTCGCACACCGGGCGCACCAAGAGCCAGGTTGAGCTGGCTCAACTGGCACGTGAAAACGATGCCATGGTGATTGCCCTGACGACCGCAGGCACGCCGCTGGCGCGGGAAGCAACGCTCGCCATCACTCTGGACGTGCCGGAAGACACCGACATGTATATGCCTATGGTGTCACGTCTGGCGCAGCTAACGGTGATTGACGTGCTGGCGACCGGTTTTACCTTGCGCAGGGGTGCAAAATTCAGAGATAACTTGAAGCGTGTCAAGGAAGCGCTCAAGGAATCGCGTTTTGATAAAGAATTGCTTATAAAGAGCGATGTTCCCTAATAACTAAGATGTACGACTTACGGCATTCGGTCCCCTCTTTGCTGCCTTGCGGCAGATGAAGGCCGATTTAATGTTCACGCAACACCAAAGTTGTTTCAGTCAACGGAGTATTACATGTCCAGAAGGCTTCGCAGAACCAAGATCGTAACTACATTAGGCCCGGCTACCGATCGCGATAATAATCTTGAAAAGATTATCGCCGCGGGTGCCAACGTGGTGCGTATGAACTTCTCTCACGGTACGCCAGAAGACCATAAATTACGTGCCGATAAAGTACGTGAAATCGCGGCTAAACTGGGCCGCCATGTTGCCATTCTCGGTGACCTTCAGGGTCCAAAAATCCGCGTATCGACCTTTAAAGAAGGCAAAGTCTTCCTCAATATCGGCGATAAATTCCTGCTGGATGCCAACCTGAGCAAAGGCGAAGGCGACAAAGAGAAAGTGGGTATCGACTATAAAGGTCTGCCTGCTGACGTTGTGCCTGGCGACATCCTGCTGCTCGATGACGGACGCGTACAGCTGAAAGTCCTCGAAGTTCAGGGCATGAAAGTGTTCACCGAAGTGACCGTCGGTGGCCCGCTCTCGAACAATAAAGGTATCAACAAACTCGGCGGCGGCCTGTCTGCAGAAGCGCTGACCGACAAAGACAAAGCGGATATCGTGACTGCGGCGCAAATTGGCGTTGATTATCTGGCCGTCTCCTTCCCGCGCTGCGGCGAAGACCTGAACTATGCCCGTCGTCTGGCGCGTGATGCAGGCTGCGACGCGAAGATCGTTGCCAAAGTAGAGCGTGCTGAAGCCGTGTGCGATCAGGACGCGATGGACGACGTGATTCTGGCGTCTGACGTGGTGATGGTTGCCCGTGGCGATCTGGGTGTAGAAATTGGCGACCCGGAACTGGTCGGCATCCAGAAAGCGCTGATCCGTCGCGCGCGCCAGCTGAACCGCGCGGTGATCACCGCCACCCAGATGATGGAATCCATGATCACTAACCCAATGCCAACCCGTGCGGAAGTGATGGACGTGGCTAACGCCGTGCTGGACGGTACCGATGCGGTAATGCTGTCTGCGGAAACCGCTGCGGGCCAGTATCCGGCAGAAACCGTGGCCGCCATGGCGCGCGTGTGCCTGGGTGCAGAGAAGATCCCAAGCATTAACGTCTCTAAACACCGTCTGGACATTCAGTTCGACAACGTGGAAGAAGCGATTGCGATGTCTGCGATGTACGCAGCCAACCACCTGAAAGGGGTGACTGCCATCATCACCATGACCGAATCTGGCCGCACCGCGCTGATGACTTCGCGTATCAGCTCCGGCCTGCCGATCTTCGCCATGTCCCGTCACGAACGTACGCTGAACCTGACGGCGCTGTACCGCGGCGTGACCCCGGTTCACTTCGACAGCACCAATGACGGCGTCGCTGCCGCGCACGATGCCGTGAACCTGCTGCGCGACAAAGGCTACCTGGTGTCCGGTGATATTGTCATCGTGACGCAGGGTGATGTGATGAGCACCATCGGCTCAACCAATACCACTCGCGTACTGACCGTAGAGTAAGATCCGCTCCCCTCTCCCCTAAGGGGAGAGGGATAGGGTGAGGGGGAAGGTTTGTTATTTCCTCGGGAAAAGCTCTTTGCGCTTGTACGGCTCTGTTTCACCCGGCTTACGCGTCTTCAGCAGCTTCAGTATCCACGTGTACTGTTCGGCATGCGGCCCCACCAGAATTTCCACCTCTTCATTCATACGCCGCGCGATGGTGCGATCGTCTGCGGTCAGCAGGTCATCCATCGGCGGCCGCACCTCAATGCTCAGGCGATGCGTTTTACCATCATAGACCGGGAACAGCGGGATCACGCGAGCACGGCAAACCTTCATCAGACGACCAATCGCAGGCAGCGTGGCTTTGTACGTTGCAAAGAAATCGACAAACTCGCTGTGCTCCGGGCCGTGGTCCTGATCCGGCAGATAGTATCCCCAGTAGCCCTGACGAACAGACTGAATAAACGGCTTGATGCCATCGTTTCGCGCATGCAAACGTCCACCAAAGCGACGGCGCACTGTGTTCCAGACAAAATCATAGATCTTGTTACCCTGGTTATGGAACATCGCCGCCATTTTCTGGCCCTGAGATGCCATCAGCATCGCCGGAATATCAACGCCCCAACCGTGAGGCACGAGGAAAATAACCTTTTCGTCGTTGCGACGCATTTCATCGATGATCTCCAGCCCTTTCCAGTCAACGCGGTCAACGATCTTCTCCGGCCCTTTCAGCGCCAGTTCGGCCATCATCGCCATTGCCTGCGGCGCGGTGGTGTACATCTCATCGATGATGGCTTCGCGCTCAGCCTCGCTTTTTTCAGGAAAACAGTAGTAAAGATTAATCTGCGCGCGGCGGCGGGCGCTCTTGCCTAAACGCCCGGCCAGACGGCCAATTTTACCCAGAACGGGATCGCGCACCGAAGCAGGCAGCATCGCTATGCCAGCAAAGGCATAAACCCCAAGCCAGGCGCCCCAGTTGCGCGGATGGCGAAAAGATTTTTCAAACTCAGGAATGTATTCAATATTGTTTTTTTTGGTTTCCATGCTGGTTCCAGGGTCTGGTGACGCAAAAATATATTCAGATAGTGTAGCGAGGCAGTCGCTTGCGTACAAAAGAAAAAGCCGGCGCATACAGACGCCGGCTTCATTAACAAACAGAGGGCTTAATCAAAGCGCAGCTGTGGCATAACCTCTTTGACCTGTGCCAGGTAATCGGTACGATCTTTACCCGTCAGACCTTCGGTACGCGGCAATTTCGCCGTCAGCGGATTCACTGCCTGCTGGTTGATCCACACTTCATAGTGGAGATGCGGGCCGGTTGAACGTCCGGTGTTGCCCGAGAGGGCAATGCGGTCGCCACGTTTCACTTTCTGGCCAGGTTTAACCAGCAGCTTACGCAGGTGCATATAGCGCGTGGTGTAAGTACGACCGTGACGGATAGCCACGTAATACCCTGCCGCGCCGCTGCGTTTTGCCATGACCACTTCGCCATCGCCAACCGACAGCACTGGCGTACCTTGTGGCATCGCGAAGTCTACACCACGGTGCGGCGCAACGCGTCCGGTGACAGGGTTAAGACGGCGCGGGTTGAAGTTTGAGGAGACACGGAACTGCTTAGCCGTTGGGAAGCGCAGGAAGCCCTTCGCAAGCCCCGTACCGCTGCGGTCGTAGAACTTACCGTCTTCGGCACGGATCGCGTAATAATCTTTGCCATCAGAGCGTAAGCGAACACCCACCAGCTGGCTCTGCTCGCGCTTGCCGTCCAGCATTTCGCGGGACATCAGCACGGAGAATTCGTCGCCTTTTTTCAGCTTGCGGAAATCCATCTGCCACTGCATAGCTTTGATCACCGAGCTGATTTCAGCGCTGGTCAGCCCGGCATCGCGCGCGCTGGAAACAAAGCTCGCCCCGACGGTACCGTTCATCACGCTGTTAACCCAGTCGCCCTGCTGCATTTCGCTGGTCATTTTGAAACCGTTTGCAGTGCGATCGTAGGTGCGGGTTTCGCGGCGGGACATCTCCCAGGTCAGACGTTGTAAATCGCCATCTGCGGTTAAGGTCCAGGAGAGCTGTTGACCAATTTTCAGATTACGGAGATCTTTGTCCGAGGCCGCGAGCTGGCTGATATTCCCCATGTCGATACCGTACTGGTTGAGCACGCTGCTTAGCGTATCACCGGTCGACACGACATATTCATGGATACCCGCCTCATTGGAGATTTTATCGTCCAGTTCATCCTGCGGGATAGCTTCATCTTCCTGAGCAGCCTGGTCGATAGGTTCACTGGCCTCAGGCAACAGCGAACGGATCTCACTTTTCTCAAGCTCGATGGTTTTAATGATAGGGGCAGAACTCGGGTGGTAAACATAGGGCCGCCAGACGGCGACCGCTAAGGTGAGAACTGTAAGCGACCCCAGCATAACGCGGTGGGGTCGAGGCAGATTGTTAAATGCCAGGGCGACAGAGCGGGCTATCTGTTGCACGTATTCACTTCCTCGTTAATCTCCTTTCAGGCAGCTCGCATACTGATTCCCCAGTTGGCTGAGGAACTGCGAATAGCTCGCTTTGCTCAACTGGATGTTCGTACCTAGCGGGTCAAGGGTTCCCATGCGCACGGATGTTCCCCTGGCCACGGCTTCTACGACCGCTGGCCTGAACTGTGGCTCAGCAAAAACGCACGTCGCTTTTTGCTCAACCAACTGTGTTCTGATCTCATGTAAACGCTGCGCACCAGGCTGAATTTCAGGGTTAACGGTAAAGTGCCCCAGTGGGGTCAGGCCGTAGTGTTTTTCGTAATAGCCATAGGCGTCATGAAAAACGAAATACCCTTTTCCTTTTAGCGGTGCGAGCTCGGTACCCACCTGCTTGTCGGTTGCAGCTAATTGAGCCTCAAACGCTTTCAGGTTGGCGTCGAGTTTGACTCGACTTTGCGGCATAAGTTCCACTAATTTGTCATGGATTGCAACCGCCGAGAGCCGCGCTATCTCTGGGGAGAGCCAGAGATGCATATTGTACTCGCCGTGATGGTGATGCTCGTCACCTTTTTCGTCGTGAGCATGATCGTGGTCGTGTTCGTCACCCTCGTCATCTGACCCTTTCATGAGCAGCGGCGTTACGCCAGAAAGTTCGGCAATAGTGACCTGTTTTGCATCGGGTACCTGTTTCGCCGACTTCTGCATGAACGCTTCCATTTCTGGTCCAATCCAGACAACTAAGTCCGCGTTTTGTAAGCGTTTTACATCAGACGGACGCAGAGCATAATCATGCTCGGATGCACCATCCGGGAGCAGAACCTCGGTCTCAGTCACCCCATCAGTAATGGCGGCGGCAATAAATCCAAGCGGTTTAAGCGAAGCGACAACGGCGGCGTTAACATCTTGTGCTGTTGTCCCCCAAAGCGCAGCGGATAATGCTGCGAAAAGAAGCGTATTTTTATGTAACATAATGCGACTAATCATCGTAATGAATGCGTGGAATGTGATATTATAACATTCGTTGACTTCTGCAAGCTTAAATTGACATGACGACTTTGGTTTCTCTTGAAAATGTGTCGGTATCATTCGGTCAGCGCCGCGTCCTTTCTGACGTGTCACTGGATCTAAAACCCGGCAAAATTCTGACGCTGCTTGGCCCTAATGGCGCAGGCAAATCTACGCTTGTGCGCGTGGTACTGGGTTTGGTAGCCCCCGATGAAGGTGTTATCAAACGTGAAGATAAACTGCGCATCGGCTATGTACCGCAAAAATTACACCTGGACGCCACGCTGCCGCTGACGGTCAGTCGCTTTCTGCGTCTACGCCCGGGTACCCGTAAGGCCGATATCCTCCCCGCACTGAAACGCGTGCAGGCAGGTCATCTTGTCGACGCCCCGTTACAAAAGCTTTCTGGCGGTGAAACCCAGCGCGTGTTGCTTGCCCGTGCACTGCTGAGCAGCCCGCAGCTGCTGGTGCTGGATGAACCCACCCAGGGCGTGGATGTGAACGGTCAGGTTGCGCTTTATGATTTGATCGACCAGCTTCGTCGTGAGCTTGATTGCGCAGTGTTGATGGTTTCTCACGATCTGCATCTGGTGATGGCGAAAACTGACGAAGTGCTGTGTCTGAATCATCACATCTGCTGCTCCGGCACGCCGGAAGTGGTCTCGATGCACCCGGAGTTCATCTCAATGTTCGGCCCGCGTGGTGCAGAACAGCTGGGAATTTACCGCCATCATCATAACCACCGCCATGATTTACAGGGACGAATTGTCCTGCGCCGGGGAAACGGACACTCATGATTGAACTGTTACTGCCCGGCTGGCTGGCCGGGATTATGCTTGCCTGCGCCGCGGGCCCGCTGGGCTCGTTTGTGGTGTGGCGCAGAATGTCCTATTTCGGCGATACGCTGGCCCATGCTTCTCTGTTAGGGGTGGCTTTTGGCCTGCTACTGGACGTGAATCCCTTCTACGCGGTGATTGTGGTGACGCTGCTGCTGGCGGCCGGTCTGGTCTGGCTGGAGAAACGCCCTCATCTTGCGATAGACACGTTGCTTGGCATTATGGCGCATAGCGCCCTCTCTCTCGGTCTGGTGGTCGTCAGTCTGATGTCGAATATCCGCGTTGACCTGATGGCATACCTGTTTGGCGACCTGCTGGCCGTGACGCCGGAAGACCTCATCTCTATCGCCATCGGCGTGGTGGTGGTGCTCGCAATTCTGCTCTGGCAGTGGCGTAATTTGCTGGCGATGACCGTCAGCCCGGACCTGGCGTTTGTCGACGGTGTGAAGCTGCAGCGCGTGAAGCTGCTGCTGATGCTGGTGACGGCATTAACCATCGGCGTGGCGATGAAGTTCGTCGGTGCGCTGATTATCACGTCACTGCTGATCATCCCTGCGGCAACCGCGCGTCGTTTCGCCCGTACGCCTGAGCAGATGGCCGGTGTGGCCGTCATTATCGGGATGATTGCGGTAACGGGAGGGCTAACCTTCTCGGCGTTCTATGACACGCCAGCGGGGCCGTCAGTGGTGCTGTGTGCGGCGGCATTATTTATCTTCAGTATGATGAAAAAAACCGCAAATTAACATGGAGGGTGCTGATGCCCTCACCCTGGCCCTCTCCCACCGGGAGAGGGAACAATGCATTACGGCATCGCCGGTGGCGTAATGCCGAAATGATTCCACGCCCGCACCGTTGCCATACGTCCACGCGGCGTACGCTGCAGGAAGCCCTGCTGGATCAGATACGGCTCCAGCACATCCTCAATCGTCTCTCGCTCTTCCCCGATTGCCGCCGCCAGGTTATCCAGCCCGACCGGGCCGCCAAAGAACTTATCCAGTACCGCCAGCAGTAGCTTACGGTCCATGTAATCGAAGCCTTCCGCATCGACGTTCAGCATATCCAGCGCCTGGGCGGCGATCTCTGCCGAAATCGTGCCATCATGCTTCACTTCGGCAAAGTCACGCACGCGGCGCAGCAGGCGGTTTGCGATACGCGGCGTACCGCGGGAACGCTTCGCCACTTCAAACGCGCCCTCTTCACTCATCTCCAGACCCATATAGCGGGCGCTACGGCCAACAATATGCTGGAGATCGGGCACCTGGTAAAACTCCAGGCGCTGCACGATACCGAAACGGTCGCGCAGCGGAGAAGTTAACGACCCGGCGCGCGTCGTGGCGCCAATCAGGGTAAACGGTGGCAGATCGATTTTAATGGAGCGCGCGGCCGGACCTTCGCCGATCATGATATCCAGCTGGTAGTCTTCCATCGCCGGATAGAGCACTTCCTCCACCACCGGCGACAGGCGGTGGATTTCATCGATAAACAGCACGTCGTGCGGCTCAAGGTTGGTGAGCATTGCCGCCAGATCGCCCGCTTTCTCCAGCACCGGACCGGAGGTGGTGCGCAGATTCACGCCCATTTCATTGGCTACGATATTCGCCAGGGTCGTTTTCCCCAAACCAGGAGGGCCAAAAATCAGCAGGTGATCGAGCGCATCGCCGCGAAGTTTTGCCGCCTGGATGAAGATCTCCATCTGGGAACGAACCTGCGGCTGGCCGATATACTCATCAAGCAGTTTTGGGCGGATCGCACGATCGACCACGTCATCTGCCTGAATTGTGCCTGCCGATACCAGGCGGTCTGCTTCAATCATCCTTTACCTCACAATGCAGCGCGCAGCGCTTCACGAATCAGGGTTTCACTGCTGGCATCCGGTTTGGCAATTTTACTCACCATACGGCTGGCCTCCTGAGGTTTATAGCCCAGCGCCACCAGCGCAGCAACCGCTTCCTGTTCCGCATCGTCATCCGACGCAGGCGCGCCCGGGGACGTCAGCACCAGGTCAGCCGCCGGGGTAAACAGATCGCCGTGCAGACCTTTAAAGCGGTCTTTCATTTCGACAATCAGACGCTCGGCGGTTTTCTTGCCGATACCCGGCAGTTTAATCAACGCAGCAGGATCTTCGCGCTCAACGGCATTCACAAACTGTGGAGCGGACATGCCGGATAAAATCGCCAGCGCCAGCTTCGGCCCGACGCCGTTGGTTTTAATCAGCTCGCGGAACAGGGTGCGTTCCTGCTTGTTATTGAAGCCGTACAGCAGCTGGGCATCTTCACGCACCACGAACTGGGTAAAGACAATCGCCTCTTTGCCCGCGTCCGGCAGCTCGTAGAAGCAGGTCATCGGCATATGGACTTCATAGCCCACGCCCCCCACTTCCAGCAGCACTAACGGGGGTTGTTTTTCAATGATGATGCCTCTGAGTCTGCCTATCACGTGACGCTCCTGCGTTCTGGAAAAATGTTGACTGGCGACATAATAAAAAAAGGCTGGATGTTTATCCAGCCTGATTTCTTATTATCGTAACCTGCCTCGTGCCAGATTAAGCCGCGACTCGCTCATCTGCATCGCGTTCTGGCTGACGTGACAGTGGGTAATCGCAATCGCCAGCGCATCGGCGGCGTCGGCCTGCGGGTTCGCGGGAAGCTTCAGCAAGGTACGCACCATATGCTGTACCTGGCTTTTCTCCGCGCTACCGATGCCCACCACCGTCTGCTTAACCTGTCTTGCCGCATATTCGAATACCGGCAAATCCTGGTTCACGGCAGCGACGATGGCAACGCCGCGTGCCTGACCGAGCTTTAGCGCCGAATCAGCGTTTTTCGCCATAAAGACCTGCTCAATGGCGAAATAGTCGGGCTGAAACTGGGTGATGATCTCCGACACGCCCGCATAAATGAGCTTCAGACGCGACGGCAAATCGTCGACTTTGGTGCGAATACAGCCACTGCCCAGGTAGGTTAGCTGGCGTCCAACCTGACGGATAACGCCATAACCGGTGACGCGTGAGCCTGGGTCAATCCCGAGAATAATCGACATCACGCGTCTCCTGTAACGGATTTATACGCTCTCATTAGAGAGTCGCTGCAACCTCATCAGAGATTTCACCGTTGTGATACACTTCCTGCACGTCGTCGCAGTCTTCGAGCATGTCGATAAGACGCAGCAGTTTTGGCGCAGTCTCTGCATCCATATCCGCTTTGGTGGACGGGATCATGGAGACTTCAGCGTTGTCCGCTTTCAGGCCAGCCGCTTCCAGCGCGTCGCGTACCGCACCCATCTCTTCCCACGCGGTGTAGACGTCGATAGCACCGTCGTCAAAGGTCACCACGTCTTCTGCACCGGCTTCCAGCGCCGCTTCCATGATCGCATCTTCGTCGCCTTTCTCGAAGGAGATGACGCCTTTTTTGCTGAACAGGTAAGCCACGGAACCGTCAGTGCCCAGGTTACCACCGGTTTTGGTGAACGCATGACGCACTTCTGCTACGGTACGGTTACGGTTGTCAGACAGACATTCAACCATTACCGCTGTACCGCCAGGACCGTAACCTTCATAAATGATGGTTTCCATGTTCGCGTCTTCATCGCCGCCCACGCCACGTGCGATTGCGCGGTTCAGGGTGTCACGCGTCATGTTGTTCGACAGCGCTTTATCGATCGCTGCACGCAGACGTGGGTTAGAACCCGCATCACCGCCGCCCAGACGCGCAGCAGTCACCAGCTCGCGAATGATTTTGGTAAAGATCTTACCGCGCTTGGCATCCTGTGCCGCTTTGCGGTGTTTGGTGTTGGCCCACTTACTATGACCTGCCATAAAAATATCCTCAAAGAGCGCGCCTTTTCAGGCAGCGTTAATTACAAATTCTTCAATCGCCTGCCGGTTGCTCCACGACTTGGTGAGTGCAGCGGCATCCGCCGCATTCACCCAGCGGTAGGTCAGGTGTTCGGTGAACACGATCTCCCGTTCGTGGGGAAGCGCAAGACAGAACCACGATTCCGTATTGCGTTCGATACCCGGCGCATAGCGATGACGTAAATGGCTAAAAATTTCAAACTCCACCGTGCGCTGACAGTCCTTCAGGGTCAGTTGCTCGCGAGCAACATCAATGGCGACCTCTTCCTTTACTTCACGCGCGGCGGCCTGCGGCGCGGTCTCCCCTTCTTCCAGACTGCCGGTAACCGACTGCCAAAAATCAGGATCGTCGCGCCGCTGCAACATCAGCACCCGCTTCGTGTCTTCTGCATAAATGACCACCAGGACAGAAACGGGAAGCTTATATGCCATATCAGTTTTTCTCTTCCTTCTTCACCACTTCAATGCCTAGCTCAGCCAGAGAGGCCGGGTTGGCAAAGCTTGGCGCTTCGGTCATCAGACACGCGGCAGCAGTGGTTTTCGGGAAGGCAATAACATCACGGATGTTATCGGTGCCGGTCAGCAGCATGGTCAGACGGTCAAGACCAAATGCCAGACCTGCGTGTGGAGGCGTGCCGTATTTCAGGGCGTCCAGCAGGAAGCCGAATTTCTCGCGCTGCTCTTGCTCGTTAATGCCGAGAATGCCAAACACGGTCTGCTGCATTTCGCCGCTGTGAATACGCACGGAACCGCCGCCCACTTCGTAGCCGTTGATAACCATATCGTAAGCGTTCGCGACCGCGTCTTCCGGCGCCGCTTTCAGCTCTGCCGCACTCATGTCTTTTGGCGAGGTGAACGGGTGGTGCATTGCGGTCAGACCGCCTTCACCGTCGTCTTCAAACATTGGGAAGTCGATAACCCACAGCGGCGCCCATTTGTTTTCGTCGGTCAGGCTCAGGTCTTTGCCGAGCTTCAGACGCAGCGCGCCCATCGCATCCGCCACGACTTTCTTGTTGTCTGCGCCGAAGAAGATCATGTCGCCGTCCTGCGCGCCTGTGCGCTCAAGGATCGCTTCCACGATGTCTGCGTTCAGGAATTTCGCTACCGGGCTGGTGATACCTTCCAGACCTTTTGCACGTTCGGTCACTTTAATATAGGCCAGACCTTTCGCACCGTAGATCTTAATGAAGTTACCGTAGTCGTCGATCTGCTTACGGCTCAGGGCCGCACCGCCCGGAACGCGCAGGGCCGCGACGCGACCTTTCGGATCGTTAGCCGGGCCAGCAAATACCGCAAACTCAACGGCTTTCACCAGGTCTGCCACGTCCACCAGCTCCATCGGGTTACGCAGGTCTGGTTTATCAGAACCGTAACGACGCTCGGCTTCGGCGAAGGTCATGATTGGGAAGTCACCCAGCTCAACGCCTTTCACGTCGTTCCACAGGCCGCGCACCAGCGCTTCCATCACTTCACGCACCTGCTCGGCGGTCATGAAGGAAGTTTCGACGTCGATCTGGGTAAATTCTGGCTGGCGGTCAGCGCGCAGGTCTTCGTCGCGGAAGCATTTTACGATCTGATAGTAACGGTCGAAGCCGGACATCATCAGCAGCTGTTTGAACAGCTGAGGAGACTGTGGCAGCGCGTAGAATTTGCCTTTATGAACGCGGGACGGAACCAGATAATCGCGCGCGCCTTCCGGCGTGGCTTTGGTCAGCATCGGGGTTTCGATATCGAGGAAACCGTGGTCATCCATAAAACGACGCACCAGGCTGGTGATTTTCGCACGGGTTTTCAGGCGCTGAGCCATCTCCGGGCGACGCAGATCCAGGTAACGATACTTAAGACGCGCTTCTTCAGTGTTGACGTGGTTTGAGTCCAGCGGCAACGCTTCAGCACGGTTGATGATAACGAGGTCAGACGCCAGGACTTCAATCGCACCGGTCGCCATGTCTGCGTTAACGTTTTTTTCGTCACGCGCACGCACGGTGCCGGTGACCTGAATGCAAAACTCATTACGCAGTTCAGAAGCCAGCTTCAACGCCTCTGCACGATCCGGATCGAAGAACACCTGAACGATACCTTCGCGGTCGCGCATATCGATGAAGATAAGGCTACCAAGATCACGACGACGGTTGACCCAACCACACAGGGTAACCTGCTGCCCGACGTGGGACTGACGCAGCTGCCCGCAATATTCTGTACGCATGAGATATCCCTTAATTAGCCGCAGGCTGATTGTCGCCTGTCTTGCAGGCCACGATGTCGCAGCTTTCTGTATGTCACAACTGGATGAAAAAAGGCGGCTATTATACTGGAAATTCCGCCGGACGATAAGAGAGAAGCGCGGCCTGGCGCTCGTTTGCTGCACTCTTATTGCGTATTCTCACAAAAATTAACAAAATTATCCGACCGATAACAGGCAATCACGTCGTAAGGTGTAGCCGAAGCTATTCATTTAACTGGAGTTACTATGTTGACACTTGATGCCACCAAAACTGCACTTGTAGTGATTGATTTACAGGAAGGGATCCTTCCCTTTGCCGGTGGCCCACATACCGCTGACGATGTGGTCAGCCGTGCGGCCCGTCTCGCGGAAAAATGCCGTGCCAGCGGTGCGCCTGTTATCATGGTGCGCGTCGGCTGGTCAGCGGATTTCGCCGAAGCGTTGAAACAGCCGGTTGACGCACAGGCTGCCGCGCACGCATTGCCGGACAACTGGTGGACATATCCTCTCTCGCTCGGCAAACGCGACAGCGATATCGAAGTCACCAAACGCCAGTGGGGCGCGTTCTACGGCACCGATCTGGAGCTGCAGCTACGCCGTCGCGGGATCGACACCATTATCCTGTGCGGGATCTCCACCAACATCGGCGTGGAGTCAACGGCCCGCAACGCCTGGGAGCTGGGTTTTAATCTGGTGATCGCCGAAGATGCCTGCAGCGCGGCATCTGCGGAGCAGCATCAGGGCAGCATGACCCACATCTTCCCGCGCATCGGTCGCGTACGTAGCACAAGCGAGATTTTAAGCGCCTTATGATATACGTGGGCCTGCCCCAGTGGTCGCACCCGAAATGGGTGCGTCTGGGCATCACCAGCCTTGAAGAGTATGCCCGACACTTCAACTGTGTCGAGGGTAATACCACGCTGTACGCGCTCCCCAAAGCAGAGATTGTTGAGCGCTGGCGGGAACAAACCACGGACGCGTTTCGCTTCTGCTTTAAATTTCCGGCGACTATCTCCCACAACGCCGCGCTGCGTAACTGCGGTGACTTAACCGAAGAGTTCTTTACGCGCATGTCCCCGCTGGCCAACCGAATTGGCCAATACTGGCTCCAGCTTCCCGCAACCTTTGGCCCACGCGATTTGCCCGCGCTGTGGCAGTTTCTGGATGTTCTGCCCCGTGAATTCACCTATGGCGTAGAAGTCCGACACCAGGACTTCTTTGCGAAAGGTGAGGCCGAACGCACGCTCAATCGCGGTCTTCTTGAACGTTCCATTAACCGGGTGATCCTCGATAGCCGCCCGGTACACAGCGCAATTCCTCATAATGAGGCTATTGTGGATGCCCAGCGCAAGAAGCCAAAAGTTCCGGTGCACGCCATCGTGACCGCGCAAAATCCAATGGTCAGGTTCATCGGCAGCGATAACATGCAGCAAAATCAGGATATGTTCGCCGTCTGGCTGCAAACGTTAGCGAAATGGGAACAAACGACCACGCCCTATCTTTTCCTGCACACTCCCGACATTGCCCAGGCTCCCGAACTGGTCGATGCTCTCTGGCAGGCCTTGCAGGCCGCGGTACCGTCCGTCGGCAGCGCCCCTTCTATTCCACAACAATCTTCTCTTTTTTGAGGAAGGCACTTATCATAGAGAGGTGCCATCTGCCAAATAACAGGGAGTTTGTATGGTCAGCGCGCTGTATGCGGTGTTAGGTGCATTACTGCTGATTAAGTTTTCATTTGATGTTGTGCGCCTGAGAATGCAATACCGCGTCTCCTACGGTGACGGTGGTTTTTCCGAACTGCAGAGCGCCATTCGCATTCACGGTAACGCGGTTGAATACATTCCCGTCGCGCTGATCCTGCTGCTGTTTATGGAAATGAACGGGGCAGAAACCTGGATGGTGCACGTCTGCGGCCTGCTCCTGATTGCGGGTCGGTTAATGCATTATTACGGCTACCACCACCGCGTATTTCGCTGGCGTCGTTCCGGCATGAGCGCGACCTGGTGTTCGCTTGTGCTGATGGTGCTGGCTAACCTTTGGTATATGCCGTGGGAGTTGGTTTTCTCCTTCCGTTAGCGCACAATACGCCCCTTTATTTTTCCCGGATTTTTACGTTATGTCAGATCGCGACACGCTTTTTTCCGCGCCTATCGCCAGCCTGGGCGACTGGACCTTTGATGAACGGGTAGCCGAAGTCTTCCCGGATATGATCCAGCGCTCTGTTCCCGGTTACTCCAATATTATTTCTATGATCGGCATGCTGGCTGAACGTTTCGTTCAACCCGGCACGCAGGTCTATGATCTGGGCTGTTCGCTCGGCGCGGCAACGCTGTCGATCCGTCGTAACGTACGTCAGGATGACTGCAAAATCATTGCCGTCGATAACTCTCCGGCCATGGTCGAACGCTGTCGACGCCACATTGACGCCTATAAAGCGCCCACCCCTGTCGAGGTGGTGGAAGGCGATATTCGTGATATCGAGATCAAAAACGCGTCGATGGTGGTACTGAATTTTACCCTGCAGTTCCTGGTACCTGAAGACCGCCAGCTGCTGCTGGACAAAATTTATAAAGGTCTGAATCCCGGCGGCGCGCTGGTGCTCTCAGAGAAGTTTAGCTTTGAAGACGCTAACGTAGGCGAACTGCTGTTCAACATGCACCACGATTTCAAGCGTGCGAACGGCTACAGCGAGCTGGAGATCAGCCAGAAGCGCAGCATGCTCGAAAACGTGATGCTGACGGACTCCGTTGAAACCCACAAGGCGCGCCTGCGCAAAGCGGGATTTGAGCACAGTGAACTGTGGTTCCAGTGCTTTAACTTTGGCTCTCTGGTGGCGCTGAAAGCTGAGGATGCAGCATGATTGAGTTCGGCAACTTCTATCAGCTGATTGCAAAAAATCACCTCTCCTACTGGCTGGAAACCCTGCCTGCGCAAATCGCCACCTGGCAGCGCGATCAGCAGCATGGGCTGCTTAAGCAGTGGTCCAACGCGGTGGAGTTTCTGCCGGAACTGACGCCGCACCGCCTGGATCTGCTGCACAGCGTGACGGCGGAAAGTAAAGAGCCGCTCCCTGCCGGGCAGATAAACCGCATCGAGACCCTGATGCGTAACCTGATGCCGTGGCGCAAAGGGCCGTTCTCGCTGTACGGTGTGGACATTAATACCGAATGGCGCTCAGACTGGAAATGGGATCGCGTTCTGCCACATCTTTCAGACCTGAGCGGGCGTACCATTCTGGACGTGGGCTGCGGCAGCGGTTACCACATGTGGCGCATGATTGGCGCAGGTGCCCATCTGGCCGTCGGTATCGACCCGATGCAGCTGTTCCTGTGCCAGTTTGAAGCGGTGCGTAAACTGCTGGGCAACGACCAGCGCGCGCACCTGCTGCCGCTGGGCATTGAGCAACTCCCTGCCCTGAAAGCCTTTGATACCGTCTTCTCCATGGGCGTGCTGTACCACCGTCGTTCCCCGCTTGAACATCTCTGGCAACTGAAAGATCAGCTGGTCAGCGGCGGCGAACTGGTGCTGGAAACGCTGGTGATTGACGGTGATGAACATGCCGTTCTGGTGCCGGGCGATCGCTACGCGCAGATGCGTAACGTCTATTTCATCCCTTCCGCGCTGGCGCTGAAGAACTGGCTGGAAAAATGCGGGTTTGTGGATGTGCGGATTGCGGATGTCAGCGTGACCTCTCTCGAAGAACAGCGCCGCACCGACTGGATGATCACCGAATCGCTAGAGCAGTTCCTCGACTCGGCCGACCACAGCAAAACCATTGAAGGCTATCCTGCCCCGATGCGTGCGGTGTTGATTGCAACGAAGCCCTAGCCTTTTAGCCGGGTGGCGGCTACGCCTTACCCGGCCTACTCGTAGCACGTTTTCTCCGAAATAGTTCAAGTTGCAGCAAGGCGGCAACGCAGCGAATCCCCGGGAGCTTACATCAGTAAGTGACCGGGGTGAGCGAGGCGGCCAACGCAGCTGCGGCTTGAAATATGAAGGAGAAAAAAAGGCCCCTGTTGAAATTGCAGGGGCCTGGTACAAGCAAGCATCATATTGGGCGACATGATGCGCGGTAAAAATCGGTACGTTGCTACACGTGATGACGTTCAATCAACGATTTCATTACCGCAACCGACTCTCCATCTACACCGTAGCGTGAGTACTCATCCGCTTCAGCATCCGTCGACATAGACAACCCTGTATTGCGATAACGCATGGGTGACGGTATCCATTGACCTGCCGAGCTGTGAAGCTCTTCTACCCCTGCGTCTAAAAACAGTTCCAGATTGCTGGCGCGTACTCCTGCGCCCGCCATGATTATTGGAACACCGGAATGTGCTTTTAGTTCCGTAATTAATTGCAGTCCTTTTTCAGCTGACGACTGCTGACCCGATGTCAAAATGCGCGCCACGCCAAGTTCTCCAAGCGTTTCAAAGGCCTGAAGCGGATCTTTACACATATCAAATGCACGATGAAAAGTGACGGCCAGCCCCTGCGCGGCGCTCATGACCTGACGCATGCGCGGTATATCAATATTGCCGTCTTCATCCAGCAGACCGGTTACCAGCCCCGGGAACCCCAGTTCCCGAACGAGCGCGATATCATCAAGCATGGCACTGAACTCGCCCGCCGTGTAACAAAAATCACCGCCGCGCGGACGAATAATCGGGTGAACGGGAATCGTGACGGCCTGACGGGCAGACTTCAACACCCCGCAGGAGGGCGTCAGCCCGCCCTCTTTCGGTGCCGCGCACAGTTCAATGCGATCTGCACCCTTCTCCTGCGCGGTCACGGCACACTCCACGCTGTAACAACAAATCTCCAGCAGCGCCATTTAATCCTCCTTAATTTCCACTCAACGAACCATCATGTCACGCCATCCCTTTTCGGTCCCGGCCTGAACTCACAACTCTTACGCTTCACTGGCAACGATCTGTTCGATCGTCCACGGATGAAACTTCACCGTGACCTGTCCGTCAGTAACGGCAAGCGTGGGATTGGGTAAACGCTCGCGCTCACCTTTTGGTGAACTCGTTTTCACATAGATACCCGGCTGGCTTAAGCCCGAGTCCGATAACAGCGCCAGCGCGCGCGCATTCAGCGTTTCAGGCTCGCCTGGCAATACAATTTCGATGTGCTCCCAGCCTTCATGCGGATAGCGTTTTTCGCCCGGCCACGGCAGTTCAACAACGGTGAACTGCCAGTGCGAGACACGCACCGGTTCATGCAGTTTGAACAGGCAGATTGGGCGACCGTTAATGATATTCTCAGAAAGCAGTTCACCGCAGTGCTCGAAACCGCGACGCCAGCGCTCGGCTGTCGCATTCTGATGACAGCGCAGAGAGATGTGATCGGCCTCAAGCGGCGCGATATCCAGACCAAGGCGGGTGGCAAGTTCTGTGAACGCCTGAGTGAAGCGCGGTAAATCTGCGGAAATATCATGCAGTTCGTCAATGGTTTGCCAGTTCGCCATACGTCAGTCTCTTATCATGTCGCAAAGCCGCTAATTTACTCTGTTCCCCTCTTTCGACCAACCGCAGAATAAGGGTTTTTACGACTGCATGATTATGCACACCTTCTTAGCCTGGATTCTGTACTATCTTCAGCCCCCGCAATGCTGACGCCAGAGGGCATTTGCAGTATACTCCCGCCCTAAATTCTTTAACGGGCGCGGGTCGTTGTTCCCCCGCACCAAAAACGTAAGGTATCCAGGTGAATATTCAGGCTCTTCTCTCAGAAAAAGTCAGTCAGGCACTGATTGCCGCAGGTGCGCCTGCGGATTGCGAACCGCAAGTTCGTCAGTCAGCAAAAGTACAGTTTGGCGACTATCAGGCTAATGGCGTGATGGCAGTGGCTAAAAAACTGGGCATGCCGCCGCGACAACTCGCTGAGCAGGTACTGACGCATCTGGATCTCACCGGGATTGCCAGTAAGACTGAAATCGCCGGTCCAGGCTTTATCAACATCTTCCTGGAGCCTGCGTTCCTGGCAAGCCACGTTGACGCGGCGCTGAAATCAGACCGTCTGGGCGTTTCCCAGCCGAAGGCGCAGACCATCGTGATCGACTACTCCGCGCCAAACGTGGCGAAAGAGATGCACGTCGGCCACTTGCGCTCCACCATTATCGGCGACGCCTCTGTGCGTACCAATGAATTCCTCGGCCATAAAGTGATCCGTGCGAACCACGTAGGCGACTGGGGAACCCAGTTCGGTATGCTGATTGCTTACCTGGAAAAACAGCAGCAGGAAAACGCAGGCGAGATGGCACTGGCGGACCTGGAAGGGTTCTACCGTGAAGCCAAAAAACACTACGACGAAGACGAAGCCTTTGCCGAGCGCGCGCGCAGCTACGTAGTAAAACTGCAGGGCGGCGACACATACTTCCTCGAGATGTGGCGCAAGCTGGTTGACATCACCATGTCCCAGAACCAGCTGACCTATAACCGCCTGAACGTCACCCTGACCCGCGACGACGTGATGGGTGAAAGCCTCTACAACCCAATGCTGCCTGGCATTGTGGCAGACCTGAAAGCCAAAGGTCTGGCGGTAGAGAGCGAAGGTGCAACGGTGGTATTCCTTGATGAGTACAAAAACAAGGAAGGCGAACCGATGGGCGTCATCATCCAGAAAAAGGATGGCGGCTATCTTTACACCACCACCGATATCGCCTGTGCGAAATACCGTTACGAAACCCTGCATGCTGACCGCGTGCTGTATTACATCGACTCCCGCCAGCACCAGCACCTGATGCAGGCATGGACCATCGTGCGTAAAGCCGGTTACGTGCCGGATTCCGTACCGCTGGAACACCACATGTTCGGCATGATGCTGGGTAAAGACGGTAAGCCGTTCAAAACCCGCGCGGGCGGCACCGTTAAGCTCTCCGACCTGCTGGACGAAGCGCTGGAACGCGCCCGTCGCCTGGTCGCGGAGAAGAACCCTGACATGCCTGCCGACGAGCTGGAAAAACTGGCTAACGCTGTCGGTATCGGCGCGGTGAAATACGCGGATCTGTCCAAGAACCGTACCACCGACTATATCTTCGACTGGGATAACATGCTGGCATTCGAAGGCAACACTGCACCCTATATGCAGTATGCCTACACCCGCGTGCTCTCCGTATTCCGTAAAGCCAATATCGACGAAAGCGTGCTGGCGAACGCCACGGTGAATATTACCGAAGATCGTGAAGCGCAGCTGGCAGCGCGTCTGCTGCAGTTTGAAGAAACGCTGACGGTTGTGGCGCGTGACGGTACGCCGCACGTGATGTGTGCTTACCTGTACGACCTGGCGGGTCTGTTCTCCGGCTTCTACGAGCACTGCCCTATCCTGTCGGCAGAAAGCGAAGCGGTTCGCAACAGCCGCCTGAAGCTGGCGCAGCTGACGGCGAAGACCCTGAAGCTGGGTCTGGATACCCTGGGTATCGAAACCGTAGAACGTATGTAAAAACAAAACCCGGCGCAAGCCGGGTTTTGTTTTGTAGCCCCGGTAAGCGCAGCGCCACCGGGGATATCGACAGGTTCAGAAGTATTTCCGCAAATACTCCGTCAGACACAGTATCGCCATCGCCTGCCCGTATGGCATCGACGTCAGCGGGATCTGGCGATAAAACTCAAGATCGCTTCCCATCCCCGTACCGAATGACGTTTGCAGCAGTTCCCCTTCCGGCGAGATATTTTTCACGATACCGCGAATCGCTTTTTCTGCCACTTCGGCATACTCCGCGCCAACGTAACGCTTGCGCACCGCCTTCAGGATGCCGTAAGCAAACCCGGCGGTAGCCGATGCTTCAAGATACGAATTAGGATCGTCGAGCAGCGTATGCCACAGCCCACTCTCATCCTGACATTTCGCCAGCGCCGCAACCTGCGCGTTCAGCACCTGCACCAGATAGCGTCGCACGGCGTTGTTTTCCGGCAGATCTACCAGCTCGAGGAAGTCCGGGATCACGATAGTGAGCCAGCTGTTGCCGCGCGCCCAGCGGGCATTGGCGAAGTTATGGTTGCCGTCGTAGCTCCAGCCGTGGAACCACAGGCCGGTCTCCCGATCCATCAGGTTTTGCACGTGCAGCAGGAACTGATAGACCGCCTCTTCAACGTACTCCGGCTTATTGAGCAGCTTGCCGATTTTCGCCAGCGGCAAAACCGTCATCATCAGCGTATCGTCCCACATCTGCTGATGGTTCTCTTCCGCGAGGGTGATGTGCTGCATGCCACCGTGTTCGGTGCGCGGCATCTCATTCATCGCCCATTCCGCCCAGCTTTCCAGCCACGGCAGCCAGGCCGGGTTTTTCGTCTCTTCGTAGCGATAGGCCAGCGTCAGGAACGGCGACATGGTATTCACGTTTTTGGTGGTTGCGCCTTCCGCAAAACGGTCGGCAAACCAGCCGTCGATAATCTCGCGCATAACGTCGTCGCCGGTCTGGCAGTAGTACTGCCAGATCCCATACAGGCCGACGCCGTGCGTCCATTCCCATCCGGCCCAGCCTTTGGTGTCGATTACGCGCCCGTCGTCCAGCCGCAGCAAAAATTGCCCCGTTTTGTCGTGGATATTGACCAGGTTATGCGTCACCTTTTGAATCAGCGACTTCAGCTCGTCCCGGGCGATAAAGCGCTCGGGTTGACGCAGTAACGGGCTATGTTTGACAGGCCAAACTTTCATCATCTTAACCTCTGTTGTATGTCGAATTCAGTACCGCGCGATCCTTCAGCGAAGGTGCCGCCGGTTTATTACGATTCAGATAACCAATATTGTTGTTGCCCCACAGTGACTCGTAAGGTATGCCGGCCAGCATTTCCACTGTCTCGCGGGCCTGTGGCGTAGCGGCTTCTGGCATCGCCCGGCCGGACTCGCGCATTTTGGCGGTCTCTTCGCGCAGCGTGCTGTGGGTCTGCAAATTGAGCTTGAAGCGCAGGGAAACGAGGAAGCCGCAGAACAGCACCAGAATGGTGCCCACGCTCAGGATCATCAGAATCGTGTGGCTCACTTCCGCAGGCTGCACTTTCTGACCGCTGACAAAGCCGGACATCTGCATCACGATGCCCACCAGCATCACCGCACCGGCCTGTGACGCCTTACGGGTCAGGGTCATGATGCCCGCGAAGATCCCCTCGCGGCGCTGGCCGGTGATCACTTCATCCACGTCGGCAATGTAGGTGTAGGTGTTCCACGGGACGTAGTTGATACCGCCGCGACCGAGGCCCGCCACCGCAGAGATCAGCAACAGCAGAGAGTAAACGTCGCTCAGACCCGCGTAGTAGAGCACGGCGTAAGAAATTGATGCCAGACCAAACAGCACCACCACCATGCGGTAAGACGGTGCAGGCCCGAAGCGAATGCACAGCGGGATCATCCCGATTACGGCCAGGAACTGGAAGATGGCCATCGTGCCCAGCAGGTTGGACGCCATAGAGGCTTCCTGCATCAGTACGAACACCACGTAGTAAGTGAACACCGCGTTAAAGACGTCCTGCGCGATGTATCCACCGAGGTACATACCCAGATGCTGGCGGAAAATCTTGATACGCAGCGTCGAGCTTAACTCCACGAACAGACGGTTCAGGCTCTGGCCCAGCGTCAGCTTCTTCTTCTCCTCTTCGGCACGCAGCGCCGCTTCAGACCACTCCTCACGCGGGCGCTCCCAGGTAAAGAACCAAACGAAGGTCAGCATCAGCGCGCAAAGCACGGAGAAAACCAGGCTTGCGTAGAAAAAGGAAACCGCGTTGTCTTTCCCGAAATGGGTCAGCAGGATCCCCGGCAGGAAGGAAGCCAGAATGGCGGACATCTGCGCCATAGAGATACGCGCCCCGGAGAACTTGGTTTTCTGTTTAAAGTCATCGGTCATTTCCGGTACCAGCGTTTCGTACGGCACCAGAATCATGGTGTAGACAATATCAAACACCAGATAGGTCAGCAGGTAGTACCAGAAGCTCATGTCCCCTACCCACATCAGCGAGTAGCTGAACACGCACGGAATCCCCAGCAGGATAAAGAACTTACGGCGACCAAAGCGCTTGCCGAGCCAGGTTGTACCAAAGTTATCGGTCAAAAAGCCCATCAGCGGGCTGACAACGGCATCCAGCACCCTTGCGGCGGCAAAGATGAACGTTGCTTCAATCGGTGTGAGTCCACAGAAGGTGGTATAAAAATACAAAAGCCAGGCCGCCGTCAGCGCAGTGGTACCCGCGCCGAGGAAATCACCTGACCCGTAAGCAAGATAATTTGCGAGTCCAATTTTACGTGTTTTCATTGCCGTCAACCCTAATCAGTTTTGGGAGACTCCCTGTAAGCAAACCTCGTCCGGGAGTTTTTACACGGCTACAGTAAAAGTATCGACTTGTTGAAACCTTTCTGTTTCTGCCATCGCACAGAGGTGAATGGCAAAAATGCAAAGAGTGTCGTCACGCGTGTCACTGATTTATAAAACAGCGTTTCTATTGCATCAAAAGGCGAGGTCAATTTTGCGAGCCAGCCATCAGATTTGCCTGAAGGCTGGCGAAAATGCAGGCAGTTAACGGTAGTTGACGATGACGGAATTGCGCTGAACCTTCAGCGCCGGGATCAGGCGACCGCCACCCGGCACCTCCCAGATAAAGCGTAAAGGCTCGACGGCGGGCACACCGTTGAACGCCTGGGTCGTTCCGCTTTCACCGTCTATTTCGGTACAGCGCGTCTGAGAGCAGAGACGCACCCGCAGCCCGGCGGGCGTTGGGCCAATCAGCGTATAGTTCCAGACCACCAGCGTCATGAGGCCAGAAGCCGGTTCCGGCGGCGACAGCGGACGCGAAGACATTGCCACCCCGCGATGGCTTAGCGTGACGCCCATGCTGCTGGCCTGCCACGTTCCCTCACCTGCGGCCTGCGCCGCCAGCGGGAAAAGGAGTACCCATAGCCACTTCCGCATTATTTTCCTCCAATGGTCGCCGTCATACGAATGTGGCGATTGTCCGACAGTTCCATATTCGACAGCACCACCAGCTGGTTCAGGCTACGGCGCAGGAAGCGTGAAAGCAGCGGCCTCAGTGCATGATTCACCAGCAGAACCGGCGGCGCACCCAGCATCTCCTGACGCGCCAGCGCCTCCTGCGTCTGCGCCAGCAAGCGGTCGGCCAGACCCGGCTCAAGGCCACCACCACCCTGCAACGCCTGCAGCAGCAGACGCTCAAGCGGCGTATCGAGGCCAATCACCTGCACTTCTCCGGTGCCAGGGAACCACTGCTGGGTGATCGCACGGCCCAGCGCCACGCGTACCACCGCCGTCAGCTCGTGTGGATCGCTTTGCAGCGGCGCGTGCTCGGCCAGTGTTTCCAGGATGGTGCGCATATCCCGGATCGGCACCTTCTCATCAAGCAGGTTTTGCAGCACCTTGTGCAGCGTGGTCAACGTCAGCACGCCCGGAACCAGATCTTCCGTCAGCTTCGGCATCTCCTGCGTCACGCGGTCAAGCAGTTGCTGCGCTTCCTGACGCCCAAACAGCTCGGCGGAGAACTGCCCAATCAGGTGGTTGAGGTGGGTCGCCACCACGGTACTGGCTTCAACAACGGTATAGCCCTGAATTTGCGCCTGCTCTTTCAGGGCGCTCTCAATCCAGATAGCCGCCAGGCCAAAGGCCGGATCGATGGTTTGTTCGCCCGGCAGCGTGCCCGCGGCGGTGCCGGGGTTAATCGCCAGCCAGCGGCCCGGATAGGCATCACCACTGCCAATTTCGACACCTTTCATCAGAATGCGGTAGCGCGCGGGCGGCAGATCCATATTGTCGCGAATGTGAACAACCGGCGGCAGGAAGCCCATATCCTGGGCGAATTTTTTACGGATACTGCGAATACGCCCCAGCAGTTCGCCATCCTGCTGGAAGTCCACCATCGGGATCAGGCGATAGCCCACTTCCATCCCCAGAGAATCTTCCAGTTGCACGTCGTTCCAGGTGGCCTCGACGGCCTGGGTATTTTCCGGCATTTTCACCGGCGCCGGCTCTGCCGCCGGTTTCATTTCACGTCCGCGCATCCACCAGGCCAGGCCCAGCAGGCCCGCGGTGAACAGCAGGAACACCAGGTTTGGCATTCCCGGCACCATGCCGAGCAGGCCTAACACCGCCGCCGACAGCAGCATCACGCGGGGGTTGCTGAACAGCTGCCCCACCATCTGCTCACCCACGTCCTGATCGGTACTCACGCGGGTGACGATTACGCCTGCTGCGGTCGAGATAACCAGCGCCGGGATCTGGGCGACCAGACCGTCACCGATGGTCAGCAGCGTATAGCTTTCCGCCGCGTGGCCCATGTCCATCCCGTGCTGGAGGACGCCGACCAGCAGCCCCCCGACCACGTTGATGACCATGATCAGGATGCCCGCGATGGCATCACCGCGCACAAACTTACTCGCACCGTCCATCGAGCCGTAGAAGTCCGCTTCCTGCGTCACCTCCGCACGGCGCTTTTTCGCTTCATCTTCTGCGATAAGCCCGGCGTTCAGGTCGGCGTCGATCGCCATCTGCTTGCCCGGCATCCCGTCCAGCACAAAGCGCGCGCCGACTTCCGCGATACGCCCCGCACCTTTGGTGATAACCATAAAGTTGATGATCACGAGGATGACAAACACCACGATACCGATGGCAAAGTTACCGCCCACGAGGAAGTGGCCAAACGCCTCAACCACTTTACCCGCCGCCGCCGCGCCGGTATGGCCTTCCATCAGAATGATACGGGTAGACGCCACGTTCAGCGCCAGTCGCAGGAGCGTGGTAAACAGCAGAATGGTCGGGAACGCCGCAAATTCCAGGGTACGCTGGGTGAACATTGCCACCAGCAGCACCATGATGGACAACGCAATGTTGAATGTGAAAAGCAGATCGAGAATGAACGCCGGGAGCGGCAGTACCATCATCGACAGAATTAGCAGGATGAGAATCGGCCCGGCAAGGATCTGCCATTGGGTCGATTTCAGGTTGCCGGGCAGGCGCAACATTGCCACCAGATTAGCCATCAGTGTCCTTCTCGTTCAAAAAATCCAGCGCGTCAGGCACCGGAAGGTTTTCAGGTTTCACAGGTCGTTGACCGCCAGCCAGACGCCAGCGTTTTAATTGCCATACCCAGGCCAGCACTTCCGCCACGGCGGCATAAAGTTGTCCTGGGATCTGCTGCCCAATTTCCGCATGGCGGTATAAGGCACGCGCCAGCGGTGGCGCTTCAAGAATGGGGACGCGGTTCTCCGTCGCGATTTCACGGATACGCAGCGCGATAAGCCCAGCCCCCTTTGCCACCACTTTTGGCGCACTCATTTTGTTTTCGTCATACTGCAGCGCAACGGAATAGTGGGTCGGGTTGGTGACGATCACATCGGCTTTAGGCACGTCTTCCATCATGCGTCGACGAGCAGCCGCACGCTGCATCTGGCGGATACGCCCTTTCACGTGCGGGTCACCTTCCATCTGCTTATATTCGTCACGAATATCCTGACGCGACATGCGCAGCTTCTTGAAGTGGCTATAGAGCTGGAAGATGACGTCGAAGCCCACCATCGGGATGATGCTCAGCACCACCAGCAGCGAGCAAAGCCCGATGAGGTTCATGGCGTTGCGCATGGCGCTGAGCGGCGATTCGCTGATCAGGCGCATCATGTCAGGCCAGTTATGCCACAGATAAAACCCGGCAGCGCTGCCCATCAGGGTCGATTTGAGGATGGCTTTAACCAGCTCAGCCCCGGTCTGGGCCGAAAACATACGAGCTATACCGGGAAACGGGTTGAGTTTAGAAAACTTGGGCTGCAGTGATTTGCCACTGAACACCAGACCACCCAGCATGATCGGCGACACTATCGCCACCAGCACCACGCCGGTAATCAGCGGCAGTAAGGCGATCATTGCGCCTTTAATCAGAATAATGATTTGACCCAGAATGAGATTGGGATCGTTGACCATGCTGTGGTCAAAACGTAACCCAGAAGAGAGCATCCCCGCCAGTTTACGGGCGAGCGACTCCCCACCCAGCCAGATAATGCACACGCCTACGATAAGGATCAGCAGGGATGTCAGTTCTCGGGATCGGGGGATCTGCCCTTCCTCACGCGCTTTTTCAAGTCGGTGGGGTGTGGGGGCTTCCGTTTTGTCGTCGTTCTCTTCTGCCACAGTGCATGCTCAGCCCATTACGTCACGGGTATCATGCCAGCACAGAGAAAATCCAATGGCGGGAAAAGCCCGTTTATTCGGGCTCTTTTCGGAGATTCTTGATTTTGCCGCCTCGGACCGCGTTAACAACCTGAGGCGGCAGACACGCTTAGAAGCCGAGGCTGTCCAGCAGGTCGTCCACCTGGTCCTGGCTTGCCACAACGCCCGCTTTGGTGGCGTCGAGCTGTGGGCCATTGAGCAGGCTTTCGTTCTCGCGTTTTGGACGGGCAGCCGGTTCCGGGATGTTCTCCAGCAGCACCATCAGCAGCTGACGTTCAATCTCCTGAATCACATCCATCATGCGCTTGATAACCTGACCGGTGAGGTCCTGGAAATCCTGCGCCATCATGATGTCCAGCAGCTGTGCGTTGGTGAAACTGGTGTGGCCCGGCACATCGCCCAGGAACTGGCGGGTATCGGTCACCAGCTCGCGCGCGTCAGCCAGCTCGATAGGGTTTTCAAACCACTCATCCCAGCGCTGGGTCAGCGCTTTCGCACCCTTCTCCATCGCGTCCTGGTGCGGCTGTGACGCTTCAACGCTGTTCAGCGCACGTTCAGCGGCCTGCGCGGTCATCTGCACAACGTAGTCCAGACGGTCACGCGCATCAGGAATCGCTTCTGCTGCTTCGGCGATAGCCTGATCCAGTCCCAGTTCACGCAGGCTGTCGCGCAGCATGCGCGTCAGGCTACCAATGCGGGCGATAATGTCGCTCGGTGAATGTTCTTCAACGGGTTTCATAGCAGGTTGCAACATATCCATCACCTCACATGCCGAGTTTCTCGAAGATCTTGCCGAGCTTCTCTTCCAGGGTTGCTGCAGTGAATGGCTTCACCACATAGCCGCTTGCGCCCGCCTGGGCTGCTGCAATGATGTTCTCTTTTTTCGCTTCTGCGGTCACCATCAGCACCGGCAGTGACGCCATACCGGCATCGGCACGAATGGTTTTCAACAGTTCCAGACCATCCATGTTCGGCATGTTCCAGTCGGAAATCACAAAACCAAAGCCACCCGCCTGCAGTTTGTTCAGCGCATCAACGCCGTCTTCTGCTTCTTCAACGTTGTTGAAGCCCAGCTCTTTCAGCAGGTTACGCACGATGCGACGCATGGTGGAAAAGTCATCCACAACCAAAAATCTGAGCTCTTTGTCCGCCATAAAACTACACTCCTCTTTAAATACGTATCGCCTGTCCGGCACTGATTTTCGCCAGCATCTGCTGGCTTACCTGGCTAAGATCGACCACTTCGCTCACGCCACCCATATTGATGGCCTCGCGCGGCATGCCGAACACCACACAACTTGCTTCATTCTGCGCAATCGTCCAGGCGCCAGCCTGGTGCATCGCAAGCATTCCGGCGGCACCGTCGTTGCCCATCCCCGTCAGGATCACCCCCACGGCGTTGCGCCCCGCATGTTTCGCCACCGAATGAAACAGCACATCCACCGACGGACGGTGCCGGTTAACCGGCAGTCCGTCATGAATTTTGATTTGATAGTTCGCGCCGCTGCGCGACAGCTCCATATGCTTATCGCCCGGCGCGATGTACGCGTGTCCCGGAAGCACGCGCTCGCCGTCTTCCGCCTCTTTCACGCTGATCTGACACAGTTTGTTCAGGCGTTCAGCGAACGAGCGGGTAAATCCCGGCGGCATATGCTGCGTAATGAGAATACCCGGACTTGATAGCGGCAATGGCTGGAGTACATGACGAATTGCCTCTGTTCCTCCGGTTGACGCCCCAATCACCAGCAGTTTTTCCGAGCTGAGTAACGGACCGGCCTTCAGTGTTGCCGGTGCCGACATTGGTTTGTGCGCCGCAAGCTTCGCCCGGGACGCGGTGCGGATCTTCTCAGCAATCATCTCGCTGTAGGCCAGCATCCCTTCGCGGATGCCGAGCTGAGGCTTGGTGACAAAGTCCACTGCCCCCAGTTCGAGCGCGCGCAGGGTGATTTCCGAGCCTTTCCCGGTCAGGGAGGAGACCATCACCACCGGCATCGGGCGCAGGCGCATTAATTTTTCAAGGAAATCGATGCCATCCATGCGCGGCATTTCGACATCCAGCGTCAGTACGTCGGGGTTATATTTTTTAATTAAATCCCGCGCTACCAGAGGATCGGGGGCGGTCGCCACCATCTCCATATCGCTGTGGCTATTGATGATTTCAGTCATGATCTGGCGCATCAGCGCCGAATCATCGACAGACAATACCCTGATTTTACTCATGCTTTTTCCTTACTCAGCGCATATACCGTTTGCCCACGCAGGCTAAACTCACGCACGAGGTTGCTGAAGTTTTCCGAGTGCCCGGCAAACAGTAAACCGTCAGGCTTGAGCAACGGAACAAAGCGACGCAAAATGTCCTGCTGCGTCGTTTTATCAAAATAGATCATAACGTTACGGCAAAAAATGGCGTCGAATGGACCCGGCACGTTGTACTGCTTATCCAGCAGGTTAACGGGCGCGAATTCGACGCAGTTCGCCAGCTCCTGGCGTACGCGTACCAGGCCTTCATGCGGGCCAGTGCCGCGCATGAAGTAACGCTGCAGCTGCTGAGGCGACAGCGTTTTCAGTTCGTCCTGGCGATAAACACCGTTACGCGCCTTCTCCAGCACCTCGGTGTCGATATCGCTGGCGTAGACTTTCCAGCGTCCGGGCGCCATGCCCAACGTGTCTGCAAGGGTGATCGCCAGCGAGTACGGCTCTTCACCCGTCGAGGCGGCCGCACTCCAGACGCGATACTCGCCGCTGCGTCGACGCGCGTGGTCCGCCAGCACCGGGAAGTGGTGAGCTTCACGGAAAAATGCCGTCAGGTTGGTGGTTAATGAGTTAATAAAAGCCTGCCATTCGGCGCTGTTCTGGTTCGCTTCAAGCATGCTCAAATAGCGACCAAAATCATCCAGCCCAAGCGTGCGCAAGCGCCGCACCAGCCGGTTGTAGACCATGTCTCGCTTATGATCCGCAAGCACGATCCCCGCACGCTGGTAGATTAACTGACATATCCGACGAAAATGCGCGTCGGACAGCGCGAGGCGCTGTGTCATCTGTAACAATAATGACGTTTGCCCTGAGGGCGTGGGTGATGTCATAGCGCCTTCTTAATCACATTCAGGATACAACTGGCACGGCCTGCGACCGCCCGACTTCTGTTACTGCTTCAACGTGCTCTTTGACATTAAACACCGCGACCAGCCCGGTGAGATGGTCGGCCTGGTTTGCCAGCTGATCGGTCGCGGCTGCCGCCTCTTCCACTAACGACGCGTTCTGCTGCGTGACCTGATCCATCTGGCTGACGGCCTGGGCCACCTGCTCGATCCCACGGCGCTGCTCATCCGACGCCGAGGCGATTTCACCCATGATGTCGTTAACCCGGGTGACGGAAGTGACAATCTCGGTCATGGTTTTCGCCGCCGTATCGACCAGGGCAGAACCCTGCTGCACACGGGAGACCGACTCTTCTATCAGCCCTTTAATCTCTTTCGCCGCGTTGGCGCTGCGGCTCGCCAGGTTGCGCACTTCGCCCGCAACGACCGCAAATCCGCGCCCCTGCTCGCCCGCACGCGCCGCTTCAACGGCGGCGTTGAGCGCCAGAATATTGGTCTGGAACGCGATACCGTCAATCACGCTGATGATGTCGCCAATTTTCTGCGAACTGGCGGCGATATCCTGCATGGTGCTGGCCACGTGAGAGGCCTGGTCGCCCCCTCGCTTCGCCGTCATCGCCGCCTGTTTTGACAGATCCGACGCCTGACGCGCGTTGTCGGCGTTCTGGCTTACCGTCGCGGTCAGCTGTTCCATACTGGCCGCCGTCTGCGCCAGCGAGGCCGCCTGCTGTTCGGTGCGGGATGAGAGATCGTTATTGCCAGCTGCAATCTCTGAGATCCCGGTGTGCATGGCATAACTGCCCTGCCGCACGTCGCTCACCGTTTCCCGCAGCGATCCCTGCATCGCCTTCAGGCTGGCAAAGATGGCCGAAATTTCGTTCTTCCCGTACACCGCCACCGGACGCGCAAGGTTGCCTTTTGCAATGCTGTCGAAGTGGCTGCTGATAATCGCCAGCGGTTGCACAATCATCTTGCGTGCCCAGAACAACGCGCCGCCGGTCAGCAACCCCGCCAGAATCACGACCACGGCAAAGATGACGCCCGACATGTGATAGCTGGTACGGCTCGCTTCACCGGCACGCTGAACAGACTGGTTAATATCCTGCTGCCACGCGTTAAAGCTGCCGTCAAACGCCGCCTGAGACGCCTGTACCGGCGCGGTCATGAAATCCGAAAGCTGGTTGTTTTCAAGCCAGGTCGCCTGGTGGTCCAGATCGCTGTACCACTGTTCAAAATTCTTTTTCATGGCCGCTTTCAGCGCTTTCTCTTTCTCGCTGTCGGTGGCCTGCGCCGTGAAGGCTTTAAACTGTGCGTCAGCCTGCTTCAGGCTGTCGCGCGCGGTCGCCATCAGTGCCTTGATGTCATCCGGCGGATAGCTCAACGCGGTCAAGGTTCCCGCCTTGTTCAGCGCAGTACTTGCCTGCAACAGCACGGCACGGGTTTGTGCCAGCGAGGAGCGCTGCTGATTACTCGTCTCGACTTCCTGCAAATTCTGATAACCATCGCGAAACGCCCAAAAAGACAACCCGTTACTGCCAACCTGCAACACACCGCAAAGGATCAGAATCAAAAACAGTGTGGTCGAGATACGAATACGATTTAACATCCACGCTCCCATCAAGCGGCAAGCAGCCGCGGTTTAATTGTCAGTCAAAATGTTTCCCAGTTTTCTTCTTGTCCGGTCGTCGTGGTACGCGCAGGTGTTGCTGCCGTTGCTGCGGCGGGCGCACGATACATCGTATGTGAATCGACCGTTTTTGCTGCGAGTGAAGCGAGACGAAACGCCGAGACGGCCATCTTCAGACGGCTCGCCTGGTCTTCCAGCGCAGCGGCCGCCGCAGCGGACTCCTGCACCAACGCGGCGTTTTGTTGTGTCACGCGATCCATTTCCGATACCGCCAGGGCGACCTGGTCGATACCACGACTCTGCTCATCAGACGCAGAGGCGATTTCACCCATGATGTCCGTTACGCGGGTAACGGCATTCACGATGTCATTCATGGTCTCCCCTGCGCTTTCGACCAGCACGGAGCCGGTATCCACGCGGGAGACGGAATCTTCAATCAGGGCTTTGATCTCTTTCGCCGCATTGGCGCTGCGGCTGGCGAGGTTACGCACTTCCCCGGCCACCACCGCAAAACCGCGGCCCAGCTCACCGGCACGCGCTGCCTCAACGGCGGCGTTCAGCGCCAGAATGTTGGTCTGGAAGGCAATGCCGTCGATGACGCTGATGATGTCGGCGATTTTCTTCGAGCTGTCGGCGATTTCGTGCATGGTTTTCACCACGCCATCCACCACGCGACCGCCGCGCTGCGCCGTCTCAGAGGCGCTTTCTGCCAGTTGAGACGCCTGACGGGCGTTATCGGCGTTCTGCTTCACGGTGGCCGTCAGTTCTTCCATGCTGGCTGCGGTCTCTTCCAGAGCAGACGCCTGCTGTTCCGTACGGGAAGAGAGGTCGTTATTCCCCATCGCAATTTCGCTGGTGCCGGTATAGATTGCCTCGGATCCGTTACGCACGTTGGTGACGGTCTCCACCAGCGAGCGCTGCATATGGTCAACGCTGTTTGCCAGTTCGGTGATCTCGTTGCGCCCGGACACGGTCAGCGTTTTGGTCAGATCGCCTGAGGCGATGTCGCGGATATGCGCAATCACGCGGCCCAGCGGGTTGAGAAGGATGTGACGAATGCCGTACCAGACGGCCACCAGCACGATGACCAGCGCCAGCGCCAGCACGGCCATCTGCCATTTAGCGAAACGGTAGTCGTTCTGGCTTTCAGTAAATGCGGAGTGGTACAAGTCGCTGCTGGCTTTGGCATATTCACCCAGCGCCGCACCGAGTGCGTTTTGCATCCCCTGCGTCGGCTGAGCGAAATAGGCATCCATGTTGCCGCTCTCCAGGAACTGGATAAGCTCCGTCAGCCCGGCAAAGTAGGCGTTGTATTTCTCATCAATATTGGCGCTCGCCTGCTCCATCGCAGGCTGCGGGGCAATCTTTTTAAAGGCGTCGTAATGTTTTGCCGCGTCGGCAAGCGTCGCACGCGCGTTTTTCAACAGGTCCGTTTTCGCGCTGCTCTGCTGATTGTTGGGATCCATCATCATGCGCGCGGACGAACGGCTCAGGTTGATACGCGTTTGCAGCATCAGATCCCACGTCGTGGTCAGTTCACTCTGCTGCAGCCGCAGATCGTTCGAGGCCACGAAGCTGTCCTGGTTCTGTTTTAACGACGAAAAAAAGAGGCTACCGGAAATAAGCTGAAGAAGTGCGAAAATGACCAGCACCACCATGAGCATTGTGACAACGCGGATACGGTTCAACATACAACACCTTCTCATAGATTTATTAACGGTGTTATCGGCACAGGCCACAGGAACTTTACATTTGCGAAAGGGAAAAGCGCGGGGTTAAAACGCCACGTCGACAATCAGCGTATCGGTGTAGGTTCCGGCGGGAGGCGTGGCCTGGCTGGTCAGGACTTTTGCGGTGTAGTTATAGGTACGCAGTAAACCGTCGGTGCTGACCTGCGACGATGTCGCGCTGGTCCAGCGCTCGCTGCCGCTGCTGCCCCAGCGGTTGGTCGTGGCTTCTTTATAAATGTCATAGCTCATGGTGTTGCTGCCGCTGACCATCCGGCGGACATTATTGAGGGCGTTGGCACCATTATTAATGCCGATAGTGTAGGTGCTGCCTTTGGTGCAGGTGACGGCAATGGCCTGCGAGACGGTAGGGAAACTTTGTACCAGCGGTGCGCTGTTAAAGTTCACGTCCGGCGTGGTCATGGCGCTGCAGTCGTTGGTGACGGTCATGTTAAGCAGAATGGTGGTCGTTGCGGTTCCCGTCTGGGGGGACGTACAAAGGCTTCCAATACCTAAGGCACAGACGTTGTAGTTGATGCTGAAGGTCAACAGCACCTGATAAGGGCCTGCGGTAACGTTTTGTCCGGCGACGGTGCGGAAATAGAGCGGAATGTTGTACTGCTTTGACCCGAGCAATCCCAGCAATGTGTTGCCGCTCCAGGTATACGCTTTGCTTATCTGTACCTCGCTGCTGCTCGCGCACCCGGATAATCCGCACAGCCGTGTGGGGATCACGTCCGTAATAGCCGCATTATCCGTGCGCTTCATGGTGGCGCGGCTGTTACCCGAAACCGAGGCCGAGGTGAAGTTCAGCGTCACCGAGTCGCTGGTCAGAACGTTGAGTACGGCATCACACGCCACCACCAGCGTGCCGGTGGTTTCCACCTCCCCGTTTCCGCTGAGCGCGAACGAGGTGACGCTGCCAAACGATGCATTGACCGTACTGACGGTGCACGCCGCCCAGCCACCTCCGGAAAACAGCAGCAGCATCCACAGCAGCAGGCGCGTCATGGCCCCTCCCGGCACACCAGTGGACCGTAGGTTTGCAGCTTGTGCTCCGGATTAGCTCCCACAGTCAGCGTGGCCTTGCAGCGTTTTCCATCTGGTGCGATCACCTCGAGCGGATTCACATCGCTGAGATTTTCCAGCCAGGCGATGCCGTCATACCCCACCACCGCGTTGCTGCGCGAGACGCGTCGGACCTGGCTTCCCACGGGCAACGCCTGTCCGTGCGCATCATGCAGAATAACGCTGGCCACCCGCTCCTGCTCCATCGGGAAATCGACCAGATAGCCGCTGTGACGGCGAATGGCGATCCGGCGCTCCGTCTCTTTCAGGCGGGTATCCGCGGGCAGATTCAGGGTATCAATCCGGTAGCTTGCCGGGTAATACGCCGACACCCCGCTCACCAGCAGGTAACCGTTATTATTTGTTTTACCGACGGGCTGGTTTTCATAGCTGACGGGCACGTCCGGGTGGCCGTCGGTACTGATCACCACAAACGCATCGTTGATTTTGTTCGCCGCAAACAGCTCGCCGTCCATAAGCACAACGGATCCCATCGCCTCGCCCCACCAGGTCATAGTGTCCCTTTCGCCATAGCCGCCGCCCTGCAGCTCGATGTTGTTATTGCGCCAGCCCAGCGTTCCCTGTTGATAATCACTGGCTCTTGACTGGTTGGCCCAGGCCATATTCCAGCTGAACCCACCGTCAGAAGGCATGGCGTGGTTATAGTTAATGCGCTGAGTACTGCCTGCGTCCGGGGTGTTCTCAACGGTGACGGCAGCGCTGTCGCGCTCCCCGAGCGGCACCTGAAGCGATAGCGCAACGGTCCAGTCTCCGCGCTGCTGATCCCGGCTGCCGGCGAGGTAAATACTGCTCGCGCCCCACAGGTTGCGGCTCCAGGAGAGATTAAGCAGCTCGGTTTTTTGACCGTCAAAACTCTCCACGCCGATCCAGGCCGCGCCGATGTTGCCGTACTGTCCCAGATTGAAGGTGAGAGAATACTGGTCCGTATTGCGGCTGAAGCTGGCGATGGGTTTATCGTTTTCGTCATAGACCGTCGGCTGGTCGTAAAGGGCGAGGTTGCCAAAGCCGCGGTCGCGACGCGTGTGCTGGGTGGCGACGCTAAACTCGCTGGTGCTGTACTGGTAACCCCAGTTGATTTGCCCGCCCTCGTCACCGCGCATGCGGCTTTGCGAGTAAGAGGTATTCACCACGCCAAACTGGCCGAGTTTTATCACCGTCCCCGCCCCGCCCAGCGCCAGCTCCTGCGCCCCTTCCGCGTGCCCCTCCAGCGTCAGCCAGTCCGTCATCCCGTAGCGATACGAGCCGCTGCCTGCTGCCGAACCGTAGTCAAAATTCTTGATACCGTAATTACGCCGCAGGCTGCCCAGGGTCACGGCACCGTCGCTCAGCCCTTGTTTAAGCAAGTCGCTGGAGACGTAGAACGGGAGCGTGGTGCTCACCTGTCGCCCCAGCGCATCCGTCGTGACCAGCACCGCATCCCCGGCACCGTTGATATAGGGCAGATTGGTCAGGGTGAAGGGGCCAGGCTGAAGCTGGGTTGAACCGGAACGATAGCCATTGATAAAGAGATCGACCGAGGTGGGTACTGCGGCTTCCCCCGCGAACTCGGGCAGCGGCCATGTCACCAGATCGGGGCGCAGGGAGAAATCCCGCCCGACGCTTACCCCTCCCATCCGCACGCTGGAGCTCCAGCTCAGGGCATCGCTGATCACATCCCCGACGCTCCAGCTCATCGCGTCATCTTCATTCGTGAACAGCAGGGTCGTGTCATAGCGAACATACCCTTCCTGCTGGCCGTCGTTACCGGTGAAGTTTTCCCGGGCGTAGCCGGTGGAGGAAAATGAGCCGTTCTCGTTGAAGTAGCGGAACTCATGCCAGAGCGACGCCTGACCGCCGATATGTTCCGTGTGGTTGGTGTAGAGATCGTAATTCAGCAGCGCCCCGCGCCCGTAGTGCGGTTTGGCCTGCGCCGTTTGCGCGCTGAAAGGGGTCACGCGGGCCGTCACCCAGTCGCGGGGAACGGTCAGCAGCAGGCGCTGCGCGGCGCTGTCGTAAGCCACCCGAACCTGATCAAGCGAGGAGAGATTCACCTCTCCGGCAGGAACATGCGCCGGGGGCAGTCCCGCGCGCAGCAGGTCGGCGCTGGAGATAAAGAAAGCGCCTTTACGCTGCGTCACCGGCACGACCAGACCGGTATCGTAGTGGTTGAGCACGAGGGCGAGCTGGAAGACCGCTTCATCATTAATCGCCTGTGCCTGAGGAGGTGGCGGCAAACTGTCGTCGCCGGGCTCGGCCAGGGTCGCGGAACTGACGCAAAGCAGTATCATCATCGCTGGCTTCAGTTTACGGGCGTCGACTGCCATTGTGCTTCCCTGGCATTAATCTGCGCGCTCATCCGCTCTGGCTGACGAACGCCAGCGGGTACTGGCCAGCTGCGGGTGCTGCCCGGGAGGACGTAACCCAGTAATCCCTCCGCGACCGTGCGTTTCTGCCCTCCCTGCTCCAGCGCCACCTGGCTCAGCCTGACATGAACATCCCCCCGGTTTCGAACCTCCAGTGCAGGCTGTCCACCCGCCTGCGTCACCCGCCAGCTCAGATTTTGGGTCTCAGCCAGCGCGTGGTGCGCGCCCTCTTTTATAGTCGGAATCCCATGGCCATACACAAACAGAGGGATGGAGTAGCGCATCTGCAACTTGAGGCCGATGGCGGGTTCAGCTTTTGCATCCGGCTGGGGAATTTCATCCACGATGATGCGGTAAGCCTGTTCGATACCTGCGGGTACTGAAGCCTGTTTGATAAGGCGAATGAGCTGCTTGCTGCCGGTACCAATCGTGACGATGGGCGGGCTGGCGACCACATCCTGCTGCGCAGTATAGCGCTCGTGTCCATCCTCCTGTTTCCAGCGCACGATGCGGACCTGCATCGTCGTGGCACTGTTTCCCTGGTTCTGGATCCACAGCTCCGTGGCGTTGGCGTCCGCAGCCAGCCACGGGTCGATCGGCCACAGCATGATAGTGGCGGCCGCCTGCACCTGCCCGGTTGCCACCGTCATGCTCAACGCACCCGCCAGACAAACAGGTCTGAAAAATGGATTCATCAATACTCTCCCTTTATTACCATGACAAGGTCACGGTGAGCTGATCGGTATAGGTTCCTGCCGGGCTAAACCCGGTCAGTAGCGCCACGCCGAAAAGCGGCAGCGCGATGTTATTGCTGTTGGCATAGGTCACCGGTATCGCCTGGTTGACGCCAATTTCGCTGTTGGCGGCCAGCGAGCTGCTGCTGTAGAGCCGGTACGGCACCAGTTCTGTTCCACCTGACCGCTTCATCCGACGAACGGATGAATAATTTTGACCGCCGTTAATGCTCATGCTCAGTGCCACGCCCGGCGTACAGGCGATGGACAACGCCCCGTTTGGCACAAAGCTGGTGCTGACCGGCGCGCTCTCGACGCCGTTATGGCTGCCAAAATCCAGCGTGCCGAAAAGCCCGCCGCTACCGGTAGCCACCGCACATCCGGGTACAATCGTGGCGCTGACCTTAAAGGACTGAGACGTCACCGCATCCGCCGTCGGCATCATGAGCAATACAACCATCAGCGTGAAAAAAGGGTGCACGCGTCCCTCTGCGCGTTTGCGCAGACTTGTCAATGTTGCCTTCATGGCGGTAGAGGACTAGTAGGTGACGCTGACGTTAATCGTGTCGGTGTAGGTCCCCGGTACGACCGTCACGCTGTTGCCGCCGCCGGTAATACGCCCGTAGAGGGTGTAACTGTCTACCCCTCCGGCCGTAGAGGCGATCGGCAACGCGGCGTTATTGGCAATCACGGTATTAAACCCGCTGTCGCTGTATAGGCTGTAAGCCACGCCCTGTGCCGTATTGGAGGTGTTAACCAGATAGCGCGCAGGGGTGCCTGGCGTGCCGACAACAGTGCCGGGGGCGGTGGAGTTGGTGTTGCCGACGATCGCCACCGTATAGCTGGCGGTCGTGCACTGAATGGTGAAGGTGTTTCCGCCGCTGGCACCGGAGAGCTGCGTGGTCAGGGTAGAAAACGTGGCAGGATGGGTCCCGAAATCGAGCGTACCGAAGTTAATGCCACTTTGCGCGGGCGATCCGTTTATCAGACACCCGTTTGTCAGCGTCAGCGTCGCGCCGATGGTGCCGCTGCTGGTCACGGCCAAAGCCTGAGGGGCCATTGTCGCAGCCAGTAACGAGCCTGCGCAGATCAAAAGGCGTTTTCTTTTCATTTACCACTCTCCAGAAGACGTCGCCGTTCCCTTGCCACATTTTATTTTTGCTGTTCAAGATGTTAGCCCCGCTTAAGGTTCCTCTGAGAGGGGTTATTGAGAATTTAGTTTACGGATATCGCTTCGACCACCTTCGCCATTACACATAAGCCATATGTCTTATTGACTCCGTTTTTTTATAAATAACAGAGAGTTAAATTTTTTCAGGCGGCGATTTTTTTTTATCAGGAGAGAATATATCCATTAAAGTGTGATCTTAATCACAATATATCGTCAGCGCATTCACAACAAATTTAATAAAACTTAAAAAGGAGTTGTATCCCCCTACGCTTTGCGTCAATTTATGGGCCGAATAATTTCCCGTTTCGTAATAAAAAATTTATATGTATCGACGCGGGCTACATCTGAAGCGCATAGAGGGTCTTTTTTCGTGGCAAGTGCAAACAAACTCACACTCTTCATCGTGATATTCATGCTGGCGGGTATTCTTTCAGGGGCAGCAATTCATGAATATGCATCTGCGGATGCCATCAAAGCCTGGTCGGATAATATTACCCTTCTGACCGATATTTTCCTCCGTCTGATCAAAATGGTGATTGCGCCCCTGGTCTTCAGCACGCTGACCGTTGGCATTATGAAGCTGGGCGAAACCTCCACCATTGGCCGCGTAGGCGGCAAAGCGATGGTGTGGTTTATCAGCTCATCCGTGCTCTCTATTCTGGTGGGGCTGTTTATCGTCACCCTCGAGCATCCGGGAAGCGGTCTGAACCTGACGGTGCCGACAGAAGCTGTGGATACCGGCCTGGCCGTCAGCGGCATGACGCTGAAAGCCTTCCTGTCGCACACCATTCCGACCAGTATCGCAGGGGCGATGTCGAACAATGAGATCCTGCAGATTGTGGTGTTCTCAATGTTCTTCGGCATTGCTGGCGCATCGCTGGGGCAGAAATTCAACGCGCCGCTGGTGGCCGCGCTGGATGTGGTTTCCCATATCATGCTGAAGGTCACGGGTTACGTGATGTACGTTGCACCGCTGGCCATTTTCGCGGCGATCTCATCCGTCATCGCCACGCAGGGTCTGGGCATTCTCCTGAACTACGCCTCCTTTATCGGTGGCTACTATGTGGCGATCCTGCTGACCTGCATGGTGCTGCTGGCCGTGGGTTACATGGTACTGAAAAAAGAGGTGTTTCGCCTGGTCAGCATGCTGAAAGATCCGGTCCTGGTGGCCTTTACCACCAGCAGCTCTGAAGCCGCCTACCCTAAAACGCTGGAACAGCTGGAGCGCTTTGGCTGCTCGCGCAGTATTGCCTCTTTCGTCCTGCCGATTGGTTACTCCTTTAACCTGGTGGGCTCGATGGTGTACTGCTCTTTCGCCTCGATGTTTATCGCCCAGGCATACAACATTCACCTGAGCTTCTCGGAAGTGACGGTTCTGATGCTGACTCTGATGCTGGCGTCAAAAGGCATTGCGGGCGTACCGCGCTCGTCGCTGGTGGTGCTGGCGGCAACGATCCCAAGCTTTAATATTCCGGTGGCCGGGATTCTGCTGCTGATGGGTATCGACCACTTCCTGGATATGGGCCGTTCGGCGATTAACGTGCTGGGGAATGGTATTGCGACGGCGATGCTGTCGCAAAATGAAGGTGCACGAGAAGCGGAAGCAGATCTGGTGAAGCAGGAAGCGTAAGTAAAAAAGCCGGGTGGCGGCTTCGCCTTACCCGGCCTACAAATGGCTCGAACACGTAGGCCGGGTAAGCGTCAGCGCCACCCGGCTTTGTTTTATGCTACATGACTCGCGGCGATATCCAGCAGCGCCATCTCGTCGCTGTTCAGCAGCTTCTCAATGTTCACCAGAATCAGCATACGCTCGCCGAGCGCGCCCAGGCCAGTGAGGTATTCGGTCGACAGCGTGACCGCAAATTCCGGCGCAGGACGGATTTGATCAGAGGTCAGGGAGAGTACGTCCGATACGCCATCCACCACGATACCCACCACGCGCTGTCCCAGGTTGAGGACGATCACCACGGTGTTGTCGTTATACTCCACGTCGCCCTGGCTGAACTTCACACGCAGATCGACGATAGGCACGATCACGCCGCGCAGGTTGGTCACGCCTTTGATAAACGCAGGCGTGTTAGCGATGCGGGTAACCTGATCGTAACCACGAATTTCCTGCACTTTCAGGATATCGATGCCGTACTCCTCATCACCCAAAGTGAATACCAGGAATTCCTGCCCTGATGGCTCGCCCGCCAGCTTCGTTACATTACTCATACCGGTCATGTTTTTACCTTCTACTTAATCAGGCGGCTGTGTACGCCACACGTTGTTCACGATTTAATCCCTGAAGCGCCGACACATCGACGATCAGCGCCACGCTGCCATCGCCCAGAATGGTCGCAGCAGAAATCCCCGGCACTTTGCGGTAGTTGCTTTCGAGGTTCTTCACCACCACCTGGTGCTGACCAATCAACTGATCGACCAGCAGCGCGTAGCGGCGACCGGCACTTTGCAGGATCACCACGATGCCCTGCGTGGCTTCGGTTTTCGCGCCGTCCACTTCGAACACTTTCCACAGTTCAACCAGCGGGAGATACTCGCCGCGCACTTCCAGCACGCGCTCACCGCCCGCCAGCGGATGCAGATCTTCCTCACGTGGCTGGAGGGATTCCATCACCGCGTTCAGCGGCAGAATGAAGACTTCGTCCGCCACTTTGACTGACATGCCGTCAAGGATCGCCAGCGTCAACGGCAGCAGGATGCGAATGGTGGTGCCGGAACCCTGTTTAGACTGGATCTCAACGTGGCCGCCCATCTCCTGGATGTTACGTTTCACCACGTCCATGCCCACGCCGCGCCCGGACACGTCGGTCACCTGCTCGGCGGTTGAGAAGCCCGGCGCGAAGATCAGCATGCCCACTTCTTCGTCGGTCATGTTTTCGTTAACCGCCATGCCCTGCGAAATCGCCTTCGCGAGAATACGCTCGCGGTTCAGACCCGCACCGTCATCGGTCACTTCGATGCAGATGTTCCCGCCCTGATGTTCCGCGGAAAGAATCAGGTTTCCGACAGGGGATTTCCCCGCCGCCACGCGGTTTTCCGGCAACTCAATGCCGTGGTCCAGGCTGTTACGCACCAGGTGCGTTAACGGGTCAATGATGCGTTCAATCAGGCTTTTGTCCAGCTCGGTGGAGCTGCCCATCAGCGTCAGTTCGATCTGCTTATTGAGCTTGCTGGCCAGGTCGCGCACCAGGCGCGGGAAGCGGCTGAAAACATATTCCATCGGCATCATACGGATGGACATCACCGATTCCTGCAGATCGCGGGCGTTACGTTGTAACTGACCCATGCTGGTGATGAGATCGCCGTGGGTTACCGGGTCCAGTTCGTTAGAACGTTGTGCCAGCATCGACTGCGTGATCACCAGCTCACCGACGAGGTTAATCAGCTGATCAACCTTCTCAACCGCCACGCGGATGCTGGTAGATTCGCTGGAGCGCGCGGCCGGTTTTTCACCGCGGGCAGGTGCAGCCGTATCTTTCGGCACGGCTTTTAATGCAGGCGTGGCCGGTACGACGGCAGGCGCAGCCGCTTGTGCGACCTCTTCCACTGCGACAGGGGCATCGACTGCCGCGGTTTCAGTTTCAAAGGCAATTTGGTCGGCTTCGATAACAAAGCACAGCACCGCCACAATATCGTCCTGACTGATACCGTCATCCAGCGTCGCGGCAAGGCTGTCTTTGCCTTTCACCACGTTGCTCAATGTCGCCAGGTTGCCCAGTTCTTCTTCGAGAAGGTTGACTTCGCTCTCTTTAAGACGGGATAACACCACGCGCAGTTTCGCCGGGCGGTCGGCAACGGGCGCCGCGTCCTGTGCGGCTATGGCATCAACAACGCTCAGCTTCGCCGCCGGTACGGCAGCGACCACGTCACCTTTTGCTTCCAGCGCCAGCTGGCGCAGCGCGTTGCAGATGTATTCAAAGCTGGCGGCATCAGGCTCTGCCGAACTTTTATAGGCGTCGAGCTGTTCCTGCATAATATCTTTGGTTTCCAAAAACAGGTTGATAATGTCGGTATTGAGCTGCATCTCACCGCGTCGTGCTTCATCCAGCAGGTTTTCCATTAAATGGGTCGTTTCCTGCAAAATGGTAAATCCAAAGGTCCCTGCACCACCTTTAATAGAATGCGCTGCACGGAAAATGGCATTGAGCTGCTCTGAATCCGGTGCTTCAGGCACCAGGTCCAGCAGGTGTTGCTCCATATCGGCCAACAGTTCATCGGCTTCATCAAAAAATGTCTGGTAAAAATCGCTAATATCCATGCTCACGCTATCACCTCGGATTGGCTGGTGGCGATGTTGGAACGGCAGCCGAAGGAACGGCCCCAGGCTGTTTTAAATCGTCCAGTGACTCATTCTGACTTTCGGCGTTTTCATGCAGGATGGCCTGCTCCGCCTGCTGGTTCAGCACTAAAAGACTGATACGACGGTTGATGGCGTCGTCCGGCCCGCGGTCGGTGACGCGCATGGTTGCTGCCATGCCGACCACGCGCAGAACCTTGCCATCATCAAGCCCACCCGCCACCAGCTCGCGACGCGAGGCGTTGGCACGATCGGCAGAAAGCTCCCAGTTGCTGTATCCCTTCTCACCGCTGGCGTACGGGAAATCATCCGTGTGGCCTGACAGGCTGATTCGGTTAGGAATGCCGTTCAGGACCGGGGCAATGGCGCGTAAAATATCGCGCATGTACGGCTCAACGTCCGCACTGCCGGTTTTAAACATTGGGCGGTTCTGGCTGTCGATAATCTGGATACGCAGACCTTCCTGCACCAGATCGATCTTCAGGTGCGGGCGCAGCGCGCGCAGTTTCGGGTCCGCTTCGATCAGCTGATCGAGATCGCCACGCAGTTTCTTCAGGCGCGCCTGTTCCATTCGTCTTTTCAGATCGTCGATGTTTGGCTCTTTTTTCACTTCACCCTTCTGCTGGGTGTAATCGTCGCCACCGCCAGGAATGGGGCTCTCGCTGTTCGAAATGCGCGGCCCACCGGTCACCGCCGTTGCCAGCGGCGTTCTGAAATATTCCGCAATCTGGATCAGCTCTTTCGGGCTGGAGATGGAGATCAGCCACATCACCAGAAAGAACGCCATCATGGCAGTCATAAAGTCGGCGTAAGCAATTTTCCACGAGCCGTGGGAACCGTGTCCGTGCCCCTTATGCTTGCGCTTTTTTACGATGACGATCGGATGGGACTGGTTTTTCATGCGTCCTCAGTTGTCGTCTGTTGGTTTGGGTTTTTCACCGCACGCACGTGTTCTTCAAGCTCGATAAACGACGGACGCTCGCTGGAGTACAGCGTTTTACGGCCAAATTCGACGGCGATCGGGGGTGCGTAACCGTTGAGGTTGGAGAGCAGCGTGATCTTCACGCACTGCATCATTTTGGTGGTTTCCGCGCTCTTTTGACGCAGAACGCTCGCCAGCGGGGAGATAAAACCGTACGCCAGCAAAATACCGAGGAAAGTCCCGACCATCGCGTGGGCAATCAGCGCACCTAACTCTGCCGCCGGACGATCCGCCGAGGCCAGCGCGTGAACCACCCCCATTACCGCCGCAACGATACCAAACGCCGGAAGCGAGTCGCCCACCAGCGCCAGGCTGTTGGCTGGCACTTCAGATTCGCTTTCGTGGGTTTCGATCTCTTCGTCCATCAGCGCTTCAATTTCGAAGGTGTTCATGTTGCCGCTGATGATCAGGCGCAGGTAATCGACGATAAAATCCAGCATCATCGCGTCAGCCAGGATACGTGGATAGCTGGCGAAGATTTCGCTCTCTTTCGGGTTTTCGATGTCACGCTCCAGCGAGAACATGCCCTGCTGACGTGACTTCGCCATCAGGCGATAGAGCAGCGCCAGCAGATCCATATACATGCTTTTGGTGTATTTCGAGCGACGGAACAGCAACGGAATCGCTTTCAGCGTGCCCTTGATCGATTTACCGTTGTTACCAACGATAAAAGCCCCTACCCCTGCACCGCCGATGATAATAAGTTCAGCCGGTTGATAGAGTGCTCCAAGGTGCCCGCCGGTCATCATGTAACCGCCGAAAACTGTACCGAGAACTACCAGGTAACCTAATAAGATAAGCACGACATCATCCTTCCGCTAGTGACTAAGGCAGGACGTTCATTTCGACAGCGTTACCGGAATGCGGGGTAAAAAAAAGCAGCGGTAATTGCTTACCGCTGCTGGAATCTTGCCCACACGTTCGGGTTAAACAGCTTGTTCGATCTGTTCATCCAGCAGTTGTGGAATAATATCGGCAGCATCCCGGGAAAGTTTACGTCTTTTTACGGCGCGGGATGGAGGCTGGCATAAACTACAGGCGAAGCTGCCAGCAGGCTGATGAGCATGGGTAATAAAATTGCCATCGCAGCAGTTGCAGCGAGACAGTTCAAGCATTCCGCTTTCAACAAAACGCACCAGCGTCCATGCGCGGGTCAGTGCCAGCAGGGGTCCATCTTCCTGCTGAGGGCATTGTTCAAGGTAAAGTTTATACGCTTTGATCACGGCATCGACGCCGCTACACAAACCGGTTTTCAGAAGGTACTGCCAGGCGTTACAGAACATCGATGCATGGATATTCTGTTCCCAGGTCATAAACCAGTCCGTTGAGAACGGCAGCATTCCTTTAGGCGGTGGACTACCACGTAATTCTTTATACAGTTTGATGAGACGACCACGGCTCAACTGAGTCTCGCTTTCCAGCATTTGTAAACGAGCACCCAGCGTAATCAGCTCCATTGCCAGCTGTATATCACGCGCTTCCTGAACAATGCTTTTCTCGCTCATTTTTATGCCCTTTTCTTACGGGCAACGTCATCAGGCTGGCTGATTTCGCTGAGCAATCGTGTGGAGAGAAGAATACCGGTATGGACCTGTTGAAGATCGTCAACGCGGGATTCCTGGGTCAGACGCGTGATTGTCTGCGGATTATCAAAGCGGAACTGGCAAACGAGTTGATTCGTTTCTGCCAGCTTGACCATTTGCGGGAGTGTTAATCCCCCCAACATGGTTGCCATCTCTTCGTTAATACCCAGACGAAACATCGCGGACGCTTTGTCCTGACTAATCAAACGCTGCGCGAGCAGTAAATATGACAAATTGATGTCATAGATATGTTTTAGCAACTCGGATGTATGCATTGTTCCCATCCCGAATAACCAACTATTATTTTTATGCGGAAAGACCGCACCCCGTGATGTCGCCGGGAAATCACCCGGTATAAAAAAGAAAAGGCTAAATGCATAGTTGAATTTAGGTTTGTATTCAGCAAAACGTACAACAGCTGAAACGCAGCTGCGCCTCATCTCGTTTTATCATTTCTTACAAATAACTAAGATTTTTCCTAATTCGACGCAAACTCTACTCGTCAGTTTTGACACATACAATGCAGCCATCCTCAAATTTAAAAAAAATGTGATCTACGTCACACAATTTAAGTGAATATTCTCCATAAATCCATCAGTATGACTTGTAATTTGGTCAAAACTTAACCAAACGAGACTGTTTTATATTCTTGAAGAGCGAATACTCATGCATGCGTATGAACAGATACGGCATAGCAATTGCTTTTTCTGCTTATATTGACTACGTCAATCATTTACATCGCGTACATCTGGCAGTCACACTTCCCTTACTTAGTAAAAACATAGAGTTATGAAAAAAGCGCATAAAATTTATTTCACTGCGTGATCATTCAAATTGTGTTTATAACAGGTTAAAACGATTTAACGCGACTGACTAAAAAAAGTGTGATTTACGTTAAGTTGTTAATTTTTTTCATTTAGACACACTTTGCAATTATTCTTCTTATAAGAATAATTAATGAATAATTATGATAAGCTTCACACTAATGCCCTATTCCCCCCTTGCGGAAGTCTTGAAATCGCGGTAATGCTGAAGAAACCTTGTTGTTCAGACATCAAAGGAGTGCGTGATGAGTTACACCCATCTTCTTGTTTCTGTTGCGGTTTCTCCGGAAAGCCATCAACTCGTCGCCCGTGCCGTTTCTATCGCCAGACCCACCAATGCTCGCATCAGCCTGATCACACTGACAGCCGAACCCGAAATGTACAATCAACTGGCGGCCCCCATGCTGGAGGATATTCGTGAGGTTTTGCAGGAAGAAACACAGCAGTTTCTGCGAGAACTGGTAGAAAAGGCGCAATATCCGGTTCACCAGACCATTATTGCCACCGGGGAATTAAATGAACATATTCTTAGCTTGTGCCAAAAACAGAATATTGATTTGGTGATCTGCGGTAATCATAACCAAAGCTTTTTTTCGCGCGCGGCATGTTCGGCGAAATCGATTGTCGCCTCAAGCCAGGTGGATGTGTTGTTAGTCCCTCTCGGGGGCTCATAAAGCCCCCCCGAGGAATATCACGCCAGTTTAGGGAATGTCGCGATCTTTTTTTGCAGCTGTCCCTCATGGCTCTGCGGTTCAATTTCACGCAGATCGTCTATAAAACGAGCCTGCCAGTGGTTAATGTCATTTTTACGGATGGTCTCCATCATCTCCGCATGACGAGATATACGCTCCGCCAGCGGCATGGTTAAGGCGCGGTGGAGGGCGTTCGCGACGTCATCGCGATCGTAAGGGTTAACGATGAGTGCTGAAGTAAGCTCATTCGCCGCACCGGCAAATTGAGACAGCACCAGTACCCCAGGGTCCGCAGGATCTTGTGCTGCGACATACTCCTTTGCCACCAGATTCATCCCGTCACGCAGGGGCGTCACCAGCCCGACGTCCGCATAGCGAAAGACCTTCATCAGGATCTTGCGCTCAAAGTGTTGATTCAAATAGAAAAGGGGTGTCCAGCCCAGCTGTCCGTAGCGGCCGTTGATGCGCCCTGCTTCGGTCTCCAGCTGGTGACGAATATCCTGATAAGCCTGCACCTCGCCGCGCGACGTCGGCGCTATCTGCGTATAGCGAATTTTGCCGTGATGCTGCGGATATTTCTCCAGTAACGTCTCATACGCCAGGAAGCGCTCCGGTAAGCCTTTGGAGTAATCGAGGCGCTCTACTGAAAAGATATTCTTAACGTTTTTAAGCTCATTTTTAAGCTGTGCCAGTTTTGGCGGCAACGGGCCAGACGCTTGTTCGGCAATCTCTTCCGGCTCGATGCCAATAGGATAAACCTCCGTATGGAAGGTTTTCCCCCAGGCCGCGTGCGATTTTCCGCCATGCGTAACCAGCCGCGTTTTACCCGACACGCTGTCGAGGAAAGCCAGCCTGTCATTTTCAGTCTGGAAACCCAGGAGATCGTAATCGGACAGTGCTTCCAGAATCTCATCGTGCTGCGGAAGCGCCGTGAAGATCTCCGGCGTCGGGAAGGGAATATGCAGGAAGAAGCCGATGCGGTTATTGACGCCGCGTCTTCTCAACTCTCTGGCAAAGGGCAGAAGATGATAATCGTGGATCCATAAAATATCGTCTTCTTTAATTAATGGCAGCAGTTTATCGGCCAGCAGAGCATTAACGCGCATATAGCCGTCATAAGACTCGCGCTGGAATTTGACCAGATCCAGGCGGTAGTGGAAGGCAGGCCACAGTACGGCATTAGAGAACTCGGAATAATATTCGTTATAGTCCTGTTCGTTCAGGGCGAAAGAGGCCCACGTAATGTTGCCGCGCGAGACTTTCTTAAGCGGCTTGTCTTCGTTACTGATTTCCCCACTCCAGCCAAACCAGAGTCCTCCGGCGGCTTTTAGGGCACCTAATACCCCCACCGCCAGGCCACCCGCGCTGGCTTTTTTATCATCCGGCGGTGCAATGCGATTAGAGACGACGATTAAGCGACCCATATAGATTTCTCCCGTTGTGTTGCGCTATTTGTTGTTGTTGCTGGTTAGCGACGTCAGATATCCACTGCCAGACGCTGGCGACGCTTTCCAGCCGCCATCCGGCACATGTTTCTCCAGGCCCGACTTTGACAGACATCCCGCCGGCCTTATTTACCACCATAAACCCGGCCTCATCGGTCAGGTCATCCCCCAAAAATACCGGCTTACGCCCCTGAAAAGGCGGCTCGGCCATAAACGCCGCAATAGCAGCGCCTTTGTTGATCCCTTCAGGTTTAATCTCAATGACGCACTTCCCCGGCTGTAACGCGAGCTCCGGGTGCGCATCGGCCACGCCGCGGGCGATGGCAAATACTGCCGCTTCATGATGCGGTGCCTGACGATAGTGCAGAGCAAAGGCCATACCTTTGGCTTCCAGCTCGGTACCCGGCAGCGCCTCCAGAGCAGAAGAGAGATGAGCATGCAGCGACTGAATTAAGGCATCGGGGAGTGAGACAATATGCTGTTGATCATGGATATCGCGGCGCTCCGCTCCGTGTACACCGGCCAGCGGAAAGTGATATGGACTGGCGAGCACGTCCAGCTCGGCCATTGAGCGCCCTGAAATCAATGCCAGTGCTCCCTCGTTCATCCTCGAGAGCTGCTGCAAATTCTCTAACACCGTATCCGGTACGACGACCTCATCAGGATGCGGCTTTATCCCGGCGAGTGTTCCGTCGAGGTCAAAAAAGAAAGCAAATTTTCCGGGCAGTACAGGCGGTGCGGTTAACAAGTCAGCCACCCTTTTCCTCCTTACAGTGAGTAAACAGCCATGTAAGTATAGACAGTGTGACGGTGCTCGCCATTTGACAACCGCCCCGTCAGTAAAACTGGCGGGGCGGTTAAGGGGTCAACTATGGTTATTAGTTGAGCAATAAAAAGCGCGGAAAGGCGTTAAACGGTACGCTTCGCTTTTTGCTTGTAACGGTCGAAAATCACGGCTGCGAGCAGGATCAGACCACGCACCACGTACTGCGAGAATGGCGAAATATTCAACAGGTTCATGGCGTTCTCCACCGTCCCCAAAATCAGGATACCGGCCACCACATATGAGATTTTTCCGATGCCGCCTTTCAGGGAAACGCCCCCTAAAACGCAGGCTGAGATGACGATCAGCTCATAACCAATGGAGGTCATCGGCTGGCCGCTGGTCATGCGCGACGCCAGAATGATCCCTGCTGCTGCGGAGACCAGCCCGGAGAGCACAAAGATAATGATCTTGGTGCGCACCACCGGAACCCCCGCCAGGCGCGCCGCCTCTTCATTCCCGCCAATCGCCAGCGTGTTACGGCCAAACGTGGTGCGGTTAAGCAGGAAGCCAAACAGGATCAGGCAGGCAACCGTCAGCCAGATTGGCGCGGGCAAACCCAGCCAGTTGGCATAGCCCAGGGTAAAGAAGCGCTCGTCTTCGATCCCCACGGCTTTCCCGTCGGAGATGATGTAGGCCAGACCGCGCACAATTTGCATGGTCGCAAGCGTCGTGATCAGGGCGTTAATCTTCAGGCGGGCAATCACAAACCCGTTCACCAGGCCGCTCAGCACACCGAGCATCAACCCTGCAAAGACGCCAATCCACAGGCTCTCGGTCATGTTGATGACGACTGCCGTGGTCACGCCTGCACAGGCAATTACCGAGGCCACCGACAGGTCAAAATCGCCCGACGCCAGGCAGAACAGCATGCCGCAGGCCACCATGCCGGACATAGAGATTGCCAGCCCCAGCCCCTTCATATTAATGAAGGTGGCAAAGTTCGGCACAAAAATCGCGCAGGCGAGGAACAGCGCGGCAAAGACCACCAGCATACCGTACTGGTCCCAGATGCGGCCAAAACTGAAAGCCGACTTCGGCGCTCCGGATGTAGTTACAGAGGACATCATTGACTCCTTACTCAGGCGACAGCCTGGCTAACTTTAGGCATGGCGAGACTCAACGCCTGTTGTTCATTCGCCTGTTCATGCAGCAACTCACCGGCAATTTCACCTTCACGCATCACAACGATACGGTCGGCAACGCCAAGTACCTCAGGCAGATCGCTGGAGGCGAACAGCACCGCCACGCCACGTTTTGCCAGTTCATAAATCACGTTATAGATTTCGTGTTTTGCCCCTACGTCGATACCGCGCGTCGGCTCATCCAGCAAAATGACCTTCATATCTTCTGACAGCCAGCGGCCCAGAATGGCTTTTTGCTGATTACCGCCGGAGAGATTCATGATCAGCTGTTCCGCACCCGGCGTTTTGATGTTCAGCGAGCGGATATGGTGGTCGGCGTTGCTCGCTTCCCAGCCGTCATTGATCAGGCACCCCGCGCGGATGTATTTGCGTCTTGCAGAGATATTGATGTTGTCGCGCACCGAGTGGACCGGAATGATCCCCTCCGCTTTGCGATCTTCCGGGCAGAGCATCATGCCCGCATTGATCGCGTGAGCGGGCTTCTGGATATCGATTTTTTGACCGTCAATCGAGACCTGCCCCTGTGTGATCCGCGTGCCGCCAAACAACCCTTTCATCAGCTCGCTGCGCCCTGCCCCGACAAGGCCAAACAGCCCGACGATTTCACCGCTGCGCACCGAAAGAGAAATCGGCGTGCGCACGCCGGGCGCTTTAACGTTATCCAGACGCAGGCGCTCCGGGCCGTACTCGCGAGGCTGCCAGTGGTAAATATCGCCCAGCTCGCGTCCGACCATCGCCTGAACCAGCTGGTCATGGTTAACCTGTGCCATGTCCGTGAACGTCCGCACGTAGCGACCGTCCTTAAACACGGTGATGGCATCACTTAGGGCAAAGATCTCCTCCATACGGTGCGAAACGTACAGAATAATGCGGCCTTCTTTGCGCAGCTCGCGGATCACGCGGAACAGATTTTCAATTTCACGGGCGGAGAGCGAACTGGTCGGTTCATCAAAGGCGATAATCTTGGCGTTACGCGCCAGCGCCTTGGCAATTTCAACCATCTGCCACTGGCCGATGGAGAGATATTTCAGGGGCGTTTGCGGATCAACATCCAGCCCAAGGTGTTTAAGCTGCAGCCCCGCTTCGTAATTGAGTAGCGAACGATTTACCACGCCGCTTTTGTGCGGAAGCTGACCTAAATAGATGTTCTCTGCCACGGTCATTTCAGGAATGAGGTGCAGTTCCTGATAGATGATGGCGACCCCGGCATTGAGAGCCGCCGTCGTATCGGCAAACGCCACCTCTTCGCCGCGTATCGCCAGCGTGCCGGTTGTGGGGGTGTAGTTACCGCTGAGAATTTTCAACAGCGTGGATTTTCCCGCGCCGTTCTCCCCCATCAGCGCGTGGACCTGACCGGCATGGCAGTCGAAGCTGATATCGGTCAGCGCGTTAACACCGGGGAAGGTTTTCCCGATGCCGCGAAAAGAGAGATAGGGATCAGACTGTTGCATAACGACTCCGTGATTCCTGTAGTGTGTACGTCTGGCCCCTCAGGTGAATGAGGGGCACAATCACAGCGTATTACTTACCGCCCAGTCCTTTTTTCGCCAGCTCCTCTTTGAAGTTGTCGCGGGTGATCAGCACCACGTCGGTCACTTCGGTGAATTTCGGCGGTTCAGCCCCTTTGGTCACCCAGTTGTAGAGCATTTCGCTGGATTTGTAGCCGTGAACATCCGGGCTTGGCAGCAGCGAGCCATAGAAGCCGGTCGCCTGCGCTTTGGACAGTTCGCTGACCGCATCCACGCCGTTGATGCCGATGCCGATAACGTCAGGCGCCTTGAAGCCCTGGCCTTCGGTTGCGCGCACGCCGCCCAGCACGGTGTTGTCGTTCATGCCGACCACCAGCCAGTGTTTGACTTCCGGATGCTGGACCAGCATAGAGTTAGCCGCGTCGAACGCGCCCGGGATGTCGTTAGATTTGGTTGGCACTTTGTAGATCTGCTTTTCCGGGAAACCGGCCGCTTTCAGGGCGTCCATGGAACCGGTAGTACGACGACGCGCCGTGTCCAGCTCGTCAGCGGTAATCGCCATCACGCCGGTTTCTTTTACATCCCAGCCGCGTTTTTGCATCTCTTTATAGAGTTCCTGGCCCTGACGTTCGCCGATTTTGGTCGCCGCCATCATCACCAGCGGGACGCTGTCCATCGGCTTACCCTTGGCGTTCACGAACTGGTCATCAACCGCAATGACCTTCATGTCATAGCCACGTGCTTTGGCGGCAATCGCTGAACCCAGTTTCGGATCAGGGGTACAGATAACGAACCCTTTCGCACCGCTGGCCGCCAGGCTGTCGATGGCGTTCAGGGTTTTTTCACCGTCCGGCACGGCGATTTTAATCACTTCAAAACCTAAATCTTTTCCGGCTTTATCGGCGAATTTCCACTCGGTCTGGAACCAGGGTTCTTCAGGTTGTTTAACCAAAAAACCGAGTTTTAAATTTTCAGCGATAGCGGATTGTGACATAACGGCAGCCAGGCCGATGGCCGCCAGCGCTTTAGTAAATTTGTGCATGGTAAACTCCAGCTTTAGCAATCTTTTCTGTAGGGAATATTTGCGTGCTTCTTATTTAATCGGACTTAAAACAAGACATTAGCGCTTACCTCGTCATAAGCGTTAGTGCTGGTGATAGTTTTAGCGGGAAATTAATCATCCATAAGAGAGCGGCATCACACCGCAGAATTACAGTAATTGCGTACATAAATTCAGCGGAAAATGACATAAAAACGGCAGGAATTGTCAGACAATTAAAATGGGGTTAAGCAGAATAATCCATAAGATTAGCCAAGAAGTCCCTGACAGCCGGACGCCATCACGTCCGGCAGGGAAACTACCAGGCGTAATAGATGTGATCCGCGTGATCGCGGACAGGCGCTTCGTCACCCAACAGGCGAGCAGAAAGGGTCAGCGCAAAATCAAACGCGTGGCCCAGACCTTTACCGCTGATCAGGTTTTTATCTTCGACGACCGGTGCATCCACGTATTCACCGTCCATTACGGTTTTCCATAAATCTCCCGAGCAGACGTAACGGCGTCCTTTGAGTAACCCGTTACCGCCCAGCACGCGCGCTGCGGCAGAACAGAGGGGACAAATCAATTTTCCACTTTCATCATGTGTGGACACAAAACGGATGACCTCCCGGCTAGCGGCCAGATTGACGCTTCCCTCCGGCCCTCCGGGTAACACCACCGCATCGTAAAGCGTGTTCAGACGTTCGGATAACGTACAGTCTGCCACCATCGGGATGTTATGGTAGCTCATTACCGCCCGAGATTCTGCGCAAGCCAGGGTTTCCACCTCGATATTCAACCGACGCAGAATATCAATCGTAATAATTGCTTCTGCTTCCTCAAAACCAGGTGCCAGCAGCACCGCAACGTTGGCCATGTTAACCTCAGTGAATGGAATACATTAAAACACTGTTTCATTTTCACAGAGTCATCAGGAACAATCCTGCACGGCGATCACATTACCGTCATTTTTGCAAAAATTGATTTAGCGCAACTTTACGCCCATAGAATATATTTTGAATTAATCATGCATATTTGTTCTATTCACAGAATATTCTGTTACCAGACTATTTAACGCTGTGATCCCAGAGCAATAAATATATTAACACCTATTAAAATCAATCACTTATTGATGTATTAATTTATATCTATCTGTTTGAGATTCTGTACTATATTAAAATTTGTAATCTATGGTAAATACGGACGGATTAAGAGTTTTCTTAATCCGGAGACAAGGGTATGCTTATTTATATCGAACACAGGATGTGAATATTCGGTCAACTTCCGTCAATGCAGAATTGCCTTCTGCCATGTGATTTTATGTACCTGCCGGGTCAGGTTTAGCTGCGGACATCACGTCCCACAGTCAATAAGGATATGAGTATGACTACCCAAACGATGATGCAAAAACTGAATGCCCAAATGAACCTGGAGTTCTACGCCTCCAATTTGCACCTGCATTTGAGCGCGTGGTGCTCCGAGAACAGTCTTAATGGTTCAGCCACGTTCTTTCGTACTCAGGCGCAAAGTAACGTTACGCATATGATGCGCGTCTTTAACTTTCTGAAAGCTGTAGGGGCGAACCCTATCGTAAAAGCCCTGGACACGATCGACGATAACTACTCTTCGCTGGAAGAATTGTTCCAGAAAACGCTTGAAGAGTATGAACAGCGCTGCAGCACACTCAGCAAACTGGCTGATGAAGCCAAAGCGCAGCACGACAGCATTACCCTGAAATTCCTGCGCGATATGGACAAAGAGCAGCAGCAGGACGGTACGCTGCTCAAAACGCTTGCGGACGAACTCCGCAATGCGAAGCATGCCGGTTTATGCCCGGAGCAAACTGACCGTCATCTGCTCGACATTGTCACCGTTCAGCGCCACTGAGCACGACTGACCTGCTCCTGACCGGGGCAGGTTCCTCCCACAACCTCCTGCTTTGTCTGAGATTTAACAAATCAGATCTTGCTCCCAATGAATAACCCTACATCGTGTAATGATTTATTTAATTACATAATGTTTGACGAGGGAGCATCATGATCACCATTGAGTTTATTGTTGTTATTGCCTGTCTGCTGGTCGGGACCCGCTTTGGCGGGATGGGACTGGGGCTAATCAGCGGTATTGGCCTGTTTATTCTGAGCTTCATTTTTGGGCTTCAACCTGGCAAACCGCCGGTTGACGTGATGCTGACCATTCTCGCGGTGATTGGCTGTGCGGCCACCCTGCAGACTGCCGGTGGTCTGAACGTGATGATGCAGTTCGCCGAGCGTCTGTTGCGCAAACATCCGCAGCACATCACTCTCCTCGCCCCCTTCACCACCTGGATGCTGACCTTTCTGTGCGGCACGGGACACGTGGTTTACACCATGTTCCCCATCATTGCCGATATTGCGCTGAAAAAAGGGATCCGCCCGGAACGCCCCATGGCGGTAGCCTCCGTGGCTTCGCAAATGGCCATCACCGCCTCGCCTGTATCGGTCGCGGTTGTGTCGCTGGTGTCGATTCTCGGCGCACAGCACGGGATTGGTCACGCGTGGGGGATCCTGGAGATCCTCGCCGTATCCGTACCTGCCTCGCTGTTTGGGGTGGCGATTGCAGCACTGTGGAGTTTACGTCGCGGCAAAGATTTAGCGGATGACGTAGAGTTTCAGGAAAAGCTGAAAGATCCGAAACAGCGGGAATTTATCTATGGCGGCACGGAAACGCTCATGAATCAGCGCTTCCCGAAACAGGCCTACTGGTCCACCTGGATCTTCTTCACCGGGATTGCCATCGTGGTTCTGCTCGGTGCCCTGCCTGAATTGCGCCCTGCTTTTGAGGTAAAAGGCAAAATGGCGGCGCTTTCGATGAACCTGGTCATCCAGATGATGATGCTGATTGCCGGTGCTGTCATGCTAATGGCCTGCAAGGTGAATGCCTCTGCCATCTCGAACGGTGCGGTGTTTAAAGCGGGAATGGTTGCGATCTTCTCGGTGTTTGGCGTGGCGTGGATGAGCGATACCTTTTTCCAGGCGCATCTGGATGAACTGAAAATGGCGCTGGAAGGGGTCGTGAAAAGCCACCCGTGGACCTATGCCATTGTACTGTTTCTGGTTTCTAAACTGGTGAACAGCCAGGCGGCGGCGTTAACTGCGGTTGCGCCGATGGGCTTAATGCTGGGCATCGATCCGAAAATGCTGATCGCCTTCTTCCCGGCCTCCTACGGCTACTTTGTCTTACCGACCTACCCCAGCGATCTGGCCTGCATCGGCTTTGACCGTTCAGGCACCACCCGCATCGGCAAATTTATCATCAACCACAGCTTCATCCTGCCGGGGCTGATCGGCGTGAGCTGCGCCTGTGCGGCGAGCTACCTGCTGGTCCAGACCTTCTTCTAACAGTATCTCGGGCGACTGACAGGGTCGCCCGTTTCACGGCTTAGTGAGACTCGCCCTGCGGGGTGAATCGTAGCTCGATCAGTGCGATGGCTTTCTGAATAGCGCGAAGCGTAACCGGATCGGCTGCCGCCGGATGGCTGGTAAAATCGATGTTTTTCAGCTGGGTCGACATTTTTTCACGCACTTCGACAGGCGCGATAACGTCAATCACATCAAGGATTTGCTTAATAACCAGTTGACAGGCAACGACGTCAGAGACCAGTTCCTGATCGGCGCTCAGGTTTTGTGACATGGGTTTTCTCCTTAGTTAAAGGCCGCCATAGTAGCAAACCGCGCGCCCTTTCATCTCTTTCTCGTCGCCCGCAGGCATAAAAAAACCTGCCGAAGCAGGTTTTTTTATCAGAACATCGCACCCGGTGGGACGTCTTTGAAAGTCGTGCAGTAGTTAGCCCACATGCTTTTCAGGATTTTGCGCAGTTTCATTATGTTGCTCCAGTAACGTGTTATGCAGGTGTTATTGTCAATGCGCTTATAATATGACCACCATCACAAAAATCAATCATTTTGTGACTAACATCACACAAACAAATCCACCAGTGCTACAACAATGTTACGAAAAAAGCCGCAAAATCCACGGGTTACGCCCATATAAATTCCAGTAAATTTTTATAAAAAATTTTGATACGCCAGGAAAGTTATGGATGTCATCACATGCTGTTAGCCAACAATCCCCCGAACGAAGGCTTCGATCTCTTTATCCTGGCAGTTTTCAAAGAAACACTGCTGGAAGCGGTGACCGGATACGGCGGTTTTCACCAGTTCAGGATCGATTGCGCGCAGGGTATCAAGGTAATTTTCTTTTACCACCGCCGCTTTCACCTGATTCAGGATCCCCGCGTTACGCACCTGAGGCTCTTTACGCTCTGGCGGATACCCCTCGCCGTTACGGCCCGTGAAGGCTTTCTCAAAGATAAAGCGCACGTTCAATTCAGCGCCCCAGCCAAAGCCTTTGGCAAATGGCAGGGACAGCGCGTTACCGTTGTTGATCTGCGCAAACAGGAAGGCGTCAGCAGGATCGATGCAATAGCCGCAAATCACGCCCGGATGGATATTCAGCGACATCAGCGCCCCCTGGCCGGTACCGCAGCCGGTCACGACAAAATCCACGGCTCTGGAATTCAGCAGAATGCTCGCCATAATGCCCAGATGGATATAGGTAAGATGGTGGTCGTTCTCGTCGCTCATCCCGACGTTATACACCGGGAAGCCTTTTTCATCGGCAACGGCTTTTAGCTCATTAAGGATGATGGGATTTTTAGCTGCCTGGCTGTTTTCCATCATCAGCGCAATTTTCATCGTGTCTCTCCTGAATGTGTGGCGGACAAGCCCGCTGTGGATACCTTATCCCCTTAACCTTACTATCAAACAAACACTCTTTCAAATTAAGTGAAAATGCGTTTTAAAAAACGCAATTGCGCTCACAGTTTCGTGACCTGATGCGGTTCGTTGCGAAGAGAAAGGGTTGATCCTCGGGCTATTCGAGGCATTGACTGGAACAGTTGATGCTAAAATAGCGTATTTCCCTCTTCACGCAGAGTGAACCATGAAAAGAGTAATCATCGCCGGAACGATCCTGCTTCTCGCGGGATGCAACGTTAACCGTCAGGCGGAGGTCAGTCACCTTGACGCCCCCAACGGAGTTGTCCGCCTCGACTACGGCCAGGCCATGCTGCAAAACGCCCATTCCGATGCGTATGTGAATAACGGCACCGCAGTGAAAGCCTGTCAGGGCATGGGATATGCCACCGCCTCCGCCTATGGTCAGCCTGTCAAAACCTGTACCCTGATTAGCGGATCGCTGTGCCTGAACGAGAGCGTGACCATTCAGTATAAATGCATGGGCTACGCCGTGAATCCTAACGTCACGAATCCATGGTATTAATGTCGTCTGCCAGCAGAGCTGGCAGTCTTTTTAATTAAGAACACAAACAATTCTCATTAATAAATATAAAACGTGCCAATGCGTGTTATTCCCATTCGTATTTTTAAATAAACAAATATTTATTTTACGTTTTGCAAATAATTAAATAACAAATTATAGTGTCGCTCATTGTGAACCAGAAATAATAAATCGGAGCGCCACCATGCTGAAAACTGAAATGATCGACAAGCTCAATGCTCAAATGAACCTTGAGCTTTATTCATCCCTTCTTTACCAGCAGATGAGCGCCTGGTGCAGCTATCACAGCTTTGAAGGTGCCGCCGCGTTTCTGCGTCGTCACGCACAGGAAGAGATGACGCACATGCAGCGTCTCTTTGATTATCTGACGGATACGGGCAGCCTGCCGCGCATTGATACGGTCGCCTCTCCGGTTGCTGAATACGGTTCTCTTGATGAACTGTTCCGCGCCACTTACGAGCACGAACAGCTGATCACCCAGAAAATTAATGAACTGGTTCATGCTGCAATGACCAGCCAGGATTATCCGACCTTTAATTTCCTGCAATGGTACGTTGCTGAGCAACACGAAGAAGAAAAACTGTTTAAATCCGTGCTGGATAAATTGTCTCTGGCCGGTAAATCAGGTGAAGGTCTTTACTTTATTGATAAAGAACTGGCGACACTCGATACGCAAAATTAATTCCCACACGGTGCTGAACCCTCAGCACCGTTTTAATGCCCCCTCTACTTATTACCTCTCCCCTTCGCCTCACGGTTCAACAGATGTTTGCCCCTCGCCAAAGCGTAAACTTAAAATTACACGGGTTGTAACGGTGATTTGACGAGTTCACGCTTTTCCCTTACTCTGCGCCGCAGATTAGGTCGCGATTAAGAATCGTTGTAGAGGAAAGCGTGAAAAACAGAGCTCTGGGAAGTATTTTCATCGTCGCAGGAACGACGATTGGCGCAGGAATGCTGGCCATGCCGTTGGCGGCCGCAGGCGTCGGATTTGGCGTAACGTTATTGCTTCTCGCCACACTCTGGGCGTTGATGTGTTACACCGCTCTGCTGTTGCTGGAGGTTTATCAGCACGTCCCTGCCGACACGGGTTTAGGTTCGCTGGCTGCACGCTACCTGGGACGTTATGGCCAGTGGGTTACAGGCTTTAGCATGATGTTCCTGATGTACGCCCTGACGGCTGCCTACATTAGCGGAGCCGGAGAGCTGATCGCGTCCAGCGTCAATGATGGGTTTGGTACACACATTACGCCCGGCACAGGCGCGGTCTTCTTCGCGCTCATCGGCGGCGGCGTGGTATGTATTGGCACATCGCTTGTCGATCTGTTTAACCGCTTTCTGTTCAGCGCCAAGATTATTTTCCTGGTTGTGATGCTGGTTCTGCTTGCGCCGCACGTTCACAAGATTAACCTGCTGACGCTGCCGCTGGAAAAAGGGCTGGCGCTTTCCGCGATCCCGGTGATTTTCACCTCGTTCGGTTTTCACGGCAGCGTGCCGAGTATCGTCAGCTATATGAATGGCGATACCCGCAAGCTGCGCCGCATCTTTATCATCGGCAGCGCGATTCCGCTGGTCGCCTACATCTTCTGGCAGCTGGTCACGCTGGGCAGCATTGACTCCTCAACCTTTATCGGTTTAATGGCTGCGCATTCCGGCCTGAATGGTTTCCTGATGGCGCTGCGTGAGGTGGTGACCTCTCCACACGTCGAGCTGGCGGTACATTTGTTCGCTGACCTGGCGCTGGCGACGTCGTTTTTGGGCGTGGCGCTCGGCCTGTTTGATTATCTGGCCGATCTGTTCCAGCGCCGCAATACCGTTGCCGGACGCTTGCAAACGGGTGCAATTACCTTCCTGCCGCCACTGGCCTTTGCGCTGTTTTACCCGCGTGGCTTTGTAATGGCGCTGGGCTATGCGGGTGTGGCGTTATCCGTCCTCGCGCTGCTGTTGCCTTCCCTGCTGGCATGGAAGAGCCGTCAGCAGCATCCTCAGCAAGGTTATCGCGTGGCGGGAGGTAAACCGCTGCTGTGCATCGTGTTTGCCTGTGGCGTGGTGATTATTCTGGTGCAATTCCTCATAGCAGCGGGAATGCTGCCGGAAGTGGGGTAATAAAAAAGGGGCTACGATTAGCCCCTTTCTTTATTAATGCAAACAACAACTCTTGAACTTCTTCCCGCTGCCGCACGGACAAGGATCGTTACGCCCGACCTTCGTGCCGTTAATAATCGGTTTTTGGGTTTCCTGCTGTTGCGGGTTAGCAACCCAGTAGTTGTATAAACGCAGCGCCGCGGGCTGGATGCTCTCGATGCTGGCGGTATACTCTTCTTCGGTCAGTTCATCCAGCTTTTCGCTGCCCTCTTCCGTCCCGTGCAGAGCAATCACATCCAGATCGGCTTTCAGTTCGTCAGGCAGTGACGACCAGTCGGTCAGCGCCACGCCGCGCATGTAGCCATAGCACCACTCTTCAACCACGGTGTAGCTTTGTCCATCAACGTCGTTAAAACCAAACATGGGCTCGAACTGATCAGGATACTCGCTCAGGCGCTCAGCAATGTCGTTCATATGCTTAAAGCAGAGATCGATAAAACGGTTCATTTCACGATCGTTTTTCCAGCGCGGAATGTACTTCTCGCCGCCCCAGACCGCTACCAGCCAGGCATCGGGTTCAACCACCCTTGGGCCGGAAAGCACTGCGGTAAGCATGCCGTCCAGTTCGGATACGTCAATCACGGACGCATCGTCATGACCGTAAGACATTAACGTCTCTTCCAGCCACTCCATTTCGCTTTCATTTAATGGGCCTTCAGTCATTGCTGACACTCCTGATAAAAAAAGGAAAAGATCCTAACACATATCGTACGCCTTTCCTGGCTGAAGTTGAGGTCTTTATTGCTGCAAAAACGTGCAAATCGTGACCCTTGCACAACTTATGGGCTTTGTTGTTAACGAGATGTGATCTCCGCTGTAATTTCAATGCGTCCCGCAAGGCAGCGTAAATCGGCGCTCTATACTCAACTATGTCGCAACCCGGTCAATGGGTTAACCATTCTGGCAACGATTTTGCTTAATGTTCTGCGCGCAAACTGCGCATGGAAACCTCGCCGTATTAAGCAGGATGTGGCCTGGATTTTGTTCGTTTAGTGCATGTTGTTCTCGATCTTATATATAGATTGGCTGCGCCGTAGGGCGTTTGGGTTGACGCCGTGGTGCAAAAACCTCTTTGCTAAGGAACACAATAATGTCGCTGAAATTTATCAGAAGTCCCCTTTCTCTTGTGTTAGCCGGTTGTCTGGTGACGGCATTTTCCGCCCAGGCCGATATTGTGATTGGCGTGGCCGGACCGTTTACAGGCCCAAATGCCACCTATGGCGATCAGTACTGGCATGGCGCAACGCAGGCCGCAGAAGACATTAACGCCGCGGGAGGGATCAACGGTGAGAAAATTAAGCTGGTTCAGGGAGATGATGCCTGCGAGCCTAAACAGGCTGTTGCCGTCGCTAACCGTTTAGTCGACCAGGACAAAGTCAATGCGGTTGTCGGCCATTTCTGCTCCTCTTCCACCATGCCCGCCTCCGAGGTGTATAGCGATGCGGGCATTATTGCTATCACCCCCGGTTCGACTAACCCCCTTATTACCGAGCGCGGCATGAGCGATATGTTCCGCATGTGCGGCCGGGACGATCAGCAGGGGCAAGTCGCCAGCGACTTCATCATCGATAAGCTGAAGGCCAAACGCGTGGTGATCATTCACGATAAAGACACCTACGGTCAGGGGTTAGCAGACGCCACCAAAGCGGCGCTTGCCAAACGCGGCGTGAAGGATGTGATGTATGAAGGCTTATCACGTGGGGAAAAAGACTTTAACGCGCTGGTAACGAAAATTGGCGCGCAAAAACCGGACGTGGTGTTCTTCGGGGGCTGCCACCCTGAAGCGGGCCCGCTGGTGCGCCAGATGCGTGAACAGGGCGTACAGGCGAAATTCTTCTCAGGGGACTGTATCGTCAATGAAGAGATGGTCACCGCCGCGGGTGGCCCGCAGTACACCAACGGTATCTACATGACCTTTGGTAAAGATCCGCGACTGATCCCGGACGGTAAAGCGGTGATTGAGAAATTCCGCGCCAGTAAATTCGAACCAGAAGGCTATACCCTTTACTCCTATGCCTCCATCCAGGCCATTGCCGCCGCCTTCAAGGCCACCGGAGGCAAAGACTCCGCCAAAGCCAGCGAGTGGCTGAAAGCGAACGCCGTAGACACGGTGATGGGCAAAAAAGCCTGGGACAGCAAAGGCGATCTGAAAGTATCTGACTACGTGGTTTATCAGTGGGACGACAAGGGAAAATATAAGGAAGTGCAGTAACGGGACGGAGTCACGCTCAACGTCGGCAGGTTCGCCTGCCGACGCGGAATACACATCGGGCTGCACGCGTCGTGCGGCCTATAAAAAGAGCGCGCGATGATGAGTACATTCTTCCTGCAACAGTTAATCAACGGATTAACGCTGGGCTCCGTCTACGGCTTAATTGCCATCGGCTACACCATGGTGTACGGCATCATTGGCATGATCAACTTCGCCCATGGCGAAGTGTATATGATCTCGGCCTATCTCTGCGCCATCGGGCTGGCCCTGCTGTCATTCTTCGGTCTTGAGTCGTTTCCCCTGCTGATTCTGGGCACACTGGCGTTCACCATCGTGGTGACGGGCGTGTATGGCTGGACTATTGAACGCATCGCCTATAAACCCCTGCGAAACTCCACCCGACTGGCACCGCTGATCTCTGCCATCGGGATGTCGCTGATTTTGCAAAACTACGCCCAGCTGAGCCAGGGCCCCCGCCAGCAAGGCGTGCCAACCATGCTGGACGGCGTACTTCGCGTACATCTGGGAGAAGGTTTCGTCCAGATCACCTACACCAAAATCTTTATTCTGATCGCCTCGTTCGCCGGCATGCTGCTGCTCACGTGGATAATCAGCCATACCCGGCTGGGGCGGATGTGTCGTGCGGTGCAGCAGGATCGCAAAATGGCCTCCATTCTGGGGATCAATACCGACAGGATCATTTCGCTGGTCTTTGTGATCGGCGCGGCGATGGCCGGGCTGGCGGGGGTATTGATTACCATGAACTATGGCACCTTTGATTTCTACGTGGGCTTTGTCATCGGTATAAAAGCCTTTACGGCGGCGGTGCTGGGCGGCATCGGCTCTCTGCCGGGCGCCATGCTCGGCGGGTTGATTCTGGGAGTGGCGGAAGCGCAATTCTCCGGGATGGTGAACTCGGATTATAAAGACGTGTTCTCGTTTGGGCTGCTGGTATTGATCCTGATTTTCCGTCCTCAGGGTCTGCTGGGCCGCCCTGTCGTGGCGAAGGTGTGAGGGTGAAGACGATGACATCTGCCGGTTTCTCCCTTAAACGCTGCATTCTGGATTCCGTATTTTCCGGGCTGGTTGCTTTGATTATCTTTGGCCCTATCGCTGGCGTGGTTCTCGACGGTTACAGCTTTAACTTTGCCGGACAACGGCTGGCGTGGATTATTGCCATCGTCATGCTGGGCCGTTTTTTGCTGAGCATCTTCCTGCAGACCGCCCCCGGTGCGCGTTTCCAGGCGAGGTTTGAAGCGGACAGCGCAGGGGTGTATGTCCGCCCTCCCGGATACAAGAGCCGCATGCGTTGGATTATTCCGCTGGTTATTACGCTTGCGATCTGCTTTCCGTTTGTGGCGACCAAATACGTGCTGACCGTTGCCATTCTGGGGCTGATCTATGTTCTGCTCGGCCTCGGGCTGAATATTGTGGTCGGCCTTGCGGGGCTGTTGGATCTGGGGTATGTCGCCTTTTACGCGATTGGCGCGTATGGCCTCGCGCTGGGGTATCAGTATCTGGGGTTAGGGTTCTGGAGCATGCTGCCGCTTGCAGCGCTGATGGCCGCCGCCGCCGGTGCGCTGCTTGGCTTCCCGGTGCTTCGCATGCATGGGGATTATCTGGCAATCGTGACCCTCGGGTTTGGCGAGATTATCCGCCTGGTGCTCAATAACTGGCTGACCTTCACTGGCGGCCCAAATGGCGTTTCAGCCCCTGCCCCTACCTTTTTTGGTCTGGAGTTTGGCCGACGCGCCAAAGAAGGCGGCGTCCCCTTCCACGAGTTTTTCCATCTGACCTATAACCCAAACATGAAGTTTATCTTTATTTACGCCGTGCTGTTTTTGGTGGTGCTGATGGTGCTCTACATCAAGCACCGCCTGACGCGAATGCCGATTGGTCGGGCGTGGGAGGCATTACGAGAAGATGAAATTGCCTGCCGCTCAATGGGTCTTAACCACGTGCTGGTGAAGCTTTCTGCTTTTACGCTGGGCGCATCAACGGCCGGGATTGCGGGGGTTTTCTTCGCCACCTATCAGGGGTTCGTTAATCCCACCTCCTTTACCTTTTTTGAATCCGCACTGATTCTGGCCATCGTGGTGCTGGGCGGGATGGGTTCAACGCTGGGCGTTGTGCTGGCCGCCTTTGTCCTGACCGTCACGCCGGAACTGCTGCGCAGTTTTGCGGAGTATCGCGTCCTGCTGTTTGGCGTGTTGATGGTGGTCATGATGATCTGGCGTCCGCGCGGTTTGATCCGCATTAACCGCAGCGGCTATGCCGTGCGTAAGGGGGTCGCGCCATGAACGGAACCATATTACACGTTGAGCACCTGATGATGCACTTTGGCGGGATTAAGGCGTTAAATGACGTCAACCTTGATGTACAACGCGGGTCGATTACCGCCCTCATCGGGCCTAACGGCGCGGGGAAAACAACCGTGTTTAACTGCCTGACGGGCTTCTACAGGGCGTCCGGCGGAAATATCTTATTCAATACCCGCAGTAAAACCACCAATGTGATTCAGGTTCTCGGTCAAAAATTCCAGCCCGGTGACTGGATTAACCCAGCCCGGTTAGGGTCGCGTCTTTTCTACAAAATGTTCGGTGGAACACACCTGGTAAACCGCGCGGGTCTTGCGCGCACGTTCCAGAATATCCGCCTGTTTCGCGAGATGTCGGTCGTCGAAAACCTGCTGGTTGCACAGCATATGCGTGTAAATCGCAATCTTCTCGCCGGTGTGCTCAACACCCCCGCCTATCGTCGGGCGGAAAGTGATGCCCTCGATCGTGCATTTTACTGGCTGGAAGTGGTGGACCTCGTGGACTGCGCCAACCGCCTCGCGGGGGAAATGTCTTACGGTCAACAGCGACGCCTCGAAATCGCCCGGGCAATGTGTACGGGTCCGGAGATGATCTGCCTTGATGAACCTGCCGCAGGCCTGAATCCGGTGGAAACGCACAAGTTAAGTAGCATTATCCGTTTTCTGCGCGACCACCACGACATCACGGTGTTACTGATTGAGCATGATATGGGAATGGTCATGGAGATTTCGGACGACATTATTGTGCTTGACCACGGAGATGTCATTGCGCGGGGGAAACCCGAGCAGATCCAGCACGATGAAAAAGTGATCGCCGCCTACCTGGGCACCGACGAGAGCGAGGTTAACCTGTGAACGAGACGATGCTGGAATTTCGGGAGGTGGACGTTTTCTACGGCGTGATCCAGGCGCTGAAACAGGTTTCCCTTGAGGTTAACAAAGGCGAAACCGTGGCGTTGATTGGCGCTAACGGTGCAGGAAAGTCGACATTATTGATGTCTATCTTTGGTCAACCCCGGGTCCGTAGTGGACAGATCCTGTTTTGCGGAGAGGATATCAGCCATAAATCCACCCACTACGTCGCGTCCGGCGGTATCGCCCAGGCGCCCGAAGGACGGCGTATCTTCCCGGATATGACGGTGGAAGAGAACCTGCTAATGGGCACCATCCCGATTGGAAACCAGTTTGCATCTGAAGATATGCAAAGCATGTTCGACCTTTTCCCCCGCCTCAAGGAGCGGCGTAAACAGCGGGCAATGACCATGTCCGGCGGAGAACAGCAGATGCTGGCGATTGCGCGGGCCTTAATGAGCCGCCCTAAGCTACTGCTGCTGGATGAACCCAGCCTGGGATTGGCCCCTATCGTGGTAAAACAGATTTTCCAGACGCTGCGCGAGCTGGCACGCAACGGCATGACCATTTTTCTGGTTGAGCAGAATGCGCACCACGCGTTGAAGCTGTCTGATCGCGGGTATGTGATGGTTAACGGACAGATCCGGCTGAGCGGCAGCGGCGAGGAGCTGCTGGGGGATCCGGAGGTGAGGAAGGCGTATCTGGGTGGGGTGTGACTTGATACAAGAATACCGTTAAAAATATTTTCATATAAATAACAACAATTTATTCACGTAAGATATAGCACGCAATGCCTTGAGATGGCCTGGGTTTGTTGATTTATTAGTTTCTGACGATCACGTCAAACTCACTGAAAAGGAGCTTTCAGAATGGCTATACCCGCATATCTTTGGCTTAAAGATGACGGAGGTACAGACATCAAAGGGTCTGTTGATGTTCAGTACCGCGAAGGTAGTATTGAGGTTCTTGGATTTGGACATGGATTACACCTTCCTACTGATAGCGCAACCGGAAAAATTACAGGTACGCGAGTTCACTCCGCATTACACTTTGAAAAAGAATTCGATTCATCAAGCCCTTATCTTTATAAAGCGGTGGCGCAAGGGCAGACGTTACAATCAGCGGAATTTAAGTGGTACAGGATTAACGACGCTGGGCAGGAAGCTGAATACTTCAATATGTATCTTGAAGGGGTAAAAGTGGTTTCTGTGTGCCCCGTTATGCACGATGTGAAAGATCCTGCGACTGAAAAGCACAACCATCTTGAAAGCATATCTTTGCGTTATGAACGCATCACCTGGAAACACTGCGACGGTAACATACTCTTTTCTGATTCGTGGGCAGAAAGATGATTCGTTGCTATTTTCATATCAATAACGGACAACTCTCTTCGTTAAGTTGTCCTGGGGTGGGTTTCTTTGCTGCCTACTCAGGCAATAAAGGGAAGCACAGGAACAATCCAGACTCAATAGCAATCCCAAAAAGGGGGCCTCTTCCGCCGGGGAAGTACTATATCGTCACGCGCTCGCGGGGAGGATGGAATACAAGACTTAACGATTTGTATAAAACGGTAGAAAGCGGTTCAGATCGCAATCTGTGGTTTGCCCTTTTTCGCGAAGATGAACGAATTGATGACAGTTCGTTTATTGGTAAGGTCGAGCGTGGAGCATTTCGTCTGCACCCTGCAGGCCATAACGGAAACAGCGATGGATGTATTTCTATAGTTTCGTTATCCGACTACATGATCCTCTGGAGGGCGCTCATTAAATCGCCACCAGTCATGGTTACAGCCCAGTTGAGGGCGTTTGGCACAATACAGGTATATTGATGAAACCTCTGTCACAGGTACTTATCTGGTATGCAGAACTTACTACCCTCTTCATATTATATTCTGTGTTTTGCTACTTTATGCCCGATTTGGAGATTTATGGATGGTATGTAGAAAAGTATGGCTATGTCATGGAGGAAGACTTTCTTGATTACTACACGTTGGTTTTATTCACAGTTGCGATCTTAACCACTACTTTAATCATCTGGATAGTTGCGCTATTGCGTCAAAAACGGTCGAAACGAATGGGTAAAAACGCTGTTCCAGACTCTACTCGATAACGATTGTAAGATCGAAATGTGAGAAGCCTTCAGATCAAAAGCCTGGAGGCTTTTCTTCTTTAACTGAAAGAAATCAAACAATTGATATTCTGAAGCCATGCAGATGTAATAAAAAAACCGCCTTAATGGGCGGTTTCACGACACTGCTTATTGCTTTGATTATTCTTTGCTTTCCCATGGTAGCCGGAGTGGGACTTGAACCCACACAGCGCGAACGCCGAGGGATTTTAAAAACTATTAGAGAGTCTTACAAATCATAACCTTATGATAAATAAGACTCTCTTTGCTGGTAATCGCTGGTGATCACAGGTGATGGCTGCACTTCTGCTGCCACTATTTAAAGAGCTAAATTCAGTTGTTCCCACAGTCAAGGATAAGGTCAAGAGTTTAAATTTCTGATTGAAGTGAATTTTAAAAATCAACTTTCCTATAGCTGCCAAACTAAAAAACGCCTATATTTCAAAGAGAAAAAAAGATTACCTTACTTTTCTTGATCAGCAAAATGCATGCAAGTGATTGACGTAATTGTAAGTCATGTTACATTTATCCAAAAAAGAAATGTATCCAATGGGGAACATTATATATGCTAGTACCTGATAAGTTGTTTAAATATAAATCATTTAACTCTGATTGTATGGAGTTGATTATTGCCGACTATCTTTATTTTGCTAATCCAAATCAATTTAACGATCCCCTTGATTGCAAAGTCTCTATATTTGATGACATTCAAGATGAAGAGCAATTAAAGAACATACTATCAATCCTTTATCAAAGAATTGCGGAGGAAAAATTAAATAACGCGGCTAATAACCTTCATTATAACGGTCCTAAAACTCGAGATAAAATTTCATTACTTAGTAAAAGTGAATCTGACAGAATGATTGCTGATTTATATCAACAATTTGATTTTTACGACGATGAGCCATTTTCAGTAACAGGTACATTAGCTAATTTAATCGGAAAGATTATCCTATCTGGATATAGCAACGGAGTACTCTCCCTTGCTGAGAATTGTGATTGTCCACTAATGTGGTCGCATTATGCTGATAATCATAGAGGATTATGCTTGGGCTATACGATTCCGGATAATGCTAAAGATAAAATCCAACCAATAAATTACACTGGTAACTCAAGAGATATTAAAACCAGTCAAATATTACAAATGCTGAATGGCGATGCGGATGCAAAACTTGAAATAGAAAAGGCGATTTTTCTTCGGAAGGCTTCTCCTTGGCAATATGAAAAAGAATGGCGAATGATTTCTAATATTGGTAAGCAAAATGCATCAATATATTTAACGGATATTATTTTTGGCATGAGATGTAAAGATACTACCATTTACACAATCATGAAATCCTTGCAAGGGCGAAGTTTACCTATTACATTTTGGCAAATGTCTGAAGTTCACCAACAGTTTACACTCCAGAAAATAGAAATAAATTTAAATGATGAGTGTTTTATTTCTTTACCTCGCTGTATGGAATCAATAGTTAAAGCATTTGATGAGGAATGATTAATTCCTTCTCAGTTTATCATTTTTTCAAAATGACGCCCCTCCAGTTCATGGAGGGGAGGTCATTAAAGTGCCAAATTAAGCTGATCCCTTCCATAGTGCGAAGCAGGAAAGGCATCGCGGGGGATGAAGTCTGGCGGTAACGGTGCCGTACCTGCACGCTTTGTTACTTCCCTCTCAACACTGTTAAGCGTGGTGAATGACCGGCTGCATTCCAGGTTCTGACACTGGTGATATTGCCGGATTGTCATATCGGTTATTTTACGGCTGGTACGGGTGCGGGCCATAGCGCCGCAAAATGGACATCTGAACATAATGATGGCTCCCCTGTGGGAGTTGAACTCCATTTCATTTTATTCAGTTTCCGCTATCCAGTCAGGTATTTTTGCTTCCAGCTCCAGCCGGGTGGTAAAACCGCTGTCGTCTATGACGTGCTCAGCACGCGCAATAATCCAGTCCTGATTGTCTATTTCATCCTTAAAACCGCTAACCGTAACGTGCATTTCGGGGTAAAGCTCAGCGCGGCCACGCGCCAGGGTGATCGAAAACTCTGCCGCACCACGCTGAAGCTGTTGCCATTTTGCCGCTGCCGCACGTTTCGCCGTCTCTTCATTCTGGTAAGTTTTGCGCAGTACATAGACGTTACCGTCTGCGCCCTCCATGTAATCGCCCTCACGGCTGCTGCTCTTCTCTTTTTTGGGCTTTGCTGGCTTACGGCGCTTTACGCTGACCTTTTTCTTTTTGCCGAAATTGAGATCCAGCCAGTAAGCCCTGACGCCGGTATACGCATCCCGATCGGCAATACGAAAGCGGTGCCGATCGCCGCTCGTCCGGTCAATACTGGCAGAGGGTAGCGCCTTCCCGTCAGCGGTAACACCTCCGCCCGGCAGGATAAACAGCAGACTACCGTTCTTTACGGTGGCAATTGCGCCCAGCATTTCCGCCATGCGGGTAAGGAATGACATATCGCTTTCCTGCGTCTGATCAGCGTGGTCAATCTCAATATCCATGAGCATTTCACTGATCTGTGCCTTCAGTCCGTAGCGGTGCGCTATTGCTGACACAACGCGCTCAACAGTCACGTCATGCCATGAGACTTCGCGCTTTACGTTGAACTCTTCACGAAAATCAGCGCTGCGGGCAGTAATACCAATGATATCACCCGGCCCTTCATGGGATACCTCATCAACCGTGTACAGTCCCTTGTAAATCAGCGGCTCACCCAGCCAGCCAATTGATACCGCAAGCTCAGCGCCACGCGGAGGCAGAGCAACCATACCGTCACTGTCATCAATAGAAATGGAAAGCTGATCGGCATCAAAACCCCGGTTGTCCGTCAGTGACAACGACATGATCCGCTCGTCAAGCTGCGTCCGTACCTTACCGCCCATCGTTATGCTGAATCCCGGACTTTTTACCGCCTCGGTAAGTGAATCGTTATAACTGCTGATGGCGTCGTTAAGTGATTTTGTCAGGTCTGTAAGTGCCATGCTTTCCCCCTTCTTTCGGTGAAGGATCCCACGCGCGAGGGAAAGACCAAATCAGTTTTTGTTGTCGCCGTCCGGCCAGACCCGCAATAGCGTGAGTGACATTCAGACATGAGGGATTATCAATGCGAACTCAATAACGTAATGGTGGTTAACATGTCAGAGACACGTTTCCACGGTGTACGCGTCCGGGAGAATACCGACCTGGTGACAGCCATCAATGACATTGAATCAAGTGTCATTGGGGTCGTTGCCGTGGCGGATGATGCCGACGCTGAAACCTTTCCCCTGAATACCCCCGTGTTACTGACGCGGGTTAACAACGTGCTGGGTAAGGCGGGTAAAACCGGCTCCCTGTACAAAACACTTAAAGCCATCGCTGACCAGACCAGCCCGAAGGTCATCGTTGTGCGCGTGGCAGCAGCCACGGAAGAGGAAGGCGGTAAAACGCAGTCGCAGCTCATCATGGGCGGCACGGCAGAAGACGGTAGCTATACCGGCATGTACGCATTTCTGACGGCTGAACAGAAGGTGGGCTATCGTCCGCGCATTCTGGCCGCGCCAGACTACGACACGGAAGAAGTGACCTCTGCGCTGTGCGTCATTGCGCAGAATCTGCGTGCGTTTGTTTATGCCAGTTGTTACGGCTGCACGACGATGGCAGAAGCTATCGCCTACCGCGCTACCTTTGCCTATCGTGAGCTAATGCTTATCTGGCCTGACTTCATCGCATACAACCCGCAGACCGGAGAAAATGAAATCTTCCCGGCCCCAGCCTATGCCTGCGGGCTCCGCGCGCTGATTGACAACAATCAGGGCTGGCATAAATCGCTTTCCAACGTGGCGGTCAAGAACGTGCTGGGTATTTCGCAGGATGTTTTCTGGTCGCTTCAGGCCGAAGACAGCGACGCGAACGAACTGAACAACAAGGAGATCACGACGCTCATCAAGCGTAACGGTTTCCGGTTCTGGGGCAACCGCGTTACCGACACCAAAGATTATATCTTTGAGGTTTATACCCGAACGGCACAGATTCTGGCTGACAGTATCGCTGAGGCGCAATTTGAATCAGTGGACGAACCGCTAACCCCGGCCAACGTCAAGGATGTGGTCAGCGGCATCAGCGGCAAACTCAATTCGCTGGTGACGCAGGGGCGGCTAATTGGTGCTGAATGCTGGTTTGATATCCTGGATAACCCGACAACCGGTCTCCGCCAGGGTCAGGTACGCATTCGCTATAAATATACACCGGTTCCGCCAATGGAAGATTTGACGCTCTACCAGACCTTCACGGACGAGTATTTCGAATCGGCGTTTTCTTCCCTGGGAGGTGCATAAATGGCGGTTCCTCACAAACTGCGCCTGTTCACCTGCTTTGTGAACGGCAGCAACTGCATCGGCAAAGTAACTTCCGTGACGCTGCCAAAACTGACCCGTAAAACTGAAGATTTCCAGGGGGGTGGGATGATTGGCTCCGCTGCGGTGGATCTCGGTCTGGATAGTGGCGCGCTGGACACCACGATGGTGGTTGGAGGTCTGGTTCAGTCGCTACTGCTGAACTACTGCGGCGATATCGACGAAACCCGCTTCCGCTTCGCCGGTGAATATTACACCGATGGCGAAAGCCTGCTGGTTGAGGTTGAACTGCGCGGACGTATCACCGAAATGGATGGCGGTGAAAGCAAGCAGGGAGAAGATACCTCCATCAGCTACACGATGAAGAACACCTATTACAGGCTCACCATCGACGACAAGCCGCTGTTTGAGTTTGATCTGCTGAACTTCATCTACAAGAAAGACGGCAAGAATATCTACCCTGACCGCATTACGTCTGCGCTGGGAATGGGTAACTGATTAACCTGATAAGTGGCGGTACACCCGTGCCGCCCGGAGTATTCATGAATGAGCAAGAAAACCGATAACGCCATTACGCTGGCAAAACCTGTTGTTCGCGGCGATGAGAAAATCACTCAGGTAACGATCACAGATGAGATCAAACAGGCTGGCTCCCTGCGGGGTCTGAAGCTGGTTAATGTGATGAATATGGATGTGGATTCGGTGGCGATACTGCTAACCCGCGTCACGTCACCACGCCTCAAGCAGACCGAAATCAACGAAATGGATACCCGCGATTTTGTCAGCCTGTCTGAAGCGCTCGTCCCTTTTTTGACACCTGCGGGGTCTGGAGCGTCGAGCGAGGCGGAGACGGAGAATCAGTAACACTCCTGCGGTTCGACCTGATCGACGATCTGGTTGCTGATATCGCGGTTGTTTTCAACTGGCCGCCCTCTGAAGTCTTCACGATGGAACTGGGCGAAGTCATAGCCTGGCGTGAGCGGGCGGCTGTCCGAAGTGGAGCCAGTGACAGTGAAAAGCCTTAATATCCGCGTCGCGTTCAGCGCGATCGATAAACTTACCCGCCCGGTCAATTCCGCCCGCCAGAGTGCGGGCGGTTTGTCTGAGTCCATCAAAAAAACGCAGTCCAGCATTAAAGATCTGGACAGTCAGTCCCGCACTTTCAACCGGCTGCGCGACAGCGTACAAAAGACCTCCCGCAAAATCGACGACGCCAGCCGGACTCTTGAAGGCCTGAATCAGGCGCAGCGGGAAGGTACGCAGCTCACAAATAAGCAGAAAGCCCATATGGCAGCGCTTGCCGCAAAGCTGGAGCGCCTGAATTCTGCACGCACGCAGGAAATGATCAAGCTGCGCGCCGCTTCACAGGCGCTGCGCGGCCACGGCGTTTCACTGGTCGGCAGTGACCGCACCATTCAGAGTGCCATCCGTCGAACTGAACAGTACAACCAGACACTTGAGCGGGAACGGCGACAACTTGCTGCGGTCACGCAGGCACGTGTGCGTTATGACCAGATGCAGCAAACGGCGGGCAAACTTCGCGGCGGTGGTACGATGGCCGTTGCCGGGGCCACTGCTGCCGGTTACGTAGCGGGACGTTTCTTATCCCCCGCCGTTGGGTTTGATCGGGAAATGTCCCGCGTGCAGGCGCTGACCCGCATAGATAAAAGCTCCGTTGACTTTTCAGCACTTCGTGACCAGGCCAAAAAGCTGGGTGCTGAAACGCAGTTCACCACGACTGACGCTGCCAGCGGGCAGGCATTTCTCGCGATGGCCGGCTTCACTCCGCAGGCTATTCAGGCCGCACTACCAGGCGTACTCAATATGGCGCTGGCCGGTGGGATGGATTTAGGTGAAAGTGCCGATATCAGCTCAAACATCCTGTCTCAGTTCCGCCTCGATCCCAAAGAAATGGATCGCGTCAGCGACGTATTAACTGGCGCGTTCACCCGTACCAACACCGATCTGCAAAATATCGGTGAGGCGATGAAGTACGCCGGGACAGGGCTTTCCAACCTTGGCGTCAGCGTCGAACAGACCACGGCTATGATCGGCGTGATGGCGAACGTTGGTCTGCGCGGGAGTATCGCTGGTACGGGGTTGCAGGCCACATTTTCACGCCTTGCCGCGCCGACCGGCAGAGCAAAAACTGCGCTTAAAGAACTGGGTGTAGAAGTCGCTGATGCGACGGGGAAAATGCGCCCTGCTGAGGTTGTGCTTACCGATCTCTATAAAAAAATCAGCAAATACGGCGATACCGATAAGCTCTCTTTCTTCAAAGATATTGCCGGTGAAGAAGCGTCAAAGTCATTCCAGGCACTGGTTATGTCGGCAGGGAGCGGCGAACTTCAGAAATTGCTTGGTGAACTGAAAAACGCCAAGGGTGAGGCACAGAAAGCCGCCAAAATAATGGCGGATAACCTTGATGGCGATCTCAAGAATCTGGACAGCGCCTGGGAAGGCTTCCGTATCCAGATTAACGATCTCGTCAACAACCAGCTTCGCGCCCTGACCCAGGGGCTGAGTAATGTTGTGGGGCATATGACGCAGTGGGCGAAGGAGAATCCGAAGCTCGCACAATCCCTGATGGTTGTAGGCGGTAGCGTTCTGGCGCTGACCGCCACCATTGGCGGCACATCGCTGGCGATCGGCCTGCTGATGGGGCCGCTGGCTAAACTCCAGTTAGGTTTTACACTGCTGACAGGGGGCAGAGGCATAGCCGGAACGATTGCCGCTCTGAGAACGCTAGGCACGGCTTCCGGCCCGGCGATAGCAAGCGTGCGCGGATGGGTGCCAGTTCTTGGCTCGTTAGCAGGGAAAATGCGGAGCGTTTCGGCCATCATACCCGCTATGCGTAGCGCACTTATGGGCGTATTTCTTGCACCAGGTACCGCGCTGGGAGTGCTGACTAAAAACCTCGGAATGCTCGCTCTTCGCCTGACAGGCTTACCGGCCATATGGAGCATGATCACTGCTGCGGTGTCTATGCTGGGTACAGCGCTGTCACTGCTGTTTAGTCCGATTGGCCTGATAGTAGCGGCGTTTATTGCTACCGGGCTACTGATTTGGCGGTACTGGGAACCAATAAAAGCTTTTTTCACCGGTTTTTTTAATGGGGTTATGCAGCAGCTGGCTCCTTTCCGCGACGCCTTTTTCACTTTAACGCTGGTCTTCTCTGCAATTGGTGATGCTGTTAGCAAGGTTTGGGACTGGTTTTCAAAACTCTTAACACCTGTAGAAAGTAGCCGCGAATCCCTTGATAAATGCGCATCAGCAGGGGAAACCTTCGGTAAAGTCCTGGGGGGGGCACTTCAGTTGCTGCTGTTACCGCTGACAACCCTCATGGAAGGCATTGGCTGGGTTCTGGAAAAACTCGAACTTATCCCTTCTGGTCTGGAAGCTGCACGCCTGAAAGCTGAAAGCCTTAAAAAAGATCCTGTTATGTGGGAGTGGGATCCGCAACAGAAAAAAATGGTGCAAAAGGGCTGGAACTGGTCACCTGCCTCAACAGGTAAAAACAATACCGGGAACCCCCCTCCACCGGGAGTACCGCAACCCACATCACCGCTGACCGGCGATAACGGCACTATGCGCAGGTTGCAGAGTATCGACAGCAACACCAAAACGACAGCCGACAACACGAAGAAGATCGGCCCCGGCGATATCGTGTTTAAAAACCTGCCGCGTGCGCTGGCCGTTCGTGGGGAATGGAAAGAGTCGCAGCTGGCCAGCACGGTCAGGAACAACGGGTTAAGCGCACGTCCCGCAGTGGTAGCGGCATCGCTTCCCGTTAAACAGGCTGAACTTCTGCCAGTCAGCCGCAGCGCCAGCAATATCCCGGTTGCCAGTGGCGGCTTTACGGGCGAAATCCACGTACATCTGCACGGCGTTGACCGGCAGGACGCGCGCGAAATTGCCAGGATTGTCGCCGATCAAGTAAGTGCCGAACTGGCTCGCCGTGAACGGCTCAACCGTGGCAGCTTCAAAGACAGAGATTAAGGGGAAGCAACATTATGATGATGATATACGGGATGTTCGTTTTTGAACTGAAGACACTGCCTTATCAGCAGTTGCGCCATTCGCTGAACTGGCGACATGTGAAAAACGATCGTATTAACCGATCGGCGAAATGGCAATACATCGGCGCAGGAGAGACGCAAATCAATCTGGACGGGGTGCTTTACCCTGAAATTACGGGCGGCGACGTGTCTCTTACCGTCCTGGCTACTCAGGCATACACCGGGCGTCCCTGGCCTTTAATCAGCGGAGCGGGGCAGATTTACGGCATGTACGTGCTGACCGGGCTACAGGCCACGCATACGGAGTTTGACCGTTACGGAAAGGCGAAAAAAATAGAGTTCTCGATCAGTTTTCAGCGCTGTGATGAAGATTTACGCGAACGCTTACAGGCCTCATCCGTTGGCGATCTGCTTTCAGGGCTAAAGGATAAAGCCACGTCCGCCTACAACTCTGCCAGTAGTACGCTATCGGACCTGTTCTGACGACATCCGCATAAAACTAAAGCGGGCATTTGCCCGCTTCATCTTCAGGAACACACCGCCATAACTGACAGTGCTGCAGCACCGTCAAAAATGACCGTACTCGATACATATGGCCAGCACGGTCAAGACTGGCAGTGCATGCCGGAATGACCATTTATGTCGGTTTTTCAGGCCATTCAATTTCTGGTGCCGCAGAAGTATCAATACGGCTGAGTTTTACACTATAAATTTCCCATGCTTTAAGCCGCTGCTTTTCTTCATCTGAGGCTATGTCGTACTTGACGGCCCTCTGTAGAGGTAAAATCATTTCTTCAGCTTCGCTCACAAGAAGGTTTTTTTCAGCTTCCGCAATCGCAATGTGGTCAATAACCGGATCCGAAAGTAGTGGCTTACCGTCGCTGCCAGAGGTAATCACTTTTCCCCTGCCTTGCCCCTCCAGAAGTGAATTATAAAGTTCTTCGCTGATTTCTACGGCGTCCCCCGGCCAGCCATCAGGGCTGTTCTCATAAAGTTCTTTCATTGACTCAGGATAAAAGCCGTTCTCTTTTGCACTCCAGAAATATCTGTCTTTCATATTTTTATCCTATTTACCAAATGCCACCCAGAACGCCTTTTTTTCAGGATTGCCGTTCGCACCATAATTAAAACCAGTTTTACTGTGGCTTAACGATCTGATGTTGCTTGATGAGTCGGAAAGGTTACCTGTGCCTGCATCGCTGAGCGTAAGCAGGACGCCCATGCAGAAATTAGGGAACGCCTTAGGAAAATTGACAGCTGTGTTGTAGCCCGTTCGGTTTACGGTTCCCATCTGAATTATCAGGCCGGTCGTTCCATCCTGCTGCCACCCTCCAGCAGTGGAAAGTGAGGCGGTGTTTTTAGCATTGTACCCAGCATCACTTTGCGCTTTGGTGTAGTAACGACCATCGCTTTCAGCTTTGGTATATGCCTGTCCTGCCGGGGTGTAACTGCCTTTAGGCTGGTAGGTGTTTCTCAGATATACATCAAGCCACTGATTGCCCCATTTCTCACCATAGATATTTCCGTCAGTAGCAAGGCGTGCCTTACCTCCTCCCGCCTGTACCTCACCGCTGGAATAAATAATACTTCCATTGATTCGACCATTTACTACTAACTGCACACCATTCGAGGGATGGCGCTCAATGTAGGCCTTCCAGCCAGCATCATCTGCAAATTCTATCCTGTTGCCGCGACTCGCATCACCGCCCCAATAAATTCGGCCGTTTCGGGGGTTGGCACCAGTTTTCTCTGACATGATACTGCTACCGTTTTTAAAGGTAAGAGTGCTGCTCACTGATGCGCCTGCATTCATGTTGAAGAGCATATAACTCGTTATACCACCGTTCAGGAATCGCATTACCTGCTTGCTGTTGGCATAAACATCCAGAACACCATCTCCGTTCTGTTTGAAGCCGGTGTCATTATCCCCCAGGGCAATAGAGTTCTCTCCAAGGCCGCTGACTACTCCCAGCCCAAGACCGCCGTTTACGACTGCACCATTACCCAGCGTCACTCTGCCGTTGGTGAGGTCGATATAAAGCGGGCGTAGTCCACTTATACCGCCATTTTCGCCCTGGTCTTTTGCGGTCGGGATAAGATAAAAATTATTTTCTGAGCGACGAAAAATCATACCGTATGCCGTATCGTAGATACGCAGCGCATCAGCAGAGCGGATCTTAAGCGGCCCGGTCATTGCATCGCCGCCTTTGTTTACGGCATTAATATCAGCCGGGGAAGGTTTATTAGCTGCATCATACTGCTTCGTCCAGGCTGACCACGTCCCGCTGTAAAGCGTGCGAATGTACGAGCGGGAACTGTTATAAATCCGGTAAATCTGCGTGATACCGGCATGCTTATAGACTTCCAGCGAACCGGCTATTGCCTCTGGATAGTTTTTGCCCGTTTGAGCCTGCGCGTTCGCTGGCTGGTAATACAAACCAGGGGCGGTGAAATCGTTTAAATCAGCGTTGCTACCAATACCCGTTGAGAGTTTGAAAATATCGTCAGGGATGATATTAAAATCATTTTTAAGCTCATGACCGTTCACCTTTCGCGTCTGTGGGACACGTCCGTTGGCATTATCGTTAGCCGCTTTGACGGCTTTCGACGTCGCAGCAACGCTTTCAGACATGCTGTCGGTCGCGCTACTTAGCTGGACGATACCTTTTTGCGCCGTGGTGGCGTCCTGAGCCGTGTATTTCCCTTTGGCAAAGTCATACACCGCCTTAACTGCTTTCGGCGTAGCTGCGACAGCCTCAGACGCGCTGTCGGTCGCACTGCTTAACTGAGTGAAACCCTTCGCATTAAGGGTGGCGTCAGGATGGCGGCGGGACCGTTCATGCTCCGCGAGTTTGTCGTCAACGTAATCCTGCGTTGCCATCACCGTAGAGGTATCAATGGTCAGTTCGACAGATTCAATGTCGCTTACCATGATAACCATCCGCACGGTCTGCGCACGGCCTGAACCCTCCGCCAGTGCTGGCTTGTAGCTTTCGGCCATATTGCCGACCGCGATCAGCGTGCCGGCGTCATCATAAAGCCCCATTTCACGCATCCAGAAACCGCCAGTCTCAGGCGGGATAACCAGCTCCGAGACGACATAATTCTTATTCTTTTTGTCCTGGCTGATTTTGTTCAGCGCGTGACGCCAGACTTCTTTGATCAGCTTTGTCTGATTCGGGTCAGGCGTCGGCAACGTGCCGCCACCGTCGCCCACGGCCATCGCCGTAAAGTTCACCTTTTTCCCGTTCGGAATGGTTGCTGCCGCGAGTTTTTCCGCACCGGCTTTGGTGATAACTGTTTTAAATTTCACTGCCATTGTGTTCTCACTTATCCGGGGTAAACCGTGATGATGTCGCCGTCATAGGTCAGGGCACCGGTGTAGAGGTAGCCGGGTATGTCCTGGATAATATTTAGCCCGATAAGATGGCGGCTTGCGGGCTTGGCATCGGCAATGAGCCGCTCCATTTCGTAATACATTTCCTCGGTGATACCAGACTCTAATACACCGATATCAAGGCGAAATGTGCCTGGGGGATCGTTGGTTTCCCACCATTCCGTAACATTGATAATGTATCCGAGCGGCTCCACAACGCGGCGTAATGCGCCGATGGTGCCTTTGTGTCGGTGGATCAGCCAGGCGTCGCGGATAGATTGCCGCTTGGTCTGCTCCGGCCAGTCCTTGTCCCACCTGTCGACTGAAAGCGCCCATGCCAGATAAGGCAGAAGACTCACCGGGCAGGTATCAGCGTTCCACAAGGTGCGAATCATTACCGGAATATCAGTAATCTTCTCCGTCACCTTCTCCGCGTTTCGCATGAAATCACTTGCCGATGGAGGCAGCAGGCTGTTACTCATCGGTTCCCCCTTTGCTGATAGCGAAGGACGTGCAGCGCGCCGACTGCGTATCATCAATCACAAGATCTCTGGCAGGCTCCTGCAACTCCACCCTCTGGACTCCCTGGACATGCAGCGCCGCCATAATGGCTGAGCGGGCAACGTCACGGCCAATCTTACCCTGCTGATTCAGCCAGGACTGAAGGGCATTTTGCGCAGCGGTAAGGATCGGCTCAGACTCAGGACCGGGATAAAAATAAAGCTGCGCCCTGATTTGATAATCAATAATTGCAGCACTTTGCACAGTGAGCCTGTCGCCGACTGGTCGTATGTTTTCGTCATTGAGGGCATTTTTGACGTCATTCAGTAACTCTGCCGATGCCGTACCGTCACCTTCAGTGGAAAGCACAGAAACGATCACGACAGCGGGCGACGGGCTGGTTGCTCTCGCGTCCGCCACTTTTCCGCTGACGCTCTTTGCAAAATATTCATATGCCCCGGTGGGACCGGCCACGCTCAGGCCTTCAAATGCAGACTGAGCACGCAGGCGCAGCGCGGTATCACTTTCCGTTTCCGCGTCAGCAGTTGTCGTTTCCGGGGTGATGATCAGACGTTCGGTATTCAGGTTGGCCGCGAGGTTATCAAGATCGGACGATACGGCATGGCTCAGCATACATGCCGCTGCGCCCTCATTGATGCGCTGGCGAAGCGTCATTTCACGGTAGGCAACCACCTGCGCGATCACGTTCAGCGGTTCAGATTCCAGCTCCAGCGCGGCGGCAACTGACGGCTGCTGTTCCTGCGGGAATGCTGCAAGCATGACGGCTTTGACCTCGCTGAGAATGAGTTCAAAGTCCAGCACTTCGATAATTTGCGGTTGCGGTAGCTGCGATAAATCAACTGTTGCCATTACTGCCACTCCTGAGCGTCAACGAACTGCCTACCGTCTGCATAGTTTCGGTGATAATGCCGACCAGTTCAGCGGTGACAGCGCCATCCTTTGAATAACTGATACTGATGCCGTTCAGGGCAATACGCGGTTCCCACATCGTCAGGGCGATCACCGCCGCACTCATACATTGCAGGCGCGTCACTTCGTTTTGCGGTTCATCCAGAAGATCGGGGAGCATACTGCCGTAATCCCGACGCATCACCCGGCTTGCCAGCGGCGTGGTCAGTATGTCGCGTACTGAATTCCACAGTTGATCGGTATCGGTAAGCTGGCCCGTGCCGTCCGGGTTCATGCCGGTGTAGCGGGCTGTCATTTCGGCCCCCCGGTGTTGCTGCTGCCACCCTGCACACCACCATGCACGTGCGAATGAACCGTCACCCCGTTAGACGAAAGCGATCCGCCTGAATGAGTGATTGTGCCCTTCATCGTGCCGCCCTCCGTCAGTTCGAACGTCCGCGCTTTCAGGTGTTCAGTGCATTCCACCACCGGCGTTTCAAGCGTGACGCTGGCAGAGGCTTTGATATGTGCTGTTTTCATGCCCTGAGCTTCCAGCGCGCTGCCCTCCGCGTCATAGCGGAAAGACGCTCCGTCTGGTGCTGTCAGTACAATCTCTTGCAGGCTGCTGCCCGGTGCAGGGTGGTCACTACTGTAAAGACTGCCGATAATGACCGCTGTTTCAGGATTGCCACCGATACAGCCCAGCCAGACCTGCTCACCCACGGAAGGCGGCATCCAGATACTGAATGCCCCGGCGCGCGTGGCGTTCCAGCGCAGCCAGTCGGTCTGAAGTTCGCCGCTTTGCACGCGCACGCGCCAGCTCTCTTCATCAACGGCAATAACGACGCCAACGCGGAGGATATTTTCAAGCAGGCGGATAAGTTCAGCACTCATCGCGCGGCACTCCCCAGGCTGTTAAGCAACTGTTCCGTAATCATCTGCTCATCGCCAGCGGTAAAGCCCAGCAGCTCACGCACCGGATATTTAGCAAAAGCACCCGGCCCGACCTGATCGCGCTGGCCGTACTGGTGCACACGCGCAATGCGTGCCGCCACGCCGTCATAACCCACGGATGTGCCCCCTGCATCAGCGCGCATTTTGAGAAAGCGATAACTGCGCAGCCGCTGAAACATCGGCACCTTCTTCGCAGTGCTGCGGCGCACTGAGCGCGTATTGATCTCGATGTAACGCTCAATATCGCTGCGGTAAAAGGTGCGAATATCGTTGCGCTCTTCGTCAAAGCCGGTAATGGTGCGCCCGTATTTCCCCCGGCCACCGTGCCAGTTTTTCAGGCGGCGGATCTCACCCTGCCAGACAAACACAATGCCCTGCTGAGAGCGCAGCACCCTGCGGCGTCGGGCAGGATACGGCGAACCTTCGGGGTTTTGCTGTGCTTTGATGCGCTGTTGCTGGCTCTTTCGCAGTGCCTGGCCAACCGCGCGGGCGGTGCGAACACGTCCGGCCTGAGAGGTGCCCGCGAGTATGTCGCTGAATACCTGATCCAGCTCACGGAAGAGATCGTTACTCATGCACGTCAGCCTCCCACGTTACATCTTCAAAGATGGTGCTCCAGTCGCCGTCCGCTGACGGTATGCGCGGTTTAGGTTCCGGTAAATGCTCCGCCCTGGGGATGCCTTTTGCGTCCAGAGTGACCTTTACGCGCTCGTGCAGCGGCATTTCAAAAAGAATGTCGGCGGTATCGTCGTTGTTGATAAGGGTCGTAAATTTAACGTTCCGATTCTTCTCCGGGTTCAGCAGCAGACCAGGCTGGTTGTGCCAGAGCCATGCCATTAACGGCAGCGTGAAATCATCAATATCACCGGCAAAGTTCATTACAAACAGCACCAGGGTATAGCGGTACATAAACGACGGTGTTTCGCCGGTCGTCTCGATATTCCCTTCTTCCACAAAAACGGTGAAGGCTTCAGGATTGGCCCTGCACCATTTGTTAGCGCGGGTCAGGGTCTCGCGCAGTGAGTCAGCTTTCAGCATGGTGATACCTTCTTAACGCCCGAAACGTTCAATCGCGCCCGCAATGATCAGCAGATGAATAAGCGTCCAGTAAGGGTGAGCGCTCAGGTAGTCGAAAAAGGTCATGGTGTGGCCCTCGCGTGGTCAGTCAGTCTTTTCAGGCGGCGCAGATCGAGATCGGCTATCGCCGCCTTATCGGCGTTGCAGGTATCCAGCGCATCGCGCAGGCGATCACTCCAGATGGCTATTGCGCCCCACGTTACCGGGGAGGTCAGTTCCGGCGCTGGCGTTGCTGCCGTCAGGCTTTCCGGCACCGGTTCGTGCACGATTTTCATTTGCGGCTGCGGCGGTACGGTGTTGCAGGCTGTTACTGACAGAAGCAGGCACAACAGTACTGGCACACGTATCGTCTTTGATGGCATCGCGTATGTATTCACGTCGCTTTTCTCCCTCGGCGTTTCTTTGCTGTTCGGCTGCCCGCAACTGTGCAAGGACTTCGCGGGCGTCAGTAGTCAGTGCCCGCAGCTCATCCAGCATCTCACCATTACTCTTTACCTCGCGTGAAAGTGCTTCAGTGCGCACGGAGTCTTTACCGCGTTGATGCGTCTGCCAGAGCAGGCCACCAGAGGCCAGCGCCAGTAGTGCACATAAAATGGCTGTAATCTTCACTTAACAGCCTCCACGTCATGCAGGCACCACGCCTTAAAATCCGTTCTCCGGTTAACCAGCCCCTGGCTGCGTTTACCGCCGCTGTTCACAAAGTCCGTCAGCCGGTTACACATCGCCTGCCATTCATGCGCCTGCGCCTTCTTCCAGATGGTCGTGCGCTGCTTTCGCTTCTGGCCGTCCGTGAACCACATCAGTCCAGTACACCCCACATTAAGACCGGCATCCGTCATGGCCTCAAAGGCAGACTGCGGCATATGCGCGCCTTCAAAATTCTGGTTAATGCAGTTTTCAGCGTGCCGCATATCGTTAATCCAGCGACCGGCGATCTCGCCGTCGCTGTACTCACGCTTTTCAACACGTCCCGTCGAACCAATTCCAACCGTCAGCACGCCAGCCGTGCAGTAGTAGGGCGTATTCCGGCAGTCTTCCCAGCCAGCAATCTTTTGCTGGCCTTCAGGCGTGGTGCGCAACGCGCCAGGACTCAGCGTGATACCCAGCGCAACAATGGCCGCAATGGAGCATTTTTTAATAAGCTGTTTCATCTTCCGGCTCATTCTGTTGCAGAAGGTCAAGCGCCCGGCGCTCTGACTCACTCATCTGTCTGTGTTCTGCCTGCTCAAGGATCTGGTTAATCAGTTCGTTTCGACGCTTCTGCCCCCGTTCGATGCGGGCGCGATAGAGCCATCCACGGGCACCAAAAACCATCCCGACGAGAAGACCGGCCAGCGCAATCTTTTCGCTTAGTGTCATGACGCCGATACTCGTGACCATCGCTGACATCGTGAATGTCAGCCAGTCATTCAGGCGCTGAAAAAAACTTAATCCCATAGCTGCACCATCTCCTGTGTCGCTTTACGCGCGATTTCCGGCAGTTCAATCTCCTGACCGGCATCAAGAAAAACCTGCTGGCTCAGTCCGGGATTGGCAGACAACACTTTTTCGGTCACGCCCTGCGTGGTGCCGTAGTGACGCCAGCAAAGCAAATCCACCGTATCCCCCTGCAATGCCTTCACTTTCATCAGCAAAGCTCCGCATAGAGGCGCGGGGTGTCGCGAATGTCAGCGATACTCCAGCGGGCATCCCGCCAGAGATCATCCCGTTGCAGGTCAAGCGCGGCGGCGTCTTTATCGCCTTTCGCCGTGGTATCAACGTCGCGATAGCCTTCAAGTACCAGCGCCCTGGCAATCGAATAGACTGCGCGGCGGAAGCGGTACACCTTCACGTTTTCGCCGTTGATAACCAGCTTTTCCATCTCACCTGATGGCAGGGCTGAAGGCACATCTTCCAGCGTCTGAAAACCTGCTTTGACCTGACCGGCACGCCAGTCAAGCAACTGCGCAGTGACATGGGCTACCGCTTCCGTGGTGACGTGCATCAGCCTGGACGTGGTGATGCCGCCAGTGATGCGCGCGGCCAGACGAAGATCGGCCAGTTTAATCACCGGCCAGAAGCCCCCGGCACTGACGGTGGTATCACCATCATCTACATCGGGCGTATCGCTGTCGGCAGGCAACACGCGCTTATTTGCCACAAGGCTGCTCATGCACTCATCTCCCATAAATCAGGCGGTGGGCGGGTGGTTAAAAGACCGTAAACGGGCAGATATCCACCCGCGCCGCCTGTCGGACGGGGCCGAAGTCGTTAATTCTTTTTCTGGCTGGCAGGCTTGCGCTTTGTCGCTTTGCCTGTTGCCGCCCTGGTCATGGTTTTACGCGTCGTCGCTTTACCTGCTGCGCTGGCGGTGGTGCTCTTTTCAGGGACAGGCTCAGCAGTAACGTCAGTTTTGTCGGTGCTGGCCGCGTCGCTTTCACCTGTGCCGCTATCCGCAGACAGCTTCTTAACTTCACGGGCAAGCGTGGCGATCTCTTTTTTCACCCCGGCGTTGGGGTTGCGCGTCAGCGCCTCACGGAACAGCGCCAGCGCTTCTGCTTTAGCCGTGATATCAGTCGCGCCACGGCGGGCAAGCGCACGGGCCTTGCACAACTTGGCACGCACCACATCCGGCATATCACTGTCGGCGACAATCTCCGCCACTTCATCAAGCACTGCGGTACTGGCCGATAAATCAGCGTCGGCATCAGCAGCGGCAAGCGTCAGTACTGGTTTGCTCATTTCTTCGGTCAGGAATGTTGCCGCCGTGCGGTTGAAGTTATCCGGCAGCGTCAGCCCGTGGCGTACCACGTAGCGCCCCATCCTCAACGCAAGCGCATAGTCACGACAGTCAATCGCCCAGACCATCAGTCTGGTAATGACTTCATCTTGCCGCCCGCTGTCGCCGTCGAGCGTGCCTTCAATCCATCCCTCATATTCAGGCAGCATGGATTTTTTCATTTCGGCTTTGGTTTCTTCGGACTGCACGCCGCTGAGGCGGGACAAGTCCATACGCAGGCGATGCAGAATTTGCTCATGCGCGGTGCGCTGGATATCGGATTCTTCATCCGCCTGGCCCCGGCGTTCTGCCATGACCTTCTGAAAATGTCGTTGTGCCGGTGTTAACATCGTCACTTCTCCCCGTCATGGCGGGGCAATGCCCCGCCGCTTCTGTCACTCGCCTGCCGGTTCGGCCTGGGCGAACTGAATGCCGTCAATGAACGCAACATTGCCGTAATCTTCAATGACGAAGTCATCGTTTGACGACTGATACGTTGCGACACGGTTGTATTCCGGCTCTTCTTTGATCGTCCGGCGCAGACCGCCACGCTGGTAGTACACCGACAGGTTTTTGAACGGCGTGATCAGCACGCCATTTACCGGGAAGTAAGGCGCGATAAAGGTCGGCATATTGCCTACGCGCTCCTGCGCGACAATAAGCTGACCGGCCAGCATTTCGGTATTCGGGTTGGTCTGGCTTAATGCGTTGATGGCCGAGAAATTGCTGCTCGTCAGCAGGTCGCCCGCCAGAATCACCACGTTATCCGGGTTACGTTTGTGCCATTCATCCATCAGGCTGTTTTTGGCGTCGTACACCGCAGCGCCAATGTTGCCGTAGGTGCCTTTTGCGACAATCTTGTTATCTTCATCGCGCGAGGTGATCGTCACATTGGAAATGACGCGGTGCGGCGCTTCCTGGCGGATTTTTTCCAGCCAGCCAATGCCACAGTCCTGCAACAGCGGGTTAGCGGCACGGTCAGACGGGTCGCTGTACTTAACGCCGTTAAAGCCAATCATGATGCGGTCAAGCGACATCTGGCGGGCCATTGCCTTACTGATCAGCGGCTGGAACTCCGGCATGTGCGCCCACGCATCAAGCTGTTCATAGCTGATACCGTAGTCATAGTTGACCTTGCGACACATGTAGTCGAACGGCTCCATTGAATGATTTGAGCCAGGGTTACGACGACTGGTAACACTGTTGTTTACGCCAGCCATCGGGCCTTTGCTGCCGATCAGGACTTTCTGACCGATCTGCTGATTGACGCCAAACACGTTAATTTTGCTCAGGAAAGAATCATCCTGCTGTGCGGCCTGCTCAAGGCGCTGCTGACGCGTCGGATCTACGGCGAATTTTGCAGCAACGGCGGCGGTTGATACGCCATTGAGCTGTGCCTGCCGGGCGATGTACTGATCAAATAGCTGGCGGGTATTGTTATCCATGTTCTCTGCTCTCTTTGTGAATATCAGTAATCAGCCAGTTGCGCGTTAGCGCCACCGCTCGCGGGTGCCCGCTGGCTGAAATTGCCGTCTGTGCTTCCCAGCTTGCTGGTCAGCGCGGCAAGGTCGGAGGTCAGCTTCTGAATGGCCTGGCTGTCCTGCTCGCGGGCGCGGCTCAGGTCGTTGAAGCTGTCCAGCAGATCGGCATGGGACTGGGCGACGTTCTCCACGGCGTCACGCACCTGGCTGAATTGCTCACCGTCAGATTTACGGCCTTTGCCGATAATCCCCATGACGCGCGCGAACCACTGTTTACCCTCATCGCTGCGCTGCTCAGCCAGTTCGATGATTTCTGCCTCAATGGCATCGGTGAACAGCGGGGCTTCACCCTGCTGATTGTTGAAGGACATAACCTGCTGACGCTGCTGCGCGGCAAACTTCAGGCGCTCGGTGCCGAGGCTCGCCGGGGTATCGGTCATTGCCAGCCCCATGACATAAGCCTTGCCGTTAAGCGCGAACTGCGGGTGCAGCTCAATGCTGGAGTAAATTTTCTTACCTTCTTCCGTCAGCTTCTTCATGCGCTCAGAAGGTTCGATCTCGGCGTAAAGCGCGGTGCGTCCGGCGAGCGGGCCTTCACTGATATCTTCAGCACTCAGCGCTGTCACATCCCCCATTGCGCCGAAGTCACTGCCGGGGAACGGCGAAAGGTAGTGCTCCACGTTGACGCGTGCGCCGTACACGTCCGGGCTGTAGTTTGCTGCTGCATCACGAAGGTGCTCAGGGCGAATTTCACGCCCGTCAACGGTGGCACCGGAGACAGCAACGCGGAATTTCTTACGGGCTGGTTTAGCTGCGCTGGCCATGTCGATAATCCTGTTGAGTGGTTTCTGTACGGTCATGATGGCAGAGCGTAACTTGCTGTCTCAACGAGGTTTTGTTGTCGGAGGAAGGCGAGACCTTAAAGTGGGCGATAGGGGGATCGCGCGCGGGGTAATCTTCACCACATCAACGGTGGAGGGCAGATGATACAGGACGCTTTTGTACGTCAGAGAGCAAAACAACTTTACTGGCAGGGCTACCCGCCAGCGGAGATCGCGCGTCTGATGGGAATTAATCAGAACACAATTTATTCATGGAAAAAACGCGATGAATGGGATGAAACGCCGCCCGTCCAGCGCGTCAGCCAGTCTATGGATGCTCGCCTCATCCAACTGACGGACAAGAAAGACAAGACAGGGGGAGACTTCAAAGAGATTGATCTGCTTACCCGGCAACTGAAAAAGCTGTCTGACGGACAGCAGGCGGAGACTGGAGCGGGCAAAAAGCCGCGCAAGCGCAAGCTGAAAAATCACTTCACCGAAGAACAGATCGTCGCGCTGCGGGAGAAAATACTGGATTCGCTGTCGTGGCATCAACGTGGCTGGTATGAGCAACGCCACCACCGAAACCGCATGATATTGAAGTCCCGCCAGATTGGCGCAACCTGGTACTTTGCCCGCGAGGCGTTACTTGATGCGCTGCGTGACGATGTGAAATACCCGTACCAGCGCAACCAGATATTTCTGTCTGCATCCCGCCGCCAGGCTCACCAGTTCAGGGGATTCATTCAGAGAGTTGCCGAAGAGGTAGATGTTGAGCTTAAGGGGGGTGACAAAATTGTACTGAGTAACGGCGCAGAGCTGCATTTCCTCGGCACGTCTGCGGCGACGGCGCAGTCCTATACGGGCAACCTGAAGTTTGACGAATTCTTTTGGGTCAGCAACTTTACCAACCTGCGAAAGGTTGCAGGGGCGATGGCAACGCTGAAGGGGCTAACGCGTACCTACTTTTCCACGCCGTCAGGTGAAACCCATGAGGCTTACCCGTTCTGGACGGGCGATCGCTGGAATGAGAAACGCCCGAAGGCACAGCGCAAAGCGTTTGATGTGGGCTGGAAAACGCTGAACAGCGGGCTGTTATGCCCGGATAAAACCTGGCGTCAGATAGTCACCCTGAAGGACGTGATAGACCACGGCTGGGAATACACCGACCTTGAAGAAATTCAGGATGAAAACAGCGAGGATGAATTCCGCAACCTGTACATGTGCGAGTTCGTTCGCGATGGCGAGTCTGCATTCAACCTTAACGCCCTGATTGGCTGCGGGGCAGATGGTTACGACGAATGGCCGGACTGGAAGCCTTTCGCGTCCAGGCCGATGGGTAACCGCCCGGTATGGATTGGATATGACGCCAACGGCAGCAGCGGCAACGGTGACAGCGGCGCGATTTGCGTTGCGGTTCCGCCACTGGTGCCGGGCGGTAAATTCCGCACGGTGGAAACGGAACAGGTGCGCGGCCTTGAATTTGAAGAGCAGGCGAAAGTTATCGAAAACTTCACCTTCAAATACAACGTTCAGCATGTCGGCATCGACGTGACGGGCGGTAATGGTGAAGCCGTTTACCAGATAGTGAAGAAGTTTTTCCCGATGGCGATGCCCTACACCATGTCAATGACGTCAAAGCGCGCCCTGGTGCTGAAAATGCTACAGCTGATCCGCGCCGGGCGATGGGAATATGACCGCAGCGAGCGCGCCCTGATCAACGCCTTTAACTCTGTTCGCAAGGTAAAGACGCCGGGCGGATTCATCACCTATGACACTGACCGCTCGCGCGGCGTCAGCCACGGGGATTTAGCCTGGGCAAATATGCTCGCCATTATTAACGAACCGCTGGGCCAGGAGAGTGGCAGTGGCGGGTTTGCTATGGAGTTCTGATGAAGAAGCGCACCTACAAAAACAAACACACTGCCAGCAGAGGCAGTGCCGGACAGCCTGATATTTCTGACGCGCTCAGAAGCGATCCGGCGCTCAGCGCCTTCACGTTTGACGGGCCATATTCAGTAACAGACGGCTACGATCTGCTGGACAGCATGTGCTGCGTCGATAACGGACGGTACTACGAAACACCAATAGACTGGAAAGGGTTAACCCGTGCGTTCGCACAATCCCCGCTGCATCAGTCGGCGCTTTACTTCAAACGCAATGTGCTGACCGGGTGCTATATCCCTCACCCATTACTCTCACGTCAGGCCTTCTCTGCTTTTGCGCTGGACTGGTTTGTCTTCGGCAATGCCTACCTTGAACGTCGCTCTAACCTCCTGGGCGCACCGCTCAAACTCCAGCATGTTCCGGCCCTGCACACACGGCGGGGGAGTGACCTTGATACTTACTGGTTTATCCGGCAGTGGAAAGATGAATACGAGTTTAAGACGGGGCAGATCTGCCACATCATGAACCCGGATATTCATCAGGAAATCTATGGTATGCCTGAATACATGGGGGCGCTGCTGTCCGCCAGCCTGTCCCATTCTGCCGACAGGTTTCGCAAACTCTACTATGACAACGGCTCTCACGCCGGATGCATTCTCTATGTCGGTTCGGAGAAGGTGGATCAGGAAAGCATAAAGGTGGTGCAGAAGACGCTGTCGCAGGCCAGAGGTAAAGGCTCCTTCAAAAACGTGCTGATCCACGCACCGGGTGGCGGCAAAGACGGCGTGCAACTGTTGCCGTTCAGCCAGATATCGGCAAAGGATGAGTTTCTTAACATCAAATCAGCAACGCGCAACGATTTGCGCGACGCTCACCGCATCCCTCCACAGCTAATGGGCGCAATGCCGGAAGGCAACGGATCGCTCGGTGATGTTGAGAAGGCCGCGCGTGTCTTCGCCATCAACGAAATGTTGCCAGTAATGGAAGCGATGAAGGGCATCAATGACTGGCTCGGTCAGGAAGTGATCCGCTTCAATCCCTACGCTCTGCTCAAAGACGAGTGACCCGCCCCACCCGCCGCATATCCTGCGGCGGTTCTCTTTCAGTAATTTTCATTAACCGCATGACAGACCACCACCTGAACACCGTTCGGCATGAGATTTAACACACCTCACTGAGAGCGCATGAGCGCCACTCTGGCAGGCGTAAACTGCAATCGATCCCGCGCACACCCGGAAGCGAAACAGGGCCCGTAGAAGGCATGGAAGGCCGCAATATGGCATCTAAAGGCATCCCCTCCCTACCCCCTTTCGCGTGGGCTGTTCCCCCGTCACCTGCGCGCGACATTTGTTTCGTTTTTTGTGCATTTGCCGATTCTAATCCAAACCGTGCCATCGCTGGTCGTATAGAGCATAAACTGCATCAAAAAAATTGTGCAAAATTGTGCACTGTTGCGCAGCAGCCCAAGGCCTGCTGCTTCTGGTTTGACTTGACGATATCCCGCTCTAAAAATCTGTGCATATGCGCGAGTTAAGGTCATGATAGCTAATTACTTCTCATTTTTGCTTTTTAAGCCACATTGCTGTTATCAGGATTCTCGGTTCTGTTTCCTATAATCAACTGTTCCATTTCTCTTTCTTGCCTTTCATTGATTATTTGACATGCCTCCTCTGATAAGAAATAAAGGTTACATACATTATTTGGTACCGCAACGATGTTAAATGTGGCATATAGAATTGAGTACAGATAAGGATTATCATTTTCAAAATTATATCGATCCTTGATGACTTCAATATTACCATCAGTAACCTTCTCAATATTTACAGATAGTAATTCATTTGATTTTTCCAATTCAAAATTACTTAACAAATCCAAATAATACAATCCTGAACCGTTTAATTTTAGATGACCTTCCTTATCAGTAATCTTTAAACCTCTTGAATATCTAAACGTATTACTCCTATCTTCAACCATATATTCGATTGTAATTAACTTGTCGACTAACAAATCTTCAGGGTCATTAATGTTAATAATATTCACAACATTTGCATTGATGCTATTCAATACACTTCGAATCCATTCATATACTAACCATTGGCTATGGTTGTGAATATTCATTTCATAAGAAACCCCGTCTGTTGCTGGAAGTACTTCTCTTTTATTTATTAAGAGATAAGTATCAATTCCATTTATCTCTATTCCTAAAGCTATATTATCCAAAGGCATAATTAGCTCAAAGAGTTTCTCCACAGAAAGTGTTATTTCATTTTTATATTTATCAACTAGTGAGGGTTCTAATTCTGATTCAATTATGTTGCGCAATACTAAAGAATTTAACGCTGAAATAATTGACTCCAGTTTTGACACAACTTGTTGTTTGTTTTTGTTATCAGTGACATCTGTATTAGTGATAAGTGTAAATAATTTAGAAAAAGATTCCCCATTCATGTACTTTACAATAGAGTTTAATTCATGCGTCAATATTGAAGTTGCATCTTTGAACTCATTAACATCTCGAACAAACAAGAGGTTCAATTGATTATTATTGAATGAACTTTGAGTAAGGATAAATGCAATCATCTTATATGTGTCATTCGAAACCGATCTCCACGTCGCCTCTCCATCAGGAATTTCTCGAATTTTAGTTTCCGCATCAAACACCGAAAACTCTTGAGGAATAGAAAATAACACATCGTAAAGTTCTTTCTTATAATATAATTCTTGCAAAAACTTAGCATTCACCCAAGACTTCAATAAAGAAATCAAATCGTTAAGCTCTTCTTTGTACTCACCCTCCTTTTTTTCAACATGTTCTATCCGCATAATTAACAAAGTTATTACTTCAAATAAGCAGCGTAACATTTTACGTTGCATTTCGTTCAGTGAGTCATGCTCTGCCTTATTACTAAGATCTAAGTACTGCAATCTATTAGTTACAAAATCAGTATCAACTTTGAATGCTGCATAATTATTATAAACTAAGTTTCGCAAAACTATCGATATATATAAATCTAAGAACACATAATTTGATTCTTCCGAACGATACCTAACTCGGTGTTCAAACAGCCTGAAAATTCTTTTGTAAAAATCGGAAAAATTACTCTTGCTATAAATATATCTTGCAAGTCCAATTAATGACCGCATTATATTCGCTGCTTTCTCTAGATCGTTTTGGTTAAAGGCCTCATAAATCATTTTTTCAAAAAACTTTGCGAGCATTGATGTCTTAACAAGATCTTTGGTATTCGATGATGTTATTGATAAATCAATATTCCTTAATGTGTTTATATAGTTTTCATTTGAAGTTAATTCATTAAAAATACGCACACCAAAATCTAACGACCACTCATCACCATTTAGTAAACAATTTCTAATGTTTTCTACAAGTGCTTCTTCAATTTTTTTAAAATCGCTATAAACATAAGGGATAATACTATAACTTATTCCTTTCTTCAAAATAGATTCAATTTCTGAAATGTGCGCTTCAGTTAAATCAGAATCTACAGTAGTAATTATCTTTATTGAGGAAGTTGATATGGGCGATAAAAATGACAATGAAATAAATATAGTAGGGGCATGTTTAAGATTAAACTCCATAAGTTTATTTGAAAGTTCGCTAAATACCTTTGGTTTGTAACCTGAAATAGCAATATCGTTTCCTTCAGGGAAAATATTTAATGTTATAGCATCATCACTCCAGTAGAAAGTACTTTGGTCATTACTGTAGTAATTGCAACTAGAAATCACCTTAGAAAATTCATTAGTAATTTCCTGACGTTGATTGTTTACCTCGTTATATTTTTTTCCCGTAGAGCGTATAGAGTCCAACAAAATCCCATTAATAACACCAGATTCCTCGGTTATATTGTAAAGCCTATAATACATTATTCCGTATTTAAAAATGAAAAACAATGAAAAGAAAGATGAAATAAAATACCCAATTAAACCGCTACCGATAAGAAGTAAAAAAACACCACATAAAAGACTACATACAGATTGGACACTAAACCCTAAAAAATTATATTCCCTTAGTAAAAGCACTTTAGACAAAGACTCGAAACCATGCTCAGAGGTCTTAGAAACCTGATCAACAAACATTCCCATAAAGGTTATAGACAAAGCAGCTATAGTACCGTGTATTCCTAAAAAACTGCCCCAAACACCAGTAATCCAGTTGAGATAAGAATTATTATAAAAAGATGGGCTAATCAAAAGATATTTATATGGTTCATTGCAATACCTTGAAAAGTACATCCCAGCTAGAATCAAAAAGGAAATAACCAAATAGAAAATTATTGTTTTCTTTACATTATCATAAATAACAGCTTGTTTTGGCTTACCATCTACTTCTATTTTTATAACACTCATAACCTATCCCAATTTGCAATAAGTAGTCACACTTATAACAAGGCACCATTTTGCCTATCACTTTACATCCAAGGCTTTCTTCAACCTTTCTAATATTCTATCTCTATCTAAGATGTTCGCCATCTTTTGTTTAGTTGAAACTTCAAAGCCCGCATCCAATCGATTGTTAATTGTCAGCCGCCCATCTTTAAACACGAAGATAAGATTACCATAGCCAATATGCGCCCCTGCAATAAATGATTTTATCATCCCAACGCTGGCATCAATCCCACGCAGTGCCAGCAGTTCGCTGATCTGTTGCTCTTTAACGGATAGCCCGGTCCCCTCTTCCCGCTCCGGTGACCGTTTTTTACGCTTACTTCTCATATCGTCACTCAGCCGCTGCGCCAGTTCTCGATTTTCCTGCCGTGAAAGAGAATCAAAATTCACCGTCACGCCCACTTCGTGATCGGCATGTTCAAGACCGTCTGCACCTGTCGCGGGATCCTGCGTACAGTTATTGACAGAACTCCGAGGGGCCGCTGCGCGGCCTTCTAAGGTCAAAATCTCGACCGGCGACGGCTTACGCTTCGGCACAATCTTGTAATCGGTGGTACGGGTGAAAATGACTGATTCGCTGCCCGTATAAGGGCAATAAACGCCAGTAATTTTGGCGACCGTGTCACCATAATCATTGCCGTTTTCGGTGAATTCATAGTTAAGCCGAACGCGCAGGCAATCGCGCGCGACAAATGGCCCGCCCTGAGCGTTGGTATATCCCGGCCAGTCTGGCGCATCGGCTGCGGCGCGTGCCGCTTCAAGCTCCGGATGCAATACCAGCTCACGGTCACCTAACCGGCGCAGCTCCCGCCAGGTGGTCACCGGCGCGCCGCCAATCTGCTGAAACTGGCGGATATTCCATCGTGAAGCCCAGGCACGCACGCGCTTTGCCATATCCCTGACTGGCTGGCCTGACTCAAGATCAAGCTCACCATCCATGCCGTATCCATCGATATTTTTGGAAATGTATTTGGCGATGTAGCCCGTCGCCGAGCCAAATTGCTCGTCGATTGGCTTAACGGTAAAGCGGTGCTCCTGTGCCCCCGGCTCCTGCCCGTCTTCTCTCATGGCATGCTTACGGAAAATGGCTGTTGCATACTCCACCTCCTCAGGACGGAGGAAGAGCAGCAGGTGCCAGTGAGGGGTTCCATCGTGGTGTGGCTCTGCAACACGAAAACCAAACGTGCGGATACCTTCACGACTCCATTTGGCTCTGACGCGCGCCCAGACTTTGCAAAGGTATTTTTGCGTCTGTCGCGGGCTGGTGTGCTGGTACTTATCGTTTCGTCTGCCTGACTGGACATGCGTTGAGTGGTAACGCGACGGCGCTGTCAGCGTGTAGAACATGCCAACCAGCCCCATTTCATTCGCCATATCCTCAAACCCGCGCATGCGCACCATCAGCTCATGCCGCGCGATCTTCGGGTTGGAAACACTACCCATCACCTTATCCAGTAATGAGCTGCGCTCGCCGGTGTCCTGGTCTTCCAGCTCCATCGCCTGAAGGAATTCGAAGTTCGCTTTTTTCTGCGCCACCCATTCCCTGAAGCAGGGATCAGAGCAATATGGTGAAGCCACTTTGCTGACGTAGCCGGTCGCGATCATTAGATGTTCGCGCCAGCAGTCATGAATGCGGCGGATTTTGTTAAGCCACCATTTTTCGGAATGAAGTCTGCCAGCGGCACGCAGCGCCTCGTCGGCGTCCAGTTCTTCGTCGCAATAACGCGCCCATCCGGGGATCGCGATATTGAGCGTCGCCGCTTTGCTCGCTATAGCCCCGTACGCGTAAATCGACGAAAACTCGAGATCGGATGTTTGCTCATACTGAAAATCAAACTCGCGCATAAACTCGCTTTTCATCAGGTTCGCAAGCTTATACGCCAGTCTTTTCAGACGCTTTTTGTCCGCCCACGGCAGCAGGTGAAATTCATCACGCAGCGGAAGAAGAAGCGCCGGGAGCGTACTTTGTGGGAGGTATTGCGCGTTAACCGCATCAACACGGCGTAAGACATGACGCTCAAACGTACCGAACAGCCAACGCACGACGTCTTTTGGTTTGCTGCGTTCGAGGTTTTCAAGGTGCTGCGAGAAGCGCTTACGGATAAACGCCGGGAGCGTTTGCACCCGGCGGCGGAGGTAGTTAGCGCGGCCATTTCGATCAAATGCCTCACGCGCATCGCCCTCGCGCGGGCGCAATGGTGCGCTGTAGACCGTATCAACCAGATCACCATAAGCGAGCGCCCTGCGCTCGCCTTTCGGTGTCAGATACTCAATAGCTGAACTTTCGGTTTTATGGGGGTTGATGGCCTGCCGTTTGGTATTCCATTCCCATGCTAAGGCGGTGAGATCTGACATACACCACCTAAACCGTCACTGTGTCACCGGGCTGAACCTGGCGAGCATCTTTTTCGGTATCACGGATAATGGTCGTACGGCTGAACCTGCCCCAGCTCAATACCTCCACCTCAACGATCCAGAAATGGCGGTATGGGCGAACGTCGAGCACGCGAGTAATCACTGCATCAACTGTGTTCATCGGGTGGCGACCTCCCGAATCTCTTCGATTGAGTCAAGCAGCAATCGACGGCGGGTATGTTCGGCAAAGTGACGTTTGCCGGTGTCTTTCCGGTAGCACTCTGTTTTGCCGACTACCCACATGGATTCCGTCTGGTGCAGCTTCTTGCGCTGCGGGCCGTCTTTGGTAATAACGATGCCCGTATGAGTCTTTTTAATGGTCATCAGAAAGGCTCCTGCGTTTCACAGCCCTTGGCAGGGTCGAAGCCTAAAAACATCTCGCCGTAAGTCGCATTCCCCATTACCGGCCCACAATCCGGACAGCAACCACCGCCAGCACGATCGCAGCCATCACACACGCGAAGAACGCCAATAACCTCGCCAGCCATATCGCGGCTTTTGGCGCTCACAGAGCGGCGGACACTCAGGGAGTGAAGGTTGAAGGCGGAGTAAATTTCGCGGGTATCAGGCGTGTCGCTGTTTGAGATGATCGAGCGGGTGGCGTACTGACGGTTAACAGCCACAAGAGCCGCTACCAGAGCGCGATGATCATCTAGGGTAAAGGGTTTGCCGTATGCGGTGAAATTGGCGGTGTCGCTTGCAGGGATATAGGGTGGGTCACAATAAATCACCGCGTCATGCGCGAGTTGCATAACGTCAGGGATAGATTGGCGGAAATCACTATGGATAAAGACCACTTTGGTGTCGCTGGCCTTTTCGGCGAATAAGCGCATTTCCGCTTCAGGAAAGTAAGGTTCGGCATACTTACCGAATGGAACGTTGAATTCACCCTTCTGGTTAACGCGATACAGACCGTTATAGCCATGGCGATTCAGATACAGGAAATACGCGGCATAAAGCATTGCTGCGTCCGGATCGGAGTCAGCCTGGCGGGCCAGTGAATTGAACTCTGTGCGCCGTCTGTAGTATTCCTCTGCACTGTTTCCGCCTTTGAAAGCCCAGCGGCAGGCGGCAATAGCGTCTTCTTTGCGGCTGGTTAATTGTCGGAAAAAATTAATCAGCGCAATATTGCTGTCGCAGAGAACGTAGCGGCGGTAATCCGTGTTCATGAACACAGTTCCACTACCCACAAACGGCTCAATCAGACAATCCGCTTTCGGCAAATGCTTAAGCAGCTGCGGCATAACGCGGGTTTTTCCTCCCGCCCATTTAATTGGCGATCTGATCATTTGCGAAACTCCTGGTTGTAGGTTTCATGGGTCATGAGTCGCCACTGAGCGCCGCCGTTCTTGCTAAGCAAGCGCCAGCGGCGGCCAATACGGTTCACGAGATAGGCGTGCGGCTTGATGCGGGTGAAGTTGCGCTGACCACGTGAAAAACATTTCAGGGCGGCAATCGCCTTGGTGCATACAGGCAATGGCGCGCTGCAAACGACTGAAAGACGCGTATGCATGGCGGGCCTCACAGGGATTCAAAGTGAGGGCTGGTCAGACGCTGCCAGACCTCGCAAACCTGCTCTGCCCGATATACGGCATCGGTCAGCATGTAGGTTGCCGTCGAGCGGCGCGGGTGCGGTGTATATCCGGTGACACCGGCGATGTGGATTAACGTTGAGAGATAGCGAATTTCGAAGGATGGCAGACGCGGGCCCATCCCATAGCGAGACAGAGCGTACGCAAGCTTAGTAACATCTGCGGAGTCTCCGGCGGTCCAGCAAATGAGGGTTTCATGTTTTGATGCCGTTTCACTAATAAACCGACATGCCCCCTCCACAGCTCCGGCCTCGCTACAGGTTGCGTGGATGATCTCTGCTCGCTGTGCCGAGTCCCCCTTCATGAGTTGGAAAACAGCCTCAGGATTAACGCTACCCACAGTTCTAATGTCGATTGCTCGATAGTATTGCGGTCCAATCTTCCCTGTTGATGGCTCGAAGAATACGCACTCAATTGCAAAGATCGGCGAGTCTGGCGCTTTCCCCAGCGCGCGAATATCTAACATGAAGTTATTCATTGTTTGTTACCCTCGTTAATGGTTAATTCGCGGCTTGCGATCCACCGCTCGACTGATGAATAAATCTCTTCTGGTGTGGCGCTTTCCTTTTTCAGCTGGCTGACAAAAATACGAAGCAACCCCAAAATGTGGGCGCGTTCGTGTTTGCGTGCGTTGGTGCTTATCTCTACAAACTCCGGATCACTTATTTCGCCATCCAGCTTTATTGACTTAACCGACATGCAACCTCCTGAAAAAGGCAAAACGAATCCCCGGCAAAATGAATGCCGTTAATTTAAGCCTGCTTAATTAGTGGTTAGGGCGAGGTTTTCTTTTAACCTGTTTAAACAACCTTTCGTGCCAGTAATAAAGAAAATCAATAAAGGTCATTCGCGCACGCTCGTGATTACCTCGAATTGTTTTCTCCAGCCCGTAAATAATCAGATCAATAGATGGGCTATCTGGTGCAACGATAATGCGATTTCCATTTTTCAAAATTACGGTAAAACCCTGCTCCGCATTTTCTACCGCCTCGCGGATCAGCATTTCCCGTTCCCACGATGTTTTCTCTTCAGTAAACATGTAAGCCCCTTTTCTTGTTACAAGAGCTTTTTAAATGCTCTTGCCAGGGTAGCCAGCACGCCTTTATTTATCTTTTTTGTATAAATAAAAGGTTTGCTCATTCCCTTAACAAAACGAATCTTATTAGGCTCCGGCTTAAAGAAACGCCCGTCCGGGCATTCAATCCAGCCCCGCGTATTACGGTAGTGCGTAACCTGACAACCATTTTTCAGGAGGCTTGCCAGTGATGGGATCTCTTCGTTCATATCGTATACCTGTTAAAGTTGCCCGCGTGCTTTCCTCTCTACTTCTTCCCGGCGCGCTTTAAATTCTGATAAGGCTTTTTCTCTTTTCTGCCTAACCTTCTTACAGTGCAATCTGATTAGAAACTGAATCAGGCTTATTACTACAATTGAGAAAAATAGGAGCCCAACGATCATTTCAAGCTTCATTTCTTCCACCACTTCTTAGTTTATCAATTGTCTGTATTGCCTCTGCTAATGCAAAGTCTCTGCCGAAGTAGTTACCGTCATTTAAAACGCTATAGGCTCTCTGCATAGTGCGCGATCTTCTTGGACACATATGAATAGTGAATCCGCGATAGACATAACTATGTCGACTAAGTTGAATGAGCTGATGCATGGTTATCCTGTTAACTGTTTGCAATAGCATCCTTGAGCATGGCTATCATATTTACTTCCACCTTGCCCCCCGTTAACTCTTTAGGTCTGATAATTATTCTTCCGTCACGAACCATTAGCCGACATGTTTCGAATGGAATCCCGGTTATCCTGGAATACTCCTTCAGAGATATATAAGGAGCTGCAACATTCATATTGATGGTTACGCCCGTCATTTTTACCTCGATTTCCGATGTTAATTACCAGAATGCTGTTGCGGCTCAGATTTCATGGATTCAAGGCCACGCAGAAAGACGATGCGTACCATGTTTGATGCTGAGCGGCACTCAGCCTCTGCCATGGCCTCAATTTCTGATCGTTCTTCAGGGGACAAACGCAGTGGCAAAGAACCGCCAGCTACGCTGTTTTTGGGCGTACGCGCCCGCTGTGTGTTTTGTACTTGTGTCATAGTGGTATATTGTGATCTGCTAAGTGTCTGTGATTTACATTCTGGTACTCAAATGAGTACCTGTCAAGGATTATTGAATGCAAACGAGTACAGGAGAACGTCTCAAAGAAGAGCGCGTACGCTTGGGACTGAGTCAGGCTGCGCTTGGCGAGATAGGTGGTGTTAGAAAACAAGCTCAGCTCAATTATGAAAAAGGTGAGCGAAATCCTGATTCCACATACCTTTCCGCAATAGCAAAATTTGGTGCGGATATCCAGTACATCGTTACAGGGATAAGGTCTGCGGAGAGCCTTTCTCCAGATGAGCAGGAGTTGATTAATCTATTTAGACAAGCTCCGCTGGCGGTCAAAGCAGCGGCGCTAGCAGCGTTAAACGCAGGCAATGCCGCTTCGGATTCAATAACTGTGTCTGGTAGTGGTAACCGAGTGGCTGGCAGGGATTACAACGAAAACAATAAATAGGGAAGCAGTATGGAAGTGAATTCCTCAGGAGATCAAAACCGGATAGCTGGACGCGACTTCACAGAAAACCGCGTTCAAATAGATAAATTTGATGGTCGTCACACCATCAACATCGCGATCCCCTCAGATACTCATGACGAGCGGCCGCTCGTCAAGGCGCAAAGAAAAGAGCTGAATGCCCTTGTCGCGGCAGTCTCTGAGATCTCTAATTCTGAAGCATATGAAGTCTGGCAAAAAGTACATGCTGAGATTGGTGTTTCAAGTATCGAAGAGATGACCGTCAATCAATATCAGACAGCTGTTAGCTACCTGCAAGCAATGGCTGATCGCGGTAAAGACAAGGATGCGAGCAAGGCACTTGTTAGTTTACTGCTCCGTAACAGCACTGATAACGATTTGCGCCAAAAGTTAATCCGTTTCTGTCACGTGAATTTCGGGACGGGCAGACTGAATGATCTTACCCGGCCACAACTCCAAATGACTCTTTCCTGGCTCGATCAACAAACTCAAGCGGCATCGCAAGTTACTGATGAGCTAACCACATCGAAGCTCAATTTCATTGAGTTTTTAAAAACTTATCCAAAAGAAATTGCTGCCTGCTTTATTGCTGGCTTCCTTGTGGGTTCCTTTTTCTTTTAATTTTCTACACATGCATAGAGGTCTTGATATGAGTGAGCACTCTCGTTTCCATTACTTCAGTAACAGGGATAAAGCTTTCACTAATCTCATCAGTATCATTGATGGAATACTTAGTGATGGCGAAGTGACCCAAAAAGAAATGCTTTATCTCGATACCTGGCTACTTGAATCACAGGAAATAAGTGATAACTATTGCGTTAAAGCCATACGGCATCGCATAGCAGATGTTCTCTCTGACGGTGTCATCGATCCGACAGAAATGAAATTCCTCAAAGCAGACCTCATTAAAATACAGAAAGACTTAATCGACCTCCCTTATCTTCAACTCGACTCCATTGAATCAGACAGGCACTTGCTTGAAGGGTTATGCAAGGGGATCTTGGCTGATGCTCAGCTTAATGACGACGAAATCAAATATCTTCGATGGTTTTTATCAGTCAATGGAGCGCTCAAAAACAACTACCCCGGCAAGGAGCTCTACACCCTCGTAGAAGATATCCTTCGTGACGGTGAGATCACCGAAGATGAAAGAGCTCAACTTCGCCAGGCCCTTATCTCATTTACTGGATGCGATCTGGAATCAGGAATTGTGGATGGCCTATCGACTCAGCTCCCCATAGATACGATTGAATCTTTAAATCTTGCCGGAGCTAACGTTTGTCTGACGGGAGAATTTCTGCATGGTAAGCGCTCCGTGTGTGCTGAGGAGATACGGAGTCATGGAGCTAATGTGATTGACAATATCACTCAGAAATTGGATTTCCTGATTGTAGGCACTCTGAGTTCAAAAGACTGGAGATACAAAGCACACGGTCGGAAAATTGAAAAGGCGGTGTCTTACAGGGATGAGAAAGGTATTCCGTTGAAGATAATCAGCGAGGAGCAATGGAAGAGCTTTTATAAATGACCGTACGTAAACTTCCCTCTGGCAAATGGCTGTTGCAATGCTTCCCATACGGACGTGATGGGAAACGCATACGTAAGCAATTTGCTACCAAAGGCGAGGCGCTCTCCTATGAGCGCCGTTTAATGAATAACTCTTTAAACCAGCCTGTAAATGACACTGCTGTGACTCTTTCGGCATTTGTTGAACGCTGGTACGAAATGCATGGCAAAACGCTCTCTTCTGGCGATGAGCGAAAAGTGAAGCTATTGGCTATTTGTGAGCGCCTCGGTGACCCCCTCGCCTCCCACTTCGATAAAAATACGTTTGCTGTATACCGCGAACGGCGCTTAAGCGGGGAGTGGAATCAGAAAGGCAAGAAGAAGTTAAGTGAAGCGACAGTAAACCGCGAGCAGTCATACCTGCATGCTGTATTCTCGGAGATGAAACGGCTGGGTGAGTGGGAAGGAGATAACCCGCTTTCAGGTATCAGGCAGTTTAAGGAAGGAGATCAGGAGCTGGCTTTTCTTTACGAGGAGGAGATTGATCGGCTACTTGAAGCTTGTGACCAGTCAGCAAACAAAGATTTGGGAATTATCGTGCGTATTTGCCTGGCCACAGGTGCACGCTGGAGTGAAGCGCAGGATTTAAAACAATCTCAAATTCTTCCCGGACGTCTGACCTTTACGCAAACCAAAAGCAAAAAAAACCGAACAGTACCCATTTCGCCGCAGTTACAAGAAATGCTTCCCAAAAAACGCGGTTCACTCTTCTCCCCGGCATATGAGGCTTTCAAATCAGCACTTACTCGGGCTGGGATAGAGCTGCCTAAAGGTCAGCGCACCCATGTGCTCAGACATACCTTTGCCAGCCACTTTATGATGCGTGGAGGAAACATTCTGGTATTACAGCAAATCCTCGGGCACAGCACGATCATGATGACGATGAGATACGCTCACTTCGCTCCAAATCATCTTGATGCAGCCGTGGCACTCAACCCCTTTGATAATCGAGCAGAGAAAGATTAAAGGTGTGCTGCCATTTTGCTGCCACTGCCTCAAATTTGAGACATAAAAAAACCACCTTTCGGTGGTTTATACGACACTGCTTATCATTGATTTTATTCTACTTTTCCCATGGTAGCCGGAGTGGGACTTGAACCCACACAGCGCGAACGCCGAGGGATTTTAAATCCCTTGTGTCTACCGATTCCACCATCCGGCCAGGGAAGAAAGTGGAGGCGCGTTCCGGAGTCGAACCGGACTAGACGGATTTGCAATCCGCTACATAACCGCTTTGCTAACGCGCCGTAAAACTTTTCAAACTGACACCCGCTGTTGCGCATGTCTTTAATCTGGAGCGGGAAACGAGACTCGAACTCGCGACCCCGACCTTGGCAAGGTCGTGCTCTACCAACTGAGCTATTCCCGCATGTCATCAAGTTGTTTCTAACCACTTGATTTCATTATCGTCCGGCTAGCTGTGCCGCCGTTCGATGCGTTGCATTCTACTGATATGTCGTTTTGAGTCAACGTTATTTTTTGCATCCCCGGATCGTTTGCTGAAAATTACGTCGAAACGATCACTGTTCAAGCAAATCTCCGCGCGCCGCGTTTAAATACTGCAGCATTGACCACAGCGTCAGTACCGCGGCAACCCACAGCAGACCAATTCCCGCCCACTCAACCCAAGCGTTTGGACGCCACAGCATCCAGACCAGCGCCGCCATCTGCGCCGTTGTTTTGACCTTACCAATCCAGGATACCGCCACGCTGCTGCGTTTACCCAACTCCGCCATCCACTCCCGCAGCGCAGAGATGATAATTTCGCGGCCAATCATCGTTGCCGCGGGCAGCGTGACCCACCAGGTGTGGTAATGTTCAGCCACCAGCACCATCGCGATCGCCACCATGACTTTATCGGCCACCGGGTCGAGGAACGCACCAAAGCGAGTGCTTTGATTCCAGCGGCGCGCCAGATAACCGTCGAACCAGTCGGTTACCGCAGCGACCAGGAAAATAAGTGCGCAGGCAAAAGGCGCCCAGACGACCGGCAGGTAAAACGCCAGTACAAAGAACGGGATAAGCACGACGCGAAAAAGAGTGAGCAACGTAGGGATATTAAATCGCATAATGACGGTAACTGTCTGTTGTCAGTAAAATTTAGCTCTATGTTGCTACAGAGCCCTCAATGTTTCAACGAGTAGTAGATCTTTTCTGCCAGCCCTTGCGAAATACCCGGCACTTTTGCAATTTCCTCCATGCTGGCATTGAGTAATCCTTGCAATCCGCCCATATACTTCAGCAGCATTTGACGACGTTTTGGTCCAACGCCTTCGATGGTCTCCAGCGTGCTGGTGTTTTTGACCTTCGCCCGTTTTTTACGGTGGCCACTGATCGCGTGATCGTGCGATTCGTCGCGGATATGCTGGATCACATGCAGCGCGGGCGAATCCGGCGGCAGGCTAAAGCCCTCACCTTCCGGCTCAAAGAAAAGCGTTTCCAGACCCGCTTTACGATCCGCCCCTTTCGCCACGCCCAACAGCAGCGGATGGTTTTTATCCCACTCGACGTCGAGTGATTCAAACACCGCCTTCGCCTGCCCGAGCTGCCCTTTTCCGCCGTCGATAAGGATCACGTCCGGGATCTTGCTCTCTTCGATGGCTTTACCATAGCGTCGACGCAGCACCTGGTTCATCGCGGCGTAATCATCCCCCGGCGTGATCCCGGTGATGTTATAGCGGCGATACTCCGCCCGCAGCGGACCGTTGGCATCAAACACCACGCAGGAGGCCACGGTCTGCTCCCCCATCGTATGGCTGATGTCAAAACACTCCATACGTTTCACTTCCGGCAGCTTCAGAAGCGTAGCAAGCGCGATTAAACGCTGGCTAACCGTCGACTGCTGGGACAGTTTCGTCGTCAGCGCCGTCGCCGCGTTGGTGCGTGCCAGCTTCAAATAGCGTGCGCGGTCCCCGCGCGGTTTCGTCTGGACATTCACCCGACGCCCGGCCAGTTCAGAGAGGGAATCCGCCAGCAGGGTTTTATCGTCGAGATTGAAATCAAGCAGGATCTCGGAGGGTAACGTGCGCATCTGGCTACCCTGAAGATAGAACTGTCCAACAAATGTCTCGACCACTTCACCCAGCTCCGTGCCGCCCGGTACTTTCGGGAAGTAGCTGCGGCTGCCGAGCACTTTACCCTGGCGAATGAACAGAACGTGAACGCAGGCCAGCCCGTTGTCAAAGGCCACGCCAATCACGTCCAGATCGTCACCGGTATTGGAGACAAACTGCTTTTCGGTAACGCGGCGTACGGCCTGAATTTGGTCACGAATGCGCGCAGCCTCTTCAAACTCCAGCGCCGCGCTGGCTTTCTCCATCCGCGCGATAAGCTGGGTGAGAACCTGATCGTCTTTCCCCGCGAGGAACAGGCGAACATAGTCCACCTGCTGGGCATACTCTTCTTCGCTGACCAGACCCGCTACGCACGGCCCCAGACAGCGACCAATCTGGTACTGCAGGCACGGACGCGAGCGGTTACGGTAAACGCTGTTTTCACACTGGCGGATCGGGAAGATTTTTTGCAGCAGCGCCAGCGTTTCTCGCACAGCATATCCGTTCGGGAACGGACCGAAATATTCACCCTTCGCATGCTTCGCGCCCCTGTGCATCGCCAGACGCGGATGGGTATCCCCGCTCAGGAAAATAAAGGGATAGGATTTATCATCGCGCAGCAACACATTGTAGCGGGGCTGATACAGTTTGATGTAGTTATGTTCAAGCAGCAGCGCTTCCGTCTCGGTGTGCGTGACGGTGACATCAATATTCTGAATGAGTGCGACCAGCGCTTCGGTTTTGCGGGAGGCAAGATTGCTGCGGAAATAGCTGGAAAGGCGTTTTTTGAGATCTTTCGCCTTACCCACATAGATAACCGTACCGCCAGCGTCATACATGCGATACACGCCTGGCTGGCTGGTGACGGTTTTTAGAAATGCTTTTGAATCGAACGCTTCATTCACTGACTTATTAACGACTCCGCATTACACAGACCATGACGAATGGCCAGGTGAGTCAGCTCGACATCACCGTGAATGTTCAGTTTACTGAACATCCGATAGCGGTAGCTGTTCACCGTTTTCGGGCTGAGATTCAGTTGTTCAGAGATCTCATTCACTTTCTGACCTTTGGTGATCATCAGCATAATCTGCAACTCGCGCTCAGACAAACTGGCAAACGGCGATTCCGTTTTTTCAGGTTCAATCTGGCTCAATGCCATCTGTTGTGCAATGTCTGAGGCGATGTAGCGCTGCCCGGCAAACACGGAGCGAATCGCATTCACAACTTCCTGTGGTGCGGCGCCTTTACTCAGATACCCGGCGGCCCCCGCCTGCATAACTTTCGCGGGCAGCGGGTTTTCGGTATGTACGGTCAGCATGATGACTTTGGTATCAACAAAGGTACGGGCGATTTTACGTGTTGCTTCAAGCCCACCAATGCCGGGCATGTTCATATCCATCAACACCACGTCGGCCGAGTTTGAGCGACACCATTTCACGGCATCTTCACCACAGCAGGCCTCACCGGCAACTTTAATACCCTTTATATCTTCAAGAATGCGTCGTATCCCTGCGCGCACCAGTTCGTGGTCATCAACAAGAAGGACGTTGATCAAAGGAAATGTCTCCAGAATAGGGATAACGCTACTGACTACTTATTGCGTTTATATTAACGGTTTTCCTCGCAAGATTAAAACGTTAAAAAACGTGCTATACGATTACGCTCTCGTTTTTGGAAATTAGCCTGTACAGCAAGTGGAAAGAAAACCCATGCGGTATGGGCTTTTGCGTCTATTTTTAAGCATCTGTATTCAAAAAGTTACAAAAAACAGGCACGCTACATCGGCTTAAAAACAGTTCTAAACTTTTTGTAACAACAATTAACGGCAAACGAACCGGCGATGACAATAAATTGTGAATATCGCAGAGGAGACATTACCTGTGGGTATTGTTTACGTAAATAAACAAAATGCGGAAAAGTACGAAAAACAACCACTGCTTTTTTTGTCACGGCTTGTGGTATACTCCGCGGCCTTGACTTTCATCGTCGCGCTCGCGCGCTGTTTTATATTGAGGAAAATAAATGAGCTCACCTGATTTCGCCACTGCGGAAAATAACCAAGAACTGGCACAGGAAGTAAACTGTCTGAAAGCGCTGCTGACGCTCATGTTGCAGGCAATGGGTCAGGCTGATGCGGGCCGTGTGATCCTTAAGATGGAAAAACAAATCGCGCAGATGGAAGACCAGGCTGAATCAGCCGTATTCGCCAACACCGTTAAGCAGATTAAACAAGCTTACCGTCAGTAAAAAAAACGGCTGGATGCGGTGCATTCAGCCGTTATCTCGTCTGTCACGCAGAACGTGTTGTCTCTTCAGATCAGTCCTGTCGCCGCCGCATAACAGGCAATCTGCGTCTTGTTTGGCGCGTTAAATTTCTTCTGCATATTCTTTTGATGGAAATTAACCGTATTCTCAGATATCGAGAGAATAATCGCTATTTCTGCAGACGTCTTTCCTTCCGCAGTCCACTTCAGAATTTCCCGCTCACGCTTGCTGAATTTCATTTCAGGCGGCATGACCATCTCATGTTCAAAACGCAGCAGAGACGTTAAGGCCATTTGAACCAGCATTTGCAGGCGCAACTCTATTTCTTCGCAGCTCAACTTATCCGCCTGTGCGCTAGTACGTGATACAGACAGGAAACCGAGCGCGTGATTAGGCAGCATCAAACACTGTGTAATTCCCGTACGCAAACCGTGATCCCGCGCGCCGTCCCACAGTGCCTGAGCATCAGCGAATAATTCATCCGTCCAGGGTAAATGCCCCTGAATGAAATTCTCTGGTTTCAGCACCGGATCGATGGCGAAGAAATTCTCTGACTTATATTGCGCCATCCATTCCTGCGGATAACTGGTTTGGACCGAAATCCGGGGGCGCGTAAAGGGGACAGGATGACGAACGCAAAGTGAGAAATAATCAAATTCGAGTGCCTGCGTTTGTCGCTGAAGTTCTTGATATACCTCGTCGGCACAGGACATTTCCTGAAACCGGAGGAAGCAATCCCGTCGCCAGTTGAAAAAGTCTGAATCCCTCATACTTACCGAATGAAGCCTCTGATAAAGATAATCATTATTATGGTGAATATAACCTAACACATAAATCTTATTTATTTATACAAAATATCGTCCAACGCACCTGAATCTTTAGATTTAATACGGTTAATCTGAACACGGGTGGAATAAAAGAACTACGAACACGCGTTTGGAGGCGAATAATTTGCCCCAGAGGAAAAATCTGGAGCAAATTACGGCAAAAATGCTACTGCATGAGGAATTTTTCGAGGAACTGGCGGGTGCGGGGCTGTTGCGGGTTCGCAAACAAGCTTTTCGCTGGCCCTTGCTCAACAATGCGGCCCTGATCCATAAAAATAGCCCGGTCTGCAACATCACGCGCAAAGCTCATTTCGTGAGTCACAATCACCATTGTCCGTTTTTCCTGCGCCAGTTGGCGAATGGTGTTAAGCACCTCCCCTACCAGCTCGGGATCGAGCGCGGAGGTGGGCTCATCGAACAGGATCACATCCGGACGCATCGCCAGCGCGCGCGCAATGGCCACACGCTGCTGCTGTCCACCCGAAAGACGGCGCGGGTAGCTGGTTTCTTTACCTGCCAGCCCAACCTTCGCCAGCAGTTCCCGTGCGCGGGTGGTGGCCTCTTCTTTTGGCTCCCCCTTCACGATGACCGGCCCTTCAATAATATTTTCCAGCACCGTACGGTGCGGGAAAAGGTTGAAGTTCTGGAAAACAAAACCGACATGCTGACGTAGACGGCGAATTAAGCCTTTCTGCTGGCTAATGGATTTCCCGGTATCAATCGTAATATCCCCTACACGAATCGTTCCGCCTTCAGGCTGTTCAAGGAGATTAATACTGCGCAGCAGCGTGGTTTTCCCCGAGCCACTCGGCCCGATGATCGCCACCACTTCGCCCTGCTCCACTTCCAGATCGATACCGTGGAGCACCGTTTGTCCGTGGAATTTTTTCACCAGGTTTTTAACGTCGATTGCACTCATTTCGGATCACGCTCCTGGCGGTTAAGCTGGTTTTCAAAATAATTCTGCAGGGCGGAAAGCACCGTCGCCATCACCCAGTAAATCAGCGAGGCCGCCAGATACATCGTGAACACTTCCAGCGTCCGCGAGGTGATCAGCTGCGCCTGACGGAACAGCTCCGGCACCTGAATGGTGGCCGCCAGCGACGTATCTTTTACCAGGCTGATAAAGCTGTTGCTCAACGGCGGTAACGCTACGCGCGCGGCCTGGGGCAATATCGCCCGACGCAGGGTTTGCCACGGCGTCATCCCGATACTGGCTGCCGCCTCCCACTGCCCTTTATCAATGGAGGAGATTGCCGCACGCAGGGTTTCGGAAGTGTAGGCAGCGGTATTTAACGACAGACCGATCATCGCCGCCGGGATGGGATCAAGCTCAATACCGAACTGCGGCAAACCGTAGTAGATCATAAAGAGCTGGGCGATAAGGGGCGTGCCACGGAATACAGAGATGTAAAAACGCGCCAGCCAGCGTACCGGCAAGACGGGCGACATGCGCATTAACGCCAGAACAAACCCAAGCACCAGGCCGAAGAACATCCCTCCGACACTGAGCTGAAGCGTAAACACCGCCCCCTTAAGCAGGAACGGCAGTGAATCAATAACCAGCTGAATACTTTCGTGCATTATTATTTTTCGACCTGATTTTTAGACATGAGGATGATAGGCAAACAGCGCAGGCGCCCCGCCAGTGTGAACAAACAAAATCGGTCCTTCATCCTTAAAGCGCTTCTGTGCAATGCCGTCTATCAGCCCCGCCATCGCCTTACCGGTATAGACCGGATCGAGGAGAATGCCTTCGAGGCGTGCCAGCAATTTCACCGCTTCCATCCCCTCTTCATTTGGCGTGCCGTAGCCCGGCGCAAAATAGTCATCCCAGAGCAGAATGTCAGCCCTGGCTTTCAGCTCCAGTTGTTCTGCCACCGCCTGCTGTAAAGTAACCACTTTCGGCTTCTGATCCGCAACGCTGCGGGAGACCGTCACGCCAATCAGCTCGACATCCGGCAGCAGTTGCTCCAGCCCCACCGCCAGCCCGGCATGGGTTCCGGCGCTACCGGAGGCGACAACGACAGAAGAGAGATTCACCGCCCCCTCGCATTGCTGAGCAATTTCCAGCGCGCTTTCTACATAGCCCAATGCGCCCAGCGCGTTCGACCCGCCGACAGGAATAACGTACGGACGAAAACCCTGCGCTTCCAGACGCGTGGCCAGTTCGTCGAGCTGCGCGGTCGGATCGGTCAGGGCGTCGACCATCTCGACCTGCACGTTAAACAGATCCAGCAGGAGACGATTACCGTTAGTCAGATAGTTTTCTGCGTGCGTTCCAATAGGGTTTTCCAGCAGCGCAACGCAGTGCAGGCCAAGTTTTGCCGCCACCGCCGCCGTCTGGCGCACGTGGTTAGACTGAATCGCCCCTGCGGTGATCAGCGTGTCCGCCCCTTCGCGCAGTGCGTCTGCCGCCAGAAACTCCAGCTTGCGCAGCTTATTGCCGCCCATCGCCATCGGCGTCACGTCATCGCGCTTGATGAAAATGTCGCGTCCTAAATAATCAGAAAATCGGGGTAAATACTCCAGCGGCGTGGGCGCGCCGATAAACTCCAGGCGGGGAAAGCGCGTTAAATTCTGCAGTGACATGGTTCCTCCGGTAACGCTAATTCATATGATATTTTTCATTATGCACGCAGACGCGTAAGAAATAAAAAAGGCGCTTTTAAAAGCGCCTTTTTTTATGGGTCAAAGACTTATTTGGTGACGTCAGCGCCGAACCATTTCTCAGAAAGCGCTTTCAGGCTGCCGTCTTTCTGCATGTCAGCAATCGCGGAATCGATCGCTTTCACCAGGTCTTCGTTACCTTTACGGATGGCGATACCGGCTTCCTGACGAGAGAACGCATCACCCGCAACGGCCAGGGTATTGTTGGTTTTCTTCACCAGATCCAGCGCGGCCAGGCGGTCAACCAGAATGGCGTCGATACGGCCCACGCGCAGATCCTGGTATTTGGTCGGGTCATCATCATAGGTACGGATGTCCACGCCCTGCACGTTCTGGCGCAGCCACTCTTCGTAGTTGGTACCCAGACCGACGCCGACTTTCTTCCCTTTCAGGTCCGCAGCCGTTTTAATCCCGCCTTCGTTACCTTTCTTAACCAGCGCCTGAATACCGGACACGGTGTACGGCGTGGAGAAGTCATACTTCTTCTTACGCTCGTCAGAAATGGTCACCTGGTTGATCACCACATCAATACGTTTTGAATCCAGCGACGCCAGCATACCGTCCCATTTGGTCGGTTTCAGGGACGCTTTCACGCCAAGGTGCTTCGCCAGTTCTTCCGCAAATTCCACTTCGAAACCGGTCAGTTTACCGTCGTCGCCCTGGTAGCTGAACGGAGGATAGGTTCCTTCCAGCCCCACCAGCAGCGTGCCACGCTCTTTTACTTTATTCAGCAGGTTTTCCGCGGCGAACGTTTTCACGCTCATGCCCGCAACCAGCGCAACGGCCATAACACCCATCAGCGCCTGACGACCCAGAAGTGCAAATTTCATAAATACCCCGATATAGTGGAATTTTTACGTAGTGTAGAGAAATCGCCTGCAACGTCAAAGGCGACTGCGCTACATCTTATTCTTTTTTAATATATATCAGAAGTTGTTCCGGCGTGGGCTTTCTGCTTCACGACACCCGGCATCTGTACCTTGTATTGCGCATACTTGCGCAGCGCAATCCGGTAGTTGTTGGTGCTGGTCGCAGGCAGCCACGGCTCCAGATTTTCATCCAGATAACCGGTTTTCAGCAGGTCGCGAGAAATATTGTTGACGGTCAGATGTTGCCCAAGGCGACGCAGGCGAACCACATATTCGCGAACGGTGCCGTGGCTCATCTCCGTTTGCTCAAACAGGAATTGCTTGAAGCCGATAATATCGAAGAAGTCGCTTTGCTCTTTGCAGTGGAGATCGCCACAGAAACGGCAAAGCGCCACCCACTCTTTTTGCTCTTCGAGCCAGGCGGCCTCATCCATTAACGTGTCGAGGCGGGATATCGCGATTTTGTTCACGATTTCGCCACGACGAACCAGCGTGATACGGTCGAGTAATTTATTACAGTGGGCGCAATGCGTCTGGCTGTGTTTAAAGTCTTTCAGGTAGCGGCTTAAAGGCCGTCTTTTAGATTGCTGCACCGTCATGATAACTCCTGGTTGTCAATACGTTGTGCGGCATTTCCGAGGTGAATCAATCACCTATAACTTACCCAGTTTCGTGCGTAAGCGCTTGATGGCCTGGCTGTGCAGCTGGCTAACCCGAGACTCCCCCACCTCCAGTACCGCGCCAATCTCCTTAAGATTGAGCTCTTCCTGGTAATAGAGGGTCAACACCAGCTGTTCGCGCTCTGGTAAAGCTTCAATCGCTTCCATCACGCGCTGGCGTAAATTCCCTTCCATTAAATGGTGTAACGGGTTTTCTTGCTGATGCTCATCCGTCACCAGCTCGATGCTATCGCCATGCTCTTCGCGCCACTCATCGTAAGAGAAGAGTTGGCTATTATTGGTATCGAGCAACATCTGACGATACTCTTCAACAGCGATCCCAAGACGCTCAGCCACTTCGGTTTCCGTCGCGTTGCGTCCCAGTTCCTGTTCCAGCTGCCCCATCGCATGCGCCACTTCGCGCGCGTTGCGGCGAACACTGCGCGGCACCCAGTCTCGGCTGCGCAGCTCGTCCAGCATCGCCCCACGAATACGCTGAACTGCGTAAGTCGTAAATGCCGTTCCTTGCAGAGCGTCGTATCGGTCAACTGCATTCAATAACCCGATACCGCCCGCCTGTAGCAGATCGTCCAGTTCCACGCTCGCCGGCAAACGCACCTGGAGGCGCAATGCTTCGTGACGCACCAGCGGAACATAACGCTGCCACAGCGAGTGTTTATCCATTACACCATCAGCGGTATAGAGTGAATTCACGATAAACAGCCCTGCGTTAATTGAGTTATCGGCATGATTATCCGATTCTGCAGGGGTTTCAATTGGGTGAATAGTGGGTGAAATGAGGGGTTATTTGGGGGGTTATGCAAATAGCGCTAAATAAAAACCCCGCCGAAGCGGGGTTTAAGCATTATCAGGCGATTAGCCCTGCAGCAGAGACAGAACCTGCTGAGGAACCTGGTTAGCTTTGGACAGCACGGAGTTACCGGCCTGCTGGATGATCTGCGCTTTAGACATATTTGACACTTCGGTCGCATAGTCAGCGTCCTGAATACGGGACTGCGCTTCAGACAGGTTGGTGGTGGTGTTGTTCAGGTTGGTTACAGCAGAGCTCAGACGGTTCTGCACCGCACCCAGTGAAGAACGGAATTTATCAACAGACGCGATAGCTTTGTCCAGCAGAGCCAGTGGATCTGCTGAAGCTGCACCATTGTATACGGAAGTATTGTTGGCATTAGCAATATCACCAATGTCGGTAGCAACAGCTGCTCCGCCATTTCCAAGGTTACCAGCTGCAGCAAGGTAATTTTTACCCTGCACAGTCACATAACCTACAGCGTTACCACTATCATCAGTGCCAACTTTAACCAGTTTCCCTGTCTGCTGAGCATCGGTAACTCCATTCGCGCCATCATCATATGTGACATCGGTAGTATTTAAGGATACTACGCCCGCTGTAGTTACTGATGCAGCATAGAAATCATCGCCACTTTGAACAACATAATTTCCTGTAGCGTTACCATCTTTATCCAATACGTTATGCAGTGACAATGATTTCGCATCAACAGTGCTTCCGGTAGCAGTTGTCAATGCAGTCGCTGCCGCAGTTAAATTAACATCATTTGGAGCAGCAGAACCATCACCAATTTGAGTAACAGCGTCACTTACTTTCAGCGCATTACTAGTTACAGAGAAACCATTAAGACCCAGAGTTGAAGAATCGATTTTTTGCAGGTCGATGCTGATTGTCTGACCGTCGTTTGCGCCAACCTGAATCGCCATTGTGCCGTTTTTAGCCAGCACGTTCACGCCGTTGAACTGAGTCTGACCAGATACGCGGTCGATTTCGTCCAGACGGGATTTGATTTCGTCCTGGATTGAAGACAGGTCAGAATCAGAGTTAGTACCGGTCGTTGCCTGAACGGTCAGTTCACGAACACGCTGCAGGTTGTTGTTGATTTCAGACAGCGCGCCTTCAGTGGTCTGTGCCAGAGAGATACCGTCGTTAGCGTTACGTGCAGCCTGAGTCAGACCTTTGATGTTAGACGTGAAGCGGTTAGCGATAGCCTGGCCCGCAGCATCATCTTTAGCGCTGTTGATACGCAGACCGGAAGACAGACGCTCAATAGAAGAAGACAGAGCAGACTGGTTCTTGTTGATGTTGTTCTGAGTGATCAGCGAGAGGCTGTTGGTATTAATGACTTGTGCCATGATTTCGATTCCTGTTGTTCATCAAATCTGTTTGGTTAGATTTGGGTTTCCACCCTTCGGCTTCATCGCCGTCAAAGGTGTTATCGTCTGGTCCAAAACAACCTTTAGATTTTTTTTCAGGATCTCGATAATTTTTTTAGCCACGGAAATACTCTTCTCTATTACCGTTATTCCCGCCATTAAAAAAAAGAAATTAACCGTAAACTTTCACGCATAAAGGCCGATAACCCCACTATTCGTTCTACGTGTCGATAGATTAAGGAATAAATATGGCAAGTATTTCATCATTGGGGATTGGTTCGGGTCTTAAGTTAGCAGACATTCTGGATAGTCTCACCACGGCCGAAAAAGCGCAGCTGACGCCGATTTCCAAACAACAGACATCCTATACCGCCAAGCTTAGCGCTTACGGCACGTTGAAGAGTTCGCTGGAAGCGTTTCAGACCGCCAACACCGCGCTGAATAAAGCTGACCTGTTTACGGCCACCAGCACGGCGAGCAGCACCACGGCATTCAGCGCGACCACGACCGGCAGCGCGATTGCGGGTAAATACACCATTAGCGTCTCTCAGCTGGCGCAGGCGCAGACGCTGACCACTAAAAATACCCAGGCGGATACCAAAACCGCCATTGCCACCGCGGACAGCAAAATTACCTTTACCGCGGGCAACGGTAAAGATCCGGTGACCGTTGATATCAGCGCGGCAAACTCCTCGCTGACCGGCATTCGTGATGCCATCAACAAAGCAGATGCGGGCGTGACCGCCAGTATTATTAACGTCGGTAATGGCCAGTATCGTCTGTCTATTACCTCTACCGAAACCGGTGCAGATAACGCGGTCAGCATCAGCGTGAGCGGCGACAGCGCCCTGCAATCCTTTATGGGTTACAACGGCACCAGCACCGACGCCAGCAACGGCATGACGGAAAGCGTTACCGCGCAGAACGCCAAGCTGAAGGTCAACAACGTTGATATCGAAAACAGCAGCAACACCATCAGCGATGCGCTGGAAGATATCACCCTGAACCTGAATGACGTCACCACCGGTAACCAGACGCTGACGATCACCAAAGATACGTCTAAAGCCGAAACGGCAATGAAAGCCTGGGTGGATGCTTACAACACCCTGCAGGACAGCTTTGCAACCTTAACCAAATATACGGCGGTGGATGCAGGCACAGATGCACAGGATTCCAGCAACGGCGCCCTGCTGGGTGACAGCACGCTGCGTACGATTCAGACCCAGCTGAAAACCATGCTGAGCAACACCGTGGGCGGTACCACGTACAAAACACTGTCGTCGCTGGGTATCACGACCGATCCAAGCTCCGGCAAACTGGAGCTGGATAACACCAAGCTGAAAAAAGCGCTGACGGATAACCCGTCTGCCGTGAAAGATCTGGTTGTGGGTGACGGTAAAACCACCGGCATCACCACCACTATGGCCACCCAACTGACTGACTGGCTCTCCAGCAAAGGGATTATCCAGGCAGCCAAAGATGGCGTCAGTAAAACGCTGAACAAGCTTACCGATCAGTACAACGCCGTGAGCGAGCGTATTGACGCGCGCGTGGCACAGTACAAAGCCCAGTTTACCCAGCTGGACGTACTGATGACTTCGCTGAACAACACCAGCAGCTACCTGACGCAGCAGTTTGAAAATACGTCCAGCAGCAAGTAGTAAACGCTAAACGAACCCGAGGGGGATAACATGTACGGCGCAAAAGGCACGCAAGCCTACGCAAAAATAGAGGTTGAAAGCGCGGTGATGAGCGCCAGCCAGCAACAGCTGGTTATCATGCTATTTGATGGAGCCCTCAGCGCGCTGGTTCGCGCGCGTCTGTTCCTGCAAGACGGTAATATTCCGGCAAAGGGGTTAGCACTCTCGAAAGCCATCAACATTATTGAAAACGGGCTGAAGGTTGGCCTGGTGGACAATAACGGTGATGAGCTTACGCAAAACCTGATTGCCCTTTATGCCTATATGGTACGTCGCCTCCTGCACGCCAACGTGAATAACGACGCCAGCGCCATCGAAGAGGTGGAAACATTGCTGCGCAATATCGCTGACGGGTGGAAGGAGGTTGCGGGTACGCCACAACTGATGCAGGACGCCGTCTAATGAGTAATGCACCGCAACTCTATACCCTTTATCAGCAACTCCTTGAGCAGAGCCAGTTGATGTTGCGACTGGCTCGCCAGGGTTTATGGGATGATCTCATTACTTGTGAAACCGATTATGTCAATGCGGTGCACTCGCTGGCTCGTCTTACGCAGGAAGCGGAACCCTCTGCACAAATGCAGGAGCAACTTCGACCGACTCTGCGCGTGATCCTCGACAATGAAAGCCAGGTGAAAACATTGCTGCAGTCCAGAATGAATGAACTGGCGAAAATGGTGGGGCAATCCTCCATTCAGAAAACCGTTCTTTCCACCTACAGCAACCAGGGCGGTCATGTCCTGGTCCCGCAAAGTAGTAGCGATCTCAATTAGCCATGTAGCTGGCGAACGAACGTTTCCCGCTTCGTTCGCCAGGCATTTCTGCAAAACGTACTCCATACTTGAGTTTCGCGACCTCATGGAGACGGTGCATGCGCAATCCAACCTTACTGCAATGCTTTCACTGGTATTACCCCGCTGGCGGTGAATTGTGGCGAGAAGTTACGGCTTTAGCCCCCAACCTCAACGAAATCGGCATTAACATGGTGTGGCTACCTCCGGCGTACAAAGGCGCATCGGGAGGATATTCGGTGGGCTACGACTCTTACGATCTGTTTGACCTCGGCGAATTCGATCAAAAAGGCGGCGTCGCCACCAAATACGGCGATAAAGCACAGCTGCTGGAGGCCATCGACGCGCTCAAAAGCAACCAGATCGCCGTGCTGCTGGATGTGGTGGTCAACCACAAAATGGGGGCGGACGAGAAAGAGCCGATCCGCGTGCAGCGCGTCAATGAACAAGACCGTACGCAAATCGACGATGAAATCATCGAGTGTGAAGCCTGGACGCGCTACACCTTCCCTGCCCGCGCGGGGAAATATTCGCAGTTTATCTGGGATTACAAATGCTTCAGCGGCATCGACCACATTGAAAACCCCAATGAAGACAATATCTTCAAAATCGTCAACGACTACACCGGCGAAGGCTGGAACGATCAGGTCGACGACGAGATGGGCAATTTCGACTACCTGATGGGCGAGAACATCGATTTTCGCAATCATGCCGTGACCGAGGAGATCAAATACTGGGCGCGCTGGGTGATGGAGCAAACGCAGTGTGACGGTTTTCGTCTGGATGCCGTAAAACATATTCCGGCCTGGTTTTATAAGGAGTGGATTGAGCACGTGCAGGAGGTGGCGCCGCAGCCGCTGTTTGTTGTCGCGGAATACTGGTCGCACGAGGTGGATAAACTGCAGAACTACATTAATCAGGTCGAGGGCAAAACCATGCTGTTCGATGCGCCGCTGCAGATGAAGTTCCACGAGGCGTCGCGTCAGGGGCGCGACTACGACATGAGCCAGATCTTCACCGGCACGCTGGTGGAAGCCGATCCGTTCCATGCGGTCACGCTGGTTGCCAACCACGACACCCAACCCCTGCAGGCGCTGGAAGCCCCGGTGGAAGCCTGGTTTAAACCGCTCGCCTATGCGTTAATTCTGCTGCGCGAAAACGGCGTGCCGAGCGTGTTCTATCCGGACCTCTTCGGTGCCAGCTACGACGATACGGGCGGAGACGGTAACACGTACCATATTGATATGCCCGTGATTGAACAACTGCATGAGCTGATCCTCGCCCGCCAGCGTTTTGCCCACGGCATTCAGACGCTGTTTTTTGATCATCCTAACTGTATCGCGTTCAGCCGCAGCGGGACCGACGACGCGCCGGGTTGCGTAGTGGTCCTTTCCAATGGTGATGACGGGGAAAAAGTGATTTGTCTGGGCGAGAATTACGGCAATAAAACCTGGCGTGATTTTCTGGGCAATCGCGAGGAAACCGTGACCACAGCTGCGGATGGTGAAGGGACGTTCTTCTGTAACGGGGGAAGCGTCAGCGTGTGGGTCATAGAGGATGCGCTGTAGAAACGGGAAGCGTACGGCCTGATGCCCTCACCCCGACCCTCTCCCACGGGGAGAGGGCGCAAGCACTAAAAACGGCAACAAGTTTGCCGTTTTGTTTTTACCGTTACGGTAGTTTACTCTCCAGCGGATTTTTGCTCAGGTAATTCGCACACTCAACCGTTGGACGATCCACTTTTTGCAGCTCCATACCATCATACTCAAGCGTTGCGCCATCACGCTCCAGCGGATAGATATCCAGCTTGCGGGTCACGTTATAGTAATCATCCGAACGCAGCATAATCTTGCCCGGCACCGCCACCACGCGCTGCCATTGACGGCAATCCAGCGTATCGCCCTCTTCCGTCACCACCAGCGTGGCAATCGCCTCCGGGCTCACCATCTTGCTTTGCGGCCCTTTTGACTGCCAGTACCCTGCCAGATGCGACGGCACAGGGTGCTTGATGACTTCCTGATAATTATCAACCTGAACACAGCCGGTTAACGCCAGAAGCGCACCCACAATTGCTATTTTTTTCATCATCTTTCCTGCGTGGGAAGAAAAAAATATTGTGGCATTAAAGCGGTATGGGTGCCAGCGTAAGATCGGCAGGTTTTACACCTGCATCGACATCACGTCCTGATAGGCCGATACCAGCTTATTACGCACCTGGAGGCCCATCTGCAGAGACACCGACGCTTTTTGCAGATCGGCCATCACATCATTAAGCGCCACGCCCGGCTCACCGAGCGTAAATTTTTCCGCCTGCGTCCGGGCGGCGTTCTGCTTGTCGCTGATACGGTCAAGTGCGGCGTGCAGTTGCCCCGCAAAGCTGATGGTTGAAGGTTCGTCCATCACGTTCTGATTACGTGCCGTCATTGCCGTTGCCTGCAGCTGACTGATTACCCCTTCAATGCCCTGTATAGCCATGACTTTCCCCTGGATGGATTTTTACGCGGTCAAGACTAACAGCTTGTCAATCAGATAATGGCGGTAAATAGCGTTAAAAAACCAGGTTATTTGACGCATAGAAAATCACGAATCATCAAATAATGGCAGGGCCATCAATATGGAACTTTTGTCGTGTTTGCCGACCCGGGAGTCAGTTTTGTTTCTCTACACGAATAACGTAAACCACCAGGATTTAAGAGGTGCGCAATGAGTGCAACAGCATCGACAGCGCCACAGAATAAATCACTCGAGTGGATGAACCGCCTTCGCGCGAACCCTAAAATCCCGTTGATCGTGGCAGGCGCTGCCGCCATTGCGATCCTTGTTGCGATGGTCCTGTGGGCGAAAAGCCCTGATTACCGCACGCTTTACAGTAACCTTTCCGATCAGGATGGCGGTGCCATCGTCACCCAGCTTACCCAGATGAACATCCCTTATCGCTTTGCCGATAACGGCGGCGCGCTTGAAGTGCCAGCGGATAAGGTGCACGAGCTGCGCCTGCGCCTGGCGCAGCAGGGTCTGCCGAAAGGCGGCGCGGTCGGTTTCGAGTTGCTGGATCAGGAAAAATTCGGTATCAGCCAGTTCAGCGAGCAGGTGAACTACCAGCGCGCGCTGGAAGGTGAACTGGCCCGTACCATTGAAACCTTAGGCCCGGTGAAGAGTGCGCGTGTGCACCTTGCCATGCCTAAACCCTCTTTATTTGTTCGTGAACAGAAATCCCCTTCTGCCTCCGTGACCGTCAACCTTGAGCCTGGCCGCGCGCTGGACGAAGGGCAAATCAGCGCGGTCACGCATCTGGTCTCCAGCGCGGTTGCAGGCTTACCGCCGGGCAACGTGACGCTGGTGGATCAGGGCGGTCATCTGCTGACGCAGAACAACAGCGCCGGTCGCGATCTGAACGACGCGCAGCTGAAGTACGCGGCCGATGTGGAAGGTCGTCTTCAGCGCCGTATCGAAGCGATCCTGGGCCCGGTCGTCGGTAACAGCAACGTGCATGCTCAGGTTACCGCGCAGATCGATTTTGCGAATAAAGAACAAACGGAAGAGCAATACAGCCCGAACGGCGATCCGTCTCAGGCGGTGATGCGTTCTCGTCAGATTAACTCGAACGAGCAGGTGGGCGGCCCCTACCCTGGCGGCGTGCCGGGCGCGCTGTCTAACCAGCCAGCTCCGGCTAACGCTGCACCGATTTCAACGCCTCCGGCCAACCAGCAGAATGCCCAGCAGACAACCTCAACGGCCAATAACGCGGGACCGCGTACCAGCAGCCGTAACGAAACCACAAACTTCGAAGTGGACCGTACTATCCGCCACACCAAACTGAACGTGGGGGATATTCAGCGTCTGTCTGTTGCCGTGGTGGTGAACTACAAAACCCTGCCGGACGGCAAGCCTCTGCCGCTGACGGCCGAGCAGATGAAGCAGATTGAAGATCTGACTCGTGAAGCGATGGGCTACTCCGAAAAACGTGGCGATACGCTGAACGTGGTGAACTCACCGTTCAACTCGGTTGATGAAAGCGGTGGCGAACTGCCGTTCTGGCAACAGCAGTCGTTTATCGATCAGCTGATGTCCGCAGGCCGCTGGTTACTGGTGCTGATTGTTGCCTGGCTGCTGTGGCGTAAGGGCGTACGTCCTCAGCTCCAGCGCCGTGCTGAAGCCGAGAAAGCCGCGCTGGAACAGATGAATAATCGCCAGGAGGTGGAAGAAGCGGTTGAAGTGCGCCTCAGCAAAGACGAGCAGGTGCAGCAGCGCCGCGCTAACCAGCGCATGGGCGCTGAGGTCATGAGCCAGCGCATTCGCGAAATGTCAGACAACGATCCGCGCGTCGTCGCGCTGGTCATCCGCAGTTGGATGGGTAACGAACATGAGTAATACGCTTACAGGTACCGATAAAAGCGTCATCCTGCTGATGACCATTGGCGAAGACCGCGCGGCAGAGGTGTTCAAACACCTCTCGCAAAGAGAGGTGCAAATCCTCTCTGCGGCCATGGCCAACGTGCGGCAAATTTCCAACAAGCAGCTGACCGAAGTGCTGGCGGAATTTGAGCAGGAAGCCGAACAGTTTGCCGCGCTCAACGTCAACGCCAACGAATACCTGCGCTCCGTGCTGGTCAAGGCGCTGGGCGAAGAGCGTGCCGCCAGCCTGCTGGAAGATATTCTGGAAACCCGCGATACCGCCAGCGGTATCGAAACGCTCAACTTTATGGAGCCGCAGAGCGCCGCCGACCTTATTCGCGACGAGCACCCGCAGATTATCGCGACCATTCTGGTTCACCTCAAACGGGGCCAGGCAGCCGATATTCTGGCGCTGTTCGAAGAGCGTCTGCGTCACGATGTTATGCTGCGTATCGCCACGTTTGGCGGTGTCCAGCCAGCCGCGCTGGCGGAGCTGACCGAAGTGTTGAACAACCTGCTCGACGGCCAGAACCTCAAGCGCAGCAAAATGGGCGGCGTGAGAACGGCGGCCGAGATCATCAACCTGATGAAAACGCAGCAGGAAGAAGCGGTCATCACCGCGGTGCGCGAGTTCGACGGCGAGCTGGCGCAGAAAATTATCGACGAGATGTTCCTGTTCGAAAACCTGGTCGAAGTGGACGATCGCAGCATCCAGCGCCTGCTTCAGGAAGTGGACTCCGAATCGCTGCTTATCGCCCTCAAAGGTGCCGAGCAGCCGCTGCGCGAGAAGTTCCTGCGCAACATGTCCCAGCGTGCAGCCGACATCCTGCGCGACGACCTGGCCAACCGTGGTCCGGTGCGTCTGTCTCAGGTGGAAAACGAACAGAAAGCGATCCTGCTTATCGTTCGTCGACTGGCCGAAACCGGCGAGATGGTGATTGGCAGCGGAGACGACACCTATGTCTAATGAGCTGCCGTGGACGCGCTGGACGCCCGACGATCTGGCGCCTCCCCTCTCCGAGTTTATCCCGTCCGCCCTCCCGTCCGATGAGGGCGATATCGATGCCGCGGTGCCCGAGCTGAGCGAAGAAGAGCAGCGCGCGCAGATGCTGGCGCAGATGCAAATGCAGGCGCACGAACAGGGCTTCAACGCCGGTCTGCACGAAGGACGGCAGAAAGGCCAGGAGCAGGGTTATCAGGAAGGGCTGGCAAAAGGGCTGGAGCAAGGCATCGAACAGGCGCGTCAGCAGCAGGCGCCCCTTAATGCCCGTATGCAGCAGCTGGTGAGCGAATTCCAGCATACGCTGGACGCGCTCGACAGCGTGATTGCGTCGCGCCTGATGCAGATGGCGCTGGAAGCCGCGCGTCAGGTGATTGGCCAGACGCCAACCGTCGATAACTCGGCGCTGATTAAACAGATTCAGGGTCTGCTCCAGCAGGAGCCGCTGTTCAGCGGCAAACCGCAGCTGCGCGTTCACCCGGACGATCTCCAGCGCGTGGAAGAGAGTCTTGGCGCGACGCTCAGCCTGCACGGCTGGAGGCTGCGGGGCGATCCCTCGTTACACCACGGGGGGTGCAAAGTCTCTGCGGATGAGGGCGATCTGGATGCCAGCGTCGCCACCCGTTGGCAAGAACTGTGCCGCCTGGCAGCACCGGGAGTTGTCTGATGACCGCACGCCTTACCCGCTGGCTCAACACGCTCGATAACTTTGAAACGAAGATGGCACAACTGCCATCTGTTCGTCGTTATGGCCGTCTGACCCGCGCCACCGGCCTGGTGCTGGAAGCGACGGGCCTGCAGCTTCCGCTGGGTGCCACCTGCGTTATTGAGCGTCAGGACGGACTGGAAATGCGTGAGGTCGAAAGTGAGGTGGTCGGATTTAACGGCCAGCGCCTGTTCCTGATGCCGCTCGAAGAAGTTGAAGGCATTCTGCCCGGCGCGCGCGTCTATGCGAAAAACAGTTCAGGCGACGGTCTGCAGAGCGGCAAGCAGTTACCGCTTGGGCCAGCGCTCCTTGGGCGCGTGCTGGACGGCAGCGGTAAACCGCTCGACGGACTGCCCTCCCCGGACACCACAGAAACCGGCGCGCTGATCACCCAGCCCTTTAACCCCCTTCAGCGAACCCCTATCGAGCACGTGCTGGACACCGGCGTGCGCCCGATTAACGCCCTGCTGACCGTGGGACGTGGACAGCGTATGGGCCTGTTCGCCGGGTCCGGCGTGGGGAAATCCGTCCTGCTCGGCATGATGGCACGCTATACCCAGGCCGATGTGATCGTCGTGGGGCTGATTGGCGAGCGTGGGCGCGAAGTCAAAGACTTCATCGAAAACATTCTGGGTGCGGAAGGCCGCGCCCGCTCGGTGGTTATCGCCGCCCCGGCGGATGTGTCCCCCTTGCTGCGTATGCAGGGTGCCGCCTACGCGACCCGCATCGCCGAAGATTTTCGCGACCGCGGCCAGCACGTCCTGCTGATCATGGACTCCCTGACCCGTTACGCGATGGCGCAGCGTGAAATCGCGCTCGCCATCGGTGAGCCTCCGGCCACCAAAGGGTATCCGCCTTCGGTATTTGCCAAGCTCCCGGCGCTGGTCGAACGCGCGGGGAACGGCATCAGCGGCGGCGGCTCGATCACCGCATTCTATACAGTGCTGACCGAGGGCGATGACCAGCAGGATCCGATTGCCGACTCCGCGCGTGCGATCCTCGACGGTCACATTGTGCTGTCGCGCCGTCTGGCCGAAGCGGGGCATTACCCGGCGATTGATATTGAAGCATCCATCAGCCGCGCAATGACGGCGCTGATAACCGAGAAGCACTACGCCCGCGTGCGTAACTTCAAACAACTGCTCTCCAGCTTCCAGCGCAACCGCGATCTGGTGAGCGTTGGGGCGTATGCCAAAGGCAGCGACCCGATGCTCGACAAAGCGATTGCGCTCTGGCCGCAGCTGGAGGCGTTTTTGCAACAAGGTATTTTTGAACGCGCCGACTGGGAAGACTCAATCCAGGCTCTGGATCTGATTTTCCCGCAGGTGTAACACAGGTGGAGGGCGAAGGTCATGGCGCAAAATAGCGCGTTATCAACGCTAAAAGATCTGGCTGAAAAAGAAGTTGATGATGCCGCACTGCAGCTCGGCGCAATGCGACGCGGGTGCCAGCAGGCTGAAGAGCAGTTGAAGATGTTAATCGACTATCAGCATGAATATCGCACCAACCTGAATACCGATATGACGCAGGGCATTGGCAGCCAGCGCTGGATCAACTATCAGCAGTTTATCCAGACGCTGGAAAAGGCGATTGAACAACACCGCCTGCAGCTTAACCAGTGGACCGAAAAAGTGGATACCGCGCTCAACTTCTGGCGCGAGAAAAAACAGCGGCTGCAGGCCTGGCAAACGCTACAGGACCGTCAGGTCGCGGCGTCAACCCTGGCGGAAAACCGCCTGGATCAGAAAAAAATGGATGAGTTTGCCCAGCGCGCATCAATGAGGAAACCGGAATGATCACACTGCAACAACTGCTGATGACCGACAGCGACCTGTCAGGCGGCACGCAAACGGGGAAAGGCGCCGAGGGTGCGCAAGACTTTCTTTCTCTGCTGGCGGGCGCGTTGACCGATGCACTCGGTCAGGGAAAAGATGCGCCGCTGACCCTGGCTGATTTGAAAGCCGCTGGCAGCAAGCTGTCCAGGGTGGCGCAACAGGACGCAGGCGAGACTACCCTCCAGGCGAAAATTGCCGACCTGCTCTCACGCCAGGAGACGCTGACCGCCGACGATGACGCGGCGAAGACCACTGCGCTGCAAACACTGGTGTCCGGGCTGATGCCGACGACCCACGGTGATGCGTTAAAGACGCTGACGCACGCGTCTGCAAAAGATGACAGCAAAACTGACCTAAGCGAAGACGAACTCGCGGGGCTCAGCGCGCTGATGGCGATGTTGCCGCACCAGCAGACGGCAACACCGGTAACGACGCAGGCAACCCACGTCGACGGCGTTACCGCTCAGACGTCCCTCACCTCCGCTCTTCCGCAAACGCTGAAAAACGCGCTGCCGGGCAAAGAGAATAACCCGCCTCAGGCGGCGTCTCAGCCTGTGGCACAAACGGCTGACGCTGCCCTGCCAGCCAGCGTACCCGTGACGCCTGCGGTCGCGGCGGCGGCTGAGAAACAGGACATCGCGAGCAGCGCGACGACAACCTCGCCCACCGCAACCCTGGCACCGATCCTCAGCAGCCACGCGACCTCACAGCCTGCTGCAACCGTTGCCACCGCGCCGGTATTGAGCCAGCCGCTCGGCACCAGCGAATGGCAGCAAACGCTGAGCCAGCACATCACGCTGTTCACGAAGCAAGGCCAGCAGACCGCTGAACTGCGCCTGCACCCGGAAGACCTGGGCCAGGTGCAAATCTCGCTTAAACTGGATGATAACCAGGCGCAGCTGCAGATGGTGTCTCCGCACAGCCACGTGCGCGCGGCGCTGGAGGCTGCTCTGCCGGTCTTACGCACCTCTCTGGCGGAAAGCGGCATTCAGCTTTCGCAGAGCAGCGTCAGCAGTGAGAGCTTCGCCGGACAGCAGCAATCCTCATCACAGCAGCAACAGCAGGCTTCCCGCTCGGGCCAGCACGGCGCGTTCAATGAAGAGAGTGATGAGTTATTGCCGACCCCTGCCGCCCTGCAATCCGCCGCGCGGGGAAATGGCGCAGTGGATATCTTCGCCTAAACGCCAGAGGTAGCGTGATTATTCCCGTCTTTTCCACGCTTTGAGATAAGGCGGACACGGGATAATCACCCTATTAAGCTGTACCGAAACAGGAAGCTCGTATCAGATGACTGACTCCGCTATCACCAAAAAAAGTAAGCGCTCCATCTGGATCCCGCTGCTGGTGTTGATCACGCTCGCCGCCTGCGCTACCGCGGGTTATAGTTACTGGCGTATGCAGCAGGAACCGACTGCCGCTGCTGCCAAAGCTGAAGCGCCACCGCCTCCGGCTCCCGTGTTCTTCCCGCTGGACACCTTCACCGTCAACCTGGGTGATGCGGATCGTGTGCTTTATGTTGGCATTACGCTGCGCCTGAAAGACGAAGCTACCCGTTCTCGTCTGAACGATTATCTTCCTGAAGTGCGTAGCCGTCTGCTGCTGCTTTTCTCTCGTCAGGACGCTTCGACGCTCGCTACCGATGACGGTAAGCAAAAACTGGTCGACGCCATCAAACAGACGCTGTCGACCCCGCTGGTAAACGGCCAACCGAAGCAGGAAGTCACTGACGTTCTGTATACAGCCTTCATTCTGCGGTAACGACATGGGCGACAGTATTCTTTCTCAGGCAGAAATCGATGCGCTGCTCAACGGCGACAGCGATAAGAGTGATGATCCGCAACCGGGACTGAGCGGCGACGACAATATTCGCCCCTATGACCCGAATACCCAGCGTCGCGTGGTACGTGAACGTCTGCAGGCGCTGGAGATCATCAACGAACGTTTTGCGCGTCAGTTCCGTATGGGGCTGTTTAACCTGCTGCGTCGTAGCCCGGATATCACCGTCGGCGCGATCCGCATTCAGCCGTATCACGAGTTTGCCCGCAACCTGCCGGTGCCAACCAACCTTAACCTGATCCATCTGAAGCCGCTGCGCGGCACCGGTCTGGTGGTGTTTTCGCCAAGCCTGGTGTTCATTGCGGTGGATAACCTGTTCGGCGGCGACGGGCGTTTCCCGACCAAAGTAGAAGGTCGTGAGTTCACCCACACCGAACAGCGCGTCATTAACCGCATGCTGAAGCTGGCGCTGGAGTCTTACAGCGACGCGTGGAAGGCGATTAACCCGCTGGAAGTGGAGTACGTCCGTTCTGAGATGCAGGTGAAGTTCACCAATATCACCACCTCGCCGAACGATATCGTCGTTAATACGCCGTTCCACGTTGAAATCGGCAACCTGACCGGTGAGTTCAACATCTGCCTGCCGTTCAGCATGATTGAACCGCTGCGCGAGCTGCTGGTGAACCCGCCGCTGGAGAACTCGCGCCACGAAGATCAGAACTGGCGTGAAAACCTGGTTCGCCAGGTTCAGCATTCGCAGCTGGAGCTGGTAGCGAGCTTTGCCGATATTCCGCTGCGGTTATCTCAGATCCTGAAATTACAACCCGGCGACGTTTTGCCGATAGAAAAACCCGACCGCATTATTGCCCATGTGGATGGTGTCCCCGTGCTGACCAGTCAGTACGGCACAATTAACGGCCAGTATGCGTTACGCGTTGAGCACTTGATCAACCCGATATTGAATTCGCTGAATGAGGAACAGCCCAAATGAGTGACATGAACAATCCGTCCGATGAGAACAGCGGAGCACTGGACGATCTGTGGGCTGACGCGTTAAACGAGCAAAAGACGACCCCGACGAAAAGCGCGGCGGACGCGGTATTCCAGCAGCTGGGCGGCGGCGACGTCAGCGGCACGCTGCAGGACATCGACCTGATCATGGATATCCCGGTTAAGCTGACGGTTGAGCTGGGCCGCACCCGCATGACCATTAAAGAGCTGCTGCGCCTGACGCAGGGTTCCGTGGTCGCCCTTGACGGCCTGGCCGGTGAACCGCTGGATATTCTGATCAACGGTTATCTGATTGCTCAGGGTGAAGTGGTGGTGGTTGCTGATAAGTACGGCGTGCGCATCACCGACATCATTACGCCATCCGAACGTATGCGTCGTCTGAGCCGTTAAGCATGAAAACCCAGGCAACAATGTCCCAACCCTCCGCGGTACCTGGTTCACCGCTGCTCCAGGTGAGCGGTGCCCTGTTCGGTATTATTGCCTTCATTCTTATTGCGGCCTGGCTGGCAAAGCGTTTTGGTCTGGCGGGTAAAACCGCCGGAACGCGCGGCCTGAAAGTCAGCGCCAGTACCACGCTGGGGCCACGCGAGCGCGTGGTCATCGTCGATGTGGAAGATGCGCGTCTGGTACTGGGGATCACCGCCTCAAACATCAATGTATTACATAAACTGCCGCCCGCCCCTGTCACGGGTGACGAGCGCGCAGAAGCCCCAGCGGATTTCCAGTCCGTTATGAAGTGTTTGCTTAAGCGTTCCGGGAGATCCTGATGCGCCGTTTGTTATCCCTTACGCTTGCGGGTGTTGGCCTGTTTGCTCCCGCGGTCTATGCGCAACTGCCCGGTCTGGTCTCGACCCCGCTTGCCGGAGGCGGTCAAAGCTGGTCGCTTTCGGTTCAGACGCTGGTGTTCATCACCTCGCTGACCTTTATTCCGGCCATTCTGCTGATGATGACCAGCTTTACCCGCATCATCATTGTTTTTGGCCTGCTGCGAAACGCCCTGGGAACACCTTCCGCTCCGCCCAACCAGGTGCTGCTGGGCCTGGCCCTGTTTTTGACTTTTTTCATTATGTCGCCGGTGATCGACAAGATTTACACCGACGCCTACCAGCCGTTTAGCGAAGATAAAATCTCGATGGAAGTTGCGCTGGAGAAAGGCGCGCAGCCGCTGCGTGAATTTATGCTGCGCCAGACGCGTGAAGCGGATTTAGCGCTCTTTGCCCGCCTCTCCAACACTGGCGAGCTTCAGGGACCGGAAGCGGTGCCGATGCGCATTTTGCTGCCAGCCTATGTAACCAGCGAGCTAAAAACCGCGTTCCAGATTGGCTTCACTATTTTCATTCCGTTCCTGATTATCGACCTGGTGATCGCCAGCGTCCTGATGGCGCTCGGGATGATGATGGTACCGCCTGCGACCATCGCTCTGCCCTTTAAGATCATGCTCTTTGTGCTGGTCGATGGCTGGCAGTTGCTGGTCAGTTCGCTGGCGCAGAGTTTCTACAGTTGAGGAGCGCGCAATGACGCCAGAATCGGTCATGATGATGGGCACGGAAGCGATGAAAGTCGCGATTGCCGTTGCCGCCCCGCTGCTGCTTGTTGCCCTCGTGACCGGTCTGATCATCAGTATCCTGCAGGCCGCCACGCAGATTAACGAAATGACGCTGTCGTTTATCCCGAAAATCATTGCCGTGTTCGTGGCGATTATCGTCGCCGGGCCGTGGATGCTGAACCTGCTGCTGGACTATATGCGCAACCTGTTCACCAATCTGCCGTACATCATCGGCTGATATCACGATGCTGCACTTCACCAGCGATCAATACGTGCAGTGGTTGGGCGTCTACTTCTGGCCGATGCTGCGCATTATGGCGCTCATCTCAACCGCCCCTATTCTCAGCGAGAAATCGATACCCAAGCGCATCAAAGTGGGGCTGGGGATCGTCATTACGATTATTGTCGCCCCGTCCCTGCCGCCGGTTGATATCCCTGTATTTTCCGCTAACGCCGTATGGGTGGCGCTTCAGCAGGTGATGATCGGTGTCGCCGTTGGGTTTACTATGCAGCTTGCCTTTGCGGCAGTGCGTACTGCGGGTGAACTGATCGGCCTGCAAATGGGGTTATCCTTCGCCACCTTCGTCGACCCCGGCAGCCACCTCAACATGCCGGTGCTGGCGCGTATCATCGATCTGCTGGCGATGCTGCTGTTCCTGTCGTTTAACGGCCACTTATGGCTTATCTCAATGCTGGTGGACACCTTCCACACGCTACCGATTGGCGAAAATCCGGTTAACAGCAACGCCTTTCTGGCACTGGTGCGTGCCGCCGGGCTGATTTTTCTCAACGGGCTGATGCTGGCGCTGCCGATCATCACCCTGCTGCTGACCGTTAACCTGGCATTAGGCTTGCTGAACAGAATGGCGCCGCAGCTTTCCGTGTTTGTCATTGGTTTTCCCGTGACGTTGACGGTCGGTCTTTTATTAATGTCATTGCTAATGCCACTTATCGCCCCCTTCTGTGAACATTTATTCAGCGAGATATTCAACCTGTTAGCGGATATTGTCAGCGAACTGCCTCGCAAATAATAGTCCTCACACTCCATATTGTCTTTCTGAGGATATTCCTAAAATAAAACGCGAAAAACATCTTCCAGGATATATCTGACGCGGTTTAAATGTTTCTAACCATCTCACAATACTTAATATTTACTTTACTTTAAGAAGATTCCTGGCAAATTATAAGTAACTTTACGGGATAGTGAGTTCGCCTGAAAGTCTTTGTCATGCTCACAGGTTTTATTTGGTTTTTTCCATCCCGTATGGCTGTTTATGAGCTCTCAGGCAGATGGTGAATTATCGTTACGCATTGAGTGAGGGTATGCCATGTCAACGATCATTATGGATTTATGCAGCTACACCCGGCTAGGGTTAACCGGGTATCTGGCAAGCAGAGGGGTAAGAAAGAGAGACATCAACGATGCACACACCGTTGACGAACTCGAAGCCGCTTGTGAAGCACACAAGCCCGGCGTGGTGTTTATTAATGAGGACTGTTTCATTCACGATCCAGCCAACAGTCAGCACATTAAGCAAATCATTAATCAGCATCCTAAAACGTTGTTTATTGTTTTTATGGCGATCGCCAATATTCATTTCGACGAATACTTGTTGGTCCGTAAAAATTTATTGATCAGTTCTAAATCGATTAAACCCGAGTCGCTGGATGACATTTTGGGTGATTATTTGAATAAAGAAGTTAAGAATGTAGGAGCGGTTAACTTACCCACCCTATCATTAAGCAGAACTGAATCAAGTATGCTCAGAATGTGGATGGCTGGACAAGGGACAATTCAGATCTCGGACCAGATGAATATCAAGGCAAAAACGGTTTCGTCACACAAAGGAAATATTAAAAGGAAAATTAAAACGCATAATAAGCAAGTGATCTACCACGTCGTTCGCCTGACTGATAATGTCACAAACGGAATTTTCGTTAATATGCGCTGATCCGCGCAAGACCTTCTGTACCCTACCTGCGATCTCTGGCCTGGCCAGAGATTTTTGCATTTAGAGCCGCATGGGCCGGGGACGGGAACGCCGCCCGACACCACGCTATTCTGCAGCTTCCACAAAAATACCATCCTCATGTCCCAGTTCGTTAAAGAACCAGATACCGAGCGGGTAGTCTTCCAGAGAAACCAGGTACATTACACCTTCACTAAACTCTTCTATTGCCAGCACCACACCCGGGCGGCGCGGTCCACCGTCCGTTTTAACGGTTACCCGATCGTTGACCTTCATACATTCCTCCTGTGGTTTTGAGCCAGTGTAGAACAAAACGCATTAACTGGCACCGACCCCCGGCGCGAATGGTGTTTTTGTGTGCGGTCTATACTTATGGATGGACACGGTTGCATGAGGACCCCGTAATGAAGACCGATAAAGAGTACAGCGACACCATCAAGCGTGAGGTGGAGGTGGATGTCGATGCCCTGCTGGCCGCTATCAATGAGATCAGTGAGTCCGACGTTCGCCGCTCAGACGATGAGTCAGACAAAGTGATTGTGAACGGAAGGGACTATCACACTTACCGCGAGCTGGCCGAAGCCTTCGAGCTTGATATTCATGACTTCAGCGTGTCTGAAGCGAATCGGTAAGATGAAAAAAATCCCGGTCATGGGGATGGCCGGGATCAAACTTGCTTATGCAAGAAGCACTTGAAAATTCGTTACACCAGGAAATCTGATGTAGAAACAACACTATCCCCAACGGATTTGTCTGACAAGCATATATTCTCCTGGCGAATATAATATTTTATACATGTGAATTTTAGTTATGAGCAGCAACATGCGCCGCGTGTGGGTTACGCCGGAACGATTCCGTCAAACCGCTCTCCCGGCACTGTCATTTTTTAGGAATAATCTTAGATAAGCGCGCGTCAGCCATCAGGAGCCGTTATGCCTTCGCTTCAGAATCCACTGCTGATTTTCACCGATCTGGATGGGACACTGCTGGATATTCATACCTATGACTGGCAGCCTGCCGCCGCATGGCTGGAGCGGCTACAGGATAAACAGGTCCCCGTTATCCTTTGCAGTAGCAAGACGGCGGCTGAGATGCTCGACATCCAGCAGGAGTTAGGCCTGGAAGGTCTGCCATTCATTGCGGAAAACGGGGCGGTCATTCAGCCTGATGTTCGCTGGGATCCCCCTGCCCGGCGCATCACGGGGATGTCGCACCCTACGATTCGTCAAATCATCGAGCAGATCAGACTGCAAACGCACGTTAAATTCACCACCTTTGATGATGTGAATGAAAGGGTAATCAGTGAATGGACGGGACTGACGCCTTCCCGTTCGCTGCTTGCGCGCAGGCATGAAGCGTCCCTGACGTTAATCTGGCGCGACAGCGATGCGCAAATGACGCGCTTTGAAGAGGCGCTGGAACCGCATGGCCTGCAGTTTGTACAGGGGGCGAGATTCTGGCACGTCCTGGACGCGCGCTGCGGCAAGGATGTGGCGGTAAAATGGCTGACTGAACAGTATTGTCTGCAGGAGCCTGTTGCGTGGACATCCCTTGGGCTGGGCGATGGTCCCAACGACGCCCCGCTGTTAGACAGCGTCGATTTTGCGGTGGTGGTTAAAGGCATTAACCGCCAGGGCATTACGCTGCAGAACGATAGCCCGGAACGGGTTTATCACACGCAGCGTCCCGGTCCCGAGGGCTGGCGCGAAGGGCTCGATCACTTCTTGTTGTGATCGCGCCAGACGACACAGTTGCGTCCCCCCTGCTTTGCCTCATACAACCGCGCATCGGCAATGGACTGCAGCTGCTCAAAATTATAGTTACCCGTCTCCTGCGCGCTGCTGACGCCCAGTGAGGCACTGATGCGCAGAGTGACGCTCTTCTTAACCAGAATCTCTTTGCTATCGATCCGTGCGCGGATCCGCTCAGCAACATTTGCCGCTTCCTCAAGCGTCAGGCCTGGGAGCACGACACAGAACTCCTCGCCACCCACACGGCCGCCCACGTCATTGGCGCGCAACGCACTCGCAATCAATCCTCCGGCGTGCGACAACACTTTATCCCCTGCCTGATGCCCGAAGCGGTCATTGATACCCTTGAAATGGTCCAGATCGATCTGGATGACAGACAACGGCAGGGACTGCTGCTGGCATTGCTTCGCAAGGGCATTCGCCCGTTCAAACAGCGCCCCGCGATTATTCAGGCGGGTCAGCGGATCGTGCCAGGCCTGCCACTGAAGCGAGTGTTGAAGCGTATACATATTGCTGACCATGCGCCGGATCACGAGCCAGGAGATCAGCAGCATGGCGGTGAAGAGCGCCCAGAGTAGCGCCAGCACAATACTGATGCTGCCGAAGTCCCCGCGAACCCCTTCATGTAGCGTATGCACGCGCAGGACAACGCCTTCAAAATGATCGAGCCGTTCCCAACTGATAAAGCGGCTACCCAGACGAATCCCCCCCTCCGTGTCGGACTCGATAGCGTGAGCTATCTGCGCCAGCTCGCTTGCATCGAAGTGGTTAACCGTGCTTTCAGGTGATTCTGAGGTCGCAATCATATTGAGGCGCGTGTCGTAGAGCTGGTATTCGCCTTCTGAATGGTTGTCCATGGCCTCCACCAGCAGCTGTTTCATCGTGTCAACGCTGATATCCATCGCCACCACGCCATACCAGAAATGGTCGTAATAGATCGGCACGCTGGCGGTAATAAGCCGCTTGTTCCCGATAAATAACGACGGAGGCGAAATAAACCAGCGAACGGCACGTGCGCGGTTTTCACGCTCAGACTGCTGTGAAAACCAGGGCTGCGTGACCAGCTGATAATAGCGGGGAGAAATATCTCTCGGTTGTGCAGGCGTATCAGTCGCGATAAAGAACCCTGCGCGGGAAACATACAGCACCCGCTCCACGTTACTGCTGTGCGATGACGCCAGACGCAGGAGGTACCCGACTTCGAGGGCAGCAGAGAGTTCGTTTGCCAGGCGATCGTTATCACGGTTGAGCAGCGTGGTTTTTTCAACGAACGCATCGGACACCCCATTGATGGGTAACGTGCGATTTTCGTCCACCGCGATTTGCCAGTTTGTGGTGTTCCGCAGGGTATTAAAACGCGTCACCGCATTGTGCAGCACACCGAATGCCAGCGGTGTTTGCAGCGCATCGCGCATGCTGTGACGGAAAAAAAGCAGTTTATCGACGTTGTACTGCAACTGCCTGTCCAGGCCATTTGCGACCGTTTCCAGATGGTTACGCTGGCTGGAGATATAGGCATCTTCCAGTACCACCACTTCACGCCAGGTGAGGAGCGTGGAAAAGACCAGGACAATAATAAAACAGAGATTAACAATCAGGCCGGGATTGCTACGCTGATGCAGCCATTGCTGAAGAGATCGTTTTACAACATAGGTATCGCGCTGCACACACACTCCCTGAATGTCACATAAAAACGCCCGGCGAACCGGGCGTTAGAGTGATTAAGCCTTCTCGCGATGTTGCCGTCCGTCCCCCGGCTGAAGCTCGTCTTCACGAAACGCTTCCCGCTTGATGCCATAACCATCATGCCACCGGCACTCCACCATACCACTGGAATAACCTGTGACAATCATACGCGGACCACCGTTCTTCGGCTTAACTTCATCACTGACCAAAAAGACCATACCCGCCTCCTGTATCAGGGTGAAACTTTTTCAATTTAGACGAGGAATGGCCTTTTTGCATCCCTGTTCGGGTAGCAATTAGTGCGAGGCTCCACGCATTTTTTCGACTGCTTTTACGGCAGCGACCACGATAGCGCCAATGATAAAGCCCAGCACCAGATTCAACAGCGTCGGCAAAATAGCGGCGACAACCGCCCCCTGCGCCGAGGCAAAATGCTCAATCGCATGGTGCAGCGGCGCAATACCGTGCACGACAATCCCGCCGCCGACGAGGAACATGGCCAGCGTACCCACGACCGACAAACTTTTCATCAGCCAGGGGGCCAGCGTCAGCAGGCTTTTACCGATACCGCGAGCTACCGCGCTCGATTTCTCCTCCAGCCAGTAGCCGATATCATCCAGCTTGACGATAAGCCCCACCAGGCCGTAAACGCCCACGGTCACCAGAATCGCAATGCCGGAAAGCACCATAACCTGATTGACCAGCGGTGCTTCTGACACAATCCCCAGCGTAATCGCCACGATTTCGGCCGAGAGAATAAAGTCAGTGCGGACGGCCCCTTTCACCTTATCACGTTCGAACGCCAAAGGATCCTGAGCGGCCAGGGCTTCCAGTCGCTGCTGGCGCACCTCTGGCGTGTCGCTCTCCTTACGCGAGGCAAAAGAGTGCAGGACTTTCTCGACCCCCTCGAAGCACAAAAACGCGCCGCCAATCATCAGCAGTGGCGTGATGGCCCAGGGGATAAAGGCGCTGATCAACAACGCGAGCGGAACGAGGATCACCTTATTGATAAAGGACCCCTTCGCCACGCTCCATACCACCGGCAACTCCCGGTTAGCCTTTACGCCGGTGACCTGCTGCGCGTTCAGCGATAAATCATCCCCCAGTACACCGGCGGTCTTTTTGGCCGCCAGTTTTCCCATGACCGAAATGTCATCCAGCAAGGTGGCAATGTCGTCCAGTAATGTTAATAAGCTACTTCCTGCCAAAATCTCTATCCTTCTTTTTTTGCTAATTAAGTGAATAGTATGGAACAAAACCGGACACCCGGAAACAGGCACCTGACGTCAACAAAAAATTCACATCCAGACCACAATTAAAGCACTCGCCAGGCCGATAGTTTTGGCGTTTACTATGAGCGAACTTTTTATTTCGACGTGAGGGACTATGCGTTTCCGGCAACTATTACCGCTCATTGGAGCACTTTTTTCGCTGTATATCATCTGGGGATCCACCTATTTTGTCATTCGAATCGGTGTGGAAAGCTGGCCCCCGTTGATGATGGCAGGGATCCGCTTCTTCTCTGCGGGCGTATTGTTGATAACGTTTTTGCTGCTGCGCGGCCACAAGCTTCCCCCACTCCGCCCGCTGCTCAACGCGGCACTGATTGGCTTTCTGTTGCTGGCCGTTGGGAATGGTGCCGTGACCGTGGCGGAGCACCAGAATGTACCGTCCGGGATCGCCGCCGTGGTGGTCGCCACCGTCCCGCTGTTTACCCTCTGCTTTAGCCGCCTGTTCGGTATCCGCACCCGCAAGCTGGAATGGCTGGGGATCGGCATCGGGCTGGCGGGGATCATCCTGCTCAACAGCGGTGGCAATCTGAGCGGAAACCCATGGGGGGCGCTGCTGATCATGGTTGGCTCCATGAGCTGGGCGTTTGGCTCCGTCTACGGTTCGCGGATTGAACTGCCTTCCGGCATGATGGCAGGCGCGATTGAGATGCTCGCGGCGGGTATCGTACTGCTGATTGCCTCGACGCTGATGGGTGAGAAACTGACAACGATGCCGGACCTGTCTGGCTTCCTGGCCGTGGGGTATCTGGCGCTCTTTGGCTCCATTATTGCCATTAACGCCTATATGTTCCTGATCCGCAATGTCTCCCCGGCCGTCGCCACCAGCTACGCCTACGTGAACCCGGTGGTCGCCGTCCTGCTCGGTACCGGTTTTGCGGGAGAAGTGTTATCGACGGTTGAATGGCTGGCGCTGGGTGTGATTGTTTTTGCGGTGGTGCTGGTAACATTGGGCAAATATTTGCTGCCTGCGAAACCGGTCGTCACGCCGTGCGAGGTGGAGAAACCTTAATCCCCTGCGTATCGATCTGCGCGGCCTCCGCGCCGCCGCAGATCCACTCTTCCAGCCGCTCTGTCAGGTCCAGATCGCTCAGTTTTAGCCTACCGCGCAGGGCGCACTCCCACACGACTAATACCCGCCAGCCCTGAGAAAGCAGCGTCGCAATATCGCGTTTATCCCGCTCTACATTCTTGCCTATCTTCTCCAGCCAGAAATCGGTTCGCGTGGCGGGAACCTTGAACAGGTAGCAGTTGTGATGGTGCCAGAAACAGCCGTGGGTAAAGATAATGCACTGATACGCGTCGAGGATGAAATCGGGACGCCCGGCGAGCGCGGCATCCTGGACGCGAAAATCAAAACCGGCCTGTGTCAGTAATTCCGCCAGCCGTTTTTCGATGGCGGTATCACGCGTGCCGATGGCACGCATGTTTTTACTGCGCGTCGCTTTATTGTGTACGTCCGTCATTGACGGCCTCGCTCTGACGCAGCGCCACAGCCTGTTTAATGCGTGAGGCCAGCAGTTTCGCCACCGCCGCAAACGCGGGCACGACCACCGAGTTACCAAACTGACGGTAAGCCTGGGTGTCTGACACCGGAATACGGAAACTGTAGCCCTGCGGCGACTCAAACCCCATCAGCCGCGCACACTCACGCGGGGTTAAGCGACGCGGGCGATGGCGCTGGTTCTGCGGATCGTCAAAGTCTTTTTCGCCCAGCGCTTTATCCCAGCCTCTGTCGATGAGGATCTCTGCGCCATCTTTGTAATAACGCGCCGACAAGGTGCGGGTCACGCTGTCTGGATTTGTTGGGTTCACCATGCCAAAACCGAACCCATTGCCTTTAGCCTGGTGCTTTTTGGCATAGCGGTAGAGGTATTTCCACAGTACCGGCGTCAGGATAAATTTGGCGTCAACGGCAGGCTCCAGCAGTTCGGCCACGCTCGGTCGGCGCGCCGGATACAGCGACGGGATATCCCGCAGGGTGAAATCGCCTTTCAGATTGAGGTCCCGGCGGAAACCTACCAGCACGATACGTTCGCGATGCTGCGGCAGGAAATATTTACCGTCGATGATTTTCGGATCGTCTGCGCCCATGTCCTGCGCATCGGCCACGTCGTAGCCCAGTTCATCCAGCGTTTGCATAATGATGCGGAAGGTTTTCCCGCCATCATGGCTTTTTAAGTTTTTGACGTTTTCCAGCACAAATATGGCCGGTCGGCGGGCATCGATAATGCGGACCACGTCAAAAAACAGCGTGCCCTGCGTATCACAGGCAAACCCGTGGGCGCGTCCCAGGGCATTTTTTTTCGACACCCCGGCGAGCGAAAAAGGCTGGCACGGGAAGCCAGCCAGCAGCACGTCGTGCTCAGGCACGGTTTGCCGAATATGCTCTGCGGCCTCTTCGTCGCTGACGCCGCTTTTGTGGCTCAGGGTCACATCGCGGATGTCAGCGTTGAAATGGTGTTCATCAGGGTCGCAATACCAGTTGGCCTTATAGGTACGCACCGCGTGTTTATTCCACTCGCTGGTAAACACGCACTGCCCGCCAATGGCCTCAAAACCGTGGCGGATGCCGCCAATACCGGCGAACAGATCGATAAAGCGGAACGCATAGTCTGGATGCGCGGCGGGAGGACGCGGCAGCAGATTTTGCAGGTAACGGAACTCGCCGTCGCTCATGCGGTGCCCTGCCCTGTCGCTTATCAGCAGTCTTTTGAGTATTGCCGGACTCCAGTGACTCTCGCCATGGGCCACCAGCTGGTTGGCAAGGGTTTTAACATCATAGATATCCAGCAGCTGCCGCAGTAATGCCTGCACGGCTGCCGTTGATTTCTCAGCCTGCGCTGGCGCGGGCTCAATCACTGATCGTATTTCCTGCATTCTCTTAACCGGGCAATAAAGACTGGAGACAGATTACCACAGTTTACCGGCTCACACTCCGACGGAAGCGGCTCAATACCTGGCCATCCAGCCCCAGGCAGTCGCCCTGCAGTTCAGCGCTCAGTTTCGCCATAAAATGAATCAGAAAATCGGCGTTATGTCGGGCAAGCTCACGCCCCACTTCGGTTTGCATCGTCTCAGGCAGGCGCAGCAGCTTCGTCTGGAAGTGATCGAGGGCGAAGGCTTTGTCGTCTACATCACGGGAATCCGCAAACGGATCGCGCGCATCAAACAGTGCGACACCCAGCGCACCGGATACGGCAAAAACGCGCGCAAGACCAATAGCGCCTAAGGCTTCCAGCCGGTCGGCATCCTGGACTATTTTTGCCTCGGGACTTTGTGGCGCAATCCCGGCGCTGAAGCTGTGCGCTTCAATGGCGTGTTCAACCGCGGCATACCTCTCTGGCGGAAAATCCGGGAAATCGCGCTGCAAAATATCACGCGTTTTACTCGCCGCCAGCCGTGAGGACTGGCGGCGTTCGGGATGATTTTTCGGCAGGCTGACAATGTCGTGAAAGTAACAGGCCGTCATCACCACCAGCGGGTCAGCGTGGTGATGAGACATGATTTTCTGCGCCGTCATCCAGACGCGACGAAAGTGTGAAATATCATGCGCAGCGTCGTCGGTAGCGTGATGTTGATCAAGCCAGGATTCGAAGCGCTGTTGCCACTGAGTGAGTTCCATCTTTCTTTCCTGTTACCAAAATTGAGAGTGAATTATAACATAGCCAAATTAAATCAATTAAAAAATAGACACACGAAATACTTAATAATAATTACCCCATATATTTTCAATAGATTAATTCACATGAAAAATAAAGAGATTAAAAGAAATATTTTGCAATATTTTTACTAATTTAATTACATTTATTTTTGAACCAAATTACTTGGCCATAGAATAGTATCAAACACGTAATTACGGAGGGTGATTACATATATTCATATAAATTATCTTTAAAGGGAATATATAATGAAAAGAAAAGTTCTGGCAATTCTTGTACCCGCATTATTAATGGCTGGCGCAGCAAACGCAGCTGAGATGTACAACAAAGACGGCAACAAAGTCGACCTGTACGGCAAAGTTGATGCACGTCATACCTTCTCAGATAACGCTGGCGACGACGGCGATGAAACCTATGTGCAGATTGGTTTCAAAGGCGAATCACAGATTACCAACGACCTGACGGGTTATGGCCAGTGGGAATATAAAACCTACGCTAACGATACGGAAGGCGCTGGTGATAAATCATTTAACCGTCTGGCGTACGCTGGCCTGAAATATGCTGAATTCGGTTCATTTGATTACGGCCGTAATTATGGCGTCGTGTATGACGTCGAAGCCTGGACCGATATGCTGCCGGTATTCGGCGGTGATTCCTACACCTGGACCGACAACTTTATGAATGGCCGTGCTAACGGTCTGGCAACCTACCGTAATTCAGGTTTCTTCGGCCTGGTTGACGGTCTGAATTTTGCGCTGCAGTATCAGGGCAATAATGAAGGCAGCAACGCAAATGAAGATCAGGAAGGCACCAAAAACGGCCATGAAAACGTACGTTTCCAGAACGGCGACGGCTTTGGTATGTCAACCTCCTATGACTTCGACTTTGGCCTGAGCCTGGGTGCTGCGTACTCTTCTTCTGACCGTAGCAACGCTCAGGAAGGAATGGGCCGAAATAGCGCCCTCATTGCCGGCGGCGAAAAAGCCGATGTGTGGACTGTTGGCGCTAAATACGATGCAAATAGCATCTACCTCGCAATGATGTACGCGCAAACCCGCAACATGACCCCATACGGTGATTATGGCATCGCGGATGAGACTCAGAACTTTGAAGCAGTTGCACAGTATCAGTTCGACTTCGGTCTGCGTCCATCCCTTGCCTGGGTTTACTCCAAGGGTAAAGACATGACTTATCCGGGTAACGGTAGCAATCCTCAGGGTCAACACGGCGATATGGATCTCGTGAACTATATCGACCTTGGCATGACCTACACCTTCAATAAAAACTTCTCTACCTACGTTGATTACAAAATCAACCTGCTGGATGAAGATAAGTATTTCTATGAAGCAAACGGCATCGCGACCGACGATATCGTTGGCGTAGGCATGACCTACCAGTTCTAATCCCCAGAAATACTCAAGCCCGCATTCGCGGGCTTTTTTATGCAGTGGTGAAATGTTACGGCGCTTCCTGCAGCGCCACGCGAATAAACCCGTTATTCTGCGCCAGCAGTTCATACGCCTTCCAGGCATCCAGCCCTGTCAGCACCATCAACACCGCCGTTTTGCAGTTGTGGTTACAGCTCTCAAGCGCGGCCTTCGCTTCAGCCCGGGTGCATCCGCCCGCTTCCATCACTATCGCGATTTGCCGTTCAGACCATTTGGTGCTGGTTGCCTCCAGATCCACGCGCAGGTTGCTGTAGACGCGCCCGGACCTCACCGCCAGCCCTGTGGTCACCATATTCAGGATCATTTTTTGCGCGATCCCCGCTTTGGCATTGGCGTATCCCGCTACCACGTCAGGCCCCAGTTCAGGCGCAATCACCATACTCGCTAACTGTGCCGCTTCGCTTTGCGCATCACCTGTCATCACCGCGACCGGTGAACCCAGCGACCATGCATGTCGCATGGCCCCCCATACCCACGGCGTTTTTCCGCTGACGGTCACCGCCAGCATCATGTCGTGCTCGCCAAACTTAAGCGCCTGCAGGTCGGCGACGCCGCGCTCGTAGCTTGCCGCTTCACCGTCCGTCGTAATAGCGATAACGGGATGTTTACCCGGCGCATACTCATCAGCCGCTTGCCTTGCTATACGTCCTGAAGGCCCCGCACCGACGAGCACCAGACGCCCGCCATGACTGAGCGTCGCCGCAGCGTTATCCACCACGCGCGCAATCGTTGTTAAGAAAGGGGTAATAGCAGAAGAGATTTGTGCATCATCCTGGTGAATGACGTTCAGCATATCCAGCGTGGACAATCTGTCGATATTCATCGTGCTGGCGTGCCGTCTTTCCTTGACCGAACCGGTAAGCATAATGCTCATAAACAGCCTCCTTATTATGAGTACCCCCACACTATAAAGTGTTTTATATGGGTCACATGAGAGGAGGGTCACGAAAAGAGGACCAAACACATGCTTTTACATGGCTTTAAGAAAAGCGCGTCATCAGCGATAATTACCTCTTTATAATCATCGCGGAGTGTTGATGAGCGATTTGCAGCCCTTCCCCCTGACGCGCAAGCGCCCTATGAAACTGAACACCCTCGTCACGTTGATGGTGTGCGCGATTATCGGTTCCGTGCTGCTGCTGGTCTTTGCGCTCTATTCTGTGCAAATCACCCGTGCGACTCGCGATGATGTCAAAGACACCGCGCTCGGCATTGCCCGCACCCTTGCGGACAGCCCTGAAGTCAAACGCGGCCTGATGCAGGCGCCCCAGGCGGATATTATTCAGCCCCTCGCCCAGGCGGTGACAAAACGTAACGATCTGCTGTTTACCGTGGTCACTGACATGCGCGGGATCCGCTACTCTCACCCGAACGAAGCGCTGCTGGGGCTGCATTTTATCGGTGACGATTTAACACCCGCGCTGGAAGGTAAAGAGAATGTCTCCGTCAACCGGGGCGCGCTCGCCGAAGCGCTGCGCGTTTTTACGCCCGTCTATGACGCGCAGCAAGAGCAAATCGGCGTGGTGGTGGTCGGCATCTCCCTCAAAAAAGTTGAAGAGCAGATCACCCGCGGACGGCTTAACGCCCTCTGGACCGTGTTATTCAGCATCTTGATGAGCTCGCTGGCGATCTGGGGCCTGGTCCGCGTGCTCAAACGCATCCTGTTTGGGCTGGAGCCGTACGAGATCTCCGCGCTGTTTGAACAACGTCAGGCGATGCTGCAGTCGCTCCGGGAAGGGGTTCTGGCGGTCGACATTCACGGCCGTGTGACGATGATTAACCACGCTGCCAGAGAGATTTTGCTCCTGCCGTCGGGCAAACAGACCGAAAACGCCAGCGAACCGCTGCTGGCAAGCCTGCGCGACGTGTCGAAAACCGGGGTGGCGCGTCAGGATCAGGAGATCAGCTGCAACGGACGGTTGCTGCTCTGTAATATGGTGCCCGTTAAAAGTCAGAATCGGGTGATCGGGGCGATCAGCACCTTCCGCGATAAAACGGAAATCAGCCAGCTGATGCAGCGCATCGATGGGATGGTCAACTACGTCGATGCCCTGCGCGCCCACACCCATGAATTTATGAATAAACTGCACGTGATCCTGGGTCTGCTGAATATTAAGCGCTATGACAAACTGGAGGAGTACATCCTGCAGACGGCGCATAATTACCAGACGGACATTGGCACCATCCAGAGCAAAGTCAAATCACCGGTTATCGCAGGCTTTTTGCTGGGTAAAATTCACCGTGCCAAAGAAGTGGGCATCACACTCACGCTGGCAGATGAGTGCCAGATACCGGATACCGCCAATGAAGAGCAGGTTGCGGTGCTGGTCACCGTGCTCGGTAATTTAATTGAAAACGCACTGGACGCAATGGAAGGCCAGCCGGAAGGCGAAATCACTCTGCTGTTACACTATCAAAATGGCTGGCTCAGCTGTGAAGTCAGCGACGATGGCCCCGGTATCGATCCGGTTCAGCTGGAGGCTATTTTTACGAAGGGCTTCTCAACAAAAGGTGAAAACCGGGGCGTTGGGCTGTTCCTTGCACGTCAGCAAATCCAGAATCTGGGCGGCGATATCACCGTCGAATCTGAACCTGGCGTATTTACCCAATTTTTTGTTCACATCCCCTGGGATAGCGAGAGGAATATCGCGTGATAAATGTATTAATTGTCGATGATGACGCCATGGTAGCCGACCTCAACCGTCTGTACGTTAACCGTGTTGAAGGCTTTAGCTGCTGCGGCGTCGCCTCCACGCTCAACCAGGCCGAGGCCATTATCAATAACCCGAACCAGCCCGTCGATCTGGTGCTGCTGGATGTCTACATGCAGCAGGATAACGGGCTCGATCTCCTGCCGATCATCCGTGTATCAGGCCGTCCGATTGATGTCATTATGATCTCGTCAGCGTCCGATGCGACCACTATCCAGACCTCCATGCATTACGGGGTTGTGGATTACCTGATCAAACCTTTCCAGTTTCCGCGTTTTGAAGAGGCGCTGAACGGCTGGAAGGCAAAGCACAGCCTGATGGGATCCCACCAGTATTATGAGCAGGCGGACGTGGACAGACTGATCCACGGCGGGGCGCCGGAACTCGCCGACAGCAAGAAATTGCCGAAAGGGTTAACGCCGCAAACGCTGCGCACGATTTGCCAGTGGATCGACGCGCACCCGGAGATGGAGTTTTCCACCGATGACCTGGCGAACGCGGTCAATATTTCGCGGGTGTCTTGCCGTAAATATTTAATCTGGCTGGCGCAAATCAACATTCTGTTCACCAGCATTCACTACGGCGCGACCGGGCGTCCGGTGTATCGCTACCGGCTGCAGCCGGAGCAAACGGGGTTACTCAAACAGTATTGTCAGTAACGCGATAGTCGTTATCCATCAGCGTGAAGCGGAAGTGGTGCATCGAGGAGATCACCACTTCTTTTGTTTTGGTCACAAAAATCGCTTCGATATCAGGACGAGCGCGCAGCGCAGCGCAGCCCTTTTCAACGCCCATGCCGTACATCAGCGTGGTCCAGATATCGCCGTCGATGGAATCTTTCGACACGATGGTGACGCTGTCCAGCTCGTTGTCCAGCGGATACCCGGTACGCGGGTCGAGAATATGGTGATAGCGCCTGCCGTTTTGTTCGAAGTAGCGCTCGTATGTTCCCGAGGTCACGATGGATCGGTTCTCTACCGCCATGGCGCCAATCAGCGCATCACCGGCGAACGGTTTTTTCAACCCGACGCTCCAGCCCCCTTCCGGTGACCCTAACGTCTGGATGTTTCCGCCGAGGTTGATCAGCCCCAGCCCGGCGCCCTCTTTGTGCAGATAATCCCGCACCCTGTCGGCAATATAGCCTTTCGCAATGGCTCCCAGGTCGATCTCCATTCCCGCTTTCATCAGAAAGACGCTGCTGTCCGGTTCATTCAGCACCACATCCGCAGGATCGGTTATGCCCAGCAGTGCCGTAATTTCATCGGCAGGCGGAACGCTATCGCCCTGAAAGCCAATTTTCCAGCGTTTCACCAGCGGGCCGATGGCCAGGTTAAACGCGCTGTCTTTAAGCACGCTTGCCGCTTTCGCGCAGCGAATCAGCTCAAACACCGGACGGCTGACGGCAACCGGATGCTGACCGGCCGCATGGTTGATATCCATCACCTGCGAATGCGCACGGTTAACGGTAAGCAGGTCTTCGTACTGTTTGATCAGGCGAAATACGCGGGACGCGAGGACTTCGTCATGGGAAAAGAGTTTGAGGAGGATGGGCGATCCCATCAGGACGGCGGAATAACTGTAAACGCGATGGTCATCAGGCATAGCATGAGTCCTCAGATGTAGCCCCGGCAAGCACCGCGCCGCCGAGGAAAATGCCGGATAACGCTGCGCGTATCCGGCATACAACACAGGGGTCTTACTGCTTTTTCGAACGCATGGCCGCCTGATGTCCTGCAAGCGTACCAAAAATAATGATATCTGCCACTGCGTTACCGCCGATACGGTTACCGCCGTGGATCCCGCCGACCACTTCACCGGCCGCAAACGCCCCTGGCAACACGTTGTGGTTGCTGTCCAGTACGCAGGTTTCGGTGTTGATGGTCACGCCGCCCATGGTGTGGTGCACGCCCGGCGCAATCTGAATGGCGTAGAACGGCCCTTCATTGATTGGCGCGCGCAGCGCGGTGGTACGGCCAAAATCATCATCGTGCTGTTTTTCAACGAAACCGTTGTAACGTTCCAGGGTCGCCAGGAAAGCGTGGTGGTCCATGCCCAGCGCTTCAGCCAGGGCTTTTGGCGAGCTGGCGCTGGTCACGAAACCTTTCGCGATGTACTCATCCGCCGCTTTATTTTTCGTGCGGACATGCTCATCAAAGACAATGTAGGCATATTTCTCCGGCAGGGCGATGATTGACGCCGAGACTTTATCGCGGGTCGACATTTCGTTGTAGAAGCGCTCCCCTTTCTGGTTCACCAGAATCGCCCCGCCGCCGCGGATAGATTCGGAAATCAGGTACGACGTTTTCTGCTCAACGGTTGGGTGGATCTGAATTTCGCCCATATCCACGGTGCCTGCACCGATACGTTCCAGCAGCGCGATGCCGCCACCCGTTGCCCCTTTATGGTTGGTGGTGACGAATCCTTCCAGGTCCGGACGGTATTTGACCACCATCTGGCTGTTGGCGCTGAAGCCGCCCGTCGCCACGATCACGCTTTTGGTGGCTACGGTGAGCGTTTCGTTCTCTTCGGTAGTCAGGCGCACGCCGGTCACTTCACCGTTCTCGAAGATAATGTCGCTGACGGAGGTATCCAGCATCACGTCGATGTTGCGTTTGTTGACGTTACGCACCAGGCCGCTGATCAGGTAACCCCCGACCGCAGAGCCGTCTTTTGGACGGTGAGTACGGTCGATGCTCATCCCACCGGTGGTGGTGATGTCGTTAAGCATAATGCCTCGCGTTGCCAGCCACTCGATGGCTTCTGGCGCATTTTCCACAAAGCGACGCAGCAGTTCAGGATTGTTCTTGTTACCGCCGCCTTTCAGGCTTTCCTGGTAGAACAGCTCTTTGCTGTCCTGAATGCCTTTCACGCGCTGGAAGCGGGTTTCAGCGGCGTTCATCCCGGCAGAGGCTTTGATGGTGTTCCCGCCGATGGTGGGCATTTTCTCGACGATCAGCACGCTTGCGCCTTCGTCGTGAGCCTGAATCGCTGCCGCCAGACCTGCGCCGCCGCTACCGATCACCACCACGTCCACGCATTTGCTTTCGTTCGGGTCAACGCCCTCTTCTGCCGCCAGCGCTTTGCTGGATTTCAGCATCGCTTTGGATACGGCTTTCTTCACCGCTTCGCTCTGGCTGGTTGCGCCAGTGATGGCATCCACGTGCGGAGTGTTAGCGTCCAGAATGCGGGTACGGATCTCTTCAAAGCTGGTCACAAACTCAACGTCTTCGCTCGGGCCAGATGCGAGCTCGATGTCGGCAATCCGGTCGGTTTCGAGGCTGACGTTAATCACCAGCTCGCTGGCGTCGTCCTGCACTTTCTCAGTGAAGGTGCCCGGTTTGAATTTAGATTCACCCATGCTCATGTCGCGGATCATCGCTTCCACCAGCGAGAAGCGCCACAGCGGTTCAGGGATGCTCAGTGCCTCGCGCTGGGTGCTGTCCATAAACAGCTCAAGGCTTTCGCCCGCTGCGATGCGGTCGGTCCAGTCAGGGTACGCAATGGTCGCACGACCAACGGCAATCAGATCGTAACCATGGTCCAGCGCTTCATTGACGTCAGCGGCATTCACCACGCCGCCCACGCCCATAACCGGAACCTGCGCCAGCGTGTCAGAACGCATCGCGCAGTATTTTTCGATAAGCGGCGTTGGGTCCTGGGTGTCGACAATGGAAGGACGCAGGGTCGCGCCGACGGAGAAGTGCAGATAGTCCACGCCGCGCGCCGCCAGTTTTTCCAGCAGGTACATGGTGTCGTCAAAGCGAATGCCGGGGACTTCCATCTCTTCTGGCGAGAAGCGATAGCCAATAATGAACGCGTCGTCCGCGTACTGGCGCACCATTTTGTGGGTGATATCCAGAACCGCCAGCGGGAATTTCGCGCGGTTATCGCGGCTGCCGCCCCACTCGTCGTCACGCTGGTTTGAATTCGGTGAGTAGAACTGCTGAATCAGATAGGTGTTTGCCCCGTGGATCTCCACACCGTCGAAACCGGCCTGAATGGCGCGGCGCACGGCTTCACCAAACTTACCGATCATGCCTTCCACTTCTGCAGCGGTCAGGGCAACCGGCGTTGCGGCACCGTCACGCGGCGCGGCAACGGCGCTTGGGCCAACCGGCGTGCGGCCACCGATCAGTTTTGGGTCGACCATACGGCCGCCGTGGTAGATCTGCAGCAGGGCTTTAGAGCCTTTAGATTTAATCGCCTCCGCGATTTTCGCCAGCCCGGCGATCTTTTCGTCGTTATCGATGCCGATTGCGCCCGGGAAGGCAAGGCCGAGATCGTCAACAAAACAGCACTCGACAATAATGGTCCCGATGCTGCCAGAACGCGCCCGATAGTACTCCACCAGCTCGCTGGTGACCGTGCCATCATAGTAGCCCGTGCAGGTTGTCATGGGTGCCATTAACAAACGGTTTTTCAGTTCAGTGCCATTCGGTAATGTGAAGGGGCTTAGAATACGTTCGTTAGTGCTCATAATAAAAACTCCAAACTTTAAAAATTAAGAATTCGTTATCGGACTCAGTTTTATTTCGCGTTTTTATGCCGATGTCATGATAGTAATATAATGATTTTTTTAGTTTCTAAAGTTATTACGTTAGTTAAAAAACTATTTAATCCCTTCAATAACATTAATAACACATTGGTGTTAGCAACAATAATTCACCCGTTCACAATAATTTAAAATTCGTTAAAATAACAATGGTCTTACCTTAGAGCCAATGTCAATTAAACATTATTAATATCAATTACTTAAATTGAAGCATATTTTTATCATGTTATCAGATTGATAAATTCAATCTTAAAAAAGCATAATACCCACATACGCCTGAGTGGTTATTAAAAAAAGAAGAAAAATAAGACGGCAATTCTGTTTTTTTGATCGTGATCAATAGTTATGGCATCCAAAGGCGCAATATATAAACATCATATTTTTTAATTTAACGCACACCAATATGCGTTAAACCATTATTTCAGAAACGACAAAAACGCACCTTAAATAACTAAATAAAGCTAAAGAAACTAAAGAAAGCGAATTTGTCATTTCAGTATAAAAAGCATTCTTAACAACTTAAGACGTGAAACTATGAATACAAAAACTGCTGTAACGCCTCCTGTGGCGAATCAGGCATCAAATGGACAAGCAAAACGACTGCTTATGATGGCGCTGCCCATCGTTGTCGCCGTACTGCTGCTGTTTGTTCCCGTTCCTGAAGGGTTGCCGCCTTACGCATGGCACTACTTCGCTATCTTTGTTGGCGTGATCGTGGGGTTGATCTTCGAACCGCTGCCGGGTGCGGTGATCGGTCTGACCGGTGTGGTCGCCATTGCCCTTTGCAGCCAGTGGGTACTCTTCAGCCCGGAACAGCTGGCTGACCCGAAATTCAAGCTGGCAGGTGCCTCCTTTAAGTGGGCGGTGAGCGGTTTTGGTAACTCAACCGTCTGGCTGATCTTCGGTGCCTTCATGTTTGCCGCAGGCTATGACAAAACCCGCTTCGGCCGCCGTCTGGCGCTGATTCTGGTGAAGTACCTGGGCCGTCGCAGCCTGACGCTTGGTTACGCTATCACCTTCGCGGACCTGCTGCTGGCACCGTTTACCCCGTCCAACACCGCGCGCAGCGGCGGGACTATCTACCCAATCATCGCTAACCTGCCGCCGCTGTACGGTTCAAAACCTAATGACCCAAGCGCGCGTAAGATTGGTTCGTACCTGATGTGGGTGGCGATCACCGCGGCCTGTATCACCAGTTCGATGTTCCTTTCTGCTCTGGCTCCTAATCTGCTGGCGCTGGCGCTGGTGAAAAGCACTGTCGGGATCAACATATCCTGGGGCACCTGGTTCATCGCCTTCCTGCCGCTGGGTGTGCTGCTGATTCTGACCATGCCGCTGCTGGCTTACTGGTTCTATCCACCTGAAGTAAAAGTGAACGACGAAGTACCGCTGTGGGCAACCCGTGAACTCGAAAAACTGGGCAAACTGTCCCGCAACGAAATCCTGCTGCTGGTGTTCGTATGCTGTGCTCTGCTGATGTGGATCTTCGCTGCCGCATGGATTGAACCGGCAATGGCTGCCCTGCTTATCGTCGGTCTGATGCTGTGGACCGGCGTACTGGAGTGGAACGATATCACCGGTAACAAAGCCGCATGGAACACCTTCGTCTGGTTCGCCACGCTGGTAGCGCTGGCAGATGGCCTCTCCTCCACCGGCTTTATTAGCTGGCTGGGTAAAGAAGGCGGTCTGTTAATGAGCGGTATCTCGCCGGGTGTGGCCACCATCGTCCTGCTGCTGGCGTTCTACCTGCTGCACTACCTGTTTGCCAGCACCACCGCGCACACTACCGCGCTGCTGCCAGCGATGCTGACCATCGCCTCCACCATCCCGGGCATGAATATGGAAGTGTTCGTTCTGCTGATGGTGACCTCGCTGGGCGTGATGGGGATCATCACCCCGTACGGTACTGGCCCAAGCCCGATTTACTACGGTAGCGGCTACCTGCCAACCAAAGACTACTGGCGCCTCGGCACCATCTTCGGAGCCATCTTCCTGGCGGCCCTGCTGCTGATTGGTTATCCGTGGATGTCCATGATGTTCTGATTCCTGACCGCCGGACTTCTCCTCCGGCGGTTTTATTTTTGTGGAGCAATACGCTATGTCAAACAAACCGTTTATCTACCAAAACCCCTTCCCTCTCGCGCACGATGACACCGAATACTATCTGCTGACCAAAGAGCACGTTTCCGTTGCCGAGTTCGACGGTCAGGAAGTCCTGAAAGTGGAGCCTGAAGCCCTGACCCTGCTGGCGCAGCAGGCCTTCCACGATGCTGCGTTTATGCTGCGTCCTTCCCATCAGAAGCAGGTTGCCGCGATCCTGAACGACCCGGAGGCCAGCCAGAACGACAAATACGTTGCCCTGCAGTTCCTGCGTAACTCTGAAATTGCCGCAAAAGGCGTGCTGCCAACCTGTCAGGATACCGGCACCGCGATCATCATGGGCAAAAAAGGCCAGCGCGTCTGGACCGGCGGCGGCGATGAAGCGGCCCTGAGCCAGGGCGTGTACAACACCTACATTGAAGACAACCTGCGCTACTCCCAGAATGCGGCGCTGGATATGTATAAAGAGGTGAATACCGGCACCAACCTGCCCGCGCAGATTGACCTCTACAGCGTGGACGGCGACGAGTATAAATTCCTGTGCATGGCGAAAGGCGGCGGTTCTGCCAACAAAACCTATCTCTACCAGGAAACCAAAGCGCTGATCACCCCGGCGAAGCTGAAAAACTACCTGGTTGAGAAGATGCGCACCCTGGGTACCGCAGCCTGCCCGCCGTACCACATTGCCTTTGTTATCGGCGGAACCTCAGCGGAAGCCACGCTGAAAACCGTGAAGCTGGCCTCCACCCGCTACTACGATGCGCTGCCAACCGAAGGCAACGAACACGGTCAGGCGTTCCGCGATGTTCAGCTCGAACAGGAACTGCTTCAGGAAGCGCAGAACCTTGGTCTGGGCGCGCAGTTTGGCGGCAAATACTTTGCCCACGACATTCGCGTGATCCGCCTACCGCGGCACGGTGCCTCCTGCCCAATCGGCATGGGCGTCTCCTGCTCCGCTGACCGTAATATCAAAGCGAAAATCAACCGCGACGGGATCTGGATTGAGAAGCTGGAACACAATCCGGGCCAGTATATTCCTGAGTCCCTGCGTCAACAGGGTGAAGGCGACGTGGTGAGCATCAATCTCGACAAGCCGATGAATGAGATCCTGGCGCAGCTTTCCGCGCACCCGGTCTCCACCCGCCTGTCGCTGAACGGCACCATCATCGTGGCGCGCGATATCGCCCACGCTAAGCTGAAAGAGCTGCTCGACAACGGGGAAGAACTGCCGCAGTACGTTAAAGATCACCCGATTTACTACGCAGGCCCGGCCAAAACGCCAGAAGGTTACGCGTCTGGCTCACTCGGCCCGACCACTGCGGGACGTATGGACTCCTATGTGGACTTACTGCAATCCCACGGCGCGAGCATGATCATGCTGGCGAAAGGTAACCGCAGCCAGCAGGTGACGGACGCCTGCCATAAACACGGCGGCTTCTACCTCGGCAGCATCGGCGGCCCGGCAGCAGTACTGGCGCAAAACAGCATCAAGAGCCTGGAATGCGTCGCGTATCCGGAGCTGGGAATGGAAGCCATCTGGAAAATCGAAGTGGAGAACTTCCCGGCGTTTATCCTGGTGGATGACAAAGGCAACGATTTCTTCCAGCAGATCCAGAACGCGCAGTGCAAAGGCTGTTCACAGCGCTGAGTCTTTCCACAATGACGGCAGCAGCGACAGCGTTTCATTAATTAACCCACGCTTGTCGCTGCCCGGTTTCCAGATCGTCACCATCGTCTGACCGATCCCCTGGCTGCCCACTTCGGTGTGCAGCCTTTTTACGTTTTGCCATCGCGCCGCCTGAAGATGCGTCGGCAAAAATCCCCAGCCGCACCCTTTCTCCAGCAGGCCGCGCAGCATCTCCAGCTCGTTGGTAAAAATCGTATGCCCAGAGATTTGCAGGCGACGCGCGACCGGTTCGTCAGACGCAGGGTGCATGACCACCTGCGGCACAAGGGAGAGGTCGAGGAGCGATACCGGCGACGCATTCTCCCTGAAAAGCACTTTCGAGGCGTAAAAATCCATATCAATGGCGCCGAGCGCCCGCCACTCCATCTCATTACCGACGCTGCGATTGCGCGCCTGGCAGATGCCCAGATCGGCCGCACCGCGCGCCAGCATCGCTTCCGCGTCGTCGCGCGAGGCGCAGGTCAAACTCAAACGCACGTTGCGCGTCGCCATTTTCGCCAGCAGCGCCTGCAAAAAAGCCCTTGGCGTGAACGGATCGTAGACGAGGGAAATGTCCTGCATCGCGCTGTCCGGCACCGCTCTGGCAAACGCCTCGAAGGCCCTCACCTGCCGCATCAGCAGATGGGCCTGACGCTGAAGCTGCTCCCCTTCCGGCGTTAATTGCAGGTGGCGCCCCTCGCGCACGAACAGCGCATAGCCCAGACCGTCTTCCAGAAAATCGATCAGATCGCGCAAGGTGGTGCGATCTTTTCCGAGCTTGCTGGCCGCCTTCATCAGGCTGCCGTGCTCAGCCACGGCGGTGAACGCCTCCAGCTGGGCAAACGAATACATCAATGTTGCCACACCTGACTCCCGTTAATTTACGGGGGATTTTCCCCCATAACGCGTTTTTTATTATAGACCTCGCGTTCGTAAACTGAAGCCCTCCCTGACCAAACGAGATAACCATGAAAAACAAAACCTTAAAACTTACTCTGCTTGCCGGTCTGGTTTTCAGCAGCCTGTTCTCCCCCGCCGTCATGGCTGCCTGTCACGGCAGCGAACTGACGGCCTGTCCTGCCCCGTATGATGCAAAACTGCCGGATGCGCATGCTATGCTGACCTGGAGCCAGACCGACCGCGTCGTGGGCTTTCGTAATGACTACCGCAACTATGCGGGAGACGTGTTCCGCCACGGCAACGCTACGCCGCTGCTGGCGGCAGATAAACCGCTCACCGATGCCCGTTACCGGGTTAACGGCAAGACCTGGAACCTTCAGGATTACCTTAAACGCCAGAACGTCAGCGGTATGCTGGTGCTGAAGAACGGCAAAGTGGCCTATAAATATCTGGGTGAAGGCAATACCGACTCCACGCTCTGGACCTCGCGTTCCGTGGGCAAATCGGTGGTCTCCGCGCTGGTGGGAGTGGCGCTCAAGGAGGGGAAAATCCATTCCCTGGACGATCTCATCACCCAATATGAACCGGATTTAAAAGGCACCGCCTGGGACGGCGTAACGCTGAAACAGCTCATCACCCATACCTCCGGCGTGGCGTGGAACGAAGACTACACCAACCCCAAATCAGACTTCGCGCAGCTTACCGAGTGTGAAGCGAAGCCGGGCACCTACGACTGCGTGCGAACGCTGGTGAAGGGGTTACACCACGAGCATCCCGCGGGCGAAAACTGGTCCTACTCCTCGGGCGGCGCATGGCTGCTGGGGGACGTGCTTGAACGCGCCACCGGCATGACGCTCGCGGCGTATCTGGAGAAAAGCATCTGGCAGCCTTACGGTATGGCGAGCGACGGCGTATGGCATGCCTACCGTAAAGGGCAGCACGACGTCGGCGCCCACGGCTTTAACGCCACGCTGGAAGACTGGGGCCGCTTCGGTCAATTCATCCTTCATAACGGCACATTGCCGAACGGGAAGTCGATCCTGCCCGCAGGCTGGGTGAAGCAGTCCGCAGACTGGGCGCAGGCAACGGGATCGGTGTCGAAGGCGCACCCGAAAGGGCTATACGGCTATCAGTGGTGGAATAACGAAGTGCCCGCCACGGCCACGGGGGTTAAGCCTGCGGTGCAGGATTCGCTGAAAGATTCACTCTGGGCGCTGGGGATCTTTGGCCAAATGATTATGGTGAATCAAAAGGAAAACCTGGTCATCGTCCAGTGGTCAACCTGGCCGCAGGCGGAACCGTCATTCAGCGCCCAGCCGCTGGAAGCGTCGCTGATGTTTAGCGCGATAGCGAACGCGCTGCGCTGAATAGTGCACTTCATTGATATTACTGCCGCTCGTAGAAGGCGGCTAAGTTGTTGATAACGGGTTAGCCATCCATCTCGGCCAGGTCTGCCTGGCTTCTTTTCTGCGCGATGTCACAAAACAGCGATATCAGCCACTTAGTGGAATATGGTGAACGAAAAATCAATGAATTGTTAAGTTATTGTTGGAACTGTAAATCCTGGTCAACGCCTTGTCATTGATGCACAGCACGCATCAGTTCATGCGCGATTTGCGCTTATTAAATTCCCTTTATTGAGCCAGTTTTCAGAAACAGACGAGCATAACGTCACGATAAAACTGGAGACAATCATGATTTCCTCGACCCCACCTGCAACCGTTCGTGCAAGAGCGGGCGCGATACTTCGCGTCACCTCCGGCAACTTCCTTGAGCAATTCGACTTCTTCCTGTTCGGGTTTTATGCCACCTACATCGCGCACACCTTTTTCCCGGCAAGCAGTGAATTTGCCTCGCTGATGATGACCTTCGCCGTCTTTGGCGCAGGTTTCCTGATGCGCCCTGTCGGCGCCATCGTCCTCGGGGCTTATATCGACAAAGTTGGCCGCCGCAAAGGGCTGATCGTCACGCTGTCGATTATGGCGGCGGGAACCTTCCTGATCGTGCTGATCCCCTCCTATGAGAGCATCGGCCTGTGGGCACCGCTGCTGGTGCTAATGGGGCGCTTGCTGCAGGGCTTTTCCGCCGGGGCGGAGCTTGGCGGAGTGTCGGTCTATCTGGCGGAAATCGCTACGCCTGGCCGCAAGGGCTTTTATACCAGCTGGCAGTCCGGCAGCCAGCAGGTGGCGATTATGGTTGCGGCGGCAATGGGCTTTGCCCTGAACGCGCTGATGGAAGAGAGCGCCATCCGCGAATGGGGCTGGCGCATTCCGTTCCTGTTTGGCTGCTTAATCGTGCCGTTTATCTTTTTCCTGCGCCGTAAGCTTGAAGAGACGGAAGAGTTTCGCGCGCGCCGCCACACGCTGGCGATGCGTCAGGTCTTTACCACCCTGCTGGCGAACTGGCCGGTTGTGGTTGCAGGCATGCTGATGGTGGCGATGACCACCACTGCGTTCTATCTGATCACCGTCTACGCGCCGACCTTCGGCAAAAAGGTGTTGATGCTGAGCGCCTCTGACAGCCTGCTGGTCACGCTGCTGGTGGCTGTTTCTAACTTTATCTGGCTGCCGGTAGGCGGCGCGCTGTCGGACCGCTTCGGGCGCAAACCGGTACTGATTGCCATGACGCTTCTGGCGCTGGCGACCAGCTACCCGGCGCTAACGCTGCTGGCGCAGGCCCCAAGCTTCTCCATGATGCTGAGCGTGCTGCTGTGGCTCTCTTTCCTGTACGGCCTGTATAACGGCGCGATGATCCCGGCACTGACGGAGATCATGCCGGTTGAGGTGCGAGTGGCCGGTTTCTCACTGGCGTACAGCCTGGCTACCGCCGTCTTTGGCGGGTTTACGCCGGTCATTTCAACGGCCCTGATTGAGTACACCGGCGATAAAGCCTCTCCGGGCTACTGGATGAGCTTCGCGGCAGTCTGTGCCATGCTGGCAACACTCTATCTCTACCGTCGCAGCGCGCTGCATCTGCAAACAGCCCGTTAATGCGGAGAGGATGATATGCACACATTTATACGTTCAGGACTGACCGGGCTGGTATTGCTGGCCACCAGCGCAGCGGCGCTGGCCCAGGAGGTGACCGTCATGATCTCGGGCGGTTTTAAAGCCGCCCTGGAAAAGCTCGCGCCAGAGTATGAAGCCAAAAGCGGCGACCGCATTGTGCTGATCCCGGGACCATCCATGGGAAAGACGCCTCAGGCGATCCCCAACCGGCTGGCGCGCGGTGAAAAAGCAGACGTGGTGATTATGGTCGGTGATGCGCTGGAGAAGCTTGAAAAAACCAGCCAGATCCAGCAGGGCTCGCGAACTGAACTCGCAGATTCCCCCGTTGGCATGGTGGTGAAAAAAGGTGCGGATGTCCCTGATATCAGTAGCGAGGCGACTCTGCGTAACGCGCTGCTACAGGCCAGCTCCATCGCCTACTCTGACAGCGCCAGCGGCAGGTATGTCAGCCAGGCGTTGTTCAAAAAGCTGGGGATTGAAAAGGAAGTGGCGGGCAAAGCGACAATGGTCGAACGTATTCCGGTCGCCTCAGAAGTGGCGAAAGGAAAATACGCCGTGGGTTTCCAGCAGGTCAGCGAGCTGCTGCCGGTTCAGGGCGTCACCTTTATCGGGAAAATTCCTGATAATCTGCAATACATCACGCGCTTTGCGGGTGCGGTCACCCGCCATGCAGAGCATCCCACGGAGGGGAAAGCACTGCTGAGCTATCTCGCCTCACCGTCCCCAAGGGCCGTCATCAAGGAGGCAGGGATGATTCCCATTACGTCCGGCGATACTGCTCGGTGATCTGCTTTTCCAGTTCAGCCGCAATGTAGGACTGGATGCGCCCCCGGCGCCGGATAAGCCCCACGGTGCGTTTCACTTCCGGCGCCATCAGCGGCAGATGCGTCAGCAGCGTGTGCGCTGACGTCGGCATCGACATGGCGGGAACGGCAGCAATGCCGATCCCCGCCTCTACCATGCCGAGCATCGTGGTAACGTGGCGCGTTTCACAGACGCTGGGGCGCTCGGGAACGATATTCCCCAGCATCCTATCGAGCAGGTTACGGTTGCCTGACGTTTTATCGAGGGAGATATAATCCTGCTGATAAAATGCCTTCCACGTCAGGTGACTCTTCTGCGCCAGCGGGTGATCCTTTCTGCACGCCGCAACATAGACATCCTCCACCAGCGGGAAAAATTCGATTTCCGACGGTAAGTTTCCTGCGAAGGAGATGCCAAAATCCGCCTGGCTTCGGGCCACGGCGTCAATCACATTCCCCGCGCTGCTGTCGATGATCTTAATGCGAACGCGCGGATAGCGAGACTGAAAACGACGGATCACATCAGGCATAAAGTAACAGGCGGCGGAAGGTACCGTTGCAACCGTAATCAGCCCCGTCCGCTCTTCACTGACTTTATCAACATCAGCCAGCATTGACTCAACGTTGTCGAGCAGCTGCGCGGAGCGTTCAGCAAAGTTTTGCCCGTATAACGTTAAGGCCACGCGGCGGGTGGTACGATCGAACAGCCGGTTTCCCAGCGCGGCTTCCAGCTTTTCAATCCTGCGGCTCAGCGCCGACTGGGATAAGCAGATAGATTCAGCAGCGACACGGAAGTTACCGTATTCCACTAACGCTCTGAAAGCATAAAGATCGTTAAGGTCAAAATTCACGGGCATAGCGTCTGGATGTCCTGTCAGGGAATACGCAACAAAGTCAAAAATAATAGCGTCTTATTGACCTACCGCAACCGGTGCGGTGTTGAAATACGTCAGAGGTCGTTGAGATGCAGGCGAACATACCCGGCGCGATCGGCAAGGGCCTGCCGCTCCTCTTCCTTCATGTTCTCAAGCTGTTTAAAAACGATGCCCAGGCGGGGATTGTTACCCAGACGCGCCTGATTGCGCGCAAAGAAATCCCAGTAAAGAGCATTGAAGGGACACGCCAGCTCTCCGGTATGCTGGTTGTGCTGATACCGGCACCCCTGACAGTAGTTACTCATCTTATGAATATATGACGCGCTTGAGACGTAGGGCTTACTGGCCAGTAACCCGCCATCGCCAAACTGGCTCATGCCGAGGGTATTGGGCAGCTCCACCCATTCAAAGGCATCAATGTAGACCCCCAGATACCATTTATGAACCGCCTGCGGCGACAGGCCGCTGAGCAGGCTAAAATTCCCGATGACCATCAGGCGCTGGATATGGTGGGCGTAAGCCTCGGTGAGCGACTGTCCAACGGCATGCGCCAGGCAGCGCATCTGCGTCTTGCCCGTCCAGAACCAGTCCGGCAGCGGGGTGTGCTGGTCTAAGGCATTCAGCTCCCGATAGCCCGGCATCTGCGACCAGTAAATCCCGCGCACGTACTCCCGCCAGCCGAGAATCTGTCGGATAAACCCTTCAACGGCAGGCAGCGGCGCATGGCCCGAACGCCATGCCTGCTGGGCGGCAGCCACCACTTCCCGCGGATTAAGCATTTTGGTGTTCAGCGCGAATGAAATTAACGAGTGGAAAAGAAAAGGTTCCTCCGCGTACATCGCGTCCTGCCAGGCGCCAAACTGCGGGAGCACGTGAGTGATAAAGTCATCCAGCCTGGCTTTGGCTTCCGAACGGTTGAGCGGCCAGCGAAAACTCCCGGCCTGCGGTTCGCCGAAGGTGTTTACGCCGCAGCGCTGGATCTCCGCCCATAAGGCTGAACGATCGTGGAGCGGACGCGAGTCTCCCGGCGCGGGCGGCTCGCCTGACCAGCGCCTGCGATTTTCAGCATCAAAATTCCATTTTCCCCCTTCCGGCTCGCCTTCTGACGTCAACAGTATGCCGTGCTGACGACGCATTTCCCGGTAAAAGTACTCCATTCGCCAGCTTTTGCGCGTTGCAAAGAACGCGCTCACCTGTTCACGGGTGGTGAAGAAATGCTCGCTGCTGACGCAGGCCGTTTCGACGGAGACCGTTTTCGCCCACGCCTGCAGCTGCGCATCAAGACGCCATTCGTCGGGTTCCTGCCACAACACCCTGTCAGCGCCGTAATGTGCAACAAGCGCGTTGAGATTGTCTTCCAGCGCGCCGCGGTTGGAGCTGTCAGAGAGCCGGACATACCTCACCCGATGTCCTTTCTCCTTTAACGAAGAGGCAAACGTGCGCATGGCCGCGAAGATGGCGATAACTTTCTGGGCGTGGTGAAGCACATACTCGGTTTCTGCCCGCAGTTCCAGCATCACGTAAATGACATTCGGATTGCAGTCATCAAACCAGCCGTGGTGTGGATTAAGCTGATCGCCCAGAATCAGGCGCAGTTCGGTCAACGGTGGCTCCTGCGACAACGCTCAGAACAGTATTTGACCTCATCCCAGCATTTCGCCCATTTCTTTCGCCACGTCATAGGCCGCTGGCAGTGCACGCATGCTCGGCTGGGCAGATCCTGCTTGTTACCTTTGAAATCGCTCATTTTTCAATACCGTACTGATTTCTTCACTGAACCTGTGGGCTAAGGCTACGACAGACTTCACAAAATGAAGGTGATGCCCGCAAACCGCTACCCACTGCTACGTACGAATGATAGTTTATTCAGGCTGGAATTGTCGCAGTGAGCGATTTTCTGGCATCTTAACCGAACCTGACTTTCCCTTTTTGTTCAAGTGACGAGTTTGCGAGCAAAGCGATGATTAAGTGGCCCTGGAAAACGAATGAGGCTGGCCGGGATATGGCGCTGCCGTGGGATGACGCGCTGGCGATCCCTGTTCTGGCTAATCTTAAGCCGGATGAACAATCGAAACTGGTTCAGATGGCGGATCGTTTTTTGCAGCAAAAACGCCTGGTTCCGCTGCAGGGGTTCGAGCTGGATCCGCTGAAAAATACCCGTATCGCCCTGCTTTTCTGTCTGCCGGTGCTGGAGCTCGGCATTGAGTGGCTGGATGGCTTCCACGAAGTGCTGATCTACCCGGCCCCCTTTATCGTCGATGACGAGTGGGAAGATGACATCGGGCTGGTGCACAACCAGCGCGTGGTGCAGTCCGGTCAGAGCTGGCAGCAAGGGCCGATCATCCTTAACTGGCTGGATATTCAGGACTCGTTTGATGCCTCAGGCTTCAACCTGATTATTCATGAAGTTGCGCACAAGCTGGATACCCGCAACGGCGATCGCGCCAGCGGTGTGCCGCTCATCCCGCTTCGTGAAGTTGCCGGATGGGAGCACGACCTGCATGCGGCGATGGAGAATATCCAGGATGAAATAGACCTGGTGGGGGAAAGCGCGGCCAGTATTGACGCCTATGCCGCAACCGATCCTGCCGAGTGTTTTGCGGTGCTGTCAGAGTATTTCTTTAGCGCACCGGAACTCTTTGCCCCACGCTTCCCGGCGCTGTGGCAGCGTTTTTGCCAGTTTTACCAGCAGGATCCGTTGCAACGTCTGCGGCAAAACGAAGACCCTGCCGGTCATTCATCCCACCAGGTTCATTAAGCTTTTTCAGCAGGGGCGCGCGCGGAGCAGCGTACCCCTATGCTCACCAGCAAAAACAGTAGCGCCATTCCCCATGCGGCAGCAATTAAAAACGACTCACCATAAAAACGGGTGACGACAGGCACCAGCATCGCACTCACCCCGTAACCTAACGTATGGCTGGTGGCGATAACTCCCGCCCCTTTCCCTGTCGTCAGCCTGTCGTTCAGCAGCAGTTGATAGCCCGGTGTGGCCATCGCCGCCCCGAGTGAAGTGATAACAATCCCCACGTAGAATAGCGTTAAACCCGCGACAGACATCAGCCCAAGTCCTGCCACCATTAACACCGCCGCGATGCAGAGCAGCGTCATCGGGCTGAAATGCTGCGGGCGAACCACCAAAAACTGGGCGGCGAGCGTGGCCAGTGCGGCCAGGCTCAGCAGCATCGCAACATGATGGCTGATTTGCACCGGGTCGCCCTGTAGCAACGGATGCAGGTGCGGTGACAGGCCAAGCTGCATCAGGCTCACCAGCGCCGCCAGCAGCAGTGCCAGCCCCAAGAACGGCAGCATCGATACCTTCAGCCGCGTCGACTGGTGCGCCACCGGCGGCAGCGGCGGATCGGCGGCTTCGCGCAGCACCAGCAGCAGCGCGCTGAAGGGCGCTACTGCCATTAGCCAGAGCGGCGCCACCGGGTTAACGCTAAGCATCAGCGCCGCCAGCGGCGGCCCCAGCAGACGTCCGCAGCTGAGACCCGAGCTAATGGTCGCCAGCGCCGCCATTCTCTTCTCCAGACCCGCGCGCTGAATGGCCCACGTCTGCGCGGCTGGCACCAGCCCGGAGACCGTCAGGCCGTACAGCGTGCGCGAGAGAACAAGCCCCGCCAGCCCCCACAAAGCATTCAACACGCCGTTACTCATCGCCCAGACCACCAGCGCCATCACCAGGAAACTGGCCAGATAGCCACCGAGGGAGGCGATCATGACCACCTTGCAGCCGTGTCGCTCGCTCTGCCGTCCCCACCAGGGAGAGGCGGGTAAAAAGAGCATTGAGCCAAACATCAGTAGCCCCGCCCAGACGGAGAGTGAGAGTCCGGTCAGGCTGACCAACTGCGGCAGCATGACCAGCAAACCATTTTGCCCGATACCTAATAAACCTGCGCACAGCGCCAGGGGCCAGTTCGCTTTCGGGGTGACGTTGTCCATCAAAGTTTCAGAGGTTGGGTGCATAGAATTGTGAAGATAGTGTCAATAAATATGTGGAAATTATGAAGTTTATGAAAACAAATATTGCAAAAATAGTTGCGACTGTAAACAGAATGAATATCATAACGAGAATTATTATCAGTCATGGAATGAGGTACTTTTATGCGTGCTCTGCTCCGCTCCGCCGGTACAGACGTTGCGGCCCAGTGTTTTTTGAACGCGCTGCTGCGCGAAACGAAGGACTGGCGCTATCACCCCGCTACCGCTGCGGATGAGTTATCGCAGATTCATATCCCGCTTTCCCAGACCCAGGCTATTCGGGTTCCCGTACGCTATTTTTCGCCTACCCAGCATCACCAGTATCATTTTCCGGCAACGCTGATCCACGCCGACAGCGATAGCGGTGTCGCCGTCACCTTTACGCAATTGGTTGATTTAATTCTTGAAAAATCCTCCGTAAAAGGCTCACTGGATAGCGAAACGCTGGCACGCTTTAAACAGCGCGTCCTTGAAAGCCATGCACATACCTGGCAGGCGATCGATCTGCGCCACAGCTGGGCAACCTTGCGCGATAAACCGCTGACGTTTGCCGAGGCGGAACAGGCGCTGCTGGTCGGCCACGCGTTTCACCCTGCGCCAAAATCCCATGAGCCGTTCAGCGAAACCGAGGCGCGGCGCTATCTGCCTGATTTCGCCTCCCGCTTCGCGCTGCGCTGGTTTGCCGTTGAGAGCACGCTTATTGCCGGCGATAGCCTGAACGTCTCTCTGCGCGAACGTCTGCTGCGCTTCGCGGCACAGAGCGCACCTGAGCTGCTCGGCCACTTCACCGACACCCGCTGGCTGCTGCCGATGCATCCGTGGCAGGCCGACTATCTGCTGGAGCAGGCGTGGTGCCAGCGTCTGGCGGAAAAAGGTTCATTGCAGGACCTGGGCGAAGCGGGCGCGCAATGGCTGCCCACCAGCTCGTCACGCTCGCTGTACAGCGAAACCAACAGCGACATGATTAAGTTCTCCCTCAGCGTGCGTCTGACCAATTCCGTGCGCACGCTGTCGGTGAAAGAAGTTAAGCGCGGGATGCGCCTGGCGCGCCTGGCGAAAACGGAACGCTGGCAAGATTTGCAGGCACGCTACCCGACCATGCGCGTGATGCAGGAAGACGGCTGGACGGGGCTGCGTGACGAAAATGGCATCGTTCAGGAAGAGAGCCTGATGGCCCTGCGCGTCAATCTGCTGTTCGATACGCCAGACACCCAGACCAACGTGCTGGTGAGCCTGACCCAGGCCGCGCCGGACGGCGGTGACAGCCTGCTGGCCGCGGCGGTGCGCCGTCTGAGCCAGCGTCTGGAATTACCGCTCGACCGGGCCGCCCGCTGCTGGCTCGACGCCTATTGCGACCGCGTGTTACTCCCGCTGTTCAGCGCCGAGGCGGACTACGGCCTTGTCCTGCTGGCACACCAGCAGAATATCCTCGTTGAAATGCAGCAGGATTTCCCCGTCGGGCTTATCTACCGCGACTGCCAGGGCAGTGCATGGACCGAAGGGGCCGATGCGTGGCTGAAAGAGGCGGGTGAAACGGAGGTAGAAAACCGCTTCGGCGACAGCCAGCTGCTGCGCTACTTCCCTTACTACCTGCTGCTGAACTCTACCCTTGCCGTCACCGCCGCCCTCGCCGCCGCCGGTTTTGACAGCGAGGAAAGCCTGATGTCCCGGGTGCGAGACGCGCTGGCCGAACTGCGCAAGACGGCAATGCAGACCCGCTGCCTCGACTACGTGCTCGACAGCCCGACCTGGAACTGCAAAGGCAACTTCTTCTGCTACCTGCACGATCGCAATGAAAACACCATCGTCGATCCGGCGGTGATCTATTTCGACTTTAGCAACCCGTTTTACAAGGAGAAGGCGTGATGGCCATTGCGAATATCGTCCATTCCGGCTACGGCTTTCGCTGCACGGCCACGGAAAAAAACCTGCCGCTGACGCTGGGTCTTGACGGCAGCGCTGTGCTGGAGCGTCTGAATGGGATCCCGGACGGCTGGCTGGCCGAGGCGCTGGATCAGCTGTTTGTTGCCGCCCCCACGCTGACCGGCATCACCCTGCCCTGGGCAACCTGGCAGGATGAACCGCAGGCGCAGGCACTGTTTCGTCTGGCAAGCGGGGATTATCTGGCGCGTGAAACCTTCTGGCAGCTGCCGCTGTGGCTAAAAGGCGAACAGCCCCAGTCCAGCGGCGGGATGCAGTTTGATGAGAGCCGTCAGCTGTACTTCCCGCTGCGTCCTCGCCGCCCGCAGGGCGAAGTGTACCGCCGTTACGATCCGCAAATTAAGCGCACCCTGAGCTTCCGCGTGGCCGACGTGACGCTGGACGGCGAGCGTTTTACCCAATGGATGAACAACCCGCGCGTGAACGCCTTCTGGGAGATGGCGGGCCCGCAGGCCGAGCAGGAAAGCTACCTGCGTCGCCAGCTTGACTCGACCTACTGCTACCCGGTTATCGGCTGCTTTGACGACCAGCCGTTCGGCTATTTTGAACTCTACTGGGCGGCGGAAGACCGCATTGGCCGTCACTATCGCTGGCAGCCGTTTGACCGCGGGCTGCACATGCTGGTGGGTGAAGAAAACTGGCGCGGCGCGCAGTACATCCGCAGTTGGCTGGGCGGCCTGAGCCACTATTTATATCTCGATGAGCCGCGCACCGCGCGCATTGTCGCCGAGCCGCGCTTCGACAATCAGCGCCTGTTCCGCCATCTGGCATCCGCCGGTTTTGACACGATGAAAGAGTTCGACTTCCCGCACAAGCGCTCGCGCCTCATCATGAGCCAGCGTCACCGCTTCTTCAGCGAGGTGGGCCTGTGAACGCGCTCTGGCAGAAAGTGAACCGCGAAATGGTGGCGAAGATCCTCGCCGAGCTGGAATACGAAGGCACCCTGCGCGCTGAGCAGGTTTCGTCGGGAGTCTGGCGCATCACCATGGGCAGAGAGTCCTGGCAGTTTCGCGCCGCTCGTGGGATCTGGGGCTGGCTGCACATCGATCCTGCCAGCCTGATCACCGCCAGCGGCGAAGCCGTCGAAGCGGAAAGCGCACTCCTGCAGCTCGCAACAGTGCTGGAGATGAGCGACGCGCAAACGGCAGAGCACATGGAAGATCTCTACGCCACACTGCGTGGCGATATGCAGCTGCTTCAGGCGCGTGAAGCGCTTGACGCGGACGCGCTGATCCACCTCGACCCGGACGAATTACAGTGTCTGATGAGCGGTCACCCGAAGTTTATTTTCAACAAAGGTCGCCGCGGCTGGGGGCTGGACGCGCTGCGTCAGTACGCGCCTGAGTATCGCGGACGTTTTCGTCTGCACTGGGTTGCCGTTCAGCGGGAGCATCTTGTCTGGAGCAGCGACGCCGATTGCGATATCAACGCTCTGCTGGCCAGCGCCATGGACAACGCCGAGCGCGCCCGCTTTGACGCCCGCTGGCAGGCGCTAGGTCTGAACGATAGCTGGCTGCCGGTGCCGCTGCACCCGTGGCAGTGGCAGCAGAAGATCGCCATTCATTTCCTGGCGCAGCTGGCGCGCGGTGAAATGGTTGAGCTGGGCGAGTTTGGCGATGAGTATCTGGCGCAGCAGTCCCTGCGCACGCTCACCAACGCCAGCCGCCGCGCGCCGTATGACATCAAGCTGCCACTGACCATCTACAATACCTCCTGCTATCGCGGCATTCCGGGCAAGTACATTGCCGCCGGGCCGCTGGCCTCGCGCTGGCTGCAGCAGCAGTTTGCCACCGACGCTACGCTTGCCCGCTCAGGCGCGCAGGTGCTTGGCGAACCCGCCGCCGGATATCTGTCGCATCCGGGCTATGCCGCGTTGCCGAAAGCGCCCTACCGCTATCAGGAGATGCTGGGGGTGATCTGGCGCGAGAACCCATCCTGTTATTTAGAGGACGGCGAACAGGCGGTGCTGATGGCGGCGCTGATGGAAACCGACAACGCAGGGCGCCCGTTGATTGACGCGTGGATTAACCGTTCGGGGTTAAGCGCCGACGCGTGGCTGGAAAAGCTGTTTGAAGCAACGGTGATCCCGTTCTACCACCTGCTCTGCCGCTACGGCGTGGCGCTGATCGCCCACGGCCAGAACGTGACGCTGGTGATGAAGGACTACGTCCCGCAGCGCATCCTGCTGAAAGATTTCCAGGGCGATATGCGCCTGGTGGATGAAGACTTCCCGCAGGCGCAGAGCCTGCCGGAGCAGGTGAAGGCCGTCACGGCGCGCCTCAGCGCGGATTACATTATTCACGACCTGCAAACAGGCAACTTTGTGACGGTGCTGCGCTTTATCTCGCGCCTCACCCTGCAATGCGGCGTCAGCGAAACCCGTTTCTACCAGATTCTGGCACAGGTGTTACATCGCTATATGGCCGCGCATCCGGAGCTTGCGGAGCGCTTCGCGACGTTCGACCTGTTTAAGCCGCAGATTATTCGCGTGATCCTCAACCCGGTCAAACTGACCTTCTCCGAACACGACGGCGGCAGCCGCATGCTGCCGAACTACGTTACCGATCTTGATAACCCTCTTTTTCTCGCCTCCCGGGAGTCAGCGCAATGAAAACCTATGATTTCATCGGCATTGGTATTGGCCCGTTTAACCTCAGCATCGCCGCTCTGGCGGAAGGGCTGGACGGCTTTAGCTCACTGTTCCTTGAGCGCAAACCGCACTTCTCCTGGCACCCTGGGATGATGGTGCCGGACTGCCACATGCAGACCAGCTTTTTGAAAGATCTGGTCAGCGCCGTGGAGCCCACCAACCGCCACAGCTTCCTGAACTACCTGGTGCAGCGTAAAAAGTTCTACCGCTTTCTGACCACCGAGCAGCGCACCGTCTCCCGCGAGGAGTTTGCGGACTACCTGTGCTGGGCGGCGGAAAACCTCACCAACCTGTCATTCAGCCAGCAGGTGCAGCAGGTGAGGTTTGATGAGAAAAGCAGCCTGTTTGAGGTGGTGACCCAGCGGGACCGCTTCCTGGCGCGCCACGTCTGCGTGGGAATTGGCAAACAGATCAACCTGCCTGACTGCGTCACGATGCAGGACGATACCTGCTTCCACGCCAGCGAGATGATGCTGCGCACGCCGGATCTCGCGGGCAAGCGCGTCACCGTGATCGGCGGTGGCCAGAGCGGTGCCGACCTGTTCCTGAATATCTTCCGCGGTGAATGGGGCCAGCCGCGGAGCCTGAACTGGGTATCGCGCCGCAACAACTACAACGCGCTGGATGAAGCTGCCTTTGCCAACGAATACTTCACGCCAGAGTACGTGGACAGCTTCTCCACGCTCGGTGAAGAGTCGCGTCGCCAGATGCTGCACGAGCAGAAGATGACCTCTGACGGTATTACCACGGAATCGCTGCTGGCGATTTACCGCGCCATGTACCACCGCTTTGAAGTGCTGCGTGAAAAACCCTGGGCTCACCTCCTGCCATCCCGCTCGGTGACGGCTCTCACGCGCCAGGAAAACGGACATCGCCTGAGCATTCAGCATCATCTTGATGGCGGTCAGGAACAGCTGGAGAGCGACGTGGTGATTTTCGCCACCGGCTACCGCGCCGTGCAGCCTGCATTCCTCGCGCCGCTGTTTCACCGCCTCCATCGGGATACGGATGAGGCCTTCTGCATTAACAACGATTTCACCCTTGAATGGGACGGCCCGCAGAGCAACCGCCTGTTTGCCGTAAACGCCGGGATGCACCGTCTCGGCATTGCCGAACCCCAGCTCAGCCTGATGGCCTGGCGCGCGGCGCGAATTCTGAATCGCGCGCACGATGACGAGCCGTTTGAACTGGCTACCACCCCTGGCGTTATCCACTGGCGAAGCACCGCCAGCCCGGAAAGTAGCCAGGTTTTTAAATCTTTAGCAAAAACGACCGAGTACTGACACACACATTCAGGATCAACATAACAATGAAACGTTCTCATCTTTGGGTTTTAAATCCTTGCTTGCTTGCAATGCTTTCTACCTCTGCGTGGGCGGAAGAACAAAAGGAAGAAGATATCGTGGTCTCTGCCAGCCGTGCTCACCGCAGCGTGGCTGAAATGGCGCAGACCACCTGGGTCATTGAACGGGCTGAAATTGAGCAGCAGGTTCAGGGCGGAAAAGAGATTAAAGAAGTGCTGGCCCAGCTGATCCCGGGCATGGACGTCAGCAGCCAGGGGCGCACCAACTACGGCATGAACCTGCGCGGTCGTTCGATGATGGTGATGGTGGACGGCGTGCGTCTGAACTCGTCACGCAGCGACAGCCGCCAGCTCGACTCTATCGATCCGTTCAATATCGATCGTATCGAAGTGATCTCCGGTGCCACCTCGCTCTATGGCGGCGGCAGCACCGGCGGCCTGGTGAACATCGTCACCAAAAAGGGCCAGCCGGATACCGAAGTGGAGTTCCAGACCGGGACAAAGAGCGGTTTTAACAGCCACAACGATCACGATGAGAACGTGTCGGCAGCCGTCAGCAGCGGCAACGATAAAGCCTCCGGTCGTCTGTCGGTGTCGTATCAGCGCTACGGCGGCTGGTATGACGGCAACGGCGACGAGGTGATTATCGATAACACCCAGACCGGCCTGCAGTATTCCGACCGTATTGACGTGATGGGCACAGGTACCATCAACATTGACGATCATCAGCAGCTGCAGCTCACCACGCAGTACTACAAGAGCGAGTCCGACGGGAAGCACGGTCTGTTCCTCGGCGAGAACTTCTCGGCGGTGACGGGCGATGCAAAAGCCTACAACAAAGACAACCTCAACTCCGATCGTATCCCCGGTACCGAGCGCCACCTGATTAACCTGCAGTACTCGAATACCGATTTCTGGGGCCAGGACCTGGTCGCGCAGATTTACTATCGCGATGAGAGCCTGACCTACTACCCGTTCCCGACGCTGAGTAAAGGCGCGGTAACCAGCATTGGCGCATCCCAGCAGAAAACCGACTTTTACGGCGGCAAGCTGACCCTGAACAGCAAGCCGGTGGATGATTTGACCCTCACCTGGGGTGTCGATGCCGACCATGAAACCTTCGATGCCAACCAGCAGTTCTTCGATCTGAGTAAAGCGGCGGCAAGCGGCGGTATGGATCTGGAAAATGCCTACAACGTGGGCCGTTATCCGGGTTACAGCATTACCAACCTTGCCCCGTTCCTGCAGGCCAGCTATGACATTGATGCCATCACCCTGAGCGGCGGCGTGCGCTACCAGTACACTGAAAACAAGGTGGATGACTTTGTTGGTTACGCCCAGCAGCAGGCCATCGCTAACGGGAAAGCCACCTCCGCCGACGCGGTGCCGGGTGGGAAAACGGATTACAACAACTTCCTGTTTAACGCCGGGATACTCGGTCGCCTGACCGAACAGCAGCAGCTGTGGTTTAACTTCTCGCAAGGCTTCGAAATTCCGGACCTGGCGAAATACTACGGCTCTGGCACCTACCAACTCGTCGACGGCCACTATCGCCTGCTGAACAGCGTGAACGTGAACGACTCGACTCTGGATGGGATCAAGGTTAATGCTTACGAGCTGGGCTGGCGTTTCACCGGCGACAATCTGCGCACGCAGGTCGCGGCATACTATTCGCTCTCGGATAAAACCATCACCATCAACAAGAGTGACATGACCATCAACCTCGAAGACGATAAACGTCGTATTTACGGGGTCGAAGGCCAGGTAGACTATTTCTTCACCGACAGCGACTGGAGCACCGGCGCGAACTTTAACGCCATTAAGTCTGAGACGCGTGAAAACGGAAAATGGGAGAAGCTGACGGTCGACAGCGCCAGCCCGTCGAAGGCCAGCGCATGGGTTAACTGGGCACCGGGCGACTGGGCGCTGCGCGTGCAGAGCACGCAGACCTTTGACGTATCTGACGCCGACGGTAAGAAGATCGATGGCTATAACACCATTGATTTCCTGGGCAGCTACGCCCTGCCGGTGGGCAAGGTCAGCTTCAGCGTGGAAAACCTGCTGGACAAAGACTACACCACCGCCTGGGGCCAGCGCGCGCCGGGGCTGTATAGCCCAACCTACGGCGCACCGGGCCTGTATACCTATAAAGGCCGAGGACGTACCTTTGGTCTGAACTACTCCGTACTGTTCTGATCCTGCGCGCCGCCTGCGGGCGGCGCATATTGCTGTGTAATTTCAACGCGAATTTGCTATAAAATCAGCGATTTGCTGAAATTGTCGGCAAACGAACGAAAAGTTTACTTTCCCCCTTTGACAAGGTGAACGCAGGTCGATAATATTCGCCCCGTTCACACGATTCCTCTGTAGTTCAGTCGGTAGAACGGCGGACTGTTAATCCGTATGTCACTGGTTCGAGTCCAGTCAGAGGAGCCAAATTTGAAAAGCCTGCTTTTGAAGCAGGCTTTTTGCTTTTGATATTCTCCTCCGCATCGGGAGCATGTTGGGGCCAGGTTGAGGTCCCCCTCTCACGGCTTCATAACGATGCGGCCAAGCGGTTTCGCTGTCTCAGCGTATTCATGGGCCGCGGCGGCGTTAGCCAGGGGGAAGATGCGGTCAATGACAACCCTGATGCGCCCTTCTGCCACAGCCTGCAAGATGTCGTCCACACTTGTCCGAACGCCGGGCCTTTCAAAAAGGGGCCCCATGAATACCCCCATGAGTGTCTGGTTAGACTGCATTGGCGGCCACAAGTCGACAGTCAGACTGCCACCGCCCGCATTACCGACGAAGACGAGGCGTCCTTGCGGAGCGAGTGCAGAAAGCGAAACAGGCAACGTCGTCCCTACCGGATCGATGACGAGGTCAACACCGGCGCCACGGGTGTACTCTCGGACACTGTCAACGATGTTGTCCTCTACACGATCCACGACATAATCGGCACCCAATTCAAGCAACCGACTTCTTCGCTGCGTTCCGCTTGCCACGGCGATAACCGTCGCGCCTTCTTGTGAGGCAAGCTGAACGGCCGCGAGCCCCACGCCCCCTGCTGCTGCCTGAATCAGGACGGTTTCTCCGTGCCGAAGCATGCCTCGTGTGAAAAGGCAATGATGCGCGGTTCCAAAAGAAATCGGTACCACCGCCGCGTCTGCTGCATCCACCCCATCCGGTATAAGCCAGGTTCGTTCCGCAGGCACAGCCCAACGTTCCGCATGCGATCCCTGCATGCTAAACGCAGTCACTCTGTCTCCAACCCTGCGATGACGGACTTTCGAACCGACGGCAACCACTGTGCCCGCGGCCGCGTAGCCGACGATCCACGAAGGAAGAGGCGGCGGCGTTGAACGCCGGTTGATCAGATCTCCCCCTTCAATCGAGATTGCCTCGACAGAAATCAGGACGTCATCAGGCCCTGCGACCGGATCCGGGACATCAATGTATTGCAGGACGTCGGGAGCGCCTTCCACGTCATAAACCGCTGCTTTCATTAATTTTCCTCTGTCATATCAAGACCCATAGGAAGCCGTTAGATTTGATGGCAGGTGAGTACCGATTACGATCATAGAGCGCCTGCCGTCCGAAGGGGAAAACGGCTTCGCGTGTTGTCATGATTGTACCTTTGTAATGGGGCGAAATCTGTCCGGTGAACACAAAGACACTTTACAGGTGCCAGATCGGGCGGATAAACAAGCGACGTTGTCCATCATTCTTTATAAGCTGCTCAAGGGTTCTTCCCATCGTGCTATTCCCTCTCTAAAAACTATCCTTTCAACTGAGCGACGAGCCCGGCCAGCGCAGCGCTACCGGGCAAGCCAGCAGCTAGATCTGGTAATCAATCGCCACTTCCTCCGGCTCCATTACCTGACGTTTAATCTCGTCCACCGACAGCCCGGCGTTGCACAGCTCGATAAAGCGCCAGACATAGTTGCGCTGCAGCTGTCCGCGCTTCAGCCCAAGCCAGACGGTATTGGCGTCAAACAGGTGACGCGTATCAAGACGCACGAGGTTCCCGTCTTCGCGTTCCCCGCTGGACTGTTCCGCCACCAGGCCTATACCCAGACCCAGCTCGACGTAAGTTTTGATCACATCGGAGTCCTGCGCGCTCAGCACCACGTCCGGCGTGAGCCCTTTGCGGTTGAAGGCTTCATCAATGCGCGAGCGTCCGGTAATGCCCTGGCGGTAAGTGATCAGCGGCCATTTCGCAATGTCTTCCAGCGTCAGGGGAGAGACCTGATTCAGCGGATGATCGACCGGGAGTAATAAACTGTGATACCAGCGGAACCACGGGAAGGCCACCAGCAGCGGGTCGTTGCTCAGACGCTCACTGGCGATGCCAATATCTGCCCCGCCGTTTTGCAGCAGCACTTCAATTTCCTGCGGCGTGCCCTGAATAAGCTCCAGACGGACATCCGGGAAAAGTTCGCGGAAGGCTTTAATCACCGGCGGCAGGCTGTAGCGCGCCTGCGTGTGGGTAGTGGCGATGGTGAGCACGCCCGAGGCGTCATTGGTGAAGAGATCCGCCAGACGACGCACGTTGCTGGCCTCGTTGAGGATCCGCTCAGCGATGGTCAGCAATGCCTTGCCCGGCTCCGTCATCCCAAGCAGACGCTTGCCGCGACGGATAAAAATCTCTATCCCCAGTTCCTCTTCCAGCTCGCGAATATGGCGGCTGACGCCAGACTGGGATGTATAAAGCATGTTAGCGACTTCGGTTAGGTTGTAGTCCCGCCTGGCCGCCTCACGGATAATTTTAAGTTGCTGGAAATTCACAATTCACTCCGGCGCATCTGACATAGCTCTATTGTTAGAGTCAGCTGAGCTGCAGAACAAATAATAAAAACCAGCATCTTATGCTTTTATGGAATATCAACTCACGAGCTGGAGTTCACGGTTCTCAAGCGACGGCTTGCTGACCAGCGACATCAAAATCTCTTTTACCGCCTGCGCCTGCGGCGACAGCGATCCGCGTGCGGACATATTCAGCGACAGCGGCAGGCTCATTGAAGGCGTGGTGATGCGCGCCATCCAGCCGTTTGCCGCACTGCACAGCGAGCGGGCGGCGGACTCCGGCAGGACCGTTACTCCCATTCCGCTGGCAATTGCTGCAGTCAGCGTGGAAATAGAATCAATTTCGCCAATAATTTTGGCCGTCAGGCGGCGCAGGGAGAACGCTTCATCCACGCGCACGCGCACCGCGCTGTAATCGCGCGGCAGGAAGAGATTCATCTCGGCCACGGCGGTTAAATCAACGCTCTGACCCGGGCAGTCGCGGGTGCCGACCAGATAAAGATCTTCTTTCAGCAGCGGCTGGCTGGTGATCCCGGCGACGGGAGAGCGATCGTAAAGGACGGCCATATCCAGCTGGCCGTTGAGCAGTTTGTCATTCAGAACGGAACCGCTGTTTTCGTGCAGGTAGACCAGTACTTCAGGCAGCTCAGCGCGAACGGCCTGCAGCAGTGGCATGGTGATAGACGATGCCGCGGTTCCTGGCGCTAAACCAATGGAAACGTGCCCGCTCAGGGTCTGGCCGACATTGTTCACCGCCAGCTGCGCCTGTTCACACTGACGCAGAATAGTGCGGGCATGGGTATACAAAATTTTGCCTGCTTCTGTTGGCGTTACGCCACGCTTGGTGCGGATCAGTAATTGCTGGTCCATCTCGCCTTCCAGCGTAGCCACCTGCTGGCTCAGCGCAGGCTGCGCGATATGCAGCACTTCTGCCGCTTGAGTCAGGCTGCCGATATCGACGATTTTTACGAAGTATTTCAGTCGTCTTAAGTTCATTTTGCCCCCTGTTCAAAAAACTGTGCCGGAACCGGCTGTCGTTGTTGAACTGGTTTTGCAATATGAATGCCAGTTTTGCGAAGAGGTCTGATTTGTTCCTAAGCGGCTGAAAATAAGGAAAGCTAATCATGGATGGGGGTTTAATGACTGAAACAGCGGTTTATGATCTGCCCCATTAGAGGTATGTTTGCACCATGACGGTGCATTACGTTGGCAAAAGCGCCACTTTGCTGATTTTGTCAGCAAACGATCAAAAGGTGTTGATCCATCCTTTGACAAGGCGAACGCAGGTCGATAATATGCGCCCCGTTCACACGATTCCTCTGTAGTTCAGTCGGTAGAACGGCGGACTGTTAATCCGTATGTCACTGGTTCGAGTCCAGTCAGAGGAGCCAAATTTGAAAAGCCTGCTTTTAAAGCAGGCTTTTTGCTTTTCTGCGGCGGGTAAAATTGTCGGGTGGCGGCTTCGCCTTACCCGACCTACGGGACCGTAGGCCCGGTAAGCGCAGCGCCACCGGGCGAAACGAACTTAATCGCTGAGCTTCACCGGCATCCCCGACCGCCGTTCCAGTTCAGCGCCCGCCCCCTCGTTTATCAGCTGCGTCCGTTGTGCGGCTGAAATGGGCAGAGGCACTTTCCGTGTTGACTCAAATTCCGCGCGGTTACGTGATAATGGCTCATGAACCTCAACCCAGCGGCTGCCGTCCGGCTCGGTGGTGGTTTTAACGGGCCTGTCGATAAGCTGCACGCGGGTTCCTACGGGGACATTATCGAAAAGGTATTTGATGTCGTTATTACGCAGACGAATGCAGCCCTGGCTAACCCGCAACCCGATGCCGAAATTCGAGTTTGTGCCGTGAATGGCATAGAGCCTGCCGATATAAATCGCATACAGCCCCATCGGGTTATCCGGCCCGGCGGGCACGAACGCCGGCAGGGTTTTCCCCTCTGCCGCATAGGCGCGGCGCGTATTCGGCGTCGGAGACCAGGTTGGCCCCTCCTGCTTACGCTCAACGGCCGTCACCCAGTTACGCGGCGTTTCGCGTCCGGCCTGACCAATGCCGATGGGCAGCACTTCTACGGTGTTGCCGCCAGGCGGATAGTAGTAGAGGCGCATTTCCGCCGCATTTACGATGATCCCCTCGCGGACGGTGTCAGGCAAAATCAGCTGCTGAGGTATTACCAGACGGGTGCCGGATTTGGGCAAAAAAGGATCCACGCCCGGGTTTGCTTCAAGCAGGTTGCTCAGCCCCTGCCCGTACTGCGCGGCAAAGGCTTCCAGAGGCAGCGTGTTGCCTTCGGGAACGGTGATGATAATCGGGGTTCCCACCAGACGACTGCCTTCCGGCGGAAGTGGATAGGTTACGGCAAACGCACCGGGAACAGCGGCGCACAGCGTAAGGACGAACCAGATAAGTCGAATCATAGTTTCCTGTGCTCATAAAAAGAGAAAGCCCGGGCTCAGGCAGGCTTTCTCAGTTTACGCTATCACGCCTCGGTTTTGCGCCACCTGCGCGTCAGTACTTTTTCCGCCTCGACAATAAGGAACATCACAAAACCAATCAGCAGGGTGATGACCCAGTAGCGGAACGGCAGCGCCTCGGTGCCAAACAGCATCTGCATGAAGGGTGCGTAAATAATAAGAAGCTGTAGCGCCAGCAGTACGCCGCTCACGATCCAAATCCCTTTGTTCGCCAGCAGGCCTTTGCTCAGCGAGAAGCCGTCATTCACGCGACAGTTGAGCATGTAGAACCACTGCGCAGTGACCAGGGTTTGCAGCAGCACGGTGCGGATAAATTCCGCCGAATAGCCGCGCGGCTGTAGCCAGGCTTCCAGCACGAAGGCGCTGATGGCAATCATCAGACCGACAAACACCACGCGCCAGATGGCATAGCCGTCCATCACATGGAGATTCGCCTTGCGCGGTGGCCGGTTCATGATGTTTTTCTCACCCGCTTCAAACGCCAGGCCAAACGACAGCGTGGCCGACGTCGCCATGTTCATCCACAGGATCAGGACCGGCGTTAGCGGGATCAGGTTCCCCGCCAGCAGCGCGATGATGATCAGCAGAGCCTGCGCGATGTTGCTGGGGATGACGAACAGAATGGTCTTTTTCAGGTTATCGTAAACCCGACGTCCCTCGTGCACCGCGCGGGCAATGGTGGCAAAGTTGTCATCCGTTAACACCATGTCGGCGGCTTCCTTGGTGACTTCCGTCCCCTTAATCCCCATGGCGATACCCACATCCGCCCGCTTGAGCGCTGGGGCATCGTTTACGCCATCCCCGGTCATGCCCACGACTTCCTGTTTACTTTGCAGAGCCTGCACAAGGCGGAATTTATCCTCCGGGCTGGTTCGGGCGAAAATATCGTACTGCTGGGCGGCGTCGCTCAGCTGGCGATCGTCCATCGCCTCCAGCTCACGTCCGGTGATAGCGCTTGTGGCGTTACCTATCCCCAACATTTGCCCAATGCTCATTGCCGTTTGCGGGTGGTCGCCGGTAATCATTTTCACGCGGATCCCGGCCTGCAGACAGTCGGCAATGGCGGTAATGGCCTCCGGACGCGGCGGATCCATCATTCCTGCAATACCCAGCAGGATCACGCCATCATGCAGGTCCGGGTGATCCAGCTCGCGTTGCCCCTCGTGGGCAGGTTTCCAGGCCGCCGCCACCATACGCAAGCCTTCCCGGGCATACTCTTCAATCTTCCCTTCCCAGTAAGGCTGATCGAACGGCTGCAGTCCGTCATTCGTCTGCTGGTACTGGCAGAGGCGGAACAGGACGTCTGGCGCGCCAGTGATTAAAATCACCTCTTCATCGCCCAGCCGGTACAGCGTGGACATGTATTTATACTGCGAATCAAACGGGATTTTACTGCGCATTTCGGTATCGAGCGGTGGGAGCGGAATTTTCGCCGCCAGCACCTTCAGCGCGCCCTCGGTCGGGCCCCCGGTGATTTTCCACAGCCCCTGCTCGTCTTTGATCAGCTGGCTGTCATTACAGAGGTCAATGGTGCGCAGGTAGCGTTCCAGCAGGGAACCCTGCGTCACGCTGACGGGCGTTGGGTCATCTACGGGGTGAATATTCCCCACCGGCTCGTAGCTGTCGCCCTCCACGCGATAGGTCGTGTCAGCGGTAATCACCGCTTTGACCGTCATTTCATTCATGGTCAGGGTGCCGGTTTTATCCGAGCAGATGACCGTCATCGCCCCCAGCGTTTCCACCGTGGGCAGCTTGCGAATGATGGCCTTGCGACGCGCCATGGCCTGTACGCCAAGCGAAAGGATGATGGAAATGATGGCCGGCAGGCCTTCCGGCACGGCGGCAACGGCGAGGCTGATAAGCGACAGCACCAGTTCAGAAACTGGCATATCCCGGAACAGGAGACTAAAGACAAACAGCGCCACCATCATCACCAGGATAGTGATAAAGATAGTCTTACCGAGCTTATCCATCTGCACCATCAGCGGCGTGCGGTGCTTTTCAATGTCGGACATCATCTGATTGATGTGACCCAGCTCGGTCTCGCCTCCGGTTGCTACCACCACGCCTTTACCGCCGCCGGAGCTGACGGTGGTGCCTGAGTAGAGCAGATTATACCGGTCACCTAAAGGCAGTTCCCCGCTTAACGCATCGCTGTTTTTCTCAACAACGGTGGATTCGCCGGTCAGGATGGCCTCCTCCACGCGCAGGTTGTGCGCTTCAATCACGCGCAGATCCGCAGGGATACGATCCCCGGCACGAATCACCACGATATCCCCCGGGACCAGTGCCGTGGTGGGGATCGTTTCATGATTCCCCTGTCTTACCACCACGGCTTCGCTGGAGAGCATATTGCGAATGCTCTGCAACGATTTTTCAGCATTGCTCTCCTGGATATGGCCAATCAGCGCGTTAATGATGGCAACCCCAAGGATCACAAACATGTCTACCCAGTGGCCCATAAAGAGCTTAAGCAACGCGGCCACCAGCAGAACGTAAATCAAAACGTCGTTAAAATGCGCCAGGAAGCGCAGCCAGGCAGGTTTGCCCTTTTTTTGCGGTAACGCATTCTCACCGTGCTGCTGAAGTCGGGCTGATGCCTCAGTGCCGCTAAGGCCTTCCAGGGTGGAGTGGATATTCGACAGGGTTTCGTCAACGGTTTGTTGATAATACGGACGTTCAGGTTTTCCTGTTTTCATCGTTCCTTCCTCAGGTTCTATTCAGAAATCACCTTGCTTCTCTGTAATTAACGAATAACGAAAACAGGAACATGTGCGTAACGAACAATACTTGCCGCCTCTGATCCTAACAAATGGGTTTGAATATTGGGATTTCGCGAGCCGACAATAATCGCGCCGACAGCCAGTTCATCCGCCAGCTTTATAACCTCATCACGAACATTCCCGCTACGGACATGGAGATGAACACGCGCGTCTGGCAGATTCAATTTTTTGACCAGGTCAGACAGCTTTTCTTTCGAATTATTAATCATATATTCATCCATTTTGCGCGCATCTGAAATAAAACCACGCGTCAGTTCGGCTGAAAACTTAGGCATGACGTGCAGCAAATGAATGTCACCCGATGCGCTTTGCGCCAGAAACTGAGCATGCTGCAACGCTTTATCCGCCAGGCTTGTCTCGTAGACATCCACCGGAACGAGAATGTTTTTATACATATCGAGCATCCTTTTTATAACCAACACGAGAGTGAATGAAGCAAAAAAACGCATTAAATGCAGGGGGTTGCCCTTAATGCCAGTTACGGTAAAAAGAGATGAATAATATTAAACGTAGCACAGGAATATCAGGTTTAGCGCTTCCCCACTGATAATGGTTATTTAACATTTATGTTTTCGCCGACTATGCTCATAGTCAGCCACCGCTTCCGGCTCATGGAGGAATGTATGTATGGTTTAAGCCTGATCCGCCTGGGTATGTTTATTGCACTCGCCATTATCGCCAGTACGGCGATTGGTTTATTTACCTATATGGTCGTCACTGTTCTGGCAGAATAGTGTCACCCCCTGTCCAGGTTATGGAATAAATAAAACAGTTATTTATTAGGGGAATACAGTGAACCGCTACCTCTCTCTTTTACCGTTCGTTTTGTTAACGCTCACGGCGTGCGACCCGAAACCGAAGCAAGCCTCCCCCCTGCCCAGAATGGTAAAAGTGGCGGAGGTGACGGTTCCCGGCCACGCCCAGCAGCGCGTTTTCCCCGCCCGCATTGAATCGGGCGATGCCACAGACCTTTCCTTCAAGCGCGCAGGGCAAATTGAAGCGCTCGATGTACGCCAGGGTGCTGCCATCAAACAGGGGCAACAGCTTGCCAGACTGAACGCCCGTGAAGCCCAGCAGCGGGTTAACGACAGACAAACAGCGGCGACGCTGGCCCAGAGGCAGTTCGACCGCTTCCAGACGCTGGCAGGACGACAGGCCATTTCAAAAGCCGAGATGGACGTGCAGCGTGCGAACCGCGATTCGGCGAATGCGGCGCTGCAGATTGCCCGGGAAGAGCTAAATCAGATGACGCTCGTTGCGCCCTTTAGCGGGACGGCGGCCAGCGTGCACGTGCGAAACCATCAGGTGGTGTCCGCCGGTCAGCCCATCGCGACGTTAACCCGTACCGATCTGCTGGACGTGGTGTTCAGCATTCCTGAAAACCTGTTTAAGACCTTTGATATTCGCAACGCGCAGTATCGCCCCGTGGTGAGAATTAACGCCCTTCCGGATCGGGAATTTACCGCCGTCTACAAAGAGCATTCGGGCAGCAGCGACAGCAATACCCTGACCTGGCAGGTGATACTCACCATGCCGCGACCCGATGATTTTCCCGCCGTCGGTGGCGTAAGCGGTACGGTGACCATCAATTTAACCAATCTCCCGGCCGGTGCGGGTGCTCAGGTGCTCGTCGTACCGGTTGAGGCAGTCTTTAACCCGGACAACAGCCCGCGCAATGAACCGCACGTCTGGGTCGTAACGGGAGAAGGCGACACGCTCCATCTTGAAGACCGCAAGGTCAGCGTGGGGCAAGTGAGTACCGAAGGTGTGGTAATCACCAGCGGGCTTAAGGCGGGCGAGCGCGTGGTGGCCGCAGGCGTTGGGGAGCTCCACGCTAACCAGCCAGTGCGTATCTGGACGCGTGAACGGGGACTGTAATGGATATCTCTCGTCAATTTATTAATAACCCTGTTCGCGTCTGGCTAACGATTCTGCTGCTGGGCATCGGGGGGATTTTCGCCCTGTTGAATATCGGCAGGCTGGAAGATCCCGCCTTTACCATCAAAACCGCCGTGGTGGTCACCCACTATCCCGGCGCATCCGCTCAGCAGGTTGAAGAAGAGGTGACGCTTCCGCTGGAGAATGCCCTGCAGCAGTTGCCTTATCTGGACAACGTGAGCTCCATCTCGTCAAACGGTCTGTCGCAAATCACCGTTAACATCGCTTCACGCTATCACTCGAACGAACTGCCGCAGATTTGGGATGAACTTCGCCGCCGCGTGGGCGATGCCTCGCGTCAGTTTCCGCCCGGCGTCGTCACGCCCTTTGTGAATGACGATTTCGGCGACGTGTTCGGCTTCTTCTTCGCCATTTCCGGAGATGAATTCAGTAATCCTGAACTGGTGAGATATGCGGAGCAGCTGCGCCGGGAGTTGATTCTGATCCCCGGCGTCGCGAAGGTTGCCATCGGCGGCGCTATTAGCCAACAGGTCAACATCGATATCTCCCTGACCAAAATGGCCGCGCGCGGCATTACGCTGAACCAGCTTTCCGTCCTGCTCAGCAGACTTAACGTCGTTTCCAGCGCAGGAGAAATCACCTCCGGCACCCAATCCATTCGCCTGCACCCGACCGGTGAGTTCGAGAATCTTGTTGAACTGGCGGATATCATCATCACGCCTTCCGGCATCGGGGCGGCGACGCGTCTGCGGGATATCGCCACGTTGTCGCGCGGGCTAAACGAATCGCCCGCCAGTCTCTACCATGCCAACGGCAAAAAAGCCGTCACCATGGGCGTCTCGTTTATTCCCGGCGTGAACGTAATCGACGTGGGCCACGCGCTGGAGGCGAAGCTAAACCAGATGTCGGCGGAAAAACCGGCAGGCATACAGATAGACCTGTTTTACGATCAGGCAGCCGAAGTGGGCCACTCTGTTAACGGTTTTATTATTAACTTCCTGATGGCGCTGGCGATTGTCATCGGCGTGCTGCTGATCTTTATGGGCGTACGCAGCGGGATCATCATTGCGTTTTCTCTCGCGCTCAACGTGCTCGGCACGCTGCTGATTATGTATCTGTGGGGTATTGAGCTGCAGCGCATCTCGCTCGGGGCGCTGATTATCGCCCTCAGCATGCTGGTGGATAACGCCATCGTGATTGTCGAAGGGGTGTTGATTGCCCGACAGCAGGGCTCGCCTCTGCTGTCCGCCGTGAACTACGTCATCCGCCGCTCCGCCCTGCCGCTGCTGGGGGCGACGGTGATTGCCATCCTGGCGTTTGCCCCTATCGGGCTGTCGCAGGATTCCACCGGGGAATACTGTAAATCCCTGTTCCAGGTGTTGCTGATTTCCCTGATGCTGAGCTGGTTTTCGGCGCTCACCCTCACCCCGGTGCTGATTAAGTGGTGGTTGTTTAAAAACGACAGTACCCCCGATAAAACCGATGAGTCAGATCCCTACGATAAACGACTCTACCGCGCCTACCAGCGCCTGCTTAACACGCTGCTGCACCATAAGGCACCGACGCTCATTGTGATGGCTGCGCTGCTGGCAGCGTCTGTCTGGGGTTTTGGCGCCGTACGGCAAAACTTTTTCCCGTCGTCTAATACGCCGATTTTCTTTGTCGACCTCTGGCTACCCTACGGCACCGATATTAAATGGACCGAGAAAATGACCGGCGATATCGAAAAAACCATTAACGGCCAGCCGGGTGTGGAAACCACCGTCTCGACCATTGGTCAGGGAAGTATGCGCTTTATTCTGACCTACAGCGGACAGCGGCAGTACAGTAACTATGCGCAGATCATGGTGCGCATGGACGACCAGCGCAACATCTCCGCCCTGACGCGCCACGTGGACGAGTACATCGCGCGAAACTATCCGCAGGTCAACGCCAGCACCAAGCGCGTGATGTTTGGCCCCTCCGGCGACAGCGCCATTGAGGTGCGCATTAAAGGTCCCGATCCTGACCGGCTGCGCCTGATTGCCAGCCAGGTGGACGACATCCTCACCCGCGACCCGGCCACGGGAAGCGTCAGGAACGACTGGCAAAACCGCAGCAAGGTGATCCGCCCACAGTACGTTGCCGCCCTGGGCCGCGAGCTTGGCGTAGATAAACAGGACGTCGACAACGCGCTGGAGATGAACTTCTCCGGCAGCCGGGCGGGGCTATACCGGGAAGGCAGCGACCTGCTGCCCGTGGTGGTGCGCCCGCCTGAGAGCGAACGGCTGGACGCCAATCACCTGAACAACGTGCTGGTGTGGAGCCAGACGCGGCAGCAGTATATCCCGCTGAGTAACGTCGTCAGCCGCTTCTCGCTGGAGTGGGAGGATCCGCTCATCCTTCGACGCGACCGTTCGCGGGTGCTGACAGTTCAGACAGACCCGGACCCGCTAAGCCAGCAAACCTCCGGCGATATCCTCGCCCGCGTGAAGCCGCAGGTAGATGCCCTTCCCCTGCCGCGCGGCTACAGCATTGAGTGGGGAGGCGACGCGGAAAACTCCAGCGAAGCGCAGCAGGGGCTGTTCACTACGCTACCTCTCGGGTATCTGGTGATGTTTGTCATTACGGTGCTGATGTTCAGCTCGGTGAAAAATGCCGTCGCCATCTGGCTGACCGTACCGCTGGCGCTGATCGGCGTGACGCCGGGATTTTTAATTACCGGCATTCCCTTTGGCTTTATGGCGCTGATTGGCCTGCTGAGCCTGAGCGGAATGCTCATCCGCAACGGCATCGTGCTGGTGGAAGAGATCGAACAGCAGAAAACGCAAAAGGATCAGCACGAGGCGATCGTGTACGCCGCCACCTCGCGCCTGCGCCCTATCCTGCTCACCGCGTTTACGACAGTTCTTGGCCTGGCTCCGCTACTGCTGGACGTTTTCTTCCAGAGCATGGCCGTTGTGATTATGTTTGGACTGGGGTTTGCTACAATCCTGACGCTGCTGGTACTCCCCGTGATCTATGCGTGTTTCCATCGTAAGGACGAAGCCAAATAACAATGAATGCGACAGGGCTGAACATTATCAAGACGCTGGGCTGTATGACGGCGGTGACCTTCTTTACCATTTACAACACCTGGGATCATTATGATTATGACTATCACTGGATCCTGGGGTTTTTAACCTTTATCTCGACCATCGCCACGCCGCTGTTTTTTGTGGTTTCGGGCTATCTCGACGGACAATCCCGGCACGGCACCCGCTGGCAGCTGGGTAAAATTAAAAGTCTGGTGATTGTTTTTCTGTTCTGGATAACGATCTACTACCTGTGGGAGCCCTATCAGCGCGGGTATTTAATCCAGCCCTGGTTCGTGTTCGCCTTTGTCGTGATTTACACCTTCCATCCGGCGGTGGAGTGGCTCAGCCAGCGGCGAGCGCTATTCTGCGGGGCGATTGCCGCCCTGCTGCTCTTTTCCTACGGATACGATCTGCTATCGGCGCTTTATCCTGAAACACACATCCTTTCCCTGTCACCGCAGTATCGGCTGTGGACATGGCTGCTGTTTTATCTGACGGGGCAACTCTTCTGCGACCCGAAAATCGCCGAGTGGATTAGCCGCAAAAATGTCGTCAGGGCGGCGGTTGTCGCCATCCCGTTTATCTATCTCTTTACCTGGTTTTACGAGCGCCACTTCTTCTTCGCGCTGTTCAAGGCGGACAGAAACGCCTTTATTCTCACCGGCTCTCAAATTTACATTTTGATCATCGCCCTGGTGATTGCGGCGAACGGCGTGCGCTTTCGTCGCAACGCCGAATTCAAAGAGTCGGTTCTGGCCGCCATCAGCAAAACGATGACCGGCGTGTATATTGTGCACTACTCGGTATTTCACCTGCTGACGGCGCTGATACCGGTGACCTCCCTCGGCATAAAGCTTTCGCTGATTGTGCTCACGTTCGTCACCTCTGTTCTCTTCTCCATGCTGGTATTGTCTAACGCCGTGGCAAAAAAGGTGATCACCCTTTAAAAGCCTAAGCGCAGCCAGGCAAAGAGCACGTTGCCGTTATTGTAGGTACCTGGAATATAGGTGAACTGGACGGTAACGCGCTTATACCCGGCCGAAAACAGCGGGAAAATGAACGGTAGCGGCACGTAGTTGGCAAAATCATCTCGCGCCGTGATGCCCGCAGCAGCACCGAGCCCCAGGCGGAAATCCTTCGCATTATCCAGATACCAGCCCTTCTCCCAGCCATAGCCCATCGCGGGCTGCCATTCGTTATGAGAGTCCTTGAACATCATCGCGAAGAGCGCGCTCCAGTTGCCCTCTTCGTTATAGCGGGAAACGCCCAGCCCGCCGCCCCACGGCATTTCATTGTAATTGTCCGTTTTTTCTTTGTCGTACATAAAGCGAGCGTGCCAGCTCAGGAACGGCAGGTACAAATCGTAACGTTGAGGCTCTTCCCAGGTCTGGGAGATATCCTCCGTCAGCGTATTCCACCAGCCGCTAATTCGCTGTTCTCCATAGACTTTCTGCTCAGCATGAAGTGGTGCGGCGAATAAAAACAGGACAATCCATATGGCCGAAAAGGTGCGTTGCATCGTTTTTCCCTCAGCTTAAGTCACGCAGCGGTTTCTAATACTGTAATCCATTCAGCACTAACCGGAGCCAAACAGACTGATTTATCTCAAGGCAGGGGTAGATGAAATTTATTTATTCAGCGCCTTCCGGAAAGATAAAAACGTTTTCTCAGGCGTTTTGTCGCGGTAGTCTCATAGGTTCCGTTTATATGACGGACGCAATGTGAGTGACCTTTTCTTATACCAATAATTAAAAATCAGTACAGACAGGACAACTATGGACTCCACCCTCATCTCCGAACGTCCCAACGAGGAGACACCTTCGCTCAACCGTGCCCGCCGCGCAGCCTTAGGCAGCTTCGCGGGTGCCGTCGTCGACTGGTATGATTTTCTGCTCTACGGCATCACTGCCGCCCTGGTGTTTAACCGCGAATTCTTTCCCCAGGTCAGCCCCGCGATGGGCACGCTCGCGGCGTTTGCCACCTTCGGCGTCGGCTTTCTGTTTCGCCCGCTGGGCGGGGTGATTTTCGGCCACTTTGGCGACCGCCTCGGCCGCAAGCGCATGCTGATGCTCACCGTCTGGATGATGGGGATCGCCACTGCGCTTATCGGTATTCTCCCCTCATTTGCCTCTATCGGCTGGTGGGCGCCGGTACTGCTGGTCACCCTGCGCGCCATCCAGGGCTTCGCCGTAGGCGGTGAATGGGGTGGCGCGGCGCTGCTGTCCGTCGAGAGCGCGCCGAAGCACAGGAAAGCCTTTTACAGCAGCGGCGTGCAGGTGGGTTATGGCGTCGGCCTGCTGCTCTCCACCGGGCTGGTCTCCTTAATCAGCCAGCTCACCACCGACGAGCAGTTCCTGAGCTGGGGCTGGCGCATTCCGTTCATCTTCAGCATTGTGCTGGTCATCGCCGCGCTGTGGATCCGCAACGGGATGGAAGAGTCCGCGGAATTCGAACAGCAGCAGCGGGAAAAACCGGTCGCTAAAAAACGGCTGCCAGTGATGGAAGCGCTGGTTCAGCATCCTGGCGCTTTTCTGAAAATTATCGCCCTGCGCCTCTGTGAACTGCTGACGATGTATATCGTCACCGCGTTTGCACTGAACTACTCGACGCAGAACCTCGGACTTCCCCGCGAGCTGTTCCTCAATATCGGCCTGCTGGTCGGTGGGATAAGCTGCCTGACTATCCCCTGCTTCGCCTGGCTGGCGGACCGGTTTGGTCGCCGTCGCGTCTATATTACCGGGGCGCTGATTGGCACTCTCAGCGCCTGGCCGTTCTTTATGGCGCTGGAGGCACAGTCGATCTTCTGGATTGTCTTCTTCGCCATCATGCTCGCCAACATCGCTCACGACATGGTGGTGTGCGTGCAGCAGCCGATGTTCACCGAGCTGTTTGGCGCAAGCTACCGCTACAGCGGCGCGGGCGTGGGCTATCAGGTGGCAAGCGTGGTCGGTGGCGGGTTTACGCCGTTTATTGCCGCCGCGCTGGTGACTTTTTCTGGCGGAAACTGGCACAGCGTGGCGATTTATTTGCTGGCCGGTTGCCTGCTCTCTGCCGCCACGGCGCTGTTTATGAAAGAGCCGCGCCACACCTGATCTCACTTTTGTTTCACGGGCGTGTGACATACTATCGGGTAGAGTCACACACCTGTGGAACAAGGAGACAGAGATGAATAATAAGGGCTCCAGCCTGACCCCGGCTCAGGCGCTGGAAAAACTCGACGCGCTGTATGAACAGTCCGTCAACGCGCTGCGCAGCGCCATCAGTGAATACATCGAATCAGGGAAACTTCCCGATGAAAAGGCCAGAACTCAGGGCCTTTTTGTTTATCCATCGCTCTCTGTTACCTGGGACGGCAGTGCCAGCAGTAATCCCAAAACCCGTGCCTACGCGCGCTTTACCCACTCCGGCTGTTACAGCACCACCGTCACCCGCCCTGCGCTGTTCCGCCCCTATCTTGAGGAACAGCTGACGCTGCTGTATCAGGATTACGGCGCGCACATTTCTGTAGAACCTTCGCTGCACGAAATCCCTTATCCGTACGTGATAGACGGCTCGGCGCTGACGCTGGATCGTTCCATGAGCGCGGGGCTGACGCGCCACTTCCCGACCACCGAGCTTTCCCAGATTGGCGATGAGACGGCTGACGGCATCTATCACCCGGCTGAATTTTCTCCCCTGTCGCACTTTGATGCTCGCCGCGTGGACTTCTCCCTGGCGCGCCTGCGTCACTACACCGGCACGCCTGCGGAGCACTTCCAGCCGTTTGTGCTGTTCACCAACTACACCCGCTACGTGGATGAGTTTGTCCGCTGGGGCTGTAGCCAAATTCTCGATCCGGATAGCCCTTACATCGCCCTTTCCTGCGCGGGCGGGATCTGGATCACCGCGGAGACCGAAACGCCCGAGCAGGCTATCTCCGACCTGGCGTGGAAAAAACACCAGATGCCCGCGTGGCACCTGATCACCGCCGACGGACAGGGCATTACGCTGATCAACATCGGCGTGGGCCCGTCAAACGCCAAAACCATCTGCGACCATCTGGCGGTCCTGCGTCCGGACGTGTGGCTGATGATTGGCCACTGCGGCGGCTTGCGCGAAAGCCAGCTGATTGGCGATTACGTGCTGGCCCACGCCTATCTGCGTGATGACCATGTGCTGGACGCGGTACTGCCGCCGGACATCCCGATCCCAAGCATCGCCGAAGTACAGCGCGCGCTCTATGACGCCACCAAAGAGGTCAGCGGTATGCCGGGTGAAGAGGTTAAGCAGCGCCTGCGTACCGGCACCGTCGTCACTACCGATGATCGCAACTGGGAGCTGCGCTACTCTGCCTCCGCGCTGCGCTTCAACCTGAGCCGCGCGGTGGCGATTGATATGGAGAGCGCCACCATTGCCGCGCAGGGATATCGCTTCCGCGTCCCTTACGGCACGCTGCTGTGTGTCTCCGATAAGCCGCTGCACGGCGAAATTAAGCTGCCGGGGCAGGCCAACCGTTTTTACGAAGGGGCTATCTCTGAGCATCTGCAGATCGGTATTCGTGCGATTGATTTACTTCGCGCGGAGGGCGACAAGCTGCATTCACGCAAGCTACGTACCTTCAACGAGCCGCCGTTCCGCTAATAACAAGGAAAAACCATGCACACCACATCACCTCTCTCTGCCCTGCGCCACTGGCTTGAAGCCCGTCATCTCGACGGAATGATCGTTCCGCGTGCGGATGCCTGGCAGAGCGAATACTGCGCCCCGTACGACGAAAAGCTGGCCTGGCTGACGGGCTTTGACGGCTCGGCCGGTCTGGCTCTGGTGCTGAAAGACAAAGCGCTACTCTTCGTCGATGGACGTTATCAGGTTCAGGCCCGCGTTCAGGTCAATATGGACGAGATTGAGATCCACCATCTTCACAACGAACCGCTGGCTGAGTGGCTGGCGAAAAACGTGGAGGCAGGGACGCGCATTGGCTTTGACGCGATGCTGATGACAAATTCAGAGTTTGAGCAGCTGTCTGCCACGCCGTGTGAGCTGGTGCCTCTGGATGCCTCTCCGTTTGACACGCTGTGGACTGACCGCCCAGCGGCGCCAGCAGGGCTTATCCGCGAAATGCCCGTTGAGGTCAGCGGTGAAAGCAGCGCAGAAAAACGTCAGCGTGTTGCCGCCGTGCTGGCAGAACACAATGCTGATTTCCTCGCCGTGACGCTGCCGGACAATATCGCCTGGCTGCTGAACGTGCGTGGATCAGATATCCCCTTTAGCCCGGTTCCTCTCTCCTTCGCCCTGCTCAGCCGTGATGGTAGCGTGGAGTGGTTTGTTGACGATGCGAAGCTCACCGCGTTGCCGGCTCCCGTGCGTGATGCTTTCACTCTCGCCCCGCAGAGGGCGTTTATTGAACGCTGCCAGCAGCAGGCTGCGGGCAAACGGGTGCTGGTCGATGCAGATTCTGCGCCTGTTGCATTGCGCTTTGCCATCGAGCCGCAGGGAGAGATCGTCTGGCAGACCGATCCCATCACCCTGATGAAAGCCACGAAAAACCCGATGGAGCTGGCGGGCTATCGCGAATGCCATCATCAGGACGGTGCTGCGTGGGTTAATTTTCTTGCCTGGCTGAGTCGGGAAGTTCCACGACGCGTGGCGGCAGGGAAACCGTTGACCGAGCTGGAGGTACAGGCACAACAGCTGGCGTTCCGCAGGCAACAGCCCGGTTTTATTGAGCAGAGTTTTGCGACCATTTCCGCGTCGTCGAGCAATGCGGCAATGTGCCATTACCACTCAAGCGAAGCCAGTAACAAGCCCATCGGACATGACCATTTTTATCTGAATGATTCCGGTGGTCAGTACCACAACGGCACCACCGATGCCACGCGCACGCTGGCGTGGGGTAAAGTCGATCCGCAGCAGCGCCTACACTATACCGCCGTGCTGAGAGGCTTCCTGTCGCTCATTACCCTGCAGTTCCCTTCAGGAACTCAGGGACATCAGCTGGATGCCTTCGCCCGTCGTCCGCTGTGGGAGATGGGGCTGGATTACGATCACGGTACCGGGCACGGCGTGGGGCATCAGTTGCTGATCCATGAAAACCCACATCGCATCGCCAAAAAGGTCAACCCGTGGCCGCTGGTGGCGGGGAATATCATGACCATCGAACCGGGCTACTATCTGGGCGATAGCCACGGCATTCGCATTGAAAATCAGGTAGAGATTGTGGAAAGCCGCCCGGGGTTCTGCAAATTTGCCTCGCTGACGCTGATCCCGATTGACCTAAGCCAGGTGGAATTGCATCTGTTGAGCGAGCAGGAAAAGCAGTGGCTGGATGAATATCATCAGCAGGTACGGGAGGCATTGTCACCGCTGGTGGATAGCGATGCGCGTCCGTGGCTAATTGAGGCGACGGCGCCGATTCGTATGAACGGATAGTGCGGCTTTTTGCCGGGTGGCGGCTTCGCCTTACCCGGCCTACTATTCGAGGTTTTTGTAGGTCGGGTAAGGCAAAGCCGCCACCCGACAATTTTACCCGCCGCAGAAAAGCAAAAAGCCTGCTTTAAAAGCAGGCTTTTCAAATTTGGCTCCTCTGACTGGACTCGAACCAGTGACATACGGATTAACAGTCCGCCGTTCTACCGACTGAACTACAGAGGAATCGTGTGAACGGGGCGCATATTATCGATGCTCCCCGATGATGTCAAAGGCAGAATGCAGATTTACGTTCGTTTGCCGATTTATTCTCCATTTCGCGCATTTGTCAGGCATTCTTCCGTGGATATTTCCATAACCAACGCCCACTTACCATGCGCCAGTAGAACAGTGCACCGCGGACGGCCCAGTCCAGGAACATACCCAGCCAGACCCCTACAACGCCCATTCCCAGCATAATCCCCAGCGTATAACCCGCCACCACGCGGCACCCCCACATCCCGAGCATGGATACCCACATGGCAAACCGGGCATCGCGCGCGCCCTTTAAGCCAGCGGGCAACACCCAGGACGCGGCCCAGATCGGCATAAACGCGGCGTTGAGCCAAATCAGGATCTTAACCACCTCTTTAACATCGTTTTCGTGGGTGTAAAACGAGGCCATCAACCCGGCAAAAGGCGCGGTTCCCCAGGCTATCATTGTCAGCCCAATGGTCGATAGCCAGAAGACATGCCGGAGCTGACGCTCCGCCTGCCCTATCTGCCCTTTCCCGAGCCGTTTGCCGGTGATAATCGTGGAGGCGGAACCAAGGGCGTTGCCCGGCAGGTTAATCAGCGAGGCGATGGAGAAGGCGATAAAGTTACCGGCGATAACATCTGTCCCCATACCGGCCACAAACATCTGCGTGAGCAGCTTGCCGCCGTTGAACAGCACCGACTCAATGCTGGCCGGAATACCGATGCCCATCACTTCCCAGATAATGGCAAAGTTAAACGGCCTGAAATAGCTTTTCAGCGTGAGGCGCAGCGACGGGGTGATCCCCGTCATCAGCACGCCGATAATCGCTGCCGCGCCAATGTAACGTGAAATAGTCAGGCCAAGGCCAGCACCAACAAACCCCAGACCGTCCCAGGAAAAGACCCCGTAAATCAGTACACTACTGATGATAATGTTCAGGATATTCATCCCGCCGTTGATCAGCAGCGGAATTTTGGTATTGCCCGCCCCGCGCAGCGCACCGCTACCAATCAGGGCAATAGCCGCCGCCGGATAGCTTAACACCGTCATTTCCAGGTATGTCAGCGCAAGGTCTTTTACCTCACTGGTCGCCTCACCCGCGACAATATCAATAATCTCTTTGCCGTAGTAATGGATAACCGCCGCCAGAACGATCGAAAAGATGGTCATGATCATCAGCGACTGGCGTGCCGCCTCACGCGCGCGCTTCGGATCAAGTTTCCCCAGACTAAAGGCAACGACGACCGTTGTACCCAGATCGATGGCGGCAAAGAAAGACATCACCACCATGTTAAAGCTGTCCGCCAGCCCTACCCCTGCCATCGCCTCTTTACCCAACCAACTGACCAGGAACGTACTTAGCACGCCCATCAGCAGTACGCAGGTATTCTCCAGGAAAATAGGCACAGCAAGGGGGGTGATTTCACGCCAGAACAGAACACGATAACTTTTACGTTTTGCATACCAGGGCGTGCGCATGATCGCCTGGCGTAAGGGGGCAGTGACGTTCAAAATGGACCTTAGCGAGAAAAGTTGAAACTCCATTTCAAATGATGGGGGAGAAATGGCTATCCTGCAAAGTATTTCCATAAAAAAGATGTTTGGATTTACAACAAACTGACGACAGAATCAGCAGTCAGTCGATTTTCCCTAAGATCAGGTTTGACAAAACTTTTTTCGCCGCTAAGATAAGCCTCCACAACGATTCCTCTGTAGTTCAGTCGGTAGAACGGCGGACTGTTAATCCGTATGTCACTGGTTCGAGTCCAGTCAGAGGAGCCACATTTAGAAAAGCCTGCTTTCGAGCGGGCTTTTTGCTTTTCCGGTGAGGATAAATGGACGCACTGTTTGTTTACGGCACTCTACGCCCCGGTCACTCTAACGCGCATATTCTTGAAAACATTGGCGGTGAATGGCTCGCTGGCTTCGTATCCGGCACGTTTTACGAACGCGGCTGGGGCGCAGCAGCGGATTTCCCGGGGATTGTGCTCCACCCGGACGGGCCCCGCGTCGAAGGCTATTTGTTTATCTCTGATAACCTTGCCGCACACTGGCAAATGCTGGATGAGTTTGAAGACGGCTACGATCGGGTTGAGGTCACGGTGACGACCCTTGAGGGTAAACAGGTTAAGGCCTGGATTTATCAGCTACAGCCGCGCTCTACGTAATAAAAAAGGCTCTCTGTCACCAGAGAGCCTTTTTCACAATTCGCAGCGATTACTCGCTTTTTGCTTCAGCGTTTTTGATTTCGCCCATCACTTTCAGCTTCTTGGAGATGTCGCGACGCTCTTTGGACAGCTCAGCATTTTTGATGATGTAGTCATCAACACGGTCTTCGTAATCGCTCTTCATGCTGGCGATGATGCCCTGAATAGCTTCAACGCTCATGCCTGGCTTGATGTAGTCGCTCAGGTTGTCGAGCAGCAGAACACGTTTCTGGTTGTCACGGATCTTCTTCTCAACGTCCTGGATTTCACGCTGCAGTTTGTTTTTGCGGCGGAACAGGCGGACGAATTCCAGAACATCCTGGAACGAAGGCTTGGTAGTTTCCATTTTTACACCCCTGATAATGTGAGATTCGGATTCGTTAAGGCAACCGTTGTAACAGACAGCGGCTGCGAATGACAATGAGTATATCGTTTAAATCTATCATAACCCCAATTGCTGCTGAATCGAAGCAGCAGGCGTCACATACGCCTTTTATTTGCGCAGCGCCCGGCAAATAAGATGCGATAACAGCTCAAGCTGCCGCGCCAGTTCCATACTCAGCCAGACGTAGCCATGAATGGGCGTTTCCGCCACGTTATCGCTCTGGCGTTCATTGATTAGCTGCTTCAGCTCCGCGACGATCTCATTCAGTCGCTCGCTGTTGGCCAGTATCGGCTGCGGGTTGCCTTCATAGAGCGCATGGGCGATGGTCAGCAGCGTTTGCTGCGTCATCTGCTGGGTCTCTTTGAGCGTATGCGCATTAAGCATCAGTAGATGGCTGGGGCGCGAGGCCCAGTGCGCGTTGATCTGCAGCTCAAGCATGCAGACCAGGTTGCGGCTTACCGTCTGGATGGCTTCGAAAATCGCTTTCTGAATATGGGTTTCTTTGCTGGCGGGCGTGATCAGGCCGCGCATTTTGACGACATCATTGAGGATCTTCTGCAGGTGTTTTTCCAGCCGTGGCCGTTCAACCAGATTCGGGGAAAAGCCGGCCTGATAGACACGGTTAAATGCCGTCACGTAATTCGCCATCTGGATGCGCCAGTGCAGAAAGGCGCGTTGCGGCCAGATCCCCGTAAACAGCATCGCCAGCAACGAGCCGAGCACCACATCCCCGCTTCGCCACAGCGCCGTAGTCATATCCCCGGCGGGCGCACCGACCACCACCGCGAGAGTAATCCCAATCAGCAACGCCTGATACGGTCTTTTGCCCAACGCCAGCCAGCCGCAGAGGAACATGGCGGCGCCGCACCATGCCAGCATGACAGGAAAGGAGATCAGCTCCAGTTTCAGGGCGATTAGCCCAAGGGCGGAGCCTAAAACGGTCCCGCCAATTCGCTCAAGCGCGCGCGGAACAACGTTTCCCCAAAAGGAGATGGGCCCCATCACAACCACCAGCGTAATCAGCGGCCACGTCCCCTCCGGAACATCCAGCAAGCGAACCAGTACAAACGTCAACACGAACGCCAGCGCGATGCGACACCCATGAACCACGCGGTAATGTTTGTACAACCGAATTTCAAACGGCGTTAATGATTTGTCGGGACGCACACCCGCTCTCCAGCTACACGGCAAATCACAATTGTACTGTGTTTTCAGCCGGGTGGATCGCCCCCGGCTAAAAATCCCACTTTTTACAGGGTTAACCCGCTTTATGCTCTACCGCGACGAACATCTCAATGTCCCAGTAGCCATCTGCATTACCATCATTGAGATAGCGTTCAAAGCAGGGTTTTGGAGCAATCTGGTACTTATTGTCCTGCAGGAGGGAATTAAAGAACTGATACCACGGGGTCGCAAAGTCGTAATTTTCAACACGTGCCGTCGCGACCGCATAATCCCCGGCCACAATTTCGGTCATCATCACCCCTTCACTGTTATCGGGAATGATAAAGTCGTCGGGTACCGTGACGGCGGTGTCACAGCGCAGTTTTTCTGCCGGGACCTCATCAGGATTATCGTAGTAAACTGCTACCCACTCCAGCGGCTGAATGTGACGCCCATCCACCCACATGACCAGTTGTTCAAAGCCCTGCTTAACGGTTTTTTCCCACGGCCCAACTAGGTGAAAACCTGCGATTTTACGTTTCTGTTGCTGCTTGATGCTGTAGTCCATGCTGCCTCCATTTATTACTGTATATTTATACACTATAAAGCAGAATGAATATTATCGGCAAACGAGGAGTGTTTATTATGTGAGCAGACTCGCAACCCTGCCAGTCTGCTCAGAAAGGTTAGATGGTGTGATGCAGATAATCACTCAGGCGGGAGAAAATACCGCCTTTATCAACGCGTTCCAGCGTGACCAGCGGCCAGTGCGCCACCAGCTTATCGCGGTCGTACAGCTGAATTTCACCGACCCGCTGATGGGCAGCAATTGGGGCTTCCAGCGCTTTTGTATCCAGCACGTATTTAGCCTTAATGTTCGGCACTTCCGCTTTTGGCAAGGCCAGCCAGAAGTCCTGATCGGTTCCCAGGTTTACCTGTTCTTTATCACCGTACCAGATCCGCTCGGTCCCCACTTTTTTACCGCTGTGCAGGATCTGCACCGTATCAAAGTTCTGTTGTCCCCAGTGGAGCAGCTTGCGCGCCTGATCTTCACGCCCCTTCGGGCTGTCTGCGCCCATTACCACGGCGATCAAGCGACGCTGCCCGTCCACCGCGGAGGCAATCAGGTTAAAGCCCGCGCCGGAGGTATGCCCCGTTTTCAGACCGTCCACGTTCATGGTTTTATCCCACAGCAGGCCGTTGCGGTTCTGCTGGGTGATCCCGTTCCAGGTCAGGCTCTTCTCGCTGTACATATGATAAAACTCTGGCTCACCGTGAATGATCGCGCGGGAGAGAACGGCCAGATCGTAAGCGGAGCTGTGCTGCCCAGGCGCATCCAGTCCGTGAACGGTTTCGAAATGGGTGTCGCGCAGGTTCAGCTTTTGCACAAAGTCATTCATCATATTCACGAACTGCGGCTGGCCACCCGCGACGTGATCGGCCAGCGCCACGCAGGCATCGTTACCGGAGTCGACAATCAGGCCCCGGCTGAGATCGCGTACGGAAACGCGATCGCCCTCTTTCAGAAACATCAGAGACGATCCGTCAAAGACCGGGTTACCTTTTGCCCACGCGTCGCGCCCAACCGTGACGATATCATCCGGGCTGATGCGATGGCTGTCGATAGCGCGGTCGACGACGTAGCCCGTCATCAGCTTAGTCAGGCTTGCCGGATTACGCTGTTGATGTTCGTTGCCCGCCGTTAATATCTGACCAGTAGTGTAATCCATCAGCACCCAGGACCCCGCCTGGATGGCAGGTGGCTGCGGGGAGAAATCCAGCGGATCGGCAGCCAGCGCAGATGTGATACTCGAAGCAAGTAAAGAAACAGCAATAAACAGACGGCGTTTCAACGGTATATCCTCAGGTCATTAAAAATCGATGACCTTTTTACGGGAGTTCTGCTGTCGTTACCTGCCTTAATTGCAAAAAAATGTGACAGAGAGCATATTTTTCTCTGACGCTGTCTCGCAAATTTCACGCATGACCGCGCTTTTTATTCGGACTGCTTAGCGCGATCGTTTACCATAGCGTCGTGAATTTTTTACAGGATGATATTACTGGTGTCTGATTCTGCCGCGCGCCCAACTTTTTTGTTCCACGATTACGAAACCTTTGGCACCCACCCGGCGCTGGACAGACCGGCGCAGTTTGCTGCCATCCGTACCGACGACGAATTCAACATCATTGGCGAGCCAGAGGTCTTTTACTGCAGGCCCGCGGATGATTATCTGCCGCAGCCGGGCGCGGTGATGGTTACGGGCATTACACCGCAGGAAGCACGGGAAAAAGGCGTGAGCGAAGCGGAATTTGCCCGCCGCATCCACGATCTGTTTACCGTTCCCAATACCTGCGTGGTCGGTTACAACAACATCCGTTTCGATGATGAAGTGACGCGCAATATCTTCTACCGCAACTTCTACGATCCCTATGCCTGGAGCTGGCAGAACCGCAATTCGCGCTGGGATTTACTCGATATTATGCGCGCCTGTTATGCCCTGCGTCCTGAGGGCATTAACTGGCCGGAGAACGAGGATGGCCTGCCGAGTTTCAGGCTTGAACACCTGACGCGCGCCAACGGCATCGAGCACAGCAATGCTCACGACGCGATGGCAGACGTCTATGCCACTATTGCCATGGCAAAGCTGGTGAAAACCGCCCAGCCGCGTCTGTTTGAGTATCTGTTGAGTCACCGCAGCAAACAGAAGCTGACTACGCTCATTGATGTACCGCAGATGAAGCCGCTGGTACACATCTCCGGGATGTTCGGTGCGTGGCGCGGCAATACCAGTTGGGTTGCGCCGCTGGCATGGCATCCCGACAACCGTAATGCCGTTATCATGGTGGATTTGGCGGGCGATATCTCCCCGCTGCTGGAACTGGACAGCGATACGCTGCGTGAACGGCTTTACACGCCGAAAAACGAGCTCGGCGATCTACCTGCGGTACCGGTGAAGCTGGTTCACATCAATAAATGTCCGGTGCTGGCGCAGGCCAATACGCTGCGACCGGAAGATGCTGACAGGCTGGGTATTAATCGTCAGCACTGTCTGGATAACCTGAAGGTGCTGCGCGACAACCCGCAGGTACGGGAAAAAGTGGTCGCTATCTTTGCGGAAGCCGAGCCGTTTGTGCCGTCTGAGAACGTCGACGCACAGCTTTACAACGGTTTCTTCAGCGATGCCGATCGCGCGGCAATGAATATCGTCCTGCAAACCGAGCCGCGTAATTTACCGGCGCTGGATATTACCTTTGCAGATAAGCGCATTGAAAAGCTGATGTTCAATTACCGGGCGCGAAACTATCCGGGTACTCTGGACGAAGTGGAGCAGGAACGCTGGCTGCAGCATCGACGTAACGTGTTTACACCGGAATTTCTCAACAGCTATGCGCAAGAGCTGGAAATGCTTTACGGCCAGTATGAAGGGAATGCTGAGAAACAGGCGCTGTTGAAATCCCTGTTCCAGTATGCGCAAGAGATTGTTTGAGTGATGGGTACAAAAAAGCCGGAGACATTGTCTCCGGCTTTTTTTGCCCGCTGGCGCGGGCCTACGTGTTTTGTAGGTCGGGTAAGGCGTAGCCGCCACCCGACACACTATTACGCAACGTCTTCGTACTGAGGTACCGGGTTACGGAAGCTTTTGGTTACGCAAGCCAGATAAATCAGACCGATAGCACCCCAGATCAGACCCAGAACCATTGAGCTCTCTTCCAGGTTAATCCACAGCGCACCCACCGTCAGCGCGCCACACATCGGCAGCACCAGATAGTTGAAGTGGTCCTTCAGCGTTTTATTACGCTTCTCGCGGATCCAGAACTGAGAGATCACCGAGAGGTTAACAAAGGTAAACGCCACCAGCGCACCAAAGTTAATCAGCGCGGTTGCAGTCACTAGGTCAAACTTAATGGCCATCAATGCGATTGCGCCAACCAGCAGTACGTTCCACGCCGGGGTACGCCATTTCGGATGAACGTAGCCGAAGAAACGGGTTGGGAACACGCCGTCACGACCCATTACGTACATCAGGCGAGAAACACCTGCGTGTGCCGCCATACCGGATGCCAGTACGGTGACGCTGGAGAAGATCAGCACGCCCCACTGGAAGGTTTTCCCTGCAACATACAGCATGATTTCAGGCTGTGATGCGTCCGGCTCTTTAAAGCGAGAGATGTCCGGGAAGTACAGCTGCAGGAAGTAGGAAGCACCGATAAAGATCATGCCGCCAATCAGCGCGGTCAGGAAAATCGCTCTCGGGATCACGCGCTCGGCGTCTTTGGTCTCTTCAGACAGAGAAGAGATACCGTCGAAGCCCAGGAACGAGAAGCACAGGATGGTCGCACCGGTGATCATCGGCACAACGTGCGCGCCTTCAGACCAGAACGGACGGGTGCTGGCCAGCGTACCTGCGCCTTCACCATGAGACACGCCGTAAATGATCAACCCCACGATAACCGCAACGATACCCATCTGCAGAATAACAATCAGGGTGTTGAAGTTCGCCACGGTCTTGATGCTGCGCAGGTTAGAGATGGTCATAAAGGCCACCAGCGCCACCACGAAGATCCACGACGGAACGGAAGGTACCAGTGCTTCGAAGTAAATTTTTGCCAGCAGAATGTTGATCATCGGCATGAACAGGTAGTCCAGCAGAGATGACCAGCCCACCATAAAGCCAACCGCCGGGCTAATAGATTTCTGAGCATAGGTGTAGGCAGAGCCTGCAGACGGGAAACGGCGAACCAGTTTTCCGTAGCTCAGCGCTGTAAAGAGAATGGCGACCAGCGCAAAGGCGTACGCCGTTGCAACGTGACCGTCAGTAAGGCCTGATACGATACCGAATGTATCGAACAGCGTCATCGGTTGCATATAGGCAAGGCCCATCATAACAACCGGAATCAACGTAAGCGTTTTACGTAATTCCACGCGAGAGGTGTTTGGAGTTGCGTTATGCGACATAGTTATTCTCCTTTACGGTAATAACCGCCACGTAAGCGAAAAATTGCCCCATTTCTTTCTTCCTCAGCGACAACAACTGTCGGATTTTAGTAAATATCTATCCGGTACGAAGCCCGGCCTCTTGGTTTTTAGTTTCGTTTCGTACATGCAAAAAAAAATAACCGACGCCTTTTATATCGTCGATTATTCATTTGTTTGCAGCGGCGGCATTTTGCCCCACATCAGATACAAAAGGCAATAGTTTGCAACGCACCGGGCAATTTTCTTTTTTCTAACTGGCTGATTTCTCGACGCTGCCCTGAGAGTAAACTGCAGCGATAGCACTATTTGCTAAAATTTCGTCCCGCCACCATGCGCTGGCAAGCCCGGCAGTTTGTTCATTCCAGCCCACCCACACCGATTCGTTGCTGCTTTGAGCAAGTACCTGTTTTTCAACAAGCGCACCGCTATCAATAAAGCGCTGCGCCAGATAGCGCGGCAAATAGCCGCACCCCAGACCGCTTATTTGCAGTTCCAGCTTGGTTTTAAAATCAAACACGGTAATCGCCTCTTGCTCATCAAGCAGCTGCGAAGAGACGCCACATTCAGGCCGGGAGCTGTCGCCCACCACAATGGCACGGTAGTTTTTAATAATACGGCGGTTAATGGGCTCCGGTTCATTCGCCAGCGGATGATGGGGTGCGACGGCAAAAATTTGCTCCAGTATACCCAGTCGCGCAAAGCCAAAATCGCTCAACTGGGGGGGCTCATGCAGTGCCCCAACGATGATATCCGCCCTGCCCCGCGTCAGGGCATCCCAGGAGCCGCCCAGCACACCATTAATGAAGATTAACCGGGTCACGCTGTGGCGCTGATAGAACGCTTCGATCAGCGGCGTCAGGAGAGAAAAGGGAAAGGTATCATCCACGCCGATCACCAGTTCGTTTTCCCACCCCTGATGAAGTTTTATGGCCTGTTTTTCCAGTTCGCGAACCGTATGGAGAACATCACGTCCCTTTTCCAGCAGCATCTGTCCGGTTCGCGTAAAACGCGCGCGATGCCCGGAGCGATCCAGCAGCTCAATGTTCAGATCGCTTTCAAGTTTATGCACGGTATAGCTGAGCGCCGAAGGCGTTTTATAAAGCTTCGCTGAAGCAGCGGCGAAGCTTCCCTCTTTTTCCAGTGCATCCAGAATAATAAGAACATCCAGCAGCGGTTTCATCTTCGCCCCCTTACGGTGTGCGATCGTCTCCGCTGATGGCATTATTCCATGGGCATCACCAGCGGATCGGGATACTGATATTCAAATCCCAGTTCATGACAAATACGATTGCCATCAACAATTTTGCCTTTCCCTTCCCCTTTCGCATCGCCAAAGACTGGCGGAGCCAGACCCAATTGACGAGCCATCAGCGGGTAGAAGGTACTTCTCGATGGATGAGAGGGTGCACATATATTATAGATGTGCCCACCCTTCGGAGCCTGTAATAGCAGCTCAATTGCCCCAATAACATCCTCAAGATGGACGAGATTGACGCCATGTTGTCCATCCGGAGCCGATTTTCCGGCAAAGAACCGTCCTGGATGACGGCCCGGCCCCACCAGCCCGGCCAGACGCAGGATATCTACCTGAGTGCCCGGCAGGTTATGCAGCCAGTCCTCCAGCTCTTTCAGCACGCGACCACTCGCGGTTACCGGTTGACGTTCACTGTTTTCCTTCACCGTCCCCTCAACGTCACCGTAGACTGAGGTGGAACTGGTGAAAATGATGCGCGGGATGTGATGCGCCAGCGCGCTGTCGACAATCTCCTGCATCGCCTGGAGATAAAAAGACTCTCCCGGCCCGCTGCGACGGGCGGGTAAGGTAATAACCAGCGCATCGACATCCATCAGCGCATCCAGATCGTCAGCATCACAAACCAGTTCGGGCTCAAGGCGCAGCTCAACGCCCTCGATGCCACACATGCGTGCGGCTTCTACCCCATCCGACGTGGTTTTGCTCCCGGTCACCTGCCAGCCTTTCGCGGCTAATGACATCGCCAGCGGCATTCCTAACCATCCTAAACCGACAATCGCGACCTTTTTCATGAAAACTCTCCGCTTACACATGCTTGTATTAAGGCTACGCCAGCCCGGCAGAACACACAATTCATAGCATCAATATGAAATGAATTAATGATCACAAAAAGCCCTTGCAATCTCCCGGGCAAGTGGTTTAGGTTAAAAGACATCAGATGCATAAGCATTCAACGAGAATTTATATGACACGCGTTCCATTTAAAAACCACCATCACCACCATCATCCTGACTAGTCTTTCAGGCGATGTGTGCTGGAAGACGTTTGGATCTTCCAGTGGTGCGCGAACGCAAGAGAAAGCCCCCGGAAGATCATCTTCCGGGGGCTTTTTTTTGGACCGCATTCAGACAGGTAAAAACAGGTTAACGAGGAATAAAGAATGTTAGATAACTCACGTTTACGCATAGCTATTCAAAAATCAGGCCGTTTGAGTGACGATTCACGCGAACTGCTGGCCCGCTGCGGGATTAAAATCAACCTGCACACCCAGCGCCTGATTGCCCTGGCTGAAAATATGCCTATCGATATTCTGCGCGTGCGTGATGACGATATTCCTGGCCTGGTGATGGATGGCGTCGTTGATCTCGGCATCATCGGCGAAAACGTGCTGGAAGAAGAGCTGCTGACCCGCCGCGCGCAGGGCGAAGACCCGCGTTACTTCACCCTGCGTCGTCTGGACTTCGGCGGCTGCCGCCTGTCGCTGGCTACGCCGGTCGATGAAGCGTGGGACGGCCCGGCTGCGCTGAACGGCAAACGTATCGCCACCTCTTACCCTCACCTGTTAAAGCGTTACCTCGACCAGAAAGGCGTGCAGTTTAAATCCTGCCTCCTGAACGGCTCTGTTGAAGTAGCACCCCGTGCGGGTCTGGCTGACGCCATTTGTGACCTGGTCTCTACCGGCGCGACGCTGGAAGCGAACGGTCTGCGCGAAGTGGAGGTTATCTACCGCTCCAAAGCCTGCCTGATTCAGCGCGACGGCGACATGGCCGACGCCAAGCAGCAGCTCATCGACAAACTGCTGACCCGTATTCAGGGTGTGATTCAGGCGCGTGAATCCAAATACATCATGATGCACGCGCCGACCGAGCGCCTGGACGAAGTGATTGCCCTGCTGCCGGGTGCGGAGCGTCCAACCATTCTGCCGCTGGCGGGCGATCAGCAGCGCGTAGCGATGCACATGGTGAGCAGCGAAACCCTGTTCTGGGAAACCATGGAAAAGCTGAAGGCCCTGGGCGCAAGCTCTATTCTGGTGCTGCCAATTGAGAAGATGATGGAGTAATGCCCATGAGCTTTAACACAATCATCGACTGGAATAACTGTAGCGACGCACAACAGCGCGAGCTGCTGATGCGTCCGGCGATTTCCGCGTCGGAAAGCATTACCCGTACCGTGGCCGAGATCCTCAACAACGTCAAAACCCGTGGCGACGATGCGCTGCGTGAATACAGCGCGAAGTTTGATAAAACCGAGGTTGGCGCGTTAAGGGTCACCGAAGAGGAAATCGCGGCAGCGGAAAGCCGTCTTGGTGACGAGATCAAACAGGCGATGGCCGTCGCGGTGGAAAACATTGATACCTTCCACACCGCGCAGAAATTACAGACCGTTGATGTGGAAACCCTGCCCGGCGTGCGCTGCCAGCAGGTGACGCGCCCGGTTGCATCAGTCGGCCTTTATATCCCTGGCGGCTCTGCCCCACTGTTTTCCACCGTACTCATGCTGGCTACCCCTGCGCGTATCGCCGGGTGTCAGAAAGTGGTGCTCTGCTCGCCACCGCCGATTGCCGACGAGATCCTTTACGCCGCGAAACTGTGCGGCGTGCAGGAGGTGTTTAACGTGGGCGGTGCGCAGGCAATTTCCGCGCTGGCCTTTGGCACAGAGTCCATCCCGAAGGTTGACAAGATTTTTGGCCCGGGCAATGCCTTTGTGACCGAAGCCAAGCGCCAGGTCAGCCAGCGTCTTGACGGCGCGGCAATTGACATGCCAGCCGGTCCGTCTGAAGTGCTGGTCATTGCCGACAGCGGCGCAACGCCGGATTTCGTGGCGTCCGACCTGCTTTCTCAGGCCGAGCACGGCCCGGACTCGCAGGTCATCCTGCTGACGCCGGATGCCGATATGGCGAAACGCGTAGGCGAAGCCGTTGAGCGCCAGCTTGCGGACCTGCCGCGTGCCGAAACCGCACGCCAGGCGTTGTCCGCCAGCCGCCTGATCGTGGCGCGCGATCTCGACCAGTGTATTGCCATCTCTAACCAGTACGGTCCCGAGCACCTGATCATTCAGACCCGCAACGCGCGCGATCTGGTCGACAGCATCTCCAGCGCGGGCTCGGTGTTCCTCGGTGACTGGTCACCGGAGTCCGCGGGCGATTACGCCTCCGGCACCAACCACGTGCTGCCGACATATGGTTACACCTCCACCTGCTCAAGCCTGGGCCTGGCGGATTTCCAGAAACGGATGACCGTACAGGAACTCTCCCGCGAGGGGTTTGCATCACTGGCTTCCACCATTGAAACCCTGGCCGCCGCCGAGCGCCTGACCGCCCACAAAAATGCCGTGACGCTGCGCGTTGCCGCCCTGAAGGAGCAAACATGAATATTGAAGAATTAGCCCGCGAAAATGTCCGTCGACTGACTCCGTATCAGTCTGCCCGTCGCCTGGGTGGTAACGGCGATGTCTGGCTGAACGCCAACGAATTTCCGACGGCGGTGCAGTTCGAGCTGTCGCAGCAAACGCTGAACCGCTATCCGGAGTGCCAGCCGAAAGCGGTTATCGAAAACTACGCCCAGTATGCGGGCCTGAAGCCGGAGCAGGTGCTGGTCAGCCGCGGCGCGGATGAAGGTATTGAACTGCTGATCCGCGCGTTCTGCGAGCCAGGTAAAGATGCGGTGATGTACTGTCAGCCTACTTACGGCATGTACAGCGTCAGCGCGGAAACCTTCGGCGTGGCGTGCCGCAACGTGCTGTCCCTGGAAGACTGGCAGCTCGATCTGCAGGGTATCGCCGACAACCTCGACGACGTGAAGGTGGTCTTCGTCTGCAGCCCAAATAACCCGACCGGCCAGATTATCAACCCGCAGGATATTCGTACCCTGCTGGAAATGACCCGCGGCAAGGCGCTGGTGGTGGCGGATGAAGCCTATATTGAATTCTGCCCGCAGGCGACGCTGGCAGGCTGGATTGAAGAGTACCCGCACCTGGTGGTGCTGCGTACGCTGTCGAAGGCTTTCGCCCTCGCCGGTCTGCGCTGCGGCTTTACGCTGGCCAATAAAGAGGTCATCGACCTGCTGCTGAAAGTTATTGCGCCTTACCCGCTCTCCACGCCGGTTGCCGACATTGCCGCACAGGCGCTGGCGCCGCAGGGTATCAACGCCATGCGTGAACGCGTGGCGCAAATTCTGGAAGAGCGTCAGTACCTGGTGACGGCCCTGAAAGCGATCCCCTGCGTAGAGCAGGTGTTTGACTCTGAAACCAACTACATTCTGGTGCGCTTTACAGCCTCAAGCTCCGTATTTAAATCTTTATGGGATCAAGGCATTATCTTACGAGACCAAAATAAACAACCATCCTTAAGCGGCTGCCTGCGTATTACCGTCGGCACCCGTGCAGAGAGCCAGCGCGTGATTGACGCCCTGAAAGCGGAGAAAGTATGAGTCAGAAGTATCTCTTTATCGATCGTGACGGCACCCTCATTTCGGAGCCACCTACCGATTTTCAGGTCGATCGTTTCGACAAGCTGGCTTTTGAACCCGACGTAATCCCGGTTCTGCTCAAACTGCAGAAGGCTGGCTTTAAGCTGGTGATGATCACCAATCAGGACGGGCTGGGTACGGACAGCTTCCCGCAGCCCGACTTCGACGGCCCGCATAACCTGATGATGCAGATCCTCACCTCGCAGGGCGTGGCGTTTGATGACGTGCTGATTTGCCCTCACCTGCCAGCCGACGAGTGCGACTGCCGTAAACCGAAAGTGAAGCTGGTTGAGCGTTATCTGGCGGAAGAAGCGCTCGATAAAGCCAACAGCTATGTGATTGGCGATCGCGCCACCGACATCACCCTCGCTGAAAACATGGGTATCGCGGGCCTGCGTTACAGCAGCAGCGATCTCAACTGGGCTAAGATTGGCGAACAGCTGACCAAACGCGACCGTTACTCACACGTTGAGCGCAACACCAAAGAGACGCAGATTGATGTGAAGGTCTGGCTGGACCGTGAAGGCGGCAGCAAGATCCACACCGGCGTCGGATTCTTTGACCACATGCTGGACCAGATTGCGACCCACGGCGGTTTCCGCATGGAAATTACGGTAAAAGGCGACCTTTACATTGACGATCACCACACCGTGGAAGACACCGGCCTGGCGCTGGGCGAAGCCCTGAAGCTGGCGCTCGGTGACAAACGCGGCATCAACCGTTTCGGCTTCGTCCTGCCGATGGACGAGTGCCTGGCACGCTGCGCCATGGACATCTCGGGTCGCCCGCACCTGGAATATAAAGCCGATTTCACCTACCAGCGCGTAGGCGATCTCAGCACCGAAATGGTGGAGCACTTCTTCCGTTCGCTCACTTACACTATGGGCCTGACGCTGCACCTGAAAACCAAAGGCAAGAACGATCACCACCGCGTGGAGAGCCTGTTCAAAGCCTTTGGTCGTACGCTGCGCCAGGCGATCCGCGTTGAAGGTGACGCCCTTCCCTCGTCGAAAGGAGTGTTGTAATGAACGTGGTGATTCTGGATACCGGATGCGCCAACCTGAACTCCGTGAAGTCGGCGATTGCCCGCCACGGCTACGAGCCGGTGGTGAGCCGTGACCCGGACGTGGTGCTGCGCGCCGACAAACTCTTTTTACCCGGCGTGGGCACCGCGCAGGCGGCGATGGATCAGATCCGCGAACGCGAGCTGGTCGATCTGATCAAAGCCTGTACCCAACCGGTGCTCGGCATTTGCCTGGGTATGCAGATCCTGGGCCGCCGCAGCGAAGAGAGCAACGGCGTCGACCTGCTGGGCATTATTGACGAAGACGTGCCGAAAATGAACGACCACGGTTTACCGCTGCCGCACATGGGCTGGAATCGCGTTTACGCCAAAGCGGGCGACCGGCTGTTTCGCGGCATCGAAGACGGCGCGTACTTTTACTTCGTCCACAGCTACGCCATGCCGGTGAACGCGAACACCATTGCCCAGTGCAACTACGGCGAGGCGTTTACCGCAGCGGTACAGAAAGATAATTTTTACGGTGTGCAGTTTCACCCGGAACGCTCTGGTGCCGCGGGCGCACAGCTGCTGAAAAACTTCCTGGAGATGTGATGATTATTCCCGCTTTAGATTTAATTGACGGCACGGTTGTTCGTCTCCACCAGGGCGATTACGGCCAGCAGCGCGACTACGGTAACGACCCGCTGCCGCGCCTGCAGGACTATGCGGCGCAGGGCGCTGAGGTGCTGCACCTGGTCGACCTGACGGGCGCGAAAGATCCGGCGAAACGCCAGATCCCTCTGCTCAAAAAGCTGGTTGCCGGCGTGGATGTCCCTGTGCAGGTTGGCGGCGGCGTGCGTACGGAAGACGATGTTGCCGCCCTGCTGGACGCGGGCGTGGCGCGCGTGGTGGTCGGTTCTACCGCCGTGAAAGATCCTGATACGGTGAAGGGCTGGTTCCGTCGCTTCGGCGCCGATGCGCTGGTGCTGGCGCTGGACGTTCGCATTGATGAACAGGGTAACAAGCAGGTTGCCGTTAGCGGCTGGCAGGAAAACTCCGGCGTAACGCTGGAAGAGCTGGTAGATATTTATCTTCCTGTCGGCCTGAAGCACGTGCTGTGCACGGATATCTCCCGCGATGGCACGCTGGCCGGCTCTAACGTTTCATTATACGAAGAGGTCTGCGCGCGTTATCCGCAGGTGGCGTTCCAGTCTTCTGGCGGTATCGGTGATATTGGCGACGTGGCCGCGCTGCGCGGCACCGGTGTGCAGGGCGTGATTGTGGGACGGGCCTTACTGGAAGGCAAATTTACGGTGACGGAGGCGATTCAATGCTGGCAAAACGGATAATCCCTTGCCTGGACGTACGTGACGGCCAGGTGGTGAAAGGCGTGCAGTTCCGCAACCACGAGATCATTGGCGACATCGTTCCGCTGGCGAAACGCTATGCCGATGAAGGTGCCGATGAGCTGGTATTTTATGACATCACCGCCTCCAGCGATGGACGCGTGGTCGACAAAAGCTGGGTCGCACGCGTGGCAGAAGTGATCGACATCCCGTTCTGCGTGGCGGGTGGAATCAAATCCGCTGACGACGCGGCCAAAATTCTCTCGTTTGGCGCGGATAAAATTTCCATCAACTCCCCTGCGCTGGCCGATCCGGAACTCATCACCCGCCTGGCCGATCGCTTTGGCGTGCAGTGTATTGTGGTCGGTATCGACACCTGGTTTGACGATACCACCGGAAAGTACCACGTTAACCAGTACACGGGCGACGAAAGCCGCACCCGCGTCACCCAGTGGGAGACGCTGGACTGGGTGCAGGAAGTGCAGAAGCGCGGCGCGGGCGAGATTGTCCTGAACATGATGAACCAGGACGGCGTGCGTAACGGCTATGACCTGGAGCAGCTGAAAAAAGTGCGCGCCTTGTGCCATGTGCCGCTGATCGCCTCCGGCGGCGCAGGCACCATGGCGCACTTCCTGGAAGCCTTCCGCGATGCGAACGTGGACGGCGCGCTGGCCGCGTCCGTGTTCCACAAACAAATTATCAATATTGGTGAGTTAAAAACGTACCTGGCCGACCAGGGCGTGGAGATTAGGGTATGTTAACAGAGCAACAACAGGCGCAGCTGGACTGGGAAAAGACTGACGGATTATTGCCGGTAGTTGTACAGCATGCTGTTTCAGGTGAAGTGCTGATGCTGGGGTATATGAACCAGGACGCGCTGGCAAAAACGCTCGACAGCGGTAAGGTGACCTTTTTCTCGCGCACCAAACAACGCCTGTGGACCAAAGGCGAAACCTCCGGTCATTTCCTGAACGTGGTCAGCATTACCCCTGACTGTGATAACGATACCCTGCTGGTGCTGGCAAATCCGATTGGCCCGACGTGCCACAAAGGGACCAGCAGCTGCTTTGGTGAGGCGAGCCACCAGTGGCTGTTCCTTTACCAGCTTGAGCAGCTTCTGGCTGAACGTAAAACGGCTGACCCTGAAAGTTCGTATACCGCGAAGCTGTACGCCAGCGGAACCAAGCGCATAGCGCAGAAAGTGGGCGAAGAAGGCGTCGAAACGGCGCTGGCGGCGACGGTGCATGACCGGGACGAGCTGACTAACGAGGCATCGGATTTGATGTACCACCTGCTGGTGCTGCTGCAGGATCAGGAGCTGGATTTAACGGCGGTGATTGAGAACTTACGTAAGCGCCATAAATAAAAAAAGACCGGGGAAACCCGGTCTTTTTTTGTCTGCTCAGGCTTTTGGCTTGTAGTTACGCAGCGCGTTGCGGCCCAGTACTACACCAGAACCGATAATCCCGCCCAGCAGTACGGCTAGAATCAGGGTGATGGCTTTTTTGGGGCTATCGCGACGGATAGGAAGATCCGGTTTCATGACGTAACGATAAACGTGAACGGTGTCTGGATTTACGTTCAGATTTTGAATATCAAGCAAATTTTGTTTGGTCTGGTAGTACGCACCAGAGAAGACCAACGGACGAGAAGCTTCGTTATCAATCATCGACTTCAGCGCTTCGCTACCCAGAAGGAACATCGTTTCCTGGGTTACATCCTGGGTTTGCTGAATCTGCGGCGTCGTGATTTTTGCGGCTTCGGCGTTTTTAAGCGCCTCGGTGATCTGTTTGATACGCAGATCTTTCTGCTCTTGAGAAACCTTCTCCTGGTTTTCCAGAGAGTCATTCAGAGTGTTGATCTGCTGCTTGATATTGTCTCGAAGGTCAAGCGTCAGTTCTTTTGCGGTTAGCTCGTCAATCCGCTGGATATACTGCGCGAGTTGCTTCTGAGCCGCTTCGGCAGATTCGCCCTGATAGGATACGGTTAATGGTAATGGTTGACCTTTGACTGTAGGCTCAATGGTCAGTTTCTCTGGTTCTTCCTGATTATCAAGTGCTTGAGCTAAAGCAGAAAAGGATGAATTAAAACGTCCGATCGCACGACTCTGAATGTCAAGCATTGAGGGCGCAGCACTGCCATAAAGGATATTCAACGCATTCGCATAAGTGGCAATCTGAGCCGCATCGGGCTGGGCAATGATAGCAGATGAGGTCCATTTCTCTTTTGCTACCGTGATGTATACGCCTGCCAATACGATAAAAACAGCGACAAACGCCCCTATTACCCACTTTCCGCGCCAAAGTTGCAGCACTAAATCAAGTAAATCAATTTGCTCCGGGTCAGTACTGCGAGTGACCAGGCTATTGTTGTTTTGTGTCATACAATCCCTAACAGATGAAAAGGGCAAAAAAATTATGTTTACGTAGTTTATCTCTTGTTGCGGATTTTTCTATAGGAATTCGATGAGTTATATCGGAAAGATGGGTTATGTAACTTATGCGCTACGCGCTATCATAGACAAATTCTGATGCCTCAGGCATCAACAAGAACGAAGCGTTAACGAGGAAAGATATGAAATTTTTGGTAACGGGCGCAGCAGGCTTTATCGGTTCACATGTCAGCAAGCGACTACTGGACGCAGGTCATCAGGTCGTCGGTATTGATAATCTGAATGACTATTATGATCCGAACCTAAAGCTGGCACGTCTGGATCTGCTCAACTCCGATAATTTCACCTTCCACAAGCTGGATTTGGCCGACCGTGAAGGTATGGCCACGCTTTTCGCCAACGAGAAATTTGACCGTGTGATCCATCTGGCCGCTCAAGCGGGCGTACGCTACTCGCTGGAAAACCCACACGCCTACGCAGATGCTAACCTGGTTGGCCATCTCAACGTGCTGGAAGGTTGCCGCCATAACAAGGTTCAGCACCTCCTGTATGCTTCTTCCAGCTCCGTTTACGGCCTGAACCGTAAGATGCCGTTCTCAACTGACGACTCAGTGGATCACCCGGTTTCACTGTACGCGGCGACCAAAAAAGCCAATGAGCTGATGTCGCACACTTACTCGCATCTCTACAACCTGCCGACAACCGGGCTTCGCTTCTTTACGGTGTACGGTCCATGGGGACGCCCGGACATGGCGCTGTTTAAGTTCACCAAAGCGATGATTGAAGGCAAGAGTATTGATGTCTACAACTACGGCAAGATGAAACGTGACTTCACCTACATCGATGATATCGCAGAAGCGATCATCCGCCTGCAAGATGTGATCCCTCGGGCCGATGCGAACTGGACCGTCGAGACCGGGTCGCCAGCGACCAGCTCCGCACCATATCGCGTCTACAACATCGGCAACAGCTCGCCTGTCGAGCTGATGGATTACATTACCGCGCTGGAAGACGCGTTAGGTAAAGTGGCAGAGAAAAACATGATGCCCATCCAGCCCGGTGACGTGCTGGAAACCAGCGCCGATACGAAGGCGTTATATGACGTGATTGGTTTTAAACCGCAGACCTCGGTAAAAGACGGAGTGAAGAACTTTGTCGACTGGTACCGTAATTTCTATAAGGTTTAATACAAAAAACCCGGCGCATGAGCCGGGTTTTTTATGTGCGGTAGACGGGAGATTAGTCGCTACCAAACAGATCGCGGGTATAAACCTTATCCGCCACGTCTGCCAGCTCTTCCGCCATGCGGTTCGAGATAATCACATCCGCTTCTTTCTTGAAAGCGTCCAGATCGCGAACCACGCGGGAGTGGAAGAACTCGTCTTCCTGCATCGCGGGTTCATAGATAATGACCTGCACGCCTTTCGCCTTAATACGCTTCATGATCCCCTGAATAGAAGAAGCGCGGAAGTTATCAGAGCCGCTCTTCATGATCAGACGATAGACGCCCACCACTTTCGGCTGACGCGCAAGGATAGAATCAGAGATGAAGTCTTTACGCGTGCGGTTGGCATCGACAATCGCGGAAATCAGGTTGTTTGGCACCGCCTGATAGTTTGCCAGCAGCTGCTTGGTATCTTTTGGCAGACAGTAACCGCCGTAGCCAAATGACGGGTTGTTGTAATGGTTGCCGATACGCGGGTCGAGGCACACGCCTTCGATGATCTGGCGGGTGTTCAGGCCCAGACTCTCTGCATAGCTGTCCAGCTCGTTGAAGTAGGCCACGCGCATTGCCAGATAGGTATTGGCGAAGAGCTTGATCGCCTCGGCTTCGGTAGAGTCAGTGAACAGTACCGGAATATCTTTCTTGATTGCGCCTTCCTGGAGCAGTGCGGCAAAACGTTCCGCACGCTCAGAGCGCTCACCGATCACGATACGGGATGGGTGCAGGTTATCGTATAACGCCCTGCCCTCGCGCAGAAACTCTGGCGAGAAGAAGACATTATCAATACCCAACTCTTCTTTAATCGATTTGGTGAAGCCTACCGGAATGGTCGATTTGATGATCATCACCGCTTTTGGGTTGATTGCGATAACATCTTTGATCACCGCTTCTACGGTTGAGGTGTTGAAGTAGTTGGTTTTAGGGTCGTAATCCGTTGGTGTGGCGATGATGACGAAATCAGCGTCGCGGTAGGCGTCTTCTTTGTCAGTCGTGGCACGGAAATTCAGCGACTTATTTGAGAGATAATCCTGTATTTCCTTATCAACAATCGGGGACTTCTTCTGGTTGAGCATATCCACTTTGGCCTGCACGATGTCCAGTGCAACCACTTCATGATTCTGAGCAATTAGAATGCCGTTTGAAAGACCAACATAGCCTGTTCCGGAAATAGTTATTTTCATTCGCTAATGACTTCTGTGAGTTAACTGTATTGATGGCCGCCTGACCATCGCGATGAACCTGACTGTTGGGCTTTGTACCTCCTTGCCAACAGAACTGTCAAGGCAAACCAGGAGTAATCCCTATGAGTGGGCTGACATTCAGACTTCTTCGAAAAAAATCGCCATTTTCAGAATAAAAAAAACCCGGAGAATTCTCCGGGTTATGTTCACAGCCAGTTGATTAAATTATTCCATCCATTCGGTATGGAATACACCGTCTTTATCGGTACGTTTATACGTATGCGCACCGAAGTAATCACGCTGTGCCTGAATCAGGTTCGCTGGCAGTACGGCAGCACGGTAGCTGTCATAGTACGCCACCGCAGCGGAGAAGGTCGGAACAGGGATACCGTTCTGCACAGCGTAAGCAACCACGTCACGCAGCGCCTGCTGGTATTCGTCAGCGATTTTCTTGAAGTACGGTGCCAGCAGCAGATTCGCGATACCGGCATTTTCAGCGTACGCATCAGTAATTTTCTGCAGGAACTGAGCGCGGATAATGCAACCAGCACGGAAGATCTTCGCGATTTCGCCGTAGTTCAGATCCCAGTTGTTTTCGTCTGAAGCGGCACGCAGCTGAGAGAAACCTTGTGCATAAGAGACGATTTTACCCAGATACAGCGCACGACGAACTTTCTCAACGAATTCAGCTTTATCACCAGCTGGCTTGGCCTGAGGGCCAGACAGTACTTTTGAAGCGGCAACGCGCTGCTCTTTGAGAGAGGAAATGTAACGCGCAAACACAGACTCAGTGATCAGGGACAGAGGCTCGCCCAGATCCAGAGAACTCTGGCTGGTCCATTTACCAGTACCTTTGTTCGCCGCTTCGTCCAAAATCACATCAACCAGGTATTTACCGTCTTCATCTTTCTTGGTGAAGATATCTTTGGTGATGTCGATCAGGTAGCTGTTCAGCTCACCTTTATTCCAGTCAGTGAAGGTTTCAGCCAGTTCTTCGTTAGAGAGGTTCAGGCCGCCTTTCAGTAGGGAGTACGCTTCAGCGATCAGCTGCATATCGCCGTATTCGATGCCGTTGTGAACCATCTTAACGTAGTGACCCGCACCATCTGCACCTATATAGGTAACGCATGGTTCGCCGTCTTCAGCAACCGCTGCAATTTTTGTCAGGATTGGCGCAACCAGTTCATACGCTTCTTTCTGGCCGCCAGGCATGATAGATGGGCCTTTCAGGGCACCCTCTTCGCCACCGGAAACACCGGTACCAATGAAATTAAAGCCTTCTGCTGACAGTTCACGGTTACGACGAATAGTGTCATGGTAGAAAGTGTTGCCGCCATCAATGATGATGTCGCCTTTATCCAGGTAAGGTTTCAGAGAGTCGATCGCTGCATCTGTACCTGCGCCTGCTTTCACCATTAACAGGATACGACGAGGCGTTTCCAGGGACTCAACAAACTCTTTAACCGTATAGAAAGGAACCAGTTTTTTGCCCGGGTTCTCGGCAATCACTTCTTCGGTTTTTTCACGGGAGCGGTTGAAAACGGAGACGGTATAACCACGGCTTTCGATGTTGAGCGCCAGGTTGCGCCCCATCACTGCCATACCGACAACGCCGATCTGTTGCTTGGACATTACATACTCCTGTCAGGTGTTTTTTACTGCACATTAAAAAAATGATTCAACACAAATCGCTATGATAACCTATCATGACCGGAAAACACGAAATAGGCTATTTAGTTTTTATCGTTGATAAAAGCTCTTTTAGTAAAAGTCCCTTTGCGTCTTTCTCCGACAACAACGGTTCCGATGCAGGCCAGGCAATCCCTACATCCGGGTCATTCCAGATCAAGCAGGCTTCATCTTCCGGATGATAGTAATCGGTGCATTTATATTCAAAATCAGCTAATTCGGATAAAACCAGGAAGCCATGTGCTAAACCAGGCGGGATCCAGAATTGCTTTTTGTTGCTTTCAGAAAGAAGCACCCCTTCCCATTTGCCAAAGGTCGGTGAGTCTGGGCGAATATCAACCGCAACATCAAATACTTCGCCACGCACAACACGAACAAGTTTCCCCTGAGGAAAGGTCTTTTGAAAATGTAATCCACGCAATACATTTTTTCTGGAGCGAGAAGAGTTATCCTGCACAAAAGAGATATCATCCCCAAGAATTTCAGCGTAGCGTTTTTGTTCAAATACTTCTAAAAAAAAACCACGTTCATCACCGAAAACCTTAGGTTCAATGATTTTACAACCAGCAACGGAAGTGTCATGCACTAACATACTATCTCCAGATTAAACAGTTAACCATTGTTCAGATTCAATATCATATTTTTTAATAATTTTAGCGGGAATTCCAGAGATTACGCAATAATCAGGGAAATTGCCTTTCACCACTGAATTGGCACCAACAATGCATTGTTTACCTAACGTCGTTCCCGCCAGAATCTTCGCACCTGCGCCAATAAAACAGTTCTCTCCTATCATAGTGATTTTATTATTCATAGGTTGCCGATAGATAGGAACATCAATCTCCATAAAACGATGGTCAGAATTAGTGATCAGAACATCTGCAGAGATAACGGTACCCTTTTTTATCACTAATTCGCTGCCCAAGGATACCAGATGAAAAAATTGACCTATCGAAACATCGTCCTCAATTGTTACCGTGCCTGAGTCTAATATTTCGAAACGCCACATCGGATAGAGCCTAAATTTTTTTCCTACACTGACGTTTCTCAGGCCTGTAAAATAGATTGGCTTGCCGATGTAACCATATAGCCCTGCTTTTTTAAAGAATAATATTCTATAAAAAAAGTTACGTATAAGCCAAAGTACTTTAATGTACATTTTCAGATATCCATTTAGCAATATTTGCAGGAGCAGGACCGTTTAAGTCCCTGAAGTGTCCCGGAGTAAAGTAATGATTAAAAAGATAAACCAAATATTTTTTCCTGAGCATTAAATCTTCTTGTGTCGATTCGCATGAAGCATCAACAAGAAGTTGTTCCAGATTCTCACCCTTGTATTTAAAACATAATGGGAATTGATCATAATAGGCATTACCCAAGATGACCACAGGCTTACCAATTTCAATAGATTCTAGACCCACAGTTGAGTTATTAACTACCACAACATTAGCAGTATTCATTGCATCGAAAAGACGAGCGGAACAATCAAAGAACACGTCAATATGTTCATTGATATAAGTGTACAATTCTGGCTCGTAGAGTTGCTTAAATAATGGGTGTTCACGAACGACCAGAACACTGCCCTCAGGAAGAGCTCGGTGTACAGCTTTGACAATTTCATAGTGATTAGAAAAATACGGACTATGATAAATCATGTTAACATCATCAGGAACCTGCAGGACGAGAAGATAAACGTCCTTGTTGAGAGCATCATTTTGAGAAAATCGACTCAATTGCAGGCTATGATATAATTTTTTATCTACAATGTTGCGCTTTGGCCTGATATGTTCAATAGGTTGCATGAAAGGCAAAAATTTCTCGATAAAAATATCAATAAATCTGTATTTTTTATAACCATCCCATTTGGTTTCTTTATAGGGCTTGATTTCATCCGTTTCATTAACTTTATTTAAATCAAGTGCACCTACATCTCTACATGAACAATTTGCATTAACTCCCCTGGAATCTAAAATTGTTCGTCCAAGTGGTGCTTGTTCGAAATGTAAAACCTCAATTGAACGTTGACTGGCGATGAACTGCAGGACCTCAATGGGCATACGAGAATCACCACTAACAATTATCAAATCAGGACGATAGTCGTTTAAAAAAACCTCAAAATAATCATAATACTTTGCAGTCTGCTGCTGAAGTTTAATTTTGTCAATGCCGGGATTTAGAGTGACGTGGTACTTAATAAAGCGTTCATAATCTTCCTGAATACTCCCTTCACCTTTGGATCTATGCCTGTTAGATGCCCATGGAAGGTATACCGATTTCTGTCTATGCATGAGTGAATATATGTATCCACTTAAATGCAGGTTAATATGGTAAAATGTATAGTCGGAAGATATCTTTGATGTTTCTAATTTGATTTGATTAAAGAATCTGGAAAAATCAGCATAATAACCAACAGTCAGTATTTTCTTCATGATTAATTTTTTCTTTTCACATTTACTCTACTAGTGATTTGACCCATGCACTCAGTCTGTATTTCCCTATAACCTCAGGGGGATACGGTCTGAAGGGGGTACTCAGAAAATCTGAGTCAAACTTAATGTCACAGCGGTCTATAATATGTACATTATCCGGGTGGTATATATCATAATTTACAATATCCTTATTGGTTGTAATAATTTTAATACCAGCAGCCAAAACCTCAAAAGTTCTCATTGTTAAGCCATTTTGCTTATCATGCTCGATATCAATAACCGATTTAGTTGAGGAAAAGATATCTATAATTTCATTAACCGACAGTGATTTGAAATTAAAAGAATAGTCTTTATATTGAGAAAAGCTCACATCTGTTAAACGCCGGACCCAGTAAATAATTCTGCTTTGTATAAAAAGATAATAGAAGAAATTATTGTTATTGCGTAAAGAAAAATCTCTAAAATACTGAACAACTTTCATTCGCTGACTATGTACTGTACCAATAAAAACAAAATCATAATCACGTTTATTTTTCAGGCTGATATTTTCATAATCATTTGAATAGAACAGCGGTAGAAAATTAAAATTATCAACCTTGCTCGCATCCGAACGATCGAAAGTGAAACATTTATTGTAATATTTTAGCGTTGGTTTTATCAGCGGCTTATTATCTATAGAGTCCCACAAATAAAGTCTAACATCTGCATCTTCTGTTAACTCTCTGAGATCCTGAAAAAAACGCTCATTAAAACCTTCAGGGTTTACAAACAATATTTTTGAAAAATCATTATTTTTGACAAGATTTAAAATTCTGTCGTGATGATTTCTAAGTTGGGATCGAATTAAATAATTCAATCCTAATCGAATCAATACTTTTGTAAGAAATGAGTTAGAAGGCCTTGTATCAATAAACGTAACGTCCCATCCCTGAACTTCCAATTCTCTTTGTATTTTTTTCTCATAGCCGAAGAATACCGGAGATATTAAAAGTAATTTTTTTTGTACAACTTCAGCCATTAATTAACCTCGAACCCTAACACAGATTTATACGGGAGCAAATTCTTCTCTATTCCAGTCAGATAAACAGCAACAAAATACAAGGAAAAATAAAGTATCAGCGATAAAACAAAGAGTGTGCGTGTTTTATCATTACTACATAGCCTAACTAAAAGAGGCAATGTGAATACTTTCGCCAATACGAAATAATACTCCACTCGGAGCATAATTCTTAATTCTAATGCCATAGTCAATGTTATAAGCGACAAATAAGTTATATTAAATAAAACTTGCTCGTTTCGAGTTACAATCACTTTATCTTTATAAATTATCAGGAGCAAAATAGGAATACACTGATAGATATAGCTAAACACTCCTTTAGTACTTAATGCATTAAGAAATTCACCATCTCTGAAATTAACATAAGTACCACCATACCCAGGTATACTTCCTAATATCATGAGCAGGCTGTTTTTAATGAATGGGACTTCAAGACTTAATGTTGCCCCGAGTACAACAAAATATATAAATAGGCTTTTCCGAGCACTTATATTCATTTTAATGACAAAGTACAATGGAATTAAGATCAGTGCTGATTTATGAAACAAAACACCAAGAACATTACAAAAAGAATAGCGTATAAACTGAGTGCGTACCAAATACACTATTGAAAGATAGAATAAAGCAACCGCCATATTCTGTCGTAAGTAATTAAAACCACCTTCTATAAGCCCATAAGGCATGATTATAAAAATAAGAAGATTTAGAACAGCTAAATTTCTGTAACGTAAAAATACACGGTAAATACAGTATATATATACTGATGTCAGTGAAAAATAAAATGCAGAAAATGGTAAATCATTCGCTCTGAACAAATATCCAAACTGGCGAAACAAATACTCCTGAAGGAAAAAGTTTTCATTGAGTGAGTCATACATGAATTTATATGCCTCATAATCAGGTCCAACATTTACACTAAATGAGACGATAAGCCAAATTGTAAAAAATGAAAATGCGACTAGCAGTCGTTCATATCGTTGAAAGACAGGAACCGTAGCGGCTAAAAGAACAAAAACAGTAAGGAAACTAACTGCTATGTATATAATCATGCAGCAACCTTTTTATTTCTAATAATCTTAAAAATATAGTGCCTTATCTTTTGGTCACTTAAAACAAAAATGATACCGGCAATACAGTAAATCCCGCACTTAATTAGAAATGATTGTTCACGGAAATAGATAGCTATGGCTATACAGATGACAATGCGTATGATTTCAAAAGGTCCAGCCACCAACTTTAAAACAGGCCCCTTAAAGATGATAAAAATAAATGCCATCATTTTTGAGAGAAAGAGTCCTACTCCTAGAGCAAGAGCTGCCCCTGTCAAACCGTACAAGGGTATAAGCAGATAGCATAATGCAATATTGATCGCAGCGCTGATTATAAGAAAAGCGAAATTATACTTAGCATACCCATTCATCGTCATCCATTCGCTTACAGCACCCCAGCAACTTATGAGAATATATGAAATGGACACCAGTAAAAATGCAAAATCGCCGCGAACATACTCTCGACCAAATAGCGCAAGTATTTCGCGACTAAAAATAATGAAAAATACGCCGCCTAGCGTAGTAAGTGTCATTGCTAAAGATAAATTTAATCGATAGGAACAATGTTTTTCTGGATGAACAAAATATTGATACAGGCGTGGTTCAAATGATTTTGATAATGCAATGTAAGGGAATAAGCACACTATAGCCAAGGAAGTGACAATGTCGTAAACAGCCACATCCACCACCGAAGACAGTTTGCCCAAAATTAGAACATCTATTTTGCCTGCAATAGCAAGCATAATAGAATTGACTCCCAGGCTTAGGGCATATCCAAACCTCGTAAAAAAACTACTTATTGCTGGAGTGCTCCACTGCACTACAGAAAATAAATAATATAACAAGATCCCAAGAAGAAGGATCTGTGACAAAATCATGCTCCAGGCCAAGCCAGCAAAACCTGTATAGCCTAAAATGACAAATACGACTAAAAATGGAAATCTTAAAAACCGCTGTAAAAGGTTAGATAATATGAAACTGGAGTTTACAAATCCTTTAACTCGAACCACGGGTGTAAGGAGGTTATATGCAGCCCATAAAGGGATCATCAATAATGATAAGTGATAACTTCCAGTGCTTACCTGGTTACTCAATAATGTTCTTATAAAAAAGTCATCAAATACATATAATACTATACACCCGATAGTAATAAGCAGTAATCCGCTCATAACTTCTTCGAGTATTACACTATCCTTCTTTTCTTTTTGATAGAAATACAAAACAGAACTATCTCGACCTAGCATCAAGGCTAATACAAGAATAGAAATAAGTGCAAATGTTAATCTAAACTCCCCATAAACCTGTTCTGTTACATTATTCGTTATATAAATTGTCGTCAGGAACATAATGACATTCCCAACCAGGTTGGTTCCTAAACCAACAACAACATTATTAACTTTCTCGATCTTCTCAAGCAAACTGTTTCCTGAACTCATGGATCATCTCAATTAAAAGGCTTTCTACTTTTCGCGGAGAGAAATCTAATGATTTATATTTATCTATATTGATCACAGGAAAGATGTCTTCGCTACTAACAGGGTGCCAAACAGAGCTACATTGGGTATACTCTTCAATAATTTGAACCAATTTTTTTGCACTCACGTTTTCGCCGGAAGCAATGTTATACGTTCCAATAACATGATTCTGAACAGCGTTCAAAATAAAATCGACCAAATCATCTATATAAACATAATCTTTCTCGTAATCCGGGGATACGAAAAGATTGATTTCACCTTTAGTAATAGCATCACGAACCAATGATGGCAGAAAAAGCGGACTATTGAATGCTTTACCGTATACGTTTGATGGCCTGACGATCAAACATGGCTTCTCTTGTGCCAGTGCAACACTCTCGCCAAGCAATTTTGCCTGGTTAAAGAGGCAACGCTTATCATCGAATGACAGACGTAACGCTGACGTCTCCGCTGAATCATCATTATTGAGATACACTCGGGTCGATGAAACATACACTATTTTATCGTAGGTAGCCGAATTAATTATATTACGCAATGCATCAACATGAGAGTAAATGACATCTTCAGTTCGCTTGCAATCACCTACTCCACAGCAATAAATCACTGTTCCTAACGATTGACCAGAAAAATCATTACACTGCCAGTCACCTTTCTCGACCTGAAAACCTGCCTTATCGAGTCTTGCAAACACCGCTGAACCGATAAAACCGCCAGAACCAAAAACGGTGATCTTATTGTTACTCATTTGGTTAACCTTAAATGATCATAAACTTTGAACTTCACAAATATTAACGTGTCGTCATACCGACTGATGGTTATAAATCATGTTCAACCATACGAAGAAGGTACGCGCCGTAATCATTTTTACCCAGTGGTTTAGCAAGGGCACGTACTTGGTCTGCAGTAATGAATCCTTTACGGTAAGCAATTTCTTCAGGACATGACACCTTGAGCCCCTGGCGAGTTTCAAGCGTTCTGATGAAGTTACTTGCTTCAATCAGACTTTCATGAGTTCCGGTATCGAGCCAGGCATATCCGCGCCCCATGAGTGCTACTGAAAGTTCATCCTGCTGCATATACAAGTTGTTAATATCAGTAATTTCTAATTCCCCACGTGCAGATGGCTTCAATTTCTTAGCCATTTCAATCACCTGGCGGTCGTAAAAATAAAGACCTGTGGCAGCATAGTTACTTTTTGGCTCTGTTGGTTTTTCTTCCAGAGAGATGACTTTACCTTGCTTATCAAACTCGATGACGCCATAGCGTTCAGGATCGGTAACATGGTAAGCAAATACAGTCGCCCCAGACTGGCGCTGCATTGCAATTTCAAGTTCTTTAGGCAAATCATGTCCGTAGAAAATATTATCACCCAAAATTAGAGCACAACAATCATCGCCGATGAATTCTTCACCAATAATGAATGCTTGGGCAAGTCCATCTGGGCTTTCCTGAACTTTATACTGAAGATTAATGCCCCACTTGCTACCGTCACCTAATAAATGTTGGAACCGAGGAGTTTCAAGAGGTGTGCTAATAATTAATATATCTCTGATACCGGCAAGCATCAGTGTTGACAAAGGATAGTATATCATTGGCTTGTCGTATACGGGTAATAATTGCTTACTCACTGCCATGGTAACAGGGTATAAGCGAGTGCCTGATCCACCAGCGAGAATAATACCTTTGCGATTTTCCATTTTAATATTCACTTAATTGGTTAAATTAATCTTTTCAATAACGAAGAATGTGGGCTTATCTATTTTCGTAGTTTGCTTTAACCCAATTTTGATATGCGCCATTCCGAATGTTATTTACCCAATCCTGATTGCTCAGATACCATTCAACTGTTTTGCGGATGCCGCTTTCAAACGTCTCTTCCGGATTCCAGCCTAATTCAGCACCAATTTTATGCGCATCAATCGCATAGCGGCGATCGTGTCCCGGTCGGTCAGCAACGTAAGTAATCTGGTCGCGATATGATCCCTCTTTCGGCACAATCTCATCCAGCAGATCGCAGATGGTGTGCACCACGTCCAGGTTCTCCTTCTCGTTATGCCCACCGATGTTATACGTCTCACCGGGTTTACCCTGAGTTACTACGGTGTACAGGGCACGCGCATGATCTTCAACATACAGCCAGTCGCGGATCTGGTCGCCTTTGCCGTAAATAGGCAGCGCTTTACCGTCCAGGGCATTCAAAATTACCAGCGGGATCAGCTTCTCTGGGAAGTGATACGGGCCATAGTTATTGGAGCAGTTGGTCACAATCGTTGGGAAACCGTAGGTACGCAGCCATGCGCGAACCAGGTGATCGCTGGACGCTTTAGAAGCAGAATACGGGCTACTTGGCGCATAGGCTGTGGTTTCGGTAAACAGCGGCAGCTCAGCAGAGGCCGGATGTTCATCAGGATGAGGTAAATCACCGTACACTTCGTCAGTGGAGATGTGGTGGAAGCGAAACGCCGCTTTGGCCGCGTCATCCAGCGTCGACCAGTAAGCCCGTGCGGCTTCCAGCAGCACATAGGTACCGACAATATTGGTCTCAATAAACGCAGCGGGGCCGGTAATAGAACGGTCAACGTGACTTTCTGCCGCAAGGTGCATCACCGCATCCGGTTTGTGCTCGGCGAAAATGCGATCCATTGCCGCTTTATCGCAAATATCCGCATGTTCAAAGACATAACGATCACTATCATTAACGTCGGTCAGTGACTCCAGGTTACCGGCATACGTCAGTTTATCCACATTGACAACTGCATCCTGGGTATTATTAATAATATGTCGCACCACTGCTGAGCCGATAAAACCGGCACCGCCCGTAACAAGAATCTTCACGTTAGCTATTCCATCTAATGGGTATATCGAGATATTGATGCTCTGGAAGCCGATTAATAATAGCGGCTTCAGAAATTTTACACGCTACCGCCCCTGGCTTAACAGCTACCAGTGCACTGAGCGAATGTTGAATAAAGGATTCTGAGGTCTGATTACAGACAAAAAACTGGCGTTAATTGTCGTCCTAAATGCTCCAGGAAACAAGCACAAATCGTTACAAATCAGTCCACATTTGAATCAGATAACTCCATGTTATCACTAGAATTAATAACAAAAAGCGGCAGTTACCATTTTGGTTATGTTTACACATACCAAATGATAACTGCCGCTTTTTCAAACAGACAGAGACAAATCAGTCGTTAGCCAGCAACTTCTCAATGCGGCTTCTGAACTTCGCCCCTTCCTTCAGGTTACGCAGGCCGTAGTTCACAAACGCCTGCATATACCCCATTTTCTTGCCGCAGTCGTAGCTGTCACCGGTCATCAGCATGGCATCTACGGACTGTTTTTTCGCCAGTTCAGCAATCGCATCGGTCAGCTGGATACGGTCCCAGGCGCCTGGCTCCGTTTTTTCCAGCTCGGCCCAGATATCTGCGTTCAGAACATAGCGGCCAACGGCCATCAGGTCGGAGTCCAGCGTTTGAGGCTGATCCGGTTTTTCGATGAACTCAACAATGCGGCTCACCTGCCCTTCCGTCTCCAGCGCTTCTTTCGTCTGAATGACAGAGTACTCAGAGAGATCGCCATCCATGCGTTTCGCCAGCACCTGGCTGCGGCCCGTCTCGTTGAAACGCGCCACCATCGCCGCCAGGTTGTAACGCAGCGGATCCGCAGATGCGGTATCAATGATGATATCCGGCAGAACGACGATGAACGGGTTATCACCCACGACCGGACGCGCGCACAGAATCGAGTGGCCCAGACCCAGCGGCTGCGCCTGGCGCACGTTCATGATAGTCACGCCAGGCGGGCAGATAGATTGAACTTCTGCCAACAGCTGACGCTTAACGCGCTGCTCAAGCAACGCTTCGAGTTCGTAAGAGGTGTCGAAGTGGTTTTCAACCGCATTCTTCGAGGAGTGCGTGACCAGAACGATTTCTTTGATCCCTGCAGCAACAATCTCGTCGACGATGTACTGAATCATCGGCTTGTCGACGATCGGCAGCATCTCTTTAGGAATTGCCTTGGTGGCTGGCAGCATATGCATGCCCAGACCCGCTACCGGAATGACTGCTTTCAAATTAATCATTATATCTTCCACCTTAAAATGGTTGACGAATTATAGCTTTTAAACCTGTTTTCGCCAGTACGTTTTGCTGTAATTCTGGATTCATGTTACGCCCAGGCACCACAAATTACAGTAGTTGTAATCTGAATAGATCACATTATCCAACCAGGAATCGTCGCAAAAATTACCCGCGGGTGATTATCTACTCGGCAGCGCAAAATTCAGCCGTTCCGTATTCACAACATGCTGGTCAACCCGGTCAATATCCACCGAGCTTTGCCCCTTTTCATTGACGGCCTTAATGTTTGCCAGCGACAGCAGCGTTTCGTCTTTGGCCATAAACTTGCCCCGCACGTCCTTACGCAAATCGAATTTGATTTTCAGCGCCGGTCCCACAGCAGCTTCCTGCATCACGTTGATGTTACGCAAGAAAAGATGCTGAGGCTTGTTGTGCAGCTCAAGCGTCGCGCGCTGCATGTCAACGTTAGTGATGGCGACAAACGAGGTCGCGTTGCCGGATGAAATTTGTATTCCGCGCAGCTTATAGGCAAGTTGCCGATTATCCAGGCGAATATCGTTGAGCTTAAAATTCTGCGGTATCGACAGGTAGTTGCCTTTAATTACGCCGTAACCGATTAACATTCCAGCACTATTGACCATGTCGACATTATCAATAACGAAATTATCACAGCCGTAAATCGCTACCGTGGCGTTATCTATTCCCGCTTTTTTGCTGAAGTCGGGGGTAATGTTTTTAGCCTTAATATTGCGAATAACAAAGTGCTTACCGTTTTCGACATGGACTAACTGACGACAGTTGCTGCCCGTTATATTGGACACCACGAAGTTCTTCACGGTCTGCTTTTCAGGGTAGTCATTGTCGTAGGTACTTCCCGCAAGCCCGATGCCAATCCCCCAGTTGATTTTGCCGTTGGTGCAGTTGATGTTGTCGATCACATGGTCTGAGATCAGAATGTTACGGTCGTTGATCGCCACGTTCCACTCAATCGCGTCACCCTGCAGGTGGCTAAATCGACTGTTGGTAATGCGCGCACCGTCCACCTGATTATGGAAGCCCTGTCGCAAAATGGCGTAGTTGGCCTGGCTCACGTTGATATTATCGATGAGGAGGTTGCGCATCACCCTCGGCTTTTTGCCGCCGATGTAGATCTGCGTGACGGGGCCAAAGCCGCTCATCGCCAGACCTTTGATGACGCAATCGGAGCCGCGGACATCCAGCGTGATGTTGTGCGTGCGCCCTTCTCCCTCACCGATGACTTTACTGCCTTCCTGGAGCACAAAGCGCCCGCGCCCGTTGCCTTTGAGCCCACCCCGTATCAGGAGCGTTTTACCGTCGGGGATAAAAATCCCGGTATTGATGTTATCGCAGACGAGATCGGCGGGTACCACAACGGTGTCGGCCTCGGAGAACGCCTGCTTAAAAGCGGCGATCCAGTCGCTGTTGTTGTACTGTTCCACAGAGACCGTCCTCCCGGTGGCTGCCCGCGCGGCGTGCGGCGACAGCAGCGGCATTGCCGCCAGGACGGTTAAGGAAGAGACAAAATGGCGTCGGGTAATCTTTTTCAGCATACAACCTCGGCGTTACAGCGTTTGCAGCAGGCTCGCTAACTGGCGATTAATCACCTGCTGGTTAAATTCTGTTTCGACTTTTTGTCGGGCATTTTGCAGCACCGGTACCAGCTCCTGCTGGTCGATGTCGCTGAAGGCCGCTAAGCGATCGGCCAGGGCGAAAGCATTATTTTCAGGCACCAGCCAGCCGGAATACTCCGATCTGATCAGTTCCGGGATCCCGCTGTGCAGCGTCGACACGACAGGAATCCCCACGGCCATGGCCTCCATCAGCGCGACCGGAATACCTTCCATATCACCGTCCGCACCGGTCACGGAGGGCAGCAGGAAAACGTCCGCCTCGTCGAGCATCGCCTTCACCTCATGGCTTGGCTTGAAGCCCGGCATCTCCACACAGCCTTCCAGCTGGTACTGTTCGATCAGCGTGCGCAGTCGGCGCTCCCAGGGGCCGATACCTAAAATGCGATAGTGGAAATCCACCCCACGCGCTTTTAGCTGACGACAGGCTTCAATCGCGACGTGCAGCCCTTTCTTCTCGGTTAAACGCGCGACCGAGATAATCTGCAGCGGTTTCCCCGGCACCTTCACCGGGCGCTGGGTGAAGCGCTCCATATCGACGCCCATCCGCGAAACGGTAATTTTTTCGCTCGGGCAGCCCATCTTTTTCAGCCGACCGGCCCACAGTTCGCTAATGGGCAGCATCATGTCACCGCGGCGGAAAAGCTGCTGATACTCCGGGGTATAGTGGTTCAGCACTTCCCGGCTGGAGATATCGATACCGTGGAAAATGGTCGCGATTTTGCCGTCAATTACCCCCAGCTCGCGGAGCTTCGCGGCGGTCACGCCCGCCGGGCCGAAGTGGGCGATAAACACATCCGCACGATACGGCTGCGCCGTTTGCCCGCAAATGGCGGAGAGGATCAGATTGCGGGATTCCGCCCCGTAGCGTGACACGTTCAGCGCCCGCCACGTCGAGGGACGGTGCAGCCCGCGCAGCGTCTGGCTGGCGCGGTAGCGCAGTTTGTTCAGCCGCCCGCCCGGCTCATCCTGCAGCCAGCGGGTTTTGGCTTCCAGCCCATACTGGGTGTACGCCGCATGGGTGTTTTGCGTATCGCCCTTTTGCAGGGCGATAATCTCCACGTCATATCCCATATCGATAAACGCAGTGATTTGGTTCAGTACAAAGGTCTCAGACGACAGCGGAAATTTCAGTAAGAAGAAACCAACCTTCATTTCCCCTCCCCGACGCGGTCGAGCACCGATTTCACCATGCCGATCCCTTTTTCGCGCTCGGCTTTCACCGCCACGGCCAGGCGTTCGTTAATCTCAGGCAGCTGTCCCAGCGTGTCGCCGACCATGGCGCCCAGCGAACCGTCGAGAAGATGACGAATATCGACCGCCATTTCCGGCATGCCAAGCTGCTGCATAATGCCCGCTGATTTGTGCTCGTAGTTGATGGCAATCGCTGGCGTGCCGAAGTTCATGGAGATAATGGCCGAGTGAAGGCGCGTGCCAACGGTGAGGTCACAGGCGGAGAGCAGTTTGCCCATCTCCAGGTCGTTCAGCTCGTCCATCACCACGTGGTAGCGTGACGGGTCGTTCACCAGGTGACTCAGGTTAAGCGCCACCATGCGGTCATCTTTGTTGTAGCTGTCGATACCGGTACAGGTGGAGAGCGCCAGCACCTGGTATCCGCTGTCCAGCACGCGGTTCACCACGTCGGCGAAGGCTTTCTCATACGCCGCCTGCGTGGTGCCAAGACGTTTATCAAATGGCGCGAGCTCGCGCAGGGTGATGGCGACGGTTTTCTGTTTCTCCGCCACGTCGAGCCAGTGCTGTACCGCGTAGCTCGGCTGGAAATTATCGACCTGGTGATCCACCAGCCAGGCGGTGTCCACGCCGTGCTCAACTTTTGACGTGTCGATCTCGCTACGCTTCATCAGGTCCAGGCTCACGGACTCGCGCAGGATCAGCGCGTCGCAATGACCAAACACGTAGTTCGCCAGCTGGTTAAACTGCGGATCCTGGAAGGGCCCGACGCTGTGGCCGATCATAAACAGCGGCTTTTTCGCCATAAAGGTACAGAGCGCATGCTCAAACTGCGGCACACCGTAAAGATCGACGAAGAACGAACCGCCGACCTGAATAATGGCGTCATAGCCGGAGAGCAGACGGACAAAATCCGTAAAGCCCTGGGCAATGGCGATATTGCGCAGCTTGCCGGTGTCGGTCACGCGGGAAAGCAGCACCTGATGCTGGTAGCGACGGCGCAGGACTTTCTTCACGCGCCCCATCACGCCCGCGGCGTTGTTGTGCTGTTTCATCTGGCTGTAGAGCGGGTCGCCCATTACCGGGCGGTTCAGTAACCAGGATGAGCTGACCGGATAACGGCTCATCACATCCACTTCTGTCTCAGGCTCAAGGGTGTTAATTGCATCCAATAAACCGCGCAGGATGGCGCTGTCGCCACGGTTGCCGCAGGTATGGTTGCCAAGAATAAGTAATTTCATAATGGCCTCTTAAAATTAGCCTGCGCGAAGCAGCGTTTTCATTTTTTCGTTACGGCAAAACTGGCGCTTCATCTCAACCACCAGCGCATTACGCGACAGCACAATCATCACGCAGAACGCCAGTGCGCCCGAGGCGACCTGTACCGCCAGCAGCGCCGCCAGCGGCAGATGACCGCTGAGCACCACGCCCAGGCCATAGCTGACCGCAAGCGTAGGTAAGGAGAGATAAAACGGCAGCCACAGGCTCAGGATGTACTGACGGTAGCTGGAGCCCAGCACCGGCTTGATCATCACGAAGTAGCTCAGCACGGTGTTGATAATTTGTACCAGCAGGAACCCGAGCGTAACGCCGATAGCGCCCGCCATGTGTCCACCCACGATGATTGCCGGAATAAACAGGAAGGTTTTAAACACGTTGAACTTAAAGCTGATATCCACGCGCGCTTTTGCCATCAGCAGGGAACCAATCGGATTTCCCACGGATCGCAGTAGCCCTACCACACACAGCAGCTGCAGGATCGGGATGATGCCGTTCCACTTCTCACCAAACACCAGCGGCACGAAGTTGCTGGAGACCACCATCAGCCCCAGCAGCACCGGGAAGTTAATAATCCCCACTACGGAAAGCAGCTTGTAGAAGTTAACGCGCAGCTTTTCGGTGTCGTCCTGAATCTTGGCAAACGCCGGGAACAGCACGCGGGTGATAATCGGGTTCAGCTTCATCGGCGGTACGACCGCGACGTTGTAGGCCAGGTTGTAGCCCCCCGCCACGCTCGCGCCCAGAATGCGCGCCAGTACCAGCGTCGAAAGGTTGGTATTGACGTAGTTGATAATGCTGTCCGCCGTCAGCCACGCGCCAAAGCGCAGGTTGGACGACACGGACGCGAGAGAGAAATGCAGCCCCGGACGGTAAATCTTGCGGCCAAAGTAACCGAACAGCAGCGTACGCACGGCAGAGTTAACCAGGTAACCGAGGATGGCGGTCATCGCCAGCGGCCAGAAATGGGCGCTCACCACGGTGAAGGTAAAGCCCGCCAGCACGGCACTTGTTTCAATCATGCCGATCTTGTTGAACTCCAGCTCTTTTTGCATCAGCGCGCGGAATTGCTGCCCGTGTGGGATCACCACAAATGCAAACGACAGCGTACGCATCAGCGGAGCCAGATCCGGGTTGTGCAGCACGCGGGCGATGGTGTCACTCAGCAGGAACACCAGTACGAACACGAAGATCCCCAGCCCAACGTTCAGCCAGTAGAGCGTGGTCAGCTCCAGATGGCTGATCTCTTTGCGCTGGATAATCGAGTTGGCGATACCGAAGTCAGACAGCGTATCGGCCAGCGCGATAATCACCAGCGAGACGGTCAGCAGGCCGAACTGGTGGTTATCGATAATGCGCGCCAGCACCGTCATCTGCACCAGCCCAAGGCCGATGATGACGATGGTGGCCATGGCCGACCACTTGGCGCCGCTGATGGTTTTTTCACGTAAGCTCATCTTAGTACGCCGCTTTGTTCACGAAACCTTTGAAGATGGTCAGAAAAACAATCTTGATATCGAACCAGAGGCTCCACTCACGGATGTACTCCAGATCGAACTCAATGCGTTTTTCCATTTTTTCCAGCGTGTCGGTCTCGCCGCGCCAGCCGTTGATCTGCGCCCAGCCGGTGATGCCTGGCTTCACCTTATGGCGCAGCATGTAGCCTTCAATCAGTGAACGGTACTGCTCGTTATGGGCTACCGCGTGAGGACGCGGGCCAACAATCGACATGCCGCCGGTGAAGACGTTAATGAACTGCGGCAGCTCGTCCAGCGAGGTCCGGCGCAGGAAGTTCCCCACGCGGGTCACGCGCGGATCGTTCTGCGTCGCCTGGGTCACCACCTTGTCGTTTTCCATCACCTTCATGGAGCGGAATTTCCACACCATGATCGGCTTGCCGTCCATGCCGTAGCGTGTCTGGCGGAAGATAATCGGCCCGGGTGAACTGATTTTCACCGCCAGCGCGATGCAGCACAGTACAGGCGAAATCAGCAGCAGGATCAGCGAAGAGAGAACAATATCTTCCACGCGCTTGAGCACGCGGTTAATACCGGACAGCGGCGTATCGTACAGCGGCACAACCGGCACGCCGTTCACTTCTTCAATGCGAGAATGGAGGATGTTGAAGGTAAAGACATCCGGGATCAGGATCACCGAACAGGTGGTATCCGCCAGCTCGCGCATCAGTTTCTTAATGCGGGATTCGTCTTTCATCTGCATGGCGATATAGACGTTGTGGATCTTCCCTGCTTTCGCGTCGTCGATAAGCTGCTCGTAGTTGCCAGCCCACTCAGACGGGACGCCGCCCGGCTTCGCGTCGTGGTAGATCCCCACCACTTCAAAACCTAACCACGGCTCTTTGCGGAAGCTGTCGAGCAGCACCTGGCCGACGGGCAAATCCCCTGCTACGGCCACATAGCGTCTGTTGTAACCCCGATTGCGCAGCCAGCCCGCACCGAAGCGGATCAGCGAACGGCACACCACCATGCCCACGCTGGTCAACAGGTACCAGCAGAGATAGGTCACGAGGCGGTTATCAAAATCATGGCTGAATGCCACCAGCCCGGCGCTGAAAATCAGGCTTAAGGTCCAGTTTTGCAGCAACAACATCAGCTCGGTGGTGATTTTCACCCCACGCCACGAGCGGTAAAAATCGGTCATCCCGCCGATCATCTGAAACACGACCAGCGCAATCAATGCCATCAGCAGATGCATATATAAGAACGGTTGCCCGCTAATCCGACACACCGCCCACAATCCGCCGACCATGATGGTGATATCAGAAAAACGCTGCACCATAGAGATTAACGATGCATTCGTTCTCGCTCGTTCGCGTTTTTTTAGATTCGTCATCGTTGTTCCTTTAGTTCAAAACCTTACCCCTCACCCTACCCCTCTCCCCACAGGGGAGAGGGAACTTGAACACCCTCTCCCCTGTGGGGAGAGGGCTGGGGTGAGGGGCAATTGTTACTGATTCAACAGCGCCAGAATGTCCTTCGTTCGGGCTTCCATCAGCGCCGTGTCGGCACGGGATTCCACGTTCAGGCGCACCACCGGCTCGGTATTGGACGAGCGCAGGTTGAAGCGCCACTGCGGGAACGCCATGCTGATGCCGTCGGTACGGTCAATTTCCAGCGCGTGAATGGCAAAGTGCTGTTCCACACGGGCAATCGCGTCGGCAGGCTGCGCCAGCTTGCTGTTGATCTCCCCGCTCGCCGGGAAGGCCGCCATGCGGTCACGCACCAGCTCGCCCAGGGTCTGCCCTTTCAGGCACAGCAGCTCGGTCACCAGCAGCCACGGGATCATCCCGCTGTCGCAGTAGGCAAAATCACGGAAGTAGTGGTGAGCGCTCATCTCGCCGCCGTAAATAGCGTCTTCTTCACGCATGCGCTCTTTGATAAAGGCGTGCCCAGTTTTGGACATCACCGGCGTACCGCCCGCCGCGGACACCACATCGACGGTGTTCCAGGAGAGGCGCGGATCGTGAATGATCTTCGCCCCAGGGTTTTTCTCGAGGAAGGCTTCCGCCAGCAGGCCGACGATGTAGTAGCCCTCGATGAACTGCCCTTTTTCGTCGAACAGGAAGCAGCGGTCGAAGTCACCGTCAAAGGCGATCCCCATATCGGCACCGTGCTCAATCACCGCGTTACGGGTGTCGTCGCGGCACTCCGGCAACAGCGGGTTAGGAATACCGTTCGGGAAGTTGCCGTCCGGGGTGTTATGCACTTTGATGAAGGTGACCGGCACGTTCAGCGCCTTAAAGCGGGCCTCCAGGGCATCCACCACCGGACCGGCCGCGCCGTTACCGGAGTTGATGACCAGCTTCAGCGGCTTCAGGTTTGCCACGTTGATGTAGCCCAGCAGGTGGTCGATGTACTCTTTTTGCAAATTGATCTGCTTGTAGCTGCCGCGCTTCGCGTCATTCACCGGCGGGAAGTCGTTGGCTTCGGCCAGACGCTGCACGTCGCGCAGGCCGGTATCGCCACTGATCGGACGCGCGCCCTTGCGCACCAGCTTCATGCCGTTGTAGTCCATCGGGTTGTGGCTGGCGGTCACTTCAATACCGCCGTCCACGCCCAGGTGGAAGGTGGCAAAATAGATCTCTTCTGTACCGGAAAGGCCGATATCCAGCACGTCCACGCCCGCATCCTGCAGCCCTTTCGCCAGGGCCAGCTTCAGGGACTCGCTGGTCAGGCGCACGTCGCCGCCCAGCACGATAGTTTGCGGCTTTAAATATTCGCCGTACGCGCGGCCAATGCGCCACGCAATATCTTCATTCAGCTCTTCGCCCAGCTTGCCGCGAATATCGTAGGCTTTAAAACAGGTTAACTTTTCCATGATGACCCCTTTTTCAGGCAACAGTTGGCCCTGACCAATTAATGGCCAAATTCTTTTTTTTCATTCGTAGGCCCGGTTAGCGCAGCGCCACCGGGCAGGAAGCAGAGGCGCTACACCCGTCCGTAACGATCCTGGAAGCGAACGATATCGTCCTCCTCCAGATACGAACCGGAGCGCACTTCAATTAAGTCGAGCGGAATTTTCCCCGGGTTCTCCAGACAGTGCGTGGCCCCCAGCGGAATGTAGATGGATTCGTTTTCGCCCAGCAGTTTGATTTCGCCGTCGATGGTGACTTTTGCGGTTCCCGCCACCACCACCCAGTGCTCGGCGCGATGGTGGTGCATCTGTACGGACAGCCCTTCACCCGGCTTCACGGTAATACGCTTCACCTGATAGCGGTCGCCGGAGTCGATGGAGTCATACTTGCCCCACGGACGGTAGACTTCGCGGTGAATGTGGTGCTCGTGACGACCATCGGCCTTGATTTGTTCAACCACTTTTTTAACGTCCTGCACGGCGTTACGGTCGGCAATCAGCACCGCATCTTTGGTCTGCACGACCACCAGATCCTTCACCCCAACCGTGGTGACCAGGCCGGATTCGGCATAAACATAGCTGTTTTCCGTTTTGTGGCTAATCACATCACCGTGATGGACGTTACCCTCCGGGGTATGCGCACTGATCTCCCACAGGGATGACCAGGACCCCACATCGCTCCAGCCCGCGTCCATCGGAACCACGACGGCATCCGCCGTGCGCTCCATGACCGCGTAGTCAATGGACTCCTCCGGGCAGGCGAGGAAAGATTGCTCATCCACACGAATAAAGTCGAGGTCAGGATCGACTACCGCCATCGCTTTCTCGCAGGCGCTCAGGATGTCCGGACGGTATTTTTCCAGCTCTTCCAGGTAGCGTCCGGCTCGGAACAGGAACATGCCGCTGTTCCAGTAATATTCCCCGCTGGCCACGTAGGCCTGCGCGGTTTCCAGATTCGGTTTTTCGACGAACTGCGCCACGTCAAACGCCACGCTGTCGCCTTCGCCCGGCGTCACGCTGCCGCGACGGATGTAGCCATAGCCGGTTTCCGGCAGGTCCGGCACGATGCCGAAGGTCACCAGCTTGCCGCTTTCCGCGTAAGGAATGGCCGCACGGACCGCGTCGCGAAACGCCTCTTCCTGCTGAATGACGTGGTCAGCCGCCAGCACCAGCATCAGCGGGTCGCAGTTCGGGCTGCTGCGTTTTGCCGCCAGCGCCGCCAGGGCGATCGCAGGGGCAGTGTTACGACCGGCAGGCTCCAGAATGATGTTTTCTGTGAGTTTGTTCAGCTGGCGCAGCTGCTCGGCAACGATAAAACGGTGCTGTTCGTTACAAATAACGACCGGACTTTCACACTCCACGCCGTGCAGACGGTTGACCGTCGTTTGCAGCATGGTGAGGTCCCCTTTCAGGCAGAGGAACTGTTTTGGATAGAGCACGCGGGACAGCGGCCACAACCGGCTACCAGAGCCACCTGCCATCACAACCGGATACAACGTGGTTTGACTCATGATTTATCCCCGTATATCTGCAATAAATTGGCTCAGCACGTTCTCTTTTTCGAGCGTGCGTTCGGCATATTCACGTGCCACCGTGTTCTCTTTTGGCATGGCGAGTGCCTGCTCAATACCGGCTACCAGCGCGGGAACGGATTCTGGCTCCACGCAAACGGCAATGCCGGGATAGCTGTTACACAGCTGGCCTAATTCTGTTTCGGCTTCTGCCGTAATCACCGCGTTGCCGCCCACCGCCAGAATGTTGGTCAGCTTGGACGGCAGCACCGCGTCCGCCGCGCCGCGCTTTTGCACGACCAGATGGCAGTCGCCCATCTTCAGCAGGGCAGGTAGCGCCTCGTAAGACTGAAGCGGGAAAAATTTCACGTTGATCAGGCCGCGTTCGAGGGCCATTTTTTCCAGCCGCGCTTTTCCACCGCCCTGCCCGACAATCACAAACGTCCACGGATGTTCGCTAAGCTGCTGCGCCGCTTCAATGACGCTCTCCAGCCCCTGCTTTTCGCCGATGTTGCCCGAGTAAAGAATGATTTTTTGGTCTTCAGGCAATCCGAGCTGCGCGCGGAGCGCATGAGCGTCTTGCTCTGTCACATCGCGGAAACGCGCCACTTCGGACCAGTTCGGGAAGAAAATGACTCTCTCCGCCGGGACGCCCTTTTCCTGCGCCTTGTTCATCATCGAGCGCGAGATAGTCGAGACGTAATCCACGTTGTGCAGCCCGCTGCGCTCAAAGGCGCTGGCGAGCTTCGCCACCTTGCCGCCCTTGCCCTTGCCCGCCATTCCCAGGCCGAGCATGGCGTCCACTTCATAATCCTGAATGTGCAGCAGGGTGCGCGCGCCGGAAAGTTTGCCCAGCAGGCGCATGCCCGGCGTGCAAAACAGCGTCGGCACCACACCGATAATGCGATCCGGCTTCCAGCGACGCTGCGCCATCAGCGGGAAAAAACTGCTCAGGGCAAAGCTGCCCAGATGAATTAAACGTTTCAGCGTCGAAGGCTGTTTTGGCACGTAGAGCGGGCAGCGCCACACGGTCGCTGCGCCCTCTTCGCGGCGGTAGCGCCAGCTTGAGTAGCGCTCGCCCACCTTCCACTCCGGGTAGTACGGCGGCGCGGTAATGACCCGCACGTCATGTCCCTGGCTCGCCATCCACTCGACCATCTCGCCGGTGTATTTCCCGATGCCGGTTAATTCCGGCGAATAGTTAATGCCATACACAAGGATCTTCATAAACCCGGCACCTCGGCCTGACGTTCTGCGAGGAAGTACGCTCGACTGTTATCGTGAACGTTATCGCTCGCCAGCAGCGCCTCTCGCGTCTGCCAGCGGTAGTCGTCATGCTGAGAATCAGGCAGATGCAGAACTGCCTCATTCACCTTCAGGCGGAACCCCAGCACGATGTAGTGCGTGGAGAACCCGGTGCCTGAAAAGTTATCGTCATAGAAGTGCTGCCAGACCCCGTAAAACTGGCCAGCCGCCATCGGCAACTGCAGGCCCAGCTCCGCCAGAGTGAGACGCTCAAACGCATCGGTGAGCGTCTCATCCTTCTGCACGCGCCCGCCGGGCACGAACCAAAAGCCCTGTGCAGGACGATTGGTTCGTTTCCCCAGCAAGAACTCGCCGCGTTCGTTCTCCACGATCAAATCGATTGAGATCAGCGGAGTAGAACGCACTACCGTGGCAAAATCTTCCTGACTTAAAAACATCATTACCCCCGGAAGCGGTGCTGGTTTTCCAGGAACCACTGGTAGGTGCTGGCCAGCCCCTGCTCCAGTGACACCTCGTGATACCAGCCCAGCTGATGCAGGCGGGTCACGTCCAGCAGTTTGCGCGGCGTGCCGTCCGGCTTGGTGGCGTCAAACACCACGCGGCCTTTGTAGCCCACCACCTGCGCGATAGTCTGCGCCAGCTCGCGGATGGTGCAGTCAACGCCGGTACCGACGTTGATGTGCGACAGCATTGGCTCGGTGTTCTCCTGCCACACCTCGCGATCCAGCTCCATTACGTGAATACTGGCCGCCGCCATGTCGTCCACGTGCAGGAACTCACGCATTGGCGTACCGCTCCCCCACACCACCACGTCCGGCGCGTTCTCGGCGGTCGCCTCGTGGAAGCGGCGCAGCAGCGCCGGGATCACGTGCGAATTGCTCGGGTGGAAGTTGTCGTGCGGTCCGTACAGGTTGGTCGGCATCACCGAGCGATAGTCACGGTTGTACTGACGGTTGTAGGACTCACACAGCTTGATCCCGGCAATTTTGGCAATCGCGTACGGCTCGTTGGTCGCTTCCAGCGTGCCCTGCAGCAGCTCGCTTTCGGCGATCGGCTGCTTCGCCATTTTCGGGTAAATACAGGATGAACCGAGGAACAGCAGCTTATTCACGTTGTGCAGGTGCGCCGCGTGAATGATGTTGCTCTCGATCATCATGTTCTCGTAGATGAAATCTGCCGGGTAGGTGTTGTTGGCAACAATGCCGCCCACTTTCGCCGCCGCCAGATACACCTGGTCAATACGTTCGTTGGCAAAGAAATCCTGCACCGCTTTGCTGTCGAGCAGATTCAGCTCGTCGCGCGTGCGGACAATCACCTCTGCGTCACCGCGCTGTTCCAGCTGGCGAACAATCGCGGAACCCACCATTCCGCGATGACCGGCGACAAAAATACGTTGTTTTGTCATTCTCAGGACTCCAGCGCGATGGCAACCTCGTAGCCATGAGACTTGAGCAGGGAGTGTTTTTTCGCTGCTTCAAGATCTTTGGCCACCATCTCGGAAACCATCTCCTGCAGAGTGGTCTCTGGTTTCCAGCCCAGGGTTTCGTGCGCTTTGGTTGGGTCGCCCAGCAGGGTTTCCACTTCAGCAGGACGGAAGTAGCGTGGGTCAACCTGAACGATAACGTCGCCTGGCTTCACGCCCGGTGCGTCGTGACCCGTCACGGAAACCACAATGCCCTTCTCTTCCACGCCAGTACCTTCAAAGCGCAGTTTGATGCCCAGCTGCGCGGCAGCCATTTCAACGAACTGACGCACGGAATACTGCACGCCGGTCGCGATCACGAAGTCTTCTGGTTTGTCCTGCTGCAGCATCATCCACTGCATTTTCACGTAGTCTTTCGCATGGCCCCAGTCACGCAGGGAGTCCATGTTGCCGAGGTGCAGGCAAGATTCCAGACCCTGAGCGATGTTGGCGATCGCGCGGGTGATTTTACGGGTCACGAAGGTTTCGCCGCGACGCGGGGATTCGTGGTTGAACAGAATGCCGTTACAGGCGTACATGCCGTAGGATTCACGGTAGTTTACGGTGATCCAGTAGGCGTACAGTTTAGCGACCGCATACGGAGAGCGCGGGTAGAACGGCGTGGTCTCTTTCTGTGGAATTTCCTGCACCAGGCCGTACAGCTCGGAAGTGGACGCCTGGTAGAAACGGGTTTTCTTCTCGAGGCCCAGGAAGCGAATGGCTTCCAGCAGACGCAGGGTGCCCATGGCGTCAACGTCGGCGGTGTATTCCGGGGATTCGAAGGAGACCGCAACGTGGCTCATCGCGCCCAGGTTGTACACTTCATCCGGCTGCACTTCCTGCAGGATGCGGGTCAGGTTTGAGGAATCGGTCAGATCGCCGTAATGCAGATGGAATTTCGGGTTCGCGGAGTGAGGATCCTGGTAGATATGGTCAACACGCTCGGTGTTGAACGAAGAGGCACGACGTTTAATACCGTGTACTTCATACCCTTTTTCCAGCAGCAGTTCTGCCAGGTAAGAACCATCTTGTCCGGTAACGCCGGTGATGAGAGCGACTTTAGACATGTTTATATTCCTCTGTACTTATCAAAGTTTTTCAGTTTCAACGCGTTCGCGTATCACCACTGCGGGGTTGCCACGGCAAATTGTATTTGCCGGTAGCGATTTAAAAACGCTGCTGCGGGCACCGACTACCGTGCCATCGCCAACAGAAACACCAGGTGCAACAAAGACATCTGTTGCCAGCCAGCATTTTTCACCAATCACAATTGGCGAAGCGGTAATATCAAAATGCTGACTCATAAAATCATGGCTGCCGGTGCACAAATAACACTTCTGCGATACCACCGAATTTGCGCCAATCGTAACCTCGCCCAGGGTATATAACACCGCGTCATCCCCTACCCAGGCGTAATCCCCAAGCGTTAATTTCCAGGGATAGGTAATTTTCACCGAGGGGCGAATTACTACGTTTTTTCCGATTTTTGCGCCAAAGAGACGCAATAAAAAGGCTCGCCAGCGGTACAGTATTTGAGGAGACCAGGCAAATAATGTCGCCTGAACCGCCCACCACAACTGCACCTTAATACCGTTCCCGCCCCGAAAGCCTTTCGGCACGGAGAATCCGTTAAGTTCCTGCATTAGGCTTCCTTATATTTCAGGCTTTGTTATATAAGGCTTTCGCTTTACCTGTCGTTTTCAGGCGTAAAAAATAAGACAATTCCGCCCAGAACCCCGGCACACGTAATATTTTACGCTGCACGTTTTTTGCATCCTGGCACAATTCCAGATTATTTGAAGTTGACACACCGCCCATGGAAAATTCAGATACCAGCCCTTTAATTCGACGGAATGGATAACCTGATTTGTACAAGCTGGCAGTCAGTGCATAATCTGAAGACACTTTATACTGCAAATCGTAAGGCTGTTTTTTCAGACCCTCGACCGGGAAGAAAATGGCCTGATGGCTTGCCGGCAGGCTGTGGTAGATATACCAGCCCGGCTTGGCGCTGCGCAGCACTTTATTTCCGTCACCAAAATCGAGCAGGGCATCGCCGATATACAAGGCGTCCTCTTTCTGGCGGGCGAGCTGACGGGCAAACAGGGCCACGTCGTCATGGAACACATCGCCAGAATTCAGGAAGATGGCGTAACGCCCCTGCGCCATCGCGATGCCTTTATTCATCGCGTCGTAAATGCCTTTATCTTTCTCGCTGATGTAACGTAAGTTGAACTCACCGTTGAGTTTTTCCAGAAACTCAGCCGTACCGTCGTTCGAACCGCCATCAACCACGATCCACTCAAAGGTGAGGCTCGGATCGCGCGCCAGGTTGCGCAGCGAGCGCCAGGTTTTTACCACCCCTTCGTAGTTACGAAAGGCGACAGTAATGACGCTAAGAAACATAAATCACCTCATTTCGTCATACGCGCGTAATATTGAGCGCTTTGCGCAAAATAAACGGGCAGACAATCAAGAAAGCATATTCCGGGCTAAATATTGACCCCGTAAAGAACAACGACACTGGCGTAAAAAGATAAAGCTGCACGCGAAAGTTTTGGTTATCACCAAACGCGTTAATCATCATTTTAAAAACTTTAAACAGATACCAGATCGTCAACAGTACGGCGAACCACGAAAAATAAATAATTAACAGATACAAACCATTGTCTATGGTTTTACCGACATCCGCACCGTTAAAGATTCCGAATGATGCAACATATTCGTAAAGTGAGCCGAATCTTACTACCCCATCAATATGGGTTAAGGAATAACCCACCATCACCAGTGGCCCGATGATGCGATAATAGGACGAAGACCCTTCCGTTCCCAAATCTCCCAGACGTTCTGAGATGTACGGGAAGGCAAATATCACGCCAACCATAAATACCGTCAGGGAGATAATCGCCAGCGGCAGTTTTTTCTTAATCGCATCTTTGTTCAGGTACTGGAATGCCCACTCCAGGAGGTAAAACAGGATAAATGTCATTACCCCTGAGAACGATCCAGACAGAACAATTCCTGCAAGAATCATAGCATCGGTTTTGGGGGTTTTGATACCAAACTGTTTGATGCTGAGCCAAATTGAGATTAACGCCAGAGCGAAAAACGCCGGTTCAAAATAGAGCGCAGTAGTACGCTTACCACCAAACTTAATGAAGTTCAGTACATAGCTGTTACTGTATATGAGATATTTCGAAATTATCTCCATCAGGCTGCTGCCGCCGGTCAAAATAATTTGCGCCATTTCCATCGCGGCAAGCATAACAATGACCCCAACGACAATATAAAAGAACCTAAGGATTTTCTTATAATTGTGCGGGGAAATAGTTTTAAAGCGAATACTCCACACCATGCCAATAATGATAACGATATAAACAAACAGCATGGTTGAGGTGACGTATTTGCTGGCATCCAGCGACTGACCAAAGATGTAGTTAAACGCGGTCAGACCCACCCCGAGCCCTAACGCTATCATCAGCTTCTTGAGACTGATTTTCTCAACGTAGAGTAAAAGCAGAACAGGCAAGAAGGTGACGATGGTAATCGGGAAGCTCTCCCCCAGCTGGGCAATCTTGACGTTGACCAGCAGGTAGATCAGCGGCAGCAGCAGATAACTACAGATTCTGATAGAACGAGACATACTCCTCCAGCATCTGTTGTCCACTGTAGGCCTTGCGGCTGCGGTTGCGGAACGATTCCAGGTCAGTGCCAAAAACGGCCTGCGCAATCGCGGCCTTCGGTAGTTGCACCAGCGGCAGCACCTCCTGCTCCGCGAAGGTTTTTCCGCCGGATTTCTCCAGTACTTCGCGCGCGGCGTCGCTGTGGGTGGCAATGACAGGCACGCCAATAGAGAGCGCTTCGCAGAGGATCAGCGGATAGTTGTCCACGCGGGAGCTGAACACCAGCGCATCCATACCGTTCAGGGCGCTCATCAGCTTGCGCTTGTCGGTTTCAAATCCGTGGTTCACCACGTTCGCCCCTTCAAACGGGGAAAACTTGCCGAAGGTGTGCAGTTCAACCTTATCGCCGAGCGCCATGATGTCGCGCACCAGCTGCTGGTTGGTTTTGCCGTCGTAGCGCAGGTCATGCGCAACAATGGCAATTTTCGGTTTGCCCGGCGTTTCGGCTACGGGCGTCAGTTCCGCCAGGATCTCTTCCGTTGCCACGTCGATGCCGTTGTTGATGATCTTACAGCGCCCTGCCCCGTACAGGCTGTTGAAGGCATCCGCCACGTGCTGGCTTGGGGAAATAAAGGTGCAGCCGAGAGAGAGCATATCGCGGAACAGCTGACGCTTGCCCTCAACCAGCTGATGCGCGCGATCCACCTTCACCGGCGGGTAATTGCTCAGCGTCGGGCATTTCTGGCAGTTATCTTTCCAGCCTTCGCAGCCGTCGGTGAAGGCGCAGCGTCCGGTCACGCTCCAGTGATCGTGCAGTGTCCAGACGAATCGGGTGTCCGGCTTGTGCGCTTTCACCTTCTCACAAAACGCCACCACCTCTTCCAGATTCAGCCAGTAGCTGTGCAAAACGTGAAAATGCAGCACAACCGGACCTGTCGTGCGCGTCACGGTGCGGTAAAGGTTGTTCAGGTTGCCAAACAGATCGCGGTTAAACAGGCGGAACAGCGCAATGTTGGCAATGGAGGTCAGACGCGGGGTCTGCTTCAGCACCTGAGGATAGTTATCATGGCTAACGCTTTTTTTGCCGCCTTTGCCGTAGCCGTAAACAAAACGCGACTGTAATCCTTTTTGCAGCGCGCGCTGGTGCAGATCCAGCGCCACGCCAGCCGCCCCGCCTTCTGCGAGGCGTACGTTAAATTGCAGAATGTTCATTTAATCACCTTCACGCGGGCTTTCTCTCCCACCACCAGCGCGTTATCCGGAATGCTGTCCAGCACCACGCTACCTGCGCCAATCGTGACGTTGTTGCCGATCGTGATGTCACCGATGATCACCACGTTGGCGCCCAGCTCGACGTTATTGCCAATCACCGGGCAGGCCAGACTTTCTGGCCCACGGTTGCCGATGGTGACCGCGTGGCGAATAGTGAAATCATCCCCCGCCACGACGAACTTATTGATCACCACGGCATACCCGTGGTGGATGGTGAAGCGTCGGCCAATGGTGGCAGCGGCCTGAATTTCATAGCCAAAAAAGCATTCAGTAATGATGCGATACAGCACCAGCACGGGTGCCGCCCAGATATTGTTTAAAACGTTTTTCTTACGCCACACCGAGCAAAAGTGCGCGATGCGGTACGCCAGAACCATGCAGCACGGGCGCAGGCTCCAGCTGTTAGCGCGGCAATCTTCCAGAAACATTATTTCCCCCGAAGCCCGTCAGCCAGACGCTTGCCGTTACGCACGGAAAGCAGCGTCAGCAGCGTGCGCCAGTTCATGCGCTTGTTGCGGATCTGATACAGGGTAAAGAGCTGATACTTCCGGCTGGCACGGTCAAACTTGTTCTTGTGCTTGCGGTAGAAGTGGAAATAGCCCGAGAATTTCTTCGGTGACGAGGTGATTTGCATCTCCCCGTGGTTGATGTGCAGGATCTGCGTAGCCTCTTCCACTTTCCACGGCTCGCCGTACTCCACCACCATCCGCAGGAAGATGTCGTAATCCTGCGCGGCCTTCAGTTCGGTATCGAACAGGCACTCTTTGAAGCGCCATGCCCAGGTGAAGACCTGATTACCGATAATATTGCGCTTGTAGAACAGGCGGCGGGAGTATGGTGATTTCGGGTACAGCGGCAGGCTGGCCGGCTGCGAGTACACTTCCCCCTGGCAAACGTAGTCGTTGGCATACAGGAACGCGTGCGTCCCCAGCTGCGCTTTGTGAGAGAGGAAGATGGACAGACGGTTTGGCGTCCATTCGTCATCGTCGTCAATCCCGGTCAGATACTGCCCTTTCGCCTGCATAATCGCCTGATTACGCACCGCACAAGCGCCGGAGTTAATGGCGTTATGCGTATAGACCACCCGCGGGTCGTTGAGGTCAGTCACAAACTTTTGCAGCTGTTCATACGAGGAAGAGCAGTCATCGACGATGATCAGCTCCCAGTTATCGTAATCCTGTCGCAGGACGGATTTGATTGCGCGGATCGCCAGCTGCTGACGATTCCATGTCGGCATATAGATTGAAACTAAAGGGCGTTGTGTGGTCATGGTCTTCCCCTTATCCCTCACCCCGCCCCTCTCCCGGAGGGAGAGGGAGAAAAGCTGCTCTCCCTCAGAGGAGAGGGTTAGGGTGAGGGGGATTTTTATTTACTGTCAGATTTATATTCGTACTCGTAATACCCGTAATCCTGGTATCCGGTCGCGCGGCGGAAGATGGAGTTCAGGATCACCCCTTTCACCTCAATACCGTTCTGCTCGAAGCGGCTCAGGCTGGTCTCGACTTCCTTCAGCGTGTTCACCGCGTAGCGCGCCACCATCAGCGTGGTGCCTGCATGACGGCCCACCACGGCGGCATCGGTCACGGCCAGAATTGGCGGGGTATCGATCAGCACCAGGTCGTAATGCTTACTCGCCCACTCCACCAGCTCGGTGAAGCGTTCGCTCATCAGCAGCTCGGACGGGTTCGGTGGCACCTGACCACGCGGGATCAGGTCAAATTTCGGGATAGAGGTCGGTTTCGCGCTCTCGCTAATCTCCCCTTTGCCGAGCAGAATTTCCGACAGGCCGTTAACGTTGTTGGTGCCCAGCAGCTCATGGGTGTAGCCCTTACGCATATCGCAGTCGATCAGCAGCACGCGCTTGTTGGTCTGGCTTACCACCGCCGCCAGGTTGGCACAGACGAAGGTTTTACCGATTGACGGGCTAACGCCGGTCATCATCAGGACGTTGTTTTTCGCCTGCATCATGGCGAAGTGAAGGCTGGTACGCAGGCTGCGCACTGCTTCAATCGCCAGGTCAGTCGGGTTACCCACGGCCAGCAGCTGGCTCTGTTTGTAACGCTTAACCCCTTTGATGGTTTTGACGCTGTCACGCGATTTTTGCCATTCGGAAAGCGGGATGCTGGCGTACACGTTGATGCCGTGCTCTTCCAGCACCTGCGGACTTTCGATACCGCGGTTGAACAGCGAGCGCAGCAGCACACCCACGATGGAGAGCATCAGACCGAGAATAATGCTGCCCAGAATAATCAGCGCTTTCTTCGGCTTCAGCACGCCGGGCTGGGTGATGGCAGGGTCGACGATACGCACATCACCCACCGTACTGGCTTCGGTGATCTTCAGCTCCTGCTGTTTGTTCAGCAATTGCATATAGACCTGCTGACCGGATTCCACATCGCGGGTCAGACGCACAATTTCCTGCTGCGTCTTCGGCATGGCGGTCACGCGGTTGTTCAGCTTGGCCTTCTCTTCTTCCAGCGTCTGGCGTTTTTCCAGAAGCGTGCGGTAGGCCGGGTGGCGTTTGGTGTAGAGCTTGGAGATTTCCGCCTCTTTGAAGGTCAGTTCATTGAGCTGCGCATCAATGTTCACCATCGAATCAAGAACGGATTTCGCTTCCAGCGGCAGGTCAACGGAGTCTTTGTCCTGACGATAGGCATTCAGCTTGTTCTCTGCGGCATCCAGACGGGAGCGCACTTCCGGCAGCTGTTTGGCGAGGAAGGCCAGGCTTTTTGCGGCTTCCGCAGATTTACGCTCGACGTTCTGCTCAAGGTAGTTGCGGGTAATGCTGTTCAGGATATCGCGGATTTTGTCCTTATCTTCACCGGTGAAAGTCATGCTCAGGACGCCGGTGTCCTTCCCATTTTCGGTGACGGTGAGGTTGTTTTGCAGATTATTGATCATCCCCAGCGTGGAGAATTTGGTGACGGTAAACTCACCCCCTTCCTGGGCGTGGATTGCACTCACCATCATGCTGACGCCGTCTTTGGTCAACATCTGTCCCACTTCACCGCGCGCACTAAGGCCCGCATCGCTGGTCAGCTGGTACTGCTTCGGACCCAGCACCGTCAGGGTAAAGGTCTGATCGCCCGCCCCTTTTGGCAGCACGAAGTCCGTCACTTTGACAGTGTCATTGCTGCGCCCCATCAGGCGATCCCAGCCCGCCCCGAATATCGGGAAGGTGTTTTTGGTGACGGAGATATCAAGCCCGAGGTCGTGCACCGTTTTGCCCAGTACCAGACGCGACTGGATCAGCTGAATTTCAGCGTCAGATGCGGGCGGTTTGTTCGCCAGCGCAGAGCCGATATCCTGTACCAGCGAGTTACCGGTGTTCTGTTCAATTTGCACCAGCGCGTCAGCGCTGTAGATAGGCGTCGCGAACAGCGTATAAACGATAGCCGCCACGGCAAACACGGCGGTGATCCCTATCACCCACCACTTCGCTTCAACAACGGTGCCGACCAGGCGACCAATATCGATTTCATCACTGCCCGAAGTCGGGGCGGCAGAAGGTTTTGTTTTTTCTGTCATTGTTATCCCTGCTGAGCTTTCAGTGCCTGCGCCCACTGACGGGCAGACTGGTCAAGTAAGGTGTATACCGCCTCAAATGCCTCACGGCTCTTGCGATACGGATCGGGGATTTCACGCTCGCCATCCCAGTGACCAAACAGCATCACCTTGCCGCGCATCTCCGGTGCGATCTCGCACAGCGCGTGAATGTGGCGTCTTTCCATCGTGAGGATCAGGTCATATTCCCGGCACATCCGGCCTGAGACCTGACGGGCAACATGCCCGTCAAGGGAGAGGTTATGAGCCTGCGCAACGCTCGTCGCTCGCTCGTCGGCCCCTTTGCCAACCAGCGCGCCAAGCCCTGCGGACTCCACCGTTAACGCTGGCTCGTACTGCTTCAGCAGCCGCTCAGCCGTGGGGGAACGGCAAATGTTCCCCACGCATACCACCAGAATTTTGTTAAACATCGCGGATTACCAGGTATGAATGTCGCGCGCCGTATCCGTCATGTAGCGAACGCCACTGATGGTTGGCAGCAACTGGTTGATCAGGCGGTTCCAGCGAGCAACCGGCGCGGTGGTAACGTAGACCACATCGTATGGCTGGAGGCGGAACTCCGTTGCCATCACCAGCGACGTCGCGTCAGACATATCCAGCTGGTAGATGTTGGCAATCTTGCCTTTCGTGCCCTCGCCTTTCAGCGGACGAATAACGAAGATACCGCTGGCGTTCGACGAGGTCAGGTCGATGCCTTCCGCGTTGCCCAGCGCTTCGGTCAGGGTCATACCGCTGAAGTCCATCTTGAGGGTGCTCTGTTTCTTCACTTCACCCATCACGAACACTTTTAGATCGTCGTTGCGTGGCACATACAGAATGTCACCAGGATAGAGCAATCGGTTCTGCGTCAGGTCGCCATTCTGCATCAGCGCCTGCAGCGAAATGCGCTGCTCTTTGCCTTCGTGGGTCAGGACAACGTTGCGCCAGTCGGCGCCGTCGGTTAAGCCGCCTGCGGCGTTGATGGCATCCAGAACCGTCAGCGGGACGTTAGTGATGGCCTGCTGGCCGGATTTGTTCACCTGGCCGGAGATATAGGCTTTCTGCGAGCGGAAGGCGGCGATATTAACGTCCACCTGCGGGTCAGCGATGTACTGCGCTAAGCGGCCGGTAATATCACTACGGATCTCGGCCAGCGTCTTGCCAACCACATGCACTTTGCCTATGTACGGATAGAACATCGTGCCATCAGACTGAACCCAGTTACCGGTGTCGCTTGAGCTGCGGTACTGGCCCGCTGGGGTCGTCAGTTCCGGGTGGTCCCATACGGTCACGTTAATCACGTCACCCGGTCCTACGCGGTACTGGTAAGAGGCGATTTCCTGGTCCAGCGACATATTCGGCTGGGCAACATTGGGACGCGGACGTAATTGTTCCACCAGACGTGGGGTCAATGGATAAACATTCACCATTTTGTCGAGGTCAAAATCGGCGTCCTGCTGTTTGATCACATCCTTGCCCATAGTTGACATATTGCTGCCGGGAAAGACCGTGCAACCACTCATCAAGGTCACAGACACCAATAATGGCATCAATTTCATTTTGGATTTCATCATTGATTATTTATCACTTTGGCAGAGTAATTATCCTGTGCAATTTAAATAAGCGCGGGTCGTTTTGGCATTCAGAATGCAGTTAAGCAATTAGAAATATAACTGGCATCAGTCCTAAAAAAAGCTTATTCATCCATTGGCTATTGACAGAATAATCGAGGCTGATTCACACGCTTTCAGGCACGCTACCGCCCTTGGCTTTCAGTTACCAATCCACTGACTAAACAATGTGTTATGGATAGACACCCTCTTAAACAAGGTCTTATGGAAATATTTCAGCCACGTTAAATAGCCCGTTAGCAATGAATTGCCACACCATAAGAACGAAACAAAAATAGCAACAAAGAAATTTAACATTTGATGCTGGGAGAATTGTTGCAGCTAACCTAATAGCAGGCAAGGAGACAACCCTCCTAATATCTGTTTTTAAGATTAATATTAAGAGCAAAGTTTTGAGGTTTTAGGATTTTCTTTATATTGACAAAATATGCATTAAAACCATTTATTGCGATATATCCTAAATGTGACCCAGTGTAATTAAATCTTCTCCATTACCTTATTTACACGGCTCATTTTTTCATTCGTTTTATCCCCTCTTCTATTAAGAGAAATCTCAGCCTGGCATTGCAATTTCGGTCAGCTTTATCCATGATCGAAGTGTGACATTGCTCATATAACTGAAGGTATTGCTATTACTATGGAATGGATTGCCGATCCATCAATCTGGGCCGGGCTGGTAACGCTGGTCGTCATCGAATTAGTGCTCGGTATTGATAATCTGGTCTTTATCGCCATCCTCGCCGAAAAGCTGCCCCCTGCGCAGCGCGACCGTGCGCGCGTTACGGGTTTGCTGCTGGCGATGGTGATGCGTTTGCTGCTGCTGGCCTCAATCTCCTGGCTGGTTACCCTCACCACACCGCTATTTACGCTCTACGGCCTGAGCTTCAGCGCGCGTGACCTGATCATGCTCTTTGGCGGGTTGTTCCTTCTTTTCAAAGCCACGGTTGAACTCAATGAGCGGCTCGAAGGCAAAGACAGCGATAGCCCCACGCAGCGGCGCGGGGCGAAATTCTGGCCGGTGGTGGCACAGATTGTGGTGCTCGACGCAGTTTTCTCCCTGGACTCCGTCATCACCGCCGTGGGCATGGTCGATCACCTCGCGGTGATGATGGCCGCCGTGATCATCGCCATCACGCTGATGGTAATGGCAAGTAAAGCGCTCACGCGGTTTGTGAACAGCCACCCGACCATCGTGATCCTGTGTCTGAGCTTCCTGCTGATGATTGGTTTCAGCCTGGTCGCCGACGGATTTGGTTTCCACATTCCTAAAGGCTATCTGTACGCGGCGATTGGCTTCTCGGTCATGATCGAATCGCTAAATCAGCTGGCAATCTTTAACCGTCGCCGCTTTCTCTCTGCAAATCAGACGCTGCGCCAGCGCACCGCCGATACGGTAATGCGCCTGCTGAGCGGGCGAAAAGAGGATGCCGAGCTGGATGCCGAATCCTCTGCGATGCTGGCCGATCACAGCGACGGGCAGATCTTCGATCCGCAGGAACGACGGATGATTGAGCGGGTGCTCAACCTGAACCAGCGCTCCGTCAGCAGCATCATGACCTCGCGTCACGATATCGAGCATATCGATTTGACGGCGCCGGAAGAGCAAATCCGCGCCTTGCTGGATAAAAACCAGCACACCCGGGTCGTGGTGACGGGCGGTGAAGAGGAAGAGGAGCTGCTGGGCGTGGTGCACGTCATTGACCTGCTACAGCAGCAACTGCACGGCGAGCCGCTTAATCTGCGCGTGCTGGTACGCCAGCCACTGGTGTTCCCGGAAGGACTGCCGTTGCTCTCTGCACTTGAGCAGTTCCGTAACGCGCGGACCCACTTCGCGTTTGTCGTTGATGAGTTTGGTTCTGTGGAAGGGCTGGTGACGCTCAGCGACGTTATGGAAACCATCGCCGGTAATCTGCCAAATGAGGTGGATGAAATCGATGCGCGCCATGACATTCAGAAAAATGCAGACGGTACGTGGACGGCCAACGGTCATATGCCGCTGGAAGACCTGGTGCAGTTTGTGCCGTTGCCGCTGGATGAGAAGCGTGAGTATCACACCATTGCGGGTCTGCTGATGGAGTATTTACAGCGTATCCCGCAGCCGGGGGAAGAGGTTCAGGTAGGTGACTATCTGCTGAAAACGCTGCAAATTGAAAACCATCGCGTGCAGAAAGTGCAGCTCATTCCACTGCGGGATGAGGAAGAAATGGATTTTGAGGTGTAGGTAAAAAAAACGGCAACCTGGCTGCCGTTTTAGGGTTTGCTCCCTCTCCCGTGGGAGAGGGCTGGGGTGAGGGCATCAGGCCGCACTGGCTGCCGGGTAAGGCGTAGCCGCCACCCGGCACCACTGACATCAAAGCTTATCTAACAGCTTCTTCACGTCCTTGCCGGTTTGGGAATCTTTATTGCGGTCCGCCCAGCTATTCAGCCGACGTTTTGCTTCGTCCTGCAGATGCTTACGCAAGATCTGATCGACCTGCAGGCTGTAATTCAGCGCCTGCCATTTACCGTAAACGTTCAGCGGGATCGGCGTCTCTTTCAGGAAATCGATAAGCTCGCCTTCGCCTTCCCATCCGGAAAGCACACGAACGTTAAACCGCGTATCCGCCGTCTCTTTCACTAAATCCAGCTTGCCCTCCCCCGTCAACGACAGCAGAGAAGATGTTCCCTGCATCTCGTCCAGGGACAGCTTTCCGTTATCCAGGGTCAGCTCACTGGTAAAGTTATCGAGACGCGTTGCGCTATCGTAGTTTTCTTGCGCTTTAACATTGCTGCTGCGCTCTACCGCCTGTTGCACCAGCTGCTGGAAGTTGAGGCCTTCCATTCGGGTGTCTTTCAGCTCAACGTGCGCCTGACCCTGCCAGTCGCGCCGAAATGCCTCCGCGTCAATCTTCGTGCCGGAGAAATCCCCCGCCAGCGTCAGCTGCCCCGTGAGGTCAATCGGATAATTGAAGGCTTTGAGGATCGCCCCGATCTCAATGTTTTCAAGGCGTGGCTGGAATTCGGCGCTGGCCACGTCTTTGCGCACGTCCAGCGTGCCCGGCAGCGACATGTTCCCCGCACCCATCTTGCCGCTGAGTTCAGAGATCACCAGCAGGCCATTATGGTTGAACATCTGGCTGCTGACGTCGGTGAAATCAATACCGCGCCAGCGTACGCTGTTGGCTTTCAGCAGTATGTCGGCGGTAAATCCGCGCAGACCGTTGTAATTGGGCTGATCGAGATTTGAGGAGATCACCGGACGCGGTTTCGCGGCCTGGCTTTGCCCTGTCTGCGCGACATCGCCGTCAGCCGCAGCGTTCGGCTGCGGTGGCAGCAGGTTTTCCAGGTTCAGCTTGTCGAACTGCAGGTCAAAAACCCATTTCGGTTTTTCAGCAAGCGAGACGCTCGCCTGCCCTTTCAGGGTACTGTCGTTGGCCTGCAGGTTGAGCGCGTTTAGCTCCAGCTGCTTGTTTTCTTCATGCCAGACGGCCTGCAGCGTACCCTGACCGGTAATCCCTGCTGTCGGCAGGTCTGCACCCGTCAGTTGCCAGTTCAGCTGCTGGACATCCGCCGTCAGACGATGGGGATAGTCCGACGCGTTCACGTTAGCGTTCATGGAGAGGTTCAAATCGCGCTGATCGCGGTTGACCCGCCCGGAGAACTCCACGGTGGCGATATGGTTGGCGTCCTGCTCCATCTTGAGGTTGATGTTGCGCACGGTGACCTGCTCGTCACCTTCATGCTGGAAGACCAGCACGCTGTCGGCCACTTTCAGGTTACCTATATCGAACGACCAGCCGGTATCAGACGGCTCATCCGGCAAGGTATTTTCGCGTGGCGCGACGGGGGCATCCGCTTTACGCACAGCCTCAGTTTGGGGAGTCAGCTGGATCACCGCCCCTTTCAGCATCACCTGGTCAACCTGAAGCTGATGCGAGAAAAGCGGGATCAAAGCCACATCAAGGCGCATATTGTCTGCCGACACCAGCGGCTGAGACGCCCCTGGCGCGGTTAACGACATACGACCCGAGAGAATGCTGAGTTGCGGCCAGACGTGCCAGCGCAGCGGCCCGTCCAGCTTCAGTTCATACCCGCTGCGTGCTTCGACCTGCCGCACCATATAAGCACGGAAATCATTGGGGTTAACCAGCAGCACCAACGCAGAAAGGCCAGCCACCAGTACCACCAGCAAAATCATCAGCGTTGTCAGAACTCTTCTCATGGCATCCTCAGTGAACGAACAATCAGTCTTTATCAATACGACTGGCAACCGCACCCTGCTGGTCGCGATATTTCGCGTCCTGACGGCGGTTGTAAGGACGATCTGCCGGGCCAGTCAGCGGCTCAAAGCTCAACGCGCCAATCATCATGCCCGGGCGCAGTGCCAGAGGCAATTTACCGGCGTTGAAGAACTCCAGCACGATGCGGCCAGACCAGCCGGGATCGATACGATGAGCGGTAACGTGAACCATCAGGCCCAGGCGTGCCAGCGAAGAGCGGCCATCCAGCCAGCCCACCAGATCGGCAGGCAGCGTCACCGACTCAAAGGTCACTGCCAGCGCCAGCTCACCGGGATGCAGATAAAACGCCTCGCCCTCATCAAGGACGATTTCGTCACTCATCACGCGATCGAGCGCGGCGCTGACTTCATCTTTCGGCCCGCTGAGATCGATAAACGGTGCCGTGTGGCCGCTGAAGGTGCGGAATTTATTCCCCAGGCGCACGTCAACGGTGACACCGTTAATGCGCTCTACCGGCGGACGCGGGGTGATAGACAGGCGGCCTTCATCCAGCCAGGCTTCTATATCGCGGTCACAAAGACGCATGGCACTTTCTCCTTTCGTGCATCATGCCCCGCAACCGTAGGGTCGCAGAGCAAAACCAGGTTATCTCTGAACGGTACACAATTCGCGCGGCTTATTCAAAAAACTGGCTGATTTTCGCTTTTAAGATATCAATAGCAATACGGTTTTTACCGCCACGAGGCACGATAATATCGGCGTATTGCTTAGATGGCTCGATAAATTGCAGGAACATTGGACGCACGGTTTTCTGGTATTGCGCCATGACGGAGTCCATGGAACGACCGCGTTCGTTAACGTCGCGCTTGATGCGGCGCATCAGACAGATATCCAGCGGCGTATCGACGAAAATGGAGAAATTCATCGATTCACGCAGACGCGCATCCGTCAGCAGCAGGATGCCTTCAAGGATAATGACTTTTTTCGGTTCAATGTGAACCGTTTCCTGCGTGCGGGTGTGCTCTACGTAGCTGTAGACCGGCAGTTCAATGGCCGTACCGTTTTTAAGCGACTGAAGATGCTGGAACAACAAGCTGTGATCCATCGCACTGGGGTGGTCGTAGTTGGTTTTGACGCGCTCTTCCATCGAAAGATGGGATTGGTCTTTGTAATAGCTGTCTTCGGGAATGACGCCGATGTGCTCATCACCGACTTGTTCACGCAATTCGCGATAAAGCGTACTGGCAATTAGACTCTTACCTGAAGCCGATGCGCCGGCGATGCCTATGATGACGCACTGATGAGACTTATCAGTCATAAATTTAGCGACCTGATTAACCTGGATGTTAAGGAAGGACGACGCCGGAGCGTCAAACGCGGCAATTATAGGGATTTCGCGGGCGTGATACCAGTCGAAAGCGCAGGTTATGCGAGACTGCCTGAAAAGTCTCTTTTTACGCCCTGAGTGAAATTTTAATGCCTGCTTTTTCGGCGTTCACCCGGAATTTTTCCCGGAGTAACTATTTAATAAGTCTATGATGTCAAAATCTGAGCAGTCAGCATATGATTTGTAAATTGTTTGTACTAGCATAAACGAAATTAATCCTTTCACGCGCCCGGACCTCGCTCCTGACGGCATGGCGTCCCTGGATAGAGCGGTAATGAATAAACAATACCAACGGGTTTTGGTTACCACCCCACATCCTTTATTACGACTTGTCTGCCTGGGCCTGGTCACCTTCATTTTTACCTTATTTTCACTCGAGCTAACCCGCTTTGGTACGCTGCTGGCACCGCTGTGGTTCCCGACGTCCATCATGATGGTGGCCTTTTATCGCCACGCCGGGAAAATGTGGCCGGGCATTGCGTTGGCCTGTTCGTTCGGCAATATTCTGGCCTCGTGGATGCTGTTCTCATGGGGATCCCTCAACCTCGCCTATACCTTTGTGAATATTATCGAGGCGTGCGTTGGGGCGTTACTGTTACGCAAACTGCTCCCCTGGTACAACCCGCTGCAGAACCTGAACGACTGGATCCGCCTGGCCGTGGGCAGTGCGTTGATCCCGCCTCTTGTGGGCGGGGTACTGGTTTATTTACTGGTACCGAACCCTGAACCCCTGCGTAATTTCCTCATTTGGGTGTTGTCGGAATCCATCGGCGCGCTGGCGCTGGTGCCACTAGGACTGCTGTTTAAACCACACTACCTGCTGCGTCACCGTAACCCGAAACTGCTGCTGGAAACGCTGGTGACGACGGTGATAACGCTGGTGCTCTGTTGGGCGGCGATCACCTGGCTCCCGTGGCCTTTCACCTGCGTCATCGTTCTGCTGATGTGGAGCGCCGTTCGTCTGCCGCGGATGGAAGCCTACCTGGTATTTTTAGCCACTATCATGATGGTCTCCCTGATGATGGCAAGAAATCCGGCGTCCATAACGCCGCAGAATGTTATCGTTGCGTTCAACGCCCCCTGGCTCCCCTTCCTGATGATGCTGCTGCCCGCCAACGTCATGACGATGGTGATGTACGCGTTTCGCGCCGAACGCAAGCACATCACCGAAAGCGAAGAGCGTTTTCGTAATGCGATGGAGTATTCCGCCATCGGTATGGCGCTGGTGGGGATCGAAGGCCAGTGGCTGCAGGCCAACAAAGCGTTATGCAATTTCCTTGGCTATAGTCAGACGGAGCTTCAGTCCCTCACCTTCCAGCAGTTGACCTGGCCTGAGGATTTGAACACCGACCTTGAGCAACTTGAGCAACTGGTAAGCGGCGAAATTAATACCTACACGCTGGAGAAACGCTATTACACCCGTAATGGCGAGGTTGTCTGGGCGCTGCTCGCCGTCTCCGTTGTCCGTCATGCTGACGGCACGCCGCTCTATTTCATCGCCCAGATTGAAGATATTAACGACCTGAAACAAACCGAGTGGGTCAACAAACGCCTGATGGAGCGCATTACGCTCGCCAACGAAGCGGGCGGGATTGGCATCTGGGAGTGGGATCTGGAGCCGGATATTATTAGCTGGGACAAGCGGATGTTCGAGCTTTACGAAATCCCGCCGCACATCAAACCGACCTGGCAGCTCTGGCATGACGCCATGGTGCCAGAAGACCGGGAGCATGCAGAAAAAGTGCTGCGCGATTCATTAATCGCAAGGCTGCCGTTTAAGCTGGAATTTCGCATTCGGGTGAAGGACGGCATTCGCCACATTCGTTCACTGGCCAATCGGGTGCTGAACAAGCAGGGCGAGGTGGAACGCCTGCTCGGCATCAATATGGATATGACCGAGGTGAAGCAGCTTAACGAAGCGCTGTTCCAGGAAAAGGAACGTCTGCATATTACGCTCGACTCCATCGGCGAAGCGGTGATCTGTACCGACATCGACATGAACGTTACCTTTATGAACCCGGTCGCCGAGAAGATGAGCGGCTGGCCGCAAACCGAGGCCATCGGGCAACCGATTCTGCGCGTGCTGCACATTACCTTTGGCGAAAATGGACCGTTGATGGAGAACATCCACAGCGGCGATATGTCACGGTCCGATATCGAACAGGACGTGGTGCTCAACTGCCGCAACGGCGGGAGCTTCGACATTCACTACAGCATCACTCCATTAAGTACTCTGGACGGGCACAATATTGGCTCCGTACTGGTGATTCAGGACGTGACCGAGTCGCGCAAAATGCTGCGCCAGCTGAGCTATAGCGCCTCCCATGATGCGCTAACCCGGCTCGCAAACCGCGTCAGTTTCGAGAACCATCTCAAACGTCTGCTGCAAACGGTGCAGGAAACGCACCAGCGCCATGCGCTGGTGTTTATCGATCTCGATCGCTTCAAAGCCGTTAACGATACGGCAGGTCATGCCGCGGGCGACGCCCTTCTGCGGGAACTCTCCTCCCTCATGCTGACCATGCTACGCTCCAGCGATGTTCTGGCGCGACTGGGCGGGGATGAGTTTGGCCTCCTGCTGCCGGACTGCAATCTCGAAAGCGCGCGATATATCGCGGGACGGCTGATTAACACCATCAATAACTATCACTTCACGTGGGAAGGACGGCTGCACCGGATCGGCGCCAGCGCGGGTATCACGCTGATTGATGAGAGTAACCATCAGGCGGCGGAAGTGATGTCTCAGGCAGATATCGCCTGTTATGCCTCGAAAAACAGCGGACGTGGTGTGGTCACGCTCTACGAGCCACAGCAGGAGCGGATCCACAGCAACCGCAGCATGATGTCACTGGACGAGCAGTGGCATATGATCAAAGACAATCACCTGATGATGATAGCCCGCAGCGTCGCCTCCCCGCGCATTCCGGAAAGCGCCAGCTTCTGGCTGCTGTCGCTCCGCCTGTGGACCAGCCAGGGTGAAATGCAGGAAGAGCATGCCTTCCGCTCAGGTCTGGCAGAGCCTGAACTGCTGCACGCCCTCGACAGGCGGATCTTCAACGAGTTCTTCCGTACTTTTGCCGCGCCCGTTGCCGCAAAAGGCATGGGCGTTGCCCTGCCGCTCTCGGAAGCCGGATTAGCCAGCGTCACGCTGGTGGATGAACTGCTCGATTTGCTTGAGAAAAGCCCGCTGCCCGGCCGTCTGCTGCATCTGGTTATCCCGGTTGACGTGGTGCGCAACCCGAATGAAAACGCGCAGCGTAATTTGCAAAAACTCCGCCATGCGGGCTGCCGCGTGGTGTTAAGCCACGTGGGACGCGATATGAATGACGTTAACCACCTGAGCCCCAACATGGCTGATTATCTGATGCTGGATACCGACGTGGTTAACAACGTTCACGGCAATTTGATGGACGAAATGATGGTGACCATTATCCAGGGGCACGCTCAGCGTCTGGGGATGAATACTCTGGCGGGGCCCTGTCATCAGCCGATCGTCATGGATACGCTTTCAGGCATTGGTATCGACTTCATTTACGGCGATACCATCGCTGAAGCGCAGCCGCTGGAGCTACTGCTGAATACCAGTTACTTCGCTATCAATTAAGGGTGACCAGCCGTCGGTATACCAGATGTGTAACAGCGCATAGGAGCGCCACGGCTGCCAGCGTTCGGCATAGCGACGGATTTGCGCGGGCGTCATGCCGGCGAAGCGTTGCTTAATCAGATAATCATCCGGCAGAAAGACATCTTTCGCCTGCCAGCCGCGCAGGGCCAGATAGTTTGCCGTCCAGCGACCAATTCCCGGCCGCTGCTGTAGCGCCTTCATTCCGGCCTCAATATCCGCGGGCGGGGAAAGCGGAAACGTCCCGTCGATCGCCGACTGTGCCAGATGAATCAACGACTCCGCCCGCTTTACCGGCATGCCTAAGGCTTTCAGCGCCATCGGATCCGCTGCCGCCAGCGCGTCCGGCGTGGGGAAACAGAGATAGCCCGGACAATCCGCCACCGGTTCGCCGCACAGCGCCACCACGCGCGACGTCAGTTTCGCCGCCATCGCCACGCTCACCAGCTGTCCAAGAATGGCCCGAACGCCCTGTTCGTAGGCATCCATTGCCCCTGGCAAACGCAAGCCCGGCCGCGCGGCACCGAGATCGCCCAGCGTATCCGCGATGAGCTGTGGATTACAGGCGAGATCGAACAGGCGCGCTATACGCTCAAGGCAGGTCTGCGCAACCGGGATAAGTCCCGGACTGAGCGTCACGACCAGCGTATGGGCCGCGGTATCTGGCGTCACGCGAAAGACACCCCGATGGCCATCGCAGGCGAAACTGCGCTCGTAGTAGTTGCCCGTGACGGTTTCAATGCCCGTGACCGCACGCGCGCCAAGAAAGCTAAACATCCACTGCCAGTCGTAAGGGGGTTGCCAGGTCAGGGTGTACATCATCTCTCCTTTTGGGTTCTCCACAGCATAAACGGAAAGGTCCTGTTTCGCCTTGCTTTCATATTCCTGTTGTCGCCATGAAGACATTTCGTTAAAGTCTCGCCCCTTCTCACTGGCATGGGGATTTATCGTGTTTATTGGATTCGACTACGGTACGGCAAACTGCTCGGTTGCGATTATGCAAAACGGACAGCCGCAGCTCCTGAAAATGGAGAAAGAGAGCACGCTGCTGCCGTCAATGCTCTGCGCGCCAACGCGCGAAGCGGTCAGCGAATGGCTGTTCCGCCATCACCAGGTTCCCGCTACCGCAGCGGAAACCCAGGCGCTGTTGCGCCGTGCGGTCAGCTTTAACCGTGAAGAAGATATCGACGTTACGCCGTCCAGCGTGCAGTTCGGCCTCTCCTCGCTCGGTCACTATATTGAAGATCCGGAAGAGGTTTACTTCGTCAAATCACCGAAATCCTTCCTGGGTGCCAGCGGCCTGAAGCCGCAGCAGGTGGCGATGTTTGAAGATCTGGTGTGCGCCATGATGCTGCACATCCGTCATCAGGCGCAAACCCAGGTGCCGGATGCCATCACCCAGGCGGTGATTGGTCGCCCGATTAACTTCCAGGGGCTGGGCGGCGACGAGGCCAACCAGCAGGCGCAGGGGATCCTTGAGCGTGCGGCGCACCGTGCGGGCTTCCGCGACGTGGTGTTCCAGTATGAGCCCGTTGCCGCCGGGCTGGATTTTGAAGCCACGCTGACGGAAGAAAAACGCGTATTAGTCGTGGATATCGGCGGGGGTACCACGGACTGCTCGCTGCTGCTGATGGGGCCAGAGTGGCATAACCGTCGCGATCGTGAAAACAGCCTGCTGGGGCACAGCGGCTGCCGCGTAGGCGGTAACGATCTGGATATCGCGCTGGCATTCAAGAGCCTGATGCCGCTGCTCGGCATGGGCGGTCAAACGGAAAAAGGCATCGCCCTGCCGATCCTGCCGTGGTGGAACGCGATTGCCATTAACGACGTGCCTGCGCAAAGTGATTTTTACAGCACCGCGAACGGCCGCTTCCTGAACGATCTGGTGCGCGACGCGCAGGACGCCGACAAGGTCGCGCTGCTGTATAAAGTGTGGCGTCAGCGCCTGAGCTACCGCGTGGTACGTACTGCGGAAGAGAGTAAAATTGCGCTTTCCGACCGCGCAGAACATGCGGTCTCGCTGCCGTTTATCAGTGACGATCTGGCTACGGCGATTTCGCAGGATGGGCTGGAAACCGCACTTGCTCAGCCGCTGCAGCGCATCCTGGAACAGGTGCAGCTGGCGCTGGAGAACGGCAAAGAGAAGCCGGACGTGATTTATCTGACCGGGGGTAGCGCAAGGTCGCCGCTGATCAAGAAAGCGCTGGCGGAACAGCTGCCGGGCATTCCGATTGCAGGCGGCGATGACTTTGGCTCCGTTACCGCCGGTCTGGCGCGCTGGGCACAGGTGATGTTTAGGTAGTGCTGCTGTGCCGGGTGCCGGGTGGCGGCTTCGCCTTACCCGGCCTACAAAATCCTCGAACCGTAGGCCGGGTAAGCGAAGCGCCACCCGGCTAAAAAGATCGCCACACTCAGACCATTCCTGACAGTCTTCCATATTTCCTCCATTTTTCCGCTGTGTTAGCTGACTAAACTAGTATCATTCCCCGAAGTGTTTCAGGATGAGAACGTATAACGATGAAAGGCAGTAACAAATCCCGCTGGGCAATCGCCGCTGGCATCATTGTGGTGGTCCTTGCCGCCGCCTGGTACTGGCACAGCCAATCCGCTAACGCCCCGGCACCCGCCGGTGCCACGAGCGCGTCGCAGGGCCCAGCCGCCGGAGGTCGTCGCGGAATGCGCGGCGGTGCGCTGGCACCGGTACAGGCGGCAACGGCGGTAAACAAGGCCGTTCCTCGCTATCTTACCGGCCTCGGGACCATTACCGCCGCCAACACCGTGACGGTGCGCAGCCGCGTCGACGGTCAGCTTCAGGCCATTCACTTCCAGGAAGGACAGCAGGTCAAAGCGGGTGATTTACTGGCGGAAATCGACCCGAGCCAGTTCAAGGTTGCCCTCGCCCAGGCGCAGGGCCAGCTCGCGAAAGACAAAGCTACCCTCGCCAACGCTCGCCGCGATTTAGCGCGCTACCAGCAGCTGGTGAAAACCAACCTCGTGTCACGTCAGGAGCTGGACACCCAGCAGTCGCTGGTCAGCGAAACGCAGGGCACCCTCAAAGCCGACGAAGCCGCCGTCGCCAGCGCACAGCTGCAGCTGGACTGGAGCCGCATTACCGCGCCGATTGACGGACGCGTGGGCCTGAAACAGGTCGATATCGGCAACCAGATCTCCAGCGGCGACACCACGGGCATCGTAGTCATCACCCAGACTCACCCTATCGATTTGGTCTTTACCCTGCCGGAAAGCGAAATTGCCACCGTGGTGCAGGCGCAAAAAGCCGGAAAGGGGCTGGTCGTGGAAGCCTGGGACCGCACCAACAAGCAGAAGCTGAGCGAAGGTACTCTGCTCAGCCTGGATAACCAGATCGACACAACGACCGGCACCATCAAGCTGAAGGCGCGCTTTAACAACCAGGACGATGCTCTCTTCCCGAACCAGTTCGTCAATGCGCGAATGCTGGTCGCGACCGAAGAGAACGCGGTGGTGATCCCAACGGCTGCGCTGCAGATGGGTAACGAAGGTAACTTCGTCTGGGTACTGAACAGCGACAATAAAGTCAGTAAACATCTGGTGAAAACCGGGATTCAGGACAGCCAGACGGTGGTGATCGCCGCCGGGCTTTCCGCTGGCGACCGTGTGGTGACAGACGGCATCGACCGCCTGACCGAAGGTGCGAAAGTGGAAGTGGTTGAACCCGCGAAACAGGGAGCGAAAGCCTGATGCAGGTGATGCCACCAGGCTCTACAGGTGGGCCTTCACGCCTGTTTATTTTGCGACCTGTCGCCACCACGCTGTTGATGGTGGCGATCCTGCTGGCCGGGATTATCGGCTACCGCTTCTTGCCCGTGTCGGCGCTGCCGGAAGTGGATTATCCAACCATTCAGGTGGTAACGCTCTATCCGGGTGCGAGCCCGGACGTGGTGACGTCCGCCATTACCGCACCGCTGGAGCGCCAGTTTGGGCAGATGTCTGGCCTGAAGCAGATGTCCTCGCAAAGCTCCGGTGGGGCATCCGTCGTGACGCTGCAGTTCCAGCTGACGCTCTCGCTGGACGTCGCCGAGCAGGAGGTACAGGCCGCCATCAACGCCGCCACCAACCTGCTGCCGTCTGACCTGCCTAACCCGCCGGTCTACAGCAAGGTGAACCCGGCGGATCCGCCGATCATGACGCTCGCCGTCACCTCCTCCGCCATGCCGATGACGCAGGTGGAAGACATGGTTGAAACACGCGTGGCGCAGAAAATTTCGCAGGTCTCGGGCGTGGGCCTCGTTACGCTGGCAGGCGGCCAGCGCCCGGCCGTTCGCGTGAAGCTGAACGCGCAGGCCATTGCCGCGCTGGGCCTGACCAGCGAAACCATCCGCACCGCCATCAGCAATGCTAACGTCAACTCGGCGAAAGGCTCGCTGGACGGCCCAACCCGCGCCGTGACGCTTTCCGCCAACGACCAGATGCAGTCTGCCGATGAATACCGTCAGCTCATTGTGGCCTACCAGAACGGTGCGCCGATCCGTCTGGGCGACGTGGCGACCGTAGAGCAAGGGGCGGAAAACAGCTGGCTGGGGGCGTGGGCCAACAAGCAGCAGGCGATCGTGATGAACGTGCAGCGCCAGCCTGGCGCGAACATCATCGACACCGCCGACAGCATTCGCACCATGCTGCCGCAGCTGATCGAAAGCCTGCCGAAATCGGTCAGCGTGAAAGTTCTTTCCGACCGCACCACCAACATTCGCGCGTCGGTTACCGACACCCAGTTTGAGCTAATGCTGGCAATTGCGCTGGTCGTCATGATCATCTATCTGTTCCTGCGCAACGTCCCGGCAACCATTATCCCCGCCGTCGCCGTGCCGCTCTCGCTGGTCGGCACCTTCGCGGTGATGGTGTTCCTCGATTTTTCGATCAACAACCTGACGCTGATGGCACTGACCATTGCCACCGGGTTCGTGGTGGATGACGCCATCGTCGTTATCGAGAACATTTCGCGCTATATCGAAAAAGGTGAGAAGCCCTTATCCGCCGCGCTGAAGGGCGCGGGCGAAATCGGCTTTACCATTATTTCGCTGACCTTCTCGCTGATTGCGGTGCTGATCCCGCTGCTGTTTATGGGCGATATCGTCGGACGTCTGTTCCGCGAGTTTGCCGTGACGCTGGCGGTCGCCATTTTGATCTCCGCCGTGGTCTCGCTGACCCTGACACCGATGATGTGCGCCCGCATGCTGAGCCACGAGTCGCTGCGCAAACAAAACCGCTTCTCGCGAGCCTCCGAGCGCATGTTTGACCGGATCATTGCCGCTTACGGTCGCGTGCTGGCGAAAGTCCTGAACCATCCGTGGGCAACGCTCGGCGTGGCGCTGGGTACCCTGGCGCTCAGCGTGATGCTGTGGATTTTCATTCCGAAAGGCTTCTTCCCGATCCAGGACAACGGCATTATTCAGGGCACGCTGCAGGCCCCGCAGTCGGTCTCGTTCGCCAGTATGGCGCAGCGCCAGCAGCAGGTCTCTGAAATCATTATGAAGGACCCGGCGGTGGAGAGCCTGACCGCCTACGTGGGGGTGGATGGTACCAATCCGTCGCTCAACAGCGCACGCCTGCAGATCAACCTCAAGCCGCTGGATGACCGTGACGACCGCGTTAACGCCGTCATTGAGCGTCTGCAAAACGCCGTCGCGCGGGTGCCGGGCATTGCGCTTTATCTGCAGCCCATTCAGGATTTAACCATTGATACCCAGGTCAGCCGCACGCAGTATCAGTTCACCCTACAGGCGACCACGCTGGATGCCCTCAGCACCTGGGTGCCGCAGCTGGTGGAAAAACTGAAAGCGCTGCCGCAGCTCGCGGACGTCAGCAGCGACTGGCAGGATAAAGGGCTGGCGGCGTACGTGAACGTCAACCGTGACACCGCCAGCCGTCTGGGCATTACCATGGCGGACGTGGACAACGCGCTCTATAACGCCTTTGGTCAGCGCCTGATTTCCACCATCTACACCCAGGCAAACCAGTATCGCGTGGTGCTGGAGCACAACACGGATAACACGCCGGGCCTCGCCGCGCTGGACTCGGTGCGCCTGACCAGTAAAGACGGCGGGATCGTGCCGTTAAGCGCCATTGCCAGCGTGGAGGAACGTTTTACCCCGCTGTCAATCAACCACCTGGATCAGTTCCCATCCACCACCATTTCGTTTAACGTGCCGGACGGATACTCGCTGGGCGAAGCGGTAGAGTCCATTCTGAGCGCCGAAAAAGAACTCAGCTTCCCGTCTGACATTCAGACCCAGTTCCAGGGGAGCACGCTGGCATTCCAGGCCGCACTGGGTAACACCGTCTGGCTGATCGTCGCGGCGGTGGTCGCGATGTACATCGTGCTCGGCGTGCTGTACGAAAGCTTTATTCACCCGATCACCATCCTCTCTACCCTGCCGACCGCAGGCGTGGGGGCGCTGCTGGCGCTGATGCTGGCGGGCAGCGAGCTGGACGTCATTGCCATCATCGGCATTATCCTGCTTATTGGTATTGTGAAGAAAAACGCCATCATGATGATCGACTTCGCCCTGGCCGCCGAGCGCGAGCAGGGGATGTCGCCGCGCGATGCCATCTTCCAGGCCTGTCTGCTGCGTTTTCGTCCGATCCTGATGACAACCCTCGCCGCCCTGCTGGGCGCGCTGCCGCTGATGCTCAGCACCGGCGTCGGTGCTGAGCTGCGCCGCCCGCTGGGGATCGGCATGGTTGGCGGTCTGCTGGTCAGCCAGGTGCTGACGCTCTTTACCACGCCGGTGATCTACCTGCTGTTTGACCGCCTGGCGCTGTGGGCGAAAAGCCGCTTCCCGAAACGTGAAGAGGAGGCGTAAGTGAAGTTTTTCGCCCTCTTCATTTACCGCCCGGTGGCGACAATTTTACTCTCCGTCGCCATCACCCTGTGCGGTGTGCTCGGCTTCCGGCTGCTGCCGGTGGCCCCGCTGCCGCAGGTGGATTTCCCGGTGATCATGGTCAGTGCCTCGCTGCCCGGCGCGTCGCCGGAAACCATGGCCTCGTCGGTCGCCACACCGCTGGAGCGTTCGCTCGGGCGCATTGCAGGGGTCAACGAGATGACCTCCAGCAGCTCGCTGGGCAGCACGCGCATTATTCTGGAATTCAGCTTCGACCGGGATATTAACGGTGCCGCCCGCGACGTGCAGGCAGCGATCAACGCCGCACAAAGCCTGCTTCCGAGCGGTATGCCGAGCCGACCGACCTATCGTAAAGCCAACCCGTCCGACGCGCCGATCATGATCCTGACGCTCACCTCGGACACCTACTCGCAGGGTCAACTGTACGACTTCGCCTCTACGCAGCTGGCGCAGACCATCGCCCAGATTGACGGCGTGGGTGACGTTGACGTCGGCGGCAGCTCCCTGCCCGCCGTGCGCGTGGGGCTGAACCCGCAGGCGCTGTTTAATCAGGGCGTGTCGCTGGACGACGTGCGTTCCGCCATCAGCAATGCCAACGTGCGCAAACCGCAGGGGGCGATTGAGGACGGCAGCCACCGCTGGCAGCTCCAGACCAATGACGAGCTGAAAACCGCCGCGGAATACCAGCCGCTGATTATTCACTATAACAACGGCGCGGCGGTGCGCTTAAGCGACGTTGCCAGCGTCACCGATTCGGTGCAGGACGTGCGTAACGCCGGGATGACCAACGCCAAACCGGCGATCCTGCTGATGATCCGCAAGCTTCCGGAAGCCAACATCATCCAGACGGTCAACAGCATCCGCGAGCGCTTGCCGGAGCTGCAGGAGACCATTCCGGCGGCCATCGATCTGCAGATTGCGCAGGATCGCTCCCCGACCATTCGCGCCTCGCTTGAAGAGGTGGAGCAGACGCTGATCATCTCCGTGGCGCTGGTGATCCTGGTGGTGTTCCTGTTCCTGCGCTCAGGCCGTGCGACGCTGATCCCGGCGGTGGCGGTTCCGGTCTCGCTGATTGGCACCTTTGCCGCCATGTACCTGTGCGGCTTTAGCCTTAACAACCTGTCGCTGATGGCACTGACGATTGCCACCGGCTTCGTGGTGGATGACGCCATCGTGGTGCTGGAGAATATCTCCCGCCATCTGGAAGCGGGCGTGAAGCCGCTGCAGGCGGCGCTGCAAGGGACGCGCGAGGTTGGTTTTACCGTGCTCTCCATGAGCCTGTCGCTGGTGGCGGTGTTCCTGCCGCTGCTGCTGATGGGCGGGCTGCCGGGCAGATTACTGCGCGAGTTTGCCGTCACGCTCTCCGTGGCGATAGGTATCTCGCTGGTTATCTCGCTCACGCTCACGCCGATGATGTGCGGCTGGATGCTCAAGCGCAGCAAGCCCCACACCCAGCCGCGCCGTAAAGGCTTTGGTCGTGTCCTGATGGCGATGCAGGAAGGCTACGGTACATCGCTGAAGTGGGTGCTAAACCATACACGTCTGGTCGGGCTGGTGCTTATCGCCACCATTGGCCTGAACGTCTGGATGTATATCACCATCCCGAAAACCTTCTTCCCGGAGCAGGATACCGGGGTGCTGATGGGCGGTATTCAGGCCGACCAGAGCATTTCGTTCCAGGCGATGCGCGGCAAGCTGCAGGACTTTATGAAGATCATTCGTGAAGACCCGGCGGTAGATAACGTCACCGGCTTTACTGGCGGGTCGCGCGTCAACAGCGGGATGATGTTTATTACCCTCAAGCCCCGCGACGAGCGAAATCTTACCGCGCAGCAGGTGATTGACCGCCTGCGCGTGAAGCTCGCCAAAGAGCCGGGCGCGAATCTGTTTTTGATGGCCGTTCAGGATATCCGCGTCGGCGGTCGTCAGGCCAACGCCAGCTATCAGTACACTCTGCTCTCGGATGATTTAGCCGCCCTGCGCGAGTGGGAGCCGAAGATCCGTAAAGCGCTGGCCGCCCTGCCGGCGCTGGCGGACGTCAACTCGGATCAGCAGGACAACGGCGCGGAGATGGCGCTCACCTACGACCGCGAAACCATGTCGCGGCTGGGCATTGACGTGGCAGCGGCTAACAGCCTGCTGAACAACGCTTTTGGTCAGCGCGAGATTTCTACCATCTATCAGCCGATGAATCAGTACAAGGTGGTGATGGAGGTTGACCCGCGCTACACCCAGGACATCAGCGCGCTGGACAAGATGTTTGTCATCAACAGCGACGGCAAGGCCATCCCGCTGTCGTACTTCGCCAGCTGGCAGCCGTCAAATGCGCCGCTGTCGGTTAACCATCAGGGCCTTTCGGCGGCCTCGACCATTTCGTTTAACCTGCCAACCGGCTCGTCGCTCTCAGAGGCCAGCGATGCTATCAACCGCGCCATGACGCAGCTTGGCGTACCGTCCACCGTGCGCGGCAGCTTTGCCGGCACGGCGCAGGTGTTCCAGGAGACGATGAACTCGCAGGTGATTTTGATTCTGGCGGCGATTGCGACGGTTTATATTGTGCTGGGCGTGCTGTATGAGAGCTACGTTCATCCGCTGACCATTCTCTCGACGCTACCGTCAGCGGGCGTGGGGGCACTGCTGGCGCTGGAGCTGTTCGGCGCGCCGTTCAGCCTCATCGCGCTCATCGGGATTATGCTGTTAATCGGTATTGTGAAGAAAAACGCCATCATGATGGTCGACTTCGCGCTGGACGCCCAGCGCAACGGCAACCTGTCGCCGGAGGAGGCGATCTTCCAGGCCTGCCTGCTGCGTTTTCGTCCGATCATGATGACCACCCTTGCGGCGCTGTTTGGCGCGCTGCCGCTGGTGATTTCGGGCGGCGACGGCTCTGAGCTGCGCCAGCCGCTGGGGATCACCATTGTCGGCGGGCTGGTAATGAGCCAGCTGCTGACGCTGTACACCACGCCGGTTGTCTATCTGTTCTTTGACCGCCTGCGGCTGCGCTTTTCACGTAAAAAGAGAACCACGGTGACCGAGTAAATGACCGACCTCCCCAATAACGTTCGCTGGCAGCTGTGGATAGTCGCGTTCGGCTTCTTTATGCAGTCGCTGGATACGACCATCGTTAATACGGCCCTCCCCTCGATGGCGAAAAGCCTGGGTGAGAGCCCGCTGCACATGCATATGGTGATTGTCTCATACGTGCTGACGGTAGCGGTCATGCTGCCTGCCAGCGGCTGGCTGGCGGACAAAGTGGGCGTGCGCAATATCTTTTTTACCGCCATCGTGCTGTTTACCACCGGATCGCTGTTTTGCGCCCAGGCCAACACCCTCGACCAGCTGGTGATGGCGCGGGTGCTGCAGGGCGTCGGTGGCGCGATGATGGTGCCTGTCGGGCGGCTAACGGTGATGAAGATTGTGCCGCGCGAGCAGTATATGGCGGCGATGACCTTTGTGACGTTACCCGGTCAGGTGGGGCCGCTGCTGGGCCCGGCGCTGGGTGGGATTCTGGTGGAGTACGCCTCCTGGCACTGGATTTTCTTAATCAACCTGCCGGTGGGCATCATCGGCGCCATCGCCACTCTGACGCTGATGCCGAACTACAAAATGCAGACGCGGCGCTTTGATTTCTTCGGCTTTATCCTGCTGGCGGCGGGCATGGCCACGCTCACGCTGGCGCTCGACGGGCAAAAGGGGCTGGGTATTTCGTCCCTGACGCTGGGGATGCTGGTCGTTATCGGCATCACCGCCATTCTGTGGTATCTGTGGCATGCTCGCGAGAATGACAAGGCGCTGTTCAGCCTGAATTTGTTTAAAAACCCCACCTACCGTCTTGGTCTGTTCGGCAGCTTTGCCGGGCGTATTGGCAGCGGGATGCTGCCGTTTATGACGCCCGTGTTTCTGCAAATTGGCATGGGTTTTTCGCCGTTCCACGCGGGCCTGATGATGATCCCGATGGTGCTCGGCAGCATGGGGATGAAGCGTATCGTGGTGCAGGTGGTGAACCGCTTTGGCTACCGCCACGTGCTGGTCGCCGCCACGCTGGGGCTGGCGCTGGTAAGCCTGTTGTTTATGGCCGTGGCGCTGATGGGCTGGTATTACGTCCTGCCGCTGGTGCTGTTTTGCCAGGGGATCATCAACTCCATGCGCTTCTCGTCGATGAACACCCTGACGCTGAAAGATCTGCCGGACGAGCTGGCGAGCAGCGGCAACAGCCTGCTGTCGATGGTCATGCAGCTTTCCATGAGCGTCGGCGTGACCATTGCGGGCTTGCTGCTCGGCATGTACGGGCAGCACCATCTCAGCGTGGACACGCCCGTTGCGCATCAGGTCTTTTTATATACCTATCTCAGCATGGCGGTGATTATCGCCTTGCCCGCCGTCATCTTCGCCAGAGTCCCGAATGACACCACAAAGAACGTCGTGATCCGACGCGGCAAAAGGAGTGCACCATGAAATTCTGGCGTCCGGGTATTACCGGCAAACTCTTTGTGGCGATTTTTGCCACCTGTATCGTCCTGCTGATCACCATGCACTGGGCGGTGCGGGTCAGCTTTGAGCGCGGGTTTATTGACTACATCAAGCACGGCAACGAACAGCGCCTGCAGGGGTTAAGCGATGCGCTGGGCGAGCAGTATACGCAGCATGGCAACTGGCGGTTCCTGCGCAATAATGACCGATTTATCTTCCAGATCCTGCGCTCGCTGGAGCACGATAATGACGACGACCGCCCGGGCCCGGGCATGCCGCCACACGGCTGGCGCACCCAGTTTTGGGTGATAGACCAGGAGATGCGCACGCTGGTTGGGCCGCGCGCACCGATACCGCCGGACGGCACGCGGCGCGCCATCACCGCTAACGGCGCCACGGTGGGCTGGGTGATCGCCTCGCCGGTTGAACGCCTGACGCGCAATACCGATATTAACTTTGACCGCCAGCAGCGTCAGACCAGCTGGCTGATTGTCGCCCTGTCGACGCTGCTCGCCGCGCTTGCCACCTTCCCGCTGGCGCGCGGTTTGCTCGCCCCGGTGAAACGGCTGGTGGAAGGCACGCACAGGCTGGCCGCCGGGGACTTTACCACCCGCGTCGACACCCGCAGCCAGGACGAACTGGGCAAGCTGGCGCAGGACTTTAACCAGCTCGCCAGCACGCTGGAGAAGAACCAGCAGATGCGCCGCGACTTTATGGCCGATATTTCCCACGAGCTGCGCACCCCGCTGGCGGTGCTGCGCGGCGAGCTGGAGGCGATTCAGGACGGCGTGCGTCAGTTTACGCCCGAATCCGTGGCCTCGCTGCAGGCGGAAGTGGGTACGCTGACCAAGCTGGTGGACGACCTGCATCAGCTCTCCATGTCCGACGAAGGCGCGCTGGCCTACCAGAAAGCGCCGGTCGACGTGATTAACATTCTGGAAGTGATCAGCGGCGCCTTCCGCGAGCGCTTTGCCAGCCGCAACCTGAAAATCGACCTCTCCCTGCCGGACAGCGCGGTGGTGTTTGGCGATAAAGACAGACTGATGCAGCTGTTCAACAACCTGCTGGAAAACAGCCTGCGCTACACCGACAGCGGCGGCGGGCTGCATATTTCCGGCAGGCAGGAAAACGGACGCTTCGCCCTCACCTTCGCGGATTCCGCCCCCGGCGTGCAGGATGCGCAGCTGGAGAGACTGTTTGAGCGGTTTTATCGCACTGAAGGATCGCGTAACCGCGCCAGCGGCGGCTCCGGGCTGGGGCTGGCGATTTGCGTCAACATCGTCGAAGCCCACAACGGCACCCTCCGCGCCGCCCATTCGCCTTTTGGCGGGGTTAGCATTACAGTAGAGTTACCTCTGGAACGGGATTTATCGAGAGAAGCATGACCGAGTTACCGATTGACGAAAACACGCCACGGATTTTGATTGTGGAAGACGAGCCTAAGCTTGGGCAGTTACTGATCGACTATTTACGCGCGGCAAGCTATGCCCCGTCGCTGATTAACCATGGCGATCGGGTGTTGCCCTACGTACGCCAGACGCCGCCGGACCTGATCCTGCTTGACCTGATGCTGCCGGGTACGGACGGCCTGACCCTGTGCCGCGAAATTCGTCGTTTCTCCGACGTGCCCATCGTGATGGTGACCGCCAAAATAGAAGAAATCGACCGACTGCTGGGACTTGAAATAGGCGCGGACGATTATATCTGCAAACCTTACAGCCCGCGTGAAGTGGTCGCCCGCGTGAAAACCATTCTGCGCCGCTGCAAGCCGCAGCGCGAGCTTCAGGTGCTCGACGCCGAAAGCCCGCTGATTGTCGACGAAAGCCGCTTCCAGGCAAGCTGGCGCAGCAAGCTGCTGGACCTGACGCCTGCGGAGTTCCGCCTGCTGAAAACCCTCTCCCACGAGCCGGGAAAAGTGTTCTCCCGCGAACAGCTGCTGAACCACCTGTATGACGACTACCGCGTCGTGACCGACCGCACCATCGACAGCCATATTAAAAACCTGCGCCGCAAGCTGGAGGCGCTGGATGCCGACCAGTCGTTCATTCGCGCGGTGTATGGCGTGGGGTATCGCTGGGAAGCGGATGCCTGCAGGATTGTGTAACATATCCCCTCTGAAACCCGCCTCTGGCGGGTTTTTCTTTTCTGGAATCAATCCATGAATCAACCATACTCTTTTTACCGGTTCGCTTATTTATAACTGGTGCTGATAATTTTAACTTCGATAAAGGAGTACCTATGTCTGGTTGGTTCGAATTAAGTAAAAGCAGTGATGGTCAGTTCAGGTTTGTGCTGAAAGCTGGCAACGGTGAGATCATTCTCACCAGCGAGCTTTATACCAGCAAAAGCGCGGCTGAAAACGGCATTGCATCCGTACGCACAAACAGCCCCCTGGACGAGCGCTTTGATAAGAAAACGGCTTCGAACGGTAAGTTCCATTTCAATCTAAAGGCGGGCAACCATCAGGTGATTGGCAGCAGCCAGCTTTATGCAACGGAACAATCGCGTGATAAGGGCATAGCCTCGGTCAAAACCAACGGGTCTGCCCAGACGGTAAAAGATAACACCTGACGGTACGAAGCACGCCGGGAGCGCGGTGACGCGACCCGGCGCTTTACCTCCCTGCCCCACAGCGCTACAATGCCCGCCCTTAAAGTGGGGGATCTCCCCTTACCGCTGCACCAGGTGCACGCGGATCTGACCTGTCATCAGAACGAGAACAATCATGTTTAAACCGGAACTCCTTTCCCCGGCGGGAACGCTGCAAAATATGCGTTACGCTTTCGCCTATGGTGCCGATGCGGTGTACGCGGGCCAGCCGCGCTACTCGCTGCGCGTGCGCAATAACGAATTCAACCACGAGAACCTGCAACTCGGCATCAACGAAGCGCATGCCCTGGGCAAAAAATTCTACGTGGTGGTGAACATCGCGCCGCACAACGCCAAGCTGAAAACGTTCATCCGCGATCTGAAGCCGGTCGTGGAGATGGGGCCGGACGCGCTGATCATGTCGGACCCGGGTTTAATCATGCTGGTTCGGGAGCACTTCCCGGAGATGGATATTCACCTCTCCGTGCAGGCCAACGCCGTCAACTGGGCGACGGTGAAGTTCTGGAAGCAGATGGGGCTAACCCGCGTCATTCTGTCTCGCGAGCTTTCCCTCGAAGAGATTGAAGAGATCCGCACCCAGGTGCCGGATATGGAAATCGAGATTTTCGTCCACGGTGCGCTGTGCATGGCCTACTCCGGCCGCTGCCTGCTGTCTGGCTATATCAACAAGCGCGACCCGAATCAGGGCACCTGCACCAACGCCTGCCGCTGGGAATATAACGTCCAGGAAGGCAAAGAGGATGACATCGGCAACATCGTGCACAAGCACGAGCCGATCCCGGTGACCAACGTTGAGCCAACGCTGGGCGTCGGCGCGCCAACCGACAGTGTGTTTATGATTGAAGAAGCCAAGCGTCCGGGCGAGTACATGACCGCCTTTGAAGACGAACACGGCACCTACATCATGAACTCCAAAGACCTGCGCGCCATCGCGCACGTCGAGCGTCTGACCCAGATGGGCGTGCACTCCCTGAAAATCGAAGGCCGCACCAAGTCCTACTACTACTGCGCACGCACCGCGCAGGTGTACCGCAAGGCTATCGACGATGCCGCTGCCGGTAAACCTTTCGATACCACCCTGCTGGAGACGCTGGAAGGTCTGGCGCATCGCGGCTACACCGAAGGCTTCCTGCGCCGTCATACCCACGATGATTATCAGAACTACGAGCACGGCTACTCCATTTCTGAGCGCCAGCAGTTTGTCGGCGATTTCACCGGCGAGCGCAAAGGCGTGCTGGCGGCCGTGGCGGTGAAAAACAAATTCACCAAAGGCGACAGCCTGGAGCTCATGACCCCGCAGGGCAACATGAACTTCCGTCTGGAGCATCTGGAAAACAAAAAGGGTGAAGCGATTGACGTCGCACCGGGCGACGGACACGTCGTCTGGCTGCCGGTTCCTGAAGAGGTCGAGCTGGAGTTCGCACTGCTGATGCGTAATTTTGAAGGTGAAAACACCCGTAATCCGCACAGCAAATAGTCAATCAGCGGGATTTTTTCATATCGGGATAATTCTTAGAATCGGATCACATACCGCTTCGTTCAATACGGGTATTATCCCCAGCGCTGAAAAACATAACCCATAAATGCTAGCTGTACCAGGAACCACCTCCTTAGCCCGCGTAATCTCCCTTACGTGGGCTTATTTTTTGCCTTCTCTTTCCTCAATCCAGGCGATAAGTTCGGCGATTTGCTCCTCTGAAAACACCGCGATGCCATGTTCTGCGAGCAGCGATGCCGCAACCCCCATGCCCGTCTTGCGTATACCGCTGAAAGAACCGTCATAAATAACCTGGCTGCCGCACGTTGGGCTGCCGTCAGTTAACAACGCGGCGCTACAGCCTGATTCCAGAGCGGTACGCAGCGCGAGCCAGGCTGCAAGCTGGTATTGCTCAGTCACATCCAGCCCTGTATTTTCGATTATCCTGGCTTGCCCATGCATCACGTCTTTACCGTCAGCAGAGATAATCTCTGCCGGTGGACGGGGTACAGGCAATCCGGCAGCAAGCTCTGGACAGTGGATAACCAAACGTTCTTCCTGTTGCCAACGTGCGAGTTGCGCGTTCATTCGGGATTTTTCACTACCGTTATAACGGACTTTGAAGCCCATCAAACATGCGCTTACCAGAATTTTATTTATCATCGCTTTTCTGTGATTACATGAATCTCATCGCTGAATTGTAACGCGCTTTCTTGCCTTTTTTGTCCCTTTCATCCTGTTCTTACCCGCTTTTTTCCTCTCTGCTATACACTCTAACTAACGCTAAAAAAGGGAGCAGCGCGGATGGCAACCTATCCAGACAGTTTATTGATTCTCAACGGCAAAAGTGCGGGCAACGATGTGCTTCGCCAGGCCATTGCCGAATTACGGGAAGACGGTGCGCGCATTCACGTGCGGGTGACGTTTGAAAAAGGCGACGCGGCACGGTACATCGATGAAGGCATCCGGCTGGGCGTCAAAACCATTATTTCCGGCGGCGGCGATGGCACCATCAATGAGATCGCCTCCGCGCTTATCGACCTGTCGACGACAGACCGCCCGGTGATGGGGATTTTGCCGCTTGGCACGGCTAATGATTTTGCCACCAGTGCCGGGATCCCAGAAGACTTCGGGAAAGCGCTACAGCTGGCAATTCTGGGTAAAGCGACCGCCGTAGACATTGCGCAGGTGAATGATAAAACCTGCTTTATCAATATGGCGACGGGCGGCTTCGGTACGCGCATTACCAGCGAAACGCCGGAAAAGCTAAAGGCGGCGCTGGGCGGCGTGTCATACCTGATCCACGGCCTAATGCGCATGGACACGCTGAAGCCCGACCGCTGTGAAATCCACGGTGAGAACTTCCACTGGCAGGGCGACGCGCTGGTGATTGGCATCGGCAACGGGCGTCAGGCGGGCGGCGGACAACAGCTTTGCCCGGAAGCGTTGATCAACGACGGCCAGCTCCAGTTGCGGATTTTCACCGGTGACGGCCTGCTGCCTGCGCTGTTCACCACGCTGACGCAACCGGAAGAGAGTCCAAATATCATCGCCGGGAAATCGGCATGGTTTGAAGTGAATGCCCCACACGGGATGACGTTTAACCTTGATGGTGAACCGCTGAGTGGAGAGCGGTTCCGTATTGAGGTTTTACCGGGCGCGCTGCAGTGCCGATTACCGCCGGACTGTGCGCTTTTGCGCTGAGGTTTTGTCGGGGATGTCATTCTCCCTCTCCCTGTGGGAGAGGGCCGGGGTGAGGGCACCAGACCGCCCCCCCCCCTAATACACCGCCACCTCTCGCGCCATCTCGCGGGAATACTGCTGGCTGGCATTGACCAGCATCCGCGTATAGTCGGTTTTGGCCTGTCCGGCCACCAGCGCGTCGACGGTCAGGCTTTCGAGGATTTTGCCGTACTGCATCACCGCCACCTTCTGGCACAGGTGGGCAATCACGCCCAGATCGTGCGTTACCATCAGGTAGGTCAAATTTGACTCACGCTGAAGCTCCGCCAGCAGGTTGAGGATTTCCGCCTGCACGGAGACGTCCAGCGCCGAGGTCGGCTCATCCAGCAGCAGCACCTGCGGCTCCAGAATCAGCGCTCTGGCAATCGCCACGCGCTGGCGCTGGCCGCCGGAAAGCTGGTGCGGATAACGGTCGCGAAAGGCCCGGTTTAACCCCACCTTATCCAGCAACGTATGAATACGTCTGTCGCGGTCTTTTATGCCGTGGATCTGCAGCGGCTCCTCCAGAATATCCCCGATAGTGTGGCGCGGATGCAGCGAGCCGTACGGGTCCTGAAACACCATCTGCACCCGACGGCACCGTTCCCGGCTGATGCACTTTTCCAACGGCCTGCCGCCAATCGCCAGCTCACCGTCCCAGTGGGTAAACAGCCCGGCCAGACATTTCAGCACCGTGGTTTTGCCCGAACCGGACTCCCCCACCAGGCCATAAATCTCACCCTCTTTCACGCTGATATTCACATCGTCCAGTACCTGATTGCGCTTCTCGCCTTCGCCGAACGCCAGGTTGAGGTGGTTAATCTCGATCATCTCTGCTCCTTACTCGGTGAGCCAGCTGGCCTGACGCTGTAATACCGGCAGCGTCGGACGGCGATGGTTGATTTCAGGCAGCGCGCTGATTAAACCCTGCGTGTACGGATGCTTCGCGTTGTGCAGATCCTTCGCGGCAATCGACTCCACCACGCGCCCGGCGTACATCACCAGCACCCGGTCGCAGAAGCTGCGCACCAGGTTGATGTCGTGGCTGATAAAGATCAGCCCGAGCCCGCGGGACTGCACCAGGTCGTCGAGCAGGCCGAGCACCTGTAAACGCACCGACACGTCCAGCGCCGAGGTCGGTTCGTCGGCAATCACCAGCTCCGGGTCGGTGATCAGCATCATGGCGATCATGATGCGCTGCCCCTGCCCGCCGGAAATCTCGTGCGGATAGAGGTGATACACCCGCCCGGGCTGGCGAATGCGCACCACATCGAGCATTTCCAGCACTTTGGCTTTCGCTTCCGCCTTGCGCCCCGGATGATGGGTCAGCCAGGCTTCGGCAATTTGATCGCCCACGCAAACCACCGGGTTAAGCGAGTATTTCGGGTCCTGCATGATCATCGAGATACGCTTGCCGCGAATGCCGCGCATCTGCGCCTCGCTGACAGAGTGTAAATCGACGTCGCCAAACTGCATCCGCGAAGCGCTGATTTGCGCTTTGGCCGGATGCAGGCGCAGCAGCGCCCGCCCGACGGTGGATTTGCCGGAGCCGGACTCGCCGACAATCGCCAGCTTTTCGCGTCCGAGCTGGAAAGAGACGCCGCGCACCGCGTGGGTTACTGCGCCGCCGTTGATGAAATCGACATGGAGGTCGCGCACGTCGAGCAGCGGGTTATTCGCTACGAGGATCGAGGATGTCACGTAGGCCATCTCCTAAGAAGTTGAACGCCAGGCTGTTGATCAGGATCGCCAGCCCCGGAATAGTCACTACCCACCAGCACTCCATCATGTAGGTGCGACCGCTGGAGATCATTGCACCCCACTCCGGCTCCGGCGGCTGTGCGCCAAGGCCGAGGAAGCCCAATCCGGCAGCGGTGAGAATGATCCCCGCCATGTTCATGGTGATACGGATAATCACCGACGGCAGGCACAGCGGCACAATGTGGCGCCACAGCACGCGCACCGATGACGCCCCCTGCAGACGCACGGCGGAGATAAAATCGGCCTGACGCAGGGAGAGCGTTTCGGCGCGCGCCAGACGGGCAATCGGCGGCCAGGCGGTGAGTGTGATCGCAATAACCACGTGCTCCAGCCCGGGCCCGAGCGCCGCCACAAACGCCAGCGCCAACACCAGGCTCGGAAAGGAGATAAAGATATCGGTCACGCGCATCAGCACGGCATCCACCTTGCCGCCGAAATAGCCTGCAGTGACGCCCAGCAGCAGCCCCAGCGGGCCAACGGTCACGGAGACCAGCAGCACGATATAGAGCGTGATGCGCGAGCCGTACACCAGGCGGCTGAAGATGTCGCGGCCAAACTCGTCGGTGCCGAACCAGTGCTGCGCGTTCGGGGCGACCAGCGCGTTATTAAGGTCCTGTACCAGCGGATTGTATGGCGCGATCAGCGGCGCGAAGGCCGCCACAATCAGCAGCAGCAGGATAATCCCGCCGCCGATGGCGGTGAGCGGGTTGCGCGCCATCTTGCCGACAAAACCGGCGGCGCGGCCCAGCGTACGTTTGATACGCTGGCGGTTTTCTGACGGCTCTGCCCCCAGCGGCGTATCCAGAGAAACGGTCATGATTTCGTCCTCGGGTCAAAGAGTTGATAAAGCATGTCGGAGAGCAGGTTGAGCATCACGAAGATAACCCCCACCAGCAGCACGCAGCCCATGACCGCGTTCATGTCCCCAAGCAGCAGGCTGCCGGTGAGGTACGAGCCGAAGCCCGGCCAGGAGAAGACGGTCTCAATCAGCACCGCCCCTTCCAGCAGCGAGCCGTAGGCCAACGCCACCACCGTCAGCAGTTGTACGAGGATATTGCGAAACGCGTGATTCCAGATCACCTGACGCTCGGTTAAGCCTTTTACTCGCGCGGTGATGATGAACTCCTGCGACAGCTGCGCCAGCATAAAGCTGCGGGTCATGCGGCTGATGTAGGCCAGCGAGTGGAAGCCGAGCAGCGAGGCCGGTAAAACCAGATGGTTAACGGCGTTCCAGAACACCGCGCCGTTCCCGGCCAGCAGCGCATCCACCGTCATCAGTCCGGTGCGGCGTGGGACTACCCCCTCCAGTCCGAGATCCAGACGTCCCGCGCCCCCCACCCAGCCAAGCCAGGCGTAGAACAGCAGCAGCCCCATCATCCCGACCCAGAAAATGGGCGTGGAGTAACCCGCGAGGCTGATGATGCGCACCACGTAGTCGGAAACGCTGTTGCGACGCGCCGCCGCCAGCACCCCCAGCGGGATGCCTAAGCCCGCGCCAACGATAATCGCCATCGTCGCCAGCTCAAGCGTCGCCGGGAAAACGCGCAGGATATCGGCGGTCACCGGTTTGCCCGTCAGCAGCGCGTTGCCCAAATCGCCGTGCAGAAGGTTACTGAGGTAAATGCCGAACTGCGTCAGCAGAGATTTATCGAACCCCAGCTGGTGATAGACCTGCTGGTAGGTGCTGTGGTCGGCATCCGGGCCAACAATCGCCAGCACCGGGTCGACGGGCATCACGCGGCCGATGAAAAAGGTCAGCAGCAGCAGGCCGAACAGCGTTACCAGCACCTGCGTGAGCCGCTTTGAGAAGCGCCGGGTCCGGGAGCCGGGCGCGAGGATCGCCACGCTCATTTTTCACCTCCGGTTTTGTAGACGTCGCGCAGGAAGGTCGTGGCCGACGGGTGCGACTGAAAGTTCTTCACCTCGTTACGCACCACCACCGAATCCACCATCTGCGACAGGGGGATCATCGCCGGGATCAGCGCGTCGTAGCGCACCTGGATCTGCTGGTAGTCGGCGACCTGTTTCTTCGGATCGCGCTCCAGCAGGGCCTTGTCGATCATCTCGTTGAGCGGCTTATCGTAAAAACTGGTGCGCCAGCCCTGGAAATTGGTCAGCCGGGCTTCGTCACTGTTGTCCGGGTTATAGACCAGCGCGCGCAGGCTGGAGTGCGGATGTGGCTCTACCCCGCTGCCCCCGCGCCCGACCAGCATGTCGAACCTGCGCTCGCGCATTGCGCCGTAGATCTGGTTCCCGGTGCCGGTGATGATTTTGGCGTTAATCCCCGCCTGCATCAGCGTTGACTGCACCGCAATGGCAATGTTCAGGAACGGCTGATCCGCCAGCACCCTCAGGGTCGTATCAAATCCGTCCGGATAACCCGCCTCTGCCAGCAGTTTTTTGGCACGAGGGATATCGAGCTTATAGCCCGGGTCCGGCAGCGTTGATGGCATACCCGCCTTGATGGGGCGCTGGTGCAGCACACCGTAGCCCGGCATGAGCGCTTTATTGATGCCCTGATAGTCAATCAGGTAGCGCACCGCTTCGCGCACCTTCGGGTTAGCGAAATGGGCCTCCTTCATGCTCATCGCCACGTAGTAGACCGTGCCTTTTTGCACGGCTTCCACGGTGAGCTGGGGGTCTTTACGCAGGGCGTTGATGTCCGCCACCGCCATATTGTTGGCAATGTCGAGGTCACCCTTTTCAATCATCAGGCGCAGGGTTTGCGACTCCTGGAAATGGCGCAGCACCACGCGGCTCATCTTCGGCGCGTCGCGCCAGTAGTGCGGGTTACGCTGCATGCGCAGCACGTCCTTCGCCTGCCAGGTCTCCAGCATAAACGGGCCGGAACCGGCTTCGTTGGTGGTCAACCAGCGGTTGCCCCAGTCGTTGTTGACCGCATGCTGCTGCACCGTTTTGCTGTCCAGCACGCCGAGGTTGCCGAGCGCGCCAAGGGAGTAAATCACCAGCTGCGGGTCGTTGGCCTTTGGCAGGACAATCTGCACCGTGTTCGCATCGGGTGCGCTAATGTGGCTATCGATGTTTTTCTTTGAAAATCCGTAGGATTTCCACACCGACGCCTGCGCAAGGTTGAGGTGCAGCAGGCGGCGCATCGACCAGACCACGTCCTCCGCCGTGAGCGGGTTGCCGGAGTGAAACTTCACGTCATCGCGCAGATGGAAGGTCAGGGTTTGACGGTCCGGCGAAATATCCCATGACTTTGCCAGCGCGGGCCGGACGTTGGTGAGCTCGTTCGGATCCAGCTCCACCAGCGAATCATAGAGATTGACCACAATGCCAACCACTTCGTTACCGGTCATTGCCGCCGGGTCGAGGGTCAGGAGGTTGTTCATATTCATGCCGATGATGAGCTGGTCGGGCGGCGTTTTTGCAACCGCCGCACCGCTCCCCATCATCAGCGAGAGCGCGAGCAAGCACGCCCCGGCTAAAGGAGATCGTTTCATGTATATATCGCCTGTAGGGTACGTTTTTATCTGTCAGTCGTGGCTGACGGTATTGGCTTCGATATATGCAAAATTAATGTCTTCGCCCAGTCCCGGGCGGGTCGGCAGGCTGACCATGCCGTGTTCGTCCATCGGGTCGACCAGGCTGTTGAGGTACGCCGCCGGTTTGTCGTAGTCGAGGAACGGGTGCAGCAGGCCGCGCTCGTACCAACGGCAGTTTTTGATGGCGCCAATCACCGCCAGGCTCGCCGCGCCGTTGCCGTGTACTTCGCAATCCATCCCGAAGGCTTCCGCCAGGTTAGCCACCTTCAGCGTCGGAGAGATGCCGCCCACGCCGTTGGCGCCCGCGCGCAGGATGTCGCACGCCCCGGCTTTGATCCAGTCCGCGCGGCTGTGGTGTTTTCCGCCCAGGCTTTCCGGGCCGATAATCGGGATCGACAGGTTTTCCGCCAGCCAGGCATAGGAGGCCATGCTCTCCTCCTCCATCGGCTCTTCGAACCAGGCGAAGTTGAGTTTTTCCAGCTCCTTGCCGATGTACAGCGCCTCGGTGCGGCTGTACCAGTGATAGCCGTCGATCATGAGATCGATATCCGGGCCAACCGCTTCACGCACGGCGGCGCAGGCTTTGACGTCCATCTTCGGGTTGGGGGCAAAGGAGACCGGCGGCATCCAGGTATGCAGCTTGATGGCCTTGTACCCGCGCGACACCAGCATCTCGGCAAAGCGGGCGTACTCGTCCGGCGTGGATAGCCCCCCCGGCAGATCGTCACCGCACATGGTGCTGCCGTAGGCCGGGACCTTGTCGCGATAGCCGCCCAGCAGCTTCCAGACCGGCATGTTGAGCTTGCGGCCAATCAGATCCCACAGCGCCTGTTCGACGAAGCCCAGCGCGCGCTCGGTCAACTGATGCGCGCTACCGCGCTGCCAGTGCGCCAGATCCTGCCAGATGCGCTCGCGGTTGAACGCGTCCTGGCCGACCAGCACCTTGCGAAAGAAGGTGTTGACCACAAAGGGGCGCACCACTTCCGGCGGCGCGAAGGAATACCCTTTGGTGCCATCGTCTGCCGTAATAGAAAGCATCGCCATTTTAGCCATGCTCTCAGGCCCCGGATGCGAATGCCCGGCAGCGTCGGAAACCCGACGCGTCGGGTACTGGAAGACGGTGACGTTTACAGATTCAATTTTCATTATCAGTCCTTAAGACGACAGAGGTTCAGCGCGATTCGAATTTTGAAAAGCCGTTTCGAAACTAACTTTAAGCGCAAAATTCGTCCGCTGCCTTAGACAAATTCCGCTAAGCGCTGACCATTTTTTGTGCATATGCACGGGAAGGAGTGACAGTTTTCACAAAAGAAGGGGGAAGTGTGAGGTGGATCGGGAGAGGAGTTCTGGAGAAATGAAATACTATTTCAAATATAAAGCTGATTCAGGCTGTAGGCCGGGCAAACAACGTGCCGCCCGGCATTAGCGGCTGAGTGGCCTGAGGCCCTCACCCCGCCCCTCTCCCGGAAGGAGAGGGAGAAATAATGTCTTAAGCAATCGTCACTTTACTGTCCAGATAGACGTCCTGAACCGCATTAATCAGCTTCACGCCGTCGGCCATAGATTTCTTAAACGCCTTACGGCCCAGGATCAGCCCCATGCCGCCCGCGCGTTTGTTGATCACCGCCGTACGCACCGCGTCTGACAGGTCAGTATCACCGCCTGCCGCCCCGCCGGAGTTAATCAGCCCCGCGCGGCCCATATAGCAGTTCGCCAGCTGGTAGCGCACGAGATCGATCGGGTTATCGCTGGTCAGTTTGCTGTAAACGCGATCGTCGGTATAGCCGAAGTTCACCGCCTTATAGCCGCCGTTGTTCTCGGCCATTTTTTGCTTCACGATATCCGCGCCGATGGTCGCCGCCAGATGGTTCGCCTGGCCGGTCAGATCGGCTGCCACGTGGTAGTCCACGCCGTCTTTTTTGAACGCGTTGTTTCGCAGATACGCCCATAGCACCGTCACCATCCCCAGCTCGTGCGCGCGTTCGAAGGCGGCAGAGATCTCTTCAATCTGACGACGAGACTGTTCAGAGCCAAAGTAAATGGTCGCTCCCACTGCCACCGCCCCCATATTGAATGCCTGCTCCACGCTGGCGTACAGGGTCTGGTCATATTCCGTTGGGTAGCTCAGGGTTTCGTTATGGTTCAGTTTGACGAGGAACGGAATGCGGTGGGCATAGCGACGCGAGACGGAGGCCAGCACGCCGTAGGTCGATGCCACGCAGTTACAGCCCGCTTCAATCGCCAGTTCGACAATGTTCTTCGGATCGAAATAGAGCGGATTGGCAGCGAAGGATGCCCCCGCAGAGTGCTCAACGCCCTGGTCTACCGGCAGAATAGAGAGATATCCAGTGCCGCCCAGTCGCCCGGTGTTATAGAGCGTCTGCATGTTTCGCAGCACGGCAGGCGGACGGTTGTTGTCCACCATCACGCGGTCCACGTAGTCGTGCCCGGGCAGGTAGAGCTGGTCAGCTGGAATGGTCATACAACGATGCTGTAAGAGGCTGTCGGCGTCTTTGCCAAGCAACTGCGCAATATCAGTCATAGTGATGCTCCCGTAAGTCCGACGTCGCGTCGGAGCGTGTGATCCAAACCCACATTTTTGCAGGCAGACTAAGCCTGGTACCGACTTAACAGATTTTCCACCGTCTGCAACTTTTTTAAGCACAATCTGCTGGCTCGTTTCATGTACAACAATTTTGTTACACTGATCAAACATTCACCCCAAAGGTATTTAAAAGGTATTATTAAGTGGTATGTTAAAGGCGTACCCTCACTGACATGCAGGATTAAAAAATGAAAACGAAAGTCCAACTGTCATTCATGATGTTTGTTGAATGGTTTATCTGGGGCGCCTGGTTTGTGCCGCTGTGGCTGTGGCTGAGCAAAAGCGGTTTTACCGCCGGGGAAATCGGCTGGTCTTATGCCTGCACCGCGATTGCCGCAATTCTTTCACCGATTCTGGTCGGCTCGCTGACGGACCGCTTCTTCGCCGCCCAGAAAGTGCTGGCGGTGCTGATGTTCGCCGGTGCGATTCTGATGTACTTCGCCGCACAGCAAACCCAGTTCAGCACCTTCTTCCCGTTGCTGCTGGCCTACTCCCTGACCTATATGCCGACCATCGCGCTGACCAACAGCATTGCCTTCGCCAACGTGGATGACGTCGAGGCAGACTTTCCGCGCATCCGCGTGATGGGCACCATCGGCTGGATCGCCTCAGGCCTGGCGTGCGGGTTCCTGCCGCAGATGATGGGCTATAGCGACATTTCCGATACCAATATCCCGCTGCTGATGACCGCAGCCAGCTCCGCCCTGCTCGGCGTCTTTGCCCTGTTCCTGCCAAATACGCCGCCGAAGAGCACCGGCAAGCTGGACTTTAAGGTGATGCTGGGGCTGGACGCGCTGATCCTGCTGCGCGACAGAAACTTCCTGGTGTTCTTCTTCTGCTCGTTCCTGTTCGCCATGCCGCTGGCCTTCTACTACATTTTCGCCAACGGCTATCTCACCGAAGTCGGCATGAAAAACGCCACCGGCTGGATGACGCTGGGCCAGTTCTCCGAAATCTTCTTTATGCTGGCACTGCCGTTCTTTACCAAACGCTTTGGTATTAAGAAGGTCTTGCTGCTGGGGCTTATTACCGCTGCCATCCGCTACGGCTTCTTTGTTTACGGCGGTGCGGAACAGTACTTCACCTACGCCCTGCTGTTCCTCGGCATTTTGTTGCACGGCGTAAGCTACGACTTCTATTACGTGACCGCGTACATCTACGTGGACAAAAAAGCGCCAGCGCACATGCGCACCGCGGCGCAGGGCTTGATCACGCTGTGCTGTCAGGGCTTTGGTAGCCTGCTGGGTTACCGCCTGGGCGGCGTGATGATGGAAAAAATGTTCGCTTACAAAGAGCCGGTGAATGGGCTGACCTTCAACTGGGCCGGAATGTGGACATTTGGTGCAATCATGATTGCCGTGATTGCCGTGCTGTTTATGCTGTTTTTCCGCGAATCGGATAAAGAGATCACCGCAATTGAGGTGGTTGATGGCGATACCGCGCTGACACAAGGGGAAGTTAAATGAAACAAGAACGTGTTCTCGGTGCCCTTTACGGGCAGGCGTTAGGGGATGCGATGGGCATGCCGTCGGAGCTGTGGCCGAGAAAGCGCGTCAAGGCGCACTTCGGCTGGATCGACCGTTTCTTACCCGGCCCGGCAGAGAATAACGCGGCCTGCTATTTCAACCAGGCAGAGTTCACCGACGATACCTCGATGGCGCTCTGTCTGGCGGATGCGATTATCGAGTGCGACGGGCAGATTAACGCGGACGTTATCGGAAAGCATATTCTTCGCTGGGCGCTGGATTTCGACGCGTTTAATAAGAACGTGCTCGGCCCCACCTCGAAAATTGCCCTCAACGCCATTCGCGACGGCAAGCCGGTGAGCGAACTGGAAAACAACGGCGTGACCAACGGGGCGGCGATGCGCGCCTCTCCGCTGGGCTGCCTGCTCCCGGCCACGCGCCTGGAGCATTTTGTTGAGCAGGTGGCGCTGGCCTCCAGCCCGACCCATAAATCCGATCTCGCCATTGCCGGTGCGGTGGTGATTGCCTGGGCGATTTCCCGCGCCGTCGACGGCGAAAGCTGGCAGAACATCGTTGATGCCCTGCCGGGGATCGCCCGCTTTGCGCAGGAGGCGAAAACCACCACTTTCAGCGCATCACTCGCGGCGCGTATTGAACTCGCGCTTAAAACCGTACGAGAAGCCAACGGGATTGAGTCCGCCAGCGAGCAGGTGTATCAGCTCGTGGGTGCCGGAACCAGCACCATAGAATCCGTTCCGACGGCCATTGCGATGGTCGAACTGGCGGGAACCGACCCAAACCGCTGCGCCATTTTATGTGCCAACCTGGGCGGCGATACCGACACCATTGGCGCAATGGCCACAGCAATCTGCGGCGCATTGCACGGCGTGCAGGCCATTGACCCGATACTGAAGGCCGAACTCGACGCCGTTAACCAGCTCGATTTCGGTCACTACTGCGAAAAACTCCTGCACTATCGGGAGCAACGGGAGGGCATATGACGTCTTTGGCTCAGCGCCTTGAAACCTTGCACGCCACGCGCCCGGTGACGGTGCTGGGCGCGGCGGTGATAGACGTCATCGCCGACGCTTACGCCCTGCCCTGGCGCGGGTGCGATATCGAGCTTAAACAGCAGGGCGTCAATATCGGCGGCTGCGCGCTCAATATCGCCATCGCCCTGAAACGGCTCGGCATTGCGGCGCAAAATGCCCTGCCCGTCGGCCACGGCGTGTGGGCGGATATTATTCGCAACGCCATGGCGAAGCAGGATTTGCACAGCGCGGTGGAAGCCGATATGGGTGACAACGGCTGGTGTCTGGCGCTGGTGGAGCCAGACGGCGAGCGCACCTTTATGTCCTTTAGCGGCGTGGAGAACCAGTGGCAGCAGCGTTGGCTGGATGCGCTTCACGTTCCGCAAAACAGCCTGGTCTATTTATCCGGCTATCAGTTGGCCTCACCGAGCGGCGAGCTGCTGACACGCTGGCTGGAGGGGTTGCAGGACGTGACGGCATTTATCGATTTCGGTCCCCGCATCGCGGATATCCCCGATGCGCTGATGGCGCGGATTATGGCCTGCAGACCAATTGTGTCGCTCAATCGCCAGGAGGCGGAGCTTGCCGCAGAAAGACTGGGTGTTGAAGTGGAAACCCTCGGCACGCAGTGGCAGCAGCGTTTCGGTGCCGCGCTGATTGTGCGCCATGATAAAGACGGTGCCGCGTGGTATGAAGGTGACGTCTCGGGCGTCGTTTCGGCATTTCCGGCGACGGTTGTGGATACCATTGGCGCAGGCGACAGCCACGCGGGCGGCACGCTTGCCGGGCTGGCGGCGGGATGGTCGCTGGCAGATGCAGTTCTGCTGGGGAATGCCGTGGCGTCCTGGGTGGTCAGCCACCGCGGCGGCGATTGCGCACCGACTCGCGACGAATTACTCCTCGCACACAAAGACGTATAGATCGCTGCGACAGTAGCTGATGCTGTACTCAATCGGCCGGTGCTGTTGGTCAAGCGCAACCTGCTTGATCACCAGCACCGGTATTTTTTCGTCCATCTTAATGTGCGCCTGAAATTCGCTGTCCGGCATACGGGCGCTTACGCGCGAACGGGTACGCTGCGGGAAGATATTCTGGCTGCGGAAGTAATCGTAAAGCGAGACGCCAATCGCATCAGGGTCGGGGATAAATCCCGTCGGCACCCAGGACTCCTCAATCGAGACGGCGTCATCGTCAACGTAGCGAATACGCTTGAGCAGGAAAACCTCGCTCTCGGGGGGAATTGAAAGATGGTTCGCCACCTCTTCGGGACACTTCACCACCCGCTTGTTGACCCACAGCGTATTGGGTTTTTGACCGCGCAGGACCACCTGTTGAGAGAACCCGCGCGCCTCTTTCAGCGAATACTCGAAGATGTTATTGATTTGCGTGCCATAGCCACGGGAGCGCGTGACCACGCCCTCTTCCTCCAGCGCCTGCATCGCTTTACGCACGGTAATGCGCGACACGCCGGTTAACTGGCTCAGATCGCGCTCGCCGGGCAAAATATTCCCGTGCTCCAGCATGCCGCTTCGCACCGCATTTTTTACCGTTTCGGCAAATTTCAGGTACAGCGGCGTGTTGTCCGGCGCGGCGATCCGTTCATTCAGTTGAGCGATTAACCGGGTATGCGCTTGTTCCATCTCTGTTTTCTCAGGCGTGGTGTTTCCTGCCAGTATACTGGGTTACCACCATGCATGAAAATGATGAACCGGCCCAATACCGTGACCGACTTCCAGAGTATCGGCTTTTGCCAGCGCCGCGGAGAGCCAGATTTTAGCTTCGCCCACCGTATCGGCCCAGCTGTCATGCCGTGGACGCAGCGCAGCAAGCGCGGCAGAGAGCGTGCAGCCCGTACCGTGGGTGTTTTTGGTCTGCACGCGCGGCGCGGTAAAACGCATTTCGCCGTCTCGGGTAAATAGCCAGTCCGGGCTTTCGGCATCATCAAGATGACCGCCCTTCATCAGCACCGCGCCGCAGCCCATCGCCAGAAGCGCGTTCCCCTGCGCTTTCATTTCGCGTTCAGTTTGCGCATGCGATGTGCCCAACAGCGCGGCGGCTTCCGGCAGATTGGGCGTGATCAACGCCACCTGCGGCAGCAGTTTTGTGCGCAGCGTCTCCACGGCGGAGGCGGAGAGCAGCGGGTCGCCACTTTTCGCCAGCATGACGGTATCCAGCACCACGTTTTGCACCTGATAACGCTTAAGCCGTTCGGCCACCGCTTCCACAATGTCCGTTTCAGCCAGCATGCCGATCTTGGTGATATCGATGCGCACGTCGCTGAACACCGAATCCAGCTGCGCGGCAACAAAATCCGGTTCGATACGGTAGACCGACTGCACGCCGCGCGTGTTTTGCGCCACCAGCGCGGTAATGACGGAACAGCCGTATGCACCAAGGGCGGAGAAGGTTTTCAGGTCAGCCTGGATACCCGCGCCGCCGCTGGGATCGGTACCGGCAATGGTCAGTGCGTTAATCCGCTTCATGCCAGCTCCTCCAGCGTGTAGAGCGCATCCAGAAACGCGCTGGCAAAACTGCCCGGGCCACGAGACTGCGCAATAGCGATTGAGCCAGCTCGCTTCATCCATCCGCAGGCAGCAGCGACGTTATCCAGGCGATCACCCGGCAGCGAGCAGCTCGCCGCCACGACAGCCGAGAGCGCACACCCGGTGCCCACCACGCGTGTCATAAGCGGGTCACCGCCCGTTACGGTGCGCGTGCGCTGTCCATCGGTGATGTAATCCACTTCTCCCGTGACCACAACAATTGCATTTGTCTGACGCGCCAAAGCCTGCGCGGCAGGTACCGCGCTGGCTGCTGTGTCGGTGGTATCAACGCCGCGCCCGCCCGCGCTCATCCCTGCAAGGGCAAGGATTTCAGAGGCGTTACCGCGGATCGCGGCTGGTTTAAGGGAGAGAATTTGATGGCAAAAGCGGGTGCGGAACGCGAGCGCGCCAACGGCAACCGGGTCGAGCGTCCAGGGCTTACCCGCCGCCACCGCGCGTTCAATCGCCCGACGCATCGACTGGGCGCGCGGTGCGGTCAGCGTGCCAACGTTAATCAGCAGCGCATCGGCGATTTCAGCAAACTGCTCGGCCTCTTCGGCCTCAATCACCATCGCTGGCGATGCACCGAGAGCCAGCAACACGTTGGCCGTGAAGGTCTGTACAACATCGTTGGTCATACAGTGCGTGAGCGGGGAACGGGTTCGGAACTGATGTAAAACGTGTAAATCGAGCAGGTCAGGCTGCATGGGTTCGCTCCTGCCTTGCGTGAAGAAGCGATGACCGGGAAGGCATCTGACTTCCCTACGCTGGCATTATCCAGATCAGGTAATACGGGTATTTCTCAGCCTTCACAAAGAAGGGCACCCCGAGTCAAAATACTTATAAAACAATTAATTACAAATCAATAGTTTGTGAGTATTTAGTGTAACCGGGGCAGTAGGCAGGGTGCAAGATTTTTCGATTTACCGCATCTGGAATAGCTGAATCACGCACGGCAGGAGCGAACACCAAAGACTAATAGTACCGAAAGGTATTAGTTAGAGCGACGATAAGAAGCAACATAGTAGATACGTATAAGAAGTTAACGATTCTCTTTTATCTTTCCAGTTACATCCCTCTCTCATTGGTTATTCCTAAAACGTAAATTTTAATCACCGCGATTAATCAGCGCGCATTTCAATGTTTACTTTCACCTTTAAAAGCTCTTCGTTTCAAATGAAATGAATCATTAAATAACTCCACTACCTAAGCAGTAAAATAAACCACCTAAAAAAGTGAAATAAAATTCCATTCTAATCATAAACTTAACTAAAGCCTTTTCCGTGAAAACTTTAAATCACTGATAAACAAAGAAAAATTAAAGACTCACCGCAACATACCACTTTAGCTATTGGTGCTTTACTTGACCTAAATCAATAATTTTAAGCGCGAATTATCTATAGTTCACCACCGTTACATAAAACAAATAGATGTTTCTTTACAAAATTTGACATATTTGAACTTACTCTTTTTGCTCTGCCATACCAAACGTTGGTAATAACACTACCGTTTATTTTATCTATAGAATATTGCGAGTCTTTACAATGAAACCACTTAATAAATCAGTGATTACTGTTGCTATTTTTGGTGCTCTTTTTGCTGGTTCAATGAATATTGCTTATGCTGCTACCCCTGCTAGCGATGTTGAAATGGCTACAGGTGAAACGGTAGAAACTGCAATCACTAACTTGCAGGGTAAAACAGACGGCTTATCTAATGATGTAGCTGGTATCGTGTTTACTGATCTCCCTACTCTGCATCAAACTGATAAAGGGCTTCAAAATCAAATCACAGCTACAAACAAAGATGTGAATGATACTAAAGATGCTGTGATTCTGATTAATAATGACCTGCAAGGCGCGAAACAGCTTCTTGCTGATAAAGCACAGATTGCACAAGATACAGCTAATGCTAACTCTACCCGCATTACAGCACTGGAAAACCAGCCTACCCCGAAAGATGGTATTGATGGTAAAAACGGGATCGATGGTAAAGATGGGGCTACAGGTGCGCAAGGTGTACAGGGTATTGCTGGTAAAGATGGTGCTGATGGTAAAAATGGTATTGACGGTAAAGCAGGTAAAGACGGCGTAGACGGGAAAAACGGCGTTAACGGGAAAGATGGTAAGAATGGGTTGAATGGTAAAGATGGTGTGAATGGTAAGAACGGCGTTACGACTACCATCACTAAGAAAGAAGTCGATACTAAAACTATCAATCTGGTTAAGTCACTTAATACACAAACTACAGCACAAGCTAAAGATCTGAAAGCTGCTCAACAAGTATTTGCACAAGCACAATCTTCAAGCAATGCTCAATTCAAAAACCTGAAGGATGAAGTCGACGACAACAAGAAAGAAGCGCGTGGTGGAGTAGCCTCTGCCGTTGCGATTGCATCAATGCCACAGGTCGAAAAAGATCAGGCTATGATGTTCTCTGCTGGTGTAGGGTCATTTAAGAATGAGCAAGCTATCAGCGTTGGTGCGTCTTTCCATGCCGGTGAACATACAGTGATCAAAGCTGGCATTAGCGATTCGACAAATAACGATCTTGCGATGGGCGCGGGTATCGGGATCGGTTTTTGAATAAAACACCGCTGATACATATATAACTCGCTCGTTTCTGGTGAGAATATCGATGATAGCAAAAAACATGTCCAGATATATATTCATCTCAGCCGTGCTGTACCTGATGCTAATTGGCGTAGGGATTTGGATAGGCGTGATGTATTTATCCTATTATCTGTGTAGTTTATAAGGTATAAAATGAAAAAATTAATTATTACCGTGGCGAGTATATTTATGCTTGCGGGGTGCGTATCGCCCGATCAGCGCATCGCTAGCTGCACGGCGAAAGGCGTAAGTTATGACACGTGCTATTTGTCCGAACAGCAAAGACAACAAGGCATTAATAACGCTTCGCTCTCTGCCGCTTATGCGAATGCGGCAAGAACGACAGAAAATGCACATAAACATGCTCACCACAATTAAGGTTTAATGATGAAAGCACAGTTAACAGTGATTACTCTGCTGTTCGCAATCGCTGCGACCCCGGCACATGCCATTAACGCCCACTATCGCGCGCAGCTGGAGCGCTCCGGATGCACCCAGATAAGCGATGGCGATGGCTCTTGCGATATCACTAAAACGAAAGCGGAAAACGCGGCGCAACACGACCAAACGACGACCGTTCACGATCCGATGCGCGCGGCCACCTTTTCGTCATCAACCGTTAATGCCACGATTTCCAACGGCTTTTTTAGCGCGACCATTAATGGCAAGAAGGCCACCGTCAAACGTCTGAATGCGGCGTTCTATGAGATTCATGGAAATGGCGTTGTTATATCATTTAGCCTTGATGAGAACGGTATTACCGATGCCTCCTGGAATAAAACCCAGGGTCGCGACCACGGCATTTTGCAGGTTAAGCAGAAATAACGTGTTCAAGGAGGCCTTCCGCCTCCTTTTTCATCAGCGAAAAGCACGATTTGTCACACTCTTTTCTCTATTTTTACAGTTCTGACAAAACCACTATAAGCGGCTGTTTTTATTGTGCATAAAGTGCAATTTTCTTTCTGAAAACGGGGATAACCCTCCCCCTGTGCCCTCTGTCACAAAACAGTAAACAAATTAACCATTGAGCCCCGTGGCAAAAGGCTCTATATTGGCGGCGTTTTTTTCAGGCCCCCATCTGTTTTTTAACTTTTTATTCAATCGTGGCTCATAACGAAGCGGCGGTTGTAGGAGTGATATGATGACGGATAAAGTCCGTATTGACACCGTAGATGCCCACAAAAGCAACGAAACCTATCTGGCCCGTCAGGCCGAGTTTGAATCTAACGTCAGGAGTTATCCGCGCAAACTGCCTTTAGCCATCACTAAAGCAGAAGGCGTGTGGATCACCGATGCAGATAATAAAGAATACCTTGACTGTTTAGCAGGCGCAGGGACCCTTGCGCTTGGCCATAACCATCCTGATGTGCTGAAAAGCATCCAAAATGTCATTACCAGCGGCTTGCCGTTACATACTCTGGATCTGACGACGCCTCTGAAAGACGCGTTTTCTGAATACCTGCTCTCTCTGCTGCCTGGTCAGGGCAAAGAGTACTGCCTGCAGTTCACCGGTCCATCCGGTGCTGACGCCGTTGAAGCGGCGCTGAAGCTGGCGAAAAAAGTGACCGGTCGTAGCGGTATCATCAGCTTCTCTGGTGGTTACCACGGTATGACCCACGGCGCACTGTCCGTGACCGGCAACCTGTCTCCGAAAGAAGCGGTTGACGGTATGATGCCAGAAGTCCAGTTCATGCCTTATCCGCATGAGTACCGTTGCCCGCTGGGTATCGGTGGTGAAGCGGGCGTGAAAGCGCTGACCTACTACTTCGATAACCTGATCAACGACGTTGAAAGCGGCGTGCGTAAACCTGCTGCGGTGATCCTTGAAGCCGTTCAGGGCGAAGGCGGCGTGAACCCGGCTCCGGCTGAGTGGCTGCAGCGCATCCGTAAAGTGACTCAGGAACACGGCATTCTGTTGATCCTCGACGAAGTTCAGGCTGGCTTTGCCCGTACCGGTAAATTCTTCGCCTTCGAACACGCGGGCATTGAGCCAGACATCATCGTGATGTCTAAAGCTGTCGGTGGCGGTCTGCCGCTGGCCGTACTCGGTATCAAAAAGCAGTTCGATGCGTGGGCGCCAGGCCACCACACCGGCACCTTCCGCGGCAACCAGCTGGCGATGGCAACCGGTCTGACGACGCTGAAAATCCTGAAAGACCAGAACATCGCAGGCAAAGTGGCTGCACAGGGCGAATGGCTGAAAGGCCAGCTGAAAGAGATGGCGAAGCGCTACCCGGTTATCGGACACGTGCGCGGCCTGGGCATGATGATCGGTATTGAGATCGTTAAGCCACACGAAGCGGCTGACCACATGGGTTGCTTCCCTGGCGACGGCGAGCTGTCTGCACTGATTCAGAAGAAGTGCTTCGAAGCCGGTCTGATTCTGGAGCGTGGCGGTCGTAACGGTATCGTTCTGCGTCTGCTGCCGTCTCTGCTGATCAGCGATGAAGAGCTGAAAATCTTCCTGGATAAATTCGAGCAGGCACTGCTTGCTGCGGGCGTTCGCCCGGCGTAACCGGAGTTGTTGATTACGATGTCTGATTCAAACCCAATTTTGTTCTCCTCTGCGCAGAGCATTGAAGCTTACCAGCAGGCGATTGAACAAAGCACTCAGGCTGTGATGCAGTGGCTGAAACAGCCTGAGATGTACCAGGGCAAAACGGTCGCGGAACTGCGCGACCGTATTAAGCTGGATTTCAACCCGAAAGGGCTGGGCAACGAAGCGGCGATTGAACGCGCCGTGGAGTTCTTCCTGAAAGACAGTTTGTCCGTTCATCACCCGCAGTGTGTGGCGCACCTGCACTGTCCAAGCCTGGTCGTAAGCCAGGCGGCGGAAGTGCTGATCAACGCCACTAACCAGAGTATGGACTCCTGGGATCAAAGCCCGTCCGCAACCATTATCGAAATCAAACTGATCGAGTGGCTGCGTACCCGCGTGGGTTATCAGGCTGGCGACGCAGGTGTCTTCACCAGCGGCGGCACCCAGAGCAACCTGATGGGCCTGATGCTGGCGCGCGATGCGTTCTTCGCGCGTCTGGGTCACTCCGTTCAGCAGGATGGCCTGGTAGGCGATCTGCGCAAAATTCGCGTGCTGTGCTCCGAGAACGCCCACTTCTCCGTGCAGAAAAACATGGCGCTGATGGGTCTGGGCTACCAGTCCGTGGTGCAGGTGAAAACTGATGAATTCTCCCGCATGGATCTGACCGATCTGGCGGCGAAAATTGAGAAGTGCAACGCGAACGGCGAGCAGATTCTGGCGATCGTCGCGACGGCAGGTACCACCGATGCCGGTGCTATCGACCCGCTGCGTGCGATTGCAGAACTGGCGGCGAAACAGAACATCTGGGTACACGTTGATGCGGCCTGGGGCGGCGCGCTGCTGATGTCCGAGCAGTATCGTCACTACCTGGACGGCATTGAGCTGGTGGATTCCATTACCCTGGACTTCCACAAGCAGTTCTTCCAGACCATCAGCTGCGGCGCGTTCCTGCTGAAAGAAGCGCGTCACTATGAGCTGATGCGCTATCAGGCGGCTTACCTGAACTCTGAGTTCGACGAAGAAGCGGGCGTGCCTAACCTGGTGTCCAAATCTCTGCAGACCACCCGTCGTTTCGACGCGCTGAAGCTGTGGATGAGCCTGGAAGCACTGGGTCAGGAGCAATATGCGGCGATCATCGATCACGGTGTGACCCTGGCACAGCAGGTTGCAGGCTACGTGAAAGAGCAGTCTGCTCTGGAGCTGGTGATGCAGCCACAGCTGGCGAGCGTGCTGTTCCGCTTCCGTCCTCAGGCGCAGATGGATGATGCAGGCATCGCCCTGCTGAACCAGAAGATTGGTGATGCGCTGCTGGAATCTGGCCGTGCTAACGTCGGCGTGACCGAGCATAACGGTATCACCTGCCTGAAGCTGACCCTGCTGAACCCAACCGTGACGCTGGAGGACGTAAAAGTTCTGCTGTCTCTGGTTGAGCGTACCGCACAGGAAGTTCTGGCTAAGTAATGCTTATCCCTCTCCCGTTCGGGAGAGGGTATTTTCCCCTGCCCTATCCCTCAGTGTGTCCTCAAGGTTTCAACCATTAGCGTAAAGCACGATTCGATAAGCGTCGGTAACGGCTGTGGCGCACGCATCAATGCCACCGTTCGGGCAAGTGCCGGTTGCTGAAGATGAACCACCTTAAGCTGCGGATCCTGAAGATGCGTGGTATAGAGTTGCGGCAGTATCGCCACGGCCAGTCGGGAACGCACCAGGCCGTACAGCGTTTCGATATAATCCACCTGATAACGTGTCTGCAACGACAAACGATGGCTTTCAGCGAGCGCGCCAACCAGGCGTTGGATGTTACCTTTTGAAAACACGGCGATATCTCGCCCAACAAGCTGCTTCCAGGGTAAATGCGCCGACGCCGCCAGCGGATCGTCACAATGAATCACCGCAACAAAAGGATCCTCCTGCAGCGGGAAGACGGACAGTTGTTCCGGCACAGAACTGTCCAGTGCGCCAATGCCAAAATCAATCTGCCCTTTCAGCAACTGCGCCACCAGCGCATCATTGGTTTGATCGTGAAACTCAACCTTAAGACGCGGAAAAGCCTGCGCCAGCGTTTGGGGTAACTGCGGGAACAAGAGCGAGCTGACGGATGGCACCAGCCCAATGCGCACCGTACCGTCACCGCCTGCCTGCACAATCTGCTGCATATCGTCGAAGGCAAGCTGAGCCACGCTAAGCACCCGCTGCGCGTGCGGGAGGATGGCGTTGCCCAACTCCGTCAGCGTCACCGCTGAGGCGGTACGGTTCACCAGCTTGCCGCCGAGCACCGTTTCGATTTGCCGCAATGCGCTGCTGAGCGCAGGCTGGCTGATCGCCAGCTTGCTGGCGGTGTCGGTGAAATGACGCAACTGCGCCAGAGTGACAAAATACTGTAGCTGTCGCAGTGAGAGCGCGGGCAAGCGCTGCCAGGGTTCCATCGTCATTATCGTTTACACGCGTCGCAGAATAAGCCGGGGTTATCGGGTGATAAATTTTATCAGCTGGGCAAACGTTTGCCGCGTGCATAGAGTAACGCCATTATTTTCATGCTGGAACCGTTAATTACATGAGTGCCGAAACCCGACGCCGTGCCGTCCAGGCTGCACGCGGTGAAATGCCGTTCGACCTACTGCTTACACACACCCGCATTGTTGATATGGCCACGGGTGAGATCCGCGACGCCGATGTCGGCATCGTGGGCGGCCTTATCGCCAGCGTTCATCCGCGCGGCAGCCGCAGCGATGCGCGTGAGACGCACGATCTGAACAACCGGTATCTCTCTCCGGGACTGATGGATACGCATGTGCATCTGGAGAGTTCACACCTGCTTCCTGCTCGCTATGCAGAGATTGTGCTGGCACAGGGCACCACCGCCGTATTCTGGGATCCGCATGAGCTGGCGAACGTGCTGGGCATTGCAGGCGTACGTTTTGCCATTGAGGCCAGTCGTAACCTGCCGCTGCAGGTGATGGTCGCTGCGCCATCAAGCGTGCCGTCGACACCGGGGCTGGAGATGTCTGGCGCAGATTTCGCAGGGAAAGAGATGGATACCCTGCTCGGATGGCCGGAAGTGCGCGGCGTGGCGGAAGTGATGGATATGCACGGCGTGCTTAACGGCAGCCAACGCATGCTGGAAATTATGCAGGCCGGGCTGGACAGCGGAAAGTTGATTGAAGGCCACGCGCGCGGGCTTCACGGTGCGGATTTACAGGCTTATCTGGCCGCAGGCGTGACCTCCGATCACGAGCTGACCTCCGCAGACGATGCGCTGGAAAAACTGCGCGCCGGGCTGACGCTGGAGATCCGCGGCTCGCATCCTTATCTGCTGCCCGATATCGTAAGCGCCCTGAAATCCCTGCCCCACCTTTCTTCACAAATTACGGTCTGCACCGACGATGTCCCGCCCGATATACTGCTGGAAAAAGGGGGGATCGTTGCGCTGCTGAACCTGCTGATTGAACACGGATTACCGGCGACGCACGCGCTGCGTTTCGCCACGCTGAACGCCGCCATTCGCCTGCAGCGTAACGATCTGGGGCTGATTGCCGCCGGGCGTCGCGCGGATCTGGTGGCGTTTGACTCGCTTGAAAAGCTGACGGCTCGTCAGGTGTATGTCGCCGGTAAGCTGATTGCGCGCGACGGGGCAATGATTGAACCCATCGTTGACAGGATATTGCCCCTCCCGCGTGATACCGTGCGGCTGTCTGCACTGGCAGACGATGATTTCCGTATGAAAATCGACAACGCGAAACACGGTGTGGCGCGCTTGCGCCATATCAGCGGCGCACGCTTCACGCAGTGGGGTGAAGTTGACGCGCAGGTACGTCACGGCGTAGTAGCGATCCCGGATGGCTTTAGCCTGATCTGGGTTCAGCATCGCCACGCGCGCCATGCGGCGAAACCACAACTCGCCCTGCTCGAAGGCTGGGGTGAACTGCGTGGGGCCATTGCCACCAGCTATTCTCACGACTCTCACAATCTGGTGGTGCTGGGCCGCGATCCGCACGACATGGCGCTGGCTGCCAACATGCTTATCCAGAGCGGCGGCGGGATGGCGCTGGTACAGGATGGCGACGTCATCGCCCACGTCGCCATGCCGATTGCGGGGATGCTTTCGGAACTGCCGCCTGATGAGCTGGCTCGCCAGTTCAGGGAACTGCGCGAGCGTAGCAATTTGATTGCCGACTGGGAACCGCCGTATCGGGTCTTTAAAGCCATAGAGGGCACCTGTCTTGCCTGCAACGCCGGTCCGCATTTGACCGATCTTGGACTGACCGATGGGACGACGCGCCAGATTGTCGATCCGTTAATTTCTTACCGGGAAATCCCGGACAACACACAATAATGCCGAAGGAGAGCCGGATAATGGCCGACAACACCGTTAATTCGCCAGCACCAGGGAGCTGGCTAGAACGCCGTTTTGCACTGCATGCGCGTGGCAGCACCGTACGCACCGAGTGCCTGGCTGGCATCACCGGTTTTCTCGCCGCCGCCTACCTGCTTGTGGTGATCCCGGGGCTACTGGCGGTCGGAGGAATGGATAAAGGCGCGGCAACGACGGGCACCATTCTGGTCTTCGTTGCCGGAACGCTGCTGATGGCTTTCTATGCTAACCTGCCCTTTATCGTCGGGCCCGGTATTGGCGGTTCGGTCCTGGTCGGCGTCACGCTTGCGGGCAGCGAAGGTATTGGCTGGCAAATTGGTCTCGGCATCGCCTGCTGGTCAGGGATTTTATTCTTCCTGCTAACCCGCTTTGGGCTGCGTGAAGTCGTCACCCGCTCGGTCCCGCAATCCATCAAGCTGGGGTTGACGGCCTCCATCGGCCTGTTTGTTGCCGTGCTCGGCTTTCGTAACGCCGGGCTGGTATTGGCAAACGCGAAAACGAATGCCCTGATGCTGGGAGATTTCCTGTCACCGGCGGCGCTGGTCGCGTTAGCGGGTCTCTTCCTCGCCATCGCGTTACAGGCGCGCCGCATTCCAGGGGCAATACTGTGGGCCATTCTATTCGCCACCCTGGTCGGTATTCCGCTGGGCGTGACAAAACTTCCTGGTCAGTTTATTGATATGCCGCATTCTCTGGCCCCGGTTATCGGCCACATTGATATGCTCGGGGCGCTGAACATTGCCTTCCTGCCCTTCCTGTTTGTCTTCTTTGCGTCAGAATTTTTCTCCACCATGGGCACCACGCTGGCTGTTGGTGGTGAGGCGGGATTACTGGATGACGAAGGCAACATGCCGCATATCAACCGTCCGTTTATGGTGGACTCCATTGCCGCTGCGGTAGGTCCGTGGGTCGGTATTCCAGCCGCGACGGCGCTGATCGAATCTTCGGCTGCTGCTGAAGCGGGCGGTAAAACGGGCATGACGGCACTGGCTGCAGCGGTGATGTTCCTGCTGATGTTGCTGTTTACGCCTGTTGCACTTATGATCCCAAAAGAAGCCACCGCACCGGCGCTGATCCTCATTGGACTGAATATGTTTAGCGGCTTACGTAAGGTTGATCTGGCGAACTTCACCGACGGCCTGCCGGTGCTGATGATGGTCATGATAACGCTGATTGCCAACAGCTTCGGGACAGGAATTGCTGGCGGTTTGCTGTTTTACATCGTGATCAAAGCGATCGCCGGGAAATGGCGCGAAATCCCCGTTGGTCTGTGGATCCTTGCCATTCCCCTGGTCTACTACTTCGCTACGCTGGTGAAGCACTAACCCTCACGCTGCTTTTCCTTCGGGGTATAGCCGTAGTCGTAATGGCTGTACCCCGAGTTATAATAGAGCGAGGCGGACTTCACGATATCATTAAGAATAGCGCCATTCACCTGCACGCCCATTTGCTGCAGGCGTTTTAGACAGTGCTCAATCTCTTTCACACTGGTTTTACCAAAGCGTGCAACCAGTAAGGTGATTGCCGCCGCTTTGGCAATCAGTAAGGCATCCGTGACGGCTAGCACCGGCGGGGTGTCAACAATCACGATGTCATAATGCCCGTTCATCTGCGACATGGCGTTGTTAAAGCGCTCCCCCATAAGCAACTCCACAGGAAGCGAAGGCTGTTGACCGCAGGTTAAAACATCAAATCCGCCTTTCTCAAAGCGCTGGATCGCGTCCTGCCATTTAACATCGCCCTCAAGGACTGAGGACAATCCGCAATGGTTGTTCAGTTGACAGATGTTATGCACGTAGCCCTGACGCATATCCGCGTCAATAAAGAGCACCCGCTGGCCGGCCTGAGAAGCCAGCGCTGCCAGTGCGGTACTGACCAGCGTTTTGCCGCAATCCTGTGTGGGGCCAATAAAGACGACAATCTGATTTGTGACGTCCATCATGGTGAAGTGCAGACTGGTACGCAACCCGCGCATTGCTTCGATAAAAATATCTGCTGGCCTTTCGATGGGTAGAAAGGGCACATTCGACGTTTTGTGTCTCCAGCGAGAATCCAGGAAACTCATTTTGCGCAGATGCGTTTTTTTCCAGAGCCATACCGAGCGCGGCAGCGTCGCCAGGACCGGCATCCCCTGCACTTCCAGTTGCTCAGACGAGGTTATTCCCTGTTTAAAGGCAGCAAGAACCAATACAAAGCCGCTGGAGAATATCAGTCCCAACAGCATGCCAAGCACGATAATAATTGCTTTTCGTGGTTTTATGGGTTCAGGTTGCGTAACCGCAGCGTCAATGATCCGCACGTTTCCGATCGCGCTGGAGCGAGAGATATTGAGCTCTTGCTGACGCGTTAATAACTGCAGGTAAATGGCGCGCCCGGATTCAACATCCCGGCTCAAACGCAAAATTTCCTGCTGTGTGGAGGGCATGGTTGATACGCGATCGTTCAGGCGGGCACGCTGCTTCTCAAGGGTTTGGCGCTTTTCGCGTAATGCGCGATAGGTTGGGTGATCCTTTTTGAAAAGCTGTGAGATCTCCGCTTCGCGGAACGTCAGCTCGTTGAGCTGATTCTCCACATTAACAACCTGATCGAGAACGGACTTCGCCTCCAGGGATAAATCGACGGAATCACGCTGCTCACGGTATACATTCAGCCGCGCTTCGGCCTGATCCAGCTCGTGACTGATTTTCGGTAACTGATGCTGTAAAAAGGTCAGGCTGCGGGCATCCCGGGCTTCCTGACGTTCAATATTCTGATTGAGGAAATTTTCTGCAATCGTATTCAGTACCACGGCAATCTTGCCAGGTTCTTCGCCCGTCAGCGTTAACGCGATCATTCCGCTCTGTTTCGCTGATTCCGCAACGGTGAGCCCTTTCTGAAGCGCGTTGATGGCTTCAAGCTTTGTAATGGTTTTGAGCGAAAACTGCGTGCCTGGTGCAGCGCTGAGAGATGTCACCAGAAGAGAGACACCGTCTTTGAGCAGCGTTTTTCCGACCGTGCCCACAGCCTCGAAGCTTTCGCCCTCAAGGTGATACCGTCCCTGCTCCAGCACGGTCAGCATAAGCTCTTGCGGTTTGCCACCCTGTCGGGGGAGGGTAAGTTCACCGATGGTCAGGTGACCTGGCTCGCTGGGGCGAAAACGTGCCCACAGATGCCCCACGTATGGGGTAACGCGGCGCTTAACCCCGTACATTAGCCCCAATTCATCCACGGTCTTCCCGAGGATCATTCGCGATTTTATCAGCAAGATTTCCGGTGCAACGTCTGGCGAAAGATCGGATCCGAACTGGCTTAAGCTTTTCAGCAATGAGTTATCCTGCTTCGCTTCTATCTGCACAAGCGCGTCAGCCTGATAGACAGGGGGGACAGAAAATGCATAGAATCCCGCGCACACCGTAAACAGGAGTGTTACCAGGACTATCATCACCCGATGATCGAATATCTCAGCAAGCAGTTGCAGAAGATTAATTTCATTATTTTGCGGTGCCGCTGCACCATATGTCTCTGAAGTATAAGATGGCATTGCTGCTTTATTCCTTTTGACTCAAACGACGAGCCCATTCCTGACTGGCTTTTCCCAACTGCCCGAAAACATATTCGAAAGCATCACGGCTTTTGCGGTAGGGATCGGGAATATCCTTTGTCTCCAGCCATTGTCCAAATAGCAGTGATTTCCCACGGTTCTCCGGAGCCATAGCAGCAATAAAACGAAGATGTTCAGGCTCCATCACCAGAATCAGATCGGATTTTTGCAGCAAACTGCGCGTCAGCTTGCGCCCCACGTGATCGTCTAGCGAGACACCATGATGCCAGGCAACATCCTGAGCAACCGCATCTGCCGGATGTCCCTCAAGACCGAAAATACCTGCTGAGGTCACCTGTTTCCCGGGTAATTGCTGACGCAACAGGCGCTCCCCCATCGGGGAGCGGCAAATATTGCCCGTGCAAACCACTAAGATTGAGTTGAACATTATTGCGGCCAGGATCGGATGTAACGAACCGTTTCGGTCAGGTCATGTACGCCACTGATGGTCGGCACAAGCTGCGTAATAACGCGATTCCAGCGCGACAACGGTGCCGTTGTCACGTAGACAATGTCATACGGCTCGAGCTGGAATTCAGTGCCCAATACCATCGCCGACGCATCTTTCGCATTGAGCTGATAAATTTTCGCGATGATGTCCGTCTGGCTTTTTTGATGCACCGAGCGAATGACAAAAATGCCGGTTGCATCAGCCATGTTCTGGTTCAGGCCGCCCGCATTGCCCAGCGCCTCCGCCAGCGTCATCCCACTGCGATCCATCTTCAGCGTGCTCTGCTTAACCACTTCGCCCATGACAAAGACTTTCAGGGCATCATTACGCGGTACAAACAGGATATCGCCAGGATAGAGCAGTTTGTTTTGTGTTAAATCGCCGAGTTGCATCAGGGCATACAGCGAAAGGCGGGAATCCTGGCCATTGTGGGTGAGAACGACATTGCGCCAGTCGGCGTCCACTGAAAGACCGCCAGCGGCATTGACCGCGTCCATCACGGTCAAGGGGATGTTGGTGATGGATTGTTGGCCAGATTTCGCGACTTCTCCCGTCACGTAGGCTTTTTGCGAACGGAAAGAGGCGATGCTGACATCCACCTGGGGGCTCTCAATGAATTTATCCAGCCGCGCGGTAATCTCTTCACGTACCTCCGAAACCGTTTTTCCTGCCACATGCAGTTTCCCAACGTAGGGATAAAAGAGCGTACCGTCCGCGTTGACCCAGTTTCCCGCGTCACTTGCGCTACGGTACTGCCCTGCTGGCGTCGTCAACTCAGGATGATCCCAGACGGTGACCGTCAGGATGTCACCGGTGCCGATTCGGTATTCCCAGTTTTTAACCTGCTCATCAAGATTAGGATTTGCCTGAGATTTTGATACGGGCGGGCGTAATTGTTCAATCAATACTGGGGTCAGTGGATAAATTTCCACGTGTTTATCAAGCTGATAATCTTTATCTTCTGTTGCAATAACATTTTTTCCGGTCATGGCTAAATCCTGGCCCGGTGAAAATACACAGCCTGTTAACTGGCTTATTGCAAGAAATAAAAAGGAAAATACCGTTGTGTTTTTCATTTATATAAACATATCTTTTATCATTGTGCTTATCGTATGAACGACAATTTTATTTAATATAAATAACCATATAATTCATTAAATTAAATGAATTACAATGTGTTAATAAAGAGTATTGTCAACGCAGTGACCAGATAATGAATCGTCTAAAGCGACCCGCTCTATTGAGCCGGGAATCAGACGTCATAACAAGTCGTGCCGGGCCGATATTAAACGTTCTACTATGGGAAAGCATTCGCTTAACGGTCCAATTTTGAAGTAGTCATGCGTTTTCAGAATTAATTAATAGATCAATAAATACATTAAATATAAAACACAAATATCATTCACGGCCGCTATGTATTTTCTTTGTTGCGACTACACAAAACCGTTCAGTTTTGTTACATTTTTTTTCAAACACACCATGTTTTGATACTTAAAATGGACCGTCTGCCGCGCATACTAAAACCCGCAGACGAAATGTATCTGTAACGATATCACTGGAGAAAAAATGGCTAAGCGTAAATTGCTGCTTCTGGGTGTACTACTGTCTCTGGCGGGCTCCGCACTTTCTGCTCCGCAAACGGCTGCAGCACCTTCTGGCATCAAAGCCTATGAAGAACAAGAGTTCATCGCTGACTTCACAAAATTCAAGATTGGCGACACGGCGCCAGCTCAGTATCAAACGCCCGAGTACACCATCAAACAGTACCAGCTGCGTAACCTGCCAGCGCCGGATGCCGGAACACACTGGACCTACATGGGTGAGAACTACGTGCTGATTGGCGATGCCGATGGAAAAATCCATAAGGCCTATAACGGAGATATCTTCTATCACCGCTAATACGATCCTGGTTCGTGCCTGGCAGGAGAGCGATCGTCCTTTCCTTCGCACGATTTACCTGCATGCCCGGCGCGACGCCTGGCCATGGTTGAACGGTGCGGAATGGCAGCTTGAGGACTTTGACGCCGCAATCCTCGACGAAGAAGTTTGGGTGGCGGTGCAGGACGGGCATCGACTTGGCTTCGCCTCCGTCTGGACGAACGATAATTTTCTGCACAACCTGTTTGTTGCCCCGCAGTATCAAAGCCTCGGGGTCGGGCATGTGCTCCTGGAACATGTGCAGAAAACGTTTACCAGTACGGGTTCGCTTAAGTGTCTGGTCAAGAATGCGCGTGCTGTTGCGTTTTACCAGCGACACGGCTGGCACATCGAGGCGACGGGTGATTCTCCGGACGGAGAGTATTATCTGATGCATTATCGGCTTGGATAAAGTCAGGTGGCGCTTCGCTTACCTGACCTACAAACCCAAACTTCGTAGGCCGGGTAAGGCGAAGCCGCCACCCGGCACTGAAGCGCAGAGGAATTACACCGCGCGGAACGCGATTTCGCTCGGAATGACTTCGCCCTGCCAGTAAAGCTGCGCCGCAACGCGCCCCGCCAGCTGACGATACATATCCGCAAATTCGCTGTCCGGACGGCTCACCACGGTTGGTTTACCGCTGTCCAGATCTTCACGCAGCGTGATGTGCAGCGGCATCTGCCCCAGCAGCTGAGTGTGATACTGCGCCGCCAGCTTCTCCGCACCACCGGTACCGAAAATAGGCTCATGGTGTCCGCAGTTGCTGCAGATATGCATGCTCATGTTCTCAACGATACCCAGCACCGGTACTTCCACCTTCTCGAACATCACGATGCCCTTTTTGGCGTCGATCAGCGCGATATCCTGCGGCGTGGTCACGACGACCGCTCCCGTTACCGGAATGTTCTGCGCCAGGGTCAGCTGAATGTCGCCCGTGCCCGGTGGCATGTCCAGCACCAGATAATCCAGATCCGGCCACATGGTTTCCTGCAGCATCTGCATCAGCGCCTTGCTGGCCATCGGGCCGCGCCAGACCATCGCGTTATCGTCGGTGACCAGATAACCAATCGAGTTGGTTGCCAGACCGTGCGCCATGATTGGCGCCATGTGAGTGCCGTCCGGCGAGGTTGGACGCTGGTTTTCCGCGCCCAGCATGTTTGGAATGGACGGGCCATAAATGTCCGCATCCAGAATACCGACTTTTGCCCCTTCCGCTGCCAGCGCGAGCGCCAGGTTTACAGCCGTGGAGGATTTACCCACCCCACCCTTGCCCGAGCTGACGGCAATAATGTTTTTTACGCCGTTCACGCCAGGTTGGTTTTTCACGCGCTTCAGCGTGGCGATACTGTGGCTCAGCTTCCAGTCAATCGCCTTCGCACCGGTGATGCGCAGCAGCTCCGAGCTGGTTTGCTCTTTCAGCGTGTCGAAGGCGCTGGTCCAGACGAATGGCATCTGCAGTTCAATGTGCAGCGTATCGTCCAGCCAGGCAACGTGGTGTAACGCTTTCAGCGTCGTAAGATTGTGCTTCAGGGTTGGATGCTGAAAGTTAGCCAGCGTCCCGGCGACCATTGCTCGTAAGGCTTCCGGTGATTTGGCCTGGGATTGAGAACTCATCCCGACTCCTTTGTTCTTGTGAATAAGACCTTAGATGACAAGTTTACCTGAAAGGCCGTGGTTTGTGCTTACTTAATAATGCCCCTTTTGGTAATATCAAAAACCCTTTTCACAGTTAAAAGAAGTAATGCCTACTATGACTCAAGTCGCGAAAAAAATTCTGGTAACGTGCGCACTGCCGTACGCCAACGGCTCAATCCACCTCGGCCACATGCTGGAGCATATCCAGGCTGATGTCTGGGTCCGTTACCAGCGAATGCGCGGCCACGAGGTTAACTTCATCTGTGCGGACGATGCTCACGGCACGCCGATCATGCTGAAAGCGCAGCAGCTGGGGATTTCCCCGGAGCAGATGATTGCCGAAATGAGTCAGGAGCATCAAACTGATTTTGCTGGCTTTGACATCAGCTATGACAACTATCACTCCACGCACAGCGACGAAAACCGCGAGCTGTCGGAGCTGATCTACACCCGTCTGAAAGAGAACGGTTTTATCAAAAACCGCACTATCTCTCAGCTGTACGATCCGGAAAAAGGCATGTTCCTGCCGGACCGCTTCGTCAAAGGAACCTGTCCGAAATGTAAATCCCCGGACCAGTACGGCGATAACTGCGAAGTGTGCGGCGCGACCTACAGCCCGACCGAGCTTATTGAGCCGAAATCCGTGGTATCCGGTGCAACGCCTGTGATGCGTGACTCCGAGCACTTCTTCTTCGACCTGCCGTCCTTCAGCGAAATGCTGCAGGCATGGACCCGCAGCGGCGCGCTGCAGGAGCAGGTCGCGAACAAGATGCAGGAGTGGTTCGAATCCGGCCTGCAGCAGTGGGATATCTCCCGCGATGCGCCGTACTTCGGCTTCGAAATCCCGAACGCGCCAGGCAAATACTTCTACGTCTGGCTGGATGCGCCAATCGGCTACATGGGCTCCTTCAAGAACCTGTGCGACAAGCGCGGCGACACCGTCAGCTTCGATGAATACTGGAAGAAAGACTCCACGGCCGAGCTGTACCACTTCATCGGTAAAGACATCGTTTATTTCCACAGCCTGTTCTGGCCAGCGATGCTGGAAGGCAGCAACTTCCGCAAGCCAACCAACCTGTTCGTTCACGGCTACGTGACGGTGAACGGTGCGAAGATGTCCAAATCTCGCGGTACGTTCATCAAGGCCAGTACCTGGCTGAACCACTTCGACGCGGACAGCCTGCGCTACTACTACACCGCGAAGCTCTCTTCCCGTATCGACGATATCGACCTGAACCTGGAAGATTTCGTACAGCGCGTGAACGCGGACATCGTCAACAAGGTGGTAAACCTGGCGTCCCGTAACGCGGGCTTTATCGCCAAGCGTTTTGACGGCGTGATGGCGGCTGAACTGGCTGACCCTGCCCTGTACCAAACCTTCACTGACGCAGCGGCGACCATTGGCGAAGCCTGGGAAGCGCGCGAGTTCGGTAAAGCGGTGCGTGAAATCATGGCCCTGGCTGACCTGGCGAACCGCTATGTCGACGAGCAGGCCCCGTGGGTTGTCGCGAAACAGGAAGGCCGCGATGCTGACCTTCAGGCCATCTGCTCTATGGGTATCAACCTGTTCCGCGTGCTGATGACCTACCTGAAGCCGGTTCTTCCTCAGCTGGCAGCCCGTGCTGAAGCGTTCCTGAACACCGAACTGACCTGGGATGCAATGGCGCAGCCGCTGCTCGGCCACAAGGTGAACACCTTTAAAGCGCTGTACAACCGCATCGAGATGAAGCAGGTTGAAGCCCTGGTGGAAGCATCAAAAGAAGAAGTGAAGGCGGCTGCGGCACCGGTTACCGGCCCGCTGGCAGACGACCCGATTCAGGACACCATTACCTTTGACGATTTCGCCAAAGTCGACCTGCGCGTGGCGCTGATTGAAAACGCGGAATTCGTGGAAGGCTCTGACAAGCTGCTGCGCCTGACGCTGGATCTGGGCGGCGAGAAGCGTAACGTCTTCTCCGGCATCCGTTCAGCGTATCCGGACCCACAGGTGCTGATCGGTCGTCAGACCGTGATGGTGGCGAACCTGGCACCGCGCAAAATGCGCTTCGGCATCTCCGAGGGGATGGTGATGGCTGCAGGCCCTGGCGGGAAAGATATCTTCCTGTTAAGCCCTGACGAAGGCGCGAAGCCGGGTCAGCAGGTGAAATAACAAAAAAGCCGGAGATAATCTCCGGCTTTTTTTATGGCATTTTATTTTCTCCCTCTCCCCGTGGGAGAGGGTCGGGGTGAGGGCATCAGGCCGCACCTTATCGCCTTTATGCCTTCGGGTGATGCACCCGGTGGGTCAGCCCGCGCAGGAAATTACGCAAAAACTGGTCGCCGCACTCGCGGTAGTTTTTATGGTCCGGCGCGCGCATCATGGCGGTCACTTCCGGCACCGACACGCGGTATTTTTGCTCGGTCATGATCGCGACAATATCGTCCGTTTTCAGCGAGAACGCGATGCGCAGCTTTTTCAGCACCGTGTTGTTATTCACGCGACGCTCCAGCGCCAGCTCGGGCGCGGCCGGATCTTTGCCACGCTTATCGTAAATCAGGCCGTTCAGGAAACCCGACAGAATGATGTCGGGGCAGCGAACAAAGCCCTCTTCGTCTTCTTTGGTCATCCAGGTATCGAAACCCGCAGACGTGGCTTCCATGTCGGACAACGCAAGAATGCGCACCATGTCATTATTGTTTGCTTTCAGGGTGTAGCGCAGGCTACGAAGAATGTCATTACTAATCATGAGTGCCTTTAACTGTCGATGATGCAATGGCGCGCAGTGTACCAGTTTTACAAACCAATCGCCTCTTTCAAACTCTTCAGGTAGCGACGGCTGACGGGCACCGTATGCCCGGCACGCAGCACCAGTTCGGCCTGGCCGTTATCTTCCAGGCGGATCTCCTTCAGGTGCGCCATGTTCACCAGATACTGACGATGGCAGCGGATCAGCGGCGTGCGGCTCTCCAGGGTGCGAAGCGTCAGCTCTGTAAAGCCTTCATTTCCCTCCGCGCTGGTGACATATACCCCGCTCAGACGGCTGCTGACAAAGGCCACGTCATCCATCTGCAGGAGATAAATGCGGCTGTGCCCGGTGCAGGGGATAAACTTCAGCGGCTGCTGGTTTTCCGGCAGCAGCGTCATATCCTGCACGGTGCGCTCCTGGCGTAAACGAGTGAGCGTTTTATCCAGCCGCTTCTCTTCAATCGGTTTCAGCAGATAATCAAAGGCATGTTCTTCAAATGCCTTCACGGCATATTCATCAAACGCTGTCAGAAAGACGATATAGGGGCGGTGCTCAGGATCAAGCATCCCGACCATCTCCAGCCCGCTGATGCGCGGCATCTGAATGTCGAGGAACAACACGTCCGGACGCAGTTTGTGCACCGCACCGATGGCTTCAATGGCATTTGCGCACTCACCCACCACCTCGATATCACTCTGCTCCTGCAATAGCACGCGCAGGTTTTCCCGTGCCAGCGGCTCGTCATCCACAATCAGCACTCTTAACATGCGTTTTCCTCCAGCGGCAGTCGTAAGGTGATACGGGTAAATCGGTCGGGCTCACAGGCGACGGTAATGCCACAGTCGTCACCGAAGTGCGCACGCAGGCGTTTATCCACCAGGCTCATCCCTAACCCACCCGATGCGGAAGGGACGTAGAGTCCAGCGTTATCTTCAATATCCAGCACCAGATGGTGGTTAAACTGGGTAGCAGAAATGGTGATCTCCCCGATGCCCAGCAGCTGCGATGTACCGTGCTTGATGGCATTTTCTACGATAGGCTGCAGGGTAAAGGCCGGAAGATGCTGGTACGCCAGCGCGTCCGGGACGGAGAGCGACACCTGCAGGCGAGACTGGAAGCGTGCCTGTTCAATCTGCAGGTACGCGTTTACGTGTTCAATCTCGTCGGCCAGGGTCACGATTTCGGAAGGCCGTTTTAGGTTCTTGCGGAAAAAGGTCGACAAAAACTGCACCAGCTGCGCGGCCTGATCGCTGTCGCGGCGGATCACCGCCTTCAGCGTATTAAGCGCGTTAAACAGGAAATGCGGATTGACCTGGGCGTGCAGGAGTTTGATCTCTGACTGCGTCAGCAGCGCTTTCTGCCTTTCATACTGCCCCGCCAGAATTTGCGCGGAAAGCAGCTGGGCAATCCCCTCCCCCAGCGTGCGGTTGATCGAGCTGAACAGACGGTTTTTCGCTTCGTAGAGCTTAATCGTCCCCATCACCCGCTGATTTTCACCGCGAAGCGGGATCACCAGCGTCGAGCCAAGCTTGCACTGCGGATGAAGCGAGCAGCGGTAGGGGATCTCATTCCCGTCCGCATACACCACTTCACCGGTTTCAATGGCGCGCAGGGTATAGGTTGATGAGATCGGTTTGCCCGGCAGATGGTGGTCGTCTCCGGTACCGGTAAACGCCAGCAGCTTTTCGCGGTCGGTAATGGCGACGGCACCGATATCCAGCTCCTTGTAGAGCACCTGCGCCACCTTCATGCTGTTTTCTTCGTTAAATCCCTGACGCAGGATCCCCTCCGTTGAGGCTGCAACTTTCAGGGCCGTCGCGGAAAACGCCGAGGTGTATTTCTCAAACATGGCGCGCTTGTCGAGCAGAATACGCATAAACAGCGCCGCGCCCACGGTATTGGTCACCATCATCGGAGCTGCAATATTGCTCACCAGGTGCAGCGCATCGTCAAACGGACGGGCAATCAGCAGGATAATCGCCATCTGCGCCATCTCTGCCACGAAGGTAATCGCACCGGCGGTAAGCGGGCTAAATACCTTATCCGGACGGCCGCGTTTGATCATGTAGCTGTGGACAAGGCCACCCAGTAGCCCTTCGACGATCGTGGAGATCATACAGCTCAGCGCCGTCATGCCGCCCATGGAATAGCGGTGCAGACCGCCGGTAAGCCCAACAAGGCCACCGACAACGGGACCGCCAAGCAGGCCGCCCATCACCGCACCGATGGCGCGCGTATTGGCAATGGAATCTTCGATATGGAGACCAAAGTAGGTCCCCATAATGCAGAAAATGGAGAAGGTCACATAGCAAAGCAGCTTGTGCGGCAGACGGACGGTGACCTGCATCAGCGGAATGAACAGGCGCGTTTTACTCATCAACCAGGCGATGACAAGAAACACACACATCTGCTGAAGCAACAACAGCACCAGATTAAACTCGTACATACAAAAAACCGCACATTCTAAAAACGCGTAACATACACTGATGCAGGTAAACTTTCTTTGAAGCGCGCCAAAAAAGCTGCAAATCGTGTCGGTCATCACAGCTTTTGCCGAACATCGCGCATGCTTCGTATTATTTGTTCAAAAAACGATCAATCCTTCCTGGTTCAGCAAAGTGGGTCTACAGTTAAGCTGGGGACGCGTAAGCCAGGGGGCGAATATGGCGCTTTACACAATAGGTGAAGTGGCACTCCTTTGTGATATCAATCCCGTTACCCTACGGGCGTGGCAGCGACGGTATGGATTACTTAAACCGCAGAGAACGGACGGTGGGCATCGTCTGTTCAACGAGGCCGATATCGACCGGATCCGCGAGATAAAAAGCTGGATCGACAACGGTGTGCAGGTCGGCAAAGTGAAATCCTTGCTTAGCCATGACGATCCGGACACCCAGCATCTCTGGCGTGAGCAACAGGAAGCACTGCTGCGGCTCCTGCAGGCAGGTAACCTGCAGCGCCTGCGCGCGTGGATAAAAGATCAAGGGCGTGATTATCCCGCGCAAACGCTGATCACCCATCTTTTCATTCCGCTCCGTCGACGCCTTCAGTGCCAACAGTCTACCCTGCAGGCGCTGCTCAGCATGCTCGACGGCGTACTGATCAACTATATTGCCGTCTGCCTTGCCTCGGCGAAGAACAAGGCCGGAAAAGATGCGCTGGTGGTTGGCTGGAACGTGCACGACACCACGCGTCTGTGGCTGGAAGCCTGGATTGCCACCCAAAAAGGCTGGCGCGTGGATGTGCTCGCGCACTCGCTGGCCCAGCTGCGGCCCGAGTTTTTTGACGGTCAGACCCTGCTGGTCTGGTGTGGCGAAGTGCCCTCCGCCTCGCAGCAACAGCTGCTGACGGAATGGCGCGAGAATGGTTACCCGGTTTATTCCCTGGGCCCGGATGAGCCATAACGGCATTTAATGGTTCATTAACAGCTGCGCTTCACCGTATAATTGTTCCGTTAACAACAGGAGCACATGATGAAGGCAACTAAACTGGCGGTAATTACCCTTTTTGTCCTGATGGCCGTAAGCGGTATCGGCGGCGTGATGCTGGCGGGTTACTCGTTTATCGTCCGTGGCGGTGTCGGCTGAGATACAGCGCCAGGCGCTCGAAAAGGCGATCGACCACAATCGCCGCCAGCGCAACCAGTAGCGCACCCTGAATAATGTAGGCCGTATTAAATCCGCTTAAACCGATAATAATCGGTGTTCCCAGCGTGTTTGCCCCCACCGTCGAGGCGATAGTCGCCGTACCGATGTTGATAATCACCGACGTGCGGATCCCGGCGATAATGACCGGTGCCGCGAGCGGGAGTTCAACCTTGCGCAACCGCTGCCAGGCGCTCATGCCCATCCCTTCTGCTACGCTCAGCACCGATGCGGGCACCGCCGCAATACCGGCCAGGGTTCCCTGAAGTATCGGCAATACCCCGTATAAAATCAGCGCAATAATTGCCGGCTGCTGCCCAAAGCCAATAACCGGTACCGCAATCGCCAGTACCGCCACCGGCGGAAACGTCTGACCGATCGCCGCAATCGTCTCCACCAGCGGACGAAACTCGCGTCCCGATGGCCTTGTCACCGCGATCCCTGCCCCCACGCCGAGGACGATGGCAATGACGCTTGAGATCGTCACCAGCCAGGCGTGCGCCAGCGCAAGGTTAATAAAACTCTCCTGCTGATAGACCGGTCGCGGCAGGCCAGGAAAGAGCGAACTGAACAGCGCCGCGCTGTGCGGCATCAGAAAGAGCAGACCGACGAAGAGCAGCGCCAGCCAGAGCAGCGGATCACGCATGACCTTCACGCGTCACCTCCCCGGCCAGCAGATCGCGAAAATGCAATGCACCACAGGTTGTTCCCTGGCTGTTGGTCACCGGCAGGATCTCACATTGTCTGGCGACGAAAGCAGACAGCGCATCCCTCAGGCTCATCTGCTCCTGTAACGGTTCTCCGCTTAGCGGCGCATCCTGTCGGCGCATATAATCGCCAACGGTGCGCAAAGAGAGCAGCCTGACGCCCAACTCGCTGCGGCCAAAAAATTCGCGCACAAAGTCGTTCTTCGGCTGGCTCAACAGCGCAAGCGGCGTGCCCTGCTGTACCACCTCACCGTGGTCCATCAGCACCAGATGGTCAGCCAGGCGCAGCGCCTCATCAATGTCGTGCGTCACAAGGATAATGGTGCGCCCCAGAATGCGGTGGATGCGGGTCATCTCCGCCTGCAGCGCACCACGTGTGACCGGATCCAGCGCACCAAAAGGTTCATCCATCAGCAACACCTGCGGATTGGCCGCCAGCGCGCGCGCGACCCCAACACGCTGCTGCTGTCCGCCGGAAAGCTGATGCGGGTAGCGGTCACGCAGTGTCGGCTCTAATCCCAGCAGGGCCATCAGCTCATCCACCCGCGCATGGGTTTTCGCCCGCGTCCATTTTTCCAGCTGCAGCACGGTGGCGATGTTCTGCGCCACGGTCCAGTGGGGGAACAGCCCGATAGACTGAATGGCATAGCCCATACGACGACGCAACTCCAGCACCGGCAGGCTGCGGATCTCTTCCCCGGCAAAGCGAATCATCCCGCTGTCGTGCTCAACCAGCCGGTTGATCATCTTCAGGGTGGTGGATTTTCCCGACCCCGATGTGCCGATCAATACCGAAAATGCCCCCTCGGCAAAATGCAGATTCAGGTGGCTTGCCGCCGGACGACCGGCAAAGGTTTTACTGACATCATGAAATTCAATCATTGGCTCTTCTCCCGAGCAGCGCGAGCCACAGGGCAAATAACGCATCCAAAACAACCGCCAGCGCGATAGTGGGCACAACGCCCAATAAGACCAGGTCCAGCGCGCTGCTGAGCAGCCCCTGGAATACCAGCGCACCAAAACCGCCCGCGCCAATGAGCGCAGCAATCACCGCCATCCCCACGGTTTGCACCGTCACTACCCGCAGGCTGCGAATTAACAGCGGAAGCGCAAGGGGTAACTGTATTTTCCAGAAACACTGCCGCGCGCTCATCCCCATCGCATGGGCACTTTCCAGCACGTCCGGCGCAACCTGGCTTAAGCCCGCCACCACACCGCGCACCAGCGGCAGCAGCGCATAGAGCACCAGCGCGATCAGCGCGGGCGTGAGTCCGGTACCGGCAATGCCGATGTCCCCCAACGCGGGAAATGACCTCGCCAGACCGGCCAGCGGAGCAATGAGCAATCCAAACAGGGCCACGGAGGGGACCGTCTGAATGACGTTGAGAACGGTGAACACGCTCCCCTGTCGCGCCGGATGGCGATAGCACCAGATGCCCAGCGGGACGCCAAGAAGCAGCGCCGGGAAAAGCGTGCCAAAGAGGATCGTCAGATGTTGCGAGAGCGCGTCATCAAACACCTCCTGGCGATTGGCGTACTCTTTTAACAACGAGAGATTATTCAGCTCACCGCTAAACAGGAGGACCAGAGGGATGAGCCAGATTTGCGCGTTCAGCAGCCAACGCCAGACGGGTACTGGCGTCAGGCGGCGAATGGCATCGCTACAGGCCAGCAGGCAGAGCGCCATCCACAGCCACAAACCGCTACCGATGGACGTACGCGCCAGCGGGCTTTCCGCAGACATCATGAGCGTCGCCGACTGCCCTGCGCTCCAGAACAGCACCAAAAAAAGGGCTTCACAGAGGAGCAGCGTCAGCCAGTGCGCGGCACGTCCTGACCAGAGCGACAGGACGACGACCGCGCCCAGCGCCACCGACAGCAGCGCGGGCGAAAACGACCAGATCTGCCAGAGTGCGCGCCCTTCACCCGACATCAGCCGGTTAGGCGCAACGTTCACAAAAGGTAACGCGACCGCCGCGATGGCCACACAGGCCAACAGCAGCAGCACGCGGTTATGACATTGTATTGGCACAGCTTTATCCTGTTACTTCACAAGCCCTTGTTGTTTCAGGAAGTCGGCCGCCACTTTTTTGGCATCCAGTCCCTCAACGGCAATGCTGGCGTTCAGCTGCTGCAGCGTTTTTTCATCCAGTTTTTCAAAGACCGGTTTGAGCCATTCTGCAATATCCGGGTAGGCTTTCAGCACCGCTTCGCGCACTACCGGGGTCGGGGCGTAAATCGGCTGGACGCCTTTCGGGTCGGTCAGGGTTTGCAGTCCAAGGGCCGCAACCGGGCCGTCGGTGCCGTAGGCCATCGCGGCATTCACGCCGGAGGTTTGCTGCGCCGCGGCTTTGATGGTCACTGCCGTATCACCGCCTGCCAGAGAGAGCAGCTGGGCCTGGTCAAGCTTGAAGTCGTAGGCTTTTTCGAACGCAGGCAGCGCGTCAGGACGTTCGATAAATTCAGCCGACGCAGCGAGTTTGAAATCGCCCTTCTCTTTCAGATAGCGGCTGAGATCCGCGAGCGAGGTCAGCTTGCCCTTCTCCGCCACGTCCTTGCGCACCGCAATGGTCCAGGTATTGTTCGCAGGCGCAGGGGTCAACCAGACCAGTTTGTTCTGGTCTGCATCCAGTTTTTTGACTTTTTCATACCCGGCGCTGGCGTTTTTCCATGCCGGATCGTTCTCATCTTTGAAGAAGAATGCGCCGTTTCCGGTGTACTCCGGGTAGATATCCAGCTCGCCGGAGGTAATAGCACCGCGCACGACGGGCGTTGTACCGAGCTGAACTTTGTTGACCGTTTTGACCCCGTGGCTCTCAAGCACCTGCAAAATAATATTGCCGAGCAGCGCCCCTTCGGTATCAATCTTTGATCCCACTTTGACAGGCTCAGCCGCCTGAAGTGGCAGGCTAAGCGCTGCCAGTAACACCGCAGAGCCTAACATCCCCTTTTTAATCGTCATTCCGCTGTCCTCATTTTTTTATCGCCTTTTTCAGAGGCTTGAGAGAAAAGCGTAGCTTAAAACGGCGTGTTTAACCGTCAAAATGCCTTTTTAGCATAAGGTAAGACGCATCCCCCGTGAGGCGGGGGATGCGAAGGAAGGGACGATTACTGCAGTTCGAACTCGCCTTTATTCACCCGGGCGGAATCCACGCCGATGAATACGTTAAACTTGCCGGGTTCCACAACGTATTTCATCTGCTGGTTCCAGAACTTCAGCGCATCGACGTCAATCGGGAAGCTTACGGTTTTGGTTTCGCCAGGCTTGAGTGACACCTTGTCGAAACCGCGCAGCTGCTTCACCGGACGGCTCATGGACGCGGTAACATCCTGAACGTACATCTGGATCACCGTCGCGCCTTCGCGCTTGCCGGTGTTGGTCACGTCCACGCTGGCGGTGACCTTGCCGTCACGCTTCATGGCAGGCGCCGACATTTTCACGTCAGAGACCTTAAAGGTGGTGTAGCTCAGACCGTAACCAAACGGATACAGCGGGCCGTTGGCTTCGTCGAAGTAGCGCGAGGTGTACTTGTTCGGCTTGTCGGCGTTATACGGACGACCGGTGTTCAGGTGGCTGTAGTACACCGGGATCTGCCCGACGGAGCGCGGGAAGGACATCGGCAGCTTGCCCGACGGGTTGTAATCGCCAAACAGCACGTCAGCAATAGCGTTACCGCCTTCAGTACCGGCGAACCAGGTTTCCAGAATAGCATCAGCCTGCTGGTCTTCTTTCACCAGCGCCAGCGGACGGCCGTTCATCAGCACCAGCACCAGCGGTTTGCCGGTGGCCTTCAGGGCGGCGATCAGATCGCGCTGGCTCTGCGGAATGGTGATATCGGTACGGCTGGAGGCTTCGTGCGCCATCCCCTGCGCTTCACCCACGACCGCGACAACGACGTCAGACTGTTTAGCTGTGTTAACTGCTTCGTCGATCATCTCTTTTGGCGTACGCGGATCCACCTTCACCGCTTCCTCGTACTGATTGAGGAAGGTGACGATGTCTTTATCGTCGGTGACGTTTGCGCCTTTGGCGTACACCACTTTCGCGTTTTCACCGACGGCATTTTTAATGCCGGTCAGCACGGTGACGGACTGATCCGCCACGCCAGCCGCAGACCAGCTGCCCATCACGTCGCGCTTGCTGTCGGCCAGCGGGCCCACCACGGCGATGGTGCCGGATTTTTTCAGCGGCAGCGTGTCGAGGCGGTTTTTCAGCAGCACCAGGCTTTCACGCGCGACGTCACGCGCCTCTTTGCGGTGCAGACGGCTTTCGGCATTGGTGTCAGCCGGGTCAGAGTCCTTCGGTCCCAGATGGCTGTACGGATCGTTAAACAGCCCCATGTCATATTTCACGTTCAGCACGTGGCGCGCGGCATCGTCCAGCTCCGCCATCGTCACCTTCCCGCTCTTCACCAGCCCCGGCAGGTATTTGCTGTAGTACTCGTCGCTCATGCTCATGTTGATGCCGGACTTGAGCGCCACGCGCACCGCATCTTCCGGATCGGACGCCGTGCCGTGTTTAATCAGCTCTTTAATCGCGCCGTGGTCAGAGACGGTAATGCCCTTAAAGCCCCACTGGTCGCGCAGCACGTCTTTTAGCAGCCAGGAATCGGACGTCGCTGGCGTGCCGTTCAGCGAGTTCAGCGCCACCATCACCGCGCCGCTCCCCGCATCCAGCCCTGCCTTGTACGGCGGCATGTAGTCGTTGAACAGACGCTGCGGGCTCATGTCGACGGTGTTGTACTCTTTACCGCCTTCAACCGCGCCGTAGGCCGCAAAATGCTTCACGCTGGTCATCACCGAGTAGCGGTCGGCCGGGCTTTTGCCCTGCATCGCTTCCACCATAGTTTTACCCATTGTGGCCGTTAAATACGTATCTTCACCAAAGCCTTCCGACGCGCGGCCCCAGCGCGGATCGCGGGAGACATCGACCATCGGCGCCCAGGTCATGTTCAGGCCATCGTCCGCCGCTTCATACGCCGACACGCGCCCGACGGTTTTCACCGCGTCGAGGTTAAAGGAGGAGGCTAACCCGAGGCTAATCGGGAAGACGGTACGCTGGCCGTGCAGCACGTCATAGGCAAAGAAGAGAGGGATCTTCAGGCGGCTGAGTTCCATCACCTGATCCTGCATTTTACGGATATCCTGACGGGTGACGGTGTTAAAAATCGCCCCCACCTGGCTCTCTTTAATCATCTCACGGATGGCCTCTTTCGGGTTATCCGGGCCGACGCTGATAAGACGCAACTGACCGATTTTCTCATCAACCGTCATCTTTTTGAGCAATTCCGTGACAAACGCGTCGCGAGCTTCAGGCGTGAGCGGGTGATTACCAAACAAATCCTCTGCGAGCGCAGGTTGCAGCGCCAGGCTGACGGCGACACCTACAGAACATAGCCATTTCATGTCGTTATACTCTCTCATCAATAACCGCCGGACGATCTCGGCCATACCGTGCGAAAAGCGCAGTGTGCCACAAACCCTTTGAACCTTGCAGGGTTATTCTCTGATTTTTCTCGTGAATACTCGACCGCTTAACAGTTAATCGCGCTATGCTTTACAGCGAGAAATTTGCCCCACCACAAGGAGTGGAAGATGTCTTCTGTTCGAACTGACGATAACAATACTTTTATTAACGAACTGTCGCGCCTGGTTGGTCACTCTCACCTGCTTACTGACCCGGCTAAAACCGCCCGCTACCGCAAGGGTTTCCGTTCCGGCCAGGGTGACGCGCTGGCCGTGGTCTTCCCCGGCACGCTGCTTGAGCTGTGGCGCGTGCTGAGCGCCTGCGTCGCCGCCGACAAGATTATTTTAATGCAGGCCGCCAATACCGGCCTGACCGAAGGCTCCACGCCGAACGGCAATGATTATGATCGTGACATCGTGATTATCAGCACCCTGCGCCTCGACAAACTTCACCTGCTGGACAAAGGCGAACAGGTGCTGGCCTTCCCCGGCACCACGCTTTACACGCTGGAAAAAGCGCTTAAGCCGCTGGGACGCGAGCCACACTCGGTGATCGGCTCCTCCTGTATTGGCGCGTCGGTGATCGGCGGGATCTGCAATAACTCCGGCGGCTCGCTGGTGCAGCGCGGCCCGGCGTATACCGAGATGTCGCTGTATGCCCGCATCGACGAAAACGGCAAGCTGACGCTGGTGAACCATCTGGGTATCGATCTCGGCGTGACGCCGGAGCAGATCCTGAGCAAGCTTGACGATGACCGCGTGAAGGACGAAGACGTTCAGCACGATGGTCGCCACGCGCACGATCATGATTACGTCACCCGCGTGCGGGATATCGACGCCGATACCCCGGCGCGCTATAACGCTGACCCAGACCGCCTGTTTGAATCCTCCGGCTGCGCAGGCAAGCTCGCTGTTTTTGCCGTGCGTCTTGATACCTTCCCGGCAGAGAAAAAGCAGCAGGTGTTTTACATCGGCACCAATCAGCCCGAGGTGTTGACCGAAATCCGTCGTCATATTCTGGGCGAATTTACCCACCTGCCGGTCGCGGGCGAATATATGCACCGGGATATATACGACATCGCCGAGCGCTACGGGAAAGACACCTTCCTGATGATCGACAAGCTCGGCACCGACAAAATGCCGTTCTTCTTCACCATGAAGGGCCGCACCGACGCGATGCTTGATAAAGTGTCGCTGTTCAAACCGCACTTCACCGACCGCTTTATGCAGAAGCTGGGCAACGTTTTTCCGGCGCACTTACCGGAGCGAATGAAAACCTGGCGCGATAAGTATGAGCACCACCTGCTGCTGAAGATGGCCGGAGACGGGATTGCTGAAGCACAAAACTGGCTGACCGGGTTCTTCAAGACGGCTGAGGGTGATTTCTTTGCCTGCACGCCGGAAGAAGGCAGCAAAGCCTTCCTGCATCGTTTCGCCGCCGCAGGCGCAGCCATCCGTTATCAGGCGGTGCATTCCGACGAGGTGGAAGATATTCTGGCGCTGGATATCGCCCTGCGACGCAACGATACCGAATGGTTTGAGCACCTGCCGCCGGAGATCGACAGCAAGCTGGTTCACAAGCTCTATTACGGCCACTTTATGTGCTACGTCTTCCATCAGGATTACATCGTTAAAAAAGGCGTTGACGCGCACGCGCTTAAAGAGCAGATGCTCGCCCTGTTACATGAACGTGGCGCGCAATATCCTGCAGAACACAACGTCGGGCATCTTTATAAAGCGCCTGACGCACTTAAGCAGTTTTATCGCGAGAATGACCCTACAAATAGTATGAATCCCGGCATTGGTAAGACAACGCGGAAGAAATACTGGAAAGAAGAGACAGATGCGGAGCAGCCCATAACGCAAGCATCTGATTAATTCATACAGCCATATTTGAGAGATTGTTAAGCGCTCCTTAATCGTACTAGAGTAGCGATCTGTCGCCGGAGAGACGTTTCTCCGGCATTCTACGATAAGGAGCGGGCACATCATGTCGGCTGTAGATATTTTATCCGAAACCGAACTGGAGGTGCGTGATGCCCTGCCAGATGATGCGCATGCCATCTCGGCCATCTATGCATGGCATGTACTCCATGGTCGCGCATCCTTCGAAGAAGTTCCCCCCACCGTAGACGAAATGCGTAAGCGTATGAAAAACGTCATCGACAGCGGTTTGCCGTGGCTGGTCGCGCTGTACCGCGGTATCGTCGTCGGCTATTGCTATGCCACTCCATATCGTCCGCGACAGGCTTATCGCTATACGCTGGAAGAATCAATCTATGTGGATGCCAGCACCACGGGCCGTGGATTTGGCTCGACGTTGCTGAGCGCCCTGATCGCACGCTGCGAGCAGGGCCCGTGGCGGCAGATGATTGCCGTTGTGGGTGACGGGAATAACAACTCGGGCTCGCTGCGCTTACATAAAAAGCACGGTTTTGATGTCGTGGGTCAATTGCGAAGCGTTGGGTATAAGAAAGGCGACTGGCGGGATACGTTGATAATGCAGCGCCCGCTCAACGACGGTGACTGGACGCTGCCGGAATAGGCCCAGTGCGGTCTGGTGCCCTCACCCCGGCCCTCTCCCACAGGGAGAGGGTGCAAACACTAAAAACGGCAACCAGGTTGCCGTTTTGCTTTTATCTAATCGTTCTGCGCCGTCGCCATCTGTTCCGCTTTCTGCTTTTTATACGTCAGCGCCGCGGCCGGAACCGGCTGCACTTTCCCGGTCTCAATCCACGTCCGCAGGCGGCTGGCATCCGCGAAGTGGGTATATTTGCCGAAGGCATCCATCACCACCAGCGCAACCGGCTTGCCGTTAAACACGGTGCGCATCACCAGGCAGTGGCCTGCCGCATTGGTAAACCCGGTTTTGGTTAACTGGATATTCCAGTTCTCGCGATACACCAGATGGTTAGTGTTGCGGAATGGCAGCGTGTAGGACGGGTTAGAGAACGTCGCCATATCCTCACGCGTGGTGCTGAGCTGGCCAAGCAGCGGGTACTGCTTGCTGGCAATCAGCATCTTCGTCAGGTCACGCGCCGTTGAGACGTTATGAATCGACAACCCGGTCGGTTCCACATAGCGGGTGTTTGTCATCCCCAGCGATTTGGCTTTGGCATTCATCGCGCGAATAAACGCATCATAGCCGCCCGGATAGTGGTGCGCCAGGCTGGCTGCCGCGCGGTTTTCGGAGGACATCAGCGCCAGCAGCAGCATATCCTTACGGCTGATTTCACTGTTCAGACGCACGCGGGAGTAGACGCCTTTCATTTCCGGCGTGTGGCTGATATCGACCTTCAGTTTTTCATCCAGCGGCAGTCGTGCATCAAGCACCACCATCGCGGTCATTAATTTGGTAATGGAGGCGATCGGACGCACCAGATCCGGGTGGCTGGCATAGATCACTTTGTTGGTGTTGAGATCGACGATCATCGCGCTGCCGGAGGCAATTTGCGGTTGTGCCGCCGCGGAGGTCACCGCAGGCGTTTTGGCGATGGCTGGCGCGGCAGCGGACGCACCCAGCAGCAGCGCCAGGCTCAGTAATGAAACTCGGAATTTCAGCATGGTGAGACTTCTGATAATTATTCACGCACGTAATGACGTACACCGCCTGCGTCAACGGATAAACGCAGGCTGGCATCGGCATCATAGCGGTCACCGTGCGTTGTCGCCAGCGGAGAATCGTGAACAGATGCTGCATTGCTGGCATTTACGCCAGCAATGCAGTGAGCTTAAAAGAGACGGTATCCATAACCCCACAGAATAACCGTCAGAGCCAGTAACGCCTCCAGGACCAGAACCCCGATGGCAAGCGTAGAGCTGGAGAAGCTCAGGCCCTCTTCTTTATTGATATTCAGGAAGGTTGGCACCCCTACATACAGCAGATAACCGGTGTAAAAGAGGGCAACAGTACCGATCAGCGCGCACAGCCAGACCAGTGGATAGAGCGCAACAATACCGCTTAAGAACAGCGGGGTCGCGACATATCCGGCAAAGACCATACAGTGGGCCAGCGACGGACGCTGCGGGTAGTTTCGCGCCATCCAGTGAATAACGCGCCCCATCACCGCCACACCCGCCAGCATCAGGCCGTAAAAAATGACGGCAAGATACAGCCCGGTAAACCAGGAGAGCTGAACCACGGTGCCATCACCAAAGTTCCAGCCGATTTGTGTTGTGCCTATAAACGCACAGATTACCGGCACCGCTGCCATCAGCAGCACATGGTGCGTGTAATGATGCGCGACCGTTTCGTTCTCGCTTCTGATCACGTGCATTTCACGATCGGGATGGGAGAAGAGTCCCCAGACATGGTTCATAGCGCCCCCTTGTTGTCGGCCCGTCAGCGATACTCTAAGTATAATGCAGGCTTTAGATTATTTTATGTACAGCGGGAAAAATCCGTTGATTGCCGCACGGTTGATTCTGGGGGTATATGATTAATGTAGGCTCGAACAGGGAGATAACTCAGACGTAATGGATATCAACGGACTCATTGAACAATATGGATATGCCGCGCTGGTCATCGGTAGCGTGGCAGAAGGCGAAACCATCACGCTGTTAGGCGGCGTTGCGGCGCATCAGGGATTGCTGAAATTCCCGCTGGTCGTCGCCGCGGTCGCGCTGGGCGGGATGATTGGCGATCAGTTGCTCTACTTTTTGGGGCTGCGCTTTGGGCCGACGCTGATTAAGCGTTTCGCAAAGCATCAAAAGAAAATCCGCCGCGCTCAGCGCCTCATTCAGCGTCATCCCTATCTGTTCGTCATTGGCACCCGCTTTATGTACGGCTTTCGCATTATCGGGCCGATTCTGATCGGTGCCAGCCGTCTACCGCCCAAAATATTTCTGCCGCTCAATATTGTAGGCGCGATTGCCTGGGCGCTGATCTTCACCACGCTCGGCTACGTGGGCGGAGAGGTGATCGGACCGTGGCTGCATAATCTCGATCAGCATATTAAACACTGGGCGTGGCTGATTCTGGTGGTTGTGGCGGTGATTGGGGTCAGGCTGTGGATGCGGCACAGGGAGAAGAGGCGGGATGAGGATTAGCTTAGTGCGGTCTGTTCCCTCTCCCCTTGGGAGAGGGTTAGGGTGAGGGGGAAAACTACCCCTCCGGCTTAAACTGCGGATTCGCCAGCATAAATCCGCCGTCAACGATAAAGGATTGCCCCGTCGTGTAACTGGCATCGCTGTCGCACAGCCACGCCACCAGGCTGGCGATCTCTTTGGTATGCCCCGGCCTTGCCAGCGGGATTTCCGGCATTGAGCCTTCTTTCACTTCGCTATCATCCATGTCGTTCATCGGCGTGGCAATCGCCCCGGGCGCAACGGCGTTCACCAGAATCTTGTGCTTAACCAGCTCCAGCGCCATGGATTTGGTTAAGCCACCCAGCGCATGTTTTGCCGCGGTATAGGCGCTGGCGTCAGGCAGCGGCGTGTGCTCATGCACCGAGGTGATGTTCACAATTCGCCCCCCTTCCCCCTGCTTCACCATCTGCCGCGCGGCAATCTGCGAACAGAGAAACGCGCCGTCCACGTCAACGGTGAAAATGTTCCGCCAGTCGTCAAACGGCATCTCAAGGAATGGCGCTTTGGTCATCGCCCCGGCATTGTTGACCAGTACATCAAGCCGACCGAAACGCGCAATCAGCGTATCAATGGCCTTTGCACCGTCCGGCAACGTGCTCAGATCAAGCTGGATAGCCTCTGCACGTTGCCCCCTCGCCTCAACCTCGCGACAGGTTTCCCGCGCGCCGCTTTCATCGGAATGCCATGTGACACCGACATCAAAGCCGCGCTCTGCCAGCATCAGCGCGGTGGTTTTACCGATACCGGAATCCGATGCCGTCACAATTGCTACTCGGGTCATATTCACCTCCTGAAAATGTGCAAAGAGGTAAGTATAGATAATCACCCTTTTTAGCTGTGATGATAGCCACCACCCAGCGCGGACGTCAGCTGTAGCGTGGCATCCATGTACTGCCCTTTCAGGGTTAGCGTAGCGATATGTTCCTTGAGTGCCGGAATTTTAGCCTCGCTGACGCGGGAACCGGCAATAATCCCGGCGCTAAAGCGCGCCTGTGCCAGTGCCACCACGCGCGCAGCATCTTTCTCGACCTGCTGCTGTTGCTGGTTTTTGGCGGTCAGGGTTTCAACTTCACTGGCCGTGCGCGCCACCTGGTTAACGGCATCGACCACCGCTTTGTTGTAGTTCGCCACCGACAGGTTGTTCTGCGCCTGGGCGATATCCAGATTCGCATTCAGCCTGCCGCTGTCGAAGATCGGCAGCGTCAGCCCCGCGGTGACGCCCATTTGCTGAGCGGAGGAACGGAACAGATCGCTCAGATGCAGGGCATCCTGCTGCAGGAATGCCATCAGGTTCACGTCGGGATAGAAGGCGGCTTTGGCGGCATCCACTTCGCTCAGGGAAGCTTCAATGTACCAGTGCGCCTCCTGCAGATCAGGGCGGCGAGCCAGCAGTTCGTATCCCAGCGTGGCGGGCAACGCCGCTTCCGCTGTCGGTAAAGCATGGCGAGTCAGCTTCATCGAGGAGGTATTGGTCAGGGCCTGAAGACGTGCCTCAACGGCTTTCATTTTGCCTTTTACCCCGGCAAGCTGCTCTTCGGTTTTGCTGGCATTGATATCGGTTTCAACACCTTCTACGGAGGAGGTGATCCCGTGCTGATAAAGCTCGCGGTCGGCACCGATGATATTTTCCTGCTCGTGTTTAATCTCTGCGAGAACCTCCCCCACCGCGGCCTGGGTCTGCCACTCCCAGTACAGCCGCGCGACGCTGCTGGCCAACAGCTGACGCGTCTGCTCCATCTCGGCTTTCTGGGCGTTGACCTTGCCGATGCGGGCTTCAACCTGCGCGCGGTTTTTGCCCCACAAATCGAGATCCCAGCCCGCTGTCAGGCCAAATGTTCCGTTGGTGTACCACGGCCCGGTCGTACCCGCGGCCGGATCGGTAATGGCGAAAGGCCCCATCAACCCTTCTGCAGACATTTTTTGCCGTTCCGCATCGGCTGAAAAATCAATCTGTGGGCCATCTGCCGCCATGGTGGCTTTCGCCTGCGCTTCCGCGAGCGTAATACGCTGTCGGGCAATTTGCATATCCGGCGCATCATTTAGCGCCTTCGCGATCAGCGAATTTAGCTGCGGATCGTTATAGTCTTTCCACCATTCGTTTTTCGGCCAGTTGGTTCGACTTAGCTGTGTATTCACCGACGCCGCAGTGGCTTGCGCTTTAATTGGCGACACGCTGGCATGTTCCGGCGCGCAGGCAGCCAGCATTAAGACAAGAGGGGCACTCAGAGATAAAATAAGAGAAGGTTTCATGACGCCATAACTCAAAAAATTAAAGGCGCAAATTACGCTTGATGCCATTCTGTTTTTTAGTAACGCGTGGCAATCCGCAAATTGTCATACATTTTCATATTCGGCAATTTATTCCCAATCACAATGAATAAATTCAACATATTCATACCAATTATGAATTGACTGCTACACTTATTCAGTGTCATACACGGGCAGGAGAAGGGAATGAAAATATTACTGTGGGTTATTTTAATTATATTTTTGATAGGGCTGTTAGTGGTTACCGGCGTATTCAAAATGATTTTCTGATCTATTTGCCCGGCACTGCGCCGGGCGACGTTATTCCTTTCAGGCTTTCAGCGATGCCCCTTTTGTGGCAATCACCTCTTTATACCAGTAAAAACTCTTTTTGCGGCTGCGGGCCAGGGTGCCTTTACCGCTGTCGTCGCGGTCTACGTAAATAAAGCCGTAGCGCTTGGACAGTTCCGCTTTGGACGCGCTCACCAGATCGATCGGCCCCCAACTGGTGTAACCCATCACCTCGACACCGTCGTCAATGGCCTCACGCACCTGCACCAGGTGGTCATTAAGGTAGCTGATGCGGTAGTCGTCCTGCACCACGCCGTCGGCGTCCGGTTTGTCCTTCGCGCCAAGGCCGTTTTCTACAATAAACAAGGGCTTCTGATAACGATCCCAGAGCACATTCAGCAGCGTGCGCAGGCCCACCGGATCAATCTGCCAGCCCCACTCGGAGCTTGCCAGATGCGGGTTTGGCACCATGCTCAGGATGTTGCCCCGCGCCTGCTTGTTCAACTCTTCATCGGTTGTCACGCAGCCAGTCATGTAATAGCTGAACGAGATAAAATCGACGGTGGATTTCAGCGCATCACGGTCGGCGTCGGTGATATCAATCTGGATGCCGCTGTCGCGGAAGAAGCGCAGCATATAGCCTGGGTACGCCCCGCGGCACTGCACGTCGCCAAAGAACTGCCAGGCGCGGTTCTCCTGCAGCGCTTCCAGCACGTCTTCCGGCCTGCAGGTCAGCGGGTACATCAGGCCGCCCAGCAGCATGTTGCCAATTTTTGCATCCGGGATAATCTCGTGGCAGGCTTTCACCGCCAGCGCGCTGGCCACCAGCTGATGGTGGATCGCCTGATACACTTCCCCTTTGCTGCTGGTTTCGGGCAGGCCCACGCCGGTCATCGGCGCATGCAGGGACATATTGATTTCGTTGAATGTCAGCCACAGCTTCACCTTCTCCCTGTAGCGCGCAAACACGGTGCGGGCGTAGCGCTCAAAGAAGGTAATCGTCTGACGGCTGCCCCAGCCGCCGTACTGCTTCACCAGCCCCCACGGCATCTCATAGTGCGATAGCGTGACCAGCGGAGTGATGTCGTGCGCAGCCAGCTCGTCAAACAGCCGGTCGTAAAACGCCAGACCCGCTTCGTTTGGCGTCTGCTCGTCGCCATTCGGGAAGATACGCGTCCAGGCAATGGAGACGCGCAAGCAGCTAAAGCCCATTTCGGCAAAGAGTTTGATGTCTTCCGGGTAGCGGTGATAGAAGTCGATGGCGACATCCTTAATGCCGCTGTCACCCGCCACGCGCTCCACCACCGGGCCAAACACCCCCTGCGGCTGGACGTCTGAGGTGGACAGCCCTTTGCCATCCTCCAGCCAGGCGCCTTCTACCTGGTTCGCGGCAACCGCGCCGCCCCATAAAAAATCATCCGGGAAAGTTTTCATCACGTTCTCCTGTTATTGATGGCTTACGCTGAGCAGCGGTGCACCGGCGTTAACGGACGTTGCCGCCACGGTCGCCACCTCGCGATACTCGTCGCTGTTACTGATAATGATTGGCGTCGCCAGGTCGTATCCGGCATCGATAATCGCCTGACGATCAAACTCCAGCATCAGGTCGCCAGGCTGCACCCTGTCGCCCACCTTCACGTGGGCGGTAAACGGTTTACCATCGAGCTTCACGGTGTCGATTCCCACGTGGATTAACACTTCAATCCCGCTGTCGCTGAGCAGGCCAATGGCGTGTTTGGTCTGGAAAAGAGAGGCAACAACGCCCGCAAACGGGGCAACCACCCTGTTGTCGGAGGGAATGATGGCAGCTCCGCTGCCCAGCAGGCCGCTGGCAAAGGTGGTATCGGGCACCTGATCGAGCTCCAGCACGGTACCGGTCATCGGAGCCAGCACATCGTTTTCACCCGCTGGCGCAACCACCTCGAGCGCTGAGCGTGCTGGCATGCCCGCCACCAGCGTCAGGACGCAGCTCAGCACCAGCGCCACCACGGTGCCGATAATGCCGCCCCACAGCGTGGCATCTACCCCACCCGGCGGGATCATCTGGGCGATGGTAAAGACGTTAGCAAAGCCGAAGGAGTACACGTGGGTGTCGCTGAAGCCGACAATCGCGCCGCCGATTGCCCCCGCCACGCAGCCGAAAATAAAGGGTCTGCGCAGCGGCAGGTTAACGCCATAGACTGCCGGTTCGGTGATGCCGAAAATCCCCGCCGTCACGGACGATCCGGCCAGCATTTTCTGACGCGCATCGCGAGTGCGCAGGAAAATCCCCAGCGCCGCGCCGACCTGGCCGAACACCGCAGGCAGCAGCATCGGCAGCATGGAATCATGCCCCAGCACCGCCAGGTTGTTGATCATCAGCGGCACCAGTCCCCAGTGCAGGCCGAAGATGACGCAGACCTGCCACAGCGCGCCCATCGCCGCGCCCGCCAGCCACGGTGCCAGGACGTAAATCCACTGGTAGCCGTTGGCCAGCAACTGGCTGAGCCAGGTTGCCAGCGGGCCAATCACCAGGAAGGTCAGCGGCACGGTAACGCCTAAGCAGATCAGCGGCGCGAAGAAGTTTTTCATTGAGGATGGCAGCAGCCTGGTACTCTGTTTTTCCAGCCAGCAACTGACCCACGCGGCAAGAATGATGGGGATCACCGACGAGCTGTAGTTGAACCAGGTCACGGGGATGCCGAGAAACGCCTCGGAAACCGCCCCTGGCTGCTGGCTGGCGTTAAACGCCGCAATCATCATCGGGTGGGTGAGTGCCCCACCGATCACCATGGTAATAAAGGGGTTGCCGCCGAATTTCTTGCCCGCGGTATAGCCCAGCACCAGCGGGAAGAAGAAGAACAGCGCGTCGCTGGCCGCGAACCAGATTTTATAGGTGCCGCTTTCAGGTGTGAGCCAGCCGCAGACAACCGCCAGCGCCAGCAGCCCTTTCAGAATACCGGAGGCTGCCAGAATGCCGATAAACGGGGTGAAAATTCCGGAGACGATGTCGATCAGGCGGCCCAGCAGGTTGCCCTTGTCGCCCTTCTCTTCCACGGCTGGCGCATCGTCAGTGAGCCCGGCCTCTTTGCGCACCGCCTGCCAGACGTCATGCACGTGGTTGCCAATCACCACCTGGAACTGGCCGCCGCTTTCGACCACCATAATCACGCCCGGATTTTTCTTCAGCCCTTCGGCATCCGCTTTCTGGTTATCTTTCAGTTTAAAGCGAAGCCGGGTCGCGCAGTGGACAAGGCTGACAATGTTCTCTTTTCCGCCAACGTGGCCGAGAATATCCGTCGCTAAAGCCTGGTATTCCATCTCGATTTCCTTACATCCGATGCCCGCAGGCACCTGTTGACTGAGTATAAAAATAAAAAAACCCGAGAACGTCCTCCATTCGAAGGCCGCGCTCAGGTTTTGCCTGCGTTATGCAGTAACAATCCAGATTTGAGGCTTAACGCCCCTCTTTTCTCACCCGTTCAATATGAATGGCGAGGAACATAATTTCTTCGGTCGTCAGCTCGCGCTGATAGCTTTTGTTCAGGTGCTGCGCGATTTTCTCGGCGCATTTCCATGCTTTCGCGTAGTTGTCCTTTACCGCGGTATGCAGCGAGATATCGTCATCGTCCACCACGGTGCGGGTGAGCATCCGCTGGGCAAAAAACTTCAGATGCGTGACAAAACGCTGATAGCTGAGCGACTCTTCGTCGTACTCCAGCTGCAGCTGATACTTCACCAACTGCAGGATCTCCTGCATCACCCTTGTCACATGCATCACTTCCGGCATTTCGCTGTTCAGCTGCGCGGTGACCAGATGCAGCGCGATAAACCCCGCTTCGTCCTCAGCCAGCTCGACGTTCAGGCGTTTGGCGATAATGGCCCTCGCCTCCTGCCCCAGCTCAAATTCCTTCGGATAGAGGCGCTTAATGTCCCACAGCAGCACGTTTTTGATCGCCAGCCCTTTCTTCTGGCGCTCAATCGCGAAGTAGCAGTGATCGGTCAGGGTGATATACAAACTTTCCTGCAATTTCCCCAGCCGCTGCGCCGCCAGCACGATGATGCGGTCGCAGGTGGTCATCACCTCCAGCGGGATCTGGCTCAGCAGCTCACCGAGACGCTGCACCAGCTCATCGCTCTGTAACGCAAACACCTTTTCAATCAGCGCGGTATCCAGCGCGTCACCCACGCGCCTCTGAAAGGCCAGCCCGCGGCCCATCACCACCTGTTCGCGCCCGCGCTCATCCTGAACAACCACCACGTTATTATTGAGTATCTTGGCGATTTTCATCGGAACCCCAGAAACAAAAAAACCTGACCTCCGGCAGAAGCCAGAAAATCAGGTTTTGCCTGCCGAAGCAGTAACAATCCAGTTCTGGCACTCTATCAGTTTCATTCGTAGCCTCAATGCATCACGGGTAAAAAACGTGACGCAGATCGACATTGCTAGAACGTCACAACGGTTTTCAGCTCCGTTACCCAGGCATCCTGCGTCCGGGATACGCCGCCCGGATGGTGCCAGTACTGAATGCCCGGCTGCAGCTGCAGCCACGACACCGGACGGAAGCGATAGTAAAACTCACCGTTCAGGGAGTGGCCCGGCACCGGGTGATACGCCGGATCGTTATAGTCCGACACGCCGTTCAGGCTGTTCATGTAGCGCTGGTTGCGGGCGTACTGGCTGCTCATATCAATCCAGGTTAGCCCGAAACCAATCCAGTCTTCCGGCCGGGCGTCAAACAGCCCGCGGTAGCGCAGCGAGGCGGCATACACCTGATGCATGTAATTGCTGCGCTGATCCGCAAGGCTCATGCTGACCGAGGTGCTTAACCCGCGATTCGGATCGTCCTTGTGCTGCGTGATCTGCTGGTTAAGCCCGGCGTACATGAACCACGTGCGGTTATGCTTCTCGTAACCGTCCGGATCGCTCGCCCCAGCCCCGCCGGATTTTCCGCGGTAGAGATCGGTTTGCGGCGCGTTGGTAAACACCACGCCGAGGTTATAGGCGCCCGGCAGACCGTTAATCAGCGGACGCGCTTCGATTTCGACCGGGAGCAAGACCCCTTTGCTGCCCTTCGTCGACCAGCTCCATGCGTGGCTGCGGCTGGAGGCGTCCGGGTTTTGCTCCATCACGCCGCCTTTTAAGGTGACGGCTGGCGTGAGCTTATACTCCAGCGTGGTGCCCCAGGTGTGAACGTTCCAGTTGTTCCAGGTCAGCGAGTTGGCCGATTTCCCGCCGCACTGGGAGAGCAGCTGAAAGTCGCATGGGATGATCTGGTCGAAGGTCTGCACCTTGTTCATCATGCCGATACGCCAGGTGAGGCGTCGGTCATCAAAGCTGCGGGCAAACGTCAGCCAGCCCAGACGGGTAATGGATTGCCCGCCCCAGCTTTCCTGGGTCAAATCGTTGAAGTTCACGCGCGGATCCTGCACACGTTTGGTGGTAAGGTCGTCGTTGTGGTTGCGGTTGACGATGTTCCCCTCGATACGCGCATCCGGGATGCCCGTCCAGCGCTCCAGATCCTGGTTGAAGGTCAGCGCGAACTGGTCAATATAGGCCACGTGGGAGTCGTGGTTATATCCGCCACCGCCGTTCCAGCCAATTTCATTCAGGTATCCGAGGTTATAGGTAAAACCGTTATCGTTGAGGATTTTACGTATGCCGAGCATTTCGCCCAGAACAGGCTCCGGCGGGGCTTCAAACCCTAATACCGTTCCATTCCACTCCTGCGCCATTGTTAAAGGCGATATCATCAATAAAGCGAGGGCATAGAGATTATTTTTATTTGTCATAATAGCAACCTGTAGCTGAGTATTAGTGCGTAACCGTTCGCAGGAAATTTTTCTATTTCCCGTCGTGTTTTAATTATTCGTTCCAGCAAAAAGCGTTAGGCCAAATGGTTCTCCTGCGTGAATGACAGGCAAAAAAAAACCTAAGCGCTCCACAGCGGTTAATGCTGTGAAACGCTTAGGTTTTGCCTGTTAACCAGTAACAATCCTGCGTTGAAAACAGTGGCACCTTAACACCGTCGCGCCACCTTGAAAACCTGCATCGTTTTATATTTTAAAAAAGTGTGAGCAAATTAACGCTTATTATTTTGACTGGATCACGCGCGCAATATCCGCAGAGGTCTGTAGCGTACGGATCTCCTGAAATAAACCTAACGCTTCGCTATATTCCTTGCGCAAATAACTGAGCCACTGCTTAATACGCGCAACGTGATACAAACCGGTGTCGCCCTGCTTTTCCAGACGGCTGTATTTTTGCAGCAGCGTGACCACGTCTGCCCACGGCATGCGCGGTTCATTATATTTCACCACCCGGCTGAGGTTCGGCACGTTCAGCGCGCCGCGGCCTATCATCACCGCATCACAGCCCGTCTCCTTCATGCACGCCTGCGCACTTTCGTAGTCCCAGATTTCGCCGTTGGCGATAACCGGCATGCTGAGGCGTTTGCGGATCTCACCGATTGCCTGCCAGTTAATGCGGTCCGCTTTGTAGCCGTCCTCTTTAGTACGCCCGTGCACCACCAGCTCGGTGGCACCGGCCTGCTGCACCGCATCGGCAATTTCAAACTGCCGCGCGTCGCTGTCCCAGCCCAGGCGCACCTTTACCGTCACCGGCAGATGCGACGGCACGGCCTCACGCATCGCCTTCGCGCCGCGATAAATGAGTTCAGGATCTTTCAGCAACGTCGCCCCGCCCCCGCTGCCGTTCACCATCTTCGACGGACAGCCGCAGTTGAGATCGACGCCATAAGAGCCCAGCTCAACCGCACGGGCGGCGTTCTCCGCCAGCCATTCTGGGTACTGCCCCAGCAGCTGAATACGCACCAGCGTACCGGAGGTCGTCCGGCTCTGGTTGTGCAGCTCGGGGCACAGACGATAGAAGGATTTTACCGGCAACAGCATATCGACCACGCGCAAAAACTCCGTCACGCAGAGATCGTAATCGTTCACCTCGGTCAGAAGCTCGCGCACGAGGGAGTCGAGCACGCCTTCCATAGGGGCCAGTAAAACACGCATAGCAGTACCTGTGAAAAAAGACGCGCTATAGTAGCTGCTCTCTATATCGCTGGGAAGCGCTTCTGTTCAGGGAGAAAGTCAGCTGGCGTTGCTCCCACTACAGCACGAAACGCCTCCGCAAATGCCGCCGGGCCGGAAAATCCCAGCATCCAGGCCACCTGCTTAACGGGGTATCCGTTTGCGAGCAGGTCCAGCGAGGCACAAATCCTTGCGCGCTGTCGCCAGGTCCGGAAGCTAAAGCCTGTATCTTTGATAAACGCGCGTGAAAATGTGCGTTCAGACATGGCGGCCTGCTCCGCCAGCCTTTCCATAGAAACACCCCATAGATTGTTGGCAATAATGTCACAGGCAACACGATGTAACCGTTCATCAATAGGCATCGGCAATTCGGCCGAGATCTGCTGCGTTTCACTAAGAATGTCGAGCAGCAAAACAGCCATGCTTCGCTGACTTGCCGGTCGGTATTCCGAACTGAACAGTCCAGCAATCAACTCTTTGAACAACGCAGTCGCCTTAATCACGTGAATATCTTCTTTCCGCTTAAACGGTTTGCATTGCGTTATTAATTCCGGGCTAAACCAGACCGCGCGGAGTTCTGTTGCGGATAACACGCTGTAGGTGTGTTCCTGAAAGGGAGGGATCCACAGCGCACGCTGTGGCGGTATTACCCAGCGTTTGCTGCCGGTTTCGACCAGCATGACGCCTTTGATGGCAAACAAAAGTTGACCTTGTGAATGCTGGTGGGGCGGATCCACTTCGCCGCGCGTATAGCTAATTGCCCCTCTCGACCATCCGATGGCATCGTCGTGATTTGGCGTTTTATCGATAACGGTTGGCATTTCACATTCCTCCCTTCCTCTTATGATGCTGCTTGTACACATAACCGGAGAGAGAAGCAATGCACATTCATTTTATCATTCATGAACATTTCGAAGCGCCAGGCGCCTATGAAATCTGGGGGAAAAGCCGCGGCTGTAGTCTGAGCTACACCCGGGTTTATCAGGATGAGCCTTTACCTGAGGAACTGGAGAGCACAGACATGCTTATCATTATGGGAGGCCCACAATCACCTGCCACCACGCTTAAGGAGTGCCCCTGGTTTGATGCGCAAGCGGAAATGCGACTCATCGGCCGCGCAATAGAGGCGGGTAAAACGGTGATTGGCGTTTGTCTGGGCTCGCAGCTTATCGGTGAAGCGCTGGGCGCAGCGTTTTGCCACAGCCCGGAAAAAGAGATCGGTAAATTTCCCGTCAGGCTCACAGATGCAGGCAAGACGAACCCCCTTTTTGAGAATTTTGGCGGTGGGCTGGACGTCGGTCACTGGCATAACGACATGCCAGGGTTGACGCCGCAGGCAAAGGTGCTCGCTTACAGCGAGGGCTGTCCTCGTCAGATCGTGCAATACGGCGAACGGGTTTACGGTTTTCAGTGCCATATGGAGCTAACGTCGGAGGTGGTTGAGCTGCTTATCGAACATTCGCAGAACGATCTCCGCCGTGCGGGAGAATTCCGTTTTGTCGAAACGGCTGAAAAATTACGCTCGCATGATTACCGTGAAATGAATCAAGTGCTGTTTTCTTTTCTGGATAAACTCACTGCCCAACGCAATGCCTGACTCAGAGGCATTTCTCAGGCTCGTCACTTCGCCACTGTAACTCCTTTCCTCTAAACTGTAGCCTGTCCCTGTGCGGTGATACCAGACGTTCCATTCTGGAATGTCTGGTATGCTCAAATTTCATGATGTGATCCGTGGCACATTTCTGGGTTTAATTGTATGATGAATGCGTTTCATCAAGGACTTTCACCATGAGCAAATCACTGAATACAATCTGGCAGTATCTGCGCGCATTCGTCCTGATTTACGCCTGCCTGTACGCCGGGATTTTCATCGCCTCGCTGCTGCCGATCGTCATTCCCGGCAGCATTATCGGGATGCTGATCCTGTTTGTGCTGCTTGCGTTACAGGTGCTGCCCGCGAAGTGGGTCAATCCTGGCTGCTTCGTCCTTATCCGCTACATGGCGCTGCTTTTCGTGCCCATCGGCGTAGGTGTCATGCAATATTACGACGTGCTCAAAGCGCAGTTCGGCCCGATTGTCGTCTCCTGTGCGGTCAGTACGCTGGTGGTATTCCTGGTAGTGAGCTGGAGTTCGCACATCGTGCATGGCGAACGTAAAGTGGTCGGGGAGAAAACAAAAAAATGATGGCCAATATCTGGTGGTCGCTGCCGTTAACCCTGGCGGTGTTCTTCGCTGCACGAAAACTTGCCGTACGCTTCAAAATGCCTTTGCTCAACCCGCTGCTGGTGGCGATGGTGGTCATTATTCCGTTCCTGCTGCTCACCGGCATTCCCTACGAACGCTACTTCGCAGGGAGCAAAATTTTAAACGATCTGCTGCAGCCTGCCGTTGTCGCGCTGGCATTTCCTTTATATGAACAGCTGCACCAGATCCGCGCCCGCTGGAAGTCCATCATCACCATCTGCTTTATCGGTAGCCTGGTGGCGATGATCACCGGCACCTCGGTGGCCCTGTTGATGGGCGCCTCTCCGCAGATTGCCGCCTCTATTCTGCCGAAGTCCGTCACCACACCGATTGCGATGGCCGTGGGCGGCAGCATCGGTGGCATTCCGGCTATCAGTGCGATGTGCGTGATTTTCGTCGGGATCCTGGGCGCGGTGTTTGGCCATACCCTGCTGAATCTGATGAAGATCCGCACCAAAGCTGCACGTGGTCTGGCTATGGGGACTGCGTCTCACGCCCTGGGCACCGCGCGCTGCGCCGAAGTGGACTATCAGGAAGGGGCGTTTAGCTCGCTGGCGCTGGTGATCTGCGGGATTATCACCTCCCTGATTGCACCCTTTGTCTTCCCGATTATTCTGGCGGTGATGGGCTAAAATTTGCGATGCGTCGCGCAATTTTCATTTTGTTTTCATAAGTTGCATACATAATGAGAAGTGGATCACATATAAAGCCCCAACGGCTCCGTACACTACCGATCCATTAACCTTTATGAGGCAAACGCCATGCACCCACGTTTTCAAGCTGCTTTCGCCCAGCTTGCAGAGAATTTGCAATCAGCCCTGGCTCCGGTTCTGGCGGATGCGCATTTCCCCGCCCAGCTGACGGCGGAGCAGGTCACGACGCTGAAACAGGCAACGGGACTGGATGAAGACGCGCTGGCTTTCGCACTGCTGCCCCTGGCTGCTGCCTGCGCGCGTGCCGACCTTTCCCACTTCAACGTCGGCGCCATTGCACGCGGCGTAAGCGGAACCTGGTACTTCGGCGGAAACATGGAGTTCCTCGGTGCGACCATGCAGCAGACCGTTCACGCCGAGCAAAGCGCCATCAGCCACGCCTGGCTGCGCGGTGAAAAAGCGTTGAGCGCCATCACCGTTAACTACACCCCTTGCGGTCACTGCCGTCAGTTTATGAACGAGCTGAACAGCGGGCTGCAGTTGCGCATTAACCTGCCGGGCCGCGCGCCGCATACGCTGGGGGATTACCTGCCGGACGCCTTCGGTCCGAAAGATCTCGAGATTAAAACGCTGCTGATGGACGAGCAGGATCACGGTTTCGCCCTGTCCGGCGATGACCTGAGCGAAGCGGCCATTCGGGCGGCGAACAAGAGCCATACGCCGTACAGTCAATCGCCAAGTGGCGTGGCGCTACAGTGCCGTGATGACCGCATCTTTACCGGCAGCTATGCGGAGAACGCCGCGTTTAACCCTACGCTGCCTCCGCTGCAGGGCGCACTTAACCTGCTGAGCCTGAACGGCTACGACTATCCGGACATTCAGCGCGCCATTCTGGCAGAAAAAGCCGATGCGCCGCTGATTCAGTGGGACGCCACCGCCGCGACGCTGAAAGCGCTGGGCTGCACCACAATCGACCGCGTGCTGCTTGCCTGAACCTTCCGGCGGGCAGAAATGCCCGCCAGTTTGCTGAAAAAGCCCTCAGTTGATTCACCGTTTCTTGCGCTAACCAGGCGGGTACAGTAGCCTGAGTGAACTTTCATCCACGAACGAGCCATCTCCATGTTAAAGCGCGTTTTTTACAGCCTGTCTGTCCTGGTCGGCATACTGCTGTTGATCGTGCTCGGTCTCGACCGCTGGATGAGCTGGAAAACCGCCCCCTACATTTTTGACGACCTCCAGGATCTTCCCTACCGTCAGGTTGGCGTGGTGCTCGGCACCGCCAAGTATTACCGCACCGGCGTGATCAACCAGTATTACCGCTACCGCATACAGGGTGCGCTGAACGCCTATAACAGCGGCAAGGTGAATTACCTGCTGCTGAGCGGCGATAACGCCCTGCAAAGCTACAACGAACCGGTGACGATGCGTAAGGACCTGATTGCCGCAGGCGTCGATCCTGCCGATATCGTGCTCGACTACGCCGGGTTCCGCACCCTGGACTCCATCGTGCGCACCCGCAAGGTGTTCGACACTAACGATTTCATCATCATCACCCAGCGCTTCCACTGCGAGCGCGCGCTGTTTATTGCGCTGCACATGGGTATCCAGGCTCAGTGCTACGCCGTGCCGTCGCCAAAAGACATGCTGAGCGTGCGCGTGCGCGAGTTCGGTGCCCGCTTTGGCGCATTAGCCGATCTCTACATCTTCAAACGTGAACCGCGCTTTCTAGGCCCGCTGGTGCCGATCCCGGCAATGCACGAGGTGCCAGAAGATGCGCAGGGTTATCCGGCGGTGACGCCAGAACAGCTGCTCGATCTGCAGAAAAAAGAGAAAAAATAGCCTCCGTTTATAGTTTCTTTACGCCGGGTGCTACGCTTTTTATCCCCTCTTTACACCTGACCTTTTACGCTGAGTTCATTGCCGCTACGGCTTCATTGAAGACTGACTATGAACTCGATAATGAACGCGTTTTTCCTGAAAAGTATCCGCCCGTACTTTAATTTCCCGGGTTTATCGCTGCCGACCGCGCTAAATTCCGGCCTCTATCTTGAGGAGAAGCTTGCCACTCTGAAACAGAGCCTGTCGGTGGAAGTGGCGGATTATCTCGAGCGTTACCCACAAACCAAACACATCGATGTCTGTCTCAACGATATCAACGGCATTATGCGCGGTAAGCGACTTTCCGTAGACAGCATGCTGAGTCTGGAGAAAGGCTGCTATTTTCCTCTCTCGGTCTATTCGATGGATCAAAAAGGGAAAGTCGCCGCGTCACGTGACGATGAGCCAGACCGACTTTGCATGCCGGTTGCCGGTTCCCTCCGCCCCTCTTCACACGATCCGCTGCATACCGCGCAGATCCTCCTGACGATGAAGGACAGCGACGGGCAACCTTGTCCCCTTGAGCCACGCGTCATATTGCAGAACGTTCTGGCGCGTTTTCATCAGCATGGGCTGTACCCGGTTATGGCACCGGAAATTGAGTTCTACCTGACGGGGCCTGGCACTCAGGAGCTTCAGAATCAGGGCTGCTTTCATATGGATACGTCATCAGCCCACGCTGCGCTGTTTGACGAGCTGGAACAGCTGGCACACCGGCAGCATATCCCCCTGACCGGAATTGTAGCAGAGGCTGAATCAGGTCAGTTCGAGTTAAACCTGAAGCACAGTCATCGGGTCGTGGAGGTATGTGACAATATCCTGGCACTGCGTCGGTTAACGCGGTTTGTCGCTGAAAAGCACGGCCTTCAGGCTAACTTTATGGCCAAGCCGTTCAGCCTCTTGTCCGGCAGCGGCCTGCATTTTCATTTCAGCCTGAATGATATTCACGGTGAAAACGTATTTGCCTCACCGGCTGATGAACTCAATAGCATGATGCGCTTATGCATCGCAGGTCAGCTGGCGCTGATGCCCGCCTCCATCGCCATTCTGGCCCCCGGCGTTAACGCTTTCCGGCGCCTTCGTAAAAACCTCACAGAGCCATTATTCCATTCATGGGGTTATAACACCCGCACTGCCGCGCTGCGTATCCCCTGCTCTGATGAGAGCAACCGTCGTATTGAGTACCGTCTGGCGGGCGCTGATGCCAACCCGTATCTCGTTGCGGCAACCATCCTGACCGGCATGTTGTACGGTCTGGAAAATTTTGATGAGGATGATTTACCGGAACCGCAGCGTGATGAGCCAGAACTTCCACTGTTCCAGCAGCAGGCAATCGAGGCGTTTTCCCGCTGCCAGTATCTCACCGACAGCTTAGGCGAAGCCTTTTCAGAACAGTGGATAGCCTGCAAGCTTTCTGAACTTGACTGGTTCGAGAGCATAGTCACCGGACAGGAATCCACGCTAGCGTAAAAAAAAGCCCGCTCAATGAGCGGGCCGGATAATGCGAGATGCCGTTATTTTTTACGTGCGTATTTCAGTGAATCCAGCGCAACCGCGAAGATGATGATGGCGCCTTTAATGATGTACTGCCAGTAAGGGTTCACGCCGATGTAGGTGAGACCGTAGTTGATGACGGTAAAGATGATCACACCGGTGACCACGCCGAGCACGGTACCCACGCCGCCGCTGAAGGAGACGCCGCCCACCACGCAGGCCGCAATCGCATCCAGCTCGTACATGAAGCCAAGGTTGTTGGTGGCAGAGCCGATACGGCCCGCTTCCAGCATCCCGCCGAAGGCGTAGAACACACCGGACAGCGCATAAATCATCAGCAGGTTCAGGGCAACGTTAACGCCGGAGACTTTCGCCGCTTCCGGGTTACCGCCGATGGCGAAAATGTTTTTACCAAAGCGGGTTTTGTTCCACAGCACCCAAACGAAGGCCACGGCAATCAGCGCATAGAAGGTGATATAGGACAGGCGGAAGCTGCCCAGCGCGATAAATCCTTGCGTAAAGGTCGAGAAGCCGCTGTCAAAGCCCGAGATTGGCGACGCGCCCACGAAGTCGTAGTACAGGGAGTTGATACCGTAAACGATGATCATCGTACCCAGCGTGGTGATAAATGGCGTCACGTTCAGGTAAGCAATGATGATGCCGTTGATCAGGCCGATCACCGCACCGATGGCGCAGACAATCAGGATCACCACGAAAATCGGCATGGTGGCCATTTCCGGGAACACCTTGTTGGCGTTTTCCATCGACTGCAGCAGCGTTGCCGCAATAACCGCCGCCAGCCCTACCTGACGTCCTGCTGACAGGTCAGTCCCCTGGGTGACAATCAACCCCGCCACGCCCAGCGCGATGATGATACGCACGGAGGACTGAGTCAGAATGTTACTCAAGTTCAGCAGGCTTAAGAACGTAGGGTCCTGGAAGATAATAATGGCTAGTAATACTAAAAGAACAACGTAAATACCGCCTTCTTTCAGATAAGTGAGAAAACTTTTCTTATTTAACGCACTCATGAGGAGCCCCTGATCTTAAAGGTGCAAAGACGCAAGACGCAAAATTTCGTTTTGCGTTGTCGTTTTGGTGTCAACAATACCGGCAACGAGACCATTGCTCATAACCAGAATACGGTCTGTGATCCCTAACAGTTCCGGCATTTCGGAAGAAATAATAATGATCCCTTTATTCTTTTTCGCCAGCTCAGCAATCAGCTGATAAATTTCAAATTTTGCACCCACATCAATACCGCGGGTTGGTTCATCCAGCATCAGAATTTCGGGCTGGGTCAATAACCAGCGGCCAATAATGACTTTTTGCTGGTTCCCACCCGAAAGCGAACCAATTTGCGTACGGTGGCCTGGCGTTTTGACGCGCATGGAGTCAATTACCCACTGGGTATCGCTCTTCATGCGGGAATTATCCAGCAGACCGATTTTACTTTTATAGTTACGAATGTTCGAAATTAACGAGTTAAAGTTAATATCGAGATAGGCATAAATACCGGTCGAGCGACGCTCTTCCGTCACCAGCGCGAAACCGTTATTAATGGCTTCGTTGGCGTTATGGTTGTTAATTTTTTTACCGTGCAGCGTAATGGTGCCGCCCGATTTTTCCCGGATACCAAACAGGGTTTCCACGATATCGGTACGTTTGGCCCCCACCAGTCCGGCAATGCCCAGAATTTCGCCTTTGTGCAGGTCGAACGAGATATCGCGAATGGACGGCTGGCGCAGCGAGGTGAGATTGCGCACTTCCAGAATCACTTCGCCCGGCTTGTTTTCTTTGTCCGGGAAGCGCTGGTTCAGGGAACGGCCGACCATCATGGCGATAATCTTGTCCATGTCCAGCCCTTCCAGCGGCTGAGTGGCAATCCACTGGCCGTCGCGAAGGATGGTAATTTCATCGCACAGCTGGAAGATCTCTTCCATTTTATGCGAGATATAGACGATGCCACAGCCGCGATCTTTCAGTTTGCGAATAATGGTAAAAAGGTGATTAACCTCTTTTTCCGTTAATGACGACGTGGGTTCATCCATGATGACGATCTTCGCATCATAGGAGAACGCTTTGGCAATTTCGATCATCTGCATCTGGGAAACGGATAATGTCCCCACGCGGGCGCGCGGATCGATATCAATATCCAGCTCATCGAAAATCGCTTTGGTGTCGCGATACATTTTATCCTGATCGACAAACACACCTTTGGTTGGGTAACGTCCCAACCACATGTTATCCATTACCGAGCGTTGCAGTACCAGGTTTAATTCCTGGTGAACCATCGAGATACCGTTTTCCAGTGCTTCTTTCGCTGAATGGAAATCGATCTCTTTCCCCTGAAAAAGAATGCTGCCAGAATCTTTTTGATAGATCCCAAAAAGACATTTTAATAATGTTGATTTACCCGCACCGTTCTCCCCCATCAAGGCATGAATAGAGTGAGGACGCACTTTTAAATTAACATTATCGAGTGCCTTAACACCGGGGAAAGACTTGTTAACACCGGTCATTTCCAACAAGTATTCACCGGACGACTGAGTAGTTGTGCTGACCATAATTATACCTTGTTGGCCTCGCATATCGCGTTATAAAAGGGCGCAACGAATTGCGCCCAGTGAAGACAAAACAAAGATCTTATTTACCGATAAACTCAGCCAGGTTGGACTGGTCTACGCCCACGTATGGCACGCGAACGATTTTGTTTTCAATTTTCCAGGTCGTGCCGTCAGCAGCACCTTTACCGTCGGCCAGGTTTTTCGCCAGGTCGAAGGTGGCTTTCGCCTGGTTGTTGGCATCGTTCAGAACGGTACCGGCCATCGCGCCGGATTTAACCAGCGCCAGCGCTTCTGGCAGCGCATCTACGCCGAACACAGGAATGGAGGATTTGTTGTGTGCTTTCAGGGCTTCAACGGCACCCATCGCCATCGCATCGTTGTTCGCGATCACGACTTCGATTTTGTTGGCGTTCGGGCCAGACAGCCACGCGTCCATCTTATCTTTCGCCTGAGCGGTATCCCACATGGCGGTATCTAACGCCAGCTGCTGGGTTTTCAGGCCCTTGTCGTTCAGCTCTTTAATAACGTAGGTGGTACGGGCTTCAGCATCCGGGTGGCCTGGTTCGCCTTTCAGCAGAACGAACTGAATTTGACCGTCTTTGTTCAGGTCCCAGTTCGGGTTCGCCGCCCAGTGTTTCGCGATCAAATCGCCCTGAATAATGCCGGACTCTTTGGAGTCAGTACCGACGTAAAACGCTTTGTCGTAGCTATCCAGCGCCTTACGGGAAGGTTCTTTGTTGAAGAAGACGATTGGCACGTTCTGGCCGCGCGCTTTCTCAATAACCGTGCCTGCTGCAGCCGGGTCAACCAGGTTGATCGCCAGGGCTTTCACGCCTTTCGCCAGCAGAACATCGATCTGGTCGTTCTGTTTGGACTGGTCGTTCTGGGAGTCGTTCATCAGCAGCTGAACGTCTGGCGCTGCTTTCGCATCTTTCTCAATTGCTTTACGCACAACGGACATGAAGTTGTCGTCGTATTTATAGATGGTCACGCCAATACGGGTATCCGCAGCGTGCGCTGCTGCACCAAAAAGCATGCTTGCCATTACAGCAGACAGAGTCAACACCTTCTTATTCATGGTATCTCCGGTTTTTTTTTATGCAGGGTAGTTCTTGTGAATAACGGTCGGCGGGCAGGTGTTAATAAAACGTTACTGATCGCCGAAGTTCACTTATAAAATTTCTATCTTCCGTGTTCGGTAACGCTCCAGAAATGCGTTTTATTCGTTGTTTTCGGCTCACTGGCTATGGTGAAAATGATTAATCACCGTTACATAGCGTTTCAGCCTCTAAAACGCTGACATCATAGTCAGCGGCTTGTTAAGATACTGTGAATTTACTCACAGATTGAAAACGGTTACATCACGCCACATAATTAGTTAGTGATCGGAGCCACAGTTTGCCGAATAGAGACAGAATGCCGCCTGACTAAAGTTGGCATGAAACAGTGTGTTGCATCCGGATCCAGCAGGCCTGCGGCACCCTGTAACGCCAGTTCTGTCGCCAGTTTTGCCATCGAGGCAATGGGGTAACGCACGGTGGTTAACTGCGGGTCGGTGTAACGGGCAATCGGGATATCATCGAAGCCAATCAGCGACAAATGCTGTGGCACCGCAATTCCGTTGTCTTTCAGCGCAGTCAGCGCCCCCGCCGCCATGCTGTCGTTATAGGCAAACACGGCGGAAAGCTGCAGATTACGGCCCAGCAGCTCGACCATTGCGGCTTCCCCACCCTGCATATCCGGCGTACCGGTTCCTACCCAGCTTTCAAGCGGGACAATGCCGTGCTCTTTCAACGCATTCTGCCACCCTTCCCGACGCATTCCGTCGTCTTCAATCTGGTGGCTGGAAGCAAGATACCCGATGCGCTGATGGCCGTTGCTGATGAGCATCCGCGTCGCCATCATCGCGCCGCTGACGTTATCCAGCCCAACGCAGCGGTGCGCGTAGCCTGGCACAATCCGGTTGATTAACACCATTCCGGGGATCTGCTCCATAAACCCGGCCAGCTCTTCGTCGCTTAACGCTTTTGAATGCACAATCAGGGCATTGCAACGCTGGCGTATCAGCACCTCAATGGCATGACGCTCTTTTTCCGCCTCGTGATAGCTGTTGCCAATCAGCACGTATTTCTGGTGCTGCTGGGCGACAACGTCCACCGCTTTAACCAGCGCGCCAAAGAAGGCATCGGACACATCCATCACCACGACGCCAATGGTATCGCTCACCTGCGTCGCCAGCGCCTGCGCGTTGGCATTTGGCCGGTACCCAAGCTGGGTCACGGCTTTCATTACGGTTTCACGGGTTTCAGGGCTGACCAGCGCGCTGTTGTTCAGCACGCGAGAGACGGTAGCCACGGAAACGCCCGCCAGGCGGGCGACGTCACGAATGGTGATCATGTTCACCATCCTTCATAGGATTGCAGCAACTCACAGACACCCCCTGTGTTTAGCAAGGAGGCTATTTTGGCAGCGAGAAAGAGGGGACTACGTGAAGAAGCTCACACAGATGAAAACGCTTACATCCGTTTTGTTAATGATTGTGATCCAGATCGTTATCCGGATGTATTACGCAATGATACACCCGAAGCATGTGCGGTTAATTTTCGCCAGACCCACTCCAGCGGTCCCTGGCGGAAATAACGCAGCCAGATAACGGAAAACGCCAGGTTAACCATCCAGACCGGAATAACAAACGCCAGCAGCGTGAGTCGGTCGAATTTCATAAACAGGCCAAATCGGTAGAACAGCGTGGTGCAGATCAGCGTTTGCAGGATGTAATTGCTTAACGCCATGCGGCCAACGCAGGCCACGGCGCTGACAATCCACAGGCGGGAAAGCTGCGGCCAGAAGCCGTAGATCAGCGCCGCGTAGCCAATGGTCTGGAACGGAGCGCTAAGCTCACGTGGCACCTGAAGCAGGAAGGCGCACCAGCGGTAATCCCAGTGAAGATGCCACTGCATTATCACCGCCGGGAGATTAATCAGCACGCCGAGCAGGAGCAGACCCGCGCCCGTGCGGCGATAGTGGCGCAGGCTGAATTCGCCCTTCAGCCAGCCGGTGCGCATCAGGGATGCCCCCATCAGCATCATCCCTGCCAGCTGCCAGCCGTACTGCGCGCCCAGCGCAAGGAGATTATCACCGAGCATATCGGCACGATTACCGATCGCCTCAGCCCCCCCTTTCAGCTTCCAGAACTGCTCATACTGCAGGTTGGCCGCGTCGGGGATCCACGAGCGGTTTGTTGAATCGCCAGAGATAACGCCCAGCAGAAACAATACGCAAAGCCCCATGACATAGAGCATCACGCCGGTGTTGAACAGGCTTTTTACGCTGGGCGCATCGCGGATAAGACGCCAGCAAATGAGCCCAACTAACCCGTAGGCGAGCAGAATGTCACCATCCCAGAAAAACAAACCGTGAATAAAGCCGAGGATCGCCAGCAGCGTTAAACGAGACTGGATCCAGCGCGTGCCGCGTTTGAGCAGAAGCTGTAACCCTGCGCCAAACAGCAGCGCAAACAGCGTCAGGAATTTAACCTGCGCAAAGAGATCGAGGATCGCCCATGTCCAGGCATCGCTTCGGGTGATATCGCCGTACCAGGCGGGATTGAGATAAGCGGCCTTCGGCAAACCGAAGGCGCTAATATTGAGCAGCAGGATACCGAGAATGGCGACGCCGCGAACAAAATCGAGCGTGACGTTTCGCTCCATGGTCCCTGCCCTGTCTGATTAATTGTGGTGACGCACGGCGCGCAGAAACTCCTGGCGGGTGTTCTGGCTCGATTTAAACAGACCGCCCAGCGACGTGGTGGTGGTTGCGCTGGTCGCATCACGCACGCCACGCGCTTTCACGCAATAGTGCACAGCGTCGATAGAGACCGCCACGTTACTGGTGCCCAACAGCGTTTGCAGCGCGGTCAGGATCTGCTGCGTCAGACGCTCCTGCACCTGCGGACGCTGGGAGAAGAATCGCACGATACGGTTGATTTTGGACAGGCCGATTACCGTATCTTTTGGAATATACGCCACGGTCGCTTTGCCATCGATGGTCACGAAGTGGTGCTCGCAGGTACTGGTGAGCGTGATATCGCGCACCGTCACCATCTCATCGACCTTCATTTTGTTTTCAATGACGGTGATTTTCGGGAAATTGGCGTAATCAAGGCCAGAGAAGATCTCGTCTACGTACATTTTCGCGATGCGCTGAGGCGTCTCCATCAGGCTGTCATCGCTCAGATCGAGATTCAGCAGTTGCATGATCTCGGTCATATGCCCGGAAATCAGACGTTTACGGGTTTCATTATCCAGTTCCTGAACCGGGGGACGCAGTGGCGTTTCAAGACCGCGCGCAACCAGGGCTTCATGGACCAGAGCAGCTTCTTTACTGAGTGATGACATTCTTTTCTCCTGCAGGTGTGGCGTCTTTTGCCCTCGTTGTGGCAAAAGTGTGCGCTCATTGTGCGTGAGGCGGCGCACATAATCCAGTATTCACGACGATAATTATTGCAATTGCTGCTGCCTTTCAGCCTGACGGTTCCAGACCAGTGCCCCGCCGATGAACAGCGCGATGCCCGCCAGCCCCAGCGCAGGCTCCAGCCGATGCGTTAACCAGGTGGAGAGCGCGGACGTCACAGGGCCAATCAGCTGGCCGATGGCATAGCCGGTGGTGAGCAGTCCCGCCATATAGCGCGTGTGGTTCGGTGCCAGCTCGCGACCGTAGAGCAGAGAAAGCTGCACGGCACATAAGAACCCGCCGCCGACCAGCAGACCGCCCGTCAGCAAACCGCCAATGCCCGGCAGCAGCCAGGCGGCCAGCACGCCTGCACCCTGTAACCACAGAACAATCGCCAGCCTGCGGTTAGCCGTGGATGTATGACGCAGTAGGATGCTGAGCACGATGCCGATGACGGCAGCGAAACCGAAAATCGGCCAGACAAACTGGGCAAACAGGCTGCCTGGAAAACGCACCGCCGCCATTTGCGACAGGAAGGTCGCCGGGAGGATATAGCCAAACCCCGCGAGGCTGTAGCTCCAGACCAGGCGCTTTAAATCCGCCGTCAGCACCAGCGGCTCCGGTGCGGTTCCAGGCCGATGGAGTTGCCCGGATCGCGGCAGGTAGCGTGCTACCAGTGCAATCAGCACCAGCGCCAGCACGCCGTAAATCTGCCATGCCGCCCCGGCAGAGAGCGCCTTCGCCTGAATATAGACCGCGAGCAGCCCGCTCAGGGCAATGCCTGCGCCCGGCCCGGCAAAGACAGCGGCGCTAAGCCCCGGTTTACCCAACTGACCCAGCCGTTCGTTGGTCCAGGCGGCTATCAGTACCATAGACCAGCCGCTCATGCAGCCAATCACGAAGCGCAGTAAACCATGAACCATGGCGTTATCCGCCGCAGCCGAGAGCAGCGTCAGCGCAACCGCGCCAGTGATGCCCAACCAGAGGCGTGTTTCCACAAAGCGATGGGCGCGCATGGCATCCCACGCCCCGACCAGATAGCCCAGATAGTTCATCGCCGCCACCAGACCCGCACTGGTTAGCGTCAGTTGCCCGGCGGCAATCATCAACGGTACCTGAGGCGTAAAGGCAAAGCGCCCGATCCCCATTGCCACCACCAAAACCACAAATCCGCTGAGCGCGATACGCAGCGCCATGACCGCTCCAGTTGTTAAAGAAAAGTAAATTTATGATGCAGTATCTGAGCGTAAGGGGAAAGTGAAAGTTACTCACAGGTCAATGAAAACTCTGTATTATGGATTTTATGAATACGTATCATCATTAAGGAGCCTTGCATGGAACTGCTCGAAGAGCACCGTTGTTTTGAAGGTCGACAGCAGCGCTGGCGGCACGACTCCACCGTACTGAACTGTGCGATGACGTTCAGCATTTTCCTGCCGCCGACGGAAAAACCGCCGGTTCTGTTCTGGCTTTCTGGCCTGACCTGCAACGACGAAAACTTCACCACCAAAGCGGGTGCGCAGCGTATTGCGGCAGAGCTTGGCATTGCGCTGGTGATGCCAGACACCAGCCCGCGTGGGGATGAGGTCGCCGACTATGCCGGATACGATTTAGGCAAAGGCGCCGGATTTTATCTCAACGCGACCGAGCAGCCGTGGGCGAGCCACTACCGCATGTATGACTACATTCGTGACGAGCTGCCTGCGCTGATTCAGGCGGAGTTTGCTGTGAATGACCGTTGCGCCATCAGCGGGCACTCAATGGGGGGTCACGGTGCGCTTATCATGGCGCTGAAAAACCCTGGGAAATACACCAGCGTGTCGGCGTTTGCGCCGATTGTGAACCCAACGCAGGTACCCTGGGGGCAAAAAGCCTTTACCCACTATCTGGGCGATAATGCAGAAACCTGGCAGGAATGGGACAGCTGCGCGCTGATGCTGGCAAGCCAGACAGAGGATGCGATCCCAACGCTTATCGATCAGGGTGATGCGGATCAGTTCCTCGCCGGACAGCTACAGCCTGCGGTGCTGGCTGAAGCGGCTCGCCAGAAAGACTGGCCGCTGACGCTGCGCATTCAGCCGGGGTATGACCACAGCTATTTCTTCATCGGGTCTTTTACTGAAGATCATCTCCGCTTCCATGCGGAGCACTTGTTCGCATAAGTGCGTGCGATTGCCGGGTGGCGGCTTCGCCTTACCCGGCCTACGTTTATGGTTTTTGTAGGCCCGGTAAGCGAAGCGCCACCGGGCATAAAGGTTACATCAGAACGTATAATCCACGCCTACAAAGTAGCGACGACCATCTTCCGTATAGCTGTAATCGTCACGGCTCAGGTCTTTATCCAGCAGGTTCTGCACGCCTGCGCGCAGCTTAACGGCTTTCGTTGCCTGCCATGCCGCACCGGTGTTCCAGATAACGTAGCCGCCCGGCGTCGGTTCACCGCTGGTAAGCGCGCGTTTCTCGCCTTTATAGTTACCCTGCACATAGAACGACCAGTCCTGAGTTGCCTTCCAGTCAACGGTTCCGTTGGCGGTGTGGAACGGCAGTTCGGAGAGCGGCTTGTTGCCGCCGTTGCTGATATCACGACCATCGTTGTAGGTGTAGTTCAGCGTGACTTTCCAGTCTTCCGCAATCGGGAATTTCAGCTCGGTTTCCACCCCACGGATACGCGCCTTGTTGACGTTGTAATAGCGGAAAATGGGTTCGCCGTCGGCGTTCAGCCCAACATAGTTCGGGTAGCTTTGCGCCTGGTTCACGTTAGCCGTACGGCTGATGCTGATGCGGTCGTCCACGTCGTTCTGGAAGGTGGTGATGCTGGCCTGCACGCCTTCTAGCCAGCCCTCTTCCCCGCTGTAGTAGAGTCCAAGCTCGAAGCTTTCGCTGGTTTCTGGCTTCAGATCCGGGTTACCGACAATCTCGCAGGCGCCGCGGCAGGAACCGGTGATCCAGTCCGGGCTGAGCTGCAGCAGCGATGGCGCTTTAAACGCGGTGGCCCAGCCCCCTTTCACCGTGACGGTGTCGGTCGCGTTGTAGACCAGATAGGCACGCGGGCTCCAGTGGTCGCCGTAGGTTTCATGGTCATCCATACGGATGCCGGTGGTCAGCGCCAGCGGCTCGAAGATACGCCATTCATCTTCAAGGAACAGCGCGTACTGGCTTGCCGAGGTCGTGCTGCTGGTACTCCCTGTCAGGTTGACCGGATCCTTCAGCTTATCGTGACGCCACTCGCCGCCGAAGGTCAGCAACTGATTGATTTCGCCCAGCGGCAGGACGTATTTCCCGTCAACCGCGTTACTCTCGGAGGTAATCGGACTGCTGTTGCCCGGGTTTTTGTTGTCGACCTTCTCGCCGTACACCTTCAGTTCACTGTTGCCAACGCCCCAGCGGCCGTTGTGGCTCAGGGAGTAGTTCTGGCGCTCAAGGCGGTTTTTGTCGAGGGAGTCAGAGTCGCGATCCTGGCGGTCGAAGCCGTATCCCGCGGTAAAGTCATGATTTTCCGTCGGCGTCCAGGCGAATTCGACGTTGGCATCGCGGCTGGTGAAGCCTTCGATACGCGGCGTTTCACCGTTCGCAGAAGTAGAGGAGCGTTGCTGATCGTCTTTTTCACGTTTAGACACGCTGCCGTAGGCTTTAAGCCCCAGCACGCCGTCCACCAGCGGACCGCTGGTGTAGAACTGACCGTTGTTGGTGTCACCGCGGTCGCGGTGTTCCTGAATGGTTGAATCCGCGCTCAGGGTTCCGGTCCATTTCTGACCGATTTTTTTGGTGATGATGTTGACCACGCCACCCAGCGCATCGGAACCGTAGAGGGAGGACATCGGGCCGCGCACCACTTCGATCCGCTCGATGGCGTCGACAGGCACCCAGTTCAGGTCAAAATCATTGTGGCGGAATACCGCATTGCGGGAGCTAACGCGTTTGCCGTCGACCAGAATCAGCGTGTAGCTGCTGTCCAGACCGCGAATACTGACCCCTTTGCGGTTGTCCCCTTCGTTTGTGAGCTGCACGCCTGGCACATCCTGTAACACATCTTTCAGGTTCTGAACGGGCTTACGCTTTAAGTCTTCCTGAGTAATGACGCTAATGCTCGCCGGTGCGTCTTTCAGGTTTTGCTCGGTCGCGGAGGCCGTTACAACCAGTGTGTCGCCAGATTCCGCAGCGATGACAGGCAGTGCCAGGGACATTGCGGACGCACAAAGTCCTCCCCTGACGAAGGGATTCAACCTAAACATTCCATATCTCCATGAGGTAAATACAACTAAATCAACTAATTATTGCTCACAACGCCTTAGGGGCCGCCCGCATCTTCGGCAGGTCGGTGTGCTGCTTATTATTTCGTAACGATAAAGCAAACGATAACTATTATCAATTCAATTGTTAAAAATTATATCCGTTCTGCATACTGTGGAGATAAAAAAGCCCGCTCAGGTGAGCGGGCTAAAAGAGAGGAACTGCGGTTATTGTTTAAATCGTTCCGGGAAATCCATTTCACTGTAGCGAACGAAGTGGGTTCCTTTCGTCAGTTTGTAGCCAAACCAGATGATCAGGAACAGCGGAATACCGATGTAGGTGGCCGTAACAGCGCCCCAGTCAATGGAATCCGCAAGGAAGGCTTCATAGTTCTGCCCCAGGGTAATAATCAGGCACAGAATGAAGGCGAAAATCGGCCCCAGCGGGAAGAACCCTGAGCGGTACGGCAGATTATTCAGGTCATGGCCCTGCATCACATACCCGCGACGGAAGCGGTAGTGGCTGATGGCAATCCCCAGCCAGGCGATAAAGCCCGTCATGCCGGAGGTATTCAGCAGCCACAGGTATACCGTCTGATTACCAAACATAGAGGTCAGGAAGCACAGACCGGCAATCACCGTAGTTGCATACAGCGCATTACGCGGTACGCCGCCACGTGACAGTTTGGCGAAAATACGCGGGGCTTTACCGTCGCAGGCCAGGGTGTACAGCATACGGGTGGATGCGTACATACCGGAGTTACCCGCAGACAGCACCGCCGTCAGGATCACCGCGTTCATTACCGCCGCCGCCGAGAGCAGACCCGCGTGCTGGAAGACCAGCGTGAACGGGCTGACGCTGATGTCTTTGACATCGTTACGCAGCAGGCTCGGGTCGGTATACGGAATAATCAGGCTGATAATCAGAATAGCGAACACATAGAACAGCAGAATACGCCAGAACACCTGACGCACCGCGCGCGGAATGTTCTTCTCCGGGTTTTCAGACTCGCCGGCCGCAATACCGATAAGCTCGGTTCCCTGGAAGGAGAAGCCGACAATCATCGCCACGCCAATCATCGCCGAGAAGCCCCCGGCAAACGGCGCTTCGCCTATCGTCCAGTTACTCCATCCGGCAGGCTGAGCGCCTTTAAAAATACCCACGATCATCGCCACACCGACAACGATAAAGATGATGACGGTAGCCACTTTAATTAAAGAGAACCAGTATTCTGCTTCACCGAAACCGCGCACGGAGATGTAGTTCAGCAGGAAGATGACGGCCAGGAACAGGGCGCTCCAGATCCAGCCCGGCGTATCCGGGAACCACCAGTTCATCACCAGCTGTGCGGCGACCAGGTCAACGGCGATAGTGACCGCCCAGTTGTACCAGTAGTTCCAGCCCAGCGCGAAGCCGAAACCTTCTTCAACGTATTTTTGCCCGTAGGTTGAAAACGAGCCGGACACCGGCATGTAAGCCGCCAGTTCGCCCAAACTGGTCATCAGGAAGTAGACCATCAGGCCAATCAGGATATAAGAGAAGAGTGCCCCACCCGGGCCTGCTGCCGAAATCGTTGCGCCAGAGGCAACGAAAAGACCTGTACCGATTGAACCGCCGATAGCGATCATCGTCAGGTGACGCGCCTTAAGTTCGCGACGTAGCGCGGGCGCTTCTGTGGTTTTAGTTTCTGAAACCATGTGAAAATGCTGTCCATTTATTAAATGAGGCGCGATTGTAGCAGACGATCTCCGTTCCTTCCGGCAGAAATACCCAGTTATAAGAGAGCTTCATGACTCGGCCAGGATTATAAGTAAAGCATAATTTTTCCCTCTCCCCTTTGGGGAGAGGGCCATGGTGAGGGGAAGATTACATCTCGCAATAACGCAGAAAACGCTGCAGAGCGCTGGAAAGGTGTTTCTGGCGATGGTGAATGCACCACAGCGTGCGCACCAGCTTCGGCAGAGGAATGGGAATTTCGACCAGCGATCCGACCTCAAGCTGTTCAGCGATCACGCGCCGCGAAAGACAGCTGATGCCCAGTCCATGACGCACCGCATGCTTAATGGCCTCTGAGTTGCCCAGCTCCATGCCCAGCTGGAACTGCGGCAGATGGGAGAGCAGCAGGTAATCGACGATTTCACGCGTGCCAGAACCCTGCTCGCGCAGGATCCACTGCGCCTGCGCCAGACGTTCCAGCGTCACCTCGCCCTGTAATAAAGAAGAGGCCGGGGAGGCAAACACCACCAGTTCATCTTCCAGCCAGGGTTCGGCAATGATATCCACGTTGTGGCACGGCCCTTCAATCAGGCCGATATCGACGCGGAAATCGATCACCGCGTTAATCACGTCCTGGCTATTGCCCACACTCATCTCCAGCGGCAGCGTCGGGAAATCACGGCGGTAGCGGGCAATCACCTCCGGCAGGATGTAGTTACCAATGGTGCTGCTGGCAAACACGCGGATCGCGCCGTTGTCTTCGCGGAACAGCTGTTCAATTTCGATGGCCTGTTCAAGCAATGCCAACGCGCGCGGGTAAAGCAGACGTCCATGTTCGTTGACCACCAGCCGCTTCCCTACCCTGTCGAACAGCTGCACGCCCAGCTGCCCTTCGAGATCGGTTAGCGCCGCACTGACCGCAGACTGCGAGAGCGCCAGCATCTGCGAGGCCTGGGTCGTCGATCCACTCTTCAGCACTTCAGCGAAGACTTCCAGTTGACGCAATGTAATGTGCATGGTTGTTTACCACTTATATAGATTAATTATAAATATATAATCAATTTTATTTTTAAGCCAGTGCGCCGTAACCTTTAAGCCAGACAAAGGAGAAGGTTATGTCAGAACTCACCTTACAACATCATCGTACAGTGTGGCACTTCGTGCCGGGTCTTGCGCTCAGCGCCGTGATAACCGGCGCAGCATTATGGGGCGGCAGCATTCCCGCTGTTGCGGGCGCAGGTTTCAGCGCCCTAACGCTGGCCATTTTGCTCGGCATGGTGGTCGGGAATACCCTATACCCGCACATCTGGAAATCCTGCGACGGCGGTGTAATTTTCGCCAAGCAGCATCTGCTGCGTCTCGGGATCATTCTTTACGGCTTTCGCCTCACCTTTTCGCAGATTGCGGATGTGGGTGTGAGCGGGATTGCCATTGACGTCCTGACCCTGACCAGCACCTTTTTACTGGCCTGCTTTATCGGCCAGAAAGTCTTTGGGCTGGACAAGCACACCAGCTGGTTGATCGGTGCCGGGAGCAGTATCTGTGGGGCAGCGGCGGTGCTGGCAACAGAACCCGTCGTTAAAGCCGAAGCCAGCAAGGTAACCGTGGCGGTGGCGACGGTGGTGATCTTCGGTACGCTGGCGATCTTCCTCTACCCGGCGATGTATCCCCTGGTCGCCCACTGGTTTAGCCCGGAAACCTACGGCATCTATATCGGTTCGACCATGCACGAAGTGGCTCAGGTAGTCGCAGCAGGACACGCCATTAACCCGGAAGCCGAAAACGCGGCGGTGATTGCCAAAATGCTGCGCGTGATGATGCTGGCCCCGTTCCTGATTTTCCTGGCCGCGCGGGTTAAACAGTTGGCTCCGGCTGGCGGCAGCGAGAAGAGCAAAATCACCATTCCGTGGTTTGCTATCCTGTTCATCGTGGTGGCAATCTTTAACTCCTTCCACCTGCTGCCGAAAGCGGTAGTGGATATGCTGGTGACGCTGGACACCGTGCTGCTGGCGATGGCGATGGCGGCGCTGGGTGTGACCACTCACGTCAGCGCGCTGAAAAAAGCCGGTGCGAAACCGCTGCTGATGGCGCTGGTGCTCTTCATCTGGCTGATTGTCGGCGGTGGCGCGATTAACCTCGCCGTGCACAGCCTGATGGCATAAACCACTACATCCTTCTCCTGTTAACCCGCTATCATAAGCATTTCGGGTTAACAGGAGTCCCTTTATGAAATACGTTGGAGCGCACGTTAGCGCCGCCGGTGGCCTTGCGAATGCCGCCATTCGCGCCGCCGAAATCGAGGCAACCGCTTTCGCCCTGTTCACCAAAAACCAGCGCCAGTGGCGCGCCGCAGCGCTTACCGCTGAAGTGATTGATGATTTCAAAGCCGCCTGTGAGAAATACCACTACGGGCCTGGCCAAATCCTTCCCCACGACAGCTACCTGATTAACCTCGGGCACCCGGTTCAGGAAGCGCTGGATAAATCACGCGAGGCGTTTCTTGATGAAGTGCAGCGCTGCGAACAGCTGGGGCTGACGCTGCTGAACTTCCATCCCGGCAGCCATCTGATGCAGATTGACGAAGATGCCTGTCTGGCGCGCATTGCCGAGTCCATCAACATGACGCTGGACAAGACCAAAGGCGTCACCGCGGTGATTGAAAATACCGCCGGTCAGGGCAGCAACCTCGGCTTTAAGTTCGAACATCTGGCGGCGATTATTGACGGCGTGGAAGACAAATCCCGCGTGGGCGTGTGCATTGATACCTGCCACGCGTTTGCGGCCGGGTATGACCTGCGCACCACCGAGGCAACGAAAAACACCTTCGAAGAGTTCGAGCGCATCGTGGGCTTTCAGTACCTGCGCGGCATGCATCTGAACGATGCAAAAAGTGCGTTCGGCAGCCGCGTTGACCGCCACCACAGCCTGGGCGAAGGCAACATCGGCCATGATGCGTTCCGCTTTATCATGCAGGACGCCCGCTTCGACGGTATTCCGATGGTGCTCGAAACCATTAACCCGGATATCTGGGCGGAAGAGATTGCCTGGCTGAAGGCGCAGCAAACTGCTGAACAAGCGGCATAAAAAAAGCCGGGTGCGTAATGCAACCCGGCTTTTTTGTTGTTTATCGCTTACGCTGCTTTTGCCACAACTTCCGCTTCCGGACGTTTCAGCACCGCATAAGACAGCCCCGCCACCAGCGTACCGGCAACAATCGCCAGCAGATAGCCCAGTACCGGAGTGATTGCGCCAGGGATCAGCAGCACGAACAGACCACCGTGTGGTGCCATCAGCTTAGCGCCAATCGCCATAGAGATTGCACCCGTTACCGCGCCACCGACGATACAGCATGGCAGAACGCGCATTGGGTCACGTGCTGCGAACGGAATCGCGCCTTCGGTAATGAAGCAGAGGCCCAGAACCAGCGCCGCTTTGCCGCCTTCCTGCTGTGCTTTATCGAACTTACGACGGGCAATGATCGTTGCCAGACCGAGCGCTAGCGGTGGCACCATACCTGCCGCCATGATCGCCGCCATCGGCGCGTAGGTCTGGGTACTCAGCAGGCCAACGCCAAAGGCGTACGCCGCTTTGTTCACCGGGCCCCCCATGTCGGTACACATCATACCGCCGAGGATTGCGCCCAGCAGAACCGCGTTAGCGGTGCCCATGGTTTGCAGCCAGTGGGTCAGACCCGCCAGAATGCCCGCAACCGGCTTACCAATCAGGTAAATCATCGCCAGACCGACCACCAGGCTGGAGATCAGCGGGATAATCAGGATCGGCTTCAGCGCTTCCATACTCTGTGGCAGCTTCAGCTTAGCGCTAATCAGCTTCGCGACGTAACCCGCCAGGAAACCGGCAATGATACCGCCGATAAAGCCAGAACCGGTGCTCACCGCCAGCATACCGCCGATAAGACCCGGCGTCAGACCCGGACGGTCAGCAATGGAGAAGGCGATAAAGCCTGCCAGTACCGGTACCATCAATGCGAACGCGGAGCCGCCGCCGATCTGCATTAACGCAGCCGCCAGCGTGCCTTCTTCTTTAAACGCGGTAATACCAAATGCGAAGGAGAGCGCGATACACAGACCGCCAGCTACCACCATCGGCAGCATGTAGGACACGCCGGTCAGCAGGTGGCGATATGCGCCAGCAGACTCTTTTTTCCCTTCGGTCGGGGTTTTCGCTGCACCGGTCGCCTGATACGGCCTGGCTTCCACCAGCGCCTTATCAAATTCCTGAGCGGTCTTTTTCAGCGCCAGACCGGTAGAGGTGCGGTACATTGGCTTACCGGCAAATTTCGCCAGATCCACTTCGATATCCGCCGCCACGATCACCAGATCGGCTTCCGCCACTTCTTCAGGGGTAATCGCATTGCCCGCGCCAACCGAGCCGCGCGTTTCAACTTTCACCCACCAGCCGCGTTTTTTCGCTTCGGTTTCAATGGCTTCAGCCGCCATAAAGGTGTGCGCCACGCCTGTCGGACAGGCCGTAACCGCGACAACGCGTTTCGGACCGGAAGCCGCAGCCGGGGCCGCCGCCACAGGCGCACTGTACACAGTGGCGTGACCTTTCGCTTCGCTCAGGAACAGCTCAGGATGTGCCACCGCGCGATTAATATCGCCCAGCCACACTTTTTTGCCGTTCAGCGCGCTGTCTGCGGGGATTTTATCGCCCAGGACAATCGCCAGTTCGGCATCGCCTGGGTTATCAATGATGTCCAGGTGTGCTTTTTGTGCCGCCGCGCCCAGCAGGGTCTTCGCCATGTAGGCGCGAGCCTGTCCGAGACCGGAGTCAATGATCAGCAGCGTTTTCATTATTCCTCTCCTGCTGTTAGTTAAAAGGTTTTAAGTCAACGCGCGCCATCATCGCGGCTAACTGGGTACGATCGGTAATACCGACATTGCTCTGGCTCACGGCCAGGGCAGCAACAGCGGTGGCAAGACGTAACGTATGTTCACTGGATTCACGCATCAGCAGACCGTAGATCAGGCCACCAACCATGGAATCCCCCGCGCCAACCGTACTCACGACTTCCATTGACGGCGGCTTGGCAATCCATTCACCTGAAGCGTTAACCCACAACGCCCCTTCTGCACCCAGCGAAATCACCACGTGAGCGATACCCTGCTCGCGCAGCGCATGGGCAGCTTCAATCACATCCTTTAATTCTGGCAGCTTACGGCCTGCCCAGATCTCCAGTTCGCGACGATTTGGTTTCACCAGCCACGGAGAGGCTTTAAGACCCGCCACCAGCGCATCGCGGCTGCTGTCAAAAATAATGCACGGGCACTGGCTGCGCAGGCGCGTCATCCAGTCGGTGAAGGCTTCCGGGCTCACGCCGGACGGCAGACTGCCGCTGACGCATACCATGTCGAACTGGCCAAGCCAGGTCAGGGAGTCGGTGACAAAGCGTTCCCAGTCAGCAGGCGTCACTTCGAAGCCAGAGAAGTTGAGATCGGTGACTTCGCCGTCTTTCTCCGTCAGCTTAACGTTGATGCGGGTACGGCCCTGAACGACCTGGAAACGGTTGGCAATGCCCAGCTCGCTGAACAGCTGCTGGAAACCGTCCTGGTTATCTTTTCCGAGGAAGCCGCCGACGGTGACGTCGATACCGAGGTCTTTCAGCACCTTCGCGACGTTAATCCCTTTACCTGCCGCATGCAGGCCAGTGGTACGCACGAGGTTCACTTCGCCGCGTTCAATTTCCGGGCAAAAGCCCACCAGGTCGTAAGCCGGGTTCAGCGTAATAGTCGCAACACGTCTGCTCATTATGCGCCCTCCCCCAGACCTGCCGCGATGGCATCGCCAATCGCTTTCAGCGCCTGTTCAGCATCGGCGCCCTGTGCGGTGAAGCGCAGACGGTGGCCTTTCTTCACGCCCAGCGCGACAACTTTCATCAGGCTTCGGCCATTCGCCGGTTTGCCTGAGCCATCCAGGTTGGTCACGGTAATCTCGCTTTCAAATTGTTTAATGGTGTTCACCAGCATGGTGCCCGGACGAGCGTGCAGGCCGTGTTCATTACGCACCACGAACTCTGCGTTCAGCACGTCATCGGTCAGCGCATCGTCACTGGTCAGCAGCGCAAGCACGGTGGCTGCATCAGCGTTCAGCAGTTTTTCAGCTTTGTTGTTCAGCAGCAGATCGCTCAGGCGCTTCAGTACCGCAACCGGCTGGTCATCGACCATGGCCACGGTGACCAGCATCGCGGCGCGCTCGCCATCTACGTCAAACGCAGTCGCGGCGCGGCTGACAGCAACTGCGCTGCGCAGGTTGCCTTCAGCACTGTCGTTCAGCCAGACACCCTGGCCCAGATTCAGCGGCTTATCATTGATAGCGCGCGTAACGAATGTCGCATCGGCCGCACCGGCCTCCTTCAGGCGACCCGCGTTCAGCGCTTGCAGGGTCACCAGGTCAGAGGCTGCAACATCCAGGGTCAGGGTTTCATTATCCAGTTTCAGCGCTTCGCTCTGTTTTTCACCCATCAGCAAGGCGCGCAGCTCTTCAGCCGTGGTCACAGACTTCAGCTGTTCCGCCACCGAGTCATCGCTCAGCACGTGCGTCAGCTGGCGCAGCAGGCCCAGGTGTTCGTCGCTGCTGGCGGCGATACCGATAGCCACATAAGCCACCTGACCGTCACCCCAGAGCACGCCCTGCGGGAACTGATAAACCTGCACGCCCGTTTTCAGCACCTGGTCGCGGGTGTCGGTGGTGCCGTGTGGAATAGCGATGCCATTGCCGAGGAACGTTGAGGTCTGCTGCTCGCGGGCCAGCATGCCGTTAATGTAACCCTCTGCCACGTTACCTGCCTGCACGAGGGCAGCGGCAACCTGGCGAATAGCCTCTTCTTTCGTCCCGGCCTGTGCGCCCGGGTGAATATCCTGAACAGATAACTGGAACATGGTTCTCCTCTCCTGCTGAACTTGAATCGTTTCAGCCTTAATGAGAAAAAATGCGCTAGCCTGCTCCGTCAGTTAAAACAAGATAGCGCTGAAACGTTTCAAAAAGTCTTGCTCTTTCTGTAAAGCGTTGCAAGGAAAGTTACATTTGGCTGTTCAGAATTTAGAGTTACAGCACATTTCTCCTTTCTTCAGCTGAATAGTGCTGACGTTCAGCACGTCAGTTTCAGCTAAGTTCAGCAACCATTTTCAAATTGAAATGCCATTTTGATTTTTTGTAGCAAAAGTGACCGCACCCTCTGTTTATTTAATGACTGGCGGCGTAAACTCCGCGTCTTTCTGACCCACGCTGATCCTGATACGAAAACATGCATAACACCCCCGCAGCCGCCTCACCAAAGCCCCTTGATTTGACGTCAACGGCGTTTTTGATCGTTGCTTTCCTTACCGGGATCGCCGGGGCCTTACAAACGCCCACGCTGAGTTTATTTCTGACAAATGAAGTCCACGTCCGTCCGGCGATGGTCGGCTTCTTCTTTACCGGCAGCGCCATCATCGGCATCCTGGTAAGCCAGTTTCTGGCAGGACGTTCCGACAGAAAGGGCGATCGCAAAAGCCTGATTGTCTTTTGTTGCCTGCTGGGGGTATTCGCTTGCGTGCTGTTTGCCTGGAACCGTAACTATTTCATTTTGCTTTTTGTTGGGGTATTTCTGAGCAGTTTTGGCTCTACCGCCAACCCGCAGATGTTTGCCCTTGCCCGTGAGCATGCTGACCAGACCGGACGCGAGGCGGTGATGTTCAGCTCAATCCTGCGTGCCCAGGTGTCGCTGGCATGGGTCATTGGTCCACCACTGGCTTATGCGCTGGCGATGGGCTTTGGCTTTACGGTGATGTACCTGAGTGCGGCGGTGGCCTTTGTCGTGTGCGGCACAATGGTGTGGTTCTTCCTGCCCTCAATGCGTAAAGAGCCGAAACTGGCGACAGGCGCGCTGGAAGCACCGCGTCGTAACCGCCGCGATGCTTTGCTCCTCTTCATCATCTGTACGCTGATGTGGGGCACCAACAGCCTTTATATCATCAACATGCCGCTGTTTATTATTGATGAACTGCACCTGCCGGAGAAGCTGGCGGGCATCATGATGGGGACGGCCGCTGGCCTTGAGATCCCGACCATGCTGATTGCTGGCTATTACGCAAAGCGCTATGGGAAACGTTTTTTAATGCGCATCGCGGCGGTCGCCGGGCTGCTGTTCTATGTCGGGATGCTGACGGTGCATACGCCCGCGCTGCTGCTGGCTTTACAGCTCCTGAACGCCATCTATATCGGCATTCTCGCCGGGATTGGCATGCTCTACTTCCAGGATTTAATGCCGGGTCAGGCAGGCTCTGCCACCACCCTTTATACTAATACCACCCGCGTGGGCTGGATTATTGCGGGCTCGATGGCCGGTGTCGTGGCGGAGATCTGGAACTACCACACGGTATTCTGGATTGCCCTGGTAATGTGCGTCCTGACGATAACCTGTCTCACGCGGATCAAAGACGTTTAGGGCGCGGTGAGCGCTTCCAGCTCAAGCAGGTACGTCATCGCCTGCGCTCGCGTACTGCCGCACATGTCCGCGGAAGGCTGAAGCCCGGAGCACACCTTCGGGCGCAGGGGCGACCCAAAGATCATACAGAGATTAGCGTCAGAAAGCTGAACGCAGCGGGTATTGGCAGGCTTGCCCTCCGGCATTCCTGGAATGGGGCTTGAAATGGACGGTGCAGTACAGCACGCGCCACAATCTGAACGACAATCCATAAATGCTCTCAGTCAGTGATGAACGCCCGCGCAGTCGGGCATTGGGCGCACAGTAACACCTTTTTTGTATTGATAGCAAAAGCCGCGAATTCCGCTTGCCTGAAAGGCCGCGCGCGAGTAATTTGGCGCGATATTTTTTACCTCCCGTAAACAGGATTACTGCAATGCCAAGAGCGAACGAAATTAAGAAAGGTATGGTACTGAATTACAACGGCAAACTGCTGATTGTGAAAGATATCGATATTCAGGCACCTAGCGCCCGTGGTGCAGCGACGCTGTATAAAATGCGTTTCGCCGATGTGCGTACCGGTCTCAAAGTGGAAGAACGCTTTAAAGGTGACGATATCGTCGATACCGTGACTCTGACCCGTCGCTATGTTGATTTCTCCTACATCGACGGCAACGAATATGTGTTCATGGACAAAGAAGATTACACCCCTTATATCTTCACTAAAGATCAGATCGAAGAAGAGCTGCTGTTTATCCCTGAAGGCGGTATGCCGGATATGCAGGTGCTGACCTGGGACGGCGTGCTGCTGGCGCTGGAGCTGCCTCAGACCGTGGATCTGGAAATCGTGGAAACCGCACCGGGCATCAAAGGCGCGTCAGCCAGTGCGCGTAACAAACCGGCTACCCTGACCACCGGGCTGGTTGTGCAGGTGCCAGAATACCTGTCTGCTGGCGAGAAGATCCGCATCCATATCGAAGAAAAACGCTATATGGGTCGCGCTGACTGATTGCGGCGTTTGTCGGGTGGCGGCTTCGCCTTACCCGACCAAAAAAACACAAAAACCGGCTCGCAGGCCGGTTTTTTTATTGCAGGCCCGGTAAGCGCAGCGCCAGCGGGCAACAGAGCTTACAAAAGCTCCGGATACTTCGTCATCTTCAGCGCCAGCTCAACGCCGCGCACTTCTGCCATCCCTTTCAGGCGACCAATCGCCGAATAGCCTGGATTGGTTTTCTTACGCAGATCGTCCAGCATCTGGTGTCCGTGATCCGGACGGAACGGGATAGGACGCACATCGCCCGCGTGCTTACGGCGCACTTCTTCCGCCAGAATGGCGTCCACCACCGCCACCATATTCACGTCACCGTTCAGGTGCGCGGCTTCGTGGAAGGTTTTTGGGTTCTCTTCGCGGCAGGTTGCACGCAAATGCGTGAAGTGAATACGATCGCCAAAGGTTTCAATCATCCGTACCAGGTCATTATCCGCACGCACGCCGTAAGAACCGGTACACATCGTAAAGCCGTTATAGATACTGTCTACTGTCTCTTTCAGCCACTGCATATCTTCAATTGTCGATACGATACGCGGCAGGCCGAGGATAGGACGCGGAGGATCGTCCGGATGAACAGCAAGACGCACGCCGGACTCTTCTGCCACCGGTACTATCGCGCGCAGGAAGTACGCCATGTTTTCGCGCAGCTGGTTTTTATCGATATCACCGTATTCCGCCAGACGCGCGCGGAACTGGTCCAGCGTGTAGCCTTCTTCAGCACCCGGCAGCCCGGCAATGATGTTGCGGGTCAGTTTTTCAATATCCGCTTCACTTGCCGCGTGGAACCACGCGAGCGCCTGCTGCTGCTCTTCTGCGGTGTAATCCGCTTCAGCACCCGGACGCTTCAGAATGTGCAGTTCAAACGCCGCAAACGCGATCTGGTCGAAACGGAGCGCTTTTGAACCATCCGCCATCTGGTATTCAAGATCGGTACGCGTCCAGTCCAGGATAGGCATAAAGTTATAGCAGACCGTATCAATGCCGCAGGCCGCCAGATTACGGATACTCTGCTGATAGTTGGCAATCCAGGTCTGGTATTCACCCGAATGGGTTTTGATATCCTCGTGGACCGGAATACTTTCCACGACTGACCAGGTTAACCCCTTCTCCGCCAGCAACGCCTGACGCTTTTGAATTTCCTCAACCGGCCACACTTGCCCGTTAGGAATATGATGCAGTGCCGTGACAACGCCCGTCGCGCCAGCCTGACGCACATCATCAAGAGAAACCGGATCGTTCGGCCCGTACCAACGCCAGGTTTGTTCCATTGCCTCACCCTCTCAAGTTGTTATACCAATATAATTTACTGCAATGACGACTACCATACATGTTTACCGCGAAGGGTCAACACAGCGCCACACATTGATTGATCAAACTCACAGAACGGGGATATTTAAGGCTTACCAATTCAATTTGTTGTCATATAACTTTACACTGCCATTGTTAATTAATGGTTAATCAGGTGTATATTTCATGAAGACAATTGCTTCCACCTCGCTTCCTGCCCGCGTGCAGCAGCCTCGCTACGATCGCCAGCAATTACGCTCGCGCATTGTCCATTTTGGCTTCGGCGCATTTCACCGCGCGCATCAGGCGTTGTTAACAAACCGGGTGCTGAATGAGAAAGGAGGCGACTGGGGTATTTGTGAAATTAGCCTCTTCAGCGGTGATGTACTGATGAGCCAGCTACGCGCGCAGGATCATCTCTTTACCGTGCTTGAGAAAGGTGCGGAGGGGAACCAGGCTATTGTTGTCGGCGCGGTACATGAATGTCTGAATGCCAAACTCGATTCGCTGGCGGCCATTATTGAGAAATTTTGCGAACCGCAGGTTGCGATTGTCTCCCTCACCATCACGGAAAAAGGCTATTGCATCGATCCGGCGACCGGCAAGCTGGATATGCACAATACCCGCATTCTACACGATCTGGAAAACCCGACCGAGCCGCATTCCGCACCGGGGATCCTGGTCGAAGCCCTTCACCGCCGTCGCGAACGCGGCCTGCCGCCGTTTACCGTTCTCTCCTGCGACAATATCCCGGACAACGGCCACGTCGTAAAAAACGCCGTGCTCGGGATGGCGCAAAAACGTTCCGCTGAGCTGGCCGGGTGGATTGATGCCCACGTGAGTTTCCCGGGCACGATGGTCGACAGAATTGTCCCCGCCGCAACGGAGACCTCGCTTGCGGAAATCACGCAGGAACTTGGCGTTGAAGATCCCTGCGCCATCAGCTGCGAGCCGTTTATCCAGTGGGTGGTCGAAGATAACTTTGTCGCCGGACGCCCTGAGTGGGAAGCTGCAGGCGTGCAGATGGTGAAGGATGTTCTCCCGTGGGAACAAATGAAGTTGCGGATGCTCAACGGCAGCCACTCTTTTCTGGCTTATCTGGGATACCTCGCCGGATACGCGCATATCAATGAATGCATGGAGGATGCGAGCTTCCGCGAAGCCGCCCGCCGCGTAATGCTGAACGAGCAGGCTCCCACTTTGCGCATCACAGACGTGGATCTCACGGCCTATGCCGACAGCCTGATCGACCGTTTTGCGAATCCCGCATTGCAGCATCGAACCTGGCAAATCGCGATGGACGGCAGCCAGAAGCTGCCTCAGCGCATGCTGGATGGGATCCGTGTCCATCTCGAACGTAAAAGCGCGTGGCCGCTGCTGGCGCTGGGGGTTGCAGGCTGGATCCGCTACGTCAGCGGCACGGATGAGCGCGGAGACGCGATTGATGTTCGCGACCCGCTTAGTGATAAAATCCAGTCAATCGTCAAGGCCAGCAGTGAAGCGGAGCGCGTGAACGCCCTGCTGACGCTGAGCGAAGTCTTTGGACAGGATCTGCCTCACAATAGCGTCTTTGTAAATGCGGTAAACGAAGCATATCAGCGCCTGACCCGCTACGGTGCGCGTCAGGCTGTTATTGAAACGTTAAATATTTAACCATTCTTGCCCTTAAGGCGAACGGAAAACCTCTCCGTTCGCCCTTCCCCCTTCTCATGACGCTTTTTTTTCGCCAGGATGATGGCTAATTGTTATAGCATCACAGTAAGTCATGGGAGCGCATGTGACCAAAACCAACCTCATCACCGGTTTTCTCGGCTGCGGAAAAACCACCTCAATTTTGCACCTGCTCGCGAATAAAGACCCGGCAGAAAAGTGGGCCGTACTGGTCAACGAATTTGGCGAAGTGGGCATCGATGGCGCATTGCTGTCTGACAGCGGGGCAATGATCAAAGAGATCCCGGGCGGCTGTATGTGTTGCGTGAATGGATTACCCATGCAGGTCGGGCTGAACACGCTGCTGCGCCAGGGTAAACCGGACCGTCTGCTGATAGAGCCGACCGGGCTGGGCCACCCTAAGCAGATCCTCGATTTGCTGACCGCCCCGGTTTACGAGCCGTGGATCGACCTGCGCGCCACGCTGTGTCTTCTGGATCCGCGCCTGCTTCTGGACGAGAAGGCCGTGGCCAATGAAAACTTCCGCGATCAGCTCGCCGCGGCAGATATCATCGTGGCGAATAAAGAGGATCGTGCAACGGCTGAAAGCCAGGCCGCGTTTGATGCCTGGTGGCAACATTTCGGCGGCGATCGTCAACGGGTTCACTCCACTCAGGGCAAAATTGACAATGCCCTGCTCGATCTCCCCCGTCTGAACCTGGCGGAACTGCCCGTCAGCGCGGAACATGCGCATAGCCACGCGGTGAAGCAGGGTCTGGCGGCCCTGAGCCTGCCGGAACATCAGCGCTGGCGTCGTAATCTCAACAGCGGTCAGGGCTACCAGGCTTGCGGATGGATCTTCGATGCCGATACGGTTTTCGACACCATCGGGATTCTGGAATGGGCCAGACTTGCTCCGGTCGATCGCGTCAAAGGCATTATGCGAACCCCGGACGGGCTGGTACGCATCAATCGCCAGGGCGCAGATTTCTTTATCGAAACGCAAAATGTTGCCCCCCCGGACAGCCGGATAGAGTTAATTAGTGCGGTTAACGCCGACTGGAACACGCTGCAGACCAACCTGTTGAAGCTTCGTTTAAGTTTCGACGGCTAACGTTGCCCCAGATTTCAAACGATGCTGAACGTTATGACGACTCGATTTCCCTTAATACTGCTGCTGAATGCTGCCGGTCTGGCACTCTTTTTATCCTGGTATCTGCCGGTGAACCATGGTTTCTGGTTCCCGCTGGATTCCGGTATTTTCCACTTCTTCAACCAGGCGCTGGTGAAGAGTGAAACCTTCCTGTGGCTGGTCGCGATTACCAACAATCGCGCCTTCGACGGCTGTTCACTGCTGGCCATGGGCTGCCTGATGCTCTCTTTCTGGCTGAAAGAAGATAAAACAGGACGTCGCCGCATAGTGCTCACAGGCCTGGTCATGCTGCTGACTGCGGTAGTGATTAACCAGCTGGCGCAACATTTGATGCCGGTAAAACGCGCAAGTCCTTCGCTCTATTTCCCGGATATTCACCGCGTCAGCGAATTACTGCATATCCCGACTAAAGATGCGTCTAAGGACAGTTTCCCCGGCGATCACGGTATGATGCTGCTTATTTTTTCAGCATTCATGCTGCGCTATTTTGGCAAAAAAGCCTTTGCGACGGCGCTGGTAATTGTGGTGGTGTTTGCTTTCCCGCGCGTCATGATCGGCGCTCACTGGCTGACAGATATTGTTGTGGGTTCGCTCTCTGCGGTGCTGATTGGTTTGCCATGGGTGCTGATGACGCCGTTAAGCGATCGATTAATAGCCATTTTTAATCGTTACCTGCCTGGCGATAAGTAACAAGTTCTAAACAAATAACCCATCGTAATTAACGCAAACTATCGGGGATCATTTCGTTCCCTGATAGTCCCCTCTCTTCAATTGCCCCGCGCCGTCATATTCTTGTCATCTCATTCATGTTGAAAATGAAGCAATTGCCTGAGTTGGAGCCGCTTCTGACGGCATTTTGGGGCATTTACGTTTTTTTACTCTCGGTATCACAATTTCTTATAAAAAATCGGACTTTTTTGCTCGCAATGCCCCTTGCAATCGGTTAATCTCGAACTCGTTTTGCCCCACTGAGATAATTATTATCATGGTGAATAAATTTGTGCACTGCGCCACAAATCTGACCAGAAAGAATTGTCTCAATGTGAACAGCTAATTAGTCTCGTCACGTTTGGCATTTTTATAACGATATTTATCGTTAAGGACTTCAAGGGAAAATAAACAAAATGGTCAAATCTCAACCGATTTTGAGATATTTCATGCGGGGGATCCCGGCGATAGCAGTAGCGGTTCTGCTTTCGGCATGTAGTACATCGAACACCGCTAAGAATATGCATCCTGAGACGCGTGTTGTGGGAACAGAAGATTCCTCGTCACTGCAAGCCTCTCAGGATGAATTTGAGAATATGGTGCGTAATCTGGACGTGAAGTCCCGTATTATGGACCAGTATGCTGACTGGAAAGGCGTGCGTTATCGTCTTGGCGGCAGCACGAAAAAAGGCATTGATTGTTCCAGTTTCGTACAACGAACCTTCCGCGAACAATTTGGGTTAGATCTTCCGCGTTCAACCTATGAACAGCAGGAGACGGGCAAGTCGATTTCGCGTTCCAAACTGCGTACCGGTGATTTAGTTCTGTTCCGTGCGGGTTCTACGGGTCGACATGTTGGCATCTACATTGGCAACGACCAGTTCGTTCATGCTTCCACCAGCAGCGGTGTGACCATTTCCAGCATGAATGAACCATACTGGAAGAAGCGCTACAACGAAGCGCGCCGTGTATTGACCCGCAGTTAATATGATGATTGTATCGTTGGTTATCCCTTGGCTGGCGATATAATAAAAAAAAGCACTGCTTCGGCGGTGTTTTTTTTTGCCCGTTACACTGAATACATTCAGCGGCTACTCAGGAATCACGATCTCTATGTTCACCCGCTACTTTTCCAGTCATCGCAAGATACTGTTTCTCAGTATTGTCACAGGGCTCTTTGTCGCCCTGCTCCTGGGCTCATTGCAGTTTTTCTGGAGTTACCACAAGCGGGAAGTCAGATTCGATACCCTGATTGAAGATGTGAGCATCTACATGGAGAGCTACTTCGGAGAGCTAAAAGAGTCTATCGATCTCCTCCAGCCGCTTACGCTGAACAATTGCCGTGAGGTTAACGCTGAACTGACTTCACGCGCTGCCTTCAGTATTAATGTGCGCGCCTTCCTGCTGGTCAGAGACAAAATAGCGTTCTGCTCTTCCGCCACAGGGTCGATGAATTCCCCTATGGAAGCGCTTATACCCGAGCTGCACATCAACAAACCGATCGATATTGCCCTGCTGTCCGGCACGCCCATGCTGCCGAATAAACCGGCCATTGCCATCTGGTACCGTAATCCGTTGGTTAAGGACGGCGGCGTCTTTACCTCGGTGAATCTCAATCTGACACCGTACCTGCTCTATGCCGCGCGTCAGGACGAGTTCGCGGGTATTGCTATCATCATTGGCGACAACGCGTTGTCGACAATGTCCAGCACGCTGGTTAAGGCGGAAGATCTCCATGAACACGCCGCCCGCACCGCCACGCTGAAAGACATTCCTCTGACCATCAAGATCTATGCCGAAGCCTGGACCAGCGAGGAAATCCTCTTCGCCCTCTTCTTCGGGCTGGTGTGCGGCATAGCCGCCGGAACGCTCAATTTTTATATCCTGACCATACGTCTGAATCCGGGTAAGGAAATTTTAACCGCGATTAAGCACAATCAGTTCTATGTGGTGTATCAGCCCGTGGTCGATGCTAAAGAGCTGAAAATGCGCGGTGTGGAAGTGCTGATGCGCTGGAAACACCCGACGATGGGCGAAATCCCACCGGATGCGTTTATTAACTTTGCTGAAGCGCAAAAGCTGATTGTTCCTCTGACGCTGCATCTTTTTGATCTCATTATTCGTGACGCACCGATATTACAAAGCGTATTGCCTGCGGGAGCCAAGCTGGGGATAAACATTGCGCCAGGGCATTTGCATGCGGAGAGTTTTAAAGAAGATATGCAACGCTTCAACGCCTCGCTGCCGCCCGATCATTTCCAGACGGTACTGGAAATCACCGAGCGCGACATGATTAATCAGCGCGAGGCCAACCAGCTTTTTGAATGGCTGCACAATGAAGGCTTTGAAATCGCGATTGATGATTTCGGGACCGGCCACAGCGCCCTGATTTATCTCGAGCATTTCACAATGGACTACATCAAAATCGACCGGGGTTTTGTCAATGCCATTGGAACCGAAACCGTTACATCGCCCGTACTTGATGCCGTATTGACCCTCGCAAGGCGACTGAACATGTCCACCGTCGCCGAAGGGGTGGAAACGCCCGAGCAGGCGGCCTGGCTGCGCGAGCATGGCGTTAACTTCCTGCAGGGATACTGGATCAGCCGCCCTATGCCGCTGGCGCAGTTTCGCACATGGCAACCCGATATGATGTCCGGTGAATAATTTCACAATGGCGGCGACGTCACTTATTATTCAGTTTTAATGTGAACGAAGGATCCGCCACGAGATGTTTATGCGCGTCGTAGTGATGTTAATGGCAGTGGTGAGCCTGTCCAGCCAGGCGCAGACCATCAAAGAGAGCACGGCATTCGCAGTGATTGGCGAACCTAAATACGCGGTTAATTTTACCCACTACGATTATGTCAACCCCGCCGCGCCTAAAGGCGGAAACGTGACGCTCTCGGCCACGGGCACCTTCGATAACTTTAACCGCTTTGCCCTGCGCGGCGTGGCGGCGGCGCGTACGGAGTCCCTCTATGACACGCTGTTTGTGACGTCAGACGATGAGCCGGGCAGCTACTACCCGCTGGTGGCGGAAAACGTACGGTACGCGGATAACTTCGCATGGGCCGAAATTTCACTCAACCCGCAGGCGCGTTTTCATGATGGCACGCCGGTAAGCGCCCGCGACGTGGCCTTCACGTTTCACAAGTTTATGACCGAAGGGGTCCCGCAGTTCCGTCTGGTGTACAAAGGCACCACCGTGAAAGCTATCGCCCCGCTCACCGTGCGTATCGAACTGAGCGAACCAAACAAAGAGAATATGCTGAGCCTGTTCTCCTTGCCCGTCATGCCTGAGTCCTTCTGGAAAAACCACAAACTGAGCGACCCGCTCTCCACGCCGCCGCTGGCGGGTGGCCCGTATCGCATTACCGACTGGCGAATGGGGCAGTATGTGGTCTATTCCCGGGTCAAAGATTACTGGGCTGCAAATCTTCCGGTAAACCGTGGCCGCTGGAACTTTGACACCCTTCGCTATGATTATTACCTTGACGATAACGTGGCGTTTGAGGCGTTCAAGGCAGGTGCGTTTGATTTGCGCGTGGAGAGCAGTGCCAAAAACTGGGCTACGCGCTATATCGGGAAAAACTTTGCCAACGGTTACATCGTTAAAGACGAGCATAAAAATGAATCGGCCCAGGATACCCGCTGGCTGGCGTTTAACATCCAGCGCCCGGTATTCAGCGACCGTCGGGTGCGCGAGGCGATTACCCTGGCGTTCGATTTCGAGTGGATGAACAAGGCGCTGTTTTACGGCGCCTACAGCCGCGCTAACAGCTATTTCCAGAACACTGAATATGCCGCTCGTGACTATCCTGATGCCGATGAGCTGGTCTTGCTGGCTCCGCTGAAGGCGGAACTCCCGCCAAAAGTGTTTACGAGCGTGTTTGAACCGCCTAAATCCGACGGTAAGGGTTTTGACCGTGACAACCTTCTGAAAGCCAGCGCGCTGCTGGATGAGGCGGGATGGCACCTGAAAAATCAAAAACGGGTGAACGTGCAAACGGGCAAACCGCTGAGTTTCGAGCTCCTGCTCGCTTCAGGGGCAAATGACCAGTGGGTACTGCCGTTTAAGCAGAATCTCGCCCGGCTGGGGATTACTCTGAATATCCGCCAGGTGGATATCGCTCAGCTCACCAACCGCAAGCGCAGCCGGGATTACGATATGATGCAGAGCCTGTGGGCCGCGCAGCCGTGGCCCAGCGGCGATTTGCAAATTTCATGGGCCTCCAGCTATATCAACTCCTCCTACAATGCCCCCGGCGTTAAGAGCCCGGCGATCGACGCGCTGATTGAGAAAATCGTGGCCGCGCAGGGCGATAAAGAAAAATTGCTTCCGCTTGGCCGCGCGCTCGACAGGGTGTTAACCTGGAACTACTACATGCTGCCAATGTGGTACATGGGCGAAGATCGCCTTGCCCGTTGGGACAAATTCTCGCTGCCCTCTGTACGCCCTGTCTATACGCTGGGTTTCGATACCTGGTGGTATGACGTGAACAAAGCCGCCAAACTGCCCGCAGAGCGGCGTTAAGGAATAACAATGGGTGCTTATCTGATCCGCCGCTTGCTGCTGGTTATCCCGACGCTGTGGGCCATCATCACGATTAACTTTTTCATCGTCCAGATTGCCCCTGGCGGACCGGTGGATCAGGCTATCGCCGCCGTGGAATTTGGCCACAGCGGGGGAGTGCCCGGCGGCGGCGGTGAAGGGATGGGCGCGAGTCACGCAAGGACCGGCGTGGGTAATATCAGCGAAAGCCACTACCGCGGCGGGCGCGGGTTGGATCCAGAGGTGATCGCCGAGATCACCCATCGCTACGGCTTTGATAAACCGCTGCATGAGCGTTATTTCAAGATGCTCTGGGATTACGTCCGCTTTGATTTTGGCGATAGCCTGTTTCGCAGCGCATCCGTGCTGACGTTAATTAAGCAAAGCCTGCCGGTTTCCGTCACCCTTGGTCTGTGGGGAACGTTGATTATCTATCTGGTCTCCATTCCGTTGGGCATTCGAAAAGCGGTCTACAATGGCAGCCGCTTTGATATCTGGAGTAGCACCTTCATCATCATCGGCTATGCGATTCCGGCGTTTCTGTTTGCGGTTCTGCTTATCGTCTTTTTCGCCGGGGGGAGTTATTTCGATATTTTCCCGCTCCGGGGATTGGTGTCAGCTGATTTCAGCACTCTGCCGTGGTATCAAAAAATCACCGATTATTTCTGGCACATCACGCTGCCTGTGCTCGCGACGGTTATTGGCGGTTTTGCAGCGCTGACGATGCTGACCAAAAACGCCTTCCTTGATGAAATCCGTAAACAGTATGTTGTCACCGCGCGCGCAAAGGGCGTGGGTGAAAAACAGATCATGTGGAAGCATGTTTTCCGCAACGCGATGCTGCTGGTGATTGCCGGATTCCCGGCCACCTTCATCAGTATGTTTTTTACCGGCTCGCTGCTGATAGAGGTGATGTTCTCCCTGAACGGTCTGGGACTGCTGGGCTATGAGGCCACCGTCTCGCGCGATTACCCGGTAATGTTTGGCACACTCTATATTTTCACCCTGATTGGTCTGCTGCTGAATATTATCAGTGATATCAGCTATACGCTGGTCGATCCCCGAATCGATTTTGAGGGCCGCTGATGCCGCGTTTAAGCCCCGTCAACCAGGCCCGCTGGGCACGCTTTCGCCACAACCGCCGCGGCTACTGGTCGCTGTGGATCTTCGCCGTGCTGTTTATCTTAAGCATGTGCGCCGAGCTGATTGCGAACGATAAGCCGCTGCTGGTGCATTTTAACGACCGCTGGTATGTGCCTGTGTTGAACAACTACAGCGAGAGTGATTTTGGTGGCCCGTTTGCGACCCCGGCTGAATATCAGGATCCGTGGCTTCGCGATCAAATCGACAGGCACGGCTGGGCGCTCTGGGCCCCCATTCGCTTTGGCGCAAACAGCATAAACTTTGCCACCTCAACCCCCTTCCCTTCGCCTCCCTCCGCGCAGAACTGGCTGGGAACCGACGCGAACGGCGGTGACGTGCTGGCGCGCATTCTTTACGGCACGCGGATCTCTCTGCTTTTCGGGCTGATGCTGACGCTCTTTTCCAGCGTGATGGGTGTCGTCGCGGGTGCCGTTCAGGGCTATTACGGCGGAAAGCTCGATCTCTGGGGGCAACGCATCATTGAAGTCTGGTCGGGAATGCCAACGCTGTTTCTGATCATCCTGCTGTCCAGCGTAGTGCAACCTGGCTTCTGGTGGCTGCTGGGGATCACCGTCCTGTTTGGCTGGATGGCGCTGGTGGGCGTAGTGCGCGCGGAATTTCTGCGCACGCGGAACTTTGACTATATCCGTGCCGCACAGGCGCTGGGGGTCAGCGATCGGGCGATTATTTTCCGCCATATGCTCCCCAACGCCGTGGTCGCAACCCTGACCTTTCTGCCCTTTATTTTGTGCAGTTCCATCACCACCCTCACCTCGCTTGATTTCCTTGGTTTTGGGCTGCCGCTCGGCTCGCCATCGCTCGGCGAACTGTTGCTACAAGGCAAGAACAATCTTCAGGCGCCGTGGCTTGGCATCACTGCGTTTCTCTCAGTGGCCGTGCTGCTTTCGCTGCTGATCTTTATTGGCGAAGCCGTGCGCGATGCTTTTGATCCCGACAAGGCGGTATAGATGACGCAACCTCTTCTGAGCATTGAAAACCTGTCTATTGCCTTTTCGAAGCAGGGCGAGACCCGCACGGTGGTGAATGACCTGTCACTGCAGATCCAGCGCGGCGAAACGCTGGCGCTGGTGGGGGAATCGGGTTCCGGTAAGAGCGTTTCGGCCCTCTCCATCCTGCGTCTGCTCCCTTCCCCGCCGGTCAGCTATCCGCAGGGTGACATTCTGTTCCATGGTAGTTCGCTGCTGCATGCGGATGAGCAAACCCTGCTCGGGATCCGCGGCAATAAGATTGCCATGATTTTTCAGGAGCCGATGGTCTCGCTCAACCCGCTGCATACGCTGGAAAAACAGCTCTACGAAGTGCTGTCACTCCACCGGGGCATGCGCAAAGAGGCGGCGCGGGGTGAAATTCTCGATTGCCTTGAACGCACGGGCATTCGCAATGCCGCCAAACGGCTGACCGATTTTCCGCACCAGCTTTCCGGCGGAGAACGTCAGCGCGTGATGATCGCCATGGCGCTGTTGACGCGTCCTGAACTGCTGATCGCCGATGAACCGACGACGGCACTGGACGTGACGGTTCAGGCGCAGATATTGACGCTGCTGCGGGAACTGCGTGACGAGCTGAACATGAGTCTGCTGTTTATTACGCACAACCTGGGCATCGTAAGAAAGCTGGCTGACAGCGTGGCGGTGATGCAAAACGGACGATGTGTTGAGCAGAATACGGCAGCCTCGCTGCTGACGGCACCTCAACACCCCTATACGCAGCGCCTGCTCAACAGCGAACCCTCCGGCGATCCCGTTCCCCTGGATGCCGACAGCGAGCCGCTGCTGCGCGTTGAGGGACTGGGCGTTTCATTTCCCGTTCGTAAAGGCATTTTACGGCGCGTTGTCGAGCGGAACCCGGTTCTGAAAGATATCCGCTTCTCTCTGCGTCCTGGTGAATCGCTGGGGCTGGTTGGTGAGTCGGGTTCTGGCAAGAGCACCACCGGTCTGGCGCTGCTGCGCTTAATCGCCTCGCAGGGTGAGATCCTCTTTGACGGCATGCCGCTTCACACCCGGAACCGTCGCCAGATGTTGCCTGTGCGTCCACGCATGCAGGTTGTTTTTCAGGATCCCAACTCCTCCCTTAACCCAAGATTGAGTATTTTGCAGATTGTTGAAGAGGGTTTACGCGTTCATCGCCCCACGCTGAGCGCTCAGCAACGTGAAGAAGAGGTGATGCTTGTCATGGCTGAAGTGGGATTAGATCCCGCCACGCGCCACCGCTATCCTGCGGAATTTTCCGGCGGTCAGCGCCAGCGCATCGCGATTGCCCGCGCGTTGATCCTGAAACCTGAGTTGATCATTCTTGATGAACCCACCTCTTCACTGGACAGAACCGTACAGGCGCAGATCCTGACGCTGTTAAAAGGGTTACAGGAGAAGCATCGGCTGGCCTATATCTTTATCAGCCACGATTTACAGGTGGTGCGGGCGTTGTGCCATCAGGTGATTGTGTTGCGGCAGGGAGAAGTCGTCGAACAGGGAGAGTGCCAGCGCGTATTCACTGCGCCGACGCAGAGCTACACGCGCCAGCTACTGTCAGCAGACTAGCGCTCAGAAAGGATATTGACCAGAGAAAGGCTCGGCAATCGCCACGCCGAAGTTTTTCAGACGGCAGGTGGCAGCGAATTCATCCTGGCTGTTCACAAATAGGCAAGGCTCGCCTTCGCATTCCAGCACGGAGCTATCCACTTCGATATCCGTCAGCGCCTGACTGAGGCGCTCCATGACCGGCCATGCATTTTCGTCGCTCGGACTCAGCAGTTTGAGCGCAACCAGACAATTCTCGCACCCTGCGCCGCTTTGCGGAATCGGTTCAACTTTCGAACCTGCAAAACCCGCCGACCAGCGATAGCTCTGGGGCAAGCGATGGACAATGGAGAGTTGTAATGTATTCACGTTCGTTCCCCGGAAGCAAAAATTACTTCACAATTTATTTACATTTATAGTATCACATGATTGCAAACCTGCACTATTTAGCGGTTTTTATAGGCATTGCAGGCTCGCGTGGGCGCTATATGTACCCGTTTCTGCGATCTAACTCAACCTTTTTAAATACAATGATGTGACTTTTTACATAAATAGATTTTACATAAAAGAAACAAACACAGGGTAAACGAACAGCGCTTTGGTTGATATGCATCAACAAAAAGGCCCGAATCGGGCCTTCATTGTGCTTTAGTGAGCGGCTTTACGCGGCCGACTGGCATAAAGATAGAAGAGAATGGAGCTGGTTGCGCAGAAAGCGATAGCCCACAGCATCGGCCATGCAGTGTTAAACGTGGCCATCGAGAGCAGCGCCCCAACGACAGCGCCAATCCCAAAGCGGAACGTCCCCGCCAGTGACGACGCCGTGCCTGCCATATGCGGGAATTCGTCAAGGATGACCGCCATCGCGTTGGAAGAGATCATCGACACGCAGCCGACAAACGCCGCCACGCCCACCACCAGCGCCCAGAAGCCAATCCCCAGGAACGCGCTCACCACCATCCAGATAGCCATAACGAACTGGATCCACAGCCCGGCGCGGAACATATTGATCGCCCCTACCCGCCGTACAAAGCGGCTGTTGATGATGGTCATAACAAACAGGAACACGATGTTCAGCGCAAAGTAATAGCCAAAGTGTTGCGGCGAAACGTGGTTCAGTTCGATATAAACAAACGGCCCGGCGCTCAGGAAGGAGAACATCCCGGCAAAGCTGAATCCGCTCGCCAGCATGTAGCTCAGCACGCGCTTATGGCGAAACAGCGAGGCAAAATTCCCCATTGTGGTACGAATGTGGAACTTCTGCCGACGCTCGACGGGAAGCGTTTCATCAATAAAGAAGAAAATCATCGCCGAGGCCAGCAGCGCGGCAACCGCCAGGATCCAGAAAATGGCGTGCCAGCTGAACCATACCAGCACGGCACCACCGACCATCGGGGCCACCAGCGGCGCAATGGTGGTGACCAGCATGACGAACGACATCATGCGGGAGAACTCTTCTTTCGGGTAGACATCGCGCATCAGGGCGTTGATCACCACGCTCGCGGCGGCGGCGGCCAGACCGTGGAAAAAGCGCATGATAATCAGCTGATCGATACTCTGCGCCAGCGCACAGGCGACGGCTGCACCCGCAAAGACCAGCGTTCCGCCCAGGATAACAGGCTTGCGCCCAAGGCTATCCGCCATCGGCCCATACAGAAGCTGACCGATAGCAAAACCGAGAATATAGGTACTGAGCGTCATCTGCGCGCTGCCCGCCGGTACGCCAAACTGCGCGGAAATCACCGGCAACGCGGGCAGATACATATCGATAGAGAGCGGCATCAGCATCGCCAGCAGGCCAAGGATGAAAACGATTTTGAAAGACGAGTGTGGCCTGGTGGTCACAGAGTTCTCCTGAAATTTAGCGTGAAGGCAGACCGACGCTGGCGATCTCTTCTTCCGTTAACGGGCGGTATTCGCCCGGCTCGAGTTCCGGGTCAAGCTCAATCGCACCAATACGTTCACGATGCAGGCCCACAACGTGGTTGCCCACTGCGGCGAACATCCGTTTCACCTGGTGATAGCGACCTTCGCTGATGGTCAGACGCACTTCCGTCGGGGTGATGACTTCAAGCACCGCCGGTTTGGTCAGATCTTTTTCATTATGCAGCTGAACGCCTTTGGTGAATTGCTCTGCCGTGTCATCCGATACCGGCGACTCCAGCGTGACCAGATAGGTTTTCTCGCAGTGATGGCGCGGAGAGGTGATGCGGTGAGACCACTGACCGTCATCGGTCATCAGCACCAGACCGGTAGTATCGATATCCAGACGACCCGCGGCATGCAGCTTGTGCGCCACTGGCTCATCGAGGAAATAGAGCACCGTCGGGTGATCCGGATCGTCCGTTGAACAGACGTAGCCTTCCGGTTTATTGAGCATGAAATAGCGCGGACCGTGCTGCTGGGTCAGCGGATTGCCGTCATACTCTACCTGATGTTCAGGCTGGAGTTTGAAAGCGGTGTCTTTCACAATGTCGCCATCCACGGTAACGCGGCTGGCGCGAATTTCGCGCCCGGCAATAGCGCGGCTTACGCCGAGTTGCTGAGCGATAAACTTATCAAGTCGCATGAAATCTTTTTAGCCTTAATGGTGCTGGAAGTCGGACAACGCGCCCGAAAAAGAAGCAGTCAAGAACGGTTCAGTATAATGGTCTGGTTGCGCCACTCAAGGGAAAAAGTTTCGTGGCATACTATGTGCGGAATAACGAAACCGAGACCCTATGACTTTTACACTTCGCCCCTATCAGCAAGAAGCCGTCGACGCCACCCTCGCCTGGTTCCGTAAACATCGGGAACCGGCAGCCATCGTGCTCCCGACAGGTGCAGGCAAAAGCCTTGTCATCGCCGAGCTGGCGCGTCTGGCACGCGGGCGCGTGCTGGTGCTGGCGCACGTTAAAGAGCTGGTAGCGCAAAACCATGCCAAATATTGTGCGCTTGGACTTGAGGCCGATATTTTCGCCGCCGGGCTGAAGCGCAAAGAGAGTCACGGCAAAGTGGTGTTTGGCAGCGTGCAGTCGGTCGCCCGTAACCTGGACCTGTTTCGCAGCGAGTTTTCACTGTTGATTGTCGACGAGTGCCACCGCATCAGCGATGACGACGACAGCCAGTATCAGCAAATCCTGACGCATCTGAAGGAAGTGAACCCTCACATTCGCCTTCTCGGCCTGACGGCCACGCCGTTTCGTCTGGGGAAAGGCTGGATTTATCACTTCCATTATCACGGCATGGTGCGCGGGGATGCGAAAGCCCTGTTCAGCGACTGCATTTATGAGCTTCCGCTGCGCTACATGATCAAACATGGCTATCTGACGCCGCCGGAGCGGCTGGATATGCCGGTGGTGCAGTACGACTTCAGCCGCCTGCAGGCGCAAAGCAACGGGTTATTCAGCGAGGCCGATCTTAATCAGGAGCTGAAAAAACAAAAGCGCATTACCCCGCACATCATCAGCCAGATTGAAGAGTTTGCGCAGACGCGCAAAGGGGTGATGATCTTTGCGGCCACCGTTGAGCATGCCCGAGAAATTACCGGGTTGCTGCCCGCTGACGACGCGGCGTTGATCACTGGCGAAACGCCCGGTCCGGAGCGCGACAGCCTGATCGAGGCCTTCAAAGCGCAGCGGTTTCGCTATCTGGTCAACGTGTCGGTGTTAACCACCGGGTTTGATGCGCCGCACGTTGACCTGATTGCTATTTTACGCCCGACCGAATCGGTGAGTCTGTATCAGCAGATTGTGGGCCGCGGCCTGCGCCTCTCGCCGGGCAAAACCGACTGCCTGATTCTGGATTACGCCGGGAATCCGCACGATCTGTACTCCCCTGAGGTCGGCACACCGAAAGGCAAAAGTGACAACGTGCCGGTCCAGGTGTTTTGTCCCGCCTGCGGGTTTGCCAATACCTTTTGGGGGAAAACGACCGCTGACGGTACGCTGATCGAACACTTTGGCCGCCGCTGTCAGGGCTGGTTTGAAGACGATGAAGGCCATCGCGAGCAGTGCGATTTTCGTTTCCGCTTTAAAAATTGTCCGCAGTGCAATGCCGAAAACGATATTGCCGCCCGTCGCTGCCGGGAGTGTGACACGATCCTGGTCGACCCTGATGACATGCTTAAGGCTGCGCTGAAGCTGAAAGATGCCCTGGTGCTGCGTTGTTCCGGCATGGCGCTGCAGCCCGGTGCGGATGAAAAAGGCGAATGGCTGAAAATCACCTACTACGATGAGGATGGCGCAGACGTCAGCGAGCGTTTTCGGGTGCACACACCGGCGCAGCGAACGGCTTTTGAGCAGCTCTTTATCCGCCCGCACACCCGTACGCCGGGGGTGCCGTTGCGCTGGATAACCGTTGCCGATATCGTTCATCAGCAGGCGCTGCTGCGCCACCCGGATTTTGTTGTCGCCCGCAGGAAAGGCCAGTTCTGGCAGGTGCGTGAGAAGGTCTTCGACTACGAAGGACGCTTCCGCCGGGCAAATGAATTGCGCGGTTAACGGGACTTTTCGTTGATGTGAGGGGCATTTGAGTATAAAATGCCGCCCGCTTCACATCCGTGAGGCAGAACACTCACCTGCTGCTGGGTCGCCTGTAGTAGGGTTTTAAATACAGAGAGAAATCAATGTTCACTATCGAAGCAGAAGTACGTAACGTGCAGGGTAAGGGTGCGAGCCGCCGCCTGCGTAACGCCAACAAGTTCCCAGCTATCGTTTACGGTGGCGAAGCTGCTCCAGTTGCAATCGAACTGGACCACGACAAAGTATGGAACCTGCAGACCAAAGCTGAATTCTACAGCGAAGTTCTGACCATCGTTGTTGGCGGTAAAGAAGAAAAAGTGAAAGTTCAGGCTGTACAGCGTCACCCGTTCAAGCCAAAACTGTCTCACATCGACTTCGTTCGCGCGTAATCGCAAACTCGTCGAATAAAAACCCCGCTTCTGCGGGGTTTTTTTATGGCTGCTATTTACCGCCAGAGGTGCGGCGCTGCAGCTGATCGCGCAGGTTCGGCGGCGTGCCTTTGATGGTCAGCGTGTCGGTGGCCGGATCCCAGAAGATGCGTTCCCCCAACAGCATGGCGTCAAAGTTGATGGTTAATCCACCGCCGCTACCGGCAAATTTGGTGAGCTGACGCAGCGTACTGCGGTCCGCCGGGAAGCTCTCTTCCAGTTCATAGCCTTTTTCAGCCGTAAATTCCTGGAAGCTGACTTCACTCACACCTGCCAGCTCTTTTGACAGTGATTCCAGCTCAATCTCTTCGCCTGCCTGTAGCTGCTCGTTGCAGTAGCTGTAAACCTGCTGACGCACGGTCTGACGCTCGGATTTATCGAGTTGCGCTTCCGCCGTAAAATCATCAACCGCCTGCAGCAGACCTTTGTTCTGCGCTTTGGCATTCAGACCTTCGCTGGCGCCGAGGAAGTCCATAAAGAAATCGGCGACTTTGCGCCCCACGCGCCCTTTCAGGAAAGTCAGATAGCGGGTCGATTCCGGATTGGTTTCCCACTCGGTCAAATCAATACGCGCCACGATATCCGCATGGTTGATATCCAGATAGTGCGTCGAGCTGATGTCCAGCTGCTCATTCACGCGCATGCTGCTTAAGTTGTTCAGGACGGTCACCAGCAGGTATTCCACCGCCAGGTAACGGTAATGGCAGAACAGGACGATACCGCCATCGGCGAACGGATATTTTGCCAGCTCGTCACGCAGACGCCCGGTTGCGGCACGGCTGAATGCCAGGAAATCTTCTTCGCCCTGACGCTGAAGACGAAGGCTATCCGCCAGTTCGCTCTCTTCGCTGAACAAACCATAGGCTTTATTTTTAGCACTGTAGACGCGGTGCAACTCCGCCATCATTTCCACAACGGTCGCCGTGGGTTCAAGTAACGAATCGCGCAGCACCACTTCAAGGGTTTGCTCATCACGCTTGATAAGCTGGTGCAAGGCAATCTGGTTGATTTCCAGACTCATGATAAACTCTCCTTTTAGACCGGGCGGTATTCAACCACCACCAGCGCATGTGTGCAACAGAAGATAAAAAAGGGGAAAAAAAGCTGTTGCTACGGTAATATGTCGCCCTTCTCTCAACAAACTGATTTTGATTTATGCCACAACATTCCCGCTACAGTGACGAACACGTTGAACAACTGCTCAGTGAGCTTGTCAACGTACTGGAAAAACATAAAACGCCAACCGATCTCTCCCTGATGGTTTTGGGAAATATGGTTACCAACCTTATCAACACCAGCGTTGCTCCGGCTCAACGTCAGGCGATCGCCAAATCTTTCGCCCAGGCACTGCAGTCCTCGGTTAGCGACGACCAGGCACACTAAGGGAAACGAACAACAGTTTATGGTGACGAATCGTCAGCGCTACCGTGAAAAAGTCTCCCAGATGGTCAGCTGGGGGCACTGGTTTGCCCTGTTCAACATTCTGTTGGCGATGGTTCTCGGCTGCCGTTATCTGTTTGTGGCGGACTGGCCCACCACGCTTATCGGACGTGTTTACTCCTGGATAAGCCTGGTCGGTCACTTTAGCTTTCTGGTCTTCGCCACCTATCTGCTCATCCTGTTCCCTCTGACGTTTATCGTCATGTCGCAGCGTCTGATGCGGTTCTTGTCCGCCATCCTTGCGACCGCGGGCATGACGCTTTTGCTGATCGACAGCGAAGTCTTTACCCGTTTCCACCTGCATCTCAACCCTATTGTCTGGGAGCTGGTCATTAACCCCGATCAGAACGAGACCGCACGTGACTGGCAGCTGATGTTTATCAGCGTGCCCATTATTCTTCTGATTGAGATGCTGTTTGCCACCTGGAGCTGGCAGAAGCTGCGAAGCCTCACCCGGCGGCGCCATTACGCGAAGCCCGTTGCCGCGCTCTTTTTCATCTCATTCATCAGTTCGCACCTCATGTATATCTGGGCGGATGCGAACTTCTATCGTCCTATCACCATGCAGCGCGCCAACCTGCCGCTCTCGTATCCGATGACGGCACGCCGTTTCCTTGAGAAACACGGTCTGCTGGATGCGCAGGAGTATCAGCGCCGCCTGGTCGAGCAAGGTAATCCGGAAGCGGTCAGCGTGCAGTATCCGCTGAGCGATTTGCGCTATCGCGACATGGGCCGCGGGCAAAACGTTCTGCTGATCACCGTTGATGGTCTGAACTATTCGCGCTACGAGAAGCAGATGCCCGCACTGGCGGCGTTCGCGGATAAGAACATCACCTTTACGCAGCATATGAGCTCGGGCAACTCAACCGACGCGGGTATTTTCGGCCTGTTCTATGGGATATCGCCGAGCTACATGGATGGCGTACTGTCTTCACGCACGCCAGCAGCATTGATTACCGGGCTTAACCAGCAAGGTTATCAGCTGGGGCTGTTCGCGTCCGATGGCTTCAACAGTTCGCTGTACCGTCAGGCTCTGCTCTCTGATTTCTCTCTGCCTGCCGCGCAGAGCCAGTCTGACACCCAGACGGCAAACCAGTGGATTAACTGGCTGCAGCGCTACGCTCAGGAAGATAACCGCTGGTTCTCCTGGGTTGCGTTTAACGGCACTACGGATGACAGCAATCAGAAAGGCTTCACCCGTCGTTACACTCGTGCGGCAGGTGATGTTGATGCACAAATTGCGCGCGTGCTGACCGCTCTGAACGACTCGGGCAAGCTGGACAATACGGTAGTGATTATCACTGCGGGCCATGGCGTGCCACTGGGCGACGATATGGAGAGCATGGCCTGGTCACGTCCGAACCTGCATGTGCCACTGATCGTTCACTGGCCGGGTACCCCTGCGCAGCGCATCAATATGCTTACCGATCATAAAGATGTGATGACCACATTGATGCAGCGCCTGTTGCACGTCAGCACGCCGGCTAACGAGTACTCTCAGGGACAAGATCTCTTTAGCGCCACTCGTCGTCACAACTGGGTGACTGCCGCAGGTGGCAATACGCTGGCGGTCACGACGCCTGAGCTGACGCTGGTACTGAACAGTAACGGGAGTTATCAGACCTATAACCTGAAGGGCGAGAAGCTGAAGGACCAAAAACCACAGCTCAGCCTGCTGTTGCAGGTCCTGACGGACGAGAAACGGTTTATCGCTAACTGATTAATAATAAACCAGTTAGCGCGTTCTTCCCCTTGCATTCAAAAAGGAATCGAGTAGTATTCTTTTCATGCGTCGGCACGTAGCGCAGCCTGGTAGCGCACCGTCATGGGGTGTCGGGGGTCGGAGGTTCAAATCCTCTCGTGCCGACCAAAACTTTTAAAACCAGCCTTTCACGGCTGGTTTTTTTATTGCAGCGCGTCCGGCGTTTTACGCAAGTAAACCAGCGTAGCCAGGCAAATCACCGCCCCGGCATAAAACGTATATTCTGCGCCTGCCGCTTCCCAGATCGCTCCTGCCCCCACGCTGGCAATAAGCAAGCCAACGCCACTGACCATGCTGAAAATGCCGTAGGCGGTGCCGCGTAAATCCGCTGGTGCAGTTTTCGCAATCATTGCCGCCAACAGTCCCTGCGTCATCCCCATGTGCAAGCCCCACAGCGCGACGCCTAAAAGAATCCCGCCCCAGTGGGAACTCAGCGCCAGCACAACGTCGGCACCTATCAATACCACCAACCCCCACTGCAGCAGCCGGGTGTGGCTCATTGAGTCTGAGAGCTTGCCAAAAGGATAGGCTGAAAGGAAATAGAGCAGGTTCATAGCCACCATCACCAGTGGGATCAACGCCAGCGGGACGCCCGACTGCTGCGCGCGAAGCACCAGAAACGCTTCACTAAAGCGAGCCAGATTGAAGACGGCCCCCAGTCCAATGACCCACCAGCAGCCTTTGCCCAGCCGCTTCAGGTTCTCTTTTTTAATCGGATTGGTTCGCTTATGTTCGACAGGGGTTTTCGGTTCACGAAGTCCGAAGAAAAGTAACGCTACGGCGAGCACGCCGGGGATCACAGCGATCCAGAATATGGTGCGAAAATCGTCGTTCCACAGCAGCATTAACCCGACGGCCAGCAAGGGGCCAAGAAATGCACCGATGGTATCCATAGACTGGCGCAGACCGAACGCCGCACCGCGCAGTTCGGGCGGCGTCACGTCAGCGACCAGCGCGTCCCGCGGTGCGCCGCGGATGCCCTTCCCCACCCGGTCGATGAGTCGTGCCCCCAGAATCATGCCGGACGACGAGGCGGTGGCGAACAGCGGTTTGCTCAGCGCGCCCAGCCCGTAGCCCAACACCGCCAGCCCTTTTCGCTTGCCGAGGTAGTCGCTGATTGCACCGGAAAAGACTTTAATAAACAGCGCCGTGGCTTCTGCCAAACCTTCAATAAGACCGATGAAAATCACGCTGGCACCGAGCGTTGTGACCATAAACAACGGCAGCAGGCTGTGAATGATCTCCGAGGAGATATCCATCAACATGCTAACTCCACCTACAACCCAGACTCCTTTCGGGATCCGGCTGAGCGTTGCAAACCGGGATAACATTGAGCATCTCCTGCTTTCTGTAGAACAATCTCGTTCGACACAGAATATCCTGGAAATGCGAATAAATATCATCAGACATAAAAAAAGCCAGCCCGGGAGGCTGGCTTGATTCTCGCCGATAAACGATCAGTGCTTATCGCGTCCGCCCAGGAAGAAAATGCCCAGCGGAATGGCAAGCAGAACGGTGAACACCAGGCTGTAAACAAAGATCATCGCCGATTGCAGAACGTACATGCTGGTCGTCCATGCAGAGAGGGGAATGTTGTACTGTTCAATGACGCCAACAATGGTTGCCCGTCCAACGCATGCAGCAGCAATCATAAACACAACCAGCAGCGCCAGCAGGAATTTACGGCCTTCAGGTGTTTTCAGTTTTGCGCGAACCATCTCTCTTCCCTTTACAGATGAATAACATTATCTGAGGCTTAAAATAACACGATCTCCCCACCGACTCCATACCAGCATTAAAAACCATTTTTAATGCAAAAATGCAGTTTATTACACTGCACTCAATGAAAATATAAGTAAATCACTCCAATCATTCATGGTGGTTATGTTAATCTCGGCAGGATCGTTTTGACTGAAAGGAATGACTGTGAAAAACGCACCTAAATTTGCTATCGCTCTTATCGCCGCCTGTGTCAGCACCGGGGCTTTCGCCAGTAACACGCAAAGTGAACAGCCGCTTGAAAAAGTCGCACCGTATCCGCAAGCGGAAAAAGGGATGAAACGTCAGGTAATTCAGTTACCGGCGCAGCAGGAAGAAGCGAACTTTAAAGTCGAGCTGTTAATCGGCAAGACGCTGGAAGTGGACTGCAACCAGCACCGTCTGGGCGGTCAGCTGGAAAGCAAAACCCTGGAAGGCTGGGGTTACGACTACTATGTCTTCGACAAAGTGACGTCGCCGGTTTCCACCATGATGGCGTGCCCGGACGGCAAAAAAGAGAAGAAATTTGTCACCGCGTATCTGGGTGATAACAGCCTGCTGCGCTATAACAGCAAGTTGCCGATCGTGGTCTATACGCCTGAAAACGTGGAAGTGAAGTATCGCGTGTGGAAGGCAGATGAGAACATTGGACAAGCCGTAGTACGTTAAATATAAGTCGGGTGGCGGCTTCGCCTTACCCGACCCGGAAAGGGTGCGTTCTGATGCCCTCACCCCAACCCTCTCCCACAGGGAGAGGGGGGAAATACCAAAAACGGCAACGTATGTTGCCGTTTTGCTTTTATCTTACAGCGCGATATCCGCAACCGGTTTGTTTTCCGCCTGAGGCTTCAGCTCCGCTTTTGGCGCAGCATCCGCCGCCTGTGGCTTCACGTATTGCAACTGCAGTACACGGCTGGTGTACTCCAGCTCCTGCTCCGTCGCATCCACGTTACCGTTCAGCTTCGTACCGTATGATGGAATAATGGTTTTCAGCTTCGCCTGCCATTCCGGGCTGGCGACTTTATCTTTAAACACTTTTTCCATCAGGTGCAGCATGATTGGCGCAGCGGTAGACGCACCCGGTGACGCACCCAGCAGCGCGGCAATGGTGCCATCTTTATCGCTCACCACTTCGGTACCCAGACGCAGCACGCCGCCTTCTTTAGGATCGCGCTTGATGATTTGTACGCGCTGACCCGCCTGCCATAAACGCCAGTCTTCTTTCTTCGCCTGCGGATAGTACTCTTTCAGCGCCTCGAAACGATCGTCATCAGAGAGCATCACCTGGCTAATCAGGTATTTCACCAGATCGAAGTTATCCAGCCCCACGTCCATCATTGGCTTCACGTTAGAGGTGGTGGTTGCGCTGAGCAGATCCCACAGGGAGCCATTTTTCAGGAACTTGGTGGAGAACGTCGCGAACGGCCCGAACAGTACGACGCGTTTACCATCAAGCATACGGGTGTCGATGTGCGGAACGGACATCGGTGGCGCGCCCACGGAAGCCTGACCGTACACTTTCGCCAGATGACGGTTCACCACTTCCGGGTTTTCAGAGACCAGGAACTGGCCGCCGACCGGGAAGCCCGCATAGTCGTCAGCTTCAGGAATACCGGACTCCTGCAGCAGCTTCAGCGCCGCACCGCCGGCACCGATGAAGACAAATTTCGCCTTGATCACGTGTTCGGCTTCATTGTTTTTCAGATCGGCAACGGTCACGCTCCAGCTGTTGTCCGCGTTGCGCTTAAAGCCGCGCACTTCGGTGCTGAGCTGCAGATTGAAGTTCTCTTTTTTCTTCAGAGACGCGACCAGCTGACGGGTAATTTCACCGTAGTTGACGTCAGTACCAATTTCGGTACGGGTCGCCGCCACTTTCTGATTCGGGTCACGACCTTCCATCACCAGCGGCGCCCACTCCTTGATCTGGGCATGATCTTCAGAGTATTTCATCCCGCGGAACAAGGTGCTCTGCTGCAGAGCGGCATAGCGCGCGCGCAGGAAGTTGACGTTCTGGTCGCCCCACACAAAGCTCATGTGCGGTACGGTGTTAATGAAGGAGTGCGGATCGTGCATCACGCCGCTGTTGACCTGGTGTGACCAGAACTGGCGTGAGATCTGGAACGCTTCGTTGATCTCTACCGCCTTCTCGATACTAATGGAACCGTCCTTTTTCTGCGGCGTATAGTTCAGTTCCATGAGTGCCGAGTGTCCGGTACCGGCGTTGTTCCAGCCGTTAGAGCTCTCCTGCGCCACGCCATCGAGGCGTTCAACCATGGTCATGGACCAGTCCGGCTGCAGTTCGTGCAGATAAGTTCCCAGCGTGGCGCTCATGATACCGCCACCAATTAATAGGACGTCCGTTTCCTGCTCTTTTGGTGCGTCTGCTTTCGCCGCCATTGAGACGGTGTTAAGCCCCACGGCCAGAGAAAAGAGCATGGCAGTCATTTTTTTCATAATTTATGCCTTAGTGTAAAAGTGCTTGATGCGTGGAAATTGCAGGTGAAAAAAGCTGCGGGGGCACGGTAACAACTTTTAAATATTGTTTAAAGGTTACGAAATTATTGTAATTGTGAAATTTAATGATGGATTGTTTGTAGGGGATTACGCTGGCAACTGGCAATCACTGAATTTTGTGGATACTATGCTGCACTTTGTGATCGCGCGCACGGAAGCCTGCCCTAACCAGCGAACTGTTATGTCCTTACCTCATTCAGCTGTATCCCCCGAAGACCGCGTAGCCAACGTGCTGCGTTCCCCTAAGCTGCTGACGCGTGAAATGCTGGCGGGCGTGATCACTGCTCTGGCGCTGATCCCCGAGGTCATCTCATTTTCCGTGGTGGCGGGCGTTGACCCGAAGGTCAGCCTGATCGCCTCCGTGGTGCTGTGTCTTGCCCTATCTGTGCTCGGTGGTCGTCCGGCAATGGTCACGGCCGCGGCCGGTTCCGTGGCGCTGGTCATTGGCCCAATGGTGCATCAGCATGGTGTACAGTACATTCTTCCCGCCGTGCTGATGGCTGGCGTGATTCAGATTCTGTTTGGCGTACTGGGCATGGCAAGACTGATGCGCTTTATTCCCCAGTCGGTCATGACCGGGTTTGTTAACGCCCTGGGCATTTTGATCTTCTTCGCACAGGTGCCGCATTTCTGGAGCCGAAGCCCGCTGATTGTGGGCCTGTTCGTGCTGACGCTGCTGATCGTGCTGTGGGTGCCGCGCTATATCAAAAGCATCCCTTCCCCGCTGATTGCGATTGTGCTGTTAACCTTGTTCACCGTTTCAACCGGCCAAATCCTGCCGACCGTGGGCGATGAAGGCTCCATGAGCGGCGGTTTGCCGGGGCTTACCGAGCTGTTGGTTCCGCTCAATGTGCAGACGCTGAGCATTATCTGGCCGTGCGCGTTGAGCATCGCGTTTGTCGGCCTGCTGGAATCCCTGCTGACGGCAAAGCTGGTGGATGAGCTGACCGCAACGCCGTCAAGTAAACGCCGCGAAAGCATTGGATTAGGCGTCGGCAATATTCTGTCTGGTTTTTATGGCGGCATTGCGGGCTGCGCGATGATCGGACAAACCATCGTCAACGTGGAGATGGGCAAGGGCCGAAGCCGTATTTCAACGCTTGCGGCGGGCATCGTGCTGCTGATCCTGGTGACGGCGCTCAGCGAAGTGATGGCCAAAATCCCGATGGCGGTGCTCGCGGGAATCATGGCGATTGTCGCCGTTAAAACCTTCAGCTGGCACAGCCTTCAGCCTGCAACGGTAAAAAATGCCCCGATAGCGGAAACGGTGGTCATGCTGGTCACCGTTGCCGCCACGGTATCAACCGGGAATCTGGCGATTGGCGTACTGGGCGGGATTATCGTCATGGCACTGCTTCCCGCCCGCATTAAACGTCGGGCTACAGAAGAAAAATCGTCGCCAGCCCAAGAAAAATAAAGAAACCACCGGTATCGGTGATGGCGGTAATCATCACGCTCGACCCCACCGCGGGGTCGCGCCCCAGTTTGGTCATGGTCAGCGGGATAATCACGCCCATTATCGACGCCACCAGCAGGTTCAGCACCATCGCCAGCATCATTACGCCGCCCAGCGCCATATCGTCGTATAACCACCAGGTGATGCCGCCCATAATCCCGCCCCACACCAGGCCGTTAATAAGCGCGACGCCCATCTCTCTAAAAATGAGCCACGAAAAGTTACCCGGCTGAATATTTTCCAGCGCCAGGGCGCGAACGATCATGGTTATCGTCTGGTTTCCGGTGTTACCACCAATCCCTGCGACGATCGGCATCAGCGAGGCGAGCGCCACCAGCTGTGAAATGGTGTGCTCAAAGCCGTCAATCACCCGAGAGGCGATAAACGCGGTACAGAGGTTAATGGCCAGCCACGCCCAGCGGGTTTTGACCGCTTTGCCCACAGACGCATGGACGTCATCTTCCGCGCTGATCCCACCGAGAGCACGTAAATCGTTATCGGTCTCTTCATAAACCACGTCAATGATTTCATCGATGGTCAGACGCCCCATCAGCTTGCCGACGGAATCCACTACCGCCGCGCTCACAAGGTCGTCACGTTCGAAGGTTCGTGCCGCTTTTTCCGCATCGTCTTCCGGGGAGAAGACCATCGGCTCGGTTTCCATCACCTCGCTCACCCGCCGCTGGGTACTGTTCAGCAGGATGGTTTTCAGCTCCAGCTCGCCGAGCAGAGTTTTGTCCCGGGAGGTAACGAACAGTTTATCGGTGTTGTCCGGCATGTTGCCCAGACGTCGCAAATAGCGCTGCACCGTACCGAGCGTGACGTCAGGACGCACCATGATGACGCCGAACTCCATGATCGCGCCGACGCTGTTTTTCTCGTAGTGCATCACCTGACGCACGCGCGCCCGCTCCTCCGCAGGCAGTGACGCCAGCAGGCGACCGGTCAGGTTTCGCGGCAGGTGCTGAACGAGGTAAATCTGCTCGTCGATATCCAGCGTTTGCAGGGCATCCAGGATATCGCGGTCGCTCATCTCATCGATCAGGTCGTCCCAGACGTTTTCCGACGCCTCAAGCAGCACCTGTCCGCGCTCGTGATCCTGCACCAGCCGCCACAGGGCGTGACGTTCTTCCGAGGGAAGCGCTTCGAGAGTATCCGCCAGATCCGGCGGGGGTAAATGAGCAACCAGCGCACCTACCTCAGCAATATCGTCGGCTAAGGTGCCGACATCATATTGCTCAGCCAGGGTCAGTTTGCCTAATAACGCAGAAGTGACCGCTTTATCGGTCGTGAGAAGCCAGATAAGTCGCGCACGCTCCTGGTCACGCTGTCTGGCGCTGTTTTTCTTTAATACCGACATCAATCATAAATCCATTAAATGAGTTGGCATTAAGCATAGCGCGGGGATATGTAAATAAGAATAAACAACGGGGTAGGATGGAGAAAAAATCGCCACTACGGCCACGATCTATCCCCTCTCCCTGTGGGAGAGGGTTAGGGTGAGGGCATCAGGCCGTGCGCGCCACCGCGTCACGCGATGCTGCATCGCGTTCTTCACCGGTCAGCTCGCTCAGCGTGCCGTCGCGCATCTCCAGCAGACGGTCGGCGTGAATGAAGTAATGATCGTCGTGGCTGATGGCGAAAATGGTTTTGCCCATCTCCTGCATCAGCGGCAGCAGCACCTGATAAAACTCGCGGCGGAAATGCGGGTCCTGATCGGCCGCCCATTCATCCAGCAGGATGATGTCACGCTCTTCCGCCAGGGCCAGCAGCAGCGCCACGCGCTTTTTCTGCCCTTTCGAGAGCTTAAGGTTCAGGATCTTGCCGTCCTGAAGCTCAAGCTTGTGCGACATCTGCAGATGCCCAAGCCACTTCTCCACCAGCGCCGGATTGGCCTGCTGGCCTTCCGGCCCCAGCAGCCGATCAAACAGCCATACGTCGGTAAATACCGCCGAGAAAAGCTTGCGGTAATCCTCCGGTTTCTCTGCACTCAGCGGCTTACCGTCCAGCAAAATCTCGCCCGACTGCGGTTGATAAAGCCCGGTCAGCAACATCGCCAGCGTGGATTTACCGCTGCCGTTGCCGCCAATCAGGAACAGCAACTCACCACGGTGAATCGTCAGGTTAACCGGCCCCACGGAGAAGGCGTTATCCTGATAGCGGAACGTGACGTTACGCAGTTCCAGCGTCTGCCAGTTCGGGAAGGCCTGCGGACGCGGGAATTCAGCCTTAAACGGCGCGAGATCGAATTTTTTGAGCTTGTTAAACGCCACCTGCGCACTCAGCAAGGTGGGCAACGCGCCGACGGCCGAGAGCAGTGGCGTGCGCAAAAACAGCAGCGTCAGCGAGTAGGTTGCCGCCACGTTGGTGTCCGCCCAGCCCAGGCTGTTCGCCATCCAGAACACCAGGCCAATGGCACCCAGCATCATAATGTTCGACCAGTTCACCGCGCTCAGGTGGAAGGTATCGGCGCGAATGATGTGATGCCGGTATTCGCGCGCGTCCGGGATATAGAGATTATTGAAAATATGCTCGGCGCGCTCGCGGTTAAGGGTCAGCTCTTTGCGCCCTTCCAGCACCGTCTGGTAATCGTTGTAAAGTTTATCTTCGGTTTCGCGAAGTACCGCCATGTGTTTGTAGACGCGCGACACCAGCAGGAACCCGCCCCAGATGGTGATGACAATCCACAGCGCGGTAACCGCCAGCATTTTAGTGGAGAGCCAGGCAAGGTAGGCCGCCGAACCGAAGGTCAAAATGATACCTTGCACCAGCTCCGGCAGACGCACAAAGGCGATGGTTATGGCGCGCACGTCGCTGGTCAGCCCTGCAAGCAGGGAGGCACTGCCGAGTTGCTCCACGCGCTCAACCTGCGTGTCGAGGATCCGCTTGATAAATTCGCTGCGCAGACGGAAAACGAAGTGGTGGCCGAGCGCGGTCAGGGCCAGCTGTGAACCCAGCGTGACCGCCATCAGCAGCAGCAATAAACCCAGGAATTCCGGCAGAACGGCCAGCGAGGAGTCGACCATTTCAATCAAACGGACGTTGATAAAGGCGATCAGGCCGATACCCAGCGCGGCGCTGGCAAGGCTTAACGCCATCACCGCAATAAAAGGCCAGCGATACTGACGCCAGACAAGAAGAAGTAGTTGCATGCAGAGCAATCCGGACAAGAAAATCAGCCCGCAGTGTAAACTGCCTTGCGTTTACATCAAGAATAATTCTTATTTTTATTCGCCATAAGCCGCCTGACGGAACGTCAGGTTAAAGCGAAACGCCCCCGTTTGCGGGTGAACACCAGGTTTAAGCGGTTGAATGCCGTGATAAAAGAGCCTCGACTCGCCGCCCCAGACCACCACATCACCGTGCTCCAGCATCAGACGCTTAAGCGGATCGTTACGACGTAATCCACCAAACTGAAAGACAGCGGGCAGACCCAGAGAGACCGAAACGATTGGCGCGCGCAGATCCGGCTCATCCTTATCCTGATGCAGCGACAGTTTTGCCCCGACGGCATAGCGGTTGATCAGACAGGCATCCGGCTGAAAATCGGCATACCCGGCGGCAACCGCAGCCTCGTGGCAGAGTCGCTGAAACGCATCCGGCATCAGCGGCCACGGCTTGCCGGTGGTGGGATCATTGGGCGCATACAGATAGCCGCGTTCGTTGGTCGCCCAGCCGAGTTGACCGCAGTTGGTCATCGCCACCGACATGGTATACCCGCCCGGCGTCACCATATGGCGAAATGGCGAGACGGCCGCCACCTCATCAATGCCAGTCAGTAACGCCGCTGCGCGGGAAAGCGCAAAGCGGCGCAGGATCACCGCCCCCGGCGCGAGCGGCTCCTGCCAGGGCTCTGCATCGGCAAAAAGATCGAGCATTATTCCTCCCGGTGACTCGCCTCACGTTTAAGCAATATCGCTTTTCGTGCCGTCCCCCAACGATAACCCGAAAGCGTCCCGTCGTTTCGCACTACGCGATGGCAGGGAATGACGATCGCCAGTTTGTTTGCGGCGCAGGCACCTGCCACGGCGCGTACGGCATTGGGTTTACCCATCGCCTTTGCCACCTGTTGGTAGCTTGCTGTTTCACCACAGGGAATGTTGCGAAGGGCCTGCCAGACCTGCTGCTGAAAAGCCGTTCCGCGGATATCCAGCGGAAGCGCCAGCGGCACCGAGCGGCTGTCAATACTGCTCATCACCTGCTGGATGCGCTGCGCGAACGGACCTTCAAGCACTTCTCGCTCCGCGCGGGGAAACAGCGTCAACAGTTCCCCTTCTAAAGTCGCATCGTCGTCACCCAGCAGGATTGCGCAGATCCCGCGCTCGCTTTCGCCAACCAGACAACGCCCCAGGGAACAGTCGCTGATGGCGTAACGAACCGCGACATCCCCGCTGCGGTACTGCTTCGCCGTCATCCCCAACGCCTCATCGGCTTTCCGGTAATAACTGCTGCTGTCGGGAAACCCTGCCGCCAGTACAGCGTCGGTAATTTTATCCCCCTGCGCCAGCGCGCTGCGCAGACGGTGTTCCCGCGCGGCCTGCTGCCAGGCTTTAGGTGTCATGCCGGTCACGGATTTAAACAGACGGTGGAAATGGAAAGGACTGCTGGCGACCTTCTGCGCCAACGCCTCCAGCGTTAACGCCGGATCCTGCTCCAGCAGGCGGCAGGCCTGTTCAACTTTCGCCAGCGTCTGCTGATGTGGGTTGAGCTTGTCCGGCATACAGCGTTTGCAGGGGCGAAAGCCGTCCTGAACAGCGTGCTGAGCATCAGGATAGAAGCGGACATTTTTACGCAGCGCATGGCGGGCACGACAGGACGGACGGCAATAAATCCCCGTCGTCTGAACCGCAAAGACAAACTGATTATCGGCGCGAGGATCGCGGCCAAGCACGGCTTGCCAGCGATCTTCATCGGTAGTAAAGGTTACGTTTTTCATCATCAGCTCCTCTTACAAGCATAATCCTACCTTGCCCGAGTGCCACCGAACAAAAACCCGCAACCTTGCTTTTTAATTTTTTTCGCTCACCAGGAAGCCTGTAAACTGCGGCGAGCACCAGGTTTTGAACCCGTCGCCCTCTTTGGTGATCATATAGACCGCGAGCTGTTCCTGCCGCGCCACCTCTTTGGCCTTTTCCGGGCCGAGTACCATCAGGCCGGTATCCCAGGCATCCGCTTCCAGTGCCGTCGGCGCGATCACCGTAACGGAAACAAGATTATGGGTAATCGGACGGCCGGTCTGCGGATCGATGACATGCGAAATGCGTTTGCCGTCGAGCTCATAATAGTTGCGATAGCTTCCCGAGGTGCTGATCCCGTGGCCGTTGATATCCACAATAGCCTGCACCGCGTTTTGCCGATCGGTGGGTTTTTGAATGGCCACCCGCCACGGTTTGCCACTGGCGTTCATCCCCCGGCTGACGAGCGCACCGCCCACCGAGACCAGATAGCGGGAAATGCCTTCACGCTCCATCAGCGCCGCAAGATGATCTGCCGCATACCCCTCGCCTACCGTTGAGAGATCGACAAAGAGATCGGGAATGTCTTTTTGCAGATATTGTTGACCGTACTGGTTAATGACCGTCAGGTGTTGCAGCCCGGTGCGCGCGCGGGCGTCATCAATCGCCGCCTGGTCAGGCGTGGTCACCGGCTGCTTGTTGGGGCCAAATCCCCACAGATTCACCAGCGGCCCGACGGTCACGTCCATCGCGCCGTTGGTTTTATACCCCACGCGCATTGACTCCGTCACAATATCGGCCATGGCTTCACTCACCGGCCACAGAGAGGTGCTGGTTGAGAGGTTAAAACGCATGAGCGCGGAGTCGTTTTTATAGGTTGAAAGCAGCTGGTCGTCAGCGTCGAGCTGGGACTGAATTTTGCCGCGAAGTTCGTCAGCCCGCGCCGTGTCGAGATGCATGACGCTCACGCGCCAGAAGGTGCCCATCGTTTTCCCTTCCAGCACCGTCGCCGCTGGCGCGTCAGTTTGTGCTGAGGGTGCAGGCGCGTCACACGCTGTCAGGAAAAAAAGCGTAGCCAGAACGCTGGCGCGTAAAAAAGTCATATCCATTCATTATTATCCTCATGCCAGGGCGGCAAGAGTACACCAAAATGGTCTCGTTGTAAGACCCAAAAAAAGGGGCCAGAAGGCCCCTTAGTCACGCAATGAAGCGATTAGAACTGGTAAACCAGACCCAGCGCGACGACATCGTCAGTGCTGATGCCAGCGTTACGAGTGAAGTCGTTCTCGTCCAGCAGGTTGATTTTGTAATCAACATAGGTGGACATGTTTTTGTTGAAGTAGTAGGTCGCGCCCACGTCAACGTATTTCAGGATATCCTGGTCGCCGTAGCCGTTTTCCAGATCCTTACCTTTAGACTGCAGGTAAGCCACGGATGGACGCAGACCGAAGTCGAACTGGTACTGTGCAACCACTTCGAAGTTCTGTGCTTTGTTAGCCCAGCCCAGATCGCCCGCGCGGGTCGCGTTGTAGGTCTGGGTGTACTGTGCAGCCAGGTAGAGGTTGTTCGCGTCGTATTTCAGACCACCGGTGTAGGTGTCAGCACGATCGCCGGTACCGAAATCCATGTCGTTCTGGGAGCTGGTACGTTTAGAACTGGTGAGAGCAGTACCGATACCGAAGCCTTCGCCCAGATCGTAAGTGATAGAACCACCGTAGCCATCACCGTTCTGACGGAGTGCAGAACGACCGTTGTTGGTCTGATCTTCACCGCTTACGCTACCGTTTTTACCCTGATACTGCAGCGCGAAGTTCAGGCCATCAACCAGACCGAAGAAGTCCTGGTTACGGTAGGTCGCGAAGCCATTACCACGCTGCTGCATGAAGTTGTCAGAACCGTAGGTGTCGCCGCCGAATTCTGGCAGTACGTCAGTCCAGGAGGTGACATCGTAAACAACACCGTAGTTACGACCGTAATCGAAAGAACCCGCGTCAGCAAATTTCAGACCCGCGAACGCCACACGCGTCCAGGAGTTGTTTTCGTTTTCGCCGGAGTTACCCTGAATCTGGTATTCCCACTGGCCGTAACCGGTCAGCTGGTCATTAACCTGCGTTTCGCCCTTGAAGCCAAGACGCATGTAGGTCTGGTCGCCGTCAACGCTGTCGTCATCAGAGAAATAGTGCAGACCATCAACTTTACCGTACAGATCTAATTTGTTGCCGTCTTTGTTATAAATTTCAGCCGCATTTGCTGCGCCTGCTACCAGCAGTGCTGGTACCAGGAGGGACAGTACTTTAACTTTCATTTTATTAACCCTCTGTTATATGCCTTATTATTACCACTGCTTACTGATTAACCCTCTTAACCAGTCGGCAACTTCATTCTCCTCAAAAATACAGAATAATCCAACGGGAATATGATACGAAAACTTTTAAGATGTTTCATTTATCTATCAAGATGTTTCAATTTGTAAATATCAAGGAACTTTTACAAAGCACGCAGGGGTCAAAAATATAGCACCAATAATCAAAATGAAAAAAAAGAAGCTTAAAATCATACTATTACATAAAAACCCATGACAGCACTGAATGATAAAACAAAACAAGCCAATATCACTAAAATAACTCTCGCTATCATCATTAACTTTATTTATTACCGTCATTCAGTTTTGAATGTCTGTTTATCCCTAATTGAACCGAATGCCGAGCGTTCGGTTTTTTTTTACCTTTCTTTACGCAATTATATTTTTCTTGTGCTACCGCCCCGAAATCGTAACGACTATTAACTAAATCGCCCCCTGCCCCTCCGCGGACCCGCATCATTTCTACAAAACTCAATTTCTTGTTTATTCGTGCTATTCCTGAAGAGATGTTGACTTATATTTATACATCCCGCTGTCATTTGTACATATTTTACGCACCGAGCGCTGTGGACATTCTCAGTGGAAAAAGTCCGTCATTCTCAGACCATGACGCTGGAAATTCAGGTTTTACCCTTTATACTGCCGTATCCCCTTAAAGCACGGCCATCACGGGTTAAAGATATCAATGAGTCAGACTGAAACTACCGCCCTGAGCAAATTCTCCCTCCTTCCGGGGAGCATCACCCGTTTCTTTCTACTATTGATCGTTGTGCTGTTGGTCACGATGGGGGTCATGGTTCAAAGTGCGGTCAATGCCTGGCTGAAGGACAAGAGTTACCAGATCGTTGATATCACTCATGCGGTCCACAAACGGATCGACACATGGCGCTATGCGACCTGGCAGATCTACGACAACATTGCCGCCGCGCCCGCAACCACCACCGGGGAAGGATTACAGGAGACACGCCTTAAGCAGGATGTGTATTACCTGGAAAAACCTCAGCGTAAGACAGAAGCCCTGATTTTCGGTTCGCATGACAGCGCGACGCTTGAGATGACGCAGCGCATTTCAACCTATCTTGATACTCTCTGGGGCGCAGAGACCGTGCCCTGGTCGATGTACTATCTGAACGGTCAGGACAACAGCATGATCCTGATCTCTACCCTGCCGCTCAAAGACCTCTCATCCGGATTTAAAGAGACGACGGTAGGCAGCATTGTGGATTCACGCCGCGCAGAAATGTTGCAGCAAGCCAACGCCCTGGATGAGCGCGAGAGTTTCTCCTCATTGCGCCGTCTGGCCTGGCAAAATGGGCATTACTTTACGCTGCGCACGACGTTTAACCAGCCGGGACATCTCGCAACCGTGGTGGCGTTCGATCTGCCGATCAATGACCTGATCCCGCCGGACATGCCGCTGGACAGCTTCCGCCTGGAGCCTGACAACAGCACGCAAAACCTGCGCAACCCGCCGGATAAAGAAGGGACAGAGAGTGTCTCTATTTCATTTAACGGCTCAAAAATAGAAATTGCGTCATCGTTAAATTCAACCGGCATGCGTCTGGTGTGGCAGGTGCCGTTTGGCACCTTGCTGCTTGATACATTGCAAAACATCCTGCTGCCGCTGCTGCTGAACATCGGTTTGCTGGCACTGGCGCTGTTTGGCTATAGCACGTTCCGCTTCCAGCCGGGACGTCAGAGTGACGCCTCTGCCGTATCTGCGGGCACCAGTAATGAACTTCGCGTATTGCGCGCCCTGAATGAAGAGATTATTTCGGTGCTGCCGCTCGGGGTGCTTGTTCACGATCAGGAAGCCAACCGCACGGTGATGAGCAACAAGATTGCCGATCACCTTCTGCCCCACCTCAACCTGCAGAACATCACGACGATGGCGGATCAGCACCAGGGGGTAATTCAGGCAACCATTAATAACGAGCTGTATGAGATCCGTCAGTTCAGCAGCCAGGTTGCATCCCGTACGCAAATCTTTGTTATTCGCGATCAGGACCGTGAAGTGCTGGTCAACAAAAAGCTCAAGCAGGCGCAGCGGCTTTACGAGAAAAACCAGCATGGCCGCACGGCGTTTATGCAAAATATTGGTGATGCGTTCAAACAACCGTTAAAAACGCTGGCTGCTCAGGCTGCGGGTCTGAATACGCCAGAAGGCCAGCAGTTGACGAGCCAGGCCGAGTCGCTGGTGCGTATGGTCGACGAAATCCAGCTTGCAAACATGCTGGAAAATGACATCTGGAAAGGCACTCCAACGCTCTTTTCTATCCAGGATCTGATCGATGAAGTGGTTCCGGAGGTGCTCCCGGTCATTAAGCGCAAAGGGCTGCAGCTGCTGATCAACAACCACCTCCCGGCGAATGACGAGCGCCATGGCGATCGCGAAGCGCTGCGTCGGATCCTGCTGATGCTGATCCAGTATTCGGTCACCACCACCCAGATCGGGAAGATTACTCTCGAAGTCAGCACTGACGAATCGACGGAGGATCGCCTGACGTTCCGTATTCTGGACACGGGTGAAGGCGTCACCGTAAGTGAAATTGATAATCTGCACTTCCCGTTCCTGAACGATACCCAGAGTGACCACTACGGCAAAGCGAACGCCCTCACCTTCTGGCTGTGCGATCAGCTGGCACGTAAACTGGGCGGTCACCTGAATATTAAGGCGCGTGAATCCCTCGGCACACGCTACTCGCTGCATGTCAAAATGGCGGCGAATCCACAGGAAGAAGATGAAGAACGTCTGCTGGATGATGTGGTGGTGATGGTCGATGTGACCTCAAACGAGATCCGCAATATCGTGGTTCGCCAGTTAGAAAACTGGGGTGCGGCCTGCATCACGCCGGACGAAAGGCTTGCGAGTCAAGAATTTGATCTATTTTTAACTGATAATCCGTCTAATCTTACTGCCACAGGCTTGCTTTTAAGCGATGATGAGTCAGGCGTGCGAAAAATCGGCCCAGGCCAGCTGCGCGTCAACTTTAATATAAGCAATGCGATGCAGGAAGCTGTACTACAACTTATAGAAGAGCAACTGGCGCAGGAAGAGATAGCGGAATCACCGTTAGGCGGCAATGAAAATGCCGAGCTCCACGCCAGCGGATACTATTCACTCTTTGTTGATACAGTACCAGATGATGTTAAGCGGTTGTATACTGAGTCCGCTGCGAATGATTTTGCAGCGCTGGCACAGACAGCACACCGGCTTAAAGGGGTGTTTGCCATGCTTAATCTGGTTCCCGGCAAGCAGTTATGTGAAACGCTGGAACATCTAATTCGTGAGAAAGATGCCTCTGGCATTGAAAAATACATCAGCGACATTGACACCTATGTCAAGAGCTTGCTGTAGCAAGGTAGCCTTATACATGAACAATATGAACGTAATTATTGCCGATGACCATCCGATTGTACTGTTCGGTATTCGCAAATCACTTGAACAGATCGAGTGGGTGAATGTAGTCGGTGAATTTGAAGACTCTACAGCACTGATCAATAACCTTCCTAAACTTGATGCACACGTGCTCATTACCGACCTGTCCATGCCTGGAGACAAATACGGTGATGGGATCACGCTCATCAAATACATTAAACGTCACTTCCCGGACATCTCGATCATCGTTCTGACCATGAACAACAACCCGGCGATCCTGAGCGCAGTGTTGGATCTGGATATCGAAGGGATTGTGCTGAAGCAAGGTGCACCAACCGACCTGCCAAAAGCGCTGGCAGCGCTGCAGAAAGGCAAGAAATTCACGCCTGAAAGCGTCTCCCGCCTGCTGGAGAAAATCAGCGCGGGTGGCTATGGCGACAAGCGCCTGTCTCCAAAAGAGAGCGAAGTTCTGCGTCTCTTCGCAGAAGGTTTCCTGGTAACCGAGATTGCCAAGAAGCTGAACCGCAGTATTAAAACCATCAGCAGCCAGAAGAAATCAGCAATGATGAAGCTGGGTGTGGACAATGATATTGCGCTGCTCAACTATCTCTCCTCCGTGACGCTGAGCGCAACGGATAAGGATTGATCCCGGGCAGGTGTGCGGCCTGATGCCCTCACCCCGCCCCTCTCCCACAGGGAGAGGGTGAAAAACGTAAAAGGCCCTCGCGGGCCTTTTTTATATTCTGGTTTTTCTCACGCGATCCGCATAGACGGACAACGTCTGCTTCAATACGTCCAGCGTCACCGGCTTCGACAGGCAGCTGTCCATGCCAGACTCCAGGCAGCGCTGCTTCTCTTCCGCCAGGGCGTTAGCCGTCACGCCAACGACCGGCAGCGTCAGGCCAAGCTGGCGAATACGCTGCGTCAGACGGTAGCCGTCCATGTTTGGCATATTCACGTCGCTCAGCACGATATCAATATGGTTTTTACTCAGCACGTTCAGCGCATCAACGCCGTCGTTGGCGGTTTTACACTGATATCCGAGCGAGCCAAGCTGGTCGGCCAGCAGGCGGCGGTTGATCGGATGGTCGTCCACCACCAGAATCATCATGTCGTCATTCACCGACGCCAGCGCATCCGGTGACGGCAGTGCCGTTGCGCCATCGCTGTCTTCAAGCTGTACGCTGTAAATGCGCGCCAGTAGCCCTAACAGCTCATGCGGGGTTGCCACGCTGTGCACCCATTCCCCCGGCGCGCGCTCCAGCGGAATACCAATGTGGCGACGGCAGAACATGATCACCCCTCTTCCCGGCCACGCCTGTTCCGGCATGTCGTCAGCGATCAGCATATCGTCCACGTCCGGAGTCTGCCCTTCATATCGGCATACCCGTACGCCACTGTGGTTAAGCAGCGCCGTCAGATAATCATTGAGCGAAGCGTTATGCACCGCCAGCCAGCAGCGCTTGTCGCTCAGCCCATCGACCGTCGTTTTAGCCGGATACTGCGCCGAGTAGAGCGGAATACGGATGGTGAACTGGCTTCCCATGCCCGGCTCGGTGTCAACCGAGATATCCCCGTCCATCATGCTGATGAGCTTTTCACAAATCGCCAGCCCCAGCCCGGTCCCCTGGAAGTTGCGCTGCACGCCCGTCCCGACCTGGAAGAACGGGTCGAACAGACGGACCACCTCCTTCGCCGGGATGCCCACGCCCGTATCACGCACGCGGATAGTCAGATAGTCCCCTACGCGGCACACGTGCAGCACAATACAGCCGATATCGGTAAATTTGATAGCGTTGCTCAGCAGGTTGGATATGACCTGCTGCAGGCGCATCGGATCGCCGTGCAGCGTCAGCGGCACGTCCGGTTCGATAAAGCAGTACAGTCCCAGCTGTTTACGCACCACCAGCGGCAGATAGTTGGCGCTAATATGGTTCATGACCTCGCGCGGGGAAAACTCGCGCGGCTCGATTTTCAGCTGCTCTGACTCAATTTTTGAGAAATCGAGAATATCGCTGATGATTTTCAGCAGCAGGCTCGAAGAGTTGTTCATCGCCGTGACCAGGCGATCAACCCCTTTCGGCAGCTCTTTCGTCTGCAGCAGATCGAGGTTACCGATGATCCCGTAAAGCGGCGTGCGCAGCTCGTGGCTGACGGTAGCAAGGAACATCGATTTCGACTGGCTGGCCTGCTCGGCCGCCTGCGCCATCTCCTGAAGCGACTCTTCCATTTTCACGCGCGCGGAGACATCCACCAGCACGCAAATGGCCACGTTTTCATTGCGATAGCGCGAATGCACGAAGCTGATTTGCAGGTTGGTGTGGGTGCTGGTCAGCACGTCCACAAAGTTAACCTGCTGCCCGCAGATAATCTGCGTCAGCCGCTGCCTGTCCTCATGCGTCAGCATGTTCAGGTAGTTATGCGCCAGCTCGTTACTGAGGATATTGGTGCCGTCCTGGGTGCGCAGGATACAGATCCCCACCGGCGCAGAGGCGACAATCTTACGGTTAAACTGCTCATGTTCTTCGAGACGCTGGGCGTCTGCCTCTGCCGGAATAAATATCCGGCGCTCATACATGCGCGCCAGCATAAACAGTGCCACGCCCACCGCGATATTCAGCAAAATGGCGTTGAGGATCAGGATGCGAATGCGTTCAAGCACCATATCCACCGGCACCGAATAGACAATGCTGAGCGACGAAGGCGGCAGACTTTTCTTCAACACCAGCTCGCGGAAACCGGAGGTGTAGCCAAACCACGACCGCTCCTGCATCCAGTGTGGATCAACGTTCAAACGGTTATCCGGCCCGGCGAGGGAGATCAGGGAATGACCGTTTTCATCGAGAATGGTCACCCCCATCGGCAGGCTGCCCGGCGTGAAGAAATTTTCCATGCGGATGGTTTGTTCAATGCCCAGCAGCGCCTGCAGGCGGTTGCCCAGATACACCGGCGTCAGGGCATAGAAGTAGCCCACGCCCGTGCGCGGGCCCTGGCTAATCCAGAAGATGTTATTCCCGCGCTCGTCCTGCGGCGCATTGCGGTATTTCACAATACGCTCATGCAGGCTTTTCAGCGCGTCATCACGCTCTACGGGCATGTCGCGCAGGCCAAAATCGGCCATGCAGAGATTTTCGCTGCCAATAAGATAGACGCGGTTCAGGTCATAGGCCGCGGAGAAGTTGTCACGCCAGTAGCGCATAAACCACGCCAGCGATTCCAGCGAGCCGCGCCAGGTGCTGCCCATTGCGGAGCAGTCAGAGTCCGGGAACAGGGGCTCAAAGTCGGGCACTTCGGTTTTATCATTGCGCCCACGAATGGCAAGAATACCGTTTTCCGCCGTCAGGCGATTCTCGGCAATGTACTTCAGCTCCTTCATGACGTCAGAGGTGCGCTGAATGTAGCGCTGGGCCTGATCGGAGCTGAGATTAAACTCCTGGCGGATCTCCGCTTCTTTCTGGTGTAGCGCATTAACGATGAAAAACACCGAGAACAGAGCCACCAGCAACCAAAGCAGTAGCGCCAGCGCCCGGAACAGATAGCGAGAGACTTTCAGCGTGGTACGAAAGGAGACGAGGTATTTCAAAGGGGCGAGGCTCCGCCATCGGGGTCAAAAAGAATGTGGTTAAGGTAGCGGTAAACGCGGCTTGTCGCAACGTTCACTTGTCTGCTTGTGCAAAAGAAAAGGGCCGGAAACCGGCCCTTTTTGCGTCAGGAGACATTACTCGTCAGCGTCATCCGCTGCATCTTCGTCGGTGTCCGCTTCCGGCGCGATTTCATCATCGCCTTCCGCTACCGTACCATCGATGGAGTCGAGTTCTTCGTCATCCACAGGCTCAGCAACGCGCTGCAGACCCACCACGTTTTCATCTTCCGCTGTACGGATGAGGATCACGCCCTGGGTGTTACGACCCACCACGCTGATCTCAGATACGCGAGTACGCACCAGCGTACCGGCATCGGTGATCATCATGATCTGGTCGGCGTCGTCCACCTGCACCGCGCCGACAACGGAACCGTTGCGCTCGGTCACTTTGATAGAGATAACGCCCTGCGTACCACGGGACTTAGTCGGATATTCGCTTTCCGCCGTACGTTTACCGTAGCCGTTCTGCGTGACGGTCAGGATAGCCCCTTCGCCGCGTGGAACGATCAGGGAAACAACGGAGTCTTCACCCGCCAGTTTGATCCCACGAACGCCTGTTGCCGTACGGCCCATTGCGCGGACCGCGTTCTCTTTGAAACGCACCACTTTACCGGCGGCGGAGAACAGCATCACTTCATCGGAACCGGAGGTCAGATCCACACCGATCAGTTCGTCGCCTTCGTTCAGGTTCACGGCGATAATACCGGCCGAACGCGGACGGCTGAATTCGGTCAGCGCGGTTTTCTTCACGGTACCGCTCGCAGTCGCCATAAAGACGTTCACGCCCTCTTCGTACTCGCGTACCGGCAGGATAGCGGTGATACGTTCATTCGCTTCCAGCGGCAGCAGGTTGACGATTGGACGGCCACGCGCGCCACGGCTTGCTTCCGGCAGCTGATAGACTTTCATCCAGTAGAGACGACCACGGCTTGAGAAGCAGAGGATCGTGTCATGGGTGTTCGCCACCAGCAGACGGTCAATAAAGTCTTCTTCTTTAATACGTGCCGCAGATTTCCCTTTACCGCCACGACGCTGTGCTTCGTAGTCGGTCAGCGGCTGATACTTCACATAGCCCTGGTGAGACAGGGTGACCACCACGTCTTCGCGGTTGATCAGATCTTCAATGTTGATATCAGAGCTGTTTGCGGTGATTTCAGTGCGTCGCGCATCGCCGAACTGATCGCGGACCAGCTCCAGCTCTTCGCGGATCACTTCCATCAGGCGGTCTGCGCTACCCAGGATATGCAGCAGCTCAGCAATCTGTTCCAGCAGCTCTTTGTATTCGTCGAGCAGTTTTTCATGCTCAAGGCCGGTCAGTTTCTGCAAGCGCAGATCCAGAATCGCCTGTGCCTGCTGCTCGGTCAGATAGTACTGACCGTCGCGCACGCCGAATTCAGGCTCCAGCCACTCAGGACGTGCCGCGTCGTCGCCAGCGCGTTCGAGCATCGCAGAAACGTTACCCAGCGCCCAAGGACGGGCCACTAATGCCGCTTTCGCTTCCGCCGGCGTCGGCGCACGGCGAATCAGCTCAATGATCGGGTCAATGTTTGCCAGGGCAACGGCCAGCGCTTCAAGGATGTGGGCACGGTCGCGCGCTTTACGCAGCTCGAAGATTGTACGGCGGGTCACCACTTCACGGCGGTGACGCACGAACGCGCTCAGGATCTCTTTCAGGTTCATGATCTTCGGCTGACCATGGTGCAGTGCAACCATGTTGATACCGAAGGAAACCTGGAGCTGAGTCTGGGAGTACAGGTTGTTCAGCACAACCTCACCCACCGCGTCACGTTTGATCTCAATCACGATACGCATACCGTCTTTGTCAGACTCGTCACGCAGCGCGCTGATACCTTCAACACGTTTTTCTTTTACCAGCTCGGCGATTTTTTCAATCAGACGCGCTTTGTTCACCTGATACGGGATCTCGTGAACAATAATGGTTTCACGACCCGTTTTGGCGTCCGCTTCCACTTCGGCGCGGGCACGGATGTAAATCTTGCCACGACCGGTGCGGTAGGCTTCTTCAATACCACGACGACCGTTGATGATCGCCGCCGTCGGGAAGTCCGGGCCCGGGATGTGTTCCATCAGCCCTTCAATGCTGATCTCTTCATCGTCGATATAGGCCAGGCAGCCGTTGATCACCTCGGTGATGTTGTGTGGCGGAATGTTGGTTGCCATACCGACCGCGATACCGGACGAACCGTTCACTAACAGGTTCGGGATCTTGGTTGGCATAACATCAGGAATGCGCTCGGTGCCGTCGTAGTTATCGACGAAATCAACGGTCTCTTTTTCCAGGTCGGCCATCAGCTCGTGGGCGATTTTCGACATACGGATTTCCGTATAACGCATCGCCGCTGCGGAGTCGCCGTCAACAGAACCAAAGTTACCCTGACCATCTACCAGCATGTAGCGCAAGGAGAATGGCTGCGCCATACGGACGATGGTGTCATAAACGGCGGTATCACCATGCGGGTGATATTTACCGATGACGTCACCCACGACGCGGGCAGATTTTTTATAGGCTTTATTCCAGTCATTGCCCAATACGTTCATGGCGTATAGTACGCGACGGTGTACCGGCTTAAGGCCATCGCGGACGTCCGGCAGCGCACGGCCAACAATGACCGACATCGCATAGTCCAGATAGGAGCTCTTCAGCTCTTCCTCGATGTTAACCGGTGTAATTTCTCTCGCAAGGTCGCTCATCTAACCGCTATCCCTCTACTGTATCCCGGATTCAAAGGTCGCAAATTATAACACAGCCGCGGTGATTGAGGTAAACCAATAAGCTTTATTCACCCGCGCGGGCTGATATACTCCTTTGTCTTGCTAAATAAGGAGTAAAAGCGCCCATGAATGCCGAAAAATCCCCGGTGGCTCACAACGTTGACCACGAAGAGATTGCCAAATTTGAAGCGGTGGCGTCCCGCTGGTGGGATCTCGAAGGTGAGTTCAAACCTCTGCATCGCATTAACCCGCTGCGTCTGGGCTATATCGCGGAGCGTTCCGGCGGTCTGTTCGGTAAGAAAGTGCTCGACGTCGGCTGCGGCGGCGGCATCCTGGCTGAAAGCATGGCGCGCGAAGGGGCCACCGTTACCGGCCTGGATATGGGCTTTGAACCGCTGCAGGTTGCCCGCCTTCACGCGCTGGAGTCCGGCATTCAGGTGGAATACGTGCAGGAAACCGTGGAAGAGCACGCGGCAAAACATGCTCATCAGTACGATGTGGTGACCTGCATGGAGATGCTGGAGCACGTTCCCGATCCGCAGTCCGTGGTGCACGCCTGTGCAAAACTGGTGAAACCGGGTGGACAGGTCTTCTTCTCGACCATCAACCGTAACGGTAAAGCCTGGCTGATGGCCGTTGTTGGCGCAGAATATGTGCTGCGCATGGTGCCGAAAGGCACGCACGACGTGAAGAAATTCATCAAGCCTGCGGAGTTGTTAAGCTGGGTTGACCAGACGTGGCTCAAAGAGCAGCACATCACCGGCCTGCACTACAATCCGCTGACCGATAAATTCAAGCTCGCACCGGGCGTAGATGTTAACTATATGTTGCATACCACCGCCAAAAACGACTAACGTCATTCGTTATTCTTATAAAGATTGCGCGACATCATGTTGCGCAATTCTGACCTCCCGTTGAAGAAATCAGCACTCGATCAAATTTTGAATTTTTTTTCTTAATTATTGACATGTCTTCCAGGCCTTACGGTACGAGGACTTAGCCTTTTTTACCCTTTCACAACCTCAATTTAACGTCAAAATCAACCCTTGTGCTGAAAAGATTCGATACTAGAATACTCACCATATAGCGTTTTTCTTATCGCAAACCCCCTATATGTAGTATTTATCCACAGAGTTAGTCACAAGACGGATCTGTGGATAAGCGGGGGATATTTTTTATTTCACGGACAGGTAAACCCCACATGAATCAGAGTCTGCTGGTGACAAAGCGCGACGGTACCACCGAGCGTATCAATCTGGACAAAATCCATCGAGTTCTCGACTGGGCAGCAGAAGGACTGAACAACGTATCTATCTCCCAGGTTGAACTGCGTTCCCACATCCAGTTCTACGACGGCATCAAAACGTCTGATATCCATGAAACCATCATCAAGGCAGCGGCGGATCTGATCTCCCGTGAAGCACCGGATTATCAGTACCTCGCTGCACGTCTGGCGATTTTCCACCTGCGTAAAAAAGCCTACGGCCAGTTTGAGCCGCCTAAGCTGTACGATCACGTGGTGAAAATGGTCGAGCTGGGCAAATACGACACGCATCTGCTGGAAGACTATACGGAAGAAGAGTTCGAGCAGATGAACGGGTTTATCGATCACTGGCGCGACATGAACTTCTCCTATGCGGCGGTGAAGCAGCTCGAAGGCAAATACCTGGTTCAGAACCGCGTAACCGGTGAGATCTACGAAAGCGCCCAGTTCCTCTATATTCTGGTGGCTGCCTGCCTGTTCTCTAACTACCCACGCGACACCCGTCTGGAATACGTGAAGCGTTTCTACGATGCGGTATCGACGTTCAAGATTTCTCTGCCGACGCCAATCATGTCTGGCGTGCGTACCCCAACCCGTCAGTTCAGCTCCTGCGTACTGATTGAGTGTGGTGACAGCCTGGATTCCATCAACGCCACCTCCAGCGCCATCGTGAAATACGTTTCCCAGCGCGCCGGTATCGGTATCAACGCCGGTCGCATCCGTGCGCTGGGCAGCCCGATTCGCGGCGGTGAAGCGTTCCACACTGGCTGTATTCCGTTCTATAAGCACTTCCAGACGGCAGTGAAATCCTGCTCTCAAGGCGGCGTGCGCGGCGGTGCAGCGACCCTGTTCTACCCAATGTGGCACCTGGAAGTGGAAAGCCTGCTTGTTCTGAAAAACAACCGCGGCGTGGAAGGCAACCGCGTGCGTCACATGGACTACGGCGTGCAGATCAACAAGCTGATGTACACCCGGCTGCTGAAGGGCGAAGACATCACCCTGTTCAGCCCGTCCGACGTCCCGGGCCTGTATGACGCGTTCTTCGCCGATCAGGACGAGTTCGAGCGTCTGTACACCAAATACGAAAAAGACGACAGCATCCGCAAACAGCGCGTGAAGGCGGTAGACCTGTTCTCCCTGATGATGCAGGAACGTGCCTCTACCGGTCGTATCTACATCCAGAACGTGGACCACTGCAACACCCACAGCCCGTTTGACCCGGTTGTTGCACCAGTGCGCCAGTCGAACCTGTGCCTGGAGATCGCCCTGCCGACCAAACCGCTGGAAGACGTGAACGACGAAAACGGTGAAATCGCGCTGTGTACGCTGTCCGCGTTCAACCTGGGTGCGATTAAGAGCCTGGACGAGCTGGAAGAGCTGGCCGTGCTGGCCGTACGTGCCCTCGACGCCCTGCTGGATTACCAGGATTACCCAATCCCGGCCGCTAAACGCGGTGCAATGGGCCGTCGTACTCTGGGTATCGGCGTGATCAACTTCGCCTACTGGCTGGCGAAAAACGGCAAGCGTTACTCTGACGGCAGCGCCAACAACCTGACGCACCAGACGTTTGAAGCCATTCAGTACTACCTGATGAAAGCCTCTAACGAGTTGGCGAAAGAGCAAGGCGCGTGCCCGTGGTTCAACGAAACCACCTACGCGAAAGGCATTCTGCCAATCGACACCTACAAGAAAGACCTGGACGCGATTGTCAGCGAGCCGCTGCACCTCGACTGGGAAGGCCTGCGCGAGTCCATCAAGACCCACGGCCTGCGTAACTCCACGCTCTCTGCCCTGATGCCGTCCGAGACCTCTTCGCAGATCTCCAACGCCACCAACGGTATTGAACCACCGCGCGGCCACGTCAGCATTAAAGCGTCGAAAGATGGCGTGCTGCGTCAGGTCGTACCGGATTACGAGACGCTGGGTAACAACTACGAGCTGCTGTGGGAAATGCCTAACAACGACGGCTACCTGCAACTGGTGGGTATCATGCAGAAGTTTATCGACCAGTCGATCTCTGCCAATACCAACTATGACCCGACGCGCTTCCCGTCCGGCAAGGTTCCGATGCAGCAGCTGCTGAAAGACCTGCTTACCGCGTATAAGTTTGGCGTGAAAACCCTGTACTATCACAACACCCGTGACGGTGCGGAAGACGCGCAGGACGACATGGTGCCGTCAATTCAGGACGATGGCTGCGAAAGCGGCGCATGTAAGATCTAATAAATCCCCTCACCCTAACCCTCTCCCACAGGGAGAGGGAACTCTTTCCCCCTCTCCCTGTGGGAGAGGGCCGGGGTGAGGGAAATAACACCACAGGACACATTCATGGCATATACCACCTTTTCACAGACGAAAAACGACCAGCTCAAAGAGCCGATGTTCTTCGGCCAGCCGGTCAACGTGGCACGCTACGATCAGCAAAAATATGACATCTTCGAAAAGCTGATTGAAAAGCAACTCTCCTTCTTCTGGCGCCCGGAAGAAGTGGACGTTTCCCGCGACCGTATCGATTTCCAGGCGTTGCCAGATCACGAAAAACATATCTTCCTCAGCAACCTGAAGTACCAGACGCTGCTGGACTCCATTCAGGGTCGTAGCCCGAACGTGGCGCTGCTGCCGCTGATCTCGATTCCTGAGCTGGAAACCTGGGTAGAAACTTGGGCGTTCTCCGAGACGATCCACTCCCGCTCTTACACCCACATCATCCGCAACATCGTGAACGATCCGGCGGTGGTGTTTGACGATATCGTCACCAACGAGCAGATCCAGAAGCGCGCGGAAGGCATTGCGCACTACTACGACGAGCTGATCGAGATGACCAGCTACTGGCATCTGCTGGGCGAAGGCACGCATAACGTGAACGGCAAAACCATTACCGTGAACTTGCGCGCGCTGAAAAAGCAGCTGTACCTGTGTCTGATGAGCGTTAACGCGCTGGAAGCGATCCGCTTCTACGTGAGCTTCGCCTGCTCCTTCGCCTTTGCCGAGCGCAAGCTGATGGAAGGCAACGCCAAAATCATCCGTCTGATCGCCCGTGACGAAGCCCTGCACCTGACCGGGACTCAGCACATGCTGAACCTGCTGCGCAGCGGCGCGGACGACCCGGAAATGGCTGCGATTGCCGAAGAGTGCAAGCAGGAATGCTACGATCTGTTCGTGCTGGCGGCCCAGCAGGAGAAAGAGTGGGCAGACTACCTGTTCCGCGACGGCTCCATGATTGGCCTGAACAAAGACATCCTGTGCCAGTACGTTGAGTACATCACCAACATCCGCATGCAGGCGGTCGGTCTCGACCTGCCGTTCCAGACGCGCTCTAACCCAATCCCGTGGATCAACACCTGGCTGGTGTCCGATAACGTGCAGGTGGCGCCGCAGGAAGTGGAAGTAAGTTCTTATCTGGTCGGTCAGATTGATTCTGAAGTCAACACTGACGACCTGAGCGACTTCCAGCTCTGATGACGCGCGTAACGCTGAGCCTTTCGGGCACAGAAGTGCTGTGCCGGGAAGAGCACCCTTCCCTGCTGGTGGCGCTAGAAGCGCATCAGGTGGAGGTAGAGTACCAGTGTCGTGAAGGCTATTGCGGCTCCTGCCGCTGCCGTCTGGTCGCAGGCCAGGTGGACTGGCTGACCGAACCGCTGGCCTTTATCAGTGAAGGAGAAATTTTGCCCTGCTGCTGCAGGGCAAGAGGCGATATTGAGATCGAGATGTGATTGCCCTGTTTCCCTCTCCCGGTGGGAGAGGGTTAGGGTGAGGGCATCAGGCCACAGAGCCTGATTGTCGGGTGGCGGCTTCGCCTTACCCGACCTACAAAACTATTTTAAGAACGTCACAGCTTTATCCGGGAAATCCGTAAACAGTCCGTCCACGCCCGCCTGGTTATACAGCACGTCGTAAAGCTGATTCACGTCCGTGGCATACTCCGGCAACTGGTCTGCACGCACCGTGTACGGATGCACCTGCATCTTGCTGGCATGCGCCTCTTTCACCATCGCCGTCAGCTTCACGTGGCCCGGCGTGGAGCCTTCCGCCACCAGCATGTGGTAATCCGGCCCGATGCCGTCGGCGTACTGCGCAATCTGCTTCATCGCGCCCGGCTTAAACATCCAGTCGTAGTTGTAGTTCACCCACTTCCCGTCCGGCTGCTTCTCCTGGGTTTCATTCCAGTCGGTATAGGCAATCAGCTGTACCAGATTGAGATCCATCCCCATCTTCGGCTCCAGCTCGGTTTTGATGCGCTTCAGCTCGGCGGCGTCAAAACACTGCAGGTAAACTTTGTCCTTCTTGCTGGTGTAGCCGTACTGTTTCAGCACCTCCAGCGTCTTCGCGGCAATGTCTTTCCCTTCCTGATGGTGGAACCACGGCGCTTTGATCTCCGGGTAGATACCGATGTTTTTACCGGTGGAGTGGTTCAGCCCCTGAACAAACTCAATCTCCTCCTGGAAGGTATGGATGCGGAAGTCGGACTTGCCCATCGGGAAACGTCCCGGATAGACCTGCACCTTCTTGCCGTTTTCAATCTCGAAGCCTTCGGTAAACTTCAGCGAGCGGATCTCCGCCAGCGTGAAGTCGATGGCGTAGTAGCGCCCATCTTTTCGCGCGCGGTCCGGGAAACGCTCCGCCACGTCCGTTACGCGGTCAAGATAATGGTCATGCAGGACAACCAGCTGGTCATCCTTGGTCATCACCAAATCCTGCTCAAGATAATCCGCGCCTTGCGCATAGGCCATCGCTTTCGCCGGGAGCGTATGCTCCGGCAGATAGCCGCTGGCACCGCGGTGGGCAATCACAATCTTATCAGCAGCCAGCGCGGAGCCGGTCATTAAACCAGCCAGCAGCAGGCCGGTTGCAAGTTGGGTTAATTTCATCGCATTGCTCCTTATTGACGACGCGCCAGCACTTCCGCGTGGTGACGTTTTTCACCGATCATGACGACAATCAGCAGCAGTACAGCCAGCACGCTACCGCCAATCATCACCATAAAACCGCCGTCCCAGCCGAAGAAGTCAACGGTGTAGCCCACAATGGCGCTCGCCGCGACCGAACCGCCGAGATAGCCGAACAGACCGGTAAAGCCCGCCGCCGTGCCTGCCGCTTTTTTCGGGGCCAGCTCCAGGGCATGCAGGCCAATCAGCATCACCGGACCGTAAATCAGGAAACCGATAACGATCATGCAGGCCATATCTACTGACGGGTTGCCCGGCGGGTTGAGCCAGTAAACGACGGTGGCAATGGTCACCAGGGTCATAAAGAACACGCCCGTCGCACCGCGGTTGCCCTTGAACACTTTGTCTGACATCCAGCCGCAAAGCAGCGTGCCCGGGATCCCAGCATATTCATACAGGAAATAGGCCCAGGAGGATTTATCCAGCGCGAAGTGCTTCACCTCTTTCAGGTAGGTTGGCGACCAGTCGAGGATGCCGTAGCGCAGCAGGTAAACGAACACGTTGGCAACCGCGATGTACCACAGCAGCTTATTGGGCAGCACGTACTTCATGAAGATCTGTTTTGCGGTCAGCTCTTCTTCGTGCTCCTTGCTGTAATCATCCGGATAGTCGTTTTTGTACTCTTCAATCGGCGGCAGGCCGCAGGACTGCGGCGTGTCGCGCATCAGCGCGAAAGCAATAATTGCCACCACGATGGCGCCAAAGGCGGGCATATACAGCGCGGCTTTCCAGTCGTTGAACCAGGCCATACCGAGCAGGAACAGCAGAGGCGGAAGCCCGCCGCCGACGTTATGGGCACAGTTCCACACCGACACGATGCCGCCGCGCTCTTTCTGCGACCACCAGTGCACCATGGTACGTCCGCACGGCGGCCACCCCATTCCCTGGAACCAGCCGCAGAGGAACAGCAGCACGAACATAATCGCAATACTGGACGTCGCCCACGGCACGAAGCCCATGAACAACATCACCGCAGCGGCCAGAATCAGGCCGGCAGGCAGGAACACGCGCGGATTCGAGCGATCCGACACCGAACCCATAATGAATTTGGAAAAACCGTAGGCGATGGAGATCCCCGACAGCGCGAACCCCAGGTCGCCGCGGGAGAAGCCCTGCTCCACCAGATACGGCATGGCGAGCGCAAAGTTTTTACGCACAAGGTAGTACGCCGCGTACCCGAAGAAGATCCCCAGGAAGATTTGCCAACGCAGACGGCGGTAAAGCGGATCAATTTCTGCCTCTGGCAGACGCGCACGATGCGGCGCGGGTTTGAAGATACTGAGCATGACAGCCTCCGTGGCCTTGAATTAAATGGGCAGGTGGCTCGCACCTGAATTCCAGTGGCGGGGATGTTAAGAAATCACGGTGATTGTTACTGTGAATCAACGCACAGATTGTTACAGAAATATGACAGAATGCGCAAAAAAGCGCATGAAATCACGTTTCACTTTCGAATTTCGCGCGTTTATGTTCGAAATCAAACAAACCACACGATTGATATGGCTAAATGATAAAAAAACGAACATAGAGGGTAAACAATGACCATTCACGATCCTCGTTATAGCGATGTGATAATCATTGGTGGTGGTGCAACCGGCGCCGGGATCGCACGCGACTGCGCCCTGCGCGGCCTCAGCGTAACGCTTCTGGAGCGTCATGACATTGCCACAGGCGCAACCGGGCGTAACCACGGCCTGCTGCACAGCGGCGCGCGGTATGCGGTGACCGACGGTGAATCCGCGCGCGAATGTATTGCTGAAAACCAAATCCTCAAGCGTATCGCCCGCCACTGCATTGAGCCGACTGACGGCCTCTTTATTACCCTGCCCGAAGATGACCTCGCCTTTCAGAAGACCTTTATTACCGCCTGCACCGCGGCGGGCATTCAGGCGGAGGCCATGGACCCGGCGCTGGCGAGGCGGTTGGAACCGTCGGTTAACCCGGCGCTTATCGGCGCGGTGAAGGTGCCTGACGGCACCGTCGACCCCTTCCGCCTGACGGCCGCCAATATGCTGGACGCCCGCGAGCATGGCGCGCGCATTCTGACCGGGCACGAAGTGACCGGGCTTATCCGCGAAGGTCATCGCATCTGCGGCGTGCGGCTCCTTGATACGCAGTACAACGAACACAGCGAGCTGTATGCCGCCGTAGTGGTCAACGCGGCGGGGATCTGGGGGCAGCGCATTGCGGAATACGCCGACCTGTCGGTGCGCATGTTCCCGGCGAAAGGATCGCTGCTGATCCTCGACCACCGCATCAACAACCACGTGATCAACCGCTGCCGCAAACCGTCCGACGCCGATATCCTCGTCCCGGGCGACACCATTTCGTTAATCGGTACCACCTCAACCCATGTCGACTACAGCGAAATTGACTACAACCGCGTGACCGCTGAAGAGGTCGACATTCTGCTGCGGGAAGGGGAAAAACTGGCCCCGGTAATGGCGCAGACGCGTATTCTGCGCGCCTACGCGGGCGTACGTCCGCTGGTCGCCAGCGACAACGACCCGAGCGGACGCAACGTCAGCCGGGGCATCGTGCTGCTCGATCACGCCGGGCGCGACGGCATGGACGGATTTATCACCATCACAGGCGGCAAGCTGATGACCTACCGCCTGATGGCCGAGTGGGCGACCGATGCCGTCTGCCGCAAGCTGGGGAATACCGAAGCCTGCGTGACGGCAGACCAGCCACTGCCCGGCTCGCGGCAGTCCACCGAAAAAACCCTGCAAAAAATCATCTCCCTGCCCGCGCCGCTGCGCGGATCCGCGATTTACCGCCACGGCGACAGAACGCCACAGTGGCTCGGTGAAGGACGGCTGAGCCGCAGCCTGGTGTGCGAGTGCGAAGCCGTCACCGCCGGTGAGGTGCAATACGCGGTGGAGAGCCTGACGGTCAATAGCCTGCTCGACCTCCGCCGCCGCACCCGCGTGGGCATGGGCACCTGCCAGGGCGAGCTGTGCGCCTGTCGTGCCGCCGGCCTGCTGCAGCGTTTTCACACCACCACTGCCACCCAGTCACTCGATCAGCTCAGCGCGTTTTTAAACGAGCGCTGGAAAGGCATTCAACCTGTCGCCTGGGGGGACGCCCTGCGCGAAAGCGAATTTACCCGCTGGGTCTACCAGGGACTTTGCGGTCTTGAGAAGGAGCAACACGATGAAATTTGATACCGTGATTGTCGGCGGCGGCCTGGCAGGCTTGCTCTGCGGCATCAAACTCACGAAGCGGGGGCTGCGCTGCGCCATTATCACCCGCGGCCAGAGCGCCCTGCACTTCTCGTCAGGATCGCTGGATCTGGTGGATGAAACGTACCGCGATACGCTGCCGCCGGAGCACCCGTATCACCTGATTGGCGCCCACAACGTTGATCGTTTTGCCCTGGAAACCGAAGCGCTGCTGGCGGACTGCGGCGCGCGTCTGAAGGGAAGCGCCAGGCAAAACCACCAGCGCGTCACGCCGCTCGGCACCCTGCGCTCCGCATGGCTCAGCCCGGAAGAGGTGCCCGTCGCCCCCATTCACGCCGCGCGCGTGCGGGTGGTGGGCATTAGCGGCTTTCTGGATTTTCAGCCCCATCTCGCGGCGGCGTCACTTTGCCGCCAGGGCGTTAACGCCGAGACGGCAGAGATAGAACTGCCTGAACTGGATGTCCTGCGCGATAGCCCGAGCGAGTTTCGCGCGGTGAATATCGCCCGTTTTCTGGATAACGAGGACAAATGGCCGCTGCTGTATGACGCGCTCAGGCCGCTCGGCGAAAACTGCGATGCCCTGTTGATGCCCGCCTGCTTTGGTTTAAACGACAACCGACTCTGGCGCTGGCTGTCCGATCGTCTGCCCTGCTCGCTCGGCCTGCTGCCTACGCTTCCCCCTTCCGTGCCGGGCATTCGTCTGCACACCCAGCTTCAGCGCCAGTTTGTTGCGCAGGGCGGCGTGTGGATGGCGGGTGATGAGGTGAAAAAAATTACCCTGACCGACGGCGCGGTGAGCGAAATCTGGACGCGGAACCATGATGATATTCCGCTCCGCGCGCGCTACGCGGTACTGGCAAGCGGCAGTTTCTTCAGCAACGGGCTGCTGAGCACACGCGACGGCATTCGGGAAGCCATTATGGGGCTGGATGTCCGGCAGAGCGCTTCCCGCGCGGACTGGTATCAGAGTGATTTCTTCACGCCGCAGCCCTGGCAGCAGTTCGGCGTCATTGCCGATACGCATCTGCACCCGCAGCTTTCCGGTAAATCGATCGGCAATCTCTTCGCCATCGGCTCCGTACTGGGCGGATACGATCCCATCGCACAGGGCTGCGGCGGCGGGGTTTGCGCCGTCACGGCGCTCCACGTTGCAGAGCAGATTATTCAGCGCACGGAGGTTGCACAATGAACGACACCCGTTTCGAAAGCTGCATCAAATGCACGGTCTGCACCACCGTCTGCCCGGTCAGCGGCGTGAACCCGCGCTACCCCGGTCCGAAGCAGGCCGGGCCGGACGGTGAGCGTCTTCGTCTGAAGGACGGCAAGCTGTACGACGAGGCGCTGAAATACTGCATCAACTGCAAACGCTGCGAAGTCGCCTGTCCGTCGGATGTTAAAATCGGCGATATCATCCAGCGCGCCCGCGCGCGCTACAGCACGCAGAAACCCACACTGCGCGATGCGATCCTGAGCCATACCGATCTGATGGGCAGCGTCTCGACGCCCTTTGCCCCGCTGGTGAATGCCGCGACCTCACTCAAGCCGGTGCGTCAGCTGCTGGATGCCACGCTTAAAATCGACCATCACCGCAGCCTGCCGAAATATTCTCACGGCACCTTCCGCCGCTGGTACAGGTCCGTCGCGGCGGAACAGGCCCGGTACGCCGACCAGGTGGCCTTTTTCCACGGCTGCTATGTGAATTACAACCACCCGCAGCTGGGTAAAGATCTGCTGAAAGTGCTGAACGCCATGGGTACCGGCGTACAGCTCCTTAGCAAGGAGAAGTGCTGCGGCGTCCCGCTGATTGCCAACGGATTTACCGATAAAGCGCGTAAGCAGGCGAAAAGTAACGTCTCGTCGCTGCGCGAGGCCATCGTCGACAAGGGGATCCCGGTCCTGGCCACCTCGTCCACCTGTACCTTTACGCTGCGCGATGAGTATCCGCACCTGCTGGATGTCGATAATACCGGACTGCGCGAGCATATTGAGCTGGCGACGCGCTTCCTGTGGCGCAAGCTGGACGACGGACAGACGCTGCCGCTGAAGACATTACCGCTGAAGGTGGTCTATCACACGCCGTGTCATATGGAAAAAATGGGCTGGTCGCTCTATACGCTGGAGCTATTGCGGCTTATACCGGGGCTGGAGCTGACGGTGCTGGACTCACGCTGCTGCGGGATTGCGGGCACCTACGGCTTTAAGCGTGAAAACTACGAAACGTCACAGGCGATTGGCGCCCCGCTGTTCCGCCAGATTGAAGAGAGCGGCGCGGATATCGTGGTAACGGACTGTGAAACCTGCAAGTGGCAGATTGAGATGTCCACCAGCAAACGCTGCGAACATCCCATTACCCTGCTGGCGAAAGCGCTGGGGTAAGCATTGCCGGGGCGAGAGGCCCCGGCAAACGCATCATTCGATGAACAGCGACTCCACGACGTTAATCCAGCCGTGCTCGCTGGCGACTTCTTTACCGTTCAGCCAGCGGCGCAGCATGTTCAGCGCCATCATCGCGCAGACCTCCTGACGCACCGCCAGGCTGTGGCGCGTGATGCTCATTTTCACCCGCAGCGCATGCGTGCCTTCCGGCGTTGCCAGCGCAAAATTGAGATGTTCCTCATCCAGCCCGCCCACAAACATCGCCAGACCGGCAAAGTGTTTCACCCTGCGCTCTGACGCCCAGCGCGCGGTCTGCGCCAGCGTCTCCTGCTGGAACGGCACCACTTCACTGGCGAGCAGCGGCGCATTCACGCGGGAAAGCTGCAGCGCCAGCAGGCCGCCGGTGAACTGTTCGCTGAGGGTGACGCTCAGCTGACGGGATTGAAGGCTCTGGGCAATCTGTGCGGGCAGCCCTTCCGTGCCTTCAAAGATCAGGCTTTCGCCCGCGACGCGTTGCACTTCAGGCCACAGCGCCAGCATGGCGGCTTTTTCCGTCGCCGGGCCGGTCAGCTTGAGTTCGATAATGGGCATCGATGAGCGATAGCCCATCGAGACGCCCGGCGGCAGTTGGAGATGATCCAGGCTCTGGGCCAGATCGCTTTCCGAGCGGCCAAAGGTGGTCAGGCGCAGACACAGCGGCGGCTCTGGCAGCGTAAAGCGCGCCCGCAGGCGCGGCAGGATTTGCTGCTCGACCATCACTTTAAATTCAGAAGGCACGCCGGGGGTGAAGAACATCAGGCAGCGGTTGAGCTGTACGGCAAACCCGCAGGCGGTACCGACCGGGTTATCGACCAGCTCTGCGCTGGCGGGTATTTCAGCCTGCTTGCGGTTGCTGGGTGCCATCACGCGACCACGATCGGAGAAGAAGCGTTCCATCTGCGCCAGCCACGCCTCGTGCAATACCAGCCCCTCGCCTTTCGCGGTGGCGGCAGCCAGCGCGCTGAGATCGTCGCTGGTGGGGCCGAGTCCACCGTTCACAATCAACACGTCGCAGTGCTCGCTGCGCTCGCGAAGAACGTTCACCAGTGACTCAAGATTGTCGCCCACGGTGTTGCGGCGCGTTAACGGTAATCCTTGCTCAAAGAATAAATCGGCAAGCCAGGCGGCATTGGTGTCAATAATTTGCCCATGCAGCACTTCGTCGCCGGTGGATAACATCTCCACGTTAATCATTGTGTTCTCCCGCTTATATGGTCGAAACACTATAGCGCAATTGAATGGGGGGAGCAGAGAGAAACTGGCGCGACAGGACGCCGCGCCGAAGAGATTAGAAGCCTGCGCTCACGCCCACGTAAGGGCCATCAGCCAGCGCGTTGTCGCGGTTGCCGTCTTTACCTGCCAGGTTCAGATAGCGATAACCCGCTTCGATAGTGATCGGACGCATGATAGTCCAGCGCGCACCGACGTTGGCTTCTTCGTAGCTTTCGATACCGCTGGAGAGCGAATCCGGAGAGTAGTAGTACTCGCCGAACAGACCGAAGCTGTCGCCAATTTTCCACTGCAGGCCGCCGCCGACCGCCGCCGCGTAGCCTTCGTCGCCGTCGTTCGGGTTGGTGTAGATCCCTTTGCCGCCGACGGTCGCCAGGAATGGACCAAGAGGAACGTTGAAGCCGAGCCCAAGGCTTGCCGCATCGCCGTCGTCATCGTTATGCGTCCAGCCGCCGGTCATTGCCAGACCGGCGCTATCCGTACCAAGACCAAAGCCCAGATGGGTGTAATCCTCACCCGCCGAGCCGTTGAAGCTAATGGCGTTAGCCGCCGAAGAGATAACCATCAGGCCTAAGCCCATTAATGCCACTTTTTTCATTGTCGTGATCCCGCACAATTTATAGATAATAAGTCCCAAAACCGCGAGATTTTAACCTGCCTCACTGCGGGATCAAGCACTCTGCGTGCGTCAGACAATTAGTTTGTAACGATTTGATAATATCTGCCTTTACCCCATCAGCAGAAAACGCATTTTCACACTCAGCCCGCCTAAGTGTTCACTGCGGGAAAGTTTAAGATGGCTGCGGTGCAGCCGGGCAATATCGCTCGCCAGCGCCAGCCCGATGCCGGATCCTGCCGCGTCGCCGACGTTATCCAGACGGCGAAACGGCAGCATCGCCTGCGGGATCAGATTTTCCGCAATCCCCGGCCCGCTGTCTTCCACGCTCAGGTCAACCGCGCCGTTATCCACGCGCAGGTAAACCGTTACGATCCCCTGCTCCGGCGTGTATTTGATGGCGTTCTCCAGCAGGTTTGCGCATAGCTCGCCCAGCAAAACCTCATCGCCTTCGATGATCGTCGGCTGCAGCTCACCGTCGTACCCCAGGTCAATCGCTTTGCTGCGCGCCTGCGCCAGCCGTGAAAAGCAACAATTCTGCACGACCTGCACCAGATCCACCGGGATAAACTGCCGCTCCCCCTCCTCTTTTCGCTTCACCGCCGAAAGCTGAAGCAGGCGTTCAGTCAGCACAATGGTGTTATCCAGTGTCACATTCATCGCCCGTAAACTCTCCTGCCACAGCGCCGGATCGTCCCGCGTCAGGGCCACGGAGACCTGCGTTTTCAGCACCGCCAGCGGAGTTTTAAGCTGGTGAGAGGCATCGGCATTAAAGCGCTCCTGCCGCGACAGCACTCCACGCAGCCGGTCAATATAGCGGTTGAAGGCCACAATCAGCAGGCGCGTTTCTGACCAGGGCAGCAGCTCGGGCAGCGGAGACAGCAGCCCCGGCTCCCGGCGCACCATGAGCGAGGACAACTGGCGCATCGGACGCAGCACGCGACGCAACAGCCAGGCGGTTAAGATCAGCGTCAGCAGGACCAGCAGCCCCTGAGATACCCAGGACGAAAAAAGCAGCTGGCTGGCAAGATAGCGACGGGACTGCAGCGTTTCAGCGACATAGATCTCCGCCATCCCGACGACGTTATCTTCGTTGATGGGCTGAAGCAGCTTCGCCACGCGAATCGCCTGCCCGCGATACTCGGTGTGATAAAACCAGGCCAGCGCCGGGTAGAGCGTGGTGCGCGAGGTTGAAGGGGGCATCTTCGGCAGGTCGTCGTAGCCGGAAATCACCCGCCCGGTGGGGTCGACCACCTTGTAATACAGCCTGTCATTCATGTTGAGCTCAAAACTGTCGAGCACCACCCAGGGCACATTCACCTGCAGCTTGCCGTTATGCACTTCAAGCCGCTCAGAGACCGTACGCGCCGACGATAACAGCGTGCGGTCGTAAGCCTGCGTCGCCGCTTGCAGGGCGCTGACGTAGCTATTAAACGCTGATAATCCCCATAACAGCAGCAGCGGTAACCCCAGAAACAGCAGAAGTTGCAGATAAAGGGACTGCGGTTTAGCCCACTTCATCGCCACACTCCAGCACGTAACCCAGCCCGCGCAGGGTGGTAATCTTCACCCCACTGCCGCTCAATTTCTTGCGCAAGCGGTGAATGTAGAGATCGATGCTCTCCGGGCTCACGTCGTCGTTCAGGCTAAACACCTGGTCGAACAGCTGCTGGCGGGAGACGGGCCGGGTACGGCGGTGCATCAGCACCTTCAGCAGGGAAAGCTCGCGCGGCGTCAGGGAGAGCGGTTCATCGTGCAGCAGAAAAAAACCGTCATCGTCGTATTCCAGCTCGCCCAAAAGCTGACGCTCCTGGGTTCGCCCTTCGCTTCTGCGCAGCAGCGCGCGCAAGCGAGCATCAAGTTCTTCCAGCTCAAACGGCTTAGGCAGATAGTCATCCGCCCCAGCGTTCAGTCCTTTCACCCTGTCCGCCACGTTGCTGCGGGCGGTGAGAAACAGCACCGGGAGCGTCTGCCCGCGCTTTCTCAAACGATGGACGACCTCAAGGCCGTCGAAACCGGGCATACCGATGTCCAGAATAGCGACGGCATAGTTTTCACCCTGTAACAGATGGTCGGCTGCCCGCCCGTCGTTAACGCAGTCCACGGCAAAGCCTCCCTGCACCAGCGCTTTCTCCAGCCAGTGAGCCAGCTCACGATTATCTTCCGCGAGTAAGAGACGCATATCACATCCTGTAAAGTTCGTGTCGCAGTGAAAGGGAAATGAAAGGTTAATGTTTTAACAATCACGCAACGGAACCGCTACAAGGTGGTTCACATAATCAGAAAAAAAGCCCCGTACCCGTACTCCCGGTTCTCCGGCGTGAGGATAAACGATGAAAAAACAATTACTTTCGACCCTTGCTGCAAGCGTATTGATGTTGAGTGCCTCTGTCGTCCAGGCGCAGGATGTCCCGTCCCGCACCGAATGTATCGCCCCGGCCAAACCGGGCGGCGGCTTTGACCTGACCTGTAAGCTGATTCAGGTCAGCCTGCTGGAGACAAAGGCTATCGAAAAACCGATGCGCGTCACCTACATGCCGGGCGGCGTGGGTGCGGTAGCGTATAACGCCATTGTGGCGCAGCGTCCCGCCGAAGCGGGTACCGTGGTGGCCTTCTCCGGCGGCTCGCTGCTGAACCTGTCGCAGGGCAAGTTTGGCCGCTACGGCGTGGATGACGTGCGCTGGCTCGCGACCGTTGGAACGGATTACGGCATGATCGCCGTTCGCGCTGATTCCCCCTGGAAATCGCTGAAAGACCTGCTGACTGCGATGGAAAAAGACCCGAACAGCGTGGTGATTGGCGCCGGCGCGTCGATCGGAAGCCAGGACTGGATGAAAGCCGCCCTTCTGGCGCAGCAGGCAAAAGTGGACCCACACAAGATGCGCTACGTCGCCTTTGAAGGCGGCGGCGAGCCGGTCACGGCGCTGATGGGCAATCACGTGCAGGCCGTCTCCGGCGACCTCAGTGAAATGGTGCCTTACCTGAGCGGGGATAAAATCCGGGTGCTGGCGGTATTCTCGGAAAACCGTCTGCCGGGCCAGCTGGCGAACGTCCCTACCGCCAAAGAGCAAGGCTACAACCTGGTCTGGCCGATTATTCGCGGCTTCTTCGTTGGGCCGAAAGTGACCGACGCCGAATACCAGTGGTGGGTGGATGCCTTCGCCAAACTCCAGCAAACCGATGAGTTCAAAAAGCAGCGCGATCTGCGTGGCCTGTTTGAGTTCAACCTCAACGGTAAGCAGCTGGACGAGTATGTCAAAAAACAGGTGAATGATTACCGCGAACAGGCGAAAGCCTTCGGTCTGGCGAAGTAAACGGAGGCGCTATGAGCGATCGTATTTTTGCCGGGATATGGCTGCTGCTCTGCATTGGCGGGTTGTTCGTCGCCTGGCAGATCCACAGCGAATACAGCTATGAACCGGTGGGGCCACGCCCCTTCCCGATGGGTATCGTCGGCCTGATGCTGCTCTGCTCAGTGGCCCTGCTGCTGCGCCATCCTGACACCGTGGAATGGCCGCCCAGACGCATTCTGCAACGTCTGCTGGTAATGGTAATTGTGTTGCTGATGTACGCGTGGGGCTTTGAGTGGCTCGGCTTCCCGATTGCCACCGCTATCCTGACGATGGTGATCGGCATGTTGTTCAACGCCACGCTGCCCACAGCGGGGCTCTCGGGTGCGGTACTGGGCATTTTGCTCTGGTACGCCTTCGACCGCCTGCTGGACGTGACCTTACCCCTTGGCGCATGGTTTAACTAACGGAGCACGCTATGGATACCTGGATTTACCTCTCGCAGGGGTTCGCGGTAGCGATGACCCCGGAAAACCTGGTGATCGCCCTAATCGGCTGCTTCGTGGGCACGATCGTCGGCCTGCTGCCCGGTCTTGGCCCGATTAACGGCGTGGCGATACTTCTGCCGCTGGCCTTTGCCCTGCACCTGCCGGCTGAATCCGCCCTGATCTTACTGGCGACGGTGTATATCGGCTGCGAGTATGGCGGACGCATCTCCTCCATACTGCTGAACGTGCCCGGCGATGCCGCCGCCATTATGACCGCGCTCGACGGTTATCCCATGGCGCAACAGGGACGCGGCGGCGTGGCGCTCTCCATTTCTGCCGTCAGCTCGTTCTTCGGTTCGCTGATTGCCATTGGCGGTATCATTCTATTCGCCCCTGCGCTGGCCCAGTGGTCGCTGGCGTTTGGCCCGGCGGAGTATTTTGCACTGATGGTGTTCGCTATCGCCTGCCTCGGCAGCATGATGGCGCAAAACCCGCTCAAATCGTTTTTGTCTGCGCTGATTGGCTTAGGGTTAGCCACCGTCGGTGTGGATGCCAACACCGGGGTTTATCGCTTTACCTTCGACAGCGTTCACCTGTCCGACGGCGTGCAGTTTATCGTCGTCGTGATTGGCCTGTTCTCTGTCTCAGAAATCTTATTGATGTTGGAACATACCAGCAGCGGGCAGACGCTGGTGCGCAAAACCGGCCGTATGCTCTTTAATGCCAAAGAGGGGGCACAGTGTGTGGGTGCTACCCTGCGTTCGTCGGTGATTGGTTTCTTCGTCGGTATCCTGCCCGGCGCGGGGGCGACCATCGCCAGCGCCATCACCTACATGACCGAGAAAAAGCTAAGCGGCAACAGCGACAGCTTCGGTAAGGGCGATATACGCGGCGTGGCGGCGCCAGAGGCGGCCAATAACGCCTCGGCCTGCGGCTCGTTTATCCCGATGCTGACGCTCGGCGTGCCGGGCTCCGGCACCACGGCGGTGATGATGGGCGCGCTGACGCTCTATAACATCACCCCGGGTCCGGCGATGTTCACCGAGCAGCCGGACATCGTGTGGGGGCTGATTGCGGCACTGCTGATCGCCAACGTGATGCTGCTGGTGATGAACATCCCGTTGATCGGTCTGTTTACCCGCATGCTGACCATTCCCCTGTGGTTCCTGGTGCCCGCCATTGCGGCGGTCTCTGCGGTTGGGGTGTACGCGGTGCACAGCACCACCTTCGACCTGGTGCTGATGGTGCTGCTTGGCGTGCTGGGGTACATCTTACGCAAGATGCACTTCCCGATGTCGCCGCTGATTTTGGGCTTTGTGCTGGGTGAGATGCTGGAGCAGAACCTGCGCCGCGCCCTCTCCATTAGCAACGGCAATATGTCGATACTGTGGGAGAGCAGCGTAACGAAGATCCTGCTGGCCATGGCGATCATGGTGATTGTGGTGCCGCCGGTCCTGCGCCTGCTGCGTCGGCGCCAGCGCAAGCCCGAGCCGGACGTCGGCTGATTAGCCCCTCAGCAGGGCATTGACCCACTGTTTTAACGCCTGGCGGGAGATTTTTATCCCGCCATTTTTTAGCTCTGCGGGCAGCACAAGCCAGTGTACCGGCTGTTCAAAACGCGCCAGCCTGCCCTGGATCCAGTCAGGGAATTGCGCGATATCCGTTCCAGGCTCGCACTCCACCACCGCCACCGGACGCTGTCCGAACTCGGCGTCGTCCAGCGGGACGATAAACACCTGGCTTATCTGCGGATGCGTGGCGATAACACGCTCCAGCGATTCGGGTTGGATCCCCTCTCCTCCGCTGAAAAAGAGGTTGTCCATACGGCCTAAAATCGTCAGACGACCGTTGCGCCATTCCCCGCGATCGCGGGTGGCAAACCAGCCCTGCGCGTTAGTGAGCGGAAGAAGCGCACCGTCTCGCCAGTAGCCCGCCGCCATGCTTTGCGCTTTGATCCAGATTTCCCCCTCGACCAGCTTCACTTCCCGACCCGGAAGGGCAGTTCCCACATCCGGCTGGCCGTCCGCCGCTTTCGCGCAAACGGTAGAGGCGAACTCCGTCAGGCCGTAACCGCAGAAGGTACGAATGCCCTGCTCCCGCGCCTTCTCGGTCAGTTCAACGGGAATTGCCGCTCCGCCGAGCAGAACGGCTTTCAGCGCAACGTGGTGTTGAGTATGAAGCAAACGCCACAGCTGGGTCGGCACCAGCGACGCGTGCGTGCAGCCCTCCAGCGCCTGCTCCAGCGGCTGCTTCTTGCGCACGGTCAAGCGCCCGCCCGCCAGCAGCCAGCGCCACAGAATCCCCTGACCAGAAACGTGAAACAGCGGCAGCGACAGCAGCCAGTCGTCGTCCCCACCGTAGGGCATCAGCGCCAGCACGCCCTGCGCGCTCGCAAGATGCGCCGCGCAGGTGTGAACCGCCGCTTTTGGCAACCCCGTCGAGCCAGAGGTTAACGTCATGGAAGCCAGGCGATCCGGCTGCCACGCGACCGCATATTCCCCTGCGTGTTCTGACAGGCTAAGGGCAGAGAGCCCGTCAAACGCGCCGTCCAGCACCAGCGCATGGCGCAGCGTCATCTGCGGGAGCAGGACGTCCAGCAAGGGGCGCGGAAGCTGGGGATTGACCGGCAGAATGCGCGCACCGCACTGCAGCAGCGCAAGCCACGCCAGCAGCGTTTGCGGGTGGTTATGGGCGAGCAGCATAACGCCATCGCCCTCCTGCACGTCCTGACGATGGAACCCGGCGGCAAGGCTATCGATGCGTGCACAGAGTTGTTGCCAGGTGAGAACATCGTCGTCCAGGCGCAGCGCGGGTTTTTCCACACGTTGCGTGCGCCAGTGCCGCCACGGCCAGTCGGTAAAACTCATAGCAGCGGCTCCAGCGCCTCAACGTCGAGGCACGGCAGTATGCTGTCCGGCCACTGACGAATAAGCTGCGTTTGCATCAAGCTTAACGTGTCGAGGCCAGGGATGGTCTGCGGTGTGAGCCAGGCCGCAATGCGCGCCAGCTGCGTCAGCCCGAGGCTGGACTCAATGGACGAACTGATCACCGCCGTCAGCCCCAGGGCGTGCGCAGCCGCGACCTGCTCACGCACCTTGTCCAGGCTGCCGGTCAGCGTCGGCTTAATGACCACCGCACTCACGCCCTGCTCGGCGACAAATTCAAAATCGGCTTCGCGAAGGCTTTCATCCCAGGCAATCGCGATGCCCGTTTCACGGGCAAAGGCGCGGGAATCATCCCGCGTTTTGCACGGTTCTTCCAGAAACGCGATGCGGTTGCGGTAGGCTGGGTTGACGTACTTCGCGAACTGCTGCGCCTTAAGCGGCGTCCAGGCGCGGTTGGCATCCAGCCGCAGGCGCAGATCCGGAATCGCTTCCAGCAGCAGATTCGCCACCATCCCGTCACGCACCGCTTCGTACAGGCCAACTTTGATTTTCGCCACTTTCTCGCCGGGCATGGCGGAGAGCAGCGCGAACAGTTCGTCCGGATCGCCGGTACAGAGCGGCGCCGCGCGGTAGTTGGCTTCCTGAGGCAAGCTGCCGTCAAGCTCCGCCAGCGCACAGCTGATGCCGAATGCAGCGGAAGGCAGGTCCGGCAGGGCCGGATTAGCGCCTTCCCGCCACGCGCGCGCCCAAGCCATCAGCGCCGACTGCGCATCATCCAGCGACTCCAGGCTAAAGCCCGGCAGAGGTGAAATCTCGCCCCAGCCTTCCCGCTCGCCCTGCCGGAGTTGCACGAAGAGTCCGTCACGGGTTTTTAACCGCCGCTCGCGCAGCACCACGCCCGCGTCCATCGGTATCTGCCAGCGGTAAACCTGCGCGCGACGCATTACGGGTTCCGTTTGTATTTGCTGAAGTCCGGCTGGCGTTTTTCGTTAAACGCGTTGCGTCCTTCCTGCCCCTCTTCGGTCATGTAGAACAGCATGGTGGCGTTACCCGCCAGCTCCTGCAGACCCGCCTGCCCGTCACAGTCGGCGTTGAGGGCCGCCTTCAGGCAGCGCAGCGCCATCGGGCTGTTTTGCAGCATTTCGCGGCACCAGCGCACGGTCTCTTTTTCAAGATCGGCAATTGGCACCACGGTATTCACCAGGCCCATATCCAGCGCTTCCTGCGCGTTGTACTGACGGCACAGGAACCAGATTTCACGCGCTTTTTTCTGCCCAACGATGCGTGCCATGTAGGACGCACCCCAGCCGCCGTCGAAGGAGCCGACTTTCGGGCCAGTCTGGCCGAAGATAGCGTTTTCAGCGGCAATGGTCAGGTCGCACATCATGTGCAGCACGTGGCCGCCGCCGATGGAGTAACCCGCCACCATCGCGACAACCGGTTTTGGACAGGTACGGATCTGGCGCTGGAAATCGAGGACATTAAGGTGGTGCGTACCCGCATCATCCTGGTATCCGCCGTAGTCGCCACGCACTTTCTGATCGCCGCCGGAGCAGAACGCTTTGTCACCTTCACCGGTCAGGACAATCACACCGATGTTGTCGTCATAGCGCGCGTCGGCCAGCGCCTGAATCATCTCTTTCACGGTCAGCGGACGGAACGCGTTGCGTACCTGCGGACGATTGATGGTGATTTTGGCGATGCCGTCAGTGGACTTGTGGTAACGAATGTCGGTGTAGCCTTCGGAGCAGTCCTGCCATTCAACCGGGGCGTAGAGCATGTGTTCATCAGGATAGATCATAGAGTGTCCTTTGTTCGAAGACGCAGTATCTGAGCCAGACTCGCGGCAACCGCGCCGGGGTTTTCCCGGTGGGCGTTGTGTCCGGCGTGAGGAATAACGTGGCGTTCGGCGTTCAGTTCGGCGGCGATGGCCGCAAACTTCTCGTCACGTTCGCCATAGAGATAATAAAAAGGGGCGTTGTACGCGCTCAGCGCAGAACGCAGGTCGGGCTGCACGGCCAGCGACGTGGCCTCAAGCATTGCCGCCAGATTCGCGCCGTTGTTCCGGCTACGCAGGGCAATCAGTTCGCCGCGCTGCGCATCCGTAAGAGAGGCAAACACCGGCTGCTGATACCAGTCGGCAAAGACGTCAGGGAGCGGTTCAGCATAAAAACGCGTCGCCCAGCGGCGATCGGACGCCAGCCGCGCCTCTCGCGAGCCCGCATCCTGCAGCCCAGGATGACCGCCTTCAACGACAATGCCGCATAAGCCCTTGGGCTGCTGGCAAGCCTGAAACATCGCAATGCGGCCGCCGAGAGAGTACCCCACCAGCCAGTAGTTAAGTATGTTGTAACTAAGTAAGGTGCTGGCAAGCAAATTGCTGAGATCGTTAAACCCGGCGACGCTGACACTGGCTGATTCGCCGTGTCCCGGCAGGTCGAGATACAGCCGGGGATAATCGCGCAATGACTCCCCGACAGCCTGCCACTCGCGGCAATCGCCGGAAAACCCGTGCAGAAAGACCAGCCAGGGGTAACCCGGCTTACCGTTATGCTGCACGCCAGCCAGGGTCACAGGTGGCTCACCTGCGCCAGCAGATTTTGCAGCTTCTGCGCGCCGTCAGCATCGTTCACCACCAGCTCAATAAGCGTGGTGCCCGGCTGCCGCCAGGCGCTGCTTAACGCCGTATCCAGCTGTTCCCAGTTTTCAGGACGATGATACTTGAGGCTGAACATGGCGGCGGCATGCTCGAACTGCACGTTTTGCGGCATCAGGTAGAAGCGTTCGCGCTCGCTCTGCGGCGTCGGCAGCAGGGAGAAAATCTGCCCGCCGTTGTTGTTCACCACAATCAGCACAAAGGGCGCGGAGACCTGACGCAGCAGCGCCAGCGCGTTGAGGTCATACAGTGCAGAGAGGTCGCCCACAATCGCCAGCGTCGATTTCGCACTGGCGCGCTGCACGCCTGCCGCCGTGGAAATCAGCCCGTCGATGCCGCTGGCTCCGCGGTTGCTGTAAACCGGATAGCCTGCAGGCAGCTTAGACAAGGCATCAATGAGGCGGACTACCAGGCTGTTGCCGACAAAGAGCTGCCCCTGCTCGGGCAGATAGTGGCGAATACGGTGCGCAAGCTCGGCTTCACCAAAACCTTCGCACTGCGCACTGGTGAGCTCCCACGCCTGGCGCGAGAGTTCCGGGATCGTCACCGCCCAGGGTTTACGCTTTTCTGCCGGATGCAGTTCCAGCCAGCTATCAATCTCGCTCACCAGACGACGACCGCGATGGTGCGCCGGGTCGAGCCGCCCCTCCAGCGGATCCACCAGCCAGTACTCTTCCGGTGTGCAGGTAGCCTGCCACTGCAACAGACGCTTCCCGGTGAGGCTGGAACCGATCTGGACCACAATCTGCGCCTGCGCCAGTTCGGTGACCGCTTTGGCATTACCCAGCCAGAAATCGGCGCACGGCAGCGGCTGACCGGTCTGGGAAAGCACGTCGCCAATCAACGGCCAGCCGAGAGTTTGCGCCCATTCGGCGACCAGCTTGCCTTCAGCCGCGCTCATGCGACCGGCAATCACCACGCCGCGCTTCTGTCGCCAGAAGAACCAGTCGCGCTGTTTCGCGCTTTCCAGGTGCGTCTGCTCGCGCAGCCAGGGTTTCTCGCTCTGCCACCAGTCGCCGAGCTGCTGCTGCCAGGCCAAACCGGTGTCATTCAGTTCACCGTAGAGCGGCTCGGCAAACGGGCAGTTGATATGCAGCGCGCCGCTGCGCAGCGAGCCCATCGCGTGGTCAAGGGTCGAAACCAGCCAGCTTGCCGGAATATCCTGAGTTGGACGCGGCAACGAGACCGTCTGCGAAGGATGAGATGCGAAAATACCCGGCTGGCGGATCGCCTGATTGGCGCCGCAGTCAATAAGTTCAGGGGGACGATCGGCCGTCAGCAGGATCAATTTTTCACCGGTTAACCCGGCTTCAATCAGAGCCGGATAGAGGTTCGCTACCGCGGTTCCGGAGGTGACAATCACCGCGACGGGGGCGCTGCTGGCTTTCGCCAGCCCTAGCGCCAGATGACCCAGACCGCGCTCGTCAAAATGGGTGTGGTGAATAAAAGCCCGGTTTTCAGCCGCCGCCAGCGTCAGCGGCGTGGAGCGGGAGCCCGGTGCAATACACACGTGCCTGACGCCATGGCGGGTCAGGGCTTCGAGGATCACCGTCGCCCAGCGTCGATTAAAAGAACTTACTGACATGAGTTTGTCCGGTATCAAGAATACGACACAGTATAAATAATAGAAAAATTTGGAATTTTGATATGAATCGGGAATGCGCGAATCAGTATTAATCCCTAAGGAGCAGAGAGCGCAGCCCGGCGGCTTTGTTTTCTATCTCCTGCCACTCCTGTTCCGGGTCAGATCCGCTGACGATCCCCGCCCCGGCGTAGAGCCGCAGCGCTGCGCCCTGGACGCGTGCAGAGCGCAGCGCCACGCAGAATTCACTTTGCTCAGGCGATAAATAACCGGCCGATCCGGCATACCACTCGCGGTCAAAAGGTTCCACATTCTGGATAAACGCACGCGCCGCCTGGCGCGGTAGCCCGGCCACCGCCGCCGTCGGCTGCAGAACATGCAGACACTGTTCATCGTCAGCGTGTTTGAGCTCGGTCCAGATGCAGCGCCGCAGATGCTGCACCTTCCGCAACCGCACGACCTGCGCGGGCAGCACCTCCAGGGTTTGAGTGTGATGCTGCAAGCGTTCGCAGATGTCCTCTACAACCAGCATATTCTCACGCTGATTTTTATCGTCTTTCATCAGCCAGTCGCCCAGACGCCGGGCCTGAGCGTCATCCGCGTGGCTGGCGACGGTGCCTGCCAGTGCTTCGGTGCGCAGCAACGTGCCGCGCCGACGCCACAGACGCTCGGGCGTAGAGCCCAGAAACGCGTTGCTGGCATCGAAAACCATGCAGAAGTGGTAGCAGTTCAGGTTGAGCGCGCGGCTGGCTGCCATCAGGGCTACGGCATTTACCGGCTGATGGCATTGCAGATCGGTGGCGCGGGCGAGAACCACTTTTTCAAACTCACCGTGCGCGATAGTCTCCGTTGCCTGCCGTATAAGGCGCAACCATTCCGGTTTTTGCGGCTGGTGCGTTTCGCGTTCCACCTGAACGGACAGCGGGCGGATCGGTTTGGCGTCCTGAAGACTGCCTAAAAAACGCAGTGCCACCTGTGCATCGTCCTGAAGGGAACACTCACTCCACAGCTGCAGGCGCAGGGTGGCAACGCCGCCTGAACGTCGCCAGAGCAGGCGCGGTAAAAACAGGCTGCCCTTTTCCGGGGAAAAGGCGTTCAGGCCGCAAATGCGGGTGTCACTGGCTGCATGCTGCGTATGCAAAAACTGCGAGGCCAACGCGAGAGAAGAAAAATGGATAACGGCACCCAGCGCGGCTAGCTCTTCATCGCCGCTACGCTGCTGCCAGTAAAATTGGGGATAGCATTGCTGAGCACCCAGCCAGGCCAGGGGATCGAATGCGTCGTTTAACGGGAAAGAGACGTCGAAATGACGTAAACCGGGTGTTGCGGGTAACGCTTGCGCCAGCCGTGTGCGCAATTGCTCCAGCGCGAGGAATATCGAATGCACGCGAACCTCTCCCTGTTAAAACCTCGTATTATACGGGGTACCATAAGAAATATCAGTACCCACGTATAGGGAGTGGTTAACCGTTTAAAACGCTGTTAACGACGGGCTAAGAGCAGCCCCAGTACCAGCCCGACGGCAGCACCGGCGCCAATGCCTTGCCACGGTTTTTCATGCACGTAATCATCGGCACGATAAACCGCTTTTTTCGCGCGGTAGTAGTAATTATCAGACGCATGGCTGACGCGGTTTTTCACTTCATGCAGTGCCTTTTCGGCACGCGCTTTAAGCTCGATATATTTCTGATCGGCAGGGTCGCCGGACGAACGTAACACCTCTTCCAGCGTCTCGCTCAGCAAGGCCAGGTCGTCGTCGATACGGGTATCCCAGGATTGAAATGACATATTTTTCTCCATGTTGTTACACCAGTCCGCTAACTATAGCCAACGACTCGCCATTACGCCTGCTTCGTTTCCCTCGCCATCCCGATATGCGGAATGCCATCTTCGTCATACACATCCGTCACTGGCGCAAAGCCAAAGTGCCCGTAAAAGGATTGAAGATGCGCCTGCGCGCCGAGGTATAACGCCTTGTATGGCCACTGTTTTTCGCACGATACCAGGGTTTTCTCCATCAGCTGATAGCCCAGTTTTTCACCGCGCGCTTTATCGCTGATGATGACGCGGCCAATCACCACCGGCTCGAAATCGTCGTCGCTTTTCAGAATCCTCGCATACGCCACCAGCTCGTTTTCGCGCCAGCCGAGGATATGACGGTTCTCGCCGACGAGGTCATCGCCATCAATGTCCTGATACGGGCAGGTTTGCTCAACAACAAAGACTTCGCAACGCAGCTTCAACAGGGCATACAGAGAATGAACGGTGAGTTCGCTATGGTGTAAATCTTGCCACTGGATCATGTCTGTCTCCTTACTGGGGTTCATCACGTTATACTAAACCCCTCCCCGTTCGGCAAAGGGCTGATTGCGTTATGGAACTGATTTTTTTGGGTACGTCCGCTGGCGTGCCAACCCGCTCACGAAACGTGACGGCGATCCTGCTGGATCTTCATCACCCCACCCGCGGCGGTCTATGGCTGTTTGACTGCGGTGAAGGCACGCAGCACCAGCTGCTGCGTACCGCTTATCATCCGGGCAAGCTGGATAAAATTTTTATTACCCATCTTCACGGTGACCACCTTTTCGGCTTGCCCGGCCTGCTCTGCAGCCGTTCGATGGCCGGTAATGCCAACCCGCTGACGATTTACGGGCCGGCGGGTATCCGGGAATTTGTTGAAACGACGCTGCGCCTGAGCGGCTCGTGGACGGATTATCCGCTCGACGTGGTGGAGATCGCCGAAGGTCTGGTCTTCGACGATGGCGCGTATACCGTCACCGCTCAGCCGCTTAATCACCCGGTTGAGTGTTACGGCTATCGCGTTGAAGAGCACGACAAACCCGGCGCGCTCGACGCCGCGGCTCTCATCGCTGACGGCATAAAGCCCGGCCCGCTGTTCCAGCGTCTTAAGCTGGGAGAGACCGTCACGCTGGAAGACGGGCGCGTGGTGAACGGTCAGGACTACCTCGCGGCGCCGCAGCCGGGGAAAAAGCTGGCGATCTTTGGCGATACCGCGCCGTGCCCTTCCGCCCATCTGCTTGCACAGGGCGTAGATGTGATGGTGCATGAAGCGACGCTTGAAACGGCGATGGAAGAGAAAGCCAACAGCCGGGGCCATAGCTCGACGCGTCAGGCGGCGCAGCTTGCCCGTGACGCGGGCGTCGGGAGATTGATCGTCACTCACGTTAGCTCGCGCTACGACGCGCGGGGATGTGCAAGCCTGCTGGCAGAGTGCCGTCACCTGTTCCCGGCATGTGAGCTGGCGGAAGATTTCACTCAGGTCAGCGTTTAGTCCTTCATTTTTCCCTCAGGATGCCGATAACGATTAAAAGGTCAGCATTTCTCTTGAGGGTAGAATGGATAATTTCCAGAAAGATATTGATGACAGGGCGAATCTGACCCTGTCGAACCGTTTTGAACTGTTGCTGTTCCGTCTTGGCACCTCTCTGAACGAAAATAAATCCGAGCTGTTTGGCATTAACGTGTTCAAGCTGCGCGAAATCGTGCCGATGCCGGCGTTCACCAAACCCGCAGGCATGAAGTCTCCGCTGATGGGGATGGTGAACATTCGCGACCAGGTGATCCCGGTGATTGACCTGGCCGCCGTGGCCGGATGCAAGCCGACGACCGGACTGAACATTCTGCTGATCACCGAATACGCCCGCAGCGTGCAGGCGTTTGCCGTGGAGTCCGTTGAGAACATTATGCGTCTCGACTGGAAGCAGGTACACGCGGCCGAAACCGCCGTCAGCGGGCGCTATATCACCAGCATCGCCTGTCTGGACGAGAAGACCGATACCAACGATCTGGCGATGGTGCTGGACGTTGAGCAGATCCTGTACGACATCACCCCGGCTGACCACGATCTGCACGCGACCAATCTGAAAACCACCAAATTCAATATCAAGCCGGGCTCGGTCGCGATTGTTGCGGAAGATTCCAAAGTGGCGCGCTCGATGCTGGAGAAAGGCCTGCAGGCGATGGAAATTCCCGCGCAGCTGCACATTACTGGTAAAGACGCATGGGAGAAAATTGGCGTACTGGCGGCACAGGCGCAGGCTGAAGGGGCTCCCATCACCGATAAAATTGCACTGGTGCTGACCGACCTCGAAATGCCGGAGATGGACGGCTTTACGCTGACGCGCAAAATCAAAACCGATCCGTTCCTGAAGGATATTCCGGTGGTGATCCACTCGTCTCTGTCCGGCAACGCCAACGAAGACCATATTCGCAAGGTGAAGGCCGACGGGTATGTGGCGAAGTTTGAGCTGAACGAGCTGTCGTCAGTGATTGAGGAAGTGCTGGACCGCTCGATGAAGAAGATTGACGGGCCGTTGATTAGCCGGAAGCAGCTGGCTTAGTCGGTTTTTTTCGTTACGTGCGGGCTGGTGCCCTCACCCCAACCCTCTCCCACGGGGAGAGGGCGCAAACATTAAAAAAGGCAACTTTCGTTGCCTTTTTGCTTTTACCTTACATCAGCGGCATCGCTCGCTGCACGATATCAATCAGCGGCTGCGGATAGATACCGAAGATCAGCACCAGCAGCGCAGAGATAAGCACCACGATACCACCGGCGCTGTACTGCCAGTTGGTCGGTGCATCGCGGTTAAGCTGCTGAGGCGCGCTCAGGTACAGGCTCACGGCCACGCGCAGGTAGTAGTAAAGACCAATCGCGGAGCCGATAACGACACCCGCCGTCAGCCACCACAGACCCGCATGAACACCGACTGCCAGCACGTAGAACTTACCGATAAAGCCCAGCGTCATCGGGATACCCGCCAGCGAGAGCATCATTACGGTCATCACAGCAGACAGAATCGGACGGTGCCAGAACAGACCACGGTAGGAGAACAGTGAATCCGCATCCGGACCACGGTACGGGCTCGACATCAGGCTCACCACGCCGAACGCGCCGAGGCTGCTGAACAGGTAACCCGCCAGATACACGCCCACGGCTTCCATCGACATCTCGCCGCTCTGCAGCGCAATCAGCGCCACCAGCAGGTAACCCAGGTGTGAGATAGACGAGTAGCCCAGCAGACGCTTGATGTTGGTCTGGCTCAGCGCCATCAGGTTACCGAAGATGATAGAGACGAACGCGATAATGCCCAGCACCACGCGAACCGCTTCGCTGTCACCTACCGGTGCGTACAGGAACAGACGCATCACCACACCGAAGATAGCGATTTTGCTCGCTGTCGCCAGGAAGGTCGACACCGGAGCCGGTGCGCCCTGGTATACGTCTGGCGTCCACAGGTGGAACGGCACCAGAGAGAGCTTGAAGCCGAGGCCAACAATCATCATGCCCAGACCCGCCAGCAGCAGCGGCTCGTGCAGCATGCCGTCGCCGAGGCTCTTGCCGATGGCCAGGAAGGAGAGATTACCCGTCTGTGCGTACAGCAGCGCGATACCGAACAGCAGGAACGACGAGGCAGCAGCGGACAAGATGGTGTACTTGATCGCCGCTTCCAGAGAACGTTTCTGGCGGAAGGCGTAACCAATCAGGCCGAACAGCGGGAGTGAGATCAGCTCAATACCGAGGAACAGCGCGGCCAGGTGGTTCGCGTTCGCCAGCAGAATGCCGCCCAGTGCGGCAATCAGTACCAGCAGGTAAAACTCTTCTTTGTTGTCGTTGTAGCCTTCAAGCCACGGGTACGCAAAGGTGCAGGTTGCCAGGCTCGCCAGCAGAACCAGACCGGTGTACAGCATGGCGTAACCGTCAACGCGCATCAGCGGCGTGACATCCATCGCGCCCGCCTGGCCAACAAACCAGAGGGAGACTAACGCAGCGTTCAGACCCAAAACGGACAGGGTCGCATTCAGGAAGTGATTGCGTCGCCACGCAATGGAGAGCATCACAACCACCACCGTCAATCCGACGATCAGCAGCGGTAGCAGCGCGATCAGTTGTTGTGGAGTTATTGTCATGGCGAATTACGGCCTTGTAGTAGAAGCAGAATTAACAAACCACTGCTGGATGTTGCCCATCGCGCTATGCGAGGTATCCAGAATCGGCTGCGGATAGAAGCCCAACAGCACCAGCAGTACGACCAGCAGCAGGATGATGAACAGCTCACGCAGCGACATCCCCGGCAGTTCTTGTGCAGCAATTTCGCTCTTCGCTTTACCGAAGTAAGCGCGGTGCAGCATCGCCAGCGAGTACACGGAAGCGAACACCAGACCAAAGGTGGAGATGACGGTAATCATCGGAACCACTTTGAAGCTGCCGAACAGAATCATAAATTCGCCGACGAAGTTACCGGTGCCCGGCATACCCAGGGTGGCAACCGCGAAGAACATGGAGAGCGCTGGCAGCCATTTCATTTTGCCCCACAGGCCGCCCATTATACGCATGTCGCGAGTATGCAGACGTTCGTACAGCTGACCGCACAGGATGAAGAGACCCGCGGCGGACAGGCCGTGCGCAATCATCTGAATGACCGCGCCCTGGTACGCCAGCTGGCTGCCGGTGTAGATCGCAATCAGCACGAAGCCCATGTGGGAAACGGAGGTGTAGGCAATCAGACGCTTGATGTCGTACTGCGTGAAGGCCATCCACGCGCCGTAGAAGATACCGATCACGCCGAGCCACATGGCAATGGGTGCGAATTCAGCGGAGGCATTCGGGAACAGCGGCAGTGCGAAACGCAGCAGACCGTAGGCCGCCGTTTTAAGCAAGATGCCCGCCAGGTCAACGGAACCCGCCGTCGGTGCCTGAGAGTGCGCGTCTGGCAGCCAGCCGTGCAGCGGAACCACCGGCATTTTCACCGCGAAGGCGATGAAGAAGCCCAGCATCAGCAGGTATTCCACGCCGTGAGACATCGGGGTCTTCAGCAGCTCTTCATAGTTGAAGGTCCAAACACCGGTCGCATTGTAATGCACGAACACCAGCGCCAGGATGGCAATCAGCATCACCAGACCGCTCGCCTGGGTATAGATGAAGAACTTGGTTGCCGCCGTGATACGCGTTTTACCGTCGGACGCCTTATGGCCCCACAGCGCGATCAGGAAATACATCGGCACCAGCATCATCTCCCAGAAGAAGAAGAACAGGAACATGTCGATGGCAAGGAACACGCCGATCACGCCGCCCAGGATCCACATCAGGTTCAGGTGGAAGAAGCCCTGGTATTTTTCGATTTCTCGCCAGGAGCAAAGTACCGCCAGAACGCCGAGCAGGCCGGTCAGCACCACCATCAGCAGCGACAAACCGTCAATCGCGAGGTGGATCGTAATGCCGAAACGCGGGATCCACGGCAGGATAAACTCAGACTGCCACTGCGGAATGCCCGCAGACTGGGTCAGAGAGTAGCCACCCTGCAACCAGAGTTGCAGGCCAAGTGCGAGCGTTAATCCCATGGTGATCAGCGCGATCCAGCGCGGCATCTTCACGCCAAAGCGTTCAGTCTGCCAGCACAGGAAGCCGCCGATGAAGGGAATTAATATTAGCCAGGGTAGTAACATGGCGATTTACATTCCTTTTTAAGGCCCCCAGCAGGGGCCTGATTTTCAACGAATTCGAATAAAATTCACTTAACGATCAACGCAACACCATCAGCAGCGCCAGCACGACAACCGCACCGATGCTCATGGATGCCACATACCAGCGCAGATAACCGTTCTCACTGTACAGCAGGCCTTTACCTGCAAAGCGGGAGAGGATCGCCGGGATATTCATCAGGCTGTTCAGCGGGTCGCGTTTTACCAGCCACGCAATGCCCAGGAACGGCTTAACGAAGATCATGTCGTACAGCCAGTCGAAGCCCCACGCGTTGTACCACCAGGTGCCCAGCAGACGGCCCGGCGCACTGTTGGCAACGGCAGTTACCAGCGTACGTTTACCCAGCCACAGCCATGCAGCAATCAGGATGCCCGCGATAGCAACTACGCCGGAGGTGATTTCAAGCGTCAGAACGCGACCGTGCTCAAGCTCGGTTGTCGCCGGGAGTACGCCCTGCAGCGGTGGCACAATCATCGCGCCAACGAAGGTGGAGAGTACCAGCAGCACAATCAGCGGCAGGTGATGGGTGATCCCCTTCCCTGCGTGAGCGTGAATTTGTTCTTTACCGTGGAATACGATGAAAATCATACGGAAGGTATACAGGGAGGTCATGAACGCACCGACCAGACCCGCAACCATCAGATTGATATGACCATTCGCCATGGCACCCGCAAGGATTTCGTCCTTACTGAAGAAGCCCGCGGTGATCAGCGGCAGTGCCGCCAGCGCCGCGCCGCCCACCAGGAAGCAGACATACACCAGCGGGATAGACTTACGCAGTCCTCCCATCTTGAAGATGTTCTGCTCGTGGTGGCAGGCCAGGATCACCGAACCGGATGAAAGGAACAGCAGCGCTTTAAAGAACGCGTGCGTCATCAGGTGGAAAATGGCGGCGTCCCACGCCTGAACGCCCAGCGCCAGGAACATGTAACCAATCTGGCTCATGGTGGAGTACGCGAGAACGCGTTTGATGTCGGTCTGTACCAGTGCGGCAAAGCCTGCCAGCACCAGCGTGACCGCACCGACGATACCCACCAGATGCAGAATTTCCGGGGTCATCAGGAACAGGCCATGGGTACGCGCAATCAGGTAGACACCCGCTGTTACCATGGTCGCGGCGTGGATCAGCGCGGAGACAGGCGTTGGACCCGCCATCGCATCTGCCAGCCATGTCTGCAGCGGCAGCTGCGCGGATTTACCCACAGCGCCACCCAGCAGCATCAGCGTTGCCCACCACAGCATGTTGTTGCCTGCTTCGAAGTGTGCCGGCGCCAGTTCCACCATTTCGCGGAAGTTCAGCGTGCCCAGTTCGTTATAGAGAATGAACAGCGCGAAAGCGAGGAACACGTCACCCACGCGGGTCACGACGAACGCTTTCATGGCCGCTGCGCCATTCTTCGGATCGGTGTAGTAGAAACCGATCAGCAGGTAAGAACACAGACCCACGCCTTCCCAGCCCAGGTACATCAGCAGCAGGTTATCGGCCAGCACCAGAACCACCATGCTGGCGATAAACAGGTTGGTGTAGGCGAAGAAGCGGGAGTAGCCCTCTTCACCGCGCATATACCAGGAGGCGAACATGTGGATCAGGAAGCCCACGCCGGTGACAACGGAGAGCATGGTCAGAGACAGACCATCCAGCACCAGGTTGAAACCGATGTTGAAATCACCGACCGACATCCACGTCCACAGCGGCACGCTGAAAGGCTGACGTCCGTTGTTAAAGAAGTCGATACCCGCATACGCTGTAACCAGCGCAGCCAGACCGATTGAGCCGATACCCACGGTCGCAGACAGATTCTCAGACCAGCGGCCGCGAGAAAACGCCAGCAGCACGAAGCCAATCAGCGGAAAAATAATGGTTAAGGCAAGCATGTTCATCCACGCAACTCACTTACTGAATCGATGTTCAGGTTCTGGCGGCGACGATGGAGCTGCAGCAACAGCGCCAGGCCAATACTCGCTTCGGCAGCCGCAAGGCTGATGGCGAGAATGTACATCACCTGACCGTCGGCCTGGCCCCAGTAGCTCCCGGCGACCACGAAGGCCAGCGCGGAGGCGTTAATCATGATTTCCAGACCAATCAGCATAAACAGCAGATTGCGGCGGATAACCAGACCGGTTAAGCCCAGAACGAACAAAATCGCAGCGAGGATCAGTCCATGTGTTAAGGGGATCATGCGCGCTCCTCCGTTTTTCTTTTCGCGCGGTCATCAGTGCGGTTGCTCAGCACCTCGCCAACACGCTCTTCGCGGCCGACGTGGAAGGCAACAACCAGACCTGCCAGCAGCAGCATTGACGCCAGTTCAACCGCCAGAACGTAAGGGCCAAACAGAGCAATACCCACTGTCTTAGCGCTGATTGGCGTACCGTCGATGCCCTGATCGTTCACGCCCAGAATGGCGTAAACAATCACCACCAGCATGATGGCCGACAGAATTGCCGGACCAATCCACACCTGCGGTTTTAACCACTGACGTTCCTGCTCAATTTCAGAGCCGCCCAGGTTCAGCATCATCACCACGAACACGAACAGCACCATGATGGCACCGGCGTAGACGATGATTTCCAGCGCACCGGCGAAGTGCGCGCCCAGCGCAAAGAACACCCCGGAAATGGCCAGCAGCGAAATGATTAAGTACAGCAGCGCATGCACCGGATTGGTGTGCGTGATCACTCGCAGCGTAGCCAGGATGGCGATAAGGCCACAGATATAAAAAGCGAATTCCATTGCCCTCTCCTTACGGTAACAGGCTCTTGACGTCGATAGGCTTAGCTTCGTTCTCTGCTTCGCCCTTATCTTTGCCGTCGATTGCCATACCCGCCATCCGGTAGAAGTTATATTCCGGGTATTTGCCCGGACCGGAAATCAGCAGATCCTCTTTCTCGTACACCAGGTCCTGACGCTTGTACTCACCCAGTTCGAAGTCTGGAGTCAGCTGAATCGCCGTGGTTGGGCACGCTTCTTCACACAGACCGCAGAAGATGCAGCGTGAGAAGTTGATGCGGAAGAACTCAGGGTACCAGCGGCCATCTACCGTCTCGGCTTTTTGCAGAGAGATACAGCCTACCGGGCACGCTACCGCACACAGGTTACAGGCAACGCAGCGCTCAGAACCGTCCGGATCGCGCGTCAGCACGATACGGCCACGGTAGCGCGGCGGCAGATATACCGGCTCTTCCGGGTACATCTGGGTTTCGCGTTTGGCAAACGCGTGCAGGCCGATCATCCAGATACTGCGTACCTGGGTGCCGAAACCTACTAATAATTCTTTTAAGGTCATGGTCTAAAGCCCCTTATGGCTGCTGCCAGAGAATGACAGCCGCCGTTACCAACAAGTTGACGAGCGTCAGCGGCAGGCACACTTTCCAGCCGAAGGACATTACCTGGTCATAACGCGGACGCGGTAAGGACGCACGAATCAAAATGAACATCATCATAAAGAACGCGGTTTTCAACGCGAACCAGATGAACGGCGGTAAGAACGGGCCATGCCAGCCACCAAAGAACAGCGTTACCATCAACGCGGAAATGGTGACGATACCGATGTACTCGCCCACGAAGAACAGACCGAATTTCATACCGGAATATTCAATGTGGTAACCGTCGGCCAGTTCCTGTTCGGCTTCTGGCTGGTCAAACGGGTGACGGTGACACACCGCCACACCCGCGATAGCAAAGGTAATAAACCCAAAGAACTGCGGGATAACGTTCCAGATGTCGGCCTGGTTGTTGACAATGTCGGTCATGTTAAATGAACCGGCCTGCGCCACCACGCCCATCAGGGAAAGACCCAGGAACACTTCGTAGCTCAGCGTCTGCGCGGAAGCACGCATCGCACCCAGCAGCGAGTATTTGTTGTTACTGGACCAGCCTGCGAACAGCACCGCGTAAACCGCGAGGCCTGCCATCATCAGGAAGAACAGAATGCCGATGTTCAGGTCAGCGACCACCCAGGTCGGGCTGACCGGAACGATAGCAAACGCCAACAGCAGCGAGGTGAAGGCGATCATCGGTGCCAGAGTAAAGATCACGCGGTCCGAGAAGCGCGGGATCCAGTCCTCTTTAAAGAACATCTTGATCATGTCCGCCACAAGCTGGAGTGAACCACCCCAGCCCACGCGGTTCGGTCCGTAACGGTTCTGGAACAGACCGAGCAGACGACGTTCACCAAAGCTCATGAACGCGCCGCAGGTGACCACCACCAGCAGAATCACAACCGCTTTCAGAATGCTCAGCAGGATGTCGATAAGATCCGGCGTTAACCAACTCATGCTTTTGCCTCCTGCAGGTTATCAAGACGCGCACCCGCCAGTACCGGCGCGATGCCAGGCATACCCATTGGCAGACCCACCTGCCCTGCTGTCAGACCCTCAGAGATAATCAGCGGCAGGCTGATTGTCTGGCCGTCATAGCTAAAGGCAATGTTTGCGCCCGCGTTAACGCCAAGCTTCGCGGCATCCGCCGGGTTGAGCTTGATGTACGGCTGCGGCATGCGGGTCTGGAAGACCGGTGAACGCTGGGACAGCTCGTCGCTACCGAACAGATGGTAGTAAGGCGCGATACGCCAGTTGCCATCCTGGGCCTGGAAGCTCGCCGGTACGGTGGTGAAGAAGTCCAGACCGGTTTCGGAGGCTTCAATCAGACGCACGCCCGGATCGCCGTGGCGCAGGGAGCCACCCACTTCAGCCTGGAACTTGTTCCATGCCTGCGGGGAGTTCCAGCCTGGCGCCCATGCGAATGGGATTTGCGAACGCGGCGCAGACGGCTGGTTGTTCCCTTCCATTGAGAAGGCGAACATCGTGTCTTTATCCTGCGGCTGGCGCGGTTCGTGCACGCTGATATTGGCGCGCATTGCGGTACGACCGCTGTAACGGTGCGGTTCGCGCGCCAGTTTCTGGCCGCGAATGCGGAAGCTTGCTTCAGGCGCGGCATCTTTAATGCCTGCCAGCTGAGGCAGTTTTTCGACTACCGCGTCGATAACGTGGTCGAGCTGCGTCCAGTCCACTTCACGGCTCTGCACGGTGCTGTGCAGGGAGTGCAGCCAGCGCCAGCTTTCCAGCATCACGGTGTTGCTGTCGTAGTACGCCGGGTCATAAACCTGGAAGAAACGCTGTGCGCGGCCTTCGTTGTTGATAACGGTACCGTCGCTTTCTGCGAAGCTTGCCGCAGAGAGCACCAGGTGCGCTTTATCCATAATCGCCGTGCGCTGATGGTCAATCACCATCACCAACGGCGCTTTGGAGAGCGCGGCGTCAACGCGAGCAGCAGAGGCATGGCGATGCAGATCGTTTTCCAGCACCACAACGGCGTCAGCAGAACCGGATTCCAGTTCGCTTAACGCTGCTTCCAGCGAGCCGCCGCCAATCATACCCAGACCGATGCTGTTCACCGCACGGGCAATCATGGTCACACCGACGTCCGCACCGCGGCCTTTCAGGGCTTTGGCAACGTTGGCTGCCGCCTGAATGATCTCGGCGCTACCGGCGTTGGTCCCGGAAATAATCAGCGGTTTTTTCGCACCGGCCAGGGCCTGAACAATCACGTCGACCTTGTTCTGCAGGTCGCGATCCAGCTCAACGGCCGGAGAGTTGCTGTCCAGCGCGTGGGCAATCGCAAAGCCAAGACGCGCCTGATCTTCAACCGGTGCGCAGTAGGTCCACGCCGCGATGTCGTCCAGACGGGTATTGTCAACGTTGGTCACAAACAGAGGATGCTTCGCGCGCTGACCGATGTTCAGGATTGCCGCAATCTGCCAGTCGGCCACTTTCTGCGCCGCTGCCATTTCACGTGCTTTCCCCTTCACCGCCTGACGAACCGCCAGAGCCGCGCGTGCGCCGGTCTGCGTCAGGTCTTCACCCAGCACCAGAACCGCATCATAAGATTCAATTTCGCGCAGCGCAGGGGTGTGGACACCGCCTTCACGCAGCACTTTCAGTACCAGCTGCAGACGTTCCTGCTCGCCCTGAGCGATACCGGTATAGAAGTTTTCCGCCCCAACCAGCTCGCGCAACGCGAAGTTGCTTTCGATACTGGCGCGCGGGGAGCCGATACCGATCACTTTCTTCGACTGGCGCAGAATATCTGCCGCGCCCTGCATCGCCTGTTCAGCGTTCAGGGTAATGAAGTCGTCGCCACGGCGCTGAACCGGCTGACGCGGACGGTCTTTCAGGTTGACATAGCCATAGCCGAAACGACCGCGGTCGCAGAGGAAGTAGTGGTTAACGGTACCGTTGTAACGGTTTTCGATACGGCGCAGTTCGCCATAACGCTCACCCGGGCTGGTGTTACAGCCGAGGGAACACTGCTGGCAGATGCTTGGCGCAAACTGCATGTCCCATTTACGGTTGTAACGCTCGGAGTGGGTTTTATCCGTGAATACGCCGGTCGGGCAGATTTCTACCAGGTTACCGGAGAATTCGCTTTCAAGCGTACCGTCTTCCGGACGACCGAAGTAGACGTTGTCATGTGCGCCATACACGCCCAGATCCTGACCGTCTGCGTAGTCTTTGTAGTAACGCACGCAGCGGTAGCAGGCGATGCAGCGGTTCATTTCGTGAGAGATGAAAGGCCCCAGGTCCTGGTTACGGTGGGTACGCTTGGTAAAGCGATAGCGACGGAAGCTGTGACCGGTCATGACGGTCATATCCTGAAGATGGCAGTTACCGCCCTCTTCACAAACCGGACAGTCGTGCGGGTGGTTGGTCATCAACCATTCCACCACGCTTTCGCGGAACTGTTTGGCTTCTTCGTCATCAATCGAAATAAAGGTGCCTTCGGTGGCTGGCGTCATACAGGACATCACCAGGCGACCACGCGTGTCTTCCGCGTTTTGATATTGCTTCACCGCACACTGGCGGCAAGCACCGACGCTGCCCAGCGCCGGATGCCAGCAAAAGTACGGAATATCGAGGCCAAGAGACAGACAAGCTTCCAGCAGGTTGTCCGCCCCGTTGACTTCGTATTCTTTGCCGTCTACATGAATCGTAGCCATTAGCATGCTTCCAGTTGTCTCGGTCGAAACCGAGCGTTAATCAAAATTCTGTTTTTACCAGCGCGCTTTCAGCAGGTTCGGCTGAATCCCATTGATTGAATGGGTATTGCTGAACGGCTGCTTGATGCCTGCTTCGAATTCGTCGCGGAAATATTTAATCGCGCTCTGCAGCGGCTCGACAGCACCAGGTGCGTGGGCACAGAAGGTTTTGCCTGGGCCTAAGAATCGACACAGTTGCTCAAGTGTCTCGATATCGCCAGGCTGGCCTTCGCCACGTTCGATTGCACGCAGGATCTTCACGCTCCACGGCAGACCGTCACGGCACGGTGTACACCAGCCGCAGGACTCGCGGGCGAAGAACTCTTCCAGGTTACGCACCAGCGAGACCATGCCGATCTCGTGGTCGACGGCCATCGCCAGCGCCGTACCCAGACGGCTGCCTGCTTTACCAATGCTTTCGAATTCCATCGGCAGATCGAGGTGGGCTTCGGTCAGGAAGTCAGTCCCTGCCCCACCCGGCTGCCAGGCTTTGAATTTCAGTCCATCGCGCATGCCGCCCGCGTAGTCTTCAAGAATTTCGCGTGCGGTGGTACCGAACGGCAGTTCCCAGACGCCAGGATTTTTAACGCGACCGGAGAAGCCCATCAGCTTGGTACCGGCATCTTTACTTGAGGAGATGCCCTGATACCACTCCACGCCGTTGGCGAGGATAGCCGGAACGTTACACAGGGTTTCGACGTTGTTTACGCAGGTCGGTTTACCCCATACGCCGGAGCTTGCCGGGAACGGTGGCTTGGAACGCGGGTTCGCACGGCGACCTTCCAGGGAGTTAATCAGCGCGGTTTCTTCACCGCAGATGTAACGCCCGGCACCGGTGTGCACGAACAGTTCGAAGTCAAACCCGGTGCCCAGGATGTTTTTCCCAAGCAGGCCCGCTTCGGTGGCTTCCGCAATCGCGCGACGCAGGTTTTCTGCCGCTTCGATGTACTCACCGCGCAGGAAGATGTAGCCACGGTACGCTTTCAGCGCAAACGCGGAGATCAGCATGCCTTCCACCAGCAGGTGCGGCAGCTGCTCCATCAGCAGGCGGTCTTTATAGGTGCCCGGCTCCATTTCATCGGCGTTACACAGCAGGTAACGGATGTTCATGGATTCGTCTTTCGGCATCAGGCTCCACTTCAGACCGGTGGAGAAGCCCGCACCGCCACGCCCTTTCAGGCCAGAATCTTTTACCGCGTTAACGATGTCGTCCGGCGCCATGCCGCCAAGGGCTTTACGCGCACCGGCATAGCCGTTTTTGCTTTCGTATTCTTCAAGCCATACCGGCTGTTTATCATCGCGCAGACGCCAGGTCAGCGGATGCGTCTCAGCAGTACGAATTACAGTTTTCATTTGTACTGCTCCAGCAGGTCAGGAATCGCTTCCGGCGTCAGATGGCTGTGAGTATCCTCATCAATCATCATGGTCGGCCCCTTGTCGCAGTTACCCAGGCAGCAGGTCGGCAGCAGAGTAAAGCGTCCATCGAACGTGGTCTGGCCCGGCTTGATATTGAGCTTCTTCTCAATCGCAGCCTGAATGCCCTGATAACCGGTGATGTGGCAGACAACGCTGTCACAGTAGCGGATCACATGGCGGCCAACCGGCTGACGGAAGATCTGGCTGTAGAACGTGGCTACGCCTTCTACGTCACTTGCCGGAATACCCAGCACTTTTGCGATCTCGTAGATCGCCCCATCCGGCACCCAGCCACGCTGTTTCTGTACGATTTTCAGCGCTTCAATGGACGCCGCACGCGGGTCTTCGTAGTGGTGCATCTCGTGCTCAATGGCGGCACGTTCTGCTTCACTCAGCTCAAAAGCCTCGGTCTGTGGTTGTTGATTCTCGTGCATAATTAGCGGTCCACATCTGACATAACAAAATCGATACTACCCAGATACACAATCAGGTCGGAGACCAGACTGCCGCGAATGGCGGCCGGGATCTGCTGCAGGTGCGCGAAGCTTGGCGTACGCACGCGGGTACGGTAGCTCATGGTGCTGCCGTCGCTGGTCAGGTAGTAACTGTTGATACCCTTGGTCGCTTCAATCATCTGGAAGGATTCTTGCGCCGGCATGACCGGACCCCAGGAAACCTGCAGGAAGTGGGTGATCAGGGTTTCGATATGTTGCAGCGTGCGCTCTTTCGGCGGCGGCGTCGTCAGCGGGTGATCCGCTTTGAACGGGCCTTCCGGCATGTTGTTGAGGCACTGCTCAAGGATGCGCAGACTCTGGCGCAGCTCTTCCACTTTCAGCATCACGCGGGTATAGCAGTCGGAAACACCGCCGCCCACCGGGACTTCAAAGTCGAAGTTCTCGTAGCCAGAGTAAGGACGGGCTTTACGCACGTCGAAATCAATACCGGTCGCACGCAGACCTGCACCTGTCGTCCCCCACTCCAGCGCTTCTTTCGCGCCGTAGGCAGCAACGCCCTGAGAACGACCTTTCAGGATGGTGTTACGCAGCGCGGCTTTCTCGTAAGACGCCAGACGTTTTGGCATCCAGTCAAGGAATTCACGCAGCAGACGGTCCCAGCCGCGCGGCAGATCGTGTGCCACACCGCCGATACGGAACCAGGCCGGGTGCATACGGAAACCGGTAATCGCTTCCACCAGATCGTAGATTTTCTGACGGTCGGTAAAGGCGAAGAATACTGGGGTCATCGCGCCGACGTCCTGAATGAACGTGGAGATGTACAGCAGGTGGCTGTTGATACGGAACAGTTCTGACAGCATGACGCGAATCACGTTAACGCGATCCGGCGTGGTGATACCCGCCAGTTTCTCAACAGCCAGCACGTATGGCATTTCGTTGACGCAGCCGCCGAGGTACTCGATACGGTCGGTATACGGAATGTAGCTGTGCCAGGACTGACGCTCGCCCATCTTCTCAGCACCACGGTGGTGGTAGCCGATATCAGGCACGCAGTCGACAATCTCTTCGCCGTCAAGCTGAAGAATGATACGGAATGCACCGTGCGCAGACGGGTGGTTCGGACCGAGGTTGAGGAACATGAAGTCCTCGTTTTCGGTACCGCGCTTCATGCCCCAGTCTTCCGGCTTGAAGGTCAGCGCTTCCATCTCCAGATCCTGCTTGGCTTTGGTCAGCTCAAACGGGTCGAATTCGGTGGCACGTGCCGGATAGTCTTTACGCAGCGGGTGGCCGGTCCAGGTCTGCGGCATCATGATGCGCGTCAGGTGCGGGTGGCCGTCAAAGGTCATGCCGAACATTTCCCAGGTTTCACGCTCGTACCAGTTCGCGTTCGGGAAAAGTTTGGTGATCGTCGGCAGATGCATGTCGTTTTCAGACAATGCCACCTTGAGCATGATATCCGTATTACGGTCTATTGAGATCAGGTGGTAGAAAACGGAAAAATCCGCAGCAGGGAGACCCTGGCGGTGAGTACGCAGACGTTCATCCATGCCGTGTAAGTCAAACAGCATGACGTAAGGTTTCGGCAATTTCTTGAGGAAATCGACCACTTCCAGTAATTGTTCACGCTTCACCCAAACAACGGGTACCCCGGTGCGGGTGGCCTGAACAGTAAAGGCATCCGGCCCAAAACGGTTGCGCAGTTCGCCAACGACTGGGTCATCGAGATGATCCCGTGTCTGCCAGGCGGCTTCTTGCGCGGTTAAGTCGGTCATATTGTTCACCATTGCAAATGGTCCGTGGTGACTGTTAAGCCTGGCTTCGCGCTATTTGAGTAGTGATATGCGAAGGTGTTCTCCAGGCCCACAGGCGCAAATTAAATTTCGTCAGGCGTACGCAAGTTGGTGACGGCAATACGTTCACCACGTTTACGCTCGCGCTCGGACTGCATGTTCGCGCGATACACACCCTGATCGCCAACAACCCACGACAGTGGGCGACGTTCTTTACCGATAGACTCCTGCAGCAGCATCAGCGCCTGCATGTAAGCTTCCGGACGCGGCGGGCAGCCCGGAATGTAGACATCCACCGGGATAAACTTATCTACGCCCTGCACGACGGAATAAATGTCGTACATACCGCCGGAGTTTGCACATGCGCCCATGGAGATAACCCATTTTGGCTCCAGCATCTGGTCATAAAGACGCTGAATAACCGGGGCCATCTTGGTAAAGCACGTACCGGCCACCACCATCAGGTCAGCCTGACGTGGGGAAGCACGCAGTACCTCTGCCCCAAAACGCGCAACGTCATGCACCGCAGTGAATGACGTCACCATTTCAACGTAGCAGCAAGAAAGGCCAAAGTTGTAAGGCCAGATGGAGTTCTTACGACCCCAGTTGACCATATCGTGCATGGCATGTTCGAGCTTGCCCATGTACACGCTTTTATTGACTTCTTGCTCCAGGGGGTCGGTTACGATCTCCTGTTTTTGCAGGGGGTAACGGTCATTCTCACCGTTAGGATCTATGCGGGTGAGCGTATAATCCATCTTATTGCCTCGCTGTTACTGCTGACGATTAGAGATACTGTTTTCCGGGTTGATCTGCTCACGGCGTGAACGCGCAGGCGTCCAGTCCAGCGCGCCAATACGCACCAGATAAACCAGACCGGCCAGTAACACTAAAATGAAAATTGCGGCCTCGACAAAGCCCACCCAACCACTTTCGCGAATGGAGGTCGACCATGCGAAAAGGTAAAGCGCTTCCACGTCGAAGATGACGAAGAACATGGCTACCAGGTAGAACTTGGCAGACAGGCGTAAGCGAGCGGTACCTACGGAATCAATACCTGATTCGAAAGGTGTGTTTTTGTGCCTTGCGCGGGCGCGACCGCCCAGGAACCAGCCGCCGACTAACATCAGGCAGCACAGGCCAATGGCTACAATAAGAAAGATTGCGAATGCCCAGTGATGAGCGATGACTTCTGTGGATGTTGACATACTCATTGCTTACTCATCAAAAGTGATACCGACGACACTGCTCTTGCTGGCAGATGGGCATCACATCGATTCATGGGGAGGAACAAATAACCTTACACTAACTGTCAGAAATGAGACATAGACAGCAAAATGATGGGGTTTTTTACTCCTTTCTATAACCTTTTGTCAACTTTAACAAAGGTTTCTTCACATTAAATGACATCAAGCGATTCTCATTAACATTTCATGCCCTTTTAACCCTGGTGGGTACCTGACTTTACGTCAAATGCATGTTGTTGAATCGTGTCCGTTTTGGAAGTAAAAAAAATAACCCTCCTATTTTGACAGGATTTGCCAACGATTCCTCCCCCCAAATAGGAGTATTTTCTTGATCTGAGACACGCTTTTGTTAATTCAATCAAGAAACCGGCAACATATTTCCTGTTTTTTTAACATTGAACGTGGAAGCGGCCAGTTAGAACGCAAAACGAACACGATTTGACCAAAACAATCTATCTCACTGATATTTAAAGCTTACATGATCTAACCCTGTATTCGGAAAGGGTATTTTTACCAAAAAAAAACCACTTCACGCGAAAATCGCGCGAGTGGCTCTTTTTTACACTTACAATTTGTTACGAGAATTTTGAGTGTTTGATCACTCAAAGTTCCCTTCAACGATCAGGGAGTCATCCCCCCCTTCCGGAGTAACATGCTCGTATTGCCAGGGGTTATGGTAGTTTTCCATCGCCTCAAACACGACTTTCGCCAGCTCGTTATTGCTGGTTGCGTTGTGGCATAACAGATACTCCGTATCCGGCAACGCAGGAAGACCATCACTTTTACCCAACACACGGAGATCCGGACTCATCATTTCCACCGGACGCGCTGTTACGCCGAGCCCCGCTTTCACGGCAGCTCGAACAGCGGGTAGCGTTGAGGCCACATAGGCCAAACGCCACGGAATGTTGGCCTCGTTGAGCGCCGACAGCACCATATCCCGGAACGGACTTGGATCATCCAGTAAGACCAATGGAATGGGCTCACCTTGTTGCAGTACATATTCAGCCGCGCAATACCAATGCGTTGGAGAAGTCCGCAGCGTCAGACAATCAAATTGCCCAGGACGATGCGTCGTGACCACCAGATCCACTTCATTCTCTTTGAGCATCTCAATCATAAAAGCATTACGCTTTACGCTAACATCCAGCGCAAGCTTCGGATAAACCGAACTGATACGATTGAGAAGAAACGGCAATATCGTATCCGCTGACTCATCAGATGCGCCTAATGTTAACACCCCCTGGAGGTTGCTAAACATTAAAGACATACATGCTTCATCATTAAAGCGAAGTATTTTCCTGGCATAACCCAGTAGCTGGATACCGTGTTCCGTTAAGAGCTTATTACGTCCATGACGTGCAAAAAGCTCTTTACCGACCAGTTGCTCCAGCCGCTGCATTTGCTGGCTAACGGCAGACTGGGTTCGGCAAACTGCGGCAGCAGCTGCTGCAAAAGTGTTGAGATCGGCGACCGCAACAAACGTTCTCAGCAGATCGAGGTCGAGATTCATTATCGGACGATTTGCATTTATCATATCTATTCACTTTCAGGTTGCTCGTGCGGAGCTGCCCGGGTTGAAGCTGTGTGTAACAGTTAAGCAATTCCCTCTGAAGGTTTCCCTCGCATCCCGGCCCGGCAGACTGCCTGACAGATAGTTATTGTGCTGCTGTATATCAACAGTCAGAAAGCACGTTTCATGACGTTATTTTTATTCTCTTAAACGTTCAGAATATTTAGATGTTCGCAGGTTTCTGTAAATTACATTAAAGGTATGACACCTTTACGGCCATCTTTATCGCAGCGCGGTTAACGTAGCAGGATGTGTTCGGCACACACCAGCCAGAGATAAATCCAACAATAACAATCAATTAATTTAGAAAAGCGGATCCAGATATACAAAACATAGGGCTCTGGCGCCTGCTTTCCTGAAAGACATCTTAACCCAAATCCACTTTATTTATAAGTCTTATTGCAATATTAAGGATTAAGAGGGACTGTTAAGCCTCTCAACTAATTTTATTAAAATTAACTAAAGTTGCATTTTGTTGGTTAATAATAAATAAATTTTAATTTAGATTAAGACCATTCATTAATAACACTTAACATTAATTTCACATGAGTAACTTTTAGCCTAAGCATACTATTCCAACAGTCTGTCTCGAAGCATCTGATTTTACGAAAAGTCACTTAGAGGAACTTCTTACTGCGTATTGGGCATGTTTTTTATTTTTATCAGCACGATATGAAATAAAACCAACAATAAACAGCACAATAAACTTCAGAACATACTTATCACATTACTTTAGCACGACAGAACTCGCTGCAAGCAGTGAAATAGATTCCACAGGAATTGACGCATTGTACAAAATCTTCTCCTGTACACCCTTCAAAACGAAGCGAGGGGGGAGTACATTGTTCCGTGCAGACTTCCACGGCAGGGAGTGGCAATACTAGCGAAAAGGTTAAAGGTTCATGTCCCCTATCGAAAAATCCAGCAAACTAGATAACGTCTGTTACGACATCCGCGGCCCGGTTCTGAAAGAGGCCAAACGCCTTGAAGAGGAAGGCAATAAGGTTCTGAAACTCAACATTGGTAACCCTGCGCCATTTGGTTTTGAAGCGCCGGATGAAATTCTGGTTGATGTGATCCGCAACCTTCCTACTGCACAAGGCTACTGCGATTCAAAAGGACTCTATTCCGCGCGTAAAGCCATCATGCAGCACTATCAGGCGCGCGGTATGCGTGACGTTACCGTTGAAGATATCTATATCGGCAACGGCGTCTCTGAACTGATTGTGCAGGCGATGCAGGCGCTGCTGAATAGCGGCGATGAAATGCTGGTACCTGCGCCTGACTACCCGCTGTGGACGGCGGCCGTGTCGCTGTCGAGCGGTAAAGCCGTTCATTATCTCTGTGACGAGTCCTCTGACTGGTTCCCGGACCTTGATGATATTCGCGCGAAAATTACACCTCGCACGCGTGGCATCGTGATCATTAACCCGAACAACCCGACGGGTGCGGTCTATTCGAAAGAACTGTTGATGGAGATCGTCGAACTCGCCCGCCAGCACAACCTGATCATTTTTGCCGACGAAATCTACGACAAAATCCTGTACGACGCGGCACAACACCACTCGATCGCCGCGCTGGCCCCGGATCTGCTGACCGTCACTTTTAACGGCCTGTCTAAAACCTATCGCGTAGCCGGTTTCCGTCAGGGTTGGATGGTACTGAACGGTCCGAAAAAGCACGCCAAAGGCTACATTGAAGGGCTGGAAATGCTGGCGTCGATGCGTTTATGTGCCAACGTTCCTGCACAGCACGCGATCCAGACGGCGCTCGGCGGCTACCAAAGCATTAGCGAGTTTATCGTTCCCGGTGGTCGCCTGTATGAACAGCGTAACCGCGCGTGGGAATTGATCAACGATATTCCTGGCGTCTCCTGCGTGAAACCTAACGGCGCGCTCTATATGTTCCCGAAAATTGACGCTAAGCGCTTCAATATTCACGACGACCAGAAGATGGTGCTCGACTTCCTGCTGCAGGAAAAAGTGCTGCTGGTTCAGGGTACGGCCTTTAACTGGCCGTGGCCGGATCACGTACGCATTGTGACCCTGCCGCGCGAAGATGACCTCGAAATGGCCATCAGCCGCTTCGGGCGCTTCCTCTCTGGCTACCATCAGTAACGTTGCCTCTCTGCCGGGTGGCGCAGCGCTTGCCCGGCCTACAAAATCCGCAAATTTGCATCTTGCCTCCCCTCCCCGCACAATGAATGCCTGTCGCAGTAAAGACAAAAGGTAACCTATGAGTCAGAGTCATTTCTTTGCCCACCTCTCCCGCCTGAAGCTGATCAACCGCTGGCCGCTGATGCGCAACGTCCGCACGGAAAATGTTTCAGAGCACAGCCTGCAGGTTGCGATGGTCGCTCACGCACTGGCCGCCATAAAGAACCGCAAATTTAACGGGCAGGTCAACGCTGAACGTATTGCCCTGCTGGCGATGTACCATGATGCCTCGGAAGTGCTGACCGGCGATCTGCCAACGCCAGTGAAATATTTCAACTCGCAGATTGCGCAGGAATACAAGGCAATTGAGAAGATTGCTCAGCAGAAGCTGATCGATATGGTGCCGGATGAATTACGCGATATCTTTGAGCCGCTTATCGATGAACATCAGTACACGGAAGATGAAAAGTCGCTGGTGAAGCAGGCCGACGCGCTGTGTGCCTACCTGAAATGTCTGGAAGAGCTGTCTGCGGGGAATAACGAGTTTTTACTGGCGAAAACGCGTCTGGAAAAAACGCTGGAGTCCCGCCGCAGCGAAGAGATGGATTATTTTATGCAGGTATTTGTACCGAGCTTCCATCTGTCGCTGGATGAGATTAGCCAGGATTCACCGTTGTAATTTTTTCGCCGGGTGGCGGCTTCGCCTTACCCGGCCTACGTTTCTGCGCTCACGCTAAAACGGGAATAAAACCGGAATTAACACCACGCACACCACCATTACCAGCACGGTGAACGGCACGCCAATCTTAACGAAATCGCTGAATCTATAATTCCCGGGCCCCAGCACCAGCGTATTCACTGGTGAAGATACCGGTGTCATAAATGCCGCGGAGGCCGCCATCGCCACCATCATCGCGAACGGATACGGCGACACGCCCATGGATTTCGCCATCGCCAGCGCAATAGGCGCCATCAGTACCGCCGTCGCGGTATTGGAAATAAACAGGCCGATGGAGGCGCACATGATAAACAGACAGACCATCATCATGTACGGCCCATACCCGCCGCCAACGTCCATTAAGCCCTTAACGATCAAATCCACCCCGCCGGTTTTTTGCAACGCCAGCGCAAAGGGCATCATCCCGACAATCAGAATAATGCTCGGCCAGTGAATGGCTTTATACGCGCTTTCGGCGTCAATGCAGCGGAATTTCCCCATCAGCAGGCAGGCGATGATGGCCGCGACCGGATTGGGGATTTCATCGGTCAGCATGAGTGCGACCATCAGCACCAGACAGAAAATCGCGTGAGGTGCCTGGCTGTGCGCCGGGGACGCATCGCTCTCTTCAACCGGCATATTGAGCACCACAAAATCACGCCCTTTTTGCCCGAGTTGGCTAATCAGCTTCCAGTTACCGACGACGAGAAAAATGTCACCCAGCAGGATCGGCTCATCCACCACTGCGCCTTCCATCGCCACGCCATCGCGCTTCAGTCCCACGACGTTCAAACCATAGCGGGTGCGGAAGCCGACTTCGCGCACGGTTTTCCCCAACAGCTCCGATTCCGGGATCAGCGATACTTCGGCCATACCGACGTCCAGCGCCTGGTCGGAGAAATACTCGCCGCGGAGCACCATCGGCTCCAGCAGCTGTTCGCTGCAAAACTCACGCAGGTCTACCTCTGCGGTGGACATATCAATCAGCAGAACGTCCCGCGCGCGGAATTCCGACACCCCGTTAACGTTGACAATCACCCGGCGGAAACGACGCCAGCGCTCCACGCCGATGACGTTCGCACCGTAGCGTTCACGGAGCTTAAGATCGTCCAGCCGCTGGCCAATCATCGGTGAGCCGGGGCGAATAGCCAGACGTCGTGCACGCCCGGTGAGACGGTACTCTTTAATCAAATCGCGAAAGGTGCGTCGCTTCCAGCCCTCTTTGCTTTTATCCTGATTTTCGCCTTTCAGGGCAAAACGGGTCAGCAACATGTAGACCACGCCCATCACCAGAACGACCAGCCCAATCGGGGTAACGCTGAAAAAACTGAAGCCCTGGAATCCTTCGCGGATCAGTTCACTGTTGACGACCAGGTTTGGCGGCGTCGCCACCAGCGTCATCATGCCGCTGATCAAACCGGCAAAGCTCAGGGGCATCATCAGACGGGAAGGTGAGATCTGCATCCGCATGGAGACGCTCAGCACCACCGGAATAAAGATGGCGACCACGCCCGTTGAGCTCATAAACGCCCCCAGTCCGGCAACCGTCACCATCAGGTAGATCAGCATTTTGGTTTCACTGCTGCCCGCCACCTTCACCAGCCACGTTCCCATAATGGTCGCTACGCCGGTGCGCACCAGCCCGTCACCAATGATAAACAGGGCGGCGATAAGAATAACGTTGGGGTCGCTAAACCCGGAGAATGCCTCGGGTAGCGTGAGCGTGCCGCTCAGCACAAACGCGACGATGACAAACAGGGCGACGGCATCCATGCGCACCTTGCCTGTAGCGAAAAGAATGATGGCGATTAACAGCAGGCTCAGGACCCAAATCAGTTCACCGTTCACAACCTGTCCTTGTCAGTGGAAGATAAAGAATTCTGCCATAAAAAAGCCCCAACAATGTGGGGCTATATCATGGGATTACATTTTTAGCGAGACGGTTACAACTCCGCCGGGTCCCTTCGTGACGTTAATCGCGGTCAGTGTATTCAGCACAAAATCCGCCTCACTCAACCGGGGAGAGTCCGCCGGGACGTTAACGGCGATCACGTGGCTCCCTGCGTTAAGCCCGGCCAGCACGCCGGCTGCTGCATCTTCCACTACCACGCAGTCCGCCGGTGCAAGGCCCAGCAGCTCTGCCCCAAGCAAGAACGCATCCGGCTCTGGCTTGCCGCGCTTGACGCGCTCTGCAGTAATGAACACCTCTGGCTTCGGTAAACCCGCCGCCTTATGGCGAGCATGGGCTACGGGAATGGAGCCGGAGGTCACAATGGCCCACGGAATATGTGCTTCGTTCAGATGTTCAAGCAGCTCGCGCGCGCCCGGCAGCGCGGTGATGCCTTCCGTATCGGTAGCCTCAATGTTCTCGAGGTATTTGAACTCTGCCTGAATCTCTTCCTCAGTACGTCCCGCTAAGAAGTGTCGCAAGGAGGTAATGGCCTGTTTGCCATGGATGAAATTCAGTACGTCCTGATGGTCGATGCCGTGCCTGTCGGCCCAATGGCACCATGAACGCTCTACTACCGGCAGCGAATCCACCAGCGTACCGTCCAGATCAAACAGAAAACCTTTACACTGCACACACACCTCCGTCAGGCATTAATGATTTGTTGAATTTCGTTGCTGCTTAAATGGTACTGGCGCGGGCAGGAATGCCATACGCCCAGCATGCGCTGGTATTTTTCCCACATTGGGGTTTGCGCGTTAAAGCCGTGAGTACCCGCATCAAAATGGGTATAGCGCCCTTCGGTGTTCACCATAAAGCGAACGTAGCTCAGGTAGCGCGCTTCCGTTGCGGCATCAAAGCCTAAGAAGGTTACGCGGCGCTCGTCAATAGACTGGCGATCTTTGAGATTCGTCCAGGACACATGCAGCGCATGATACATCTCCATGATGTCGATCACGATGCGGCAGGTCTCTTCTTTCAGTTCGCCAAACTCGCGATCCAGTTCGCGCATCTGTAAACCAAACCCGCGTTCGACGATAGTTTGCAAGCGGCTGTAGCGTTCTGCGTTATCGGGATCAAGCATAGTCATCATCTTGTACTGGTTAGACAAAATCAGACGTTGGGCATGGGTCATTTCCATCTTTCGACTCCTGTAGCGCATTGCACTTTAAAAAAAAGACACGGTAACTGTTTGTTACTGTGCCTTCTTTTATTAGTCGTTTCGATGATCAATCACAAGTCATCAAGGAATGTTTTATCAAGTTGCTTAAAAGCGCGCTTGAGCGTGTCAGCCAGCGCCTGGTAATCCGGCTTGCCTTCGACCGGTGCCAACGCCTGTCCGGCTTCCTCAAGTTTTCCACGGACTTCATAAAACCAGTGTAAAATTGTAGGCGGCAGCGGCGTAATTGAGCGTTTCCCCAGCCACCATAGCCCCTGCATCGGCAGGCTCAGCGCAAAGAGCGCGGTGGCGACGGCGGGTCCAAGCTGGCCGCCGAGGGCAATTTGCCAGCACAGGGTAAAGATGGCAACAGGGGGCATAAAGCGAATCGCAAAGCGCGTGGCGCGGATAGTGCGGTTCTCTATAAACATCGGCGCGAGGCGCTTTTCCAGTGGCCACGTCTTCGCGTAATGCTGCCCCCGACGAAACAGACTAAAGAAATTCACGGATGGGTTTTCGGGTGTCGACATGGCTGTACCTCAACTTCACATATAAAAATTAAAATTTTTGTGCAAAACCACAACAGGCTATGACAACGTTCAAAATATTTTGTCATCGCTACCCCGTATCGGGTATCCTGTGCCAGCCTGATAAGGCCGTAGACGAGAACCGTTAACTCGTCAAATTATCGCATATTATGCCATTGTCTGAAAAATGTTCAAAATGGCATAAAATCATAGGTATTTCTTTCATCATGCCGGAATGTTCGCCTGGCATGATGTTAATCATAAATGTCTGGGTCATCATGCGTTACGCTTTTAGACTCACTGACGTTTTTTTAGCCACGTATCAATAATAGGTACTTCCATGTCGAGTAAGTTAGTACTGGTTCTGAACTGCGGTAGCTCCTCACTGAAATTCGCCATCATCGATGCGCTCAACGGTGACGAATACCTCTCTGGTTTGGCCGAATGTTTCCATCTGCCTGAAGCACGTATCAAGTGGAAGATGGACGGCAGCAAACAAGAAGCGGCTTTAGGTGCAGGCGCCGCTCACAGTGAAGCGCTGAACTTTATCGTTAACACTATTCTGGCACAAAAACCAGAACTGTCTGCTCAGCTGACTGCGATTGGTCACCGTATCGTCCATGGCGGCGAAAAATACACCAGTTCCGTCGTGATCGACGAATCTGTGATTCAGGGCATCAAGGACTCTGCGTCCTTCGCGCCGCTGCACAACCCGGCTCACCTGATCGGTATCGCTGAAGCGCTGAAATCCTTCCCGAATCTGAAAGACAAAAACGTGGCCGTGTTTGACACCGCGTTCCATCAGACCATGCCGGAAGAGTCTTACCTGTATGCCCTGCCGTACAGCCTGTACAAAGAGCATGGCGTTCGTCGTTACGGCGCACACGGCACCAGCCACTTCTATGTGACTCAGGAAGCCGCAAAAGTTCTGAACAAGCCGGTTGAAGAAGTCAACATTATCACCTGTCACCTGGGCAACGGTGGTTCTGTTTCTGCTATCCGCAACGGTAAATGTGTTGATACCTCTATGGGTCTGACCCCGCTGGAAGGTCTGGTGATGGGTACCCGTTCCGGTGACATCGACCCGGCGATCATCTTCCACCTGCACGACACCCTGGGTATGAGCGTTGACGACATCAACAAAATGCTGACCAAAGAGTCTGGCCTGCTGGGTCTGACCGAAGTGACCAGCGACTGCCGTTACGTTGAAGACAACTACGCAGAGAAAGCAGACGCTAAACGTGCAATGGACGTTTACTGCCACCGTCTGGCGAAGTACATCGGTTCTTACACTGCACTGATGGAAGGCCGTCTGGACGCGGTAATCTTCACCGGTGGTATTGGTGAGAACGCGGCTATGGTTCGTGAACTGTCCCTGGGCAAACTGGGCGTTCTGGGCTTCGAGGTTGATCACGAGCGTAACCTGGCTGCCCGCTTCGGCAAGTCTGGCTTCATCAACAAAGAAGGTACCCGCCCTGCTATCGTTATTCCAACTAACGAAGAGCTGGTCATCGCGCAAGACGCGAACCGTCTGACTGCCTGATTCCACACCGCCAGCAATGCTGGCGGTGCTGTTTTGTAACCCGCCCAATCGCGGCGGTAACGAAAGAGGATAAACCGTGTCCCGTACTATTATGCTGATCCCTACCGGAACCAGCGTCGGCCTGACCAGCGTCAGCCTTGGCGTGATCCGTGCTATGGAACGCAAAGGCGTTCGTCTGAGCGTCTTTAAGCCAATCGCCCAGCCGCGTGCCGGTGGCGATGCGCCAGACCAGACCACCACCATCGTTCGCAAGAACTCCAATCTGCCAGCGGCTGAACCGCTGAAGATGAGCCACGTTGAATCTCTGCTGTCAAGCAACCAGAAAGACGTGCTGATGGAAGAGATCATCGCCAACTACCACGCTAACGCGCAAGACGCGGAAGTGGTGCTGGTTGAAGGTCTGGTCCCGACGCGCAAACACCAGTTTGCCCAGTCTCTGAACTTTGAAATCGCGAAAACCCTGAACGCAGAGATCGTTTTCGTGATGTCTCAGGGCACTGACACCCCAGAGCAGCTGAACGAGCGTATCGAACTGACGCGCAGCAGCTTCGGCGGCGCGAAAAACACCAACATCACCGGCGTGATCGTGAACAAACTGAATGCGCCAGTGGATGAACAGGGCCGTACTCGCCCTGACCTGTCCGAAATCTTCGACGACTCTTCCAAAGCGAAAGTCATCAAAGTTGATCCGGCTCAGCTGCAGGACTCCAGCCCGCTGCCAGTACTGGGCGCGGTGCCGTGGAGCTTCGATCTGATTGCCACCCGTGCAATCGACATGGCGCGTCACCTGAACGCCACCGTGGTTAACGAAGGCGACATCAACACCCGCCGCGTGAAGTCCGTGACCTTCTGTGCGCGCAGCATTCCGCACATGCTGGAGCACTTCCGCGCAGGTTCCCTGCTGGTGACCTCCGCAGACCGTCCAGACGTGCTGGTTGCAGCGTGCCTGGCCGCGATGAACGGCGTGGAAATCGGTGCGATCCTGCTGACCGGTGCCTACGAGATGGACCCACGTGTCAGCAAGCTGTGCGAACGCGCGTTCGCCACCGGCCTGCCGGTCTTCATGGTGAACACCAACACCTGGCAGACCTCCCTGAGCCTGCAGAGCTTCAACCTGGAAGTACCGGTTGATGACCACGAGCGTATCGAGAAAGTTCAGGAATACGTTGCGGGCTACATCAACGCAGACTGGATCGAATCCCTGACGGCGACCTCCGAGCGCAGCCGCCGTCTGTCTCCTCCAGCATTCCGTTACCAGCTGACCGAGCTGGCGCGTAAAGCGGGCAAACGCGTTGTTCTGCCAGAAGGCGACGAACCACGTACCGTTAAAGCCGCGGCTATCTGTGCAGAACGCGGCATCGCGACCTGTGTGCTGCTGGGTAACCCGGATGAGATCACCCGCGTGGCGGCGTCTCAGGGCGTTGAGCTGGGCGCTGGCATCGAAATCGTTGACCCTGAAGTGGTTCGCGAAAGCTACGTAGCCCGTCTGGTTGAGCTGCGTAAGAGCAAAGGCATGACCGAAGCCGTTGCGCGCGAACAGCTGGAAGACAACGTGGTGCTGGGCACGCTGATGCTGGAGCAGGACGAAGTTGACGGTCTGGTTTCCGGTGCGGTTCACACCACGGCGAACACCATCCGTCCACCGCTGCAGCTGATCAAAACTGCACCGGGCAGCTCTCTGGTTTCTTCCGTATTCTTCATGCTGCTGCCTGAACAGGTTTACGTTTACGGCGACTGCGCGATCAACCCGGATCCAACCGCAGAACAGCTGGCGGAAATCGCTATCCAGTCCGCGGACTCTGCGATTGCCTTCGGTATCGAACCGCGCGTTGCGATGCTCTCCTACTCCACCGGTACCTCTGGTGCAGGTAGCGACGTAGAGAAAGTGCGTGAAGCGACCCGTCTGGCGCAGGAAAAACGTCCTGACCTGATGATCGACGGCCCGCTGCAGTACGATGCTGCGGTAATGGCTGACGTTGCGAAATCCAAAGCGCCGAACTCGCCGGTTGCAGGTCGCGCTACCGTGTTCATCTTCCCGGATCTGAACACCGGTAACACCACCTACAAAGCAGTACAGCGTTCTGCAGACCTGATCTCCATCGGGCCAATGCTGCAGGGTATGCGCAAACCTGTGAACGACCTGTCCCGTGGCGCGCTGGTTGACGATATCGTCTACACCATCGCTCTGACCGCGATCCAGTCTTCGCAGCAGCAGTAAGCTAAAAAGCCCGGTGGCGCTAGCGCTTTCCGGGCCTATGGTTTTGTAGGCCGGATAAGCGAAGCGCCATCCGGCAAGAAAGGCGACCACTCATCTGGTCGCCTTTTTTTATTTACAGCAGCTCTCTCGCCGCCGACACAATGTCATGTGCCGTCAGGCCATACTCCTTCTGCAGGAAATCCTGCGTACCCACCTGGCCGTAACGCTCCTTGACGCCCACCCGCCGCATCGGTACCGGGCAGGTTTCCACCAGCACTTCCGCCACCGCCGATCCCAGCCCGTTGTGAATGCTGTGGTTTTCACAGGTGACGATGCGCCCGGTTTTCTCGGCGTAGTTTTTCACCAGCATCCGGTCGATGGGCTTCAGGGTAAACATGTCGATAACCGCCGCGCTTACGCCCTCCTGCTCCAGCTGGCGAGCCGCCTCCAGCGCTTCCGCCACCATGATGCCGTTGGCAATCAGGGTAATATCGCTTCCTTCGCGCAGCACGTTGCCTTTGCCAATGGTGAAGGTTGAGCCCGGGGCGTAGACGCTCGGCGCCTGTTTACGAATGGTCCGCACCCAGTAGAAGCCTTCGAGGTCGATAAGCTGGCGCAGCACGTCCTCGAACATCACCGCGTCGGTCACCTCCAGCACCACCGAGTGCGCCAGGCCGCGTACGATGCCCATATCCTCAAATGACATATGTGTCCCGCCGTTGTGGCAGGCCGTCACGCCCGCGTCCGACGCAATCACCTTCACGTTGTTACGCTGGTAGTCCAGGGACATAAACAGCTGATCGAAGCAGCGGCGGCTGGCAAACGCGGTAAAGGTGTGCACGAACGGCTTACGTCCGGTAAGCGATAGCCCCGCCGCGGTGCCGATGACGTTGGCCTCCATAATCCCGCAGTTAATCACGTGCTGCGGATAATCGCGCGCCACGCCGTCCATCGCCATTGAGCTCATCAGATCCGCTTCCAGGGCGATAATCTCGCTTCCTGCCTCAATCTGCTTTGCCACAAAGCCCGCGTAGACCTTACGCATCTCAACGGCGTCTTTCTCTCCTGCCGGTGCAACCTTAATCATGTGAAGCCTCCAGTTGGCGAATCGTCTCGTTGAGGGCCGCTTTGCTCTCCGCGGTCAATCGCAGGTGGTGCGAGTTGCTGAGCTGCTCCAGATACGGCACCCCCTGCCCTTTGATGCTGTCGAGGATGACAACGAATGGACGCGCTTCGGCCTCGGGGACCCGCGACGTTACCGCCAGCAGACCCGGAATGTCGTCGCCCTTCACCGTCGCGACGTCAAAGCCAAAGGCGCGGAATTTCCCCTCCAGGTCGAACGCGCTGATGATCTCGTCCAGCTCGCCGTCGAGTTGCTGCTTGTTCCAGTCCACGAACACCGTCAGGTTGTTCAGGCGATGATGGGCGATAAACTGGAATGCTTCCCAGCATTGTCCCTCGTTCAGCTCGCCGTCACCGACGATGCAAAACACCCGATTCGGTCGCCCCGCCAGCTTGTGCGACAGCGCCATACCGCCCGCAATGGAGATACCCTGTCCCAGCGAGCCGGTGGTGGCATCCACGCCGCGCGTTTTCAGGCGGTCCGGGTGGCTTGGCAGCCGCGTACCGTTTTGGTTGAGCGTGCTCAGCTCTTCAACGGGGAAGTAGCCCTTGATCGCCAGCGTGCTGTAGAGCGCCGGGCCCGCGTGTCCTTTCGACAGGATAAAATAGTCTCGCTCTGGCCAGTCCGGATCCGCCGGGTCGATTTTCATCACCGCGCCGTACAGCACGGCCAGGGTTTCAACCACCGACATACTGCCGCCGTAGTGGCCAAAGCCCAGCTGCGTCAGGGATTTCAACGTCTCAAGACGGATCTGACGCGCGAGTTCGGTTATCTCTTTCTCATTCATGATTTAGCTCCGGTGTTTTCCTGCGCGTTACCGCCTGCAGGTTTGTTTTTCGCGAAGACGTTGTACGCCACCAGCAGCGCGAACAACGCCACAACCAGCCCGGTGATGGCAAGCGGCGACAGGAAGCGGGCCAGGTTGCCGAGGACAATCCCGACCGCGCCGAAGTCGGCGTCCGAGAAGGTGGTGTTGGCAAAACCAATTGCGCCCAGCACCGGCAGCAGCAGAACCGGCAGGAAGGTGATCAGCAGGCCGTTAGCAAAGGCGCCAATCATTGCCCCGCGACGTCCGCCGGTGGCATTACCGAACACGCCCGCCGTTGCGCCGGTGAAGAAGTGCGGTACCACGCCCGGGAGGATCAGCACCCAGCTGAACTGGCCGCAGATGAACAACCCCACAATCCCGCCGAGGAAGCTGAACAGGAAGCCAATCAGCACCGCGTTTGGCGCATACGGATACACCACCGGGCAGTCCAGCGCGGGGCGCGCGTTGGGCACCAGTTTTTCCGAGAAGCCGGTAAAGGCCGGGACGATTTCCGCCAGTATCAGGCGTACGCCCTGCAGGATGATGAACACACCTGCCGCAAAGGTTATCGCCATGATGATGGCGTAGACCAGGTAGTTCTGGCCGCCGCTGAAGGTCGCCTCTACGTACTCACGTCCGGCGCTCACCGCCAGGATGAGGTAGATAATCATCATGGTCAGGGAGATGGAGATCGAACTGTCGCGCAGGAAGCTTAGGTTCTTCGGCAGGTTCATCTCTTCCGTTGAGCGGGAGCCCTTACCGACCTTGCTGCCAATCCAGCCGGACAGCACGTAGCCCAGCGTGCCGAAGTGGCCGAAGGCAATCTCATCGTTGCCGGTTATGCGCTTCATGTAGCGCTGCGCAATCGCCGGGAAGAAGGCCATGATCAGGCCGAGGATCAGCGAGCCGGTAAAGACCAGACCCACGCCCTCAAAGCCCGCCACCGTCAGGATCACGCCAATCATGCACGCCATGTAAAAAGTGTGGTGACCTGTCAGGAAGATGTATTTCAGGCGGGTAAAGCGCGCGACGATAATATTCGCCACCATCCCAAAGGCCATAATCAGCGCGGTCGAGGCACCGTATTTTTCCAGCGCAATCGACACAATCGCTTCATTGTTTGGAATAATGCCCTGAATAGTAAAGGCGTGCTCAAACATTCCGCCCAAAGGATTTAACGACCCCACCAGCACCGTGGCGCCGCCGCCCAGCACAATAAAGCCGAGAATAGTTTTAATTGTTCCTTTCACCACGTCTGAAAACGCTTTTTTTTGCGCAACCAGACCGATTAAGGCAATTAATCCCACCAGCACCGAAGGGACTTTTAAAATATCAACAACGAAATTCAGCGTTTCAAGGATAAACATATCCACCTCGCCTAATCAGGGTTATTGTCTTTCGAACCAGGCACGCAGCTGCGCTTCAAGTTCGTTGATGTCGATGATGTTGTTGATCACCACCAGCTGGCTTTCCGGCACGCTGGCACTGGCCGCGATATCTTTTGCCATCACGAACAGGTCGGCTGCGCCAGGCGTGGCAGACGAGAGATCGGAGTGTTCAACCTCTGCCTCAATATCCAGCTTTTTAAGTACCTTTTTGATATTCATTTCGACCATAAAACTGCTGCCAAGGCCGGACCCGCAAATAGCCATGATTTTCATTGTTGTTCCCTTATTTTGAGTAGAGTACGCCCCACCACGCTGACGCGTAATGTTGTGAATAATCGGATTAAAGAATTAAATCAGAAGCGGTCAATAATGGTTTTTATCTCCTCCCGCGTATTCGCCTGATGTAATTCAGCCATATCCTCATCGCTGGAAAATAATTCTGCTAGCGCCGAGATCATTTCGATATGGCTATGTTTGTCCGGTGCCGCCAGCATGACTATCACGTCGACGGGGTCAAACTCACCGGCACCGAAAGAGACGCCTTTTTTCAGTTTTAATAATGACAGGCCAAGTCCTTTCGCCCCTTCTTCCGGCCGCGCATGCGGCATCGCCAGCCCTGGTGCCAGCACGTAATAAGGACCCAAAGTATGATGCTGCTCGATGATGGCCGTGATGTATTCCGGCGAAATCACCTGCAAATCCAGCAGCGGCTTCGCGCACAGCTCCAGCGCCTGAGGCCAGTCCTCTACGCTCTCCTGCAGCGTGATGGTTGTATCATATATCCATTTTTTGAGCACTTTGCCCTCCGGCTACAACGCTAAAGATGAGCAAACTTTATTCAACACCTCAACGAATGACTGCGATCAGGATCACAAAGATAGCGCTACCAATAGTTAACATGCAGAAATGTGATAGCGCTATCAAATTGCAATCACGGTGCTAAATCACAGCAAAAAAAGGGATTTAAGGCGTATACTGCCTTTCACGTGAAGCGAAGGATGAAAGTAGTCGCGTCCTGTTAGCAGGAAGGTGTATGTCTCTAACCCGAAAACGACGCAGTACCGGTAAGGTGACGCTGGCCGATGTCGCACTGCTTGCCGGTGTGGGCACAATGACCGTGTCCCGTGCGCTCCGCACGCCCGAACAGGTTTCCGATAAACTGCGAGAAAAAATAGACGCTGCGGTGCAGGAGCTGGGCTACATGCCTAATCTTGCGGCCAGCGCGCTGGCGTCAGCCTCTTCATGGACGATCGCAATGGTTGTTCCTAACCTCTCCGAAGCCGGTTGCTCAGAGATGTTCGCCGGGCTACAGCAGGTGCTGCAACCCGCCGGATATCAGATCATGCTGGCAGAGTCCCAGCACCGTCTTGAGCAGGAAGAGAAATTACTGGAAACGCTGCTGGCGTCAAATATCGCCGCCGCCATTTTGCTCAGCGTCGAGCACACGGATACCGTGCGCCACTGGCTGAAAAATGCCTCCATTCCGGTGATGGAAATGGGGGCGATGCGCGCCGATCCGATTGATATGAATATCGGCATTGATAACGTCGCCGCCATGTACGAACTGACGGAGATGGTGATTCAGCGCGGCTATCAAAATATCGGCCTGCTGTGCGCAAACCAGGAGCAGTGGATTTTCCAGCAGCATTTGCAGGGCTGGTACAAAGCCATGCTTCGCCACCATTTGTCGCCGAACAGAGTGATTAACGCCGCCATGCCGCCAAATTTCTCCACGGGCGCGGCACAGTTGCCGGAATTCCTGCTGGCCTGGCCGGAGCTGGATGCGCTGGTGTGCGTCTCGGACGAACTGGCCTGCGGGGCACTCTACGAATGCCAGCGTCGACGCATTAAAGTGCCGGACGATCTAGCAGTGGTAGGCTTTGGCGATAGCGACGTGAGCCGCGTCTGTCAGCCGCCGCTGACGACCATGGCGGTACCGCATCGTAAGATTGGAATTGAGGCCGGGAAAGCGTTGCTGGAACGTCTGAATGATGGAGACTGGCGCGACCATAAACCTATCGCGTCCAGCCTCTGTCTGCGGGAAAGTTGTTAAGGCTTACTCAGCCTCTTCCTCTTTTTCCGCTTTGCTTTCTGGCTTAGCGGATTCGTTTTTGGCGTTGCGGGTCATCCACAGCGCCAGTGCTTTTAAGGAGTCCGGGGTGAACTCGTCGCAACGCGCGGTGATCTCTTCCGGCGTCATCCAGCAGACTTCGCTCACTTCCTCTTCCTGCAGGGCGAAAGGCCCGTGAGAGACACAGCTAAACAGCCCGCCCCAGACGCGACAGTTTTCGTCCTCGAAATAGAACTGGCCGTGCTCGGCAAACGGCACACCGGCGATACCTAACTCTTCTTCTGCTTCGCGACGCGCGGAATCCAGCAGCACTTCATCTGCCTGCACAACGCCGCCCGCCGTGGCATCCAGCATACCGGGGAGAAAATCTTTGGTGTCCGTGCGGCGCTGGACCAGAATCTTGCCCATGCCGTCATGCACAACGATGTATGTTGCACGGTGACGCAGACGCTCCGCGCGCATTTGTTCGCGGCTGGCCTGCGCGATCACTTCGTTCTCTTCGCTGACAATGTCAACCCACTCAGTACTTGCCAAATGATTCTGCTCCACCATCGGGAAACCTTCTCGTCTAAGCGCTCTTTCGGCGCGTTTGCAGTTGAGGTGTAACTTACGGATTAATCGCTATCTGCGCAATAACTTGCTGATCATTAAGTGCGATAACGCTCAGGGTATTTCCGTCCAGCATGCCATAGCTCGCCGGATAACCGCCTTTCGGAATGCTGACCGAACCGGGGTTAAAGTGATAAATCTCACCGCGTTTTTCCGCTACCGGAATATGAGTATGACCATAAACCAGGACATCGCCAGCGGCGAGTGCCGGAAGGTTATCCGGGCTAAAAAGATGACCGTGAGTCAAAAAAAGACGGCTCTTTTCCAGCAGGACCTGCTGCCAGGGCGCGGTGATGGGAAAATGCAGCAGCATCTGGTCAACTTCACTGTCGCAGTTACCGCGCACCGCGATAATATGCGAGGCATGCTCATTCAGTTTTTCCGCCACCTGCGCGGGTGCATACCCTTCCGGCAACGCATTTCGCGGGCCATGGTTTAACACATCGCCCAGCACCACCAGCCACTGTGCCCCGCTTTCGGCAAACAGAGAAAGAACGCGCTCGGTTGCGGGCAGCGATCCATGGATATCCGACGCAAACATCAGTTTCATCAGTCACTCCTCAGGAAAACAGACTGCCCCTATCATACCTGAAGCGCCAGGCCTTATCAGCCCGCGCGCTTAGCGGAGAGTGCCACATAGCGCTGTACGGAAGCGCGCTGCCACTGGAATGCAGCATAATCCACCAGCAGTTGCGGAACCTCGTCGCCATTGAGGATCAGACGGTTCAGCATCAGCGCCAGATCGGTATCCGCAATGCACCACTCGCCGAAGAGATTCGGGTTACCGTGCGCCAGCAATGCAGACGCGGTCTCAATCAGCTTTTGCGCACTGGCGCTGCCCTCCGCGCTCAATGCGGGCTTTTTCACGGCGGCGAAAACCACGTCGGTGGAACGTTCAACGCGGATCGGTACCAGATCGCTACGCAACCACGCCTGGATCTGCCGTGCACGGGCACGCTTTTGCAGATCGTGAGGATAAATGCGCTCCCACTCCGGCGGCGCAAAGCGATCTTCAAGGTATTCATCGATCGCCGAGGATTCGCTCAATGCAAAACCGTCAATCTCCAGCACCGGCACGCGTCGGGTCAGGTCGTAACCCTGCCACTGCGGTTTCAGGTGTTCGCCACTGTCCAGATCGATGGTCTTCAGGGTGAAAGACAATCCTTTTTCCGCCAGAGCGACGTAAACGCTCATCACATAGGGTGAAAAATAACAGGCATCGGACCACAACGTTATCGCAGGCTGGTTCATAACTTCCTCATAGGCTGAACGGTTTTCACTCAACATATAATCTCTTTGGCTCGCTGTCACTTGATGAAAACTCACGATTTACAACAGGCACCTATACTGATTTTTATGGCATCACTTTTCACACTAACAGGAGTTGAGAATGATCGACCTTTACTATGCCCCTACCCCAAACGGCCATAAAATCACCCTTTTTCTGGAAGAAGCCGAACTGGAGTACCGGATCATTCGCGTGGATATCAGCAAAGGCGATCAGTTCAGGCCGGTCTTTCTGGCGATATCGCCCAACAATAAAATTCCGGCCATTATTGATAATCTTCCTGCCGACGGCGGCAGACCGTTAAGTCTGTTTGAATCCGGGGAGATTTTGCTCTATCTGGCGGAGAAATCCGGCAAGCTGCTTAGCGGTGAACTGCGTGAGCGTCACCACACCCTGCAATGGCTTTTCTGGCAGTCGAGCGGTCTCGGGCCGATGCTCGGGCAAAATCATCACTTTACCGCCTACGCCCCGCAGCCCATTCCTTATGCTATAGAACGTTATCAGGTTGAAACCCAGCGGTTATATGGCGTGCTAAATCGTCGGCTGGAGAAAACGCCGTGGCTTGGCGGCGATCATTACAGCATTGCCGACATCGCCTGCTGGCCGTGGATCAACACCCATGAAAAACACCGAATTGACCTGGCGACATACCCTGCCGTGAATAACTGGTTTGAACGGATTCGGACCCGCCCTGCGACCGAGCGCGCCATGCAAATAATCCAGCAGATTTAGACCACTGCCCCGTTGGGTGCATGACGCGCTCTCATGTATTATGGGCAGCAAATACTGACACGGAGAAGACCTGCAATGTCACAGCATGACGCGATTATACGTATAAAAAATTTACGCTTACGGACGTTCATCGGTATCAAAGAGGAAGAGATTGCCAACCGGCAGGACATTGTCATCAATGTGGTTATTCACTACCCCGCAGACAAAGCGCGGGCCAGCGAAGATATCAATGACGCGCTGAACTATCGCACAATCACCAAAAACATTATCCAGTACGTGGAGAACAACCGCTTCTCTTTGCTGGAAAAATTAACTCAGGATGTGCTCGACATCGCACGCGAACATCACTGGGTCACTTATGCTGAAGTCGAGATCGATAAACTTCACGCCCTGCGTTACGCCGACTCCGTTTCCATGACGTTAAGCTGGCGACGCCAGGCATAAACCTGGAGGTTGTATGAAGATTCTGCTGACCGGCGGTACGGGCCTGATTGGCCGTCATCTCATTCCCCGTCTGCACGCGCTGCATCATGAGATTACCGTGGTGACGCGCAGCCCGGAGAAAGCACGTCAGGTGCTGGGGGCAGGTGTCGACATCTGGAAAGGTCTGGCTGAGCAGCAGAATTTGGACGGCTTTGACGCCGTCATCAACCTCGCGGGTGAACCCATTGCCGACAAGCGCTGGACCGAAGAGCAGAAGCAGCGGTTGTGCAGCAGCCGCTGGACTATCACCGAGAGGCTGGTCGAGCTGATTCGCAACAGCCATACGCCGCCATCGGTGCTCATTTCAGGCTCTGCGACGGGCTATTACGGCGATCTCGGCGAAGTGGTGGTGACCGAAGAGGAGCCGCCGCATAATGAATTTACCCATAAACTCTGCGCCCAGTGGGAGCGTATCGCCTGCGCGGCGCAGAGCGATCGTACCCGCGTCTGCCTGCTGCGTACCGGCGTAGTACTTGCGCCGAGAGGCGGCATTCTGGGTAAAATGCTTCCTCCCTTCAAGCTGGGGCTCGGCGGGCCAATTGGCAACGGGCGTCAGTATCTGGCGTGGATCCACATCGACGATATGGTGAATGGCATTATCTGGCTGCTGGATAACGATCTGCGTGGGCCGTTTAACATGGTTGCGCCCTATCCGGTGCGTAATGAACAGTTTGCCCACGCGCTGGGGCATGCCCTGCATCGTCCGGCGATTTTACGCGTGCCTGCGACGGCGATCCGGCTGTTGATGGGAGAATCATCGGTGCTGGTGCTGGGCGGGCAGCGCGCGCTGCCAAAACGTCTGGAAGCGGCCGGGTTTGCCTTCCGCTGGTATGATTTAGAAGAGGCGCTGGGGGATGTGGTGCGCTGAATATGTTACAGTGATACGCCATGTTCCGATGAAATGGCGTAACAATGGCAACCATCACCACTCCCCGGCTTCACCTCACCCCTTTCGAACCCTCTGACTGGGCGTTCTTCCGCTCGCTGCGCGAAAACCGCGACGTCATGCGCTATATGGCCGCTATTGCACCCGAAAAAGAGACCCGACGCGTGTTTGCCGCACGCCTGATGGCGGAGTATGTTTTCGTTATTCGTTTTCAGGATGACGATACGCCGCTGGGCGATATCGGCCTGCAAATCAGCCCTGAGAACCGTGAAGAGGCGGATATCGGCTACACGGTTGTGCCTGCCGCGCAGGGAAAAGGCATCGCCAGCGAGGCGCTGCGCGCGGTATGTGACTATGCGTTTAGCCAGACCAGCGTAAAAGCGATTAACGCGTACGTGCTGGCGGACAACGGCGGATCTGTGCGGGTGCTAGAGAAAGCGGGGTTTGTGCGTACGCTGGTGCTGGAAAAGGCGTATGAGATTGACGGCGTACGGTATGACGACTGGGTGTATCGGCTGGAGTGTGCTGCGGTTTGATGCCCTCACCCCGGCCCTCTCCCACAGGGAGAGGGGGAACACGCGGTCGATTGGGCTGCACTGCTGTCTGATGCCCTCACCCCGACCCTCTCCCACACGGAGAGGGAGAAGGGCAAAATCTACTTCAACGATCCCTTCAGGAACTGCTGCAAACGCGGGCTTTGCGGGTTCGCTAACACTTCATCCGGATGCCCCTGCTCTTCAATTTTCCCCTGATGCAGGAAAATAACGTGGTTGGAGACGTTACGGGCAAAGCCCATCTCGTGCGTCACCACCACCATCGTTTTGCCCTCTTCGGCCAGTTTCTGCATGATGCGCAGCACTTCGCCAACGAGTTCCGGGTCCAGCGCGGAGGTCGGTTCGTCGAACAGCAGCACTTCTGGCTCCATCGCCAGCGCGCGGGCGATGGAGACACGCTGCTGCTGACCGCCGGAGAGATGCACCGGGTACTTCATCTGCTGGCGCTCGTCGATACCCACTTTCGCAAGGTATTTCACCGCGCGTTCGCGGGCTTCCTGCTTGCTCAGCCCCAGTACCTGAACCGGCGCTTCCATCACGTTCTCCAGCACCGTCATGTGGCTCCAGAGGTTGAAGTGCTGGAACACCATCGTCAGGCGCGTACGCAGCAGGCGCAACTGATGCTTATCTGCTACCTTCAACTGGCCGTCTTTATCGCGCACCAGATTGATATTCTGTCCGCTCACCACGATCGAGCCTTCGCTCGGCTTTTCGAGGAAGTTTATGCAGCGCAGGAAGGTACTTTTACCCGAACCGGATGAGCCGATAATACTGATCACATCGCCTGCGTTAGCCTGCAGCGACACCCCTTTCAGCACTTCATGTTCGCCGTAGCGTTTGTGCAAATCAATAACGTTTAATTTGTTCTCAGCCATCATCTTTCTCAGTGCGTCGAAGGTTTTATATGCTGCAACCAGCGTTTTTCAGCCTTACGGAACAGGCTAATCAGAACATAAGAGATAATTAAATAGAGCACGGCCGCAATGCCAAACGCAGTAAACGGCTGATAGGTCGCGGAGTTAATATCGCGCGCAATTTTGAGCAAGTCCGGCACCGTCGCGGTAAAGGCTAGCGCGGTGGAGTGCAGCATCAGAATCACTTCGTTGCTGTACGCAGGCAGCGCAATGCGCAGCGCCGACGGCAGAATGATGCAGCGATAGAGCTTCACCGACGAAAAGCCGTACGCCCGCGCCGCTTCGATTTCACCGTAAGGGACAGAGCGGATCGCCCCCGCAAAGATCTCAGTGGTATAGGCGCAGGTATTGAGCGTCAACGCCAGCACCGTACAGTTCAGACCGCTGCGGAAGAACGCATTGAGCATCTCTGTGCCTTTCACGATCTCCAGCGTGTATATTCCCGAATAGAACACCAGCAGTTGCACGTACAGGGGCGTACCGCGAAACACATAGGTGAACAGCCAGATCGGGAACTGGATAAATTTGTTGTTCGACACGCGGCCAATGGCGAGAAACACCGCCAGAATACCGCCCATCACCACGGAAGAAATCAACAGCCAGAGCGTAATCGCCACGCCGGTAAAGCGGTAGCCATCCGTCCACAGCAGGGATTTCCAGTATTCCTGAATAATCTCAATCACAGGTCAGCCCTCTTCACACCCACGGAGTAGCGACGCTCGAGCAGAAGCAGCACACCATTGGAGACCGTCGTAAACACCAGATAAATCACGCCACAGACTACCGCAAAGTAGAAGGGCTCCCAGGTACTCTTGCCCGCCAGCTGAGTCGCTTTGACGACGTCTTCCAGACCAAGCAGCGAGACCAGCGCTGTCGCTTTGAGGATAACCTGCCAGTTGTTTCCGATGCCCGGAAGCGCATAGCGCATCATGGCCGGGAACATGATCCGGCGAAACGTTTGTGAGGAGGTAAAACCAAATGCGGTTGCCGCTTCAATGTGCCCTCTCGGGACGGCCATGTAAGCGCCACGGAAGGTTTCCGTGAAGTAAGCACCGTAGATAAAGCCGAGGGTAATAATACCGGCTACCATCGGGTCGATATCGATCTGTTCCATGCCGACGGCGTCGGTAATACCGTTCAGCGCGATCTGCAGTCCGTAAAAAATCAGCAGCATCAGCACCAGATCGGGTACGCCGCGAATAAGCGTGGTATAGCCTTCGAATATGAGCGCCAGGGGTTTATTCGCCGACAGCTTTGCCCCTGCGCCCGCCAGACCTATCAGCACCGCCAGTACCACGGAGCTGATAGCCAGCTCAAGGGTGACAAGCGAGCCTTGTAAAATAACGCCAGAAAATCCGTACAGCATACCGCGTGCCCTGTCGTGTCGTGAGTAGTGGAACCGTGTCTTTTCCCCTCCCTGAGTGGGAGGGGCCGCACGTTATTTGACGGGGCGATTAGCCGCCGTAAACATTAAAATCAAAGTACTTTTTCGCCAGCTTGTCATAGGTGCCATCAGCACGCATTTCGGCGAAGGCTTTGTTCAGCGCTTCACGCAGCTCGTTGTCTTCTTTGCGCAGGCCCATACCGGTGCCCACACCAAACAGCTTCACGTCCTTAATGGACGGGCCGCCAAATTTGTAATCTTTACCCACCGGCGTTTTCAGGAAGCCTTCGCTTGCCGCGACTTCATCCTGGAATGCCGCATCAATTCGGCCTGCCGTCAGGTCTGCGTAGATATTTTCCTGGCCCTGATAAGAGACGATTTCGATCCCCTTCGGCGCCCAGTGTTCGTTGCCGTAGGTTTCCTGCGTGGTGCCCTGCAGCACGCCGACGCGTTTGCCCTTCAGCGACTCAAGGGTAGGCTGAATGTCTGAAGACTTAGCCACCACCAGACGAGAATCCGCTGCGTAGAGTTTGTCGGTGAAGGCAATCTCCTGCTGGCGTTTTTCAGTGATGGAAAGAGAGGACATGATGACGTCGATTTTTTTCGCTTTCAGCGACGGGATCAGGGCATCCAGCGGGTTCTCAACGTAGGTACATTGCGCTTTAATACGTTTGCACAGCTCATTGGCCAGCTCGATGTCAAAACCCACCAGTTCACCCTTCGCATTTTTCGATTCAAAGGGGGCATAGGTAGGGTCAGTACCAATACGAATTTTTTGCGGAACGGCTGCGAAAGCCGCGGTGGCGCTGGAAAAGGCCAGTACCAGAGAGAGTGACAACACGAGTTTTTTCATATCTATCCTCAACAAACTGTCTTCATACGGTTTTTTACGACGACGGGGTGCGGTTAATGTGCCATTAATCCACGCTGTCAGGCAAAGAATAATGCCTTTGGGGCGGGATTTTTTGCATTATAAATGCGTAAGTATGCACACGACGACCCAATATGGTGCACAAGCTGCACCATATTGGATCACCCACACCAGCGACGCACCAGGTCAGTGCATCACCGTTATGCGTCAGTCACCGTAGACGTTGAAGTCGAAGTATTTCTTCGCCAGTTTGTCATAGGTACCGTCTTTACGCAGCTCAGCGAAGGCTTTGTCAAAGGCGGCTTTCAGCTCGGTATCGTCCTTACGCAGGCCGATACCGGTGCCGTCACCAAAGTATTTTTTGTCTTTCACGGACGGGCCCGCAAAGGCGTACTCTTTACCGGCTGGCTGCTTCAGGAAGCCTTCGCTCGCGGCGACTTCATCCTGGAATGCGGCATCCAGACGGCCTGCTGCCAGGTCAGAGTAAATCAGATCCTGGTTCTGGTAAGCCACCACATCTACGCCCTTCTCACGCCAGTTGGCATTAGCAAAACCTTCCTGCGTCGATCCCTGAAGCACGCCGACATGCTTGCCTTTCAGCGAGTCGATGGTTGGTTGAATCGGGGAGCCTTTGGCGGCAATCAGACGAGAATCCGCAGCGTAGAGCTTGTCAGAGAAGGCGATCTCCTGCTGACGTTTTTCGGTGATGGAGAGAGAAGAGATAATGGCGTCGATTTTTTTGGCTTTCAGCGACGGGATCAATGCGTCAAAGTCGCTACCCACCCATGTGCATTTCACCGCAATGCGTTTGCACATTTCATTTCCCAGATCGATATCAAACCCCACGAAATCGCCTTTCGCATCCTTGGAAGAGAATGGCGCGTAGGTTGCGTCTGTACCGATACGAACCGTCTGTGGCAGTGCTGCATAGCTACCTGCTGCTGCACTTAACCCCACGAGCAAAGACAGAGCCAGAACCGTCTTCTTCATACATTTACCCTCAAGTACCGTGATTTTATTATGTATTGTGTAGTGTGTTGTGTTGCAGGCTTCTCTTGCAGGTCTTATGCCACATTCCCGTCTGGTCAAAAATTCGACGTTAAATATGTTAATAAAACGTTGCGATATTGCCTTAGTGGTGAAAGATAGCAGGTCTGCCGAACGAACCGGAGAGGGAAGAAGGGAAAAAACGAATTAAATGTCGAGGATATGATCGCCGTTGCATAATTGCCCTGAAACAGGGCAACTTGTCTTTTCATGCACCTTGTTTGTGCACAAATTCAGGCCCCCTGCCAGCGGGTGAAGAGGTCTTCCGGCAGGTCTATATCAAACTGATCCAACACGCGGTTAACGGTCTGGTTGATGATGTCATCCAGCGTTTGCGGGCGATGGTAGAACGCGGGGACCGGTGGCATGATGACAGCCCCAAGTTCAGCCGCCTGCGTCATTAAGCGTAGATGCCCCAGATGCAGCGGTGTTTCCCGCACGCAGAGTACCAGAGGACGACGCTCTTTCAGCACCACATCCGCCGCACGCGTCACCAGGGTATCGGTATAGCTGTTCACAATGCCGGAGAGCGTTTTTATTGAACAGGGCAGGATAACCATACCCGCCGTTTTAAACGAGCCTGAAGAGATACTGGCCGCGATATCGCGGGCATCGTGGACGACATCCGCCAGCGCCTGAACATCACGCAGGGAAAGGTCGGTTTCAAGGGAGAGGGTCTGGCGCGCCGCCTGGCTCATCACCAGATGGGTTTCCACATCCGCTACGTCACGCAGCACCTGCAACAGACGTACGCCGTAAATCGCGCCACTGGCACCGCTGATCCCAATAATGAGTCGTTTCATGATTTTTGCCCTTACTGATTCAGGGCAGACTGTGCAGGATTTTGCGGGGAGTTGCAAGTGAGGGCGTCTGCCCTCACCTGCAGAAACATCAACCTTCGTTGTGCATCTCTAAGCTCTCAAGATCGTTCTGCAGCTGGACGGCTTTCGCATCGTCGTTACGCAGGGAATCCAGGTAGTCGAGATACTGCTGGTCAACGTCTTTGGTCACGTACACGCCGTTAAACACTGAGCATTCGAACTGCTGAATGTCCGGGTTCTCAGCACGCACCGCGTCGATCAGATCGTTCAGATCCTGGAAAATCAGACCGTCAGCACCGATGATCTGGCGAATTTCGTCCACTTCACGACCGTGAGCGATCAGCTCCGTCGCGGTTGGCATGTCGATGCCGTACACGTTCGGGAAGCGAATTTCTGGCGCCGCAGACGCCAGGTACACTTTCTTCGCACCGGCTTCGCGTGCCATTTCGATAATCTGCTCAGACGTCGTACCGCGAACGATGGAATCATCCACCAGCAGTACATTCTTGTCGCGGAACTCGGCGCGGTTGGCGTTCAGCTTACGACGTACGGACTTACGGCGCAGATGCTGGCCCGGCATGATAAAGGTGCGGCCAACGTAGCGGTTCTTCACGAAGCCCTGGCGGTAAGGCTTATCCAGAATACGCGCGATTTCCAGCGCGATATCACAGGAGGTTTCCGGAATAGGGATCACGACGTCGATATCGAGATCGTCCCACTCGCGGGCAATCTTCTCGCCGAGCTTCGTACCCATGTTCACGCGCGCGCTGTAGACGGAAATCTTGTCGATGAAGGAATCCGGACGGGCGAAGTAAACGTATTCGAACAGGCACGGGTTGCTGACCGGATTGTCAGCACACTGGCGGGTAAACAGCTGGCCCTTCTCAGTGATGTAGACCGCTTCACCGGGCGCAACGTCACGCAGGAATTCAAAGCCCAGCGTGTCCAGCGCCACGCTTTCAGAGGCGACCATATACTCCGTACGACCATCGCCGAGCTCACGTTTGCCAAGCACCAGAGGACGAATGCCGTTTGGATCGCGGAAGGCGACCATGCCGTGACCGATAATCATCGCCACGCAGGCATACGCGCCGCGGATCTGACGATTTGTTGCGGCAATGGCAGCAAAGATGTTGTCTGCTTCCAGCGGGTAGTGACGGAAGTTATCCAGCTCGCTGGCGAACACATTGAGCAGGATTTCAGAATCAGAGGTGGTGTTAATGTGGCGACGTTTCTCTTCGAACAGCTTTTTACGCAGCTCGTGCGCGTTGGTCAGGTTGCCGTTATGAGCAAGGGTGATGCCATACGGTGAGTTGACGTAGAAAGGCTGTGCCTCAGAGGCGCTGGAACTGCCAGCAGTAGGATAACGAACGTGACCGATCCCCATATTACCTTGCAGACGCTGCATATGGCGGGCTTCAAACACATCGTTTACCAGGCCATTCGCCTTGCGTAAACGGAAGCAGTTGTTTGCATCAATGGTGATGATACCCGCAGCATCCTGCCCACGGTGCTGAAGCACCGTTAACGCGTCATAAATCGACTGGTTTACCGGCATGAAACCGGCGATACCGACAATACCGCACATTCGTCTTTTCCTCGTTAAGCCACATCTCAGGGTTTATGCCCTGGGCAAAAAACTCGACGAGCTTTGCAGATAGTCAAAGAACCATCTGATGATGAAGCTGAACTCTGGAATGAGCTGCGATTTCTGCCAGTCTTCGCTTTTGGAGAACCCGGTGAAGGTATCCAGGAAGAACAGTATCGCGGCCACAATCAGCACGCCTCGCAACGCGCCGAAACAGATCCCGAGCACCCTGTCCGTTCCTGACAGACCGGTTTTCTCGACCAGCTGACCTATCACGTAATTGACGATAGCGCCAACAATCAGCGTCGCGATAAACAGCACCGCGATGGCGATTCCGTTTCGGACCAGTTCATCTTCAAAGCCCGTGAACCAGACAGACAGGTAAGTGTAGTAATGACTGGCAACAAAGAAAGCACAACCCCATGTCACCAGCGATAACGCTTCACGAACAAAGCCACGGATCAGGCTAACCAGACAGGAAAAACCAATCACCGCAATGATGGCGTAATCAATCCAGACCATATGTGTCCCACGATTTAACGCCCTGTCATCCAGTTCGGGGCGAATTCTAACAGAAAAAGAAAACGTTTGCGTAGGGATTTCCTTCCCGCGCGTAAATAAAAAAGGCGCTGAAAAAACGCTCAACGCCATGGGCCTTTTGACGCCTCTGTGGACGTCTGTTCCCCCTCACCCCGGCCCTCCCCCCTTTAGGGAGAGGGTTAGGGTGAGGGGCAAGATCGTGTCAGTTCGCGCTGTAGTTCATCACCACACCGCTCAGCCCGGAGATCTGCTTCAGCTCACCCAGCGACCCTTTCAGCTTATCTTTCGACGCTTCAGGCCCCACCAGGATACGGGTAATTTTACCCTGCACCGGCGTGGAAGGTGAAGTGTAAACACGGTATCCCGCACCGCGCAGTTTACTCACCACTTCGTTGACCTTATCGGCGTTTTTCAATGCGCCAAGCTGAACAACGTAGGCTTTACCGGTCGGTGCCGCGTCTTGTTTCGCCGGTGGTGGAGTTTCTGACGTTGCAGCCAGCTGCTCTGTCGCTTTATCCCGCTGCGGCTTCGGCTGCGGTTTCTCGACAGGCTTCGGTTTCTCAACAGCCTTAGGCTGTTCCACCGGCACCGGATCGATTTCGATATTGTTATTCGCAGCCAGGCGAGAAGGATCGAGCGATGGTGCAGCAGCATCGCCTGCGCGCACCTCTTCTGCCGCGCCCTCTGGCGGCTGAGCAGGTAGCGCCTGCGTCGCGGCGGGCAGCATGTCTGGCTCATCGCGATCGCCCGGTTTCGGCACCAGCGGAATGGCCGCAAATTCGTCCTGATAATGCTTTTTCTGCCCGTCGAGCAGCCCCGGAAGAATAATCACTCCGAGCGCGACCAGCACAATGGTTCCTGTTAAACGGTTCTGAAACTTACTCGCCACCGGTTCTCCCCGCGTCCATCACTTCCATGACATGTGCCACCGTGTGGAATGAACCACACACCAGCACGGTATCTTCTGGTTTAGCATCCGCCATCGCAGCATGCCAGGCCTGAGCCACGCTACTATAGATTGCGCCTGTGCCGAGATGTTCCATCAACTGCTCAGCCGTCGCGCCGCGCGGCCCCTCCAGAGGAGCACAATACCAGCTATCGACCACACTCTCCATGCAGGCCAGCGTCCCGCCGATATCTTTATCATGAAGCATACCGATAACCGCCAGCACGCGCCCGGTTTTTGGTAACGATTTGAGACGTCCTGCCAGATACGCCGCCGCGTGCGGGTTGTGGGCCACGTCCAGAATAAGACGCGGCGACTCGCTGACAATCTGGAAACGCCCCGGCAGGATCGCGTTCTGGATACCATCGCGGATCGCCTGCTCGCTCACCGTCAATCCACTGGCACGCAGTGCCGCCAGCGCGGTGGCGGCGTTCGGCTGCGGTACCTGCGGCAGCGGCAGGTCGTCCAGCGCACCCTGCGCATCGCTAAAGCGCCAGCCGTTGTCCTGAACCTCATAGTGCCAGTCCACGTCGCGGCGCATTAAATGAGCGCCCTTCTCATTCGCCACGTCGGCGATGGTATGCGGCATGTCCGGCTCGCCGACTACGGCGGGCTTATTCGCCCGGAAGATACCGGCCTTTTCACGGCCAATGCTTTCACGGTCTGGCCCCAGCCAGTCGGTATGATCCAGCGCGATGCTGGTGACGACGGCAACATCCGCATCCACCATATTGGTGGCGTCAAGACGACCACCGAGCCCAACTTCCAGAATTACCACGTCAAGCTGCGCCTGTTTGAACAGCCACAGCGCTGAAAGCGTACCGTATTCGAAATAGGTTAATGAGATCTCACCGCGTGCAGCTTCAATTTCCGCGAATGACGCCGTATGGGCAGATTCCGGCAGTTCGCGGTTCTGCACGCGCACCCGCTCGGTGTAGCGCACCAGGTGTGGAGAGCTGTAAACACCTACCTTGTAACCCGCCGCCATCAGGACAGATTCCAGCGTGCGGCAGGTTGTGCCCTTCCCGTTGGTGCCCGCGACGGTGAACACGAACGGAGCCGGTTTGAGCACATCAAGACGCGCAGCGACCTGGCTTACGCGTTCAAGCCCCATATCGATGGTTTTACTGTGCAGGTTTTCCAGATAAGAAAGCCACGCGGCCAGGGGCGACGTGGCTTGGGGAATGCTTTTATTTTCCATAATGCCCGGTTGTCATTAACAGATTAGAAAGCAAAAGGGCAGCGCCAACCGGCCCTGCCCTTTTCAGTTATCAGGCCTCGAGTTCCTGATCCGGTACGATCACGCCTTCGCGTGGCTCATCCGGGTTCGGCGCGGGTAGATTCATCAGCTTCGCCAGGACGCTTGCCAGTTTCAGGCGCATTTCCGGGCGGCGAACGATCATGTCGATAGCGCCTTTCTCGATGAGGAACTCACTGCGCTGGAAGCCCGGCGGCAGTTTTTCACGTACGGTTTGTTCGATAACGCGAGGACCGGCAAAGCCAATCAGCGCTTTTGGCTCAGCGATGTTCAGATCGCCCAGCATCGCGAAGCTTGCAGAAACGCCGCCCATGGTTGGGTCAGTCAGTACAGAAATGTACGGCAGACCGCGCTCCTGCATTTTCGCCAGCGCTGCAGAGGTTTTCGCCATCTGCATCAGGGACATCAGCGCTTCCTGCATACGTGCACCACCTGAAGCGGAGAAGCAGATCAGCGGGCAGTTGTCTTCCAGCGCCTGCTCAACGGCACGCACGAAGCGCGCACCGACCACAGAGCCCATTGAGCCGCCCATAAAGGCGAACTCAAATGCGGCGGCAACAACCGGCATCTCATGCAGGGTGCCCTTCATGACGATCAGCGCGTCTTTCTCGCCGGTCTCTTTCTGTGCAGAGGCCAGACGATCTTTATATTTTTTGGAATCGCGGAACTTCAGCACGTCTTTTGGCTCAAGTTCGCTGCCCAGTTCTACCAGAGAACCTTCGTCCAGCAGGCTATGCAGGCGGTTGCGCGCCGACATACGCATGTGGTGGTCACATTTCGGACACACTTCAAGATTGCGTTCCAGTTCTGCACGATACAGAACCTGGCCGCAGCTATCACACTTCGTCCATACCCCTTCAGGAATGCTCGCTTTACGCGTTGGGGTAATGTTGCTTTTAATTCGTTCAATCCAGCTCATTGATAACCTTTCTGCCTGAACCTGGTCGTATGCCAGTTTTGCTATAAGAGGCGAATAATGCCATTTTTGCCTCCAACAGACCATGAATGTTGCACATTAAAACATAACAGCCCGAAACTTTGGATAAAAAAGTGGTCGAACCGCCAGCGTGCATTTACTTCGCTTGTTTAGCTGCCGCCCGTTTGTGACGGATGATTTCGATAACGCCCGGCAGTACGGAAAGCACAATAATCGCTACAATCAGCAACTTAAGGTTTTCCTGAACCACTGGCAGATCGCCAAACAGGTAGCCTGCGTAAGTAAAGAGCAGTACCCACAGCAGCGCACCGACAACGTTATACATCGCAAAATGACGATAGGACATATGCCCCATTCCTGCCACAAACGGTGCAAAGGTACGAACGATGGGGACAAAACGGGCAAGAATAATGGTTTTGCCGCCGTGACGCTCGTAGAAGGCATGCGTTTTATCTAAATAGCTGCGGCGGAAAATTTTGGAATCCGGATTACTAAATAACCGTTCTCCAAACACGCGTCCGATGGTGTAATTGACCGCGTCTCCCACAATGGCGGCGATGATCATCAGCACAACCATTAGATGGACGTTCAGGTCATTGGTCGGCAGAGCGGACAACGCACCGGCCACAAACAGCAGCGAATCTCCGGGCAAGAACGGCGTCACCACCAGACCGGTTTCACAGAACAAGATCAGGAACAGAATGGCATATACCCAGACGCCATACTGCGCGACCAGTTCCGCCAGGTGAACATCAATATGCAGAATGAAATCAATCAGAAAACGTATTACGTCCATATTGTCTAAGCCTTAATTGCACCTTTGTTTAGTCCGCTAAAAACAGCGGGCCCATTGGCGGTTTTGGCAGGTCAAACCGATCCGGATAATCCACCGAGACCAGATACAGCCCTTCCGCTTTCGCCGTTGCTGCCGCAAGCGTTCTGTCCTTCGCTGCCAGCAGTTCTGCAATCCAGCTCTCCGGCTGGTGTCCGGCACCCACTTCCATCAGGCTGCCAACAATATTCCGCACCATATGATGTACAAAGGCATTGGCTTTGATATCGACCACCACATACGCGCCATAACGACTGACGTTAATGTGCATGACGTTACGCCACGGCGTACGGGACTGACACTGCACCGCACGAAACGACGTAAAGTCATTTTCTCCAATCAGACACTGCGCCGCACGCTGCATACGTTCTGCATCAAGCGGCTCATAAAAATGCGTCACGCCCTGGCTTAACACTGCCGGACGCAGACGCTGGTTGTAGATGACGTAGCGGTAACGGCGCGCAGTGGCGCTGAAACGCGCATGAAAATCATCCGGCACAGCTTTCACCCAACGCACGGCAATGTCACCAGGTAAATTCGCATTTACACCCAGCGTCCAGGCAGCATCCTTGCGCACGGCGGTGGTTTCAAAGTGCACTACCTGCCCTGTGCCGTGAACACCGGCGTCGGTTCGGCCTGCGCATAAGACGTTAATCGGCTCATTCGCTACCTGAGAAAGCGCTTTCTCCAGCTTTTCCTGAACGCTGCGCACTTCGTTCTGACGCTGCCAGCCATAATATTTACTGCCATCGTACTCAATGCCGAGAGCAATTCTATGGACCGGCTTTTGTTCCACTTCTGACATCAGTACAGGTACTCCTGCACCAGCTTCTCGGCGATTTTAACTGCCATCAGCGCGCCGCCAAAGCGTACGTTATCGGCAACGGACCAGAACTGAACCTGCTCCGGCATGCCGTAATCGTTGCGCACGCAGCCAACGGAAAGATGCGCGCTACCGGTGGCATCGCCCACCTGGGTCGGGAATTCACTCTCTTCAGAAAGCACGATATCTTCACCGCGGCTAAACGCATCGCGCGCTTCTTCTGCCGCCAGCGGGCGCAGGGCTTCAAAGCCAACCATCTGCGCGTGGCCGTAGAAGACAGGCGACTGCACAACGTTGGCGGAGATCATCAGTCCTTCATCCTGCAGCACTTTGCGTACTTCATCGACGATTCGACGCTCTTCGCGCACGGAACCTTCACGATCCGGCAGCAGTGGCAGCATGTTGAACGCCAGCTGGCGACCAAAGAAATCATCTTCATCAATCGGAATACCGTTCAGCAGCTTGGCGCTCTGTCCGGCCAGCGCATCGACCGCTTTTTTACCGTTAGCGGAGGCCGACAGCAGACTGGTCACATTAATACGAGACAGGCCGCCGTCGTCGATCAGCGGTTTCAGCGCAGTCAACAGCTGGCTGGTCAGGCTGTTCGGTACCGCGATGACGTTGCGGTTGCGGTAGTCAGCCAGCACGAACGGGTTCACGTCCGGCACCACCAGCGGCACATCCGGCTCCATTGAGAACAGGCCGCTCAGGTCGATCACCAGGCAGCCTGCGTTAGTCGCCTCTTCAACGTACGCAGCAGTCGCTTCAGCGCCCGCGGCGAAAAATGCCAGCTGCGCCTGCGTCCAGTCAAACGCTACCGCGTCCTGGACCATGACGGATTTACCGTTAAAACGCAGATGCTCACCTGCGCTGTCGGTACGCGCCAGCGCATAGATGTCGCCCACCGGGAACTGACGCTCAGCAAGGGTTTCGAGCAGGGCTTCGCCCACGGCACCCGTGGCACCTAAAATGGCAATGTTCCAGCCTTCAGACATGGTGGTTTACTCCAGAAATAAAAAAGCGTCCCTGTCGGAGTATCCGACAGGGAGCATTAAGAAGACATTAACGTGCCGGGTGATGTACGGCGTTAAACCCGAGTTTATGCAGCAGCGTCGCCGCCGACGCATCGTCGCACATCACATACAGGGAAGACCATTCACGGCGCTCAACATAGTTTTTGCGCAGCTTATCAAACTCACCCGGCAAACCCGCTGATTTACGCAGCAGCGCGTCATCGCGGCGCACATCATACACCAAATGCACCAGCCTTTTCAGCGTTGCCTGATCGAGCGGGCCGTGCAGAGTGATGCGACCAAATTCTGGCGCGGGGAGTAAGGTATCCAGCGCTACCTGCTGCGGATGACCGATAAAGGCGCTGTAGGCTTCAAACACCTGCGTCGTGCCGCGCGCTTTGCCTTCAAGCGTGTAGCCAGCGATATGCGCGGTGCCCACGTCCACCTTGTTGAGTAGCTCAACGTTGAGTTCCGGCTCGGGTTCCCAGACGTCCAGCACCACTCTGAGGTTTTGTCCTTCGTTCAGACATGTCAGCAGCGCGGCGTTGTCCACGACCGGGCCACGGCAGGCATTTATCAGAATAGTGCCAGCCTTCAGACGGCGGATCAGCGTTTCATCGGCCAGATGAAGAGACTTATACGGCCCCTCTTTAAACAGCGGCGTGTGGAAGGTGATCACATCACACTGTTCAACCAGCTCATCCAGCGAGCGGAAGTCGCCTTCATCGCCGTTATCTTTGCGCGGCGGGTCGCACAGCAGTGTGCGGATCCCTAATGCTTCAAAACGCTTTTGCAGGCGACCGCCCACGTTGCCCACGCCGACAATCCCCACGGTGCGGTCATTCAGCGCAAAACCATCGCGCTCGGCCAGCATCAGCAGCGAGGAGAAAACGTATTCCACAACGGCAATGGCGTTACAGCCCGGCGCGGCGGAAAAACCAATCCCCGCCTGCTTGAGCCACTTGTCATCCACATGATCGGTCCCTGCCGTTGCGGTCCCGACAAATTTCACCGTTTTGCCGGAGAGCAACGTCTCATTTACTTTGGTCACCGAGCGCACCATCAGGGCATCGGCATCATCCAGTTCGTTCACCGGAATCGGGCGACCAGGGACAGCCTTAACATCGCCAAGGCGGCTAAACAGCTCGCGGGCGTAAGGCATATTTTCATCAACGAGGATTTTCACGTCTGAGTACCTGTTTGAGAGGAAGAAAACCTGCCAAGTGTGCCATAATCTCGCCGCCAGGCATATATGTCCGCCGGGTTAACGCTGAGTTTTGACTTTAAGGATTCCGACGATGCAGCCTATTTCAGGTACGCCGCCGCGCCCTCCGGGTGAAGGCCCCTTAACGCCGCCGAGTGTCGCAGGCGAACAGCCGCTCTCCACGCAACAGCGCACCGTGCTGGAGCGACTGATCACGCGCCTGATTGCGCTGACGTCGCAACAAAACGCGGAAGTCTGGGCCGGGGTGAAGCATGACCTGGGCGTGAAGAACGACGTACCGCTGCAGTCGCGCCATTTCCCTGCCGCCGAGCAGAACCTGAACCAGCGAATCAACGCTGCGCAACAAAATCACACCACTCGACAGATTGTGTCGCAGTTGACCGAGCTACTGGGCCAGGGGAACAATCGCCAGGCGGTCAGTGATTTTATTCGCCAACAGTATGGCCAGACAGCCCTAAGCCAGCTCACGCCCGATCAGCTCAAAACGGTGCTGACGCTGTTGCAAACCAATCAGCTGTCGATTCCACAGCCTCAGCAGCGCCCGGCGACCGAACGCCCGCTGCTGCCTGCTGAGCACAACACGCTTAATCAGATGGTGACCAAACTGGCCGCCGCCACCGGCGAGTCGACAAAGCTCATCTGGCAATCCATGCTGGAGCTGTCCGACGTGAAAAGCGGCGAGTTGATCCCGGCCAGACAGTTTACGCATCTGGTCACCTGGCTGCAGGCGCGCCAGACGCTCAGCACGCAAACTACCCCGACCCTGCACACGGTTCAGGCAGCACTGAAGCAGCCGCTCGAACCGCACGAGTTTGAGGCGGTGCGGGATTATGCCCAGCAGACCTGGCAGGCCACGCCGCAAACGGTGCTGACCACCGCGCAGGTGCAGGATATATTGAATCAGATCTTTGTTCGTCGCGCCGAGCGCGAAGGCGGCATTCCTGAAGCACGGAACATTCAGCCGATTTACAGTCCGCTGTTTGCGCCCGTCGTGGAAACTTTCAAAACGCTGTCCGCCCGTCCGGGGCTGATGTTCATTGCGCTGCTGATTGCGCTGGCGATTTTCTGGCTGGTTGCTTAAAACTGCCGGGTGGCGGCTGCGCCTTACCCGGCCTACGGTTCGTACGGTTGTAGGCCCGGTAAGCGAAGCGCCACCGGGCACAAAACTACGATCTGCGAAACGCCACCAGCGTCACCACAATTCCCACCACCGCTGAAACGGCCCCGGCAAGAAATACGGACGGATAGCCAAAGGATGTCGCCAACAGCCCCGCCAGCGGCGCAGTAACCCCGTAGGAGATATCCTGAAACGCGGCATACCCACCGAGCGCCGTGCCGCGAACCTGCGGGGCCACGCGTTTCACCACCTCAACACCCAGCGCCGGGAAGATCAGCGAGCAACCGCAGCCGGTCAGCGCCGCCCCCAGCAGCGCAACGTAGGCATTGGGTGCCTGCCAGAGCAGCAGCAGACCAATGGTCTCAATAACCAGCGAGGCCACCGCCACCTTCACGACGCCTAAGCGATCCGGCATCCAGCCAAAAAACACGCGCATCAGTACGAACGCGCCGCCAAACGCGGTGAGCGTAAAGCCCGCCATTGCCCAGCCACGGCTCATAAAGTACAGGGAGACGAAGGTACCTATCACCGCGAAGCCAACGCCCTGTAGCGCCAGGCCGAGACCAGGCTGCCAGATTTGACCGACGACGCTCCACAGGGATGGGCGTTCGCCTTTATGGGCCGGGACTTTTCGCACCGAACCATTAAATGCCCACGCCAGCAGCGGCAGCACCATGGTGGTACCCGCCAGTACCGCAAAACCAAACTGGCTGTGGATCAGCAGACCCAGCGGAGCACCCGCTGCCAGGGCCCCGTAGATGGCCATCCCGTTCCAGGACATGACCTTTCCCGAACGCGCAGGGCCAACCAGCCCCATCCCCCAGGTCAGGGTCCCAGTCAGCAGCTGACTTTCACCGAATCCAAGGATTAAACGCCCCACCACCAGCAGCGCAAATTTATACACGGCGTCTACCGGCAGCAGCGCGGCCAGCAGCCATGCGCCGCCCGCCAGACCGCAGGCAAACATGCCCTGCAAAGCTGACCGTTTTGCACCGTGCTGATCCGCCAGGCGTCCGGCATAGCCACGCGTTAACACCGTCGCTAAAAACTGAATACCCACGGCGATGCCAACCAGGGTATTGCCATAGCCTAACTCCTGGTGAACAAACAGCGGGATCACCGGCAGCGGCAGGCCGACGGTCATGTAGGTAAGAAATACTGCAAAAGCGATGCGGAACAGCGAGGTGTTCCCGGACGTGGCGTTTATATCTGATGTAGCGGCCGTCATGCATAACTCCGAATTCAGGCATAAAAAAAGGGAGCCATCAGGCTCCCTTCTACTATACATTCAAACGCTTATGCTTTCAGCTTACGCATTACCAGCGTGGCGTTGGTGCCGCCGAAACCGAAGCTGTTAGACATAACGGTCGTCAGCGTCGCATCCATTGGTTTGGTTACGATGTTCAGACCAGCAGCCTGCTCATCCAGCTCTTCCACGTTGATGCTTGGCGCGATAAAGCCGTGTTCGAGCATCAGCAGAGAGTAGATCGCTTCCTGCACGCCAGCCGCACCCAGAGAGTGACCGGTCATGGCTTTGGTTGCAGAGATCGCCGGGCTCTTATCCGCGAAGACTTCGCGGATCGCACCCAGTTCTTTCACGTCGCCTACTGGAGTAGAGGTACCGTGGGAGTTCAGGTAGTCGATTGGGGTATCAACGCCGTGCATCGCCATCTTCATGCAGCGCACTGCGCCTTCGCCGGATGGAGCAACCATGTCAGCACCGTCGGACGTTGCGCCGTAACCCACGATCTCAGCGTAGATGTGAGCGCCGCGAGCCAGAGCGTGTTCCAGCTCTTCAACCACAACCATACCGCCGCCGCCCGCGATAACGAAACCGTCGCGGTGTGCGTCATAGGTACGGGACGCTTTATCTGGCGTCTCGTTGTATTTGGTGGACAGTGCGCCCATTGCGTCGAACTCACAGGCCATTTCCCAGCCCAGCTCTTCGCCGCCGCCAGCAAACACGATGTCCTGTTTGCCCAGCTGGATTTGCTCAACCGCGTTACCGATACAGTGCGCGGAAGTCGCGCAGGCGGAGCTGATGGAATAGTTCACACCGTGAATTTTGAACGGTGTCGCCAGGCAGGCAGAAACCGCTGAACCCATGGCTTTGGTCACAACGTATGGACCTACCGCTTTCAGGCCGCGCGGGCTACGCATGGCGTCCGCACCGAATACCTGCGCTTTAGACGAACCGCCGGAACCGGCAATCAGACCCACGCGCGGGTTGTTCTGATAAACGTCTTCGCTCAGGCCGGCGTCAGCGATCGCTTCCTGCATGGAAAGATAGGCGTAAATAGAGGCATCGTTCATGAAACGAACCACTTTACGGTCGATCAAACCGGTGGTGTCCAGTTTGACGTTACCCCATACGTGGCTACGCATTCCCGAATCTTTAAACTCTTCAGAGAAAGTGATCCCGGAGCGTCCTTCACGCAGAGATGCCAGGACTTCCTGCTGGTTATTACCGATGCTGGAAACGATGCCCAGGCCAGTAATCACTGCACGTTTCATTCAATACCTCTGTAAGTCGCACTATAGTAAGTTTCGAGTCGCACAATAGCGTACACTTGTACGCCGAACAAGTCCGATCAGACAATTTCTGAGGAAATTTGCACCGATGGGCTCACATCGTTAAGATCGTGCCACTGCCTGTCGGACGAGTAACTTACGTGAAACAAAACGCTATACAACCCGCCAACCTCGAATTCAACGCTGAGGGTACACCTGTTTCCCGAGATTTTGATGACGTCTATTTTTCTAATGATAACGGACTTGAAGAGACACGTTATGTTTTTCTCGACGGAAACCAGCTCGGCGCCCGATTCCCCGCGCATCCGCGTAGCCTGTTCGTGGTGGCGGAAAGCGGATTCGGTACCGGCCTCAATTTTCTGACCCTCTGGCAGGCGTTTGATCGGTTTCACGCTGCCCATCCCGAGGCTACGCTCCAAAGATTACATTTCGTCAGTTTTGAAAAATTCCCGCTCACTTTGCACGATTTACAGCTCGCACATCAGCACTGGCCGGAGCTGGCAACCTGGGCAGAGCAGCTTCAGGCGCAATGGCCACCGGCCGTGGGTGGGTGCCATCGTCTGATTCTGGACGGCGGACGCGTTACCCTGGATTTATGGCTGGGTGACATTAACGAACTTACCGATCAGCTCGACGATTCGATGAATCAGAAAGTGGATGCCTGGTTCCTGGACGGTTTTGCCCCTGCCAAAAACCCGGATATGTGGAGTCAGCATCTGTTTTGCGCAATGGCGCGTCTGGCCCGCCCGGGCGCAACGCTCGCCACCTTCACCTCTGCAGGTTTTGTCCGCCGCGGGCTGCAGGAAGCGGGCTTTACCATGCGTAAAACCAAGGGGTTTGGCCGCAAGCGCGACATGCTGGTCGGGGCGATGGAACAGACGTTGAATGTCCCCGCTCAGGCACCGTGGTTTTTCCGTCGCGCCAGTGCAACACGCGAGGTAGCACTCATTGGCGGCGGCATTGCCAGCGCCCTGCTCTCGCTCGCGCTTCTCCACCGTGGCTGGCAGGTCACGCTCTACTGCGCCGATGAGGCACCGGCGACGGGTGCCTCAGGCAACCGTCAGGGCGCGCTTTATCCTCTGCTGAGCGCGCACGACCCGGCGCTGTTCCAGTTTTTCCCGGCGGCATTTACGTTTGCTCGTCGTCTGTACGATCTTCTGCCTGTTGATTTTGACCACGACTGGTGCGGCGTGACGCAGCTCGGCTGGGATGAGAAGAGCCAGCAAAAAATCGCGCAAATGCTGTCGCTGGGTCTGCCGGAGGCGATCGCCCGTGCGGTCACTGCGCAGCAAGTTGCTGAAACCACGGGCGTCGACACGAGCTGTGACGGTATACAGTATCCGCTCGGCGGCTGGCTGTGCCCGGCCGACCTGACGGCGGCGGTGATGACCCTGGCCCAGTCTCGCGGGCTGACGGTGCACTATGCCCACACCGTTGAATCGCTTAGCCGGACAGAACGCTGGAATCTGCGTTTTGCTGATGGCAAAGCGGCGCAGCACGCAAGCGTAGTGCTGGCAAACGGACATAACATCAGCCAGTTTATCCAGACAGAAACATTGCCGGTTTATCCGGTCGGCGGCCAGGTAAGCCATATCCCAACCGCGCCCGGACTGAGTAAATTACGTCAGGTGCTGTGCTATGACGGCTATCTGACGCCGCAAAATCCGTCTAACGGCCATCACTGCATCGGGGCGAGCTATCATCGTGGCGAAACGGAAATGCACTACAGCGACGCGGACCAGCTGCAGAACCGCCAGCGTCTGGTTGACTGTTTCCCGGATGCGGCGTGGGCGAAAGAGGTTGACGTCAGCGAGGGTGAAGCCCGCTGCGGCGTACGCTGCGCCACGCGTGACCATCTGCCGATGGCGGGGAGCGTGCCGGACTATGAGGCAACGCTTGCGGCCTATCAGGATCTGGCTGATAACCGGGACACGGCGGTAAGCGCGCCGGTGTATCCGGAGCTGTTTATGCTCGGCGGGCTGGGCTCGAGGGGATTGTGCTCTGCGCCGCTGCTGGCAGAGGTGTTAGCCGCGCAGATGAGCGATGAGCCGATTCCGCTGGACAGAATTACGCTTGCGGGACTCAATCCAAATCGACTGTGGGTACGGAAACTGCTGAAGGGGAAGAAGGTTAAGTAGGGTGCGGTCTGGTGCCCTCACCCCGTCCCTCTCCCACAGGGAGAGGGTGGTGAAACACTTACTTCGCTTTCGCCTGCTGGAACAGTTTGTCCCACATGCCCAGCACCAAAGACTGATCGCGCGGAGAGAGTTCTCCGGCCTGAATGGCTTTTTCCAGGCTGCGAGTCACTTCTTCGTGAACTGCATCGGCAGAGTGATCGTCACCTGCCTCCAGCTCGGCTACGGCAAGCGTCAGGTGACCACGCAGATAACCGCTGGCGAACAGCTCATCATCACTGGCGTGTTCCACCATGTCATCAATTAACGCCAGAATGCGTGATTCAAATTCTGCGATCATCTTCTTTCCTCTGTTAAAGATCTTCCGGCCAAGGGAAGCATTCCGCCGTGATCTCCGGCGTGTGGTAATAATTCTGTAAAGCCTCGATCAGGCGCGCCGGACGTTCCGGGATGCCCTTCTCAAGATATTCCATCACCTGCTTATGAACGCGGCGCTGGAAGACGATACGATCCGGCTCGAAGTCGCCTTCCAGGTTGTCGCAGCTCACGTTGAACGGGAAGCCCGCTGCCACGCAGAACAGCCACTCCAGCGCCTGGGGTTTGACTTCAACATCTTCAAACTGGCCCTGAGTTGCGGCGTCACGCCCGTCCGGGCAATACCAGTAACCGAAGTCCACCAGCTCGCGACGTGCTTTCCCCGCGATGCACCAGTGCGAAATCTCGTGCAAACCGCTGGCGTAAAAGCCATGTGCGAAAACGATGCGGTTATACGGAACCTCTGCATCAGCAGGAAGATAGATCGGTTCGTCGTCGCCTTTAATCAGACGGGTATTAAAATCATCAGCAAAACAGCCGTCGAAAATCTCAATCAGCTGTTCGTAGTTATGCGTACTGTTCATTAGTGCATCCCCAACCAGGTGAGGATCTCCTGTCCATGGCTGTCATAAAGCAGTTTGGCGCTCATCACCGCCGAGACCACAACAATCATCGGGCGGATCAGCTTTTGCCCCTTGCTCAATACCAGACGCGAGCCCACGCGCGCGCCTAAAAATTGGCCCACCATCATTACAAAGCCGGTTGCCCAGATAACCTTGCCGCCAATGATAAACAGCAGCAGGCCGCCGACGTTTGAGGTCGCGTTGAGCACTTTGGCATGGGCGGTGGATTTGGCGAGGTTGAACCCGGCCAGCGTCACGAAGGCCAGCGCGTAAAATGAGCCTGCGCCCGGGCCGAAGAAACCGTCATAAAAACCCACACAGCCCCCGGTAACCAGCGCAAACGGCAGGCCGTGCAGGCGACGCTGGCGATCCTCTTCACCGAGCTTCGGCATCAGCAAAAAGTACAGGCCGATGCAAATAACCAGGATCGGCAGGATCTGACGCAAAATATCGGACTGCACGTGCTGAACCAGCAGCGCACCCGACGTCGAGCCAATAAAGGTCATCAGAATATTGAGCTTCTGATCGGCCAGGCTCACCACCTTTCGGCGGATAAAATAGAGCGACGCCGAGAGCGACCCACCGCAGGCCTGCAGCTTGTTAGTCGCCAGCGCCTGAGCCGGGCTCATGCCCGCCGCCAGCAGCGCCGGAACCGTCAGCAAACCGCCTCCACCCGCCAGCGCATCGATAAACCCGGCGAGCATCGCAACAAAAAAGAGCACCGCCAGCAGCAGCGGTGACACCATAAACAGATCGACGAAATTATCCATTAAAGTACATGCTCATCCAGTAGCGCCTGGCAGGAAGGCGGCAACGGAGGCGGTGTCTTCTTCTCAGGCTTAGAGGTTCCAGGCTTCGCCGGTTCAAACCAGCTTTGCAATTCATAACCACAGCCATCGCCAGGCGGTGGAAGCGGCTGATCTTCACATTCCAGACTGTTCGCCGGGCAGCGCAGACGAACGTGCATATGTGCACGGTGCTGGAACCACGGACGCACTTTACGCAGCCAGTCGCGATCCGTTCCGGCATCCAGACAGAGCTGTTGCTTGATGGCCGGGTTAACGAAAATCCGCGTGACGTCGTTATCTTCTGCCGCCAGCTTGATCATGCTGGAGACATCCTGCGTCCACAGGGACGGCACTACGCGCTTACCGTCGCTCGCGACCAAATCCAGCGCCTGCGGTCTCAGCAGCTGCGAAGACGTCCAGCGCGTTTTCGGCAGCTGTAAGAAGATATCGACATCCAGTCCGGTCTGGTGGCTGGCGTGACCGCCGTTGAAGCGGCCCCCGGCAGGCATCCCCATATCGCCGATCAGCATCGTGCCCAGCCCCAGGTTATGCACCTGATTACCAAGGCGCTGTATAAACAGCACCAGGTCCGGATGGCCGAAATAACGGCGCTGATCGGTACGCATCACCTGATAGGTGTCTGACTGCAGCGGAAGTTCCTGCGCGCCCACGATGCAGCCGTTAGAGAAGGCACCGATGGACTGCGCACTCCCCGCCACCGGATGGGTGATTTTTTGCCACGGCGTGGCGGCCAGAGAGGCTCCACTGGCGAGCAGCGCCAGCAGAGCAATTGCGGTTTTTTTCATGTTTACCAGCGTGGAATGGTGGTCGTCACATCCGCATTCTGCGCGCGCTGGCGCAGGAAGTGATCCATCAACACGATCGCCAGCATCGCTTCTGCGATCGGTACCGCGCGGATCCCCACGCACGGATCGTGACGTCCTTTGGTGATCATCTCAACTTCTTCACCAGAGCGGTTAATCGTGTGGCCCGGCACGGTAATGCTGGAAGTCGGCTTCAGTGCGATGTTGGCAACAATCTGCTGCCCGCTGCTGATACCGCCCAGAATGCCGCCCGCATGGTTGCTCTGGAAGCCCGCTTTCGTGATTTCGTCGCGGTTCTGGCTACCGCGAAGCTGAACCACGTCAAAACCGTCGCCAATCTCGACGCCCTTCACCGCGTTGATGCTCATCAGCGCGTGGGCGATGTCAGCGTCGAGACGGTCAAATACCGGCTCACCCCAGCCAGCCGGAACGCCATCAGCCACCACGGTGACTTTTGCACCGATGGAGTCGCCCTCTTTTTTCAGGCCGCGCATCAGTTCGTCGAGCGCCTCCAGCTTGTCGGCATCCGCGCAAAAGAACGGGTTTTGCTCGACCTGATCCCAGTCTTTGATCGCCAGTGGAATGTCACCCATCTGGGTCAGACAGCCGCGGATAACGATGCCAAATTTCTGCTGCAGGTATTTCTTGGCAATGGCGCCAGCCGCCACGCGCATCGCGGTTTCACGCGCGGAAGAGCGTCCGCCACCGCGATAGTCACGGAAGCCGTACTTTTGTTCGTAGGTGTAGTCGGCGTGGCCCGGACGGAAAACGTCTTTGATGGCGCCGTAGTCCTGGGAGCGCTGATCGGTATTTTCGATCAGCAGACCAATGCTGGTCCCAGTGGTGCGCCCTTCAAAGACGCCGGAAAGAATTTTGACCTGGTCCGGCTCGCGACGCTGCGTGGTGTAGCGAGAGGTGCCCGGACGTCGACGGTCGAGGTCGTGCTGTAAATCTGCTTCGGTCAGTTCGATGCCTGGCGGTACGCCGTCGACGATGCAACCGAGTGCCAACCCGTGCGACTCCCCAAAGGTGGTCACGCGGAATACCTGTCCAATACTGTTTCCTGCCATCACGGCTCCGATGTTGTTGTTTGTGTTTGAGCGTTGCGAAACGGGCCGAAGCCCGCTGGATTAATCTTTATAGATGCTGAAGTGTTCGCGCGCGTCGAGCAGCTGCGCTTTGGTCAGCATAAAGACGCCGTCACCACCGTTGTCGAATTCGAGCCAGGTGAACGGCACATCCGGGTACTGCTCTATCAGATGTACCATGCTGTTGCCCACTTCACAAATCAGAACGCCGTCGTCGGTCAGGTAATCCGGCGCGCAGGCCAGAATGCGGCGGGTCAGCTTCAGGCCGTCAGAGCCTGATGCCAGGCCCAACTCCGGCTCATGGCGATATTCGTTTGGTAGATCGGACATGTCTTCTGCATCGACGTATGGCGGATTGGTGACGATCAGATCATACTGCAGCGTCGGCAGATCGCGGAACAGATCGGAGCGAATTGGCGTTACGTGATGGATCAGGCCGTGCTCTTCAATGTTGTGCTCGGTTACGGCCAGCGCGTCGGTGGAAATATCGACCGCGTCCACTTCCGCTTCCGGGAAGGCATAGGCACAGGCAATCGCAATGCAGCCGCTGCCGGTACACATATCCAGAATGTGCTGCGGCTGATGGTTAATCAGTCCGTCAAAGTGGTTGTTGATCAGCTCACCAATCGGCGAGCGCGGCACCAGCACGCGTTCATCAACATAGAACTCGTGGCCGCAGAACCAGGCTTTATTGGTCAGGTAGGCTACCGGGATACGCTCGTTCACGCGGCGGATCACGCGCTCAACGATGCGGTGCTTCTCGCTGGAGGTCAGGCGCGCGGTACGCATGTCTTCCGGAATATCCAGCGGCAGGTAGAGGGACGGCAGCACCAGCTGAACGGCCTCATCCCACGGGTTATCGGTACCGTGACCGTACCAGATGTTGGCGGCGCTGAAGCGGCTAACCGACCAGCGCAACATGTCCTGTATGGTATGCAGCTCGTTTACTGCTTCATCGACAAAAATTTTATCCACTCTTTCCTCCAGGGCATGCTCGCATAATTTTCGGCGGCTAGTTTGCCATGAAGACGGCGATAAATCAGCAATGACGCGTACCGCTTGAGGTTAAAAAATGCGTTTAGTCGGGTACACTATCGGAAATACGAGATGAGAATGCCAAATGAAAAAGAAAACATCGCTCAGCGAGGAGGATCAGACACTCTTCCGACAGCTGATGACCGGGACGCGTAAAATCACGCAGGACACCATCGTTCATCGTCCTCAGCGCAAAAAAATCAGCGAAGTGCCGGTCAAGCGACTGCTCCAGGAGCAGGCCGATAACAGTCACTATTTTTCAGATGAATTTCAGCCGCTGCTCAACACGCAGGGGGCTGTGAAGTACGTACGTGAAGACGTCAGCCATTTTGAGCTGAAAAAGCTACGACGTGGGGACTATTCACCGGAGCTGTTTCTCGATCTGCACGGGTTAACCCAGATGCAGGCGAAACAGGAGCTGGGAGCGTTGATTGCGGCATGTCGTCGCGAACACGTTTTTTGCGCCTGCGTGATGCACGGTCACGGCAAACATATTCTCAAGCAACAGACGCCGCTGTGGCTGGCTCAGCATCCACACGTGATGGCGTTTCATCAGGCACCCAAAGAGTACGGCGGAGATGCCGCATTGCTGGTGTTGATTGAAGTCGAGGAATGGCAGCCGCCAGAGTTGCCCTGACAGGATGGCGGGAAGCACATTGCGCCCCGCCATATCGCACGTCACGTCAGATCGCTTTTGCCATCTTCAGGTTGCACGGACTCATTTGCCAGTTAAAGACACCTTTGCCGGTTTCGTCCAGGGTGACGTTGGCAATGGCGGAGGTCGTGAACATAGGCGGCGTTTCGCCAGGGCACAGCTCAGATACCAGATAGCCGACCAGCGGCAGGTGGGAAATGACCAGTGCGGAAGCGACACCTTCATTGCACAGCGCCTGAAGATAGGCACTCACAAGACCCACATCGCCACACGGCGTGAGTTCAGGGAGAACATCCACACTGGAAGGCAGGTTCATACACTCCCCAACCACATCCAGCGTCTGTTCTGCACGCAGGAACGGACTCACCAGAACGCGTTCAATGTCCACTTTTTGACCTTTAAGCCAGGTAGCCATTTGACGGGATTCGTCGCAGCCACAGACTGTCAAAGGACGTACTGAGTCACTGGCGGCATCGAGTGCCGCGTCGCCGTGACGCATGATAAAAACTTGCATATTGCACCGCTTTTGTTAACCAGAATCACCGGCGTTGACTACCCGCGATTAAAGCTGGGAGGTAGAAAACCCGATGGCCGGGCATTGTGCCTGATCCATTCGGTGAATGAAACGCTGTTTTTTACCTCAATGGCGTAAGTATAGTCAATCTCTGTTTACAAATTCGCCAAAACAGGTCTCTTCACCGAAGGATTTACCCTTCTTTGACCTCAGCTTACGAGGACAGTTTCCCTTGCAGGCCAAAATGTCTGGCCCCGTTCCGCCATCTGCAATAATTCGTCACAGGGTGTAAACCGTGGACCATATTGCGAAGCCAGACGTTGCAGAATTGCAACCACTTCACCCGCCCCGAGGGTGTCCATATACCGGAACGGGCCGCCAAGGAACGGCGGGAAACCAATACCAAATACGGCACCGATGTCACCATCGCGTGCGCTTCTGATCACCTGTTCGCCGAAACAGCGCGCCGCTTCGTTGAGCATCATCATCATACAACGCTCAGCACACTGCGCTGACGACAGTTTTCCCTGACCGGTAACAGAAATAAGCCCATAAACCGCAGGGTCGACCTGTTTCTTGCTTTTACGCCCTTTTGCCCCGTAAAGATAGAAACCGCGTTCATTTTTTCTGCCTTTGCGATCGTCCTTCAAAATTGCAGAAACAATGTTTGCAGGGGGGCTAAAACGGTCTCCGTAAGCAGCCTCCAGTACAGGTATAATTTTAGTGCCGGTATCTATTCCTACCTCATCCAAAAGTTGGATTGGGCCGACAGGGAAACCAAACTTCACCAGCGCCTCATCGACGTGCTCAATCTTCTCCCCTTCCGTCAGCAACCGCATTGCTTCATTAATGTAGGGAGCCAGAATACGATTGACGTAGAAGCCTGCTTTATCCGCCACGACAATCGGCGTTTTGCCCTGCTTTTTCGCGAGCTTGACCACCGTGGCAACGGTTTGCGGACTGGTGGTCGCGTGTGGAATAACCTCCACCAGCGGCATTTTTTCAACCGGGCTAAAGAAGTGCAGACCAATCACCTGCTCCGGTTGTGCGGCTTTCGCCGCGATGTCGCCAATCGGCAATGACGAGGTGTTTGAAGCAAAGATGGTATGCGGGGCGCAATGCTGTTCAACGTCTGCCACCATTTGCTGCTTGAGCGCCAGATCTTCAAAAACGGCTTCTATCACCAGATCGCGATGTGCAAAACCGCGGTAGTCCGTGGTGCCAGTGATCATCGAGAGTGTTTTATCGCGCTCGCTTGCTTTGATATGGCGGCGTTTAACCTTCTGATCAAGGTTCTGCCAGCTGTACTGAAGCGCGTGGTTGATTCCCTTAGGATTAATGTCTTTGATACGCACCGGCAATTTGCCTTTACTGGCAGTGACAAACGCAATTCCACCGCCCATCAGCCCGCCCCCCAGCACGCCAACGGCGCGCAGCGGCGCAGGCTCAGCTTCGCTTCCCGGATCTTTTTTGACGTCAGTGCTGGCAAAGAAGATGCTGCGCAGCGCCTGAGACTGCGGCGTCATCGCCAGTTCACCAAAGGCTTTTGCCTCGGCGGCATAACCGCTGCTGCTACCCTGCGACAAGCCGGTTTCAATTACTTCAAGAATGCGCTTCGCCGCCGGGTAGTTGCCTTTGGTTTTTTGCTCGGTCTTTTTGCTTACCATGTTGAACAGGAGCGCGCGCCCCAGTGGCCCTGCCAGCACGCGCTCACGCACAGGAAGAGGACGTTTTGCCTGACGCCCTTTCAGGGCCAGCTCAACGGCGGCCTCCAGCAAAATCGAGTGGGGAACCACCTCATCGACCAGTCCCACTTTCAGCGCCTGACGGGCGCGCAGTTGCTTGCCGGTTAATATCATCTCCAGCGCGGTACTCACCCCCACCAGACGCGGTAAACGCTGCGTTCCACCCGAGCCAGGTAACAGGCCTAACTGCACTTCCGGCAGGCCTAACACCGTTTTTGCATCATCGGTACAAATGCGGCTATGGCAGGCCAGCGCCAGCTCTAAACCGCCCCCCAGACAAGCGCCGTGAATGGCAGCAATCACCGGGAACGACAGGGCGTGGATCTCAGCCATCACCTGCTGCCCCTGACGCGCCAGCTCTTCGGCTTCCTGAGCGCTTTGCGCGCGGGCAATCATGTTGATATCTGCCCCGGCAATAAAGTTATCCGGCTTGGCCGAGATAAACACCAGACCGCGAATGGTTTTGTTTTCGCGAAGCTGCTTCAGCATCGCGCGCACCTGAACGCCAAATTCGGCCTTCAGGGTATTCATCTTTTCATCAGGCACATCAATAGTGATAACGGCCACGTTATCGAGGCGAACCGTTAGATTGAATGCAGATGGCATGTCCATTATTCAGCCTCCAGAACCATTGCTGCGCCAAGACCGCCTGCCGCGCAGGCGGTAACGAGACCAAACCCACCGCCGCGGCGACGAAGTTCATGTAACGTTTGGGTAATCATACGCGCGCCCGTTGCCGCAAACGGATGGCCGTAGGCAATGGATCCGCCAAGCACGTTAAACTTACTCTGATCCACTTCGCCGGTCGCGTGGGCGCGGCCCAGTACATCGCGCGCGAAGCGCTCGCTTGCCAGCAGCTGGATGTTTGCCAGGGTTTGTGCGGCAAAGGCTTCGTGCATATCGATCAGGGTTAAGTCAGCCAGCGTCAGCCCCGCACGCTCCAGCGCCAGCGGCGTGGACCAGGCTGGACCTAACAACATGTCCTGCCAGACATCAATCGCCGTAAACGCATAGCTTCGCAAATAACCCAGCGGGGTGATGCCAAGCTCCTTCGCACGGGATTCGGTCATCAGGATCACGGCCGCAGCACCGTCCGTCAGAGGTGTACTGTTGGCCGCCGTAACGGTGCCATGTTTACGGTCAAACGCCGGGCGCAGTTTTGCGTAATCCGCCAGCGTCGAAGTGCCACGGATATTGTTATCTTCCACCAGAGGTTCGCGGAAAGGCGGGATGTAAGCCGTCATCACCTCGTCGACAAGTTTGCCTTCCGACCAGGCCTTCGCAGCGAGCTGGTGCGAACGATGCGCCAGGGCATCCTGCTGTTCGCGGGTGATGCCGTAGGTCTTCGCCATCTGCTCAGCGGTATCGCCCATGCGCAGACCGGTTGAATATTCAGCCACCGCGGGCGGAACAGGCATCAGATCGCGCAGGCGTAAACGCGAGAAGAGTTTAAGTTTCTGGCCAGTAGTGCGGGCCTTGTTAGCATCCACGAGGATACGTGCCAGTTTTTTGCTGACCCCAATCGGCAGCACTGAAGAGGAGTCCGCCCCGCCCGCGATACCCGCGCGAATAGTCCCCGCCATCAGGCTTTCGGCCACGTTAGCCACCGCCTGAAAGCTGGTCGCGCAGGCGCGACTGACGCTGTAGGCATCGGTGTGCACATTCATTCCCGTGCCGAGAACAATTTCACGTGCAATGTTGGGGGCTTCAGGCATCTGCACGACCTGGCCGAAGACCAGCTGTTCGATGACCTCAGGCGGAATTTCGCTGCGAGCCAGCATCTCGCCTACGACCATTTTTCCCAGATCGACGGCCGGTATACCATGAAAGGCGGTTGCCTGACGCGCAAACGGCGTGCGCAACCCGCTAACAATGGCAATGCGATCACCTTGTCGGGTGATAAGCGGTAATGCCTGACTCATACCATTCCCCTGTAAAAAACTTTACACAAATATAAAGTGGTCTGACCTGATAACAGTCTTAACCATTTTTTTACATTCAGCCAATCGGGGAAGCATAAAAATGCGAGCTAAAACACAGAGAAGAAAAAGAAAATGCCCCGAGGTAAAAGCAAAACGGTAACCCTGAGGTTACCGTTTTTGATGTTTGCGCCCTCTCCCGTGGGAGAGGGTTGGGGTGAGGGCACCAGACCGCTGGAATTAACGCAGGCCCAGCTGGAAAATCAGCGTTTCAGCTTCACACGCAAAAACAAAATCGATATCCAGCTTCACGCCACCTTCCACTTCGGTAAAGGTCGACTTGATTTCGCACGGATCGGATTCGACTTCACGCGCACGTTGACTCAGCGCGGCCAGGGTTTCTTCCGCTTCGGCACGGCTAGTGAATACACGGCTGTAAGACGCGGTGCAATCGGTGTTGTCCATGATGGTGCCAACATCCATACAGCAGCAAACCGGGGTTTCATCAGCACTGCATTTACTCATAGCTCAATTTCCTCTGTATTCGCGCAAAGCGCGAGATAAACACGATGCTGATATTTTACGCCCCGCCGCTGGCTCTCTCCAGCCGTTAATGACGCAAAATCGGATAAGTGAGCAATATCACACTAAAAAATGATCTAAAACAAAATTCACCCTTTCGGGTGAGTCTCGCTGGTCACAATTTTGCCAACCAGATCTCGTTTCAAGAAACATGTTTGAAAATATTAATAAACAAACTTGCAACATATTAGCTGGTCAGACCTATACTCACGCCACTGGTCTGATTTGTATGTCATACCTCAGACCCTACACTTCGCGCTCCTGTTACGGTATGTAACAATTATTGAATAAAAATAACTCAATGAGGTTATGGTCATGAGCCAGAAAACCCTGTTCAAAAAGACTGCGCTGGCAGTCGCAGTGGCAATCGTCTCAACGTCCGCCTGGTCAGCGGGCTTCCAGTTAAACGAATTTTCTTCCTCTGGCCTTGGCCGTGCATATTCCGGGGAAGGCGCTATTGCTGATGACGCAGGTAACGCAAGTCGTAACCCTGCGCTTATCATGATGTTCGATCGCCCGACCTTCTCTGCTGGTGCGGTTTACATCGATCCTGATGTCAATATTTCCGGCAAATCGCCTTTCACCGGCGCGAGCCTGAAAGCGGATAACATCGCGCCGACAGCGTGGGTACCTAACCTGCACTTCGTTGCGCCGATTAATGAACAATTTGGTTGGGGTGCGTCAGTCACCTCTAACTATGGTCTGGCAACCGAGTTCAATAACAATTACCCGGCAGGCGAATATGGGGGCAAAACCGATTTAACTACCCTCAACCTGAACCTGAGCGGCGCGTATCGTCTCAATGACAACTGGAGCTTCGGCCTGGGCTTTGATGCCGTCTACGCTGATGCCAAAATTGAGCGTTATACCGGTGAACAAACTGCCGCTCTGCCGAAAAACAGCAACAAGATCGCCAGCCTGAAGGGCGATGAGTGGGGCTACGGCTGGAACGCGGGTATTCTGTATGAGCTGGACAAAAATAACCGCTGGGGTCTGACCTATCGCTCAGAAGTGAAAATTGATTTCGATGGCGATTACAAAAGCGGCATCCTGAGCCCTGTAAACGGCATGGTTCCGGGTGCAGGCACCACCATCCCGTGGGGCACGTCAAACCAGACCGTACCAGGTTCACTGTCACTGCATCTGCCAGAAATGTGGGAAGTCTCCGGTTACAACCGCGTCGCACCACAATGGGCTATTCACTATAGCCTGGCATACACCAGCTGGAGTCAGTTCGAAGAGTTGAAAGCGACCGGCACCAATGGTCAGACGCTGTTCTATAAGGACGAAAGTTTCCACGACGCATACCGTATTGCGCTGGGTACAACCTACTATATGGACGACAACTGGACGTTCCGTACCGGTATCGCGTTTGATGATAGCCCGGTTCCGGCTGATAAGCGCTCCATCTCCATCCCGGATCAGGACCGCTTCTGGCTGAGTGCTGGTGCAACCTATGCATTCAACGAGAATGCGTCAGTCGACGCTGGCGTCTCTTATATGCACGGTCAGAAAGTGACGTTCCAGGAAGGCCCTTACGAGTTCACCTCTGAAGGTAAAGCCTGGCTGTTCGGTACCAACTTCAACTACGCGTTCTAATCGCGAGAGAGATCAAAAAAGGTGAGCGTTGTTGCTCACCTTTTTTTATTTATTCCGAGTCGATATCTTTGAGTTCATTCTCGATGGCTTTCGCGTTCGGATTATCTTCCGGCTTCAGCTTGCCGCCATTGGCGATGAAGTCATGGTTCTGGAAGTACGCCTCACGCACCATGATATACGGATCGGAAGACTGGCGCAGCAGACCGTCAGAGTCCAGCAGTTGCGCACGCGTTTCGATCCCTTCCACCGTCCACTTACCAATCGACAGCGGCCAGGTCAGCCATGACAGCACAGGATACAGCGTATCCACCATATCGCCGCCATCATCACGCACGGTGAAACTGCCATAGAACGGCAGATGCACATACGGACCATAACCTACGCCGTAATGCCCCAGCGTGCTGCCGAAACGGTGCGGCTGTTCACGCTGCAGTTTTGTGTTTGCCATGCCAGCGACATCAATGAAGCCGCCCATACCCAGCAGGGAGTTCAGGAAGAAGCGCGTAAAGTGCACCATCCCCTGATACGGGTCACCTTGCAGGAAATAGTTCACCATCACCGCAGGCTCTTCCAGGTTACTGGTGAAATTGCTTAATCCATTACGCGCAGGTTGTGGAACATAATCGCGCCATGCCACCGCTACCGGGCGGACCACATACGGATCCAGCACGTTATAGTTGAAGCTGTACATCGAGCGGTTAAATCCTTCAAGAGGATCGGAGCGTCCCGTTTGCTCCCCGGAGCTGGCGCAGCCCACAAGCATCGTCGCGCCCAGCGCAAGCGCCGACAGCCGAAGTTTCATAATTATCTCCCTGTTCAGTATGGCTATCGTTGATTGCCATCCGTAACGGAGCATCTGTCGCTCCGTATGAAAACGTGCAAGTGATTGTAACAGCACGTTTCCCGATGTCTATGAGCACAATTACGGGCAGTAACCACCGTCACTCTGATCTCAGCATAGCCTGGCTTTAGGAATTCGTTTCGCTGGCAATTTTATAATGTCTTTGAAAGAGATGTATCACCTTTGTTGTCATTGCCACCAATTTAAGAGCATCCCCACAGGCATCACGATAAAAGCCGCTACGCTTTAAAGAAAGTTCATCCTCCAGGAGCGGTTATGAAAGAAGTGGGCGAAGAAAAAATTGGCGAGAGCAATGAGGACGTAGAAATTGAGAGTGAGGAAAAAGAGCGTGGCGAGAAGATAGAAATTGACGAAGATCGCCTGCCCTCTCGTGCGATGGCGATCCACGAACATATACGCCAGGATGGTGAAAAGGAGATGGAACGCGATGCCATGGCCCTGTTCTGGTCGGCGATTGCTGCGGGTCTCTCGATGGGTGCGTCACTGCTGGCCAAAGGCATATTTCATGTCCAGTTGGAGGGCGTGCCGGGTGGCTTTTTACTGGAAAATCTTGGCTACACCTTCGGCTTTATCATCGTCATCATGGCGCGCCAGCAGCTCTTTACTGAAAACACCGTCACTGCAGTGCTGCCCGTGATGCAAAACCCTACCCTGGGCAATTTCGGCTTGCTGATGCGGCTCTGGAGCGTGGTATTGCTTGGGAATATCATTGGTACAGGCATCGCAGCCTGGGCCTTTGAGTATATGCCGATATTTGATGAGCCCACCCGGGATGCGTTTGTAAAAATTGGCATGGATGTGATGAAAAACACGCCCTTAGAGATGTTCTCGAATGCGATTATCTCCGGCTGGATCATCGCCACCATGGTGTGGATGTTCCCCTCGGCAGGCAGCGCAAAAATTGTGGTGATCATTCTGATGACCTGGCTGATTGCGCTCGCCGATACCACGCACATCGTGGTGGGTACCGTTGAAATTCTCTATCTGGTCTTTAATGGCACGCTACACTGGAGCGATTTCTTCTGGCCGTTCGCCCTGCCGACGCTGGCGGGCAATATTTGCGGCGGGACCTTTATCTTCGCGCTGTTGAGCCATGCGCAAATCCGCAATGATATGTCGAACAAGCGTAAGGCCGAGCTCAAGGCGCAGGAAGATAATGAAAAATCGGCAAAAAAATCGGCCTGAATGGTGACTCTTTGAGCAGTCAGGCGGCAATGCGCTTAACGCAAAGTGTAAATAACGCTATACTCGTGCCGCCTCGTCCCCTTAGTTAAATGGATATAACGAGCCCCTCCTAAGGGCTAGTTGCAGGTTCGATTCCTGCAGGGGACACTTTCGTTCTTCCTGACTTCATAAAATCACTGCATTTTCCACAACTCCACACAGTTCCGTCCGCGTCGTTTTGCACCATACAGCGCTTCATCCGCTGCCTGTATCAGACGTTCATAGTCAGGATGTCCATTGAACATCGCCGCCCCGATTGAAAGGGAAAGAGAGATCGCCTCGCCGGTCGGGGAGCTAACCTTAATTTTTTCTACACGCTTGCGGATCCGTTCTGCGATACGCAGGGCGTCAGCTTCGGTGATTTCCGTCAGCACAATTAAAAACTCATCACCACCGTAGCGAAATACGTAGTCACAGGTGCGAACGTTGTCATAAAACGCACCCGCCACTTTTCGCAGGATTTCATCACCCGTATTGTGGCCCCAGGTATCATTGATTTGCTTGAATTTATCAACATCGATCAGTAGCGCCGACAGCGGCGTACCGGCACGGGTGGCATGGGTGATTTCACGTTTAAAAATGGTCGGCAGGAAGCGACGGTTCAGCAGTCGGGTGAGCACGTCCATTCCCACCTCATGGCGGGAAACCTCATCAAACAGCTCACGCAGCAGGGTAACGATTTGCGAGAGGGTGTTACGCACCTGCCGCAAAAATTTGACCTGCCGTGACCTGTCACGAAGCGCATCGTCAGCCTGGCGAACCTCATTAAACGCCTCGTCAAACTCCTGAATAAGACGGGAGATATGCCCTGCTTCGGCAATACCGCTGAAATAGTGACGTCCTTTATGGCTAAACCACAGCCCAAAATCTGATTGCCCGAGCGGTCGGCTGTTGCCTATGCTGGAATCTAACATCACCTTATAGAGTAGCGTCATTTCCCAGGTCAGCAGCGCAGCGGTCTGACGCTCCTTCTCTTCTTCCGCATTCTCCATCAGCGAGAAAATCCGGTAGTTTTCATCCTCTTTCGCCGCATTGTTCTCGCTGAAGACATACGCACGCGACATTACCTCCATCGCCAGATCGATACTGTTAATGGCGTAGTGATAAACGCTAAGCTTCACGTCAGAGGGATGGGGCGTGGCGTTAATGATGGGTAACAGCAATTTTTTCAGCACCCTGAAACCCATTTCGACCAGGTCGACAGAGATGCCGATACGGGCATGCACATCTGCAGCACGCTGCTGGGCGCGTATCTGCTCCTCAACCTGCCCAACCTGACAGGAGAGAACATCAACCAGCCACCGACGCAGCGCTTCCTGCAATTGTCTTTCCACCTGTTCAGTGGTCAAAAACTCAGCAACAATAGGATCGGCCAGAACAACACGATAGAACTCAGCAATCAGAACAGTGGCATGCTCGCTGGCAAGTTGGGCGGTAACTTGATGAATGTGTGGCTCAGTTTCATTGATCAGTTGCACCCACTCATCTTTCACCGTTTGCAGATATGTATCCATCGTAACGCCCTCAAAAGAGTGACTTTCGCTCATTTATAACAATAGCAAAATCAAGCCTCTCGGTAATCGCCGCTTTTTTAATCAAAAACGAGTAATAGCACATAACCTATAAGGGTGCTACATTATGCCGCCCATCCAATGTCAGCTATGGCCAGGTAACGCCGTAAAGATCGGTAAAGCCTGCAACCATGACCTTGCACTACGGTCTAATAGGCACGTGGTATCGCTAAGCGCGTTACTTTTACCGGTTTTACAAAGGTTCCTCTAATTTGTCTGAATCCTCATTCAAACGCGCGTTCTTGCACCCGCGTTACTGGTTTACATGGTTTGGTCTTGGCGTGCTTTGGTTGCTGGTCCAGCTTCCTTACCCGGTGATCCGCATACTGGGCTCAAGACTCGGCAGCGCATCGCGCTATTTCCTTAAACGTCGCGAGTCTATCGCACGTAAAAATCTTGAACTTTGCTTCCCGCACTACAATGCGCAGCAGCGCGAAAAGCTGATCGCTGAAAACTTTAAATCTATCGGCATGGCATTGCTGGAAACCGGTATGGCCTGGTTCTGGCCTGATGAACGCGTGCGTAAATGGTTTGATGTAGAAGGTCTGGATAACCTGAAGCGTGCCCAGGCGCAGAATCGGGGCGTGATGGTCGTCGGGGTTCACTTTATGTCTCTCGAACTCGGTGGACGCGTGATGGGGCTTTGCCAGCCGATGATGGCAACCTACCGTCCACACAACAGCGCGCTGATGGAGTGGGTTCAGACTCGCGGCCGTATGCGCTCAAACAAGGCAATGATCAGCCGTAACAATCTGCGCGGCATGGTCGGTGCGCTGAAAAAAGGTGAGGCCGTCTGGTTTGCACCCGATCAGGATTATGGCCGTAAAGGCAGCAGCTTCGCGCCTTTCTTCGCCGTTAAAGATGTTGCTACGACCAATGGCACCTTTGTGATTTCACGCCTTTCTGGTGCCGCTATGCTGACCGTAACGATGGTCAGAAAAGCGGATAAATCAGGTTATCGCTTGCACATCTCCCCGGAAATGGCGAACTACCCGGAAAATGAGTGTGAAGCCGCGACCTTTATCAACAAGGTTATCGAGTTCGAGATCATGCGTGCACCTGAGCAGTATTTGTGGATGCACCGCCGCTTCAAAACCCGTCCGCTGGGCGAAGCCTCTCTCTATATCTAAGCCTTCCAGAAGGTTAGTTTCGCTAAGAAACTAACCTTTTCAATCACCTGTAATTACCCTGAGTAACCGTCTTTTTTCTGCGTCGCTCAACGGGAATTTATTGCGTACTGAAATCAAACTGTCGCCGTTCCACGACACTCGTAAGTATCGGAAAGTATTTAGAAAAATCCCACTTGTCACCCCCCATTTTTAGGCGTACATTAGCGCCGTCTGACAATGGGAAGCGCAGAATTCTGAGGTGGAGTCTGAGGCGTAGCGGGATAATTCCGATTTCCGTTTTAGCCCGATTTCAACTCTCTATAATCAGGTGGACTCTGTTTTTGAATGCGTACCACAAGATACGCGGAGTGATGAAACGTGAAATATTTCTTTATGGGCATTTCGGTGATTGTTTTAGTCTGGGCCGGAACCTTTGCCCTGATGATCTAGCAAAGAACATGCAGTCAAAAAAACAGGCGCTCAAGGCGCCTGTTTTTTTGTGTCGTCAGGTTTCGGGCTGTTCAGCCACATTTTTTGATGAGAGAAGCCCGTCAGCCCGGAACATGCTCTTAATCCCCCTGACCGCCTGACGAATGCGGTCGCTGTTTTCAATCAACGCAAACCGCACATGAGTATCGCCATAATCGCCAAACCCGATGCCCGGCGAGACGCACACTTTCGCATCCTGCAGGAGCTTCTTGGCAAACTCCAGCGACCCCATTGCCGCATAGGGCTCAGGAATTTTAGCCCAGACGTACATGGACGCCTTCGGCATTTCCACCATCCAGCCCGCTTCATGCAGACCTTTCACCAGCACATCGCGACGCCGCTTATACTGGGCAGCAATATCCTGTACACACTGCTGATCGCCTTCAAGCGCAGCAATTGCAGCAACCTGTAGCGGCGTAAATGTGCCGTAGTCGTGGTAACTCTTTATACGCGCCAGCGCATTTACCAGCGTCTTGTTACCCACCATAAAGCCAATGCGCCAACCCGCCATGTTGTAACTTTTCGACAGCGTGAAGAACTCGACCGCCACATCGCGTGCGCCCGGCACCTGCATAATGGAAGGCGCCTTCCATCCGTCGTAGACAATATCCGCATAGGCGAGATCGTGAACTACCAGCACGTCGTAACGTTTTGCCAGGGCGACCACTTTCTCGAAGAATTCGAGCTCAACGCACTGGGCCGTTGGGTTCGACGGGAAACCGAGGATCATCATCTTTGGTTTCGGGTAGCTTTCACGAATCGCGCGTTCCAGTTCGTTAAAGAAGTCTACGCCTTCCACCAGCGGCACAGAGCGAACCTGCGCGCCAGCAATCACCGCACCGTAGATATGGATCGGATAGCTGGGGTTTGGCACCAGCACGGTATCACCATGATCCAGTGTCGCCAGCATCAGGTGTGCCAGCCCTTCTTTCGAGCCAATGGTGACAATGGCTTCACTTTCAGGATCGATGTCCACCTGGTAGCGATCCTGGTACCAGCGGGAAATGGCACGACGTAATCGAGGAATACCGCGAGACGTTGAGTAACCATGCGTATCCGGGCGCTGGGCAACTGTACAGAGTTTCTCAACAATATGCGGCGGCGTTGGGCCGTCAGGGTTACCCATGCTGAAATCGATGATATCTTCGCCGCGCCGACGCGCAGCCATCTTCAGCTCAGCAGTGATATTGAAAACATAAGGGGGGAGACGATCGATACGCGTGAAACGGCGTTCAGGACTGAATTCAGCCATAGATTCCTCAGATTAACGTTAGCGCCCGGACCGTCCGAGCGACGCTGCCACCGATGTGGCGTGCTTAGAAAATAACCTGAAAAAAAACATGCTGTCGAGAGGGAAAGTAAAAAAAAGATATCGCGTTAAAACAGGAACCCTGCTGTCGCTAAAAGCGGAAGGCTGATGACGTAAAATGGTTTTTTAATACCTGTTATTTAACATGATGTTATCATAACCATTACCTCGCTGCGCTTCGTTCAGAAAAATTCAGCCGGACTGAAGAACTTTCCGAACAATCCCCTTTACAAACTGTGGTTTTTCCTCATTTGATAAACCTGACGGATAGCTGGTCAATACGCGCCAGGTTTTTTATCATGGTTCTTTCCCGATTCTCCAGGTTCACTTGTGCACGAAATATTCGATATGCTGCTGGCGGTATTTGATCGCGCAGCGCTAATGCTGATTTGTCTGTTTTTCCTCATTCGCATTCGCCTGTTCCGCGAGCTTCTGCACAAGTCAGCGCACTCGCCAAAAGAGCTGCTGGCCGTAACCGCCATCTTTTCGATGTTTGCCCTTTTCAGCACCTGGTCCGGAGTACCTGTCGAAGGGTCGCTGGTCAACGTGCGCATTATCGCCGTGATGTCAGGCGGGATACTGTTTGGCCCCTGGGTTGGGGTGATCACTGGATTGATTGCCGGCACACACCGCTATTTGATTGATATCGGCGGCGTGACGGCTATTCCGTGCTTTATTACCAGCATTATCGCCGGGATCCTGTCCGGCTGGATTAACCGCAAATTCCCCAAAAAGCAGCACTGGCGCGCCGGGATCATCGCGGGCATGGTGTGTGAAACCTTGACCATGATTTTGGTTGTGGTGTGGGCACCCACGACCGCTCTTGGGCTGGATATTGTTTCGAAAATCGGTATTCCGATGATCCTCGGCAGCGTCTGCATAGGCTTTATTGTCCTGCTGGTGCAAAGTGTGGAAGGGGAAAAAGAGGCCAGCGCCGCACGTCAGGCCAAGCTGGCACTCGATATTGCCAACAAAACGCTGCCGCTGTTCCGCCACGTTAACGTTGAGTCTTTACGCCAGGTCTGCGATATCATCCGTCGTGATATTCACGCCGATGCCGTCGCCATCACCAATATCGACCACGTGCTGGCCTACGTGGGCGTCGGGGAGCACAACTATCGTGACAACGACGACACCATCAGCCCAACCACCCGACAGGCGATCAACTACGGTAAAATCATCATTAAAAACAATGATGAAGCCCACAGGACGCCCGAAATACATTCCATGCTGGTGATCCCATTGTGGGAGAAAGGGGTCGTCACGGGCACGCTGAAGATTTACTACTGCCATGCGCACCAGATCACCTCCTCATTGCAGGAAATGGCGATTGGTCTGTCGCAAATCATCTCAACTCAGTTGGAAGTCTCGCGCGCGGAGCAGCTGCGCGAAATGGCAAATAAGGCAGAGCTACGCGCGCTGCAAAGTAAAATTAATCCTCATTTCCTGTTTAACGCGCTGAACGCCATCTCCTCCTCCATTCGCCTTAATCCGGACACCGCCCGCCAGCTGATTTTCAACCTGTCACGCTATCTGCGCTACAACATTGAATTGAAAGATGACGAGCAGATCGACATCAAAAAAGAGCTTTATCAAATCAAAGATTACATCGCGATCGAGCAGGCCCGCTTTGGCGATAAGCTCACCGTCATTTACGATATTGATGAAGAGGTCAACTGCGTGATCCCAAGCCTGCTGATCCAGCCGCTGGTGGAAAACGCCATTGTCCACGGAATTCAGCCGTGCAAAGGCAAAGGCGTAGTGACCATTAGCGTGACCGAGAGCGGGAATCGCGTGCGCATTGCGGTGCGCGATACCGGCCACGGTATCGACCCAAAGGTTATTGAACGCGTGGAATCCAACGAAATGCCGGGCAATAAGATTGGCCTTTTGAATGTCCACCATCGGGTCAAACTGCTGTACGGCGACGGGCTGCACATTCATCGCCTGGAGCCGGGCACAGAAATCGCGTTTTACGTGCCGAATGAACGCACCCCCGTTCATGCACCAATATCCCTGATGCCATAGGCCGGAGTTACAGATGAAAGTCATCATTGTGGAAGATGAGGTTCTGGCTCAACAGGAGCTGAGCTGGCTCATCAAAACGCACAGCCAGATGGAGATTGTAGGCACATTCGAAGATGGCCTGGACGTGCTGAAGTTTCTCCAGCACAACCGGGTCGATGCCATTTTTCTCGATATTAATATTCCGTCGCTGGATGGCGTGCTGCTGGCGCAAAATATTAATCAGTTTGCCCACAAGCCCTTTATTGTCTTTGTTACCGCGTGGAAAGAGCACGCCGTGGAGGCCTTCGAGCTGGAAGCGTTTGACTACATCCTCAAGCCTTATCAGGAGTCGCGTATTATCAGCATGCTGCAAAAGCTGGAAGCGGCATGGAAACAGCAAGCCGCGCCTGCGACCGCAAGCCCTGCTATCCGGGAGAATGACACCATTAATCTGGTGAAGGATGAAAGGATCATCGTCACGCCTATCGACGATATTTATTACGCCGAAGCACATGAAAAGATGACGTTTGTCTATACGCGACGTGAATCGTACGTGATGGCGATGAACATCACCGAGTTTTGCAGCAAGCTACCTGCGGCGCACTTCTTCCGCTGCCACCGTTCGTTTTGCGTCAATTTGAACAAGATCCGCGAGATCGAACCCTGGTTTAACAACACGTATATTTTGCGTCTGAAGGATCTCGACTTCCAGGTGCCGGTGAGCCGCAGCAAGGTAAAAGAGTTTCGCCAGCTGATGCACCTGTGAGCGTTCCCCTCTCCCGCTGGAGAGGGGAATGACCATCAGAGAATTTGTCCCAGAACCTGACGCAAATGCGCACCCGAGCCCAGCAGCCCTGGATTATCGTGCACAATCAGGTAAACAGGGATGTCCTGCACGTAGCTTCTGAAGCGCCCTTTATCTTCAAACCCGCCGCGGAAACCAGAGGCTTTAAAGAACTCGAGGAAGCGCGGCATGATACCGCCCGCAATATAGACCCCACCAAACGTGCCCAGCGTCAGCGCCAGGTTGCCGCCGAAGCGCCCCATAATCACGCAAAACAGGGACAAGGCACGACGGCAATCGATGCAGCTGTCCGCCAGGGCGCGCTCGGTCACGTCTTTAGGCTGCAGATTTTCAGGCAGACGACCATCAGATTTCACAATCGCACGGTACAAATTGACCAGCCCGGGACCCGACAGCACGCGTTCGGCAGAAACGTGGCCGATTTCAGCACGTAACTCTTCGAGGATAATGCCCTCTTCTTCACTGTTCGGTGCGAAATCAACGTGGCCGCCTTCGCCCGGCAGACTGACCCAGCGCTTATCGACGTGGACAAGGTGAGAGACGCCCAGCCCGGTTCCCGCGCCGTAAACCGCAATCGGCTTGCCTTCGACCGGCGCCGTGCCGCCAAACTGGATCAGGTGTTCCGGCTTCAGCATCGGGATCGCCATCGACACCGCCGTGAAGTCATTGATGATTTCAAGATGCGCAAAGCCGAGGTTTTTTTTCATTTCGGCAATGGAGAAGGCCCAGGTGTGGTTGGTCATAGCCACCCAGTCACCGGTAATCGGGCACGCAATAGCGATACAGCCGTCTTCGACGCTGACCTTATGCTCTTCAAGATATACGCGAACCACGGCTTCCAGACTTGGATAATCCAGCCCTGAATAGGTTTTCGCCTGGGAAATGTCACCGCTATTTACATCGCAGAGTGCAAGGCGCGCGTTCGTGCCGCCCACATCACCTACCAAAGCATACTTTGTCATTCTTCTACTGCTCCGCTAAAGTCAGAATAAATCTTTGGAACACTGTAAATTCAAGGCGTGATAACAACAACGACCAGAAAGTGAATGCCCCAGGATTATCGATCTTCGTCACAGAATAACTTTACCGTTTCAGCACCTTTTGCACTATTGCCATAAAGCTGATTGTGCAAAGTAACGTTATACCGTTTTGTACAAGGAAATCATCATGCTCCACCCGCGAGCCAGAACCATGCTGTTATTAGCAATACCGGCGCTCGTTATTGGCGTTGCTTCAAGCCTGGTGCTCATCGTCGTGATGAAAGTCGCGTCGGTACTGCAAGCGATGTTATGGACCGCCCTGCCTGCCAATATTGGCTTCAGCCCTGATTCTCCTGTATGGATTATCGTCATGCTGACGCTCACCGGTATTGCGGTGGGTTTGGTAATTCGTTTCAGTCCGGACCATGCCGGGCCCGATCCCGCGCAGGAACCGTTGATCGGCGCGCCCGTCAGCCCGGCAGCGCTGCCGGGACTGATCGTTGCGCTGATCGTGGGTCTGGCGGGCGGCGTCAGCCTGGGGCCTGAACATCCGATCATGGCAGTAAATATCGCGCTGGCGGTTTTCCTGGGTTCGCGCATTTTACCGCGCGTCAACGCGCTGGACTGGACGATCCTGGCCTCTGCAGGCACCATCGGCGCGCTGTTCGGCACACCCGTCGCCGCCGCGCTGATCTTCTCCCAGACGCTGAGCGGTAATAATGACGTCCCGCTCTGGGACAAACTCTTTGCGCCGCTGATGGCCGCCGCTGCCGGTGCGTTGACCACCAGCCTGTTTTTCCATCCCCACTTCTCTCTCCCTCTCCCCCACTATGGCCAGATGCAGGTCGCGGACATTTTCAGCGGCGCAATTGTGGTCGCCATGGCCATTGCGCTGGGCATGGTCGCAGTATGGTGTCTTCCGCGCCTGCATCGGCTGATGCATAAGCTCAAACATCCGGTGCTGATTCTGGGCGTCGGGGGGCTGCTTCTCGGCATTCTGGGCGCTATCGGCGGAAAAGTGACGCTGTTTAAAGGCCTGGACGAAATGCAGCAGCTGGCATTCAGTCAGGTGTTTAGCGTGTCGGATTATCTGCTGTTTGCGGTGATAAAGCTGGCGGCGCTGGTCGTGGCCGCCGCGTGCGGTTTTCGTGGCGGACGCATCTTCCCGGCGGTGTTTGTCGGGGTAGCGTTAGGTCTGATGTTGCACGAGCATGTGGACGCCGTACCGGCTGCGATAACCGTTTCGTGCTCGATTCTCGGGCTGGTACTGGTAGTGACGCGGGATGCGTGGCTGAGCCTGTTTATGGCCGCCGTGGTGGTGCCTGACTCTACCCTCTTCCCTCTGCTCTGTATCGTGATGTTGCCCGCCTGGCTCCTGCTGGCGGGCAAACCGATGATGATGGCCTGGCGAAACGATAAGTGATCAGGCGCTATTTCGCGCCTCCAGCGCTTTGGTTATCGCGCCCAACAGCGGGGGAATATCCGCTTTGGGCAGCATGACCTCAATGAGCGAAAGCCGCTCATGGTGCGCCACTTTTTCCAGCACGTCCGCCAGCTGATCGACTTCACTGACCCGCCAGCATTCGGCCTGAGGATCCAGGCTCAGTGCCTGCGGGATCTGCGTCCAGTTCCACAGGGCGATATCGTTGTACCGCTGTTCAGGTCCGTGTATGGCCCTCTCAACCGTGTACCCTTCATTGTTGAGCACCAGGATAATCGGGCGCTGCTTATCGCGCAGCATTGAGCCCATTTCCTGAATCGTCAGCTGTGCGGCACCATCCCCGGTCAGGACAATCACGCGCCGGTCCGGGCATGCCGTCTGCGCGCCAAAGGCCGCCGCCAGCGTGTAGCCAATCGACCCCCAGAGCGGCTGAACGATAAAATTAACGTCCGCAGGTAAGCGAAGATCGATCGCGCCAAACGCCGAGGTACCCTGATCGGCAAGAATAATGTCGCCGGGGCGAATGAAGGTTTGCAGCGTGCTCCAGAAGTTCTCCTGCGTGAGTGAAGCGCCCTCTGCAGGCCAGGAAAAACCACTGTGTGTCGAGGGTGCAGGGCTTTCATGCACATGTTGTTTGCATAACTCTGCCAGCGTCTCAATCGCCTGCAGCATGGGAATGCCCGTAAACCAGACGTCGCCCACGCGGGAAGCATGAGGCTGCACTTCGATGGTCTGAGCGGGAGTGAGCTGGTGAGTGAACCCGGCGGTCAGGGTATCGGTAAACCGCGTACCAATGCACAGCACTGTGTCAGCTCTTTCAATCGCCTCTTTGACCGGCTCCGCGCTCGCTGAACCACTGTAAGTGCCGTAAAAACCCGCCTGACGCTCATCAAAAATCCCTTTCCCCATCAACATGGTGGCGTGTGCCATCGGCACCTCTTTCACCCATTTCTGCAGCGCAGGTTTTAGCCCATGGCGGAGCACCAGAAAATCGGCCAGCAGCGCGGTCCGTTTGCTCATGGCCAGGCGACTCCGGGCGGCATCACGAAACGCTTTGAGACAGGCATTGTCCGCGTGAACAGGCTTAACGGTGAGAGCGCTTACAGGTGGCGTCGCGGCTTTTTTCGCCACATCCGCAGGCAACATCAAATAGCCAGGACGGCGTTCGCGCAGCATGGTGGTCAGCACGCGGTCAATTTCGTAGCAGGCATTTTGTTCAGTCAGGATCGCCTGCGCGACGGTGATAGGTTCGCTCATATGGTAAAAATGACGGAACTCACCGTCACCTAAGGTATGGTGCAATAACTCGCCTTTTTGCTGCGCCGCCATTCCCGGCGCCCCCACAATATGCAACACGGGAACGTGTTCGGCAAAGCTACCCGCCACCCCGTTCATGGCGCTTAGCTCTCCGACGCCGAATGTGGTTAACAGCGCGGCAAAGCCCTTACATCGGGCATAGCCGTCTGCGGCATATGACGCGTTAAGCTCGTTGGCACAACCCACCCAACAGATATCCGGGCTGTCTATTACATGGTCGAGAAACTGCAGGTTATAGTCGCCCGGCACGCCAAACAGATGATCGGTTCCACAATCAGTCAGACGGTCCAGCAGGTAATCGGCGACGCAGTATGGGGTACGCATAAACAGGTATCCTTCTAATGTTATTCTCACCTTGAGTATTAAATAAGCGTGATGGCTGTCCAGAAAAGGCAGTAAGAAGGAGTTGGAAAGAATGCTTTACAAAAAATGCTGCGCTATTCTCTCTTTCTTCGCGTTAGTGTAATCGTATACACACGTTTTTCTTATCAGCGTCAGAGGTCACGATCATGCGTTATCAGCCGGATAAAAATCATTATAAGACAATGCAGTATCGCCGCTGCGGACAAAGCGGGTTGAAATTGCCCGCCATCTCGCTTGGGCTTTGGCATAACTTTGGCGATGCCACGCTCATCGAAAACAGCCGTCAACTTTTACAGCGCGCGTTCGATTTGGGGATTACGCATTTCGACCTTGCCAACAACTATGGTCCTCCTCCCGGTTCAGCTGAACGTAATTTCGGGCGCATTTTGCTGGAAGATTTTCTCCCCTGGCGCGATGAGTTAATTATCTCGACGAAAGCAGGATATACCATGTGGGACGGTCCCTACGGCGACTGGGGCTCGCGTAAATACCTGATATCGAGTCTGGATCAGAGCCTGAAACGCATGGGGCTGGAGTATGTCGACATCTTCTATCATCACCGCCCGGCCCCGGAAACACCGCTTCAGGAAACCATGAAAGCGCTCGACCATCTGGTGCGACAGGGCAAGGCACTGTACGTCGGGTTATCCAACTACCCTGCGGAACTGGCGCGCCAGGCAATTGAAATCCTTCACGACCTCGGTACGCCTTGTCTTATCCACCAGCCGAAATATTCGATGTTTGAGCGTGCCCCTGAAGCGGGTTTACTGGATGTACTGCAGCAGACAGGGGTTGGGTGTATACCCTTCTCTCCTCTCGCGGGTGGTCAATTAACCAACCGTTATCTGAACGGCATTCCATCGGACTCCCGTGCGGCCAGCGGCAGCAAGTTCCTGAACCCGGATCAGCTCACCGAAGAAAAGCTGGTAAAAGTGCGCAAGTTAAACGCCCTTGCCGAAAGCCGCGGTCAGAAGCTATCGCAGATGGCTCTGGCCTGGATTTTACGCCACGATACTGTGACTTCTGTACTGATTGGGGCCAGTAAAACCGCGCAAATTGATGACGCGGTGGGCATGCTGGACAATCGCCATTTCTCGGAAGATGAATTGACGCGGATCGAAGATATTCTGGCCTGAACAAATTAAAGCCGATTTTAGCAAAAAGTGCTCTTATCTATGAATTCGGAGTTGAGGCGATGAAACGAGGCTTTACCAACTCGTAATATTGCGTTAACAGGCCCACAAGGCCCCGATCGTGAAGGAGAAGAGTATGTTCAGGTCACTGATTTTAGCAGCGGTATTAATGGCTTCTGCCCCGCTGGTCGCCAATGCTGGCGAGATCACCCTGTTGCCATCAGTAAAATTACAAATTGGCGATCGTGATGACTACGGCAGATACTGGGACGGTGGCTACTGGCGCGACCGTGATTACTGGAACCGTCATTATGAATGGCGTGGCGACCGCTGGCGCAAGCATGATAATGGTCGGCATCGCGGCTGGTATAAAAACAACGCCTATGAGCGTGGCTATCGTGAAGGCTGGAACGATCGCGATGACCGTCGTGGCGGCTGGGGTGGACACGGCGGTAAACATGGTCACGGTGGTCACGGCCATCGTCACTAACGTAAACTAACGTAAAAAGGAGCCTTTTGGCTCCTTTTTTTGTTTTAAAGACCCAGCGCGGTTCCGACTAACAACCACAGATTCAGCGCCACCACCACAACCACAATCGCCCACCCGGTCCTTTTCACCAGCGTCGAGTTCACGAGATCGCCCATCAGTGTTTTATCGCTGGTAAAAATTAACAATGGCACCAGCGCAAGGGCAATACCAAAACTCAGCAGGACCTGGCTCATTACCAAAATGCGGGTAGGATCCAGCCCCATCAGAATCACAATAAACGACGGCAGCATGGTGACGGCACGACGCACCCACAGCGGAATATGAAAACGCACGAATCCCTGCATCACCACTTGTCCCGCCAGCGTACCTACCACCGTTGAAGAGAGGCCAGCAGCCACCAGGCTCAGCCCAAATATCGTTGCTGCGGCATGGCTCAGTAACGGTTCCAGCGTCAGATAAGCCTGATCGAGATCGGCAATCCCCGTGTGACCATTAAAGTGGAAAGCGGCAGCAGCGGTGGCCATCATCGCCAGATTCACGAAACCGGCAATTGTCATGGCAAACGCGACATCCCATTTTGTCGCGGAATAGCGTTCCTTACGGGTGCCACCGTGCAGATGTTGTGTCAGGGAGGAGTGCAGGTAAATCACATGCGGCATAATGGTCGCCCCGAGGACGCCAGCAGCCAGGAATACCGCTTCAGAGGTGGGCAGACTTGGGATCACCATCCCTTTACTCAGCTGCACCAGATTCGGCTGGGAGAAGATCAGCTCCACAATATAGGCTGCAGCAACAAACAGCAGCAGACCACCGATGACTTTTTCCAGCGGCTTCTGTCCTCGGCGCTGCAGCATCAGAATAAGGAAAGTCGCAATCCCGGTCAGCACTGCCCCCTGCAACAATGACACGCCGAGGATCAGTTTAAATCCAATCGCAGCCCCTATGAATTCAGCAAGGTCGGTTGCCATGGCGATAATTTCAGCCTGGACCCAGTACAGCCAAACCGCCGGACGCGGGTAGTGGTCGCGGATCTGCTCGGCCAGGTTTTTGCTCGTGGCAATGCCGAGCTTCGCTGAGAGCATCTGGATCAGCATGGCCATCAGGTTTGCCCAGACGACCACCCACAGCAATGTGTAGCCGAAGCTGGCTCCGGCCTGAATGTTGGTCGCAAAATTGCCCGGATCGATATAGCCAATGGCAGCAATGAACGCAGGTCCCATTAATGCGAACCGCAACTTGCGCGCTGCTCTGCCACTGCTACCTTCTACGCGACTGTTTGTCATTTCTGCCTCTGAAATATAGCCTTTGCTATGTTTAATGCTATCAAAATGAGAATGATTATCAAGATCATTTGTAAGGTTTGTAATGATTTCTCTGATAGCTTTTGACGATAGATGGGCAGGTGAGATGCGGGCGCTCTAAATGAAACAGAGTTAGCGCACACTTTTGTGAAGCCTAGCACACAAACTTAACTTTTCACTCATTTACCTAACATAACAAAAATGTATTGTTGATCACTATTTTTGAGACTCGTCACAGGATGTAACTATAGTGTGTTCTTGATCTCGTTTTCTTTTCGCTTGTTACATAGAATGTGCACGAAAATTAAACCTGCCTCATATTTGGAGCAAATATGGACCGCGTCCTTCATTTTGTCCTGGCACTCGTTGTCGTTACTGCACTCGCATTGCTGGTCAGCACAGACCGCAAAAATATTCGTATTCGCTATGTTGTCCAACTGCTGGTCATTGAAGTATTACTTGCGTGGTTCTTCCTGAACTCCAACGTGGGCCTCGGCTTCGTGAAAGGCTTCTCCGAAATGTTCGAAAAACTGCTCGGGTTTGCTAACGAAGGGACTAACTTCGTCTTTGGCAGCATGAACGATCAAGGTCTGGCCTTCTTCTTCCTGAAGGTGCTGTGCCCTATCGTCTTCATCTCTGCACTGATTGGTATTCTGCAACACATCCGCGTTCTGCCGGTGGTTATCCGCGCGATTGGCTTCCTGCTGTCCAAGGTGAACGGCATGGGCAAACTGGAATCCTTTAACGCCGTGAGCTCACTGATCCTCGGTCAGTCTGAGAACTTCATCGCGTACAAAGATATTCTGGGCAAAATGTCGCGTAACCGCATGTACACCATGGCGGCAACCGCAATGTCTACCGTATCCATGTCTATCGTGGGCGCATACATGACCATGCTGGAGCCAAAATACGTGGTGGCGGCGCTGGTCCTGAACATGTTCAGCACCTTTATTGTGCTGTCGCTGATCAACCCTTACCGTGTTGATGCCAGCGAAGAGAACATCCAGATGTCAAACCTGCATGAAGGGCAGAGCTTCTTCGAAATGCTGGGTGAATACATTCTGGCAGGCTTCAAGGTCGCCATTATTGTTGCCGCTATGCTGATTGGTTTTATCGCGCTGATCGCCGCCCTGAACGCCCTGTTCGCAGCGGTGCTCGGTATCTCCTTCCAGGGCATCCTGGGCTACATCTTCTATCCAATCGCATGGGTGATGGGTGTTCCGGCTCATGAAGCACTGCAGGTTGGCAGCATCATGGCAACCAAACTGGTTTCTAACGAGTTCGTGGCAATGATGGATCTGCAGAAAATTGCCAGCACGCTCTCTCCACGTGCGGAAGGCATTCTGTCCGTGTTCCTGGTTTCCTTCGCAAACTTCTCTTCCATCGGTATTATCGCCGGTGCGATTAAAGGCCTGAACGAAGAGCAGGGTAACGTGGTTTCTCGCTTCGGCCTGAAGCTGGTGTACGGTTCTACGCTAGTGAGCGTACTGTCTGCCTCTATCGCAGCGCTGGTACTCTAACTCGCAGAGTGAAAAAAAACCGGGAGCTTGAAAGCTCCCGGTTTTTTTATGCCCGTAATTCGGCAAGCGGTCTGGGTTTACCTAACAGGTAGCCCTGCAGATAATCGACACCAAGGTGCAGCAACATATCCCGCTGCGCCGGGGTTTCCACATATTCCGCAACCACGCAGAGCGATTTTGTTTTCGCCAGATTACATATCGACTGCACAATCATCGCATCCATGTTGTCGCTGCAAATATCTTTTACGAAACAACCATCAATCTTGATGATGTCGGCCTGCAGGCGCTTCAGACGCTCAAAGTTGGCATAGCCTGTTCCAAAGTCGTCAATAGCAATACGGAAGCCATGATCCCTCAGCTGCTGGATATTGTTAATGCTACTGCCCGAATTGGAGAAAGCCTGTTCTTCGGTAATCTCGATGACCACAGCCTGGGGCGGGACGGTATAGCGAGCGAAGAGCGCGATAATCTCCGTGGCGACCTCTTTTTGCATCAAGGTCATCGGCATCAAATTGACGGAGAAACGGGTGCCAGCATGTGTGGCGGGATTATCCCGCAGCCAGACCAGTAACTTCTCAACCACATTCAGATCAAAGCGATGGCTCAGGTTAAACTGGGCAATCAGCGGAATAAAGCGATCGGGGGTGATCATCTCTCCCTCGCTCTCCAGGCGCGAGAGGATTTCGTAATATCCTTTCCCCTCGGCATTCTGAATCGACTGGGCATACAGCTGGAGCCCGTCAGCATCAAGCGCACGTTTAATACGCCCTAACATCAGCACCCTGTCGGTGGTTTGCCCGGAGACGTCCTCAATGCTGTTCGTCAGAGCAAGCACATTATGCGCAGCACATGACTGCTCCGCCAACCAGCTAAGCTGCCCAAGCGTATGGTGCAGGTTCTCACCATCTTCAACCTCACCCCAGGACGCCCCAAACTCGATATCCAGCCCAGTGTTGTTCCAGTAAATCTTGCGGCTATTCAGTTGGTCGACCATATGTTGCAGGCGCTCTGACGTTCCCGGCCCCAGCAATACCAACACCAGCTCACTGCCGGGCAACTGGAAAAGCTGCTCATCTTTTTGCAGTAAGGGCTGGAGCGACGCGGTAATCATCCGCTTGCAGTGAACCCGCATCAGAATGCCGTAGTGGCGGCTAAGAAACTCCAGATTATCCATTCGCAGACAACACACCTTGGCGTCAGGGTGGATCAGGAGAAAGTCATCCAGCGCGCGAATGTTAGGCAAACCGGTCAACGGATCGGTTAACGCCCTGTCCTGCCAGCCCTTCTTCATCCATTCGCTTCGCCGGTAAATCCGCGACATATAAAGCAAACAGATGGCGAAAGAGATGAGTACAGACAGGATAAAGGAGAGCGAGTGACCCGACTCCACCCCGTTCAAAAAGTTGTCGTTGTAGGTCAGTAGCAGGAGTGCGGATGCCGCCCAGAGCAATGACATAAGCGCATAACTTAAACAGCTGATGCCCAACGTAAAAAGAATAAAAATAATGGGCACAAGATATCCTGCAATTATAGGTGACTCTAGCGGTGCACATAAAATTGCCATGAGGGCGATCAGAAGCATTAGCCAGACAAATATAAACAATGATTTCTTGTGAAAAAACACCGGCTTCACGCTCCGCAGCCAGAAGGTTCTGGCGTAGCGAGGATTAATAATCATTCTTAATGGATAATAGAACATCATGGTGAAAATCAACGCCGCGCAGATCAGGCTTTGAATATCCACAACGCTGTAAATAAGGGTGCCTTCACCGAAGTAAGTAGAGATTGTTACCGGGAAATCGAATAAATAGCCTGCCAGATACATTGATATTTTGATACCTATCGGCACCATAAAACCCAGCCAGAAAATACGGATCCCTATGTATTTATTAGGCACGCTGTGGCGCCAGCGCCTGCCCAGCACAAGACGGATAATGCCACACACAGCGAAAACTGAAAAAGTCTGACAAAACAGCAAAACTGCATATTGTAGCGGTGCTAAATCAACAACAAATATATTAGTAATAGTAAAACCTAACAGAACGGGAATAATTGCCCGGCGGCCAAACAACAAAATAACGGCCAGCATAACGCTTAAGGGTAGCCATGCTAAATAGACGTCATGCCCGTTAACAATAGCGCGCGGGGAGATATAACGGGAAAATGGCACCGCAATCAGGCATAGCGCGAGGGCAATCATAAATATTTTTACGTTATTGTAAATTTTTCTATTCATTCAGTCAGGGAATCTATTTTACCATCATATCATTGACCGGATGGATAATAGGTTTATTAATTGCTCGAATCAAGTTCAAGTCTATTTATAGACTCGTTTATTGATTTGAATTGAGGTGAGGTATAGAAAAAGCGTTTTATCGCAACAAAAGCAGTATAAACATTTTACAAAGGCATAAAAAAACCCCCGTCTTTCGACGAGGGTTCAAATTTTGGTGGAGCTAAGCGGGATCGAACCGCTGACCTCTTGCATGCCATGCAAGCGCTCTCCCAGCTGAGCTATAGCCCCACATGTTACTTTACTTACCGCACTCTGTTGGGTTCAGAGTTTGGTGGAGCTAAGCGGGATCGAACCGCTGACCTCCTGCATGCCATGCAGGCGCTCTCCCAGCTGAGCTATAGCCCCGTCGTAAAGCTGTCATGTTGACGGGCGGCATAATATGAATTCCGCCGCTGAGTGTCAACGGCAAAATCAGTCCCCACCTTTCAATCGCTGAAAAATCATGCAAATGAATCACTTTGCGAGCCTGCTCGCAGTCAGGAGTTAAGCCTGTCACGTTTTCGCGTAAAACGGTGCTATAAGATGAACCACTAATTAACCCTACGAACACTCAGGAAATTGCATGATCAAGGAACGAATGACGCCAGAAGAGTTAGCCGTGCTCACTGGCTATAGCCGTCAGACCATCAATAAATGGGTACGTAAAGAAGGTTGGATTACATCGCCAAAACCAGGCGTTCAGGGTGGTAAGGCGCGTCTGGTGCATGTGAATGAAAAGGTACGGGAGTTTATCCGCAGTGCCCGCAGGGCGTCTGAGACGCCTGAAATGCCAGACAGCGCTGGCTACGAGGGTTCACTTCATACTTTACTTCTGACACTGGCAAATGAAATGACGCCGGATGAGCAAAAGCAGCTGACATCGCTGTTACTGCGGGAAGGGATTACCGGATTGTTGCAACGTTTAGGGATTCGCGATCAGAACTAATATGAAAAGATTACGCAGCAAAATGACCACGGATGAACTGGCTGACTGTCTGGGCGTCGCCAGGCAAACCGTTAACCGCTGGATACGCCAGAAGGGATGGAAGACGGAGGGTGTTAACGGTGTAAAAGGTGGAAGAGCAAGACTGATCCATGTCGATGCGCGAGTGAAGGAACATATTATTAGCCTTCCTGCCATCCGTCACCGACAGGCGATTTACCAGGTGGCCGAAACGCCCTCTCTTTATGGGATACCGTCATCGTCTACCCTGCTCCCACAAATCATCGACTCGCTGGAGAACATGACGCAGGTTGAACAGGAGCGTCTTCTCGTATTGCTGAAGCGCGAGGGGGTAAAAGGATTTCTCTCACGTCTCGGTATTGCTGAATAGCAGACAAAAAAAACGGCAGGTTCCCCTGCCGTTTGATTCACTGACGATTGATTACTGCTGGCTTTCACGCTCAGCAATAAAACCCAGTGCCTTATTGATACGCGCCACGCTACGAGACTTACCAATTGCATGAACGGTAACGTCCAGCGCTGGAGACTGGCCTGCACCGGTCACGGCGACGCGCAGCGGCATCCCCACTTTGCCCATACCGACTTCAAGCTCATCTGCAGTAGCCTGAATCGCGTGATGCACATTCTCCGCGGTCCATTCAGTGATAGCGGCGATTTTGTCACGCACCACTTCCAGCGGCTGGCGGGCAACCGGACGCAGGTGTTTCTTCGCCGCGTCGGCATCAAACTCATCGAATTCTTCGTAGAAGTAACGGCAGCTTTCGGCGATCTCTTTCAGCGTTTTGCAACGCTCACCGAGCAGTTTCACCAGATCGGCCAGTTCAGGACCGGTACGGGTATCGATATTCGCCTGCTCAATGTGCCACTGCAGATACGTCGCGACATATTCTGGCTGCATGGTGTTGATGTAATGATGGTTCAGCCACAGCAGCTTATCGGTATTGAATGCGCTCGCTGATTTGCTCACAGAGTTCAGAGAGAACAGTTCGATCATCTCTTCGCGGCTGAAGATCTCCTGGTCACCGTGGGCCCAGCCCAGACGCACCAGATAGTTCAGCAGCGCTTCCGGCAGATAACCGTCGTCGCGATACTGCATCACGCTCACGGCACCATGACGTTTAGACAGTTTTTTACCGTCGTCACCGTTGATCATGGACACGTGTGCATACACCGGCACGGGCGCATTCAGCGCCTTCAGGATGTTGATTTGACGTGGCGTGTTGTTGATATGGTCTTCACCACGGACAACGTGGGTGATCTCCATATCCCAGTCGTCCACCACCACACAGAAGTTGTAAGTTGGTGAGCCGTCGGTACGGCGAATGATCAGATCGTCCAGCTCCTGGTTGCTGAATTCAATCGGGCCACGGATCTGGTCATCAAAGATGACAGAACCCTCTTGCGGGTTAGCAAAACGCACCACGCAAGGCTCATCAGCCGCATGCTCGCTATGGTCGTGGCGGCAACGACCGTCATAACGCGGCTTGTCACCGTTCGCCATCTGCTCTTCACGCAAGGCATCCAGACGCTCTTTGGAGCAATAGCACTTATACGCCGTGCCCGCGACCAGCATTTCATCAATGACAGCGTTATAGCGGTCAAAACGTTTGGTCTGGAAATACGGGCCTTCGTCCCATTCCAGATTCAGCCAGTTCATACCATCCATAATGGCTTCGATTGCTTCCGGCGTGGAGCGCTCAAGATCGGTGTCTTCAATACGCAGCACGAACTCACCTTTGTTGTGGCGTGCAAAAAGCCAGGAATAAAGAGCGGTACGTGCACCACCGACGTGCAGATAGCCTGTCGGGCTCGGCGCGAAGCGAGTTTTGATTTTCATGAAATGGCCTTACGTTATAAAGATGCCGGCAATCGGCAAATCCTGGGGAAAAAACAATGGGCAATATTCTATCACTGTGCGGCGATTCCTCAATGTTGTTCCCTGAATCGGGCCTGAGTTTACTGTTTTTGTTTAGAAATCATGCGCCACCGCCCGTTTCGCGATCGTTTTGTCTAATTTTACGACGAACGAATAAAAACTTTAGAAAATGCGTTGACTCATTTTCAACTCTCCCTATAATGCGACTCCACACAGCGGGGGTGATTAGCTCAGTTGGTAGAGCATCTCCTTTACACGGAGGGGGTCGGCGGTTCGAGCCCGTCATCACCCACCATCTACTTTAAGTAGACTCGCAGTGTAGATAAGAATTGAGATTGGGCGATTAGCTCAGTTGGTAGAGCATCTCCTTTACACGGAGGGGGTCGGCGGTTCGAGCCCGTCATCGCCCACCATTCTCACCTTATCGCAGCAGTTCCGAAATGGGCGATTAGCTCAGTTGGTAGAGCATCTCCTTTACACGGAGGGGGTCGGCGGTTCGAGCCCGTCATCGCCCACCATTTCGGGTCGTTAGCTCAGTTGGTAGAGCAGTTGACTTTTAATCAATTGGTCGCAGGTTCGAATCCTGCACGACCCACCAATGTAAAAAAGCGCCTTAAAGGCGCTTTTTTGCTATCTGCAATATGGATGATTCGAACCTGCTGCAGGTTCGAGCCGAACGCAGAGAGGCAACGGAGCCGTTTACGGCGACGGCCCAAAGGGCGAGCGAAGCGAGTCATCCTGCACGACCCACCAATGTAAAAAAGCGCCCTAAAGGCGCTTTTTTGCTATCTGCGATTTAATCAATTCGAACCTGCCAGATATGGCAGTTTTGCTCAAGCTAATCCTTTCCTTGCCGATACCTCTGTTTTATGGCGAAAAGGATCTCATTATGACAACCCTCAATGCAGTTTCTCTGTCGGCGATAGAAATCGGCAGTGCTGATAACAGTTCTGGTAGCAATGACATTGCCTCCCAGATCAATCGGCTGATGAAACAGATAACAAAAGCCACTCAGCAACTCAAAGAAGTGGCACTGAGTGATGCAACAACAGAAGAAAAACAAAAGCAGCAGGAGTTACTCGAATCTCAGTTGACTATGCTGCAGGCACAGCTGGCGCAATTGCAGCGTCAGCAGGCAGAAGAAGAGATGCCAAAACAGGAAAGCAGTCAGTCAGTGACGGAAGGCGTCAACAACCCTTCCGCTGAGCACAAGATTGATATCTATATCTGATCGTTAAACAGGGGATCGCGCGTGCGGGCTTCCATTAAGCGCTGAGCCTGCATGCGCACCACGTCCCAGCAGGCGTGAGCCGCCCCTGAGAGAGAACGGTTTTTACGTCGAACCAGCATCAGCTGGCGTTGAACGCAGGGCGTAAAACGCCTCACCGTTAAGCGACTCCCCTGCGGCAACGGCAGCGCAAGCGCCGGTAGTACACTTATCCCAATCCCGGCTTCGACCATGGGGAACAACGTGGCCGGGTGCCCTATCTCCTGCACAATGGTTGCCTTCACACCTTGAGCGACAAGCGCGGCATCAATCAACGGGCGGCTTCCTGAAGCATAATCCTGTAGCACCAGATTTGCCCCTTGCAACGCCTGCCATGTCACGTGTGGCAGCGATGCCAGCGCGTCGTCATCGCGACAAAGCAACAAAAAGGGTTCTGAGAGCACCGCTTCACATTCCAGGTCGCTTACCGCACCAGGGTCAATAACAATGCCAAAATCCACATCCCCCTGACGGATACTCTCCAGCACCCACTGCTGCGGCCTGTCATGCAAAACAAAATCAATATCCGGATAGCGATGATTACTTTCGGCAATACACTGAGGAATAAGATGCGCGGAGATGGTCTGGCTCGCTGCCACCCTCACCGTGCCGGAAAGCTGTTGTCCGAGTCGCCCCACATCCCTGAGCGTGCTGTTCAGCTCGTCCAGCAGCCTCTCCAGACGCGTCGCCAGCTGCTGCCCCGCTTCGGTAAGCACCACCTCACGCGTCGTCCGGTCAAGCAATTTCACTCCCGTCTGCGTTTCCAGCTCCTTAACGCTATGGCTGACGGCCGACTGGCTGAGGCCGATCATCTCCCCCGCCCGGCTAAAACTGCGAGCCTGCGCCACGGTGACAAAAACACGAAGCTGACGTAATGAATAATTCATCTGTTTAATTCATGAATGGATGCAATAAATCAATTTTATTTCTCAAACGGAAGAAAGCACAATAGCGACATCTGCTTTCAGGAGTGATTATGAAACTTTTTCGTATCCTTGATCCGTTCACGCTTACCCTGGTGGTGACCGTTTTACTGGCCTCATTTTTCCCGGCTCGCGGCGGTTTCGTCCCCTTCTTTGAAGGGCTGACCACGGCGGCCATCGCCCTGCTGTTCTTTATGCATGGCGCCAAACTCTCCCGCGAGGCCATCATTGCAGGCGGCGGACACTGGCGACTGCATCTGTGGGTGATGTGCAGCACCTTTATCCTCTTCCCTGTGTTGGGCGTACTGTTTGCCTGGTGGGCGCCGGTGAATGTCGATCCAGCCCTGTATACCGGATTCCTGTATCTGTGCATTCTTCCCGCTACCGTGCAGTCTGCTATCGCCTTTACCTCGCTGGCAGGCGGCAACGTGGCGGCGGCAGTTTGTTCAGCATCCGCTTCCAGCCTGTTAGGGATTTTCGTCTCGCCGCTGCTGGTGGGCCTGCTGATGAACATGCACGGTGCAGAGGGCAACCTGGAGCAGGTCGGAAGAATTTGTCTGCAGTTGCTGCTGCCGTTTGTGCTTGGGCATCTTTCCCGACCGTGGACCGGCGCGTTTGTGGCGAAGCATAAAAAATGGATTTCAAAAACCGACCAGACGTCGATTCTGCTGGTGGTTTACTCCGCCTTCAGTGAAGCGGTGGTCAACGGCATCTGGCATAAGGTTGGCGCAGGTTCACTGCTGTTTATCGTGGTCGTCAGCATTATCCTGCTGGCGATAGTGATTGCGGTGAATGTGTTTGTGGCGCGCAAATGCGGCTTTAATAAAGCGGATGAAATCACGATTGTCTTCTGCGGCTCGAAAAAGAGCCTGGCGAACGGCATCCCGATGGCGAACATTCTGTTCCCAACCTCGGTGATTGGGATGATGGTGCTGCCGCTGATGATTTTCCACCAAATCCAGCTGATGGTCTGTGCGGTGCTGGCGCGTCGTTACAAACGCCAGACCGAAAAGCTGGCGCAGGAAGAGACCCGCGCAGCGAAGGCTTAAGGACGTTTGAGGGGTTGAACCAGCTGGGTCAGCCCCTCGGTTTTAATCAGTAACGTGATAGCCATCAGCTCACCCAATCGCCCGGCAGGGAATTCATCCTTACGGGCAAACCACAGCAGATACTCTTCAGGCAAATCGATCAGCCTGCGGCCCTTGTATTTACCGAACGGCATCTCCGTATTGGCGATCTCAACGAGCTGCTCTTTCTCCACGTTACTCTCCTAACAGGCGCATCATTTCGGCTTCGTCGATAACGGCAATGCCAAGCTCCTGGGCTTTCGCCAGCTTCGAACCGGCCGCTTCCCCGGCGATCACCAGGTCGGTTTTCTTCGATACGCTGCCTGCCACTTTGGCCCCCAGCGCCACCAGACGCGCTTTAGCGTCGTCGCGGGAAAGCTGGCTCAGGCTGCCGGTCAGCACCACGGTTTTACCGGCAAACGGACTGTCGATCTCTTCTGCATTGACCACTACCGGCGCGGGCCATTTGATGCCCTCTTCCAGCAGTTTGCCGATGACCTCACGATTGCTCTCTTCAGCAAAGAAGTTAAAGACGTGCGTGGCGACCACAATGCCGACATCCGGTACTTTTTGCAGCTCGTCGATGCTTGCCTTTTCCAGCGCCTCCAGCGTACCAAAGTACGCCGCCAGCCCTGCCGCTGTCGCTTCGCCGACTTCACGAATACCCAGCGCGTACAGGAAGCGGGCGAAAGTGGTCTCTTTCGCCGCTTCCAGCGCGTTAACGACATTCTGCGCTGACTTCGGCCCCATGCGATCCAGGCCGGTCAGTTTACCCGCGGTCAGTTTGAATAGATCCGCTGGCGTGTGAACGTACTCTTTCTCAACCAGCTGATCGATAATTTTATCGCCCATGCCGTCGACGTCCATCGCCCGCCGGGAGACGAAATGCTTCAGCGACTCTTTACGCTGCGCGCCACAAATTAAGCCGCCCGTACAGCGCGCCACCGCTTCGCCTTCCACACGCTCAACGTCCGAGCCGCACACCGGACAGTGGGTCGGGAAGACGATCTCGCGCGTTTCAGCAGGGCGTTCTGACTCCACAACGTTAACCACCTGCGGGATCACATCGCCCGCGCGGCGGATCACCACTTTGTCCCCAATGCGCAGGCCCAGGCGTTCGATTTCATCAGCGTTATGCAGCGTGGCGTTACTCACCAACACCCCAGCAACCTGCACGGGCTCCAGACGGGCGACCGGGGTAATGGCACCCGTACGGCCAACCTGGAACTCTACGTCACGAACGAAGGTCATCTGCTCCTGAGCAGGAAACTTAAACGCCACCGCCCAGCGCGGCGCGCGTGCCACAAAGCCCAGCTGTTCCTGCAGCGCCAGTGAATTGACCTTGATGACAACGCCATCAATATCAAAGCCGAGCGTTGGGCGATCCTCTTCCACTTTGTGGTAGAACGCCAGGACCTCCTCCGGAGAGTCGCAGAGCTGAACGCGGTTACTGACCGGCAGACCCCACGCCTTAAACTGCAGCAGACGTCCGAGGTGCGTGTCCGGCAGCTCGCTGCCCTCCAGAATACCAACACCGTAGCAGAAGAAAGTAAGCGGTCGCTTCGCGGTGATACGTGGGTCAAGCTGGCGTAGAGAGCCTGCCGCCGCATTACGTGGGTTAGCAAACACCTTCCCGCCGGTGCGGCGTGCCTCTTCGTTTATTTTCTCGAAGCCCGCCTGAGGCAGGAACACTTCACCGCGCACTTCCAGACGCGCAGGAATATTCTCGCCGTGCAGCTTGAGCGGGATCGCGCGGATGGTACGCACATTGGTGGTGATGTCTTCGCCCGTCGTACCGTCACCACGCGTCGCGGCACGCACCAGCACGCCGTTTTCATAAAGAATGCTGACCGCCAGACCGTCCAGCTTCAGCTCGCAGCACCAGCTCAGCGAATCACTGCTTTTCAGACGATCCTGGACGCGCTTGTTAAACGCCAGGAAACTTTCTTCATCAAAGACGTTATCCAGTGACAGCATCGGGACTTCGTGGCGTACCTGACTGAAAGCACCCAGCGGTTCCGCACCGACGCGCTGCGTCGGGGAGTCCGGCGTGATTAACTCCGGATGCTGAGTTTCCAGCTCGCGCAGCTCGCGCATCAGGCGGTCGTACTCCGCATCCGGAACTTCCGGCGCGTCCATAACATGATAGAGGTATTCATGATGGCGAAGCGTGGTTCGCAGTTCAGTGAGTTGTTGTTCGATTGAGTCCATATCGCACCATCAATGAGAAAAAACCCCCGACAGGCGGGGGTTGAGGAGGAGTTGAAGTAAACGCGACGATTACGCGTTGGCTTCCTTAACTTCGCGGATGCGGTCCTGATACTCGCGCAATTTCTGCGGGGTCATCATTCGACGCTGATCGTCGAGCACCACACCACCCACTTCGTCGGCAATGTGCTGAGCGGACTGCAGCATCAGCTTGAAGTTTTGCAGCTCGTCACCGTAGGACGGAACCTGCATAAAGATCGTCACACCCGGCGTCACGAAATCACCGGTCATTTCCGGGTCAAAGGTACCTGGGTTGACCATATTTGCCAGACTGAACAGCGCCGGGCCGCTCCCGTCAGGGCTCAGGTGACGATGGAAAATATTCATGTCGCCAAATTTGAAACCTGCCTGCTCAATGCTGTTGAGCAGCACGTCACCATTAAGGTGGCTACCATGATGGGCGCCAACGTTCATAATGATTACCGCTTCTTTGCGCTGCGGTTTTTCGACAACCGGCTCCGGCTCTACAACGGGCTCTGGCTCAACGTGTGGCGCGGGAGCTGGCTGAGGCGCAGGCTGCACGTGGACAGGCTGCTGCTGCGGTTGCTGAATCGGCTGCACTGGCTGCTGTACAGGTTGTTGCACAGGCTGTTGAGGCACAGGTTGCGGCGCAGCGGGCTGCTGATGAACCGGCTGTTGCGGCGGCTGACGCACCGGTTCTTCCACAGGCTGTGGCGCTGACTGGCGCGGCTGTGCGGAAGCATACGGCGGTTGATACTGGTGCTGCGAAGGACGAGGCGCTTCTTGCTCCCCATGTCCTGCGCCGGGCGCAGTATTGACCCGATGAACACGAACTTCACCCACGCCGTCGTCGTCGCTACCGTCGATGTCGTCTTCAACGTCATCGTCATCACGACTGGACTTCATGCGCTTCAGTGGGCGATCGCGAAACATAGAAGAACGCTCTTTACGGCTGGTCCAGAAACCATGTACCAGTAAAGCGATTATGGCGATCGCGCCAACAATGATTAATATCAGACGCAAATCCTGCATCATTATATTCTCTGTTGTTCTAACACCTTGCCACCACGGCAAACATTTACTCACTAAGAGTATTTGCCGTTTAACTCAAGTGCAAGTGTATGCAGAGCATTCACAGCATAAAGATGCGCTAAAACGTGCTTTTTGCTGTTTTTTCGAACATTTCCGAACTGGTCATTGGTCCGTAACTGGATAATATAGGCGGGCAATTCCACTGGTTGTGTAAAAAGGAGTACAGCCTGGTTATGGTTTCAACATCTTCTTCATCCCCGCGCAGCGGTGTCTGGTATTTTTCTCAGGGCTGGAAACTGGTCTCTCTACCGGGTATGCGCCGCTTCGTCATACTGCCCCTGCTCATCAACATTGTGCTGATGGGCGGCGCGTTCTGGTGGCTGTTCACAAAGCTCGAGAACTGGATCCCGTCGCTGATGAGTTACGTGCCGGACTGGCTGCAGTGGCTTAACTACCTTCTCTGGCCGGTGGCGGTGATCTCCGTGCTGCTGGTGTTTGGCTATTTCTTCTCGACAATTGCGAACTGGATAGCCGCACCGTTTAACGGCCTGCTGGCAGAACAACTCGAAGCACGGCTCACCGGTGCGACACCGCCGGATACGGGCGTAGTGGGGATCATGAAAGACCTCCCGCGCATCATGAAACGCGAATGGCAGAAATTTGCCTGGTACCTGCCCCGCGCGATTGTGTTGCTTATTCTGTATTTCGTGCCCGGTATCGGCCAGACGGTAGCGCCCGTGCTGTGGTTCCTGTTCAGCGCCTGGATGCTGGCTATTCAGTACTGCGACTACCCGTTCGATAACCATAAGGTGCCGTTTAAAGAGATGCGCACCGCCCTGCGCACGCGGAAAGTGACCAATATGCAGTTTGGCGCGCTGACCAGCCTGTTCACCATGATCCCGTTCCTGAATCTGTTCATCATGCCCGTCGCCGTTTGCGGCGCGACGGCAATGTGGGTGGACTGCTACCGTGCTAAGCACGCGTTATGGAAATAATGCAAAAATGTGTAAAGCAGGGGTGGCTTATGCCGCCCCTTATTCCATACTGATCCCCATTATTTCCTTGCAGTATATAGATATGCGAATTCCTTACTTCCCCCTACCTGTTCAACAGGTATGCTGGGTCGGTATCCCAATTTCATACAGTTAAGGACAGGCCATGAGTAAGATTTATGAAGACAACTCGCTGACTATCGGTCACACGCCCCTGGTTCGACTGAACCGTATCGGTAATGGACGCATTCTGGCGAAGGTCGAATCACGTAACCCAAGCTTCAGCGTTAAATGCCGCATTGGTGCAAACATGATTTGGGATGCGGAAAAACGTGGTGTGCTGAAACCCGGCGTAGAGTTGGTTGAGCCGACCAGCGGCAACACCGGTATCGCTCTGGCCTATGTGGCTGCGGCGCGTGGCTACAAGCTGACGCTCACCATGCCTGAAACCATGAGTATTGAACGTCGCAAGCTGCTGAAAGCGCTGGGTGCAAACCTGGTTCTGACCGAAGGCGCGAAAGGCATGAAAGGTGCCATTCAGAAGGCCGAAGAGATTGTGGCCAGCGATCCGGCAAAATATCTGCTGCTGCAGCAGTTCAGCAACCCGGCTAACCCGGAAATCCACGAGAAAACGACCGGTCCGGAAATCTGGGAAGATACGGACGGTCAGGTTGACGTGTTTATCTCTGGCGTCGGTACCGGCGGTACGCTAACCGGCGTGTCCCGCTATATTAAAGGCACGAAAGGTAAAAAAGACCTGATTACCGTTGCCGTTGAACCAACTGACTCACCAGTTATCACTCAGGCTCTGGCAGGTGAAGAGCTAAAACCAGGCCCGCATAAAATTCAGGGTATCGGCGCAGGCTTCATTCCAGGCAACCTGGATCTGAAGTTGATTGATAAAGTCGTGACCATTACCAACGAAGAAGCGATCTCAACCGCACGTCGTTTGATGGATGAAGAAGGCATTCTGGCGGGGATCTCTTCCGGTGCTGCCGTTGCGGCCGCACTCAAACTTCAGGAAGATGAGACCTTTACCAATAAGAATATTGTGGTTATCCTTCCTTCTTCGGGTGAGCGTTACTTGAGCACTGCACTGTTTGCCGATCTCTTCACTGAGAAAGAACTGCAACAGTGATGCCAGCATGTTAAAAACGCGTAAAAAAGCACCTTTCCAGGTGCTTTTTTGTGGCCTGCTTCAAAGTTTTACCCCTCCTGGCATTGCTTCACCCCGTTGTGTCTGGTATTTAAACCAGCAATTATTTTGAAGCGTGAAATTAATCAGTGAATGAAATAGCCTTGCTGAATCGATTTTATGATTTGGTTCAAGTCTTGCTTTCGCTGCATAATGTTTAATGACGATTGAAACGTCAGCGCTAACAATACAGGCTAAAGTTAAGCCGCCAGGCTAGACTTTAGTTCCACAACACTAAACCTATAAGTTGGGGAAATACAATGTTCCAGCAAGAAGTTACCATTACCGCTCCGAACGGTCTGCACACCCGCCCTGCTGCTCAGTTTGTTAAAGAAGCGAAAGGCTTCACTTCTGAAATCACTGTAACTTCCAACGGCAAAAGCGCTAGCGCAAAAAGCCTGTTCAAACTGCAGACTCTGGGCCTGACTCAGGGCACCGTTGTCACCATCTCTGCGGAAGGTGAAGACGAGCAGAAAGCAGTTGAGCATCTGGTTAAACTGATGGCTGAGCTCGAGTAAGTTAACGGGTTCTTTTCAATATCAGTCACAAGTAAGGTAGGGTTATGATTTCAGGCATTTTAGCATCCCCGGGTATCGCTTTCGGCAAAGCACTGCTGCTGAAAGAAGACGAAATCGTCATTGACCGGAAAAAAATTTCTGCCGACAAGGTTGATCAGGAAGTTGAACGTTTTCTGAGCGGTCGTGCCAAGGCATCTGCGCAACTGGAAGCGATCAAAACTAAAGCTGGCGAAACTTTCGGTGAAGAAAAAGAAGCCATCTTCGAAGGGCACATCATGCTGCTCGAAGATGAGGAGCTGGAGCAGGAAATCATAGCCCTGATTAAAGATAAAGGCATGACGGCCGACGCGGCTGCGCATGAAGTTATCGAAGGTCAGGCAACTGCCCTGGAAGAACTGGATGATGAATACCTGAAAGAACGTGCGGCTGACGTACGTGACATCGGTAAGCGCCTGCTGCGCAACATCCTGGGTCTGGCCATTATCGATCTGAGCGCGATTCAGGATGAAGTGATCCTGGTTGCCGCCGACCTGACCCCGTCCGAAACCGCACAGCTGAACCTGAACAAGGTGCTGGGTTTCATCACTGATGCAGGTGGCCGTACCTCCCACACCTCTATCATGGCGCGTTCTCTGGAACTGCCTGCCATCGTGGGTACCGGTAGCGTCACTGCTCAGGTGAAAAACGACGACTATCTGATTCTGGATGCCGTAAACAACCAGGTTTACGTCAACCCAACTAACGAAGATATCGAGCAGCTGCGCGCCGTTCAGGAGCAGGTTGCAACCGAGAAAGCGGAACTCGCTAAACTGAAAGACCTGCCAGCCATTACGCTGGACGGCCATCAGGTAGAAGTGTGCGCGAACATCGGTACCGTACGCGACGTTGAAGGCGCTGAGCGCAACGGTGCGGAAGGTGTAGGTCTGTATCGTACTGAATTCCTGTTCATGGACCGTGACGCGCTGCCAACTGAAGAAGAACAGTTCGCTGCGTACAAAGCCGTGGCTGAAGCCTGTGGCTCTCAGGCGGTTATCGTCCGTACCATGGACATCGGTGGCGACAAAGAGCTGCCGTACATGAACTTCCCGAAAGAAGAGAACCCGTTCCTGGGCTGGCGCGCAGTGCGTATCGCCATGGATCGTAAAGAGATCCTGCGTGACCAGGTTCGCGCGATTCTGCGTGCATCCGCTTTCGGTAAACTGCGTATCATGTTCCCGATGATCATCTCTGTTGAAGAAGTGCGTGCACTGAAGAAAGAGATCGAAATCTACAAACAGGAACTGCGCGACGAAGGTAAAGCGTTTGACGAGTCAATCGAAGTGGGTGTGATGGTGGAAACACCAGCAGCCGCAACAATTGCGCGTCATTTAGCCAAAGAAGTTGATTTCTTTAGTATCGGCACCAATGATTTAACGCAGTACACCCTGGCAGTTGACCGTGGTAATGATATGATTTCACATCTCTACCAGCCAATGTCACCGTCCGTACTGACGCTTATTAAGCAAGTAATTGATGCTTCTCATGCAGAAGGTAAATGGACTGGCATGTGTGGTGAGCTTGCAGGCGACGAACGTGCTACACTTCTGTTGCTGGGTATGGGTCTGGACGAATTCTCTATGAGCGCCATTTCCATCCCGCGCATTAAGAAGATTATCCGTAACACGAACTTCGAAGATGCGAAGGTGTTAGCAGAGCAGGCTCTTGCTCAACCGACAACGGACGAGTTAATGACGCTGGTTAACAAGTTCATTGAAGAAAAAACAATCTGCTAATCCACGAGATGCGGCCCAATTTACTGCTTAGGAGAAGATCATGGGTTTGTTCGATAAACTGAAATCTCTGGTTTCTGATGATAAGAAAGACTCCGGAACTATTGAGATTGTTGCTCCGCTCTCCGGCGAGATCGTCAACATCGAAGACGTGCCGGATGTAGTGTTTGCTGAGAAAATCGTTGGTGATGGCATTGCTATCAAACCAACTGGCAACAAAATGGTTGCTCCAGTTGACGGCACCATCGGTAAAATTTTTGAAACCAACCATGCGTTCTCTATCGAATCTGATAGCGGTATCGAACTGTTCGTTCACTTCGGTATCGACACCGTTGAACTGAAAGGCGAAGGCTTCAAGCGTATCGCAGAAGAAGGCCAGCGCGTTAAAGTTGGCGACCCGGTGATTGAATTCGATCTGCCACTGCTGGAAGAAAAAGCGAAGTCTACCCTGACTCCGGTTGTTATCTCCAACATGGACGAAATCAAAGAACTGATCAAACTGTCCGGCAGCGTGACCGTGGGCGAAACCCCGGTTATCCGCATCAAGAAGTAATTCTTGCCGCACAAAGAAATGGCGCCTTCGGGCGCCATTTTTGTTTATGCGGGGAGAATAAGCTCGTCGTAACCTTTCGACTGGGTATAAACCATCACGTCCGTCACCCGATCCCCTGCTTTGCGAATCGCCTCAGCAATGGTTTTGCCTTCGACAATTCCGCTGACCAGCTCCGAACAGAACAGATCGCCCGTCCCTTTCAGATCGGTTTCGACACGAGGGTGCGCGCTCACGGTCACGCTTTCTTTACTCACCAGCACCACGTGGATATTTTCCGGGTCATCGGCCACCGGCGCACTGGTGATCGCAACCCATTTCAACGTATCTGAGAGCAACCCCTGTGCGGCGACAATCGCGCTTTCAGGAGTACGGCACGGTTTGCCGCTTAACACTTCCAGCTCAAAGACGTTCGGCGTAATCCCCTGCGCCAGCGGCAGCAGATGCTCGCGATAGGCTTCAGGGATATCCGGTTTCACGTACATCCCGCTGTCGATATCGCCGATAACCGGGTCGACCAGCACCAGCAGATCGGGATGCTGCACTTTGATGGTCTTGAGCCACTGGGCCAACAGTTTTATCTGGCTGGCACTGCCCATATAGCCAGTGGTGACCGCCTTAAGCTCGCGCAGGATCTCGCGCTCGTTCAGGGCCTTAAGATAGCCGCTAAACCACTCGTCGGGGATCACCCCACCGTAGAAAGTGTCGTAGTGCGGCGTGTTGCTGAACAGCACCGTCGGCACGGCAGTCACGTTCAGCCGATGGGTACGAATATTTGGCACAGCGATACTGTTGCCCACGCTGCCGTATACCACCTGCGACTGCACCGCAACAATATCGGTTTGCTGCGCCCGGGTTTTATCCCGGAATAGAATCATCTCCATGACGCTTAAATCCCCGCCCCCTGCGAATAACTCTCTTCACCAAAGACGCCGGTAGAGAGGTAACGATCGCCGCGATCGCAAATAATTGCCACCACTACGGCACCCGGGTTTGCCTTTGCCACCCGAATCGCCCCCGCTACCGCGCCGCCCGAGCTGACGCCGCAAAAGATGCCTTCGCGCACGGCCAGCTCACGCATGGTATTTTCCGCCTCGCGCTGGTGAAGATCCAGCACCTGATCCACAAGCTGCGCATTAAAGATGCCCGGCATGTATTCCGCCGGCCAGCGGCGAATCCCCGGGATGCTGCTCCCCTCTTCCGGCTGCAGGCCAACAATGGTGACGGCTTTCTCCTGCTCGCGCAGGAAACGCGACACCCCGGTAATAGTGCCGGTGGTCCCCATGCTGGAGACAAAGTGGGTGATGCGCCCGTCGGTTTGTTGCCAGATTTCCGGGCCGGTGGTGGTGTAGTGCGCGTACGGGTTGTCCGGATTGTTGAACTGATCGAGCAGTTTACCTTCACCGCGCTCGGCCATTTCTAACGCTAAGTCGCGTGCGCCTTCCATACCCTGCTCTTTGGTCACCAGAATCAGCTCGGCCCCGTAGGCACGCATTGCGGCGCGGCGCTCCTGGCTCATGTTGTCCGGCATCAGCAGCTTCATGCGGTAGCCTTTCAGCGCGGCGATCATCGCCAGCGCGATACCGGTGTTGCCGCTGGTGGCCTCGATCAGCACGTCGCCCGGCTTGATTTCACCGCGTTTCTCGGCCTGAACAATCATCGACAGGGCGGCACGGTCTTTCACCGACCCCGCCGGGTTATTGCCTTCGAGTTTGACCCAGATTTCACTGCCGTTATCCGGCCCCATGCGCTGAAGCTTGACCAGAGGCGTGTTGCCGATGGTGTGTTCTAATGTATTCATGATCGCTGTCCAATAAAAAGCCCGGTGGCGCTTCGCTTACCGGGCCTACAGACGTCATATTGTAGGCCGGGTAAGCGCAGCGCCACCCGGCAAAACTACGTAATCCTAACCTATCAGGCTGTCTCTGCCAGAGCAATATCCTCGCGCGTCTCGATGCGCTCCTTCCCGTGATAAATACGCGCATGCTGCAGCCCAACAAACAGACGCTCACCCCGGTGCGGCGGCTCTTCGTCGCGCATCACCACGGTCAGCGGCTCGGTATACCAGCCCAGCGGCTGTACCACCAATTGGGTGTAGTGACCTTTAGGGCTAGCTTCCAGCACCTGTACCGGCAGCGGTGAATCCAGGCTGGTGCGACGGCTGACGTCCACTTCCCACGGACGCAGGAACAGATCGACCGGCCCCTGATGCGCGGAGGTATAGCCCAGCGGCCAGCGGTGCGCGCCGACGTGGAACTGACCGCCGCGAATGGTGCCCTGCAGACGGTTCACTTCGCCCATAAACTCCAGGACAAAACGGGTCGCCGGTTCGCGCCAGAGCTGTTCAGGCTCGTCAACCTGCTCGATGTTCCCCTGGCTCATCACCACCACGCGGTCCGCGACTTCCATCGCTTCTTCCTGATCGTGGGTCACGAAGACGCTGGTGAACTTCAGTTCTTCATGAAGCTGACGCAGCCAGCGACGCAGCTCTTTACGCACCTGTGCGTCCAGCGCGCCGAAGGGTTCATCCAGTAGCAGGATTTGCGGCTCAACGGCTAACGCGCGCGCCAGCGCCACGCGCTGTTTCTGCCCGCCGGACAGCTGGGCAGGGAAACGGTCGGCCAGATGCGCAAGCTGCACCATCTCCAGCAGTTTGGTCACTTTCGCTTTGATAGTTGCCGCATTTGGTCGCTCGCGACGCGGCAGCACCGTCAGACCAAACGCGATGTTGTCGAACACGGTCATATGGCGGAACAGCGCGTAATGCTGGAACACAAAGCCTACTTTACGATCGCGGGCATGCAGGCGGCTCACGTCGGTGCCGTGAAAGCGGATATGTCCGCTGGTCTGATGCTCAAGCCCGGCGATAATACGCAGCAACGTGGTTTTACCGGAACCTGACGGCCCCAACAGCGCGACCATTTGTCCGGAAGGGATATCCAGCGAGATATCATTCAGCACCTGGGTGCGACCAAAAGACTTCTTAATATTGGCAATCTCAATGCTCATGATTTCCCTCCTGATGCAGACGTTTTTCCTGATTCTCTAAACGCCACTGCACCACACTCTTCAAAAACAGGGTCAAAATCGCCATCAGCGTCAGCAACGCTGCGGCAGTAAAGGAGCCGATGGTGTTATAGTCCTGCTGCAGCAGCTCAATCTGTAGCGGCAGCGATAGGGTTTCACCGCGAATAGAGCCGGAGACGACGGATACGGCGCCGAACTCCCCAATCGCGCGTGCGTTGGTCAGTACCACGCCGTAAAGCAGCGCCCAGCGGATATTCGGCAGCGTCACGCGACGGAACATCTGCCAGCCTGACGCTCCCAGCAGCACCGCCGCTTCGTCTTCGTTGCTTCCCTGGCTTAACATCACCGGCACCAGTTCACGCACCACAAACGGACAGGTCACAAAGATAGTCACCAGCACCATGCCCGGCCAGGCGAACATAATCTGCAGGTTATGCTCATCCAGCCAGCCGCCCAGCGGGCCGTTAGAGCCGTAAAAGAGCAGGTAAACCAGACCGGCAACAACTGGCGACACGGCAAACGGAATATCCAACAGGGTCAACAGCATCTGACGACCCGGGAAGTTGAAGCGCGTCACCAGCCAGGCCAGCAGCGTACCGAACACCAGGTTGACCGGTACCGTGATCAGCGCAATCAACACGGTCAGCCAGATGGCGTGCAGCATATCCGGGTCCGCCAGATTTTCCAGCGCGGGCATAATCCCTTTACTGAATGCCTGGACAAAGATATAGACCGTTGGCACAACGAGAATAAGTGCGGATACCAGCACGCCCGTCCCAATCAGAAACCATTTTGCCCAGTTGATGCGGGGCGCATCGTAACGCTTCAATTGAGTAACTTCCGCCATCAGTGACCTACCACACGTCGACCAAAGCGACTTTGCAGAGTGTTAATCGAGTACAGCAGCAGCAGCGACGCGGCGAGGATCACCGAAGCAATCGCGCTCGCAGCCGGATAATCAAACTCCTGCAAACGCACAAAAATCATCAGCGAGGTCACTTCCGTTTTCCACGCGATGTTCCCGGCGATGAAGATCACCGCACCAAACTCGCCGAGGCTACGGGTGAAGGAGAGCGCCACGCCCGCCAGCAGCGCCGGAGAAAGCTCTGGCAGCACAACCTTGCGGAAACTCTGCCAGCGCGTCGCCCCCAGCGTTTCCGCCGCTTCTTCATATTCCGGGCCTAAATCTTCCAGTACCGGCTGTACGGTTCGCACCACAAACGGAATGCTCGTGAAGGCCATCGCTACCGCGATACCGAGCCAGGTATAGGTCACTTTGATATCAAACTTCGCCAGCCACTCGCCGTAAAAACCGTTCACCGAGAACAGCGACGCCAGCGTTAAGCCCGCCACCGCCGTTGGCAGGGCAAACGGCAGATCCATCAACGCATCAAGCAACGTGCGGCCCGGGAAACGGTAGCGGGTTAAGATCCACGCCATCAGCAGGCCGAACAGGCCGTTAAAAATCGACGCCACAAACGCCGACAGTAGCGTCACCTTATAGGCTGCCACCACCTGCGGGTTGGTTATGACCTCCCAGTACTGGGCCCAGCTCATATCAGAGAGCTGCACCACCAGCGCGCTGAGCGGTAACAACAAAATCAGGCAGACGTACAGCAGGCTGGTTCCGAGGCTTAAGGTAAAGCCCGGCAGCACGCGTTTTGTCGATACTGCAAACATTACTTACGCCCCGCCGCCAGCAATTTATCTAACTCACCGCCGCTGACAAAATGCGTTTTCATCACTTCAGGCCATGAGCCGAAATGGTCTTCCACGCGGAACAAATCGGTCTGCGGGAATTTATCTTTCAGCTTGTTCATCACGTCCGGGTTATTCACGCGGTAGTAGTAATCGGTAATGATGGTCTGCGCCTGCGGGCTGTACAGGTAGTTGAGATAGGCTTTTGCCGCTTTCTCGGTACCGTTTGCCTGCACGTTTTTATCCACCCAGGCCACCGGGAACTCGGCCAGAATGTTAGTTTTCGGGATAACCACTTCGAAGCCCTGCGCTTCGTACTGTTTACGGATATTGTTTACTTCGGACTCGAAGCTGATCAGGACATCGCCAAGACCACGCTCCGCGAAGGTTGTGGTCGCGCCGCGGCCGCCGGTATCAAACACTTCGACGTTTTTCAGGAACTGGGTCATGAACTGCTCGGTCTTCGCTTTATCGTTACCGTCAGCTTTATCCGCCGCGCCCCATGCCGCCAGATAGGTATAACGCGCGTTGCCGGAGGTTTTTGGGTTCGGGAAAATCAGTTTTACGTCGGAACGCACCAGGTCGTTCCAGTCGTGGATGTTCTTCGGGTTGCCCTTGCGCACCAGGAAGCCCATGGTGGAATAGAACGGCGAGCTGTTGTTTGGCAGACGGCTCTGCCAGTCCGCCGGGAGCAGCTTGCCTTTGTCGTGCAGGATCTGCACGTCCGTCACCTGGTTATAGGTCACCACATCGGCCTTCAGTCCCTGCAGGATGGCCAGCGCCTGTTTGGATGAACCGGCATGGGACTGCTTGATGGTCAGCTTGTCGCCGTTATTGTCTTTTGCCCACTGCTGTTCAAACGGTGGGTTAAGGGCGGCAAACAGCTCGCGGGAGACATCATACGAACTGTTAAGCAGCTCGGTTGCCTGCGCCTGCGCCACCAGCAGTAAACCTGCCAGTGCCAGCGATCCTTTTTTTAGTACAGTAACGGCCATTGCGCACCCTTATAAATGTGATGACTATCTTATGGTCATAATATTTATAACGAGGTCGAAAGGAGTAACGGTTTTATATACCGTTTGGTGATTTAGAAGCAGAAAAGGGAATAAGGGGGCGGCCTGATGGCCCTCACCCCAGCCCTCTCCCACAGGGAGAGGGAGAAAGGTCATTACAGCGCCAGCAGGCGCTCAACGGACGGGGCGAAGTAGTAGCCGCCGGTCACCGGTTTCGTGAAGCGCAGCATGGCGTCGCGCTTGCCGTCGGTATCACCAAACATGCTCAGCAGCTGCTGTTCAATGTTATACAGGCGCGCGCAGTAGGCGCAGAAGTAAAGGCCGTGCGTGCCGCTGGCCGTACCGTACGGCAGGCTCTGGCGGACAATCTTCAGCCCTTTTCCGTCTTCTTTGAGGTCAACGCGGGTCAGGTGAGAGGTAACGGGACGGTCATCGGCGTCGATCTCTTCGTTGGCTTCTTTGGTTCGGCCAATCATCATCTCCTGGTCGTGCACGCTCATGCGGTTAAGCTGCTTGAGGTTGTGCTCCCAGCGCTGCACGAACACGTAGCTGCCACCTGCATCAACACCGTCTTTGATCACCGCCACGTCGCGACGCGTCTCTTCGCCTGCCGGGTTTTCGGTGCCGTCAACGAAGCCGCTCAGATCGCGCTCCTCCACCCAGCGGAAGCCGTGAACCTCTTCCTGCACCTCGATGCTGTCGCCAAAGGCCTCAACAGCAGCCTGGGCTACGGAGAAGTTCACGTCGTGACGCAGGGAAAGAATGTGGATCAGCACGTCGTACTGCGTGGCGGGTGCAAGGCCTTTGCCGTAAGGGATAAAGTCTTTTAACTCTTCCGCCCCTTCGCCACCGCTCAGCTGACGCCAGACGTTATTGCCAAAGGCGACAACGGCACCGAGGTGGGCTTCCGGAAATTTAGCCTGGAAGGTCGCCAGTTTATCAACGAACACTTTACTGGCCGCACGCAGGGCATTCACGTCCCCTTTAACATTGGCTTCAATCCAAATCGCCGCGCGGCAATGTTCTGGCAAAATGCCACTCTGAACCTGAGACATCGCTCCTCCTGAAATAAAGATGCCACGTCAGCGTGGCATTGATGGCGGCTATTATACCCGGATTTCAGCAAGACGGTTTGTTCAGGCGCAAATTACTGCTTCCAGAGTATTTCGCTCACTTTCCAGTTTTTCAGCGTGTCGTCAGATGGCATTAACCCCTCCGGACCGCTCCACTCTCCGGTGAACAGGTAGCTGATGTGCTGGCTGCCTTCAGCCTTACATTCCACCGCAACCTTGTCGTCAGACGGCACGCTGGTGCAGTTGCCGAACGCCTGTTTATAGAGATCGCTAAACGGGGTCCCCACTTTCACACCGGTTGCGGTTGGAATGTCTTCATCCATCACCGCGATACGGTTTACCGTGCCTTTATCACCATTAATCACCAGCGCCAGCGTGTCACCCTTCAGCGCTTCGAAGTAACGCACGATATTGCCATTTTCGGTTTTCATGCCGCTGCGCAGGCGATAATCACTGCTCAGGGCATCCTGAATGGCATCCTGATCCAGCGCGGTTGACGCGGTAATTTTTCCTACGCCCTGCTCGGTCACTTCGGTGGAAGAACCAAACCAGTTCCACGGATACGCAGAAGACCAGTTAATAGAGGAGAGCGTCGAACAGCCGGTCAACGCCAGCGGAAGAGCGCATAAAAGTAAACGCAGCGATTTCATTGAAACGTCCTTTCTAATTAAATCAACGCTTGTTGGAGTGCGACTTCGGCAAAAAGTGCCGAATTAATCATCCTGATGCCTAAAACAGGCGTGAAGGCGAGGATTGGTCAGCAGCCACAGCAGCGCCACGATATCGGCAACGACCAGCGCAATACCGGTGCCCGTGAGCGGCTCACCGTACCACCAGAGTACCGGCTGCCAGAAGAGCAGCGCAATTTGGGCAAGGATCAGCAGCCAGCGAAGCGCGCCCCAAAAGCGAGGGATCAGATGCCGCCGTCCGCTGACCAAAAACGCCAGTACGGCCGGAATGCCCGGCAGTAATCCGATCCAGAATGCATCGTGATCGGGATAGAAGAGATTCAGCAGCGTGTCGCCCTGCCCGCGCGACGCTCCGGCCATTACAAACAGCACCCAGGTGCGGGCCTGTAACAGCAGAACGCACCAGAACAGAAAAGGCAGCCTGACACGGCCCTGCGCGTCATAGTCAGCCGGATGGATCTCAGTACTCTTCATCTTCGATCAAACGCTTGCCCAGAGTCAGGACGTCAGCATGCTCGTAGCCCAGACGCTCATACATGCCCAGCACCACGTCGTTATCTTCTCGCACCATAATCTGAATTTTCGGACAGCCGCGAGCGATGAGTTTCTTTTCCAGGCGATTGAGCAGCGCATTGGCAATGCCGCGCGCCCGGTATTCCGGATGCACGCCCAGATAATAGGCCGAACCGCGGTGGCCGTCGTAACCGCCCATCACCGTACCGACAACCTCACCGTTCACTTCCGCGACCAGAAACAAACTGACGTCGTGATTCACCTTACGTTCGATGTCCATTTCCGGGTCGTTCCACGGACGCAGCAGATCGCAGCGCTCCCAAAGGGTAATCACCTCTTCGAAATCTTCCTGGCGAAAAACGCGTATCTCCATGGTATTAACCGCCTTTTTGGGTTTAAAAACAGTGATTATGGCGTGAACCCTGCGTTTAGCCAATAACCGGGGAAAATCTCGCCAAAATTTGGCATAATGTCACTTTGTCACGTATTGAAATGAAAAGTAAAACAATTATCAATAAGGACTGTCGTAACGGTAATCACGATACGATATAACACCAGGATCGCAATTTTTACTATTCAGGCCGCATGAGCACATTCAAACCATTAAAAGCACTCACATCGCGTCGTCAGGTTCTCAAAGCGGGGCTGGCGGCCTTAACGTTAACGGGCATCGCTAAGCAGGCTCAGGCAAAAGACGAGAGCACGCTTAAAACCAGCAACGGGCACAGTAAACCGAAAGCCAAAAAGCCGGGCGCGAAGCGTCTGGTGATGCTCGATCCGGGCCACGGCGGCATCGATACCGGCGCCATCGGCAAAAACGGGTCGAAAGAAAAACACGTCGTGCTGGCGATTGCAAAAAATGTGCGATCGATTTTACGCAGCAACGGCATTGACGCCCGCCTGACGCGCTCCGGGGACACCTTCATTCCGCTGTATGACCGCGTGGAGATCGCCCACCAGCACGGCGCGGATCTGTTTATGTCGATCCACGCAGACGGCTTTACCAACCCTTCGGCAGCAGGCGCATCGGTGTTTGCGCTTTCCAACCGTGGTGCCAGTAGCGCCATGGCAAAATACCTCTCCGACCGCGAAAACCGGGCGGATGAGGTCGCCGGAAAGAAAGCCACCGATAAAGACCATCTGTTGCAGCAGGTGCTGTTCGACCTCGTGCAGACGGACACCATCAAAAACAGCCTGACACTCGGCTCGCATATCCTGAAGAAGATTAAGCCGGTGCATCGTTTGCACAGTAAAGGCACCGAGCAGGCGGCGTTTGTGGTGCTGAAATCGCCGTCGATTCCGTCGGTGCTGGTGGAAACCTCTTTTATTACCAACCCGGAAGAAGAGCGGCTGCTCGGCACCACGGCGTTCCGCCAGAAGATCGCCAACGCCATCGCCTCCGGCATTATCAGCTACTTCAACTGGTTCGATAACCAAAAAGCGCACTCCAGGAAACGTTGATGAAACCCAATGCACAGCTGGTCAAAAAATTCCTGCTGCAGCTGCAGGATGATATTTGCCGGAAACTGGCCGCCGTAGACGGCGGTGAATTTCAGGAGGATAACTGGCAGCGCGAAGCGGGCGGCGGCGGGCGCAGCCGGGTGCTGCGTAACGGCGGCATCTTCGAACAGGCGGGCGTCAATTTTTCCCACGTTCACGGCGACGCGATGCCCGCGTCTGCGACGGCGCATCGCCCTGAGCTGGCGGGCCGCAGCTTCGAAGCGATGGGCGTCTCGCTGGTAGTGCATCCGCACAACCCGTTTGTGCCGACCAGCCACGCTAACGTGCGCTTTTTCATTGCGGAAAAACCGGGGGCCGACCCGGTCTGGTGGTTTGGCGGCGGTTTCGATTTAACGCCCTATTACGGCTTCGAAGAGGATGCCGTGCACTGGCACACTACCGCGCGCGATCTCTGTCTGCCGTTTGGCGAAGACGTCTACCCGAAATTTAAAAAGTGGTGCGATGACTACTTTTACCTGAAGCACCGCGACGAACAGCGCGGCATCGGCGGGCTGTTCTTTGACGATCTCAACACGCCGGATTTTGATACCGCGTTCAGTTTTATGCGCGCGGTAGGTGAAGGCTATACCGACGCCTATCTGCCCATCGTCGAACGCCGTAAAAACACCGACTACGGCGTGCGCGAGCGTGAGTTCCAGCTTTACCGCCGCGGCCGCTACGTGGAGTTCAACCTGGTGTGGGATCGCGGGACGCTGTTCGGCCTGCAGACCGGCGGGCGCACGGAGTCGATTCTGATGTCGATGCCGCCGCTGGTGCGGTGGGAGTACAGCTACGAACCAAAAGAAGGCAGCCCGGAGGCTGCCTTGCGTGAGTTTATTCAGGTTCGGGACTGGGTGTAACCCCCTCACCCCTGCCCTCTCCCAAAGGGAGAGGGAGTATAAATTCCCTCTCCCTTTGGGAGAGGGTTAGGGTGAGGGGTGGGGTTAATTACAGAGGCTGCGTTTGCGCCTCAACCACCGCTAGCGCCACCATATTCACGATACGACGCACAGAGGCAATCGGCGTTAACACATGCACCGGTTTCGCCACGCCCATCAGTACCGGTCCTACGGTCACCCCTTCAGAGCTGGAGACGCGCAGCAGGTTATAGCTGATACGCGCCGCTTCCACGTTTGGCATAATCAGTATGTTGGCCGATCCCTTCAGCGGGCTGTCCGGCATACGTTCGTTGCGGATGCTCTCCACCAGCGCCGCATCGCCGTGCATCTCCCCGTCTATCATCAGCTCCGGCGCACGCTCGCGCACCAGCTCCAGCGTCTGACGCATTTTGCAGGCCGCCGCGGATTTAGACGAACCAAAGTTTGAGTGCGACAGCAGCGCCACCTTCGGCTCGATACCAAAGCGGCGCACGGTCTCGGCGGCCATCACGGTGATCTCCGCCAGCTCGTCCGGGCTCGGATCGTCGTTAACGTAGGTGTCAGCAATAAAGGTGTTCCCGCTCGGCAGCAGCAGGGCGTTCATCGCCCCGGCGGTATGGACGCCGTCGCGATAGCCGAAGATCTCCTGCACCACGCTAAAGTGCTCGTGGTAATCGCCGATGGTGCCGCAGATCAGCGCATCCGCTTCGCCGCGATGGACCATGATCGCGCCGATCACCGTCGTGTTGCTAATGACGGCTTTCTGCGCCTGCTCCTGGGTGATCCCACGGCGCTTCATGATCGCGTAGTATTCGCTCCAGTACTCTTTGAAGCGCGGATCGGATTCGTTATTAACGATCTCGAAGTCGACGCCCGGCTTAATCTGCAGGCCGAGCTTTTGAATGCGCATCTCAATGACGCTCGGACGACCAATCAGGATCGGCTTCGCCAGCCCTAAGGTGATCAGCTCCTGAGTGGCGTGCAGCACGCGCGCCTCTTCCCCTTCCGCCAGCACCACGCGCTTCGCGTCGGCACGCGCCTGAGAGAAGATCGGCTTCATGAACAGGTTAGTTTTGTAGACGAACTCGGTGAGCTTATCGACGTAAGCGTCGAAATCCTGAATCGGTCGCGTCGCCACGCCGGAGTCCATCGCCGCTTTGGCAACGGCTGGCGCAATTTTCACAATCAGACGCGGATCGAACGGTTTTGGAATGATGTAGTCCGGGCCAAAGCTCAGATCCTGATCGCCGTACGCAGACGCGACCACTTCACTCTGCTCGGCGTGCGCCAGCTCCGCGATGGCATGAACGGCGGCAAGCTTCATCTCTTCGTTGATCGCCGTTGCGCCGACGTCCAGCGCGCCGCGGAAGATGAACGGGAAGCAGAGCACGTTGTTCACCTGGTTCGGGTAGTCCGAACGACCGGTGCAGATAATGGCATCTTCACGCACCGCTTTCGCCAGCGGCGGCAGGATTTCCGGCTCCGGGTTCGCCAGGGCCAGGATCATTGGCGCACGCGCCATCTTCTTCACCATTTCCTGAGTCAGCACTTTCGGGCCGGAACAGCCGAGGAAGATATCCGCGCCGTCAATAACGTCCTCAAGCGTGCGTTTGCCGTCGTCTTCCACCGCGTACGCCGCCTTGGTTTCCGCCATGTTCGGCTCGCGGTCTTTATAGATAACGCCCTTGGAGTCGCAGACCACAATGTTGTGTTTCTGCATACCCAGCGCCACCAGCAGGTTCATACAGGCAATCGCCGCCGCGCCCGCGCCGGAGACCACCATGCGCACGTCGGAGAGATTTTTCTCGACCACGCGCAGGCCGTTCAGAATGGCGGCGGTGCTGATAATCGCCGTGCCGTGCTGGTCATCATGGAACACGGGAATGTTCATACGCTCGCGCAGCTTCTGCTCGATATAGAAACATTCCGGCGCTTTGATGTCTTCCAGGTTGATCCCGCCGAAGGTGGGCTCCAGCGCAGCCACCACGTTGATGAATTTATCGGGATCGAGTTCGTCCACCTCGATATCAAACACGTCGATACCGGCGAATTTCTTGAACAGAACGCCCTTCCCTTCCATCACCGGTTTACCGGCCAGCGCGCCAATGTTGCCCAGCCCCAGCACCGCCGTACCGTTAGAAATAACGGCAACAAGGTTGCCGCGCGCGGTGTATTTGTAGGCTGCCAGCGGGTCTTTTTCGATTTCCAGACACGGCGCAGCGACGCCTGGCGAATAGGCCAACGCCAGATCGCGCTGGGTCGCCAGCGGCTTGGTAGGGGAAACCTGGATTTTGCCCGGGACAGGAAACTCGTGAAAATCGAGGGCACTCTGTTTTAACTGATCGTCCATCTTGTTATTCCTTTTACGTATCGGTCAGATAGTATCGCCGCAGGACAGCGCATAAACTTTGAAGGCTGCCAAACTCTCACCATCACACATTAAAAATTGTTATCAATTTATAACAGCCATGTTACCCGTCTCAAAAGCAATGCTTCCCCCGTCTGCTATGCTTTTTTGTTAAGTCCATCATGATTTTCTCAGAAGTGTGAACTAACGCACTCATCTAACTCTTTTATTTCCAAGGAGTAATGATTTATGAACCAGCTAGACGGCATCAAACAATTCACCACCGTGGTTGCAGACAGCGGTGATATCGAGTCGATTCGCCACTACCAGCCGGAAGACGCGACCACCAACCCTTCGCTGCTGCTCAAGGCGGCCGGGCTTGCCCATTTTAGTCATCTGATTGATGACGCCATTGCCTACGGTAAGCAGCGCGGGAAAACGCAGGAGCAGCAGGTCGCCGAAGCCAGCGACAAGCTGGCGGTTAATTTTGGTGCAGAAATTCTGAAAAGCATTCCGGGGCGCGTGTCGACCGAAGTGGACGCCCGCCTCTCGTTTGATAAAGAAAAAAGCATTAACAAAGCCCGCCGCCTGGTGGAACTCTACCAGGAGCAGGGGATCGATAAATCCCGCATTTTGATTAAGCTCGCGTCGACGTGGGAAGGCATTCGCGCCGCGGAGGTGTTGGAAAAAGAGGGCATTCACTGCAACCTGACGCTGCTGTTCTCCTTTGCCCAGGCGCGCGCCTGTGCCGAAGCGGGCGTATTCCTCGTCTCGCCGTTTGTCGGGCGCATCTACGACTGGTATCAGGCAAAACAGCCGATGGATCCGTACGTGGTGGATGAGGATCCGGGCGTTAAATCGGTCCGTAATATCTACGACTACTACAAACAGCACCGCTACGAAACCATCGTGATGGGGGCCAGCTTCCGCCGTACCGAGCAGATCCTCGCCCTGGCAGGCTGCGACCGTCTGACCATCTCCCCTAACCTGCTCCAGGAGCTTCAGGACAAAGAAGAGACGGTGATCCGCAAGCTGGTGCCGACCTCCACCGTTTTGCCAAAACCGAAAGCCATGACCGAAGCAGAGTTCCGCTGGGAGCACAATCAGGACGCAATGGCCGTCGACAAGCTCGCGGATGGCATCCGCCAGTTCGCCGTCGACCAGCGCAAACTCGAAGATCTTCTTGCCGCCAAACTTTAACCTTGCCACGGAGTGAACTATGTCCCGTAAAGAGCTCGCCAATGCCATTCGCGCCCTCAGCATGGATGCCGTGCAAAAAGCCAATTCCGGCCATCCCGGCGCACCAATGGGCATGGCCGATATTGCCGAAGTGTTGTGGAACGACTTCCTGAAGCACAACCCGAGTGACCCCACCTGGTACGATCGCGACCGATTTATTCTTTCCAACGGTCACGCATCGATGCTGCTCTACAGCCTGCTGCATCTTTCCGGCTATGACCTGCCGCTTGAGGAGATAAAAAACTTCCGCCAGCTGCATTCCAAAACGCCGGGCCACCCGGAAATTGGCTATACGCCAGGTGTAGAAACCACCACCGGCCCGCTCGGCCAGGGGCTGGCCAATGCGGTCGGGCTGGCGATTGCCGAACGCACGCTGGCGGCGCAGTTTAACCAGCCGGACCAAGAGATTGTCGACCACTACACCTACGTGTTTATGGGTGACGGCTGCCTGATGGAGGGGATTTCGCACGAGGTCTGCTCGCTGGCGGGCACGCTGGGACTCGGCAAGCTGATCGGGTTTTACGATCACAACGGCATCTCCATTGACGGGGAAACCGAAGGCTGGTTTACCGACGACACGGCAAAACGCTTCGAAGCCTACCACTGGCACGTGGTGCATGAGATTGACGGTCACGACCCTGAAGCCGTGAAAAAAGCGATTCAGGAAGCGCAGAGCGTGAAGGACAAACCGTCCCTGATTATCTGCCGCACGGTCATCGGCTTCGGCTCACCGAACAAGGCGGGCAAAGAGGAGGCGCACGGCGCGGCGCTGGGTGACGAAGAAGTGGCGCTGACCCGGCAGAAGCTGGGCTGGAAATACCCGCCATTTGAGATCCCGAAAGAGATCTACAGAGCCTGGGATGCCCGCGAAGACGGTGAGAAAGCCCAGCACGCCTGGAACGAAAAATTTGCCGCCTACAAAAAAGCGCATCCGGAGCTGGCGGCCGAGTTTTCACGCCGCATGAGCGGGGGCCTGCCGGAAGACTGGGACGATAAAACCCAGGCGCTGATTGAAAACCTGCAGTCCAACCCGGCGAAAATTGCCACCCGTAAGGCGTCGCAAAATACCCTGAACGCAATAGGTCCTATTCTGCCCGAACTGCTGGGCGGCTCGGCGGATCTGGCGCCGAGTAACCTGACCATCTGGTCCGGCTCGACATCGCTGAAAGAGGACATTGCCGGGAACTACATCCACTACGGCGTGCGCGAGTTCGGGATGACGGCCATTGCCAACGGCATCGCCCATCACGGCGGCTTTGTGCCCTACACGGCCACCTTCCTGATGTTCGTCGAGTACGCCCGTAACGCGGCGCGCATGGCGGCGCTGATGAAGGCGCGGCAAATCATGGTTTATACCCACGACTCCATCGGGCTGGGGGAAGATGGGCCCACGCACCAGGCGGTTGAACAGCTGGCGAGCCTGCGCCTGACGCCGAACTTCAGCACCTGGCGCCCGTGCGACCAGGTCGAAGCGGCGGTGGGCTGGAAGCTGGCGGTGGAACGCCACAACGGACCAACGGCATTAATTCTGTCGCGCCAGAACCTGGCGCAGATTGAGCGCACCCCGGAGCAGGTGAAAAACATCGCCCGCGGCGGCTACATCCTGAAAGACAGCGGCGGCAAGCCGGACGTGATCCTGATTGCTACCGGTTCCGAGGTGGAAATCACGGTGAAAGCCGCGGAGAAACTGACCGCCGAAGGACACGCGGTGCGCGTAGTATCTCTGCCTTCCACGGATATTTTTGATGCACAGGATGAGGCGTACCGGGAATCGGTCCTGCCGTCCAGCGTCGCGGCACGCGTGGCGGTGGAGGCCGGTATTGCCGACTACTGGTACAAGTATGTCGGGCTCAAAGGGGCGATTGTTGGCATGCGGGGTTACGGTGAGTCCGCCCCTGCCGATAAGCTGTTCCCGTACTTCGGCTTTACCGTTGAGAACGTGGTGGAGAAAGCGCTGAGCGTGATCTAGTGCGGCCTGCGTGCCCGGTGGCGCTACGCTTACCGGGCCTACGGTTCGAAGTGTCGTCGGCCGGGTAAGGTGCAGCCGCCACCCGGCACATTGTCACATACCGCAGGATTCGTAGGCCGGGTAAGGCGAAGCTGCCACCCGGCAAAAAGCTACCGCGTAATCCACAGCGTGGGCCAGGCGTCTGGCCCGTTCCAGTTATCACAGCTGGGCTCTTCCGCATAGCGGACCAGGCGGAAGCGCTGGCCGTCAAAACGCCAGCGCGTCTGGATCCCGCAATCCCCAATGCCCCGCCCTAACGCCAGCGTGGTCAGCTCACGCGTTTTCTCATCAAAGCTGGCATTCATCAGCTCCATCTCGCTGCTGTTGCTTGAAGGGGTAAATGGCAGACGCAACCTGATGCTACGGGCAGAAAACGGCTTTTTGCGCGAAACCTGCCATGCCAAATCGACGGTGTTATACGCCCCGGCCTCACAGCTGACGATCAACAGCGCTTTGTCATCGGTTAATGCGGTAACGCGGACTTCACGGCGGTTCGGATCAAGCGAGCATTGACTGTTATTCATCCTCCAGGTGCCATAATCCAGCAGGTCGTTCAACTCTTCATGGGTCAGCGGCGTCGGTGTCGGGTTGACGACCGCCACCTCTTTTAATGCGGGTGCGGGCGGCACGCTCAGCGGCGGACTGTTCCCTTTTTTTATCCAGGCTGTTTTGCTGCCGACGCGTTTTTGCTGGGCATCGATAAACAGCAGCGCCGCTTTCAGGCCATCCAGTGAGATAACCTGCTTGCCACCCTGCAACGTCAGGGCGTGCCCTTCCTGAATGTTTTTCAAAAAAGCGGTGATGGTGGCGGCATCGTCAGTCTTCAGATGCCAGGGCGTTAATTGCCAGTGCTGAGGCGAAAGCTTAAGCGGTACGTCATCCAGCAGCAGTCGCGGCGCGATATCAGGCTCTTTCACGACGGGGTCAGAAAGCCCACCGAGATCGATCCGCAGCGTGGCGTCCGTTTTCGCGCCCGCGCTGCGGCTGAGCGTCATGACCAGACCGCGATGTTCACCGGTATTTCGCGCAACGCAAAAATTCTGGTTATTGCAGGTGACCTGCCAGTCAGAGAAGGACTGCTGGGCGGGAGCAGCCCACACCAATGGCGCGGGTAGCACGCAAAACAGGAAGAGAATAAAAACGCAGTAGCGCATGGATGGCACAATCCCGGAAACGAAAACGTCAAACTGGGCAGTATCTTCGTGTCCGAACCGGGCTTGCTCAATCGGATTTATCGGATAGATTTATCTGAAATGTAATCTATCACCGTTCGAAAGAGGGGTTCATGATCCCGGTCGTTTGTAGGTACTGCAACAATATTACGGCTTTACCGTCCCTGATCTCTCCGCTTCTCACCATTGCCAGTGCCTGAGAAAACGGCATTTCCAGCACCTCAATATCCTCGTCTTCAACGCCACCGCCCCGGTGAGTGCGCTGCGCATCGTTGTATTCCGCAATGAAGAAGTGGACAATTTCCGTCACGCCGCCTGGCGACATGAACAGTTCGAACACCTTTTTCACCTCACCCACTTCAAAGCCCGTTTCTTCAACGGCCTCTTTGCGGATACAAACCTCAGGCTCATCATCGTCAAGCAGACCTGCGCAGGTTTCAATGAGTCGTCCGTCAGGATTGCCATTCACCCATGTCGCCACCCGAAACTGGCGAATCAATACCACGGTCTGTTTTTCACGGTTGTAGAGCAAAATGGTTGCGCCATTGCCACGGTCGTAGACCTCGCGCTTGTGGCGTATCACTTCACCATTCTTACGCGTTAAATCATAGGTGATGTTACGCAGGACAAAGTAATTTTCGGACAGGATTTTGTCTTTAATAACGTCAATTTTGAGGGTCATACGGGCTCCACGACATAATGAGTGCAGTTATACTACGCCGTGGAGCGCGCTTTGTCGCCGGTCGGATTTAGTGCGCCTTTGGCGCTGTTATCTCAAGCCAGTCGAGAATACCCTGCGCCGCATGGCGCCCCTCAGCCATCGCAGTGACCACTAAATCGGCACCGCGCACAGCGTCACCTCCGGCAAAAATTTGCGGGTTGCTGGTCTGGTAACGATAGTGCCCTTCGACAGAGGCAATGATGCGCCCCCAGTCATCCGTTTCCACGCCCTGGGCCTGCAGCCAGGGCATCGCGTGCGGGTTAAAGCCAAACGCCATGATCACCGCATCGGCAGGCAGGACGAACTCACTGCCTGCAACCGGAACGGGACGACGACGACCCTGCGCATCCGGTTCACCCAGTTCGGTGCGCAGCATCCGGATACCGTTGACCTTCCCGTCCGAAGCAAGCACCAGCTCGACGGGCTGGACGTTAAATTCAAACGCCGCCCCCTCCTCTTTCGCGTTCTTCACCTCTTTTTTCGACCCCGGCATGTTGGCCTCGTCCCGGCGATAGGCACAGGTCACTTTGGCGGCCCCCTGCCGCAGCGCGGTTCGCACGCAATCCATCGCCGTATCCCCTCCGCCGAGTACCACCACATTCAGCCCCTGCGTGTCGATAAACGGCTCAGAGGCGCTCGACTCAAGCCCCATCACATGGCGGGTGTTCGCCACCAGGAACGGCAGCGCGTCATAGACACCCGGCGCATCTTCATGAGGGATACCGGCCTTCATGGAGCGGTAGGTTCCTACGCCAATAAACAGGGCATCATAATCACGCTGCAGCTGCGTCAGAGAGACATCGCGTCCCACTTCGCAGTTGAGTTCGAACCGGATCCCCATCGCGGTAAATATCTCTCTGCGCCGCGCGAGCAGGGATTTATCCAGCTTGAAGGCGGGAATGCCAAACGTCAGCAGTCCGCCGATTTCCGGATGGCGGTCATACACCGTCACGCTCACGCCGCTGCGCACCAGCACGTCGGCGCACGCCAGCCCTGCCGGGCCTGAGCCAATAATGGCCACCCGCTTGCCCACCGGGAGGACGTCGCTCATGTCCGGCGTCCAGCCCATCGCCAGCGCCTGGTCTGAGATGTAGCGCTCGATATTACCAATGGTCACGGAACCAGACTCATCGCGCAGCGTGCAGGCACCTTCGCATAAGCGGTCCTGCGGGCAAACGCGGCCAGTAATTTCCGGTAAACAGTTGGTTTGATGGGAGAGTTCTGCCGCGCCAGTGATATCCCCCGCGTTGACGCGCGCAATCCACTGCGGAATGTGGTTGTGCAGCGGGCAGGTCCACTCGCAGATGCTGTGCTCCCCGCAGGTCAGGCAGCGGGACGCCTCACGTCTGGCCTGTTCAGCCCGAAACGGCAGATAGATTTCGTTGAAATGGCAGGCGCGTTCTTGCGCCGGCAGCTTGTCTGGCTCGCCCCGTGGAGGAGTATTGTGCAACTGCTGTAGTTTGGTTTGCGGCTGAACCTGTTGCACCGCCTCGCCGTGCCACGGCTGCGCTTCCAGTCGCGCGGTGCGCGTGCGCCGCGCTTTCGACAGGTTATCCAGCACGGCGGGTGTGGCAAGCGTGAGCACGTCAGCCGGGCAGTTTTCAATACAGGCAGGCCCCTGAGACCGCGCCAGGCAGAGATCGCATTTGTGCGCCGACGCCTTCACGCTCGCGTTATCCAGCGGCGTAACGATGATGTCCATCGTGCCGAACGGGCAGGCTACCACGCAGGCTTTGCAACCAATGCATTTGTGTTGATTCACCTGTACGCTGTCGCTGTGCTTGCTGATAGCCCCGTTCGGGCAGTTGTGCTCGCAGGGGGCATTTTCGCAGTGGTGGCAGGTAACGGGACTGTTCTTCCCCTTTGATTTGAGGACCGCAATGCGGGGATGAAAATGGCGCTCACTCAGAACATGTTGCTCATCGTTGTGCGCCATCACACACGCGACCTCACAGGCACGACACCCTATGCATTGCTGGCTGTTGGCCATAATAAAACGATTCATAACGACACCTGTTTTTGGTTCAATAACCTTATTCTTTCTATATGTACTGTATTTAGCCACGGTGACGTGTTCAGGCAATGTTCAAATGCCCAGAAAGCCGAACTATCTCCAGTGAACCTGTGGCAGATCAATTTATTCAGGAAGCTGATTTGTGACCGTTAAACGCCCTGTTTCCGGAAGCCTGGCTCGGGCTTTCTTTTCGATGATTGTGCTATCCGTTATGACCAGCGCCATCGCGCTGATGACACTCGCCAGCAGCCAGCGAGACGCTGAGGCGATTAACATTGCGGGTTCGCTGCGTATGCAGAGCTACCGCCTGGGCTACGAGATGCAGCGCGCCAGCCCATCACTGATGGAACACCGTGAAGCCTGGCAGCAGACGCTGAGCGCCCCTGCGCTGCAGACGTTGAACCGCTGGTATGTGCCGGACGATGTTAAACAGCGCTACCACCAGCTGCATCTTGCCTGGCAGGAGATGAGCCAGCGCATCGCCAGCGGCGACACCGCATGGTATCAGGCCCACATTGAGGATTTCGTCGGCCGTATTGATGCCTTTGTGCTGGCGCTTCAGCACTACACCGAACATAAAATTCAGCGGGTGATCCTGATGTCGCTGGCGGGTGGACTGAGCATTCTGCTGCTGGCGCTGGCGACGCTGCGGCGGATCCGCCGTCAGGTGGTACTGCCGCTGAACAATCTGGTCGCGGCCAGCGAGCGTATCGAACAGGGACAATTTGATACGCCTGCACCGGATACCGCCCTGCCCAACGAGCTGGGCCAGCTTTCCCGCGCGTTTAACCATATGTCAGCGGAACTGCATTCGCTTTATCGCTCGCTGGAGCAATCCGTGGCGGAAAAGACGCAGCACCTGAATGAGGCGCACCAGCAGCTCGAAATGCTGTTCAAATGTTCTCAGGCGCTGAATACCGGACAGATAGACAGCCATTGTTTCAGGCATATTTTGCAGATCGTGCATGAATACACGCAGATAAATTATCTGGCGCTACGGACCAGTGACGACTGGCAGCTGTTCGAAGGCAGCGAAGCCGAAGGCGCGGAACTGCACAGTTTGCCTGTTCTGATGCAGGACACCCTGTATGGCGAACTGCGCTGGCAGAGTGAGACCGGGGGCGTGTCACTCCCGCTGATGAAGAGCGTGGCGACGATGCTGGGGCGCGGACTTTACTTCAACCAGGCGCAAAAACACTATCAACAGCTGCTGCTGATGGAAGAGCGCGCCACCATCGCCCGCGAACTGCATGATTCGCTGGCGCAGGTGTTGTCCTATCTGCGCATTCAGCTTGCCCTGCTCAAACGCGCCGTCCCGGATGAGAATGCCCAGGCGCAGACCATCATCACGGACTTCTCGCGCGAGCTTAACAACGCCTGGCACCAGCTGCGTGAACTGCTCACCACCTTCCGCCTGACGCTCAACCACGCAAACCTGCCCGCCGCGCTGCAGGAGTCTCTCGAGGGATTGCAAACCCAGACGAAGGCGAAGCTGGTTCTCGATTGTCGACTCTCATCCCTGGCCCTGGATGCACAAAAACAGGTGCATTTGCTGCAGATTGTGCGGGAAGCGGTGCTGAACGCCATCAAACATGCCGACGCAAGCGAGATCACCGTCAGCTGCATTACCGCCGCTGACGGTACGCACAGCGTGGCTGTACGCGATAACGGTATTGGCATTGGCGAGGCGAACGAACCGCCGGGCCATTACGGGCTGAACATCATGCGCGAACGTGCGGAACGGCTCGGCGGAACGCTGCGCTTTTCACAGCCGAAGAACGGCGGAACGGAGGTCACCGTCACTTTCCGTACACCCGCATCGCTGGCGGGTAAATAACGGTAAAGGGGAGCGCGCAGGGAAAAGCGCATGATAATTTACATTATCTCCTTTATTTCTCCACGTTTGACCTGGGCCTAACCGCTAAAGTTATGCGGGCAATAAACAATAATGACGTGCAGCAAAACGAGGTCACACTTTCATGGCGAATTTCTTCATCGATCGCCCCATTTTTGCCTGGGTACTTGCCATTCTGTTATGTCTGACGGGTGTTCTGGCGATTACTTCACTTCCTGTTGAGCAATACCCCGATCTGGCGCCGCCAAATGTGCGCGTCACGGCAAACTATCCTGGCGCATCAGCACAGACGCTGGAAAATACCGTCACCCAGGTGATCGAGCAGAACATGACGGGTCTCGATAACCTGATGTACATGTCCTCACAGAGCAGCGCCACCGGTCAGGCTACGGTGACACTGAGTTTTACGGCGGGAACCGACCCGGACGAAGCGGTGCAGCAGGTGCAAAACCAGCTGCAGTCTGCCCTGCGTAAGCTACCGCAGGCGGTGCAGAACCAGGGCGTGACCGTACGTAAAACAGGTGACACCAATATTTTAACCATCGCGTTTGTCTCCACCGATGGTTCGATGGATAAGCAGGATATCGCTGACTACGTGGCGAGTAATATCCAGGATCCGCTCAGCCGTATTAACGGCGTAGGGGATATCGACGCCTACGGCTCGCAGTATTCCATGCGCATCTGGCTGGATCCCAACAAGCTGAACAGCGTGCAAATGACGGCCAAAGACGTGACTGACGCCATCGAATCGCAGAACGCTCAGATCGCCGTCGGTCAGCTTGGCGGTACACCCTCTGTCGATAACCAGGCACTGAACGCGACCATTAACTCTCAGTCCCTGCTCCAGACGCCCGATCAGTTCCGTAATATCACCCTGCGGGTCAATCAGGACGGCTCTGAAGTGCGGCTGGGCGATGTCGCGACCGTGGAAATGGGCGCGGAAAAGTATGATTATCTGAGCCGCTTTAACGGCAACCAGGCATCCGGCTTAGGGGTGAAGCTGGCCTCCGGCGCGAACGAAATGGCAACCGCTGAACTGGTGCTAAATCGCCTTGACGAACTGTCGCACTATTTCCCGCACGGGCTGGAATACAAAGTCGCCTACGAAACCACCTCCTTCGTTAAAGCCTCCATTGAAGACGTGGTGAAAACTCTGCTGGAAGCGATCGGGCTGGTGTTCCTGGTCATGTACCTGTTCCTGCAAAACTTCCGCGCCACGCTTATTCCCACCATTGCCGTTCCGGTGGTACTACTCGGCACCTTCGCCGTGCTGTATGCCTTTGGCTACAGTATCAATACCTTAACCATGTTCGCGATGGTGCTGGCGATTGGCCTGCTGGTGGATGATGCCATCGTGGTGGTGGAAAACGTCGAACGCATCATGAGCGAAGAAGGACTCTCGCCACGCGAAGCCACGCGAAAATCGATGGGGCAAATTCAGGGCGCGCTTGTCGGTATTGCGATGGTGCTCTCAGCGGTGTTTATCCCGATGGCGTTCTTTGGCGGCACCACCGGTGCGATTTACCGCCAGTTTTCCATCACGATTGTCTCCGCGATGGTGCTCTCGGTGCTGGTGGCGATGATCCTCACCCCAGCCCTCTGCGCCACCCTCCTCAAGCCGTTACATAAAGGCGAGCATCACGGGCAAAAAGGCTTTTTCGGCTGGTTTAACCGCATGTTCAACCGCAACGCGGCGCGCTATGAGGCGGGCGTGGGTAAGATCCTGCATCGCAGCGTGCGCTGGATGGCGATTTATGTCCTGCTGTTAGGCGGAATGGTGTTCCTGTTCCTGCGTCTGCCAACCTCCTTCCTGCCGCTGGAAGATCGCGGCATGTTTATCACCTCCGTTCAACTGCCAAGCGGTTCTACGCAGCAACAAACGTTGAAGGTGGTGCAGAAGGTTGAGAACTATTTCCACACCAAAGAGAAAGATAACGTTGTTTCCGTCTTCTCCACCGTCGGCTCGGGTCCGGGCGGGAACGGGCAGAACGTCGCACGCATGTTCGTGCGCCTGAAAGACTGGGATCAGCGCGACAGCGACACAGGCTCCTCGTTCGCCATTATTGAACGCGCGACGAAAGCCTTCAGCCATATCAAAGAAGCGCGCGTATTTGCCAGCAGCCCTCCGGCCATCAGCGGTCTGGGGAGTTCCGCCGGGTTTGATATGGAACTGCAGGATCACGCGGGAGCCGGTCATGACGCGTTAATGGCTGCGCGCGATAAATTGCTCGATCTGGCCAGCAAGGATCCACAGCTGACCCGCGTACGTCACAACGGCCTGGATGACAGCCCGCAGCTCCAGGTCGATATCGACCAGCGTAAAGCGCAGGCGCTCGGCGTATCCATTGATGACATCAACGACACGCTGCAAACGGCCTGGGGCTCAAGCTACGTCAACGACTTTATGGATCGCGGCCGCGTGAAAAAGGTCTACGTTCAGTCTGCCGCCAAATACCGTATGTTGCCGGACGATATTAACCGCTGGTATGTGCGTAATAACGCAGGGGGCATGGTGCCGTTCTCCGCCTTCGCCACTTCACGTTGGGAAACCGGCTCACCGCGCCTGGAACGCTATAACGGCTACTCGGCGCTGGAGATCGTAGGTGAAGCCGCGCCGGGCGTCAGTACCGGTACCGCGATGGATATTATGGAAAAACTGGTGCAGCAGTTGCCAACCGGGTTTGGCCTGGAGTGGACGGCGATGTCGTATCAGGAGCGGCTCTCCGGTGCACAGGCCCCTGCGCTGTACGCCCTGTCGCTGCTGGTGGTCTTCCTCTGCCTTGCCGCACTGTATGAGAGCTGGTCAGTACCGTTCTCGGTGATGCTGGTGGTACCGTTAGGCGTCATCGGTGCGCTGCTGGCAACCTGGATGCGCGGCCTGGAGAACGATGTTTACTTCCAGGTGGGGCTGCTGACTGTGATTGGCCTGTCGGCCAAAAACGCCATTCTGATCGTGGAATTTGCCAATGAGATGAATGCGAAAGGCCAGGACCTGCTAGCCGCAACGCTGTACGCTTGCCGCCAGCGTTTACGCCCGATTCTGATGACCTCTCTGGCGTTTGTCTTCGGGGTACTGCCGATGGCGACCAGTTCGGGTGCCGGTTCCAGCAGCCAGCATGCGGTCGGTACCGGAGTGATGGGGGGGATGATTTCAGCCACGATTCTGGCTATTTATTTCGTGCCGCTGTTCTTTGTGCTGGTGCGACGCCGCTTCCCACTGAAGGAAAAGCCTGAGTAACCAACGAAATAAAAAAAGGCGGCTTTCGTAGCCGCCTTTTTATTGTGTGATTCATTCACACTATGGTTATTTTACTTATTTAAGTGCGCTTGCAATTCTTACTGAATGTCATTTACGAAGCATGCCTTCGATAAAATCTTTCCAGTTCCCCAGTTCACGTTCAATCATAACAACCTCTCTTATTATTATGCGCATTCTACGGAAACGTATCATCATTGTGAAGACTATTTAACCAATTGCAGTGATTATACCCCCCTATCCCCGGTGGATTTATGATAAATATGAACGCACGCCCTTAAATTTTGTGTGACCGCCAGCAATATTTTGAAATAACCCTACGAGCAGATGATTAGATATTTAACCACTGACTTTATTAGAGATTTAAACCTGATAGACATCTATGCTTAAATGATGAAAGAATATTCAGCTTACAGGTGTGAGGTGAATTAAGGAGAATTGTAAATCAAGAGAATTCCTGAATGTGTTATATTCCACTTAAGGATATATCTTCGAATTTATTGAACATTCTTTCTGCATAAGAACAAAAGGATTCACTATGGTTGTGATGTACGGCATTAAAAATTGCGACACTATCAAAAAAGCCCGCCGCTGGCTTGAAGCAAACAACGTAGAGTACCGCTTTCACGATTACCGTGCTGACGGTCTGGATGCAGAATTTCTGCATACCGCGATCGGTGAACTGGGCTGGGAAGCGCTGCTCAATACCCGGGGCACCACCTGGCGTAAACTGGATGAATCCATCCGCGCCGGTATCACCGATGCGGACAGCGCGGCAGAACTGATGCTTGAAATGCCAGCAATTATCAAACGCCCATTGCTCTGCAAGCCAGGTCAGCCTATGCTGCTGGGTTTCAGTGAAACCCTTTATTCTGACTTTTTTCGTTGAGGTGTAGTCTATGTCATGCCCGGTCATTGAGCTGACTCAGCAGCTTATCCGCCGTCCTTCCCTTAGCCCGGACGATGCAGGTTGTCAGGCATTAATGATTGAGCGTCTGCGTGCCATCGGTTTTACCGTTGAGCGCATGGATTTTGGCGATACGCAGAACTTCTGGGCCTGGCGCGGTCAGGGGGAAACGCTGGCGTTTGCCGGGCATACGGATGTGGTTCCCGCGGGTGATGCAGACCGCTGGATCAATCCCCCGTTCGAACCCACCATCCGTGACGGTATGCTGTTTGGCCGCGGTGCGGCAGACATGAAAGGCTCACTGGCGGCCATGGTCGTGGCCGCAGAGCGTTTCGTTGCCCAGCATCCTAATCATAAAAATCGTCTCGCGTTTTTGATCACCTCCGACGAAGAAGCCAGCGCGCATAACGGTACCGTGAAAGTCGTTGACGCGCTGATGGCGCGTAACGAACGGCTGGACTACTGCCTGGTGGGCGAGCCATCCAGCACCGAAGTGGTGGGCGATGTCGTGAAAAACGGTCGTCGCGGGTCCATGACCTGTAATCTGACCATTCACGGTGTGCAGGGGCACGTGGCCTATCCTCACCTGGCCGACAACCCGGTGCACCGTGCCGCGCCGATGCTGAACGAACTGGTGGGGATAGAGTGGGACAAAGGCAACGAATTCTTCCCACCAACCAGCATGCAGATTGCCAACGTCAAGGCCGGAACCGGCAGCAACAACGTCATCCCTGGCGATTGCTTTGTTCAGTTCAACTTCCGCTTCAGCACGGAACTGACCGACGAGATGATCAAAGCCCGCGTGATCGCACTGCTGGAAAAACACCAGCTACGCTATACCGTGGAGTGGTGGGTGTCCGGCCAACCGTTCCTGACGCAGCGTGGAAAGCTGGTAGATGCGGTAGTGAACGCCATCGCACACTATAATGAAATTAAGCCACAGCTGCTGACGACTGGCGGCACCTCTGACGGACGCTTTATCGCCCGTATGGGTGCACAGGTTGTCGAACTGGGTCCAGTAAACGCGACCATTCACAAAATCAATGAATGCGTCAATGCGGCTGATTTACAACTGCTGGCCCGTATGTATCAACGTATTATGGAGCAGCTCGTCGCCTGACGACTGCTTAGAGGATTAGCGAATGGACTGGCTTTCAAAGTACTGGTGGATTCTGGTGTTGGTGTTTCTGGTAGGCGTGCTGCTGAACGTGATTAAAGATCTGAAGCGCGTTGATCATAAGAAGTTCCTCGCCAACAAACCGGATCTTCCGCCACATCGTGATTTTAACGACAAGTGGGACGATGAAGACGACTGGCCGAAAAAGGACCAGAAGAAGTAATTGTTAACCCCCTCACCCTAACCCTCTCCCCACAGGGGAGAGGAAACCGGTCGGTGCAGTCTTTCTCCCTCGCCCTTGTGGGGAGAGGGCCGGGGTGAGGGGAATCCTCACATAAACTCTACAATATCATCATCATTCGGCTTACCACCGCTGAGCGCTTCGTCGAAGTAGTGCTTCGGCACGGTATAACGCAAACGATCGAGCGCAAACTGCATGCTGCGGTCGTCAATCGCGTGCCCCAGATCGTCAACGATATCCAGCGTGACGTCCCCGCCAGCGCGGATAAGCGATTCCTGCGCGGCAACCGCATGCGAAAGCTCAATCACCCGATCTTCACCACCGTGGATCAGATGAATGGTAGTCTGCGTCGTCACGCTGCCGGGCAGAGTGGCGAAACGACCGTTAAAGGCAATCACGCGGGATACCAGCCCCGGCTGTGCTTTCACACTCTCCAGCGACATAATTGACCCCTGTGAAAAACCAATCAGCGCCGTTGCGTCAGCACCCACGCCGCTCTGCTGCTGCCAGTAGCGTACGGTATCGATGAAGGTCGGCATGATGGCATCGATGCGCGCCTGACGGTTCTCTTCCGTTACACCCTGCACCGAAAACCACTGGCGACCTTCAGGGCCGCAAGGCTCTACGCCGCCGATGCTGACAATCAGCGCATCCGGGAAAACCGGCGCAAACCAGCTGCCAATCTGCCCCATATTGACGGCGTTATCGCCAACGCCATGAAACAGCAGCAGTAACTGTTTAGCCGGTTTTTCAGGGCTTTGAACAACAAAATGGTCGTGTTTCATGGCGATCTCCTTAAGTGATGAGCAGGATTCTACGCCTCTGTGGGGTAATGACCATGCCACTTTACTGATGAAGTCATTGAAAAAATTGCCATTGCAAAATGTCGCCTTTCAACTTCTGACTGCGTGTTTCATCAAGACTTTCAAGCGCTTGTGCTGTTTCTTTGCGCAGGTTCGCCAGCAAGCTTTTTCGCCCGGCGTTATCCGTTTCCCCCGCCAATTTACTGCGCAAAAGCGGGAGCGGCATGTCCACGTTTAACAGCAAGCGGGTTAACGCGGCAACGGAGGTCGAGAACGCCCGATGGGCAAAGGCAAACCCCGCCAGCTCCTGCCAGTCGTCATTGTTAAGGGTAGCTTCCCAGCCATCTGACACCGGGATCTTTTCGCCATTCCAGGCCGAGAGGACCCGTGCGTCACGCCGCAGACGCTGATATGCCTGCGTGCACAGCTGATGCCCCGCCTCGCTGAGCGGCAGCAACGCCATCGCGGTGAAGCAGCCGCTGCTCGCTTCGCGGTGGCTGCCTATCCGCACCAGAACAAAGCCGCACTGCTGCCAGAAGCGCCACAGCTCGTCGGTATAGCCAAAACTCACGGAGAGATAATCCTCCCCGCTGGCGCTACGGATAAGCCGACGACCAATACCTTCCCGTTGACGATGGGGATGAACGGTAATACGCGTGATCCGTCGGCCCTTAAGCGTCGCAGCCAGAGGCGAGCCGCCGTGGGCAGCCAGAGACTGCGCCACCAGATTCCCTCGAGGCCGACGAAATCCCGCCCACACCGCGCGACTCAGCTCTGGGGATAAGCCGCCCTCCTCCACCAGCCAGAGTGCGCCGGCGAGGGTTGAGTCGGTTTCAGCAACGGTAAAATGCTGTCCCGGCGCGTCCATCATCCGGCGTAAATCAAGCGGGGACGTGCGGTAATGCGCGGCACATAACAGCTCATAAACGCCTGCCACACGCGCCGGATTGCTTTCCCAAATCTGCGGCTCCAGCGACGTTAAACGCACGTCACCTTCCGGTTTCTGGTCGATGAGCGCATCGTCAAACAGCAGAATCTCTGACACCACCCGCTCGAGGGGGCACCCGGCAGCCCAGCGAACCGGCGCTGATAAGGTGAAAGACTGCAACCCGCTGAACCGGGCGCAAAACTTCAGCAGAAAACCCCGGCCTGTTCCTTCATAACCCTGAACCGTGGTGGTCAACAGAGCGCGGGGAAAACGCTCAACCAGCTTTTCAAGAAGCGGTCCCGGAATGGCGGCCGCCTCATCGACAATCAGCCAGTCGGCCTGCAGCGTCGACGCGAGCAGCGCATCCGGCGCCATAAAGTGAAAATGCTCTCCCGCAAAACGGGCGAGAACATCCGTTGCCCCTTTCGCAGGTGCAGTCACTACCGCAGTGCCCTGAATACGCTTTAGCAACATTCCTGCAAGCGCTGACTTTCCGCGTCCACGAGGTGCCGTGACCGCCACGACGCCAGTATTCATGGCCAGGAGCGTACGCAGGATGTCAGCCTGCTCACGCTGCGGGTCGCCGCTGGCTGGCTGCCAGTCAGGGGTATCAGGAAACGGAGGAAGCGCTAGCGGTTGGTTTTGACACCACAGGATAGTGTCAGGGTCAGCGGCGATGGTGCGCTGGAAATGGTGCACAAAATGCGGCGTGGCGATAGGCTCGGCGCTGTCGCTCCAGCGAACGGAGTCGCTGTCCGGTGTTTCCGCCCAGACGGAGAAAGGCGGAACCAGCAGCACCAGCAGACTCCCGGCGCGCAGCGTCCCGCTGAGGGCGGCAAAGGCCGAGACGTCGAACCCCACGCGAGCATCAAAAACCGCGTGCTGAAACTCACGCCCCAGCAGCCCGCTGATAGCTTTCGACGGGTGTTCATCCAGCCACAGCCAGTCTCCAGGCTGGGCATCGCGCAGGGCCACCGCCTGCGTCAATGTCCAATGCGCATCGCCGCTGAGTACAACCAAACGACGATGACCTTTACGCCTGAGCTGGCTGATCAGATGTTCAAACGGCAACATTACATCGCTTTGCCGAAGGTATTACATTGCGCAGGGTCACCGCTGTCGAAGCCACGTTTAAACCAGCTGTAACGCTGCTCTGATGTACCGTGAGTGAAACTGTCTGGCACCACTCTCCCCTGGCTTTGCTGCTGGAGACGGTCATCGCCGATGGCCTGCGCGGCGTTCAGCGCCTCTTCAAGGTCGCCCGTTTCCAGAACGCCCTGCTGTTTCATGCTATTGCCCCAGACGCCGGCGAAGCAGTCCGCCTGCAGCTCCATTTTGACAGAAAGACGGTTCACTTCAGCCTGAGACGCATTCTGCTGAAGCTGACGTACTTTAGGCTCGATGCCGAGCAATTTTTGCACGTGGTGGCCGACCTCATGCGCGATCACATAGCCCTGGGCAAAATCGCCGTCGGCACCCAGTTTGCTTTTCATGTCATCATAAAATGAGAGATCGATATAGACAGTGCTGTCCGCCGGGCAGTAGAACGGCCCCATCACGGACTGTCCGGTACCGCATCCGGTGCGCGTCGCACCGCGGTACATCACCAGCTTCGGCTGCTGATAGGTACGCCCCATTTTCTCGAACTGCTGCCCCCAGGTTTCTTCTGTGGTCGCGAGAATAACGGAGGTAAATTTGGCCGCTTCATCTTCGTTCGGGCTGATGGAGCGCTGCGAGTACTGCTGTTGCTGGAGCGGCTCCCCGGTCATCAAACCGGTGAGATCCACACCGTAATACCCCGCGACCAGCACCACAATCAGCAGGATGATACCGCCCTTTCCACTGGGCAACCGGAAGCCGGGACCGCCCATTGAAGGGCCGCCACCACCACTGCTGCGCCTGTCTTCTACATTGTCACTTTCACGACGCCCTTGCCAGCGCATAACCACCTCGAACTATTCCATTAATAATAGCTATGATCGTAGGCGGTTAATGACAAGATTACCATAGTAAACAAGGGTAAGACGCCAAAGGATATGAATATCCTTTGGCAATTGAGGAGATTAGTCGAGCTTAACGCCTAAACGGTGAGCAACCGCTTCGTACGCTTCAATCAGGCCACCCAGGCTCTGACGGAAACGGTCTTTGTCCATTTTATCCAGGGTTTCTTTATCCCACAGGCGGCTGCCGTCCGGGGAGAACTCATCGCCCAGCACCACTTCGCCTTTGAACAGACCGAACTCCAGCTTGAAGTCGACGAGGATCAGCCCTGCGTCATCAAACAGTTTTTTCAGCACGTCGTTCGCTTTGTAGGTCAGCTCCTGCATACGCGCCAGATTCTCTTTGCTCACCCAGCCGAAGGTTTCGCAGTAAGATTCGTTGACCATCGGGTCGTGCATGGCGTCGTTTTTCAGGAACAGGTCAAACAGCGGTGGGTTCAGTTCGATACCTTCTTCAATGCCGAGACGCTTCACCAGGGAGCCAGCGGCACGGTTACGAATGACGCACTCAACCGGAACCATGTCCAGTTTTTTCACCAGACATTCCGTATCGGACAATAACGCTTCCATCTGGGTCGGGATACCCGCTTCGGCCAGTTTGCTCATAATGAAGTGGTTGAACTTGTTGTTCACCATGCCTTTACGATCGAACTGTTCAATGCGTGCGCCATCCCCTGCTGACGTATCATTGCGGAACTCGAGCACCAACAGATCCGGGTTTTCCGTGCTGTATACGGTCTTCGCTTTGCCACGATACAACTCAGCTTGCTTCTGCATCTTCATTACTCCTGGTGTGATGATTTGTGTTCAAAACTGGGGATATTATGCCACGCACACGTTTGCGTGGCACGAAAATAAAAAGGGCTGGATTCACCAGCCCTTGTATTTATTTGCTGAATGCTGCCTGGAAGACGGCGACCAGCGCATCATTCTGCGACTGGGTCAGCGTGTGACCTTTCGGATCGATAAACTGCAGGCTACTGCGGTTATCGAGGTCACCTACCTGAATTTTGTAGTCACCGGAGGCAAGCTGAGGATCTTTCGCGCCCAGTTCCTGCCATGCGCTGTCAGACAGCGGCTTGTAGGTTGCCGTCATGCTACCGGTTGAACGCGTACTGTCGGTCACTTTCATGCCCACTTTTTCCAGCGTCGCTGGCAGACGCTGCCAGGTCTGGTTAAACGGTGCACGCACCACCAGCATTGGCAGACCGGTATCATCCGCCGCGCTCTGCACGTCGAAGGAAGAACCACTGCGGTTCTGCGCTGCGTTAGCGGCGTCAGTCGCGTTCTTATCCAGACCCGCTGCAATGACGTTCAGCATTTCGGTGCTGTAACGCTGCATGGATGCAGCATCAGCAACCGGTTTACCCGCCTGCTCCAGGTTTAACAGCTTAACGGTAACCGCCTGCTGATAACCCTGCGGTTTAACGGAGACTTGATAACGACCACGGTACTGCTGATCTTCATCCAGGCGGTTCCACTCGATCCAGTCCGTGGTTAACGTCTGGCTGGCATCATCGCGTTTATCAATCGTGTAGTTCTTAGACTGGATAACGCTGACAACCTGCGGCCACAGCGTGCTGTTGCGGCTGTTTTCAACCATCAGGGATGCCGTATCACCGGTAAACTGGGTACGCGCGCCGCTCACCAGCGCCAGAGGCTGAGCAGGTGGACGAATATCAAGCGCTTTACCGACAAGACCACTGCCGTTAGTGACGGGGATATTATAATCGCCGTTTTGAATCGGCAGGATCATACCAGCCGGTGCATGAAGTTCAGCAAGCGGCGCCGCATCCAGATAGGATTCATCACCGCTCACCTGGCGCTTGTAGCGCGAGTCCGAACTACAGGCAGCGAGCAGCATAACAAGCGAAACACTCGCAACCTTCGCCAGGCGCGACTTCTGTACTGAATAAGCCATCAAATCTCCCTAAACTTTACAGCAAACCGGCATGCTTCAGCGCGCCAGCGACAATTTCACGACCGTGGTCGGTAATCGGTGTCATTGGCAGACGCAGCGTGTCGGATGCTACAAGTCCCAATTCCTTACACGCCCATTTCACTGGGATCGGATTGGGTTCGACAAATAATTTATTGTGCAATGGCATCAGACGCTGATTAATCACGCGAGCTTCATCAAAATGACCGGCCGCAGCCAGTTTGCACATTTCCGCCATATCGCGGGCCGCAACGTTAGCCGTTACGGAGATCACGCCATGACCACCGAGCTGCATAAAGTCCAGCGCGGTCGCATCGTCGCCGCTCAACAGGATAAAGTCATCTGAAACCAGCTCTTTGATCTGATGAACGCGGCTTAAGTTCCCTGTCGCCTCTTTAATCCCGATAATATTTTTTACTTTCGAGAGACGGCCAACGGTTTCCGGCAGCATATCGCAACCGGTACGGGACGGCACATTATACAGAATTTGTGGCAAGTCAGTATGTTCTGCGATGGCTTTGAAATGCTGGAACAAACCTTCCTGAGTTGGACGGTTGTAGTAAGGCGTGACGGTCAGACAGCCAACAATGCCGCTGTCGTTAAAACGTTGAGTCAGGCTGATAGCTTCTGCGGTTGCGTTAGCCCCTGTTCCTGCGATGACCGGGATACGTCCGTCAGCCAGCTCCAGGGTCAGCATAACCACATCGCCGTGCTCGTCGTGGCTCAGCGTGGCAGATTCACCGGTAGTCCCTACCGAAACGATCGCCGAGGTTCCATTGGCGACATGGTAATCAATGAGCTTCTTCATGCTTGACCGGCAGACATTACCTTTTTCATCCATCGGTGTAACAAGCGCGACAATACTTCCCGTGAACATGAGCCATCCTCTGTGCGAACAAGAGCCTCAATGTTACGTTTGGAACTGTAATAAAAGCAAGCGACCTGAGGCGCTCAGGCGGTTGTATGCATGTTTTTTTTATGCTTTCCTTAGGAAGACTTAACCAAGCAAAGGAAGAACAGGTTTGACAACCTCATCACAACATTACCTGGTTATCACTGCGCTGGGTGCTGACAGGCCGGGTATCGTGAACACCATCACCCGCCACGTAAGCAGCTGCGGCTGTAATATCGAAGACAGCCGTCTCGCTATGCTTGGCGATGAGTTCACGTTTATTATGCTGCTTTCCGGCACATGGAACGCCATTACGTTGATTGAATCAACCCTGCCGCTGAAGGGTGCCGAGCTGGATTTGCTGATAGTGATGAAGCGCACCACCGCGCGTCCGCGTCCGGCACTGCCTTCCACCGTCTGGGTACAGGTTGAAGTGCCTGATTCACCGCATTTGATTGAGCGTTTTACGGCGCTTTTTGACAGCCATCAGATGAATATTGCCGAACTGGTTTCCCGTACGCAGCCAAGCGATGACCATGCTCTTCCGGTGCTGTTTATTCAAATTACCGCGCACAGCCCTGCATCACAGGATGCGTCAAATATCGAGCAAGCGTTCAAAGCCCTCTGTACAGAATTAAACGCGCAGGGCAGTATAAGCGTCGTAAATTATTCGCAGCACGAACAGGATGGAGTTGAGTAATGAATCCACTGAAAGCCGGTGACATCGCACCGAAATTTAGCTTGCCGGATCAAGACGGCGAGCAAGTAAATTTGACCGACTTCCAGGGACAGCGTGTTCTGGTCTATTTCTACCCGAAAGCCATGACGCCGGGCTGTACCGTACAGGCCTGCGGCTTGCGCGACAACATGGATGAGTTGAAAAAAGTCGGTGTAGAAGTGTTGGGCATCAGCACTGACAAGCCAGAAAAGCTGTCACGATTTGCGGAAAAAGAGATCCTGAACTTCACGCTACTTTCCGATGAAGACCACCAGGTTTGCGAGCAGTTCGGCGTCTGGGGTGAGAAAACGTTTATGGGTAAAACCTACGACGGCATTCACCGCATCAGCTTCCTGATTGACGCTGACGGTAAAGTTGAGCATGTGTTTGACGACTTCAAAACCAGCAACCACCACGACGTGGTGTTGAACTGGTTGAAACAAAGTGCCTAAAAGTGAGTGTCGGGTGGCGGCTTCGCCTTACCCGACCTACAAGATAAATGCAAAACGGCAACCTGGTTGCCGTTTTTAGTGTTTTCCCCCTCTCCCCGTGGGAGAGGGCCGGGGTGAGGGCATCAGGCCGCACAAAAACTACTTCTCTTCCACCGCCGGCACATCCGGCCACGCGTGGACCACGGCTTTAATCAGCGTCGCCAGCGGAATGGCAAAGAACACGCCCCAGAATCCCCACAGCCCGCCGAAAATCACCACTGACAGAATAATCACCAGTGGATGCAGGTTTACCGCTTCCGAGAACAGCACCGGCACCAGCAGGTTACCGTCCAGTCCCTGAATAATCAGGTACACCGCGAAGCAGCTCCAGAACTCCGTACCCAGACCAAACTGGAACAGCGCGACGCCCACCACCGGGATGGTCACCACGAAGGCACCGATATACGGGATCAGCACCGACAGCCCCACCAGCACCGCCAGCAGCAGCGAGTAGTTCAGGCCGAAAATCAGGAAGCCAATCCAGGTCGCGACACCCACCACAATCATCTCCAGCACCTTGCCGCGAATGTAGTTGGTGATTTGCTGATTCATCTCCTGCCAGACCTGCCCTGCCAGACCACGGTTACGCGGCAGTATGCGCCTGACGGCGTTCAGCATCTGTTCTTTATCTTTTACCAGGAAGAAGACCATTAACGGCACGAGCACAAGGTAAACCGCCAGCGTCAGCAGGCCGACCAGCGAGGCCAGAGAGTATTTCACCACCGAGTCGCCCATCGTCATGATGCGGGCGCGCATGTTTTCGGCCATCGCGTCAATAATCCCGGCATCCATCAGCGCGGGATAACGACGCGGCAGCGTGGCGGCGAAATCAGAGAGCTTATTCAACATGCCGGGCATATCACGGATCAGGTAGATCCCCTGCTGCCAGGCAACCGGCATGACCACAAATGCCATCAGTAACAATATGCCGACAAACAGTACCAGCACGATGCTGGTCGCCCAGCGGCGGGAACAGCCGATATTTTCCAGACGCGCCGTTGGCCACTCCAGCAAATACGCCAGCACAATCGCCACCAGCAGCGGCGCAAGCAGGCCGCTAAAGAAGAACAGAATACCGAACCCGGCAACCAGAATAACCAGCAAAGCAATGGCTTCCGGGTCGCTAAACCGACGCCGATACCACTGCATTAACATTTCGAGCATACAACCCTTCCCTGAATCGAATGGCGGGAGTGAGAAGCTGAATTGTATCTAACTGTCACAAAAAAGACTTTCGCTTTTTGTATCACTGTAACGATTCGCAAAAGCCTGATGAATGGGATTTTCTTCATGTCGCAACACGGCTACACTCGCAGGTCAGTGGAGATGAACGATATGCCGGTTCATCGGTCAAATTGACACATCCAAAATACAGGACAGTGGTTATGTTCAGGCAGTTGAGAAAAACACTGGTTGCGACACTTATCGCCGCACTGACTGTCGGTCAGGCTGCACCCGCCTTCGCTGATTCGGCCGACTCGTTGCCGGACATGGGTACCACAGCAGGAAGCACGCTCTCCATCGGTCAGGAGATGCAGATGGGTGATTACTACGTTCGCCAGCTGCGCGGCAGCGCGCCGCTGATCAATGACCCACTGTTGGTGCAGTACATCAATGGTCTGGGCATGCGGCTGGTCGCGCACGCCGACTCGGTAAAAACCCCTTTCCACTTCTATTTAATTAATAACGACGAAATCAACGCCTTCGCCTTTTTTGGCGGCAACGTGGTGCTGCATTCGGCGTTGTTCCGCTATTCCGATAACGAAAGCCAGCTGGCATCCGTGATGGCGCACGAAATTTCGCACGTTACCCAGCGTCATCTGGCGCGTGCGATGGAAGACCAGAAACGTAACGCCCCGCTGACCTGGGTTGGTGCGCTGGGCTCTATTCTGCTGGCGATGGCCAGCCCGCAGGCCGGGATGGCGGCACTGACCGGGACGCTGGCGGGCACCCGTCAGGGGATGATCAGTTTTACCCAGCAAAACGAACAGGAAGCGGACCGCATCGGGATTCAGGTGCTGCAGCGTTCAGGCTTTGACCCGCAGGCCATGCCGAGCTTCCTCGAAAAACTGCTCGATCAGGCGCGTTACTCCTCACGCCCACCGGAAATCCTGCTGACGCACCCGTTACCTGAAAGCCGACTGTCGGACGCCCGTAACCGAGCTAACCAGATGCGTCCGGTTGTCGTGCAGTCCTCACAAGATTTCTACATGGCAAAGGTGAGAACCCTGGGGATGTACAATTCCGGGCGTAACCAGCTCACCAGCGATCTGCTGGACGCGCTCTCCAAAGGCAATGTGCGGGAGAAAAACGCGGCTCAATATGGTCAGGCGCTGCAGGCGATGGAGGCCAGTAAATATGACGAGGCGCGTAAAGCGTTGCAGCCGCTGCTGGCCGCCGAGCCAAACAACCCGTGGTATCTCGACCTCTCAACCGATATCGATCTGGGACAGAAAAAAGCCACAGACGCAATCAACCGCCTGAAAGGGGCAAAAGACGTTCGCACCAACCCGGTGCTGCAGCTTAACCTGGCGAATGCTTACTTACAGGGCGGTCAGCCTGCCGAAGCGGCGACCATTCTGAACCGCTACACCTTTAACAATAAAGACGATCAAAACGGTTGGGATCTGCTCGCGCAGGTTGAAGCCCAGCTCGGTAACCGCGATCAGGAGCTGGCGGCACGTGCCGAAGGCTTTGCGCTGGTCGGTCGTCTCGATCAAGCCATTTCCATGCTGAGCAGCGCCAGCTCGCAGGTCAAACTCGGCAGCCTGCAGCAGGCCCGCTACGATGCGCGCATCGATCAGCTGCGCGCTCTGCAGCAGCGCTTCAAGCCGTACGAAAAGATGTAATAAGGAAGAAAAAACATGACAGACGCGGTAAAAATCTACCATAACCCTCGCTGCTCCAAGAGCCGGGATACTCTCAGCCTGTTGAAATCTAACGGTGTTGAACCAGAGGTGGTGCTGTATCTCGAAACGCCGCCGAATGCACAAACCCTTCGTCAGCTGCTGCGCATGCTGGAAATGGGCAGCGCCAGAGAGCTGATGCGCCAGAAAGAAGACCTGTATAAGTCGCTCAATCTGGACGACTCACGTTTGTCAGAGGACCAGTTGGTGCAGGCAATGGTTGAGAATCCAAAGCTGATAGAACGCCCGATTGTGGTGGCGAACGGCAAGGCGCGCATTGGACGTCCGCCGGAAGACGTGCTCGAGATCCTCTAGCCTTTATGCCGCAGCGCTTCCAGAAAGGCCTGCGGCGTACTTCCCCCCAGTTTTTTCTGCGTTTTTCCCCGGTTGTAAAACTCGCACAGCGCGATCAGCACCGCGCCTGCGGGTTCATCATTCACGCGTGGAATAATATCGCGTAACGGCACCGCCACCTGAAGCGCATTGTGTTTATGTGGATGCGTTTTCACAGCAACGTTCTGCACCGTTAGCGTCACCTCAAAGCCAAAAGTCTCAATAGATTGTATATCAGCCGGGCAGGCATCAAGCAGCGCCTGCGTCCAGGTGTTAAAGAGCTGAGGCGAGAGTCCTGCATAAAGCCGGGCATAGCACCAGCCGCTCACCGGTTCACGCGCCCAGAGCAGGTGTTGCTCCCCGCCATCGTCCATGTGAAGCGACAAAGGCAGATGATGCAGCGTCAATGCGTGCGGCATAATGCCTGCCTTCAGCGCCTTTTTCCCCTGCAACGGCGCCCCTTTTTGTTTCGCAGAGGCCGGTTTGAGATAGCGATTCAATGTCGCCCGGGAAATGGGGATCCCCAGCACACCGTTGACCATCTGCAGCAGTTCATCTAACGGCGCGCCCGAGACGTCACGCAGGGCATTCACCAGTGCGACCTGCTCTTGTCTCATCGCTTTGTGTATCATTTTCGGTGTCGTCTGGTTATCCGAAACCTGCTCGCGGTTACGCCAGCGCCTGACGGTCGTGACCGAGATCCCAAGCTCAACGGCCAACTCTCTGTCGCTTTTTTCTGACTGCTGAAGATAGCGACGGATGCGCGGCGTGGTGGTGGCATTAGCGTGCAGTTTAATTTCCATTCCGATAATTCCATTAACTAATCATATGAGATTTATATAACACCAGCGAACGCTTTGTGACCGATTTCACCTTTCGCTCGCCGCGCTTCACTGATAATCCACAGACATAACATAAACAACGCCACTCAATCTTGTACGGAGTTCACAATGAACAATGTTCTGGGATTTCTTGAAGCAAAACTGATGCCGCTGGCGGCCAAAACGGCCCAGCAGCGTCATCTTGGGGCCATTCGCGGGGCCTACGTGTCATTCATGCCGTTTATTATCGTCGGCTCTATTCTGCTTGTGATCTCATCGTTCCCGAATCAAACCTATCAGCAGTTTATGTCTCAGGCCTTTGGTGAGAGCTGGAGCGCCATTATTGAAATCCCGTTCAACGCGGTGTTCTCCACCATGTCGCTGTTCATCAGCTTCCTGGTGGCGTTCCGCCTGGCGGAACACTACGGGGAAGACCGCATCTCCTGCGGCATTCTTTCGCTGGTCGCTTTTCTGATCCTCACACCGTTTATTAAGGTGGCGGAAAACGGCGGTATTACCGTCATTCCGGTGGAGTGGATTGGCAGCAAAGGGCTGTTCGTGGCGATGATTGGTTCCCTGCTGTGGACGGAGCTGTTCTGCTGGCTGAAGCGCAAAAAACTGGTGATCAAAATGCCGGACGGCGTACCTCCGGCGGTGCAGGAGTCGTTCGCCGCGCTGATCCCGGCTCTGCTGGTGATGATTCTGGTGCTGGGTATCCGCATCGTCTTTGAAAACACCCACTACAGCACCATCCACCAGTTTATTTACGACGTGGTTGCCACGCCGGTGCGCCACTATGGCACCTCATACTTTGGCGCGCTGATGACGGTATTCAGCATCACCATTCTGTGGTCCGTAGGCATTAACTCCGGCTCAATGATTAACGGCATTATTCGTCCGCTGTGGATGGAGAACCAGACCGACAACATCGCGGCGATTCAGGCAGGCACAACGCCGCCGCACATTATCACCGAACAGTTTTTTGACATGATCTGGATGGGCGGTGCGGGGGCCACGCTGTCGCTGGTGATTGCGATGCTGATTTTCGCCCGCAGTAAAAACATGCGCGAAGTGGCGCGCCTCGGCGCGGGCGCGTCGGTGTTCAACATCAACGAACCGATTCTGTTTGGCCTGCCGGTGATTATGAACCCGATCATGCTTATCCCGTTCAACCTGGTGCCGCTGGTGCTGGTTACCGTTCAGTATGCGGCGATGAAAATGGGTGCCGTCGCCGTCACCACCGGGGTGTTTATTCCCTGGACGCTGCCGCCGGTGATCAGCGGCTTTATCGTCACCGGGCACCTGAGCGGCAGCATCATGCAGCTTCTCAACCTGCTGATTGGCGCCATGCTGTACCTGCCTTTCATGCGTATCCTGGATAAACAGTACCGCGCGGCGGAAATGGCCAGCGTTACGCAAACCGACACCACCCTTGCAAAACAGGAGTAAAGCATGTGGGGAATTATCGCCACCTGGCGAATGGCGCTTGAAGGCGTCACGGAGTCTGCATCTGCGCTGGCTGCGGGCAAACCTGTCGCGCCGGCGGTGGTGGATGCCGTCGCCGCCGTCGAGGACTTTCCGTTTTATAAATCCGTCGGTTACGGCGGACTACCCACCGAAAACGGCGAGGTGGAGCTGGACGCCGCCTATATGGACGGCGACACGCTGGCCTTTGGCGCCGTGGGCAATCTGGTGGATATCGCCAACCCGGTGCGCGTGGCGCACGCGCTCAGCCGCCAGCGCTACAACAGCCTGCTGGTCGGCCAGGGCGCGCGGGAATGGGCGCTGAGCCAGGGCTTTGCCGACAAAACCATGCTCACTGACCGCGCCATGCAGCACTACCGCAAACGCTGCCGCGAAACGCTGGATAAAGGCTTAAGCCCTTACGACGGACATGACACCGTCGGCATTATCGGCCTCGATAAGCAGGGCTCGATGAGCGTCGCCACCTCCACAAGCGGCCTGTTTATGAAAAAGCGCGGCCGCATTGGTGATTCGCCCATTATTGGCTCCGGCTTTTACTGCGACAGCGAAACCGGCGCCGCCACCGCCACGGGTGTCGGTGAAGATCTGATGAAAGGCTGCACCAGCTACGAAATCGTCCGCAGGATGGCGCAGGGTATGACGCCGCAGCAGGCGGCAGATTCCGTGGTGTTCGAACTGGAGGACAAGCTGATGTCGCGCTTCGGCCGCGTGGGCGATCTCTCCGTGGTGTGCATGAATAACAGGGGCGAGTTCGGCGCGGCAACCAACATCAAAACCTTCTCGTTCGTGGTCGCAACGGCCCGCCAGCCTCTCACCGTTTATCGTACCGAGCGCCTGCGGGAAAAGACGCACTATTACGCCGTGGACGAGGAGTGGATGCAGGCCTACGCCGCGCGGATCCGCGCGCCGATTGAGGAGTCATGATGATTACGTATCAGTTTATCACCGCGCTTTCTGACGCAAAGCCGCAGAGCCACTTGATTGCCCGCGCGGACAGTCACCTTCTGCCGCAAAATGCACTTGTCGCAGAAATGCGCGAGTCAGACAGCATCGCAGATACCCGCTTTGGCTGTGCCCCGTTTGCCCGAATCACCCTGCTACCGGATGCGCTCTGGCAGGACAGCCTGACCGAAGGTTTACTGACGGCGCTGCGCCCGCTGCTGGCCTCGCCCGTCAGCCCCGAGCTGATACTGGACGTGACTAATGTCGACGATGTGGTGCTTGCGCAGGTGCTGCGTTTTCTGTTTAACCAGGCGCACAGGCTGAGTGATTTGCAGTTGAAGAAAACCAGTGACAAGGTCCGTCTTGAACATATCACCGCGCTCTGCTTACCCGAACAGCAGGACCGACTGGCGGTTATTTTCCGCCGGCAGCAGGCCATCGCCCACGGCATGGTCGCGGCGCGACGTCTTGCCGATACGCCGTCGGATCGCTGCACGCCGCAGTTTGTGGTGGAAGAGGCGCAAAAACTGTGTGCCGCCTTCCCTGCCCTGCGGTGTGAAGCGCTGGATGAAAAGCAAATCGTTGAGCAAGGTCTGGGGCTGCTGCACGCCGTCGGCAAAGGGGCGACCTGTCCGCCGCGCCTGCTGGCGATTCATTATGACGGTGTCAGCGACGGCCCGGTGCGCTGCTATGTCGGCAAAGGCATTACCTTTGATACCGGCGGCCTGTGGCTAAAGGACGGCGCGGGCATGTACACCATGAAATACGACATGTGCGGTGCGGCCAACGTGCTGGGGCTGATGCTGACCGTTGCCGAGCTGGGGCTTCCCGTTCGCATCATGGGCGTGCTGGCGCTGGCGGAAAATGCCGTCGGGCCGGACGCTATGCAGCCCGGTACGGTGGCAACGGCCTGTAACGGCACCACGGTGGAAATCAACAACACCGATGCCGAAGGCCGACTGGTGCTGGCGGACGCCATCGGCTGGGCCAGCCATCGCCATCCGCAGGCGCGCTATATTATTGATATGGCGACCTTAACCGGCGCAGTCGTCAAAGCGCTGGGCTATGAATTGAGCGGATTAATGACGCAGGATGAACCGCTGCGCGCGGCGCTGACGCTGGCGGGTAAGCGGAGTGGCGACGAAGTGTGGTCCCTGCCGCTGGACGCCCGGCTGAAAAAACAGACCGACAGTGCCATTGCCGATCTGTGCAACACGCCGACCAACAATGCGGCGATCAGCGCCTCGGCGGCGTGGCTGCTGCATCACTTCTGCCCGCCGACCATTCCGTGGGCCCATCTGGACATCAGCGGTACGGCGCTGTGGCGAGAAAATGGACGGAGCGTGGCGTCGGGGAGGCCGATTCCGCTGCTGATGGAGCATTTATTGGAGGATAGTGCCTGAATGTTTTGCCGGGTGGCGGCTACGCCTTACCCGGCCTACACATCGTGGCGGGTTTTCGTAGGCCCGGTAAGCGCAGCGCCACCGGGCGAACAACCTCAAAGCTTGAGAATATCTTTCACAAACGGAATGGTCAGCTTGCGCTGGGCGGTAATAGAGGCGCGATCGAGCTGATCGAGCGTGTCAAACAGCGTGCGCATTTCGCGATCAAGCCGTTTAAGCAGGAAGCGCCCCACATCTTCCGGCAGCTCAAATCCTCGCTGCTTAGCGCGCAGCTGAAGCGCCTGAAGCTTATCTTCATCCGACAGCGGCTGGAGCTTATAGATTTGCCCCCAGTCCAGACGAGAGGCCAGGTCCGGCAGCCCCAGATTCAGCTGACGCGGTGGACGATCGCCGGTGATCAGCAGCCGGGTTTTACCCGATTCCAGAATGCGGTTATAGAGGTTAAAGATCGCCATTTCCCACGGCTCATCACCCGCCACGCATTCGATATTATCAATGCAGACCAGCGAGAGGTGTTCCATTCCCTCAAGCACCTCAGGCACGAACCAGGTACGTTTATCCAGCGGCACATAACCTACCGCGTCACCGCGCGCTGAAAGCTCCGCGCAGGCGGCATGCAGCAGGTGGCTGCGCCCCGCGCCTTCGCGTGACCAGATATAGATGTAACCGCTGTGATCCTGGCGCAGCACGTTTTGCAGTGCAGCCAGTAAAGAGGGGTTATCACCCGGCCAGAAACTCGCGAAAGTTTCGTCGTCAGGGAGATAAAGTGGCAGAGAGAGCTGTGCCGGTCCGTTCAGAAGTACCTCAACCAGATCTTACATAAAATCGGAACGGAGTTTAACACGGAACCCGCGAGGAGAGAACCGGGCGATCCCTCGCCCGACTTTTCGATCAATGGGGTGCTTTTTCGCTGTCGTCCGCATCCAGAATTTCTTCTTCAGGACGCAGAACGGAAATCAGCTTAAAGATCAGGCTCAGGCCTACACCCACAATGGTCGCGAGCGCCATGCCCTTCAGCTCGGCCGCACCGATGTGCACCTTCGCGCCGCTCACGCCGATGATCAGGATAACGGAGGTCAGGATCAGGTTCTGCGCCTTGCTGTAATCCACTTTGGATTCAATCAGCACGCGAATACCGGAAGCACCGATCACCCCGTACAGCAGCAAAGAAACGCCGCCCATCACCGGCACCGGAATGATCTGAATCGCTGCCGCCAGCTTGCCCACGCAGGAGAGCAGAATGGCGATGATTGCCGCCCCGCCGATAACCCAGGTACTGTAGACGCGGGTAATCGCCATCACGCCAATGTTCTCACCGTAGGTGGTGTTTGGCGTGGAGCCGAAGAAACCGGAGATAATGGTCGAGAAGCCGTTCGCAAACATGGAGCGGTGCAGGCCCGGATCGCGGATTAAATCGCGCTTAACGATGTTCGCCGTCACCACCAGGTGGCCGACGTGCTCCGCAATCACCACCAGCGCGGCTGGCAGAATGGTGAAGATAGCGAACCACTCAAAGCGCGGAGTGTAGAAGGTTGGCAGCGCGAACCAGTGCGCCTGAGCAATCGGGGTCGTATCCACTACGCCCATTGCGAAGGAGAGCGCATAGCCCGCCAGCACGCCGATCAGGATCGGGATAATCGCCATGAAACCGCGGAACAGCACGGAGCCAAACACCGTCACGCCCAGCGTCACCAGCGAGATGATAATGGTTTTGGAATCCGGTGACTGGCCGTCAGCAGGCAGCAGACCGGCCATGTTCGCCGCAACGCCCGCCAGCTCCAGGCCGATGACGGCAACGATTGCGCCCATCGCCGCTGGGGGGAACATCACGTCCAGCCAGCCGGTACCCGCTTTCTTCACGATGAAGGAGACCAGGCAGAAGAGCACGCCACACATGATAAAGCCGCCGAGCGCGACCTCATAACCCAGCGGCAGCAACAATAGCACCGGCGAAATAAAGGCAAAGCTCGACCCCAGATACGCCGGGATTTTGCCTTTACAGATAAAGAGGTACAGCAGCGTCCCAACGCCGTTGAACAGCAGAACGGTAGCCGGGTTAATGTGGAACAGGATTGGCACCAGCACGGTTGCGCCAAACATGGCAAACAGGTGCTGCAAACTAAGCGGGATAGTCTGTAAAAGCGGCGGTCTTTCACTCACCCCGATAGCACGGCGCGTCATAGTGTTTTCCTCTGTGTAGTATTGTTGGTGTTTTATTCAAAAAAAAGCCGACTATCAAAGTCGGCTTATTTATCGTTATTCGATTATTTCGTACCAAAGATCTTATCGCCGGCATCGCCGAGGCCCGGGATGATGTACCCGTGCTCGTTCAGCCCCTGATCGACAGAGGCGGTATACAGCTCAACGTCCGGGTGCGCTTTCTCCAGCGCCGCGATCCCTTCCGGCGCCGCGACCAGCACCAGCACCTTAATGCTGTTACAGCCCGCATTTTTCAGCAGGTCGATGGTGGCGATCATAGAACCGCCGGTTGCCAGCATTGGGTCAACCACCAGCGCCATACGCTCGTCAATGTTAGACACCAGCTTCTGGAAGTAAGGAACCGGCTCAAGGGTTTCTTCGTTACGGTAGATCCCCACCACGCTGATACGCGCGCTTGGCACGTGCTCCAGCACGCCTTCCATCATGCCGAGACCGGCACGCAGGATTGGCACCACGGTAATTTTCTTACCTTTGATCTGCTCAACCTGTACCGGGCCGTTCCAGCCTTCGATGGTCACTTTTTCCGTTTCCAGATCGGAGGTCGCTTCGTAGGTCAGCAGGCTGCCCACTTCAGAAGCCAGTTCGCGAAAACGCTTCGTGCTGATGTCATGCTCACGCATCAGGCCCAACTTGTGTTTAACGAGTGGGTGTTTCACTTCCACAATCTTCATTCTCTTTCTCCTCTGAGGTGGCATCCGCAAAAAAATCGCGGGATTATACCGCTTTTTTCGGATTGCGCCATACCCATCTTGCTTGACGTATATCAAGCAAAGTGATTTAGAGACAAAAAAACCGGAGGCGAAACTCCGGCTTGGGTGCGGGGTTCTGCCGGGTGGCGCTAACGCTTACCCGACCTATACGTCCCGTAGGCCCGGTAAGCGCAGCGCCACCGGGCAATTATAGCTGCTCGCCGTTGCTCGCAATCACCTGCTTATACCAGTCGAACGACTTTTTCTTACTGCGGTTCAGCGTGCCGTTCCCTTCGTTATCTTTATCGACAAAGATAAAGCCGTAGCGTTTTTTCATTTCGCCCGTTCCGGCAGACACCAGGTCGATGCAGCCCCACGGGGTGTAGCCCATCAGATCCACGCCGTCTTCCACCACCGCTTTTTTCATCTCGCAGATATGCGCGGCGAGGTAATCAATACGGTACTGATCGTTAACGGTGCCGTCGCTCTCCTGCACGTCGATCGCGCCAAAGCCGTTTTCAACGATAAACAGCGGCAGCTGATAGTGATCCCAGAACCAGTTCAGGGAGTAACGCAGCCCCACCGGGTCTATCTGCCAGCCCCAGTCGGATTTCTGCACATACGGGTTAGAGACCAGGCTTTTGCTCTCGTCGTAGTCCAGCTGCGGGTTGTCCGCCGTCGCCTTAGTGGCGAAGGACATGTAGTAGCTGAACCCGATGTAGTTCACGCACCCCTGCGTCAGCGCCGCTTTATCTTCTTCGGTAATATCCAACGCGAAGCCGCGACGCTCGAAGTAGTTGAGCAGGTGCTGCGGGTACCTGCCGCGCACGTGCACGTCGGTGAACCAGTAGCGGCGGTGCATGGCGTTCATCGCCATCATCATGTCGTCCGGCGCGCAGGTCAGCGGATAGATAGGACACATGGCAATCATGCAGCCGATCTGCAGCGACGGGTTAATCTCGCGTCCCGCCTTCACCGCCAGGGCGCTGGCCACCAGCTCATAGTGCGCGGCCTGGAACATCACCGGCTCGCGGTCTTCGCCCGGCGCGTACTTCAGCCCGGAGTTGGTGAACGGCGCAAAGTCTTCGTGGAAGTTAGCCTGGTTGTTGATCTCGTTAAAGGTCATCCAGTACTTCACCTTATGCTGGTAACGCTGGAAAACCACTTTTGCGAAGCGAACAAAGAAGTCGATCAGCTTACGGTTGCGCCAGCCGCCGTATTCGGTGACCAGGTGGAATGGCATCTCGAAGTGGGAAAGCGTAATCACCGGTTCGATACCGTGCTTCAGGCACTCGTCGAACAGATCGTCATAGAATTTCAGGCCTGCCTCGTTAGGCTCAAGCTCGTCGCCTTTCGGGAAGATACGCGTCCAGGCAATAGAGGTACGGAAACATTTGAAGCCCATCTCGGCAAAGAGTTTGATGTCTTCTTTATAGCGATGGTAGAAATCGATGGCTTCGTGGTTAGGGTAATTTTTCCCCGACAGCACGCCGTTGGTGATTTCACGCGGCACGCCGTGCGCGCCTGCGGTCATCACATCGGCAACGCTAACCCCTTTGCCCCCCTCTTTCCAGCCACCTTCCAGCTGATGTGCGGCAACCGCGCCGCCCCACAGAAAACCTGATTTAAATCCTGACATACTCTTTCCCTCATTCGATGTTGCGGATTGCTGACGGATACTGCTGTCTGAAATGGTGTACCGCGCCAATTAAGCCAGCGCGGTTGCCGTGGCTGACAACGTCGACGATATCCGCGATGCCAAACCACGTGAGATGGGTGCGAAGCAAAGCCATAAACCCGGGCCGCTCCGCAATTCCGCCGCCAATGAAAATGGTCTGCGGATCGAAAACATTCGCCAGGTTGTAGAGGCCTGTCGCAATGCCATTGAGAAAATCATCCACCAGGCGGCGGCACGCGGCGTCGCCTGCGTCATAACCGTCAAAAATGGCTTCGCCGGTGACGTCATCAAGCGCCAGACCGTTATAATCGGCGTAACGCTTGCGAAGGGTGCGTAACGTGCAGTTTTCATTCATGGAGTGGCGGGCAACGCGGCGTGAGTCCGCCCTTTCCGTGAGCATGTAACCGAATTCCCCGGCGCGGAAACGCGCCCCGTGAACCAGCCTGCCGTTACAGAAAATCGCCCCGCCAACCCCGGTGCCGATGGTCAATACCAGAAAGTTGTCGATATCCCTCCCCTTGCCCTGCCAGCGTTCCGCCAGCAGCACGCAGTTGGCGTCATTCTCGACAGTGACCGGTAACCCCGTCTGCGCCTCGAGCCAGGCTTTCATTGCGAACTGGTCGAAGCGGCGAATCGCCCCGCCCATGTCGATAAACCCGGTATGCGGATTCACATACCCCGGCGCGCTGACGGCGATCCCCTCAATCCCGGGATGTGCCGCCACCCAGCTCAGCATCTGTGAAAGGATGGCCTCTCCGTCGCTGTTCTTAATGACGGCCTTATCTCTGCGCAGCAACTCTCCCTGCGCTGTCACGATACCCATTTTTAATGCGGTGCCACCAATATCAAATGCGGCGATGCTCATAATTTCATCCCTCCTGAATGAAACTGAAACCGGTTTCAGTTCATGATGTTCATTCAGTAAACCGCTTGCAAGCAGATCGCCGAAACCGGTTTCATTTTCGTGAACGGTATCAAGTTTGCATACCATCAGAGCCGCAGCAGAAAAAAAGATCCTCTCGCCGAGAATAGGCTCGCAAACGTTTGCCTGGACTGTTAGAATTGCGCCGATTTTTCTTACTAGCTATGCAATCGCGTGGGGATTTAAGCCGTGACCAACAAAACTTCTCTCAGCTACAAAGATGCCGGTGTTGATATTGACGCAGGTAATGCGCTGGTTGACCGAATCAAAGGTGTGGTGAAGAAAACCCGCCGCCCGGAAGTAATGGGTGGCCTGGGTGGCTTCGGCGCGCTGTGCGCACTGCCGCAAAAATATCGTGAACCTGTTCTGGTCTCGGGAACTGACGGTGTAGGCACCAAACTGCGCCTGGCGATGGATTTAAAACGTCACGACACGATCGGTATCGATCTGGTCGCGATGTGCGTGAACGATCTGGTGGTACAGGGCGCAGAGCCGCTGTTCTTCCTCGATTACTACGCGACCGGCAAACTGGATGTGGACACCGCAGCCAGCGTGATTAGCGGTATCGCCGAAGGCTGCCTGCAGTCCGGCTGTGCGCTGGTCGGCGGCGAAACCGCGGAAATGCCGGGCATGTACCACGGTGAAGATTATGACGTCGCAGGCTTCTGCGTCGGCGTAGTAGAAAAATCAGAAATTATCGACGGCAGCAAAGTGGCCGACGGCGATGTGCTGATCGCGCTGGCCTCCAGCGGTCCGCACTCAAACGGTTATTCCCTGGTACGTAAAATCCTCGAAGTGAGCGGCTGCGACCCGCTGACCACCGAGCTGGACGGTAAACCGCTGGCTGACCACCTGCTGGCACCGACCCGCATCTATGTGAAAAACGTGCTGGAACTGATCGGGAGCGTCGACGTTCACGCCATTGCTCACCTGACCGGCGGCGGCTTCTGGGAAAACATCCCGCGCGTTCTGCCGGATAACACCCAGGCGGTGATCGACGAATCCTCATGGCAGTGGCCAGCCGTCTTCAACTGGCTGCAGACCGCAGGCAACGTGAGCTCTCACGAAATGTACCGCACCTTTAACTGCGGCGTGGGTATGGTTATCGCCCTGCCGGCAAGCGAAGCGGATAAAGCCGTTAATCTGCTGACTGAAAAAGGTGAAAACGCGTGGAAAATCGGTACGATCAAAGCTTCCGATTCCGAACAGCGTGTGGTCATTGAATGAAAAACATCGTGGTGCTCATTTCCGGCAACGGAAGCAATTTGCAGGCAATCATAGACGCCTGCAAACAGAAGAAAATCAATGGCACCATTCGGGCAGTCTTCAGCAACAAGGCCGACGCATTCGGCCTTGAGCGCGCGCGAGAAGCGAACATTCCTGCGCACGCGCTGGAAGCCAGCCAGTTCGCCGGGCGTGAAGCCTTTGACCGCGAGCTGGTGCAGGAGATCGATGCCTACGCGCCGGACGTGGTGGTGCTGGCGGGTTACATGCGTATCCTGAGCCCGGCATTTGTCGAACACTTCGCCGGACGTCTGCTGAATATTCACCCTTCTCTTCTGCCGAAATATCCCGGCCTGCACACCCATCGTCAGGTGCTGGAAAACGGCGACGAGGAGCACGGCACCTCTGTCCATTTCGTGACCGACGAACTGGACGGCGGCCCGGTGATCCTGCAGGCCAAAGTGCCGGTCTTTGACGGCGACAACGAAGATGACGTAACCGAACGCGTACAGACCCAGGAACACGCCATTTACCCGCTGGTGGTAAGCTGGTTTGTTGAGGGGCGTCTGGAGATGCGCGACGGCGCAGCCTGGCTGGACGGCGTGAAGTTACCCCCGCAGGGTTATGCGGCCGAAGAGTAGTTTGTTATGTCGGGTGGCGCTGCTGCGCTTACCCGACCTGTACATTGCATTACCCGATATTCCCTTCTCCAACCCTCTAAATTCCCCAACAAAAAAATAACTGTCATACTTTTCTGGCACTGTTGGACATATCGTGGAAATGCTCGCCATAATAAGGACGAGACGGATTTACCACGTCCTGTGATTGAACTGGAGTGTGAGCTGTAATGGGTCAGGAAAAGTTATATATCGAGAAAGAGCTAAGCTGGTTAGCATTCAACGAGCGTGTACTCCAGGAAGCGGCAGACAAAAGTAACCCGCTGATCGAGCGTATGCGTTTTTTGGGCATTTATTCCAACAACCTGGATGAGTTCTACAAGGTTCGCTTTGCCGAACTGAAGCGGCGCATCATCATCAGCGAAGAGCAGGGGTTAAATTCCCACTCGCGCCATCTGCTTGGAAAAATCCAGTCTCGCGTCATGAAAGCCGATCAGGAATTTGATGGCCTCTACAACGAGCTGCTGCTGGAAATGGCGCGCAACCAAATCTTTCTGATTAACGAACGCCAGCTCTCCGCCAACCAACAGACCTGGCTGCGCCACTACTTTAAACACTATCTGCGCCAGCACATCACCCCTATTCTGATTAACCGCGAAACCGATCTGGTCCAGTTCCTGAAGGACGATTACACCTATCTGGCGGTCGAAATTATTCGCGGTGAGAATATCAGCTACGCGCTGCTGGAGATCCCGTCCGATAAGGTTCCGCGCTTTGTGAACCTGCCGCCGGAAACCCCGCGCCGTCGCAAGCCGATGATCCTGCTGGATAACATCCTGCGCTACTGCCTGGATGATATCTTCAAAGGCTTCTTCGATTACGATGCGTTAAATGCCTATTCGATGAAGATGACCCGCGACGCCGAATATGACCTGGTGCACGAGATGGAAGCCAGCCTGATGGAGCTTATGTCCTCGAGCCTCAAGCAACGTCTGACGGCCGAGCCGGTCCGCTTCGTCTATCAGCGCGATATGCCTGACGCGATGGTCGAAATGCTGCGCGAGAAGCTGACCATCTCCCGCTACGACTCGATCATTCCCGGCGGGCGCTACCACAACTTTAAAGACTTTATTGGCTTCCCGAACGTCGGCAAAGCCAATCTGGTGAACAAACCACTGCCGCGCCTGCGCCATCTTTGGTTCGATAAATTCCGTAACGGATTCGACGCCATCCGCGAGCGCGATGTCCTGCTTTACTATCCGTACCACACCTTTGAACACGTGCTGGAACTGCTGCGTCAGGCGTCGTTCGACCCGAACGTGCTGGCGATCAAAATCAACATTTACCGCGTAGCAAAAGATTCCCGCATCATCGACGCGATGATCCACGCGGCGCACAACGGCAAGAAAGTGACGGTCGTGGTCGAGCTGCAGGCACGATTTGACGAAGAGGCGAACATCCACTGGGCGCGTCGTCTGACGGAAGCGGGCGTGCACGTTATCTTCTCCGCGCCGGGGCTGAAAATTCACGCCAAGCTGTTCCTGATCTCCCGTAAAGAAGGTGACGACGTGGTGCGTTACGCCCACATCGGTACCGGGAACTTTAACGAGAAAACCGCGCGTATTTATACCGACTACTCGCTCTTAACCGCCGATGCGCGCATCACCAACGAAGTGCGTCGGGTATTCAACTTTATCGAGAACCCGTATCGTCCGGTCAACTTCGACTACCTGCTGGTATCACCGCAGAACTCACGCCGCCTGCTGTACGATATGATCGACAAAGAGATCGCCAACGCGCAGAACGGCTTGTCGTCGGGCATCACGCTGAAGCTCAACAACCTCGTTGATAAAGGACTGGTGGACAGGCTGTATGCGGCATCAAGCTCCGGCGTTCCGGTGAATCTGTTGATTCGCGGTATGTGTTCGCTGATCCCGGAACTGGAAGGCATCAGCGACAATATTCGCGTGATCAGCATCGTTGACCGCTATCTGGAACATGACCGGATCTACATTTTCGATAATGCAGGCGACAAGCGGGTTTATCTTTCTTCAGCAGACTGGATGACGCGCAATATTGATTACAGAATTGAAGTCGCGGCTCCGCTGTTGGACCCGCGCCTGAAACAGCAGATCCTCGATATTATCGAGATTTTGTTTAGCGATACGGTGAAAGCACGTTATATCGACAAAGAACTCAGTAATCGCTACGTACCGCGCGGCAATCGCCGAAAAGTGCGGTCGCAGCTGGCGATTTACGATTACATCAAATCACTCGAGCAACCCGATTAACCTATGCCGATAAATGATAATACGCCACGACCGCAGGAGTTCGCCGCGGTCGATCTTGGTTCAAACAGTTTCCACATGGTCATCGCCCGTGAGGTAGATGGTGCGTTACAGATCATCGGTCGTCTGAAGCAGCGCGTGCATCTGGCCGATGGCCTGGACGCGCGCAGCATGCTCAGCGAAGAGGCGATGGAGCGCGGCTTAAACTGCCTGTCGCTGTTTGCGGAACGCCTGCAGGGTTTTTCACCCTCCAGCGTTTGCATCGTGGGAACGCATACGCTGCGTCAGGCGCTGAATGCGCCGGAGTTTCTCAAGCGCGCAGAGAAGGTTATCCCCTACCCGATTGAGATTATTTCCGGTAACGAAGAAGCGCGTCTGATTTTTATGGGCGTGGAGCATACGCAGCCGGAGAAAGGCCGCAAGCTGGTGATCGACATCGGCGGCGGCTCAACGGAGCTGGTGATTGGTGAAGACTTCGAGCCGCGTCTGGTGGAAAGCCGCCGCATGGGCTGCGTCAGCTTCGCGCAGATGTATTTCCCGGGCGGCACCATAACCCGCGAAAACTTCCAGCGCGCGCGCATGGCCGCCATCCAGAAGCTGGAAAACCTGGCGTGGCAGTATCGCATTCAGGGCTGGAACGTGGCGCTGGGTGCATCCGGCTCGATTAAAGCCGCCCATGAAGTGCTGCTGGCAATGGGTGAAAAAGACGGAATTATTACCCCTGAGCGTCTGGTTCTGCTCACCGAAGAAGTGCTGAAGCATAAAAGCTTCGATGCCCTGAGCCTGCCGGGCCTGTCCGATGAGCGGAAATCGGTCTTCGTACCGGGGCTGGCGATCCTGTGCGGCGTGTTTGATGCGCTGGCGATTAAGGAGCTGCGTCTTTCTGACGGCGCGCTGCGTGAAGGCGTGCTGTACGAGATGGAGGGCCGCTTCCGCCATCAGGACATTCGCAGCCGCACCGCGCAGAGCCTGGCGAACCAGTACAACATCGACCGCGAGCAGGCGAAGCGCGTACTGGAAACCACGGAGCAGATTTACGATCAGTGGCAGGAGCAGAATCCGAAGCTGGCACATCCGCAGCTTGCCGCCCTGCTGAAATGGGCCGCGATGCTGCACGAAGTGGGGCTGAACATCAATCACAGCGGGATGCATCGCCATTCGGCCTATATTCTGCAAAACAGCGATCTGCCCGGCTTTAACCAGGAGCAGCAGACCATGATGGCCACCCTGGTGCGCTACCACCGTAAAGCCATCAAGCTCGACGATCTGCCGCGCTTCACGCTGTTCAAGAAAAAGCAGTTCCTGCCGCTTATTCAGCTGCTGCGCCTGGGCGTGCTGCTGAATAACCAGCGTCAGGCGACGACGACGCCCCCAACGTTAAAACTGAAAACAGACGACCACCACTGGACGCTGAGCTTCCCGCACGACTGGTTTAGCCAGAACGCGCTGGTACTGCTGGATCTGGAAAAAGAGCAGCAATACTGGGAAGCGGTCACCGGCTGGCTGCTCAAAATTGAAGAAGAGAGCGCCGACGTCGCGGCGTAATGTCTCAGGCGTCTGCCTGAGACGCCTCTTCTTCAGGCAAGGATTCAAGTGCAACCGGCTTGCCAATCAGATAGCCCTGTACATAATCGATACCTAGCGCGTGCACCGCGCTACGTATCTCTTCAGTTTCCACATACTCCGCCACCACCAGCATGTTCTTCATTCGCGCCAGATGGCAAATCGACGCCACTATCTGATAATCCAGACTGTTGTTGACGATGTTGCGAATGAAGCTGCCGTCGATTTTGAGAATATCGGCGTCCACGCTTTTCAGCCGCGCATAGCTCGCGTAGCCGGTACCAAAATCATCAATTGCAATGCGCACCCCCATTTTTTGCAGCTGTCTGAGGGTCTGTTCCGCCTGCTGCGCGCTGCCGAAAGTGCTGCACTCTGTCACTTCAACGATCAGTTGCCACGCCTCCACGGCGTATTGTGTCAGCAGGCGGCTCACCTCGAGCGGAAACTGCGCCCTGCACACGGTTGGAGGGGCCAGATTAATGGCAAAGCGTTGACCGGGCAGCCTGTCACGATGCTCTGCCAGGAAGCGTAGCGTATGTTCCAGTACCCACAGGTCGACGCGTGATGACAGCCCAAACTCCTGCGCGACGGGCAGGAACCGATCGGGAGAAATTAATTCCCCGTTCTCGTCTGGCATCCTCAGCAGCACTTCATGATAGCAATCGCCGCGCACGCCGCGAACGGGCTGAACCATCAGAGTGAACGCGTTTTTATCGAGCGCATTTTGCAGGCGGCTCATCATCGCGACTTTATCTTTCAGGCTGCGCTGTAAATGTACGGCACCACGCTGCTGGAGATTCTCAGGGTGGTTAGTCGAGAGCGACAGATCGGCAACAACGCCCAATTCCCCCAGAACCAGATAAAGATGGTTAACCGGAGAGCGGACATAGCAGTAGCTGACACCCACCTGAGGCTGCAAGGGCATGCCGTCCCAGAGAAAGCGGAACTGCTTGATATGATCATCCAGAGTATCAATACGCTGCTGATGCGACTCGGCGTTGAGCCTCACCGCCAGGTCGCAACCGGTCAGATGATAGACCCGCTCATTGTGCTGGAGCGTGCCATTAATCCAGTGCGCCAGCTGCTGCTTGTACTGAATGCGCAGCAGCACACCGTAGTTGCGTCCCAGCACTTCCAGTTCCGGGATGCGCAGCAAGCACAGCGCCGACCAGGGGTTTTTAGCAAGCTCGCGCGACAACGCACGCAGGTTGGGCATGTGCACCACCGGGTCGAGCAGCGCCAGCCTGCGGGATCGCGTATTCACGGCACGCTGGCGAGTCGCCAGCATCGACATATAAATCACCACAAACGAAAAGACCAGATAGCTGGATGAGGTGATGGCCAGCTGAATGTCATAGGCCTGGTGCAGCGGAATGTAGCGGTAGAAAAAGTGAATCGACACCAGCAGCACCGGCGTCCAGATTATCGACATCAGCTTATAGCCAAAACGCATTGCTCCCCAGAGCATCACGGGCATCAGTAGCGATAAGGTATAGTTGGTGCTGAAAATCGAGCTGTTTTCATTCATCGGCTGCAGCAGCAGCGAAAGCAGCCCAACGAGTGCCATAGCCCAAATCACCAGCTCAACGGCCGTCACTTTTTTGTCTATCTGGGCGCGGATTTGGGACATCAGCCCGTGAATGTAGCGAGGATGGCGTATCAGGCGGATGAGCAGATAGCTCAGCGGAACGCCGGTCAGTCCGCTGACCAGCAGCGCCTGATAGTTAATGAGCGTTCGTATGTTAAGGGGGTTTAATCCCGCAAGACTCTGACGGCTCTCATAGATGCCAAGGTAAACCGCAAACTGAAACAGCAACAAAAACAGGGTTGCCGGGCAGAAAACCTGCCAGAAAATGCGCTGCGCCATCAGCCGTATATCCCCATAGGCCGTCATATTGCGTCGTGGGGCAAACACGCGGTAACCGCCCCAGCTGAGCACTAAAGGGATGATAAAATGGAAAATTCCGGCGACCGTTTCAAACATCCCAACAGACGCGTAGTAACGGAAAAACAGCGCTAACACGATCCCGGGAAGGGCTTCCAGACCAAAAAACATCATCAGTGAAAGCAGGAAAAAGAGAGGCAGATAGTAGAGCGTCACAATACCGTCGCCCAGTTGCGCGAAGGTATTTACCGCACTGAGAACAGGCAACAGCGCGATGGGTAATATAAACGGCAGAGCCCACCAGCGATCTTTATTTTTTTTCAGGATAGGGAGAATTTTCATAGATGCCCGTTTAAAACCCTTTCGTTCCAGAGGGTATAAGAAGACAGGCATCCAACCTGACATACTCGTCGTCCGGCAATGTACGGAACGGACGCAGTGGAGGAGGGATTTTAATTATCGGCGCAGGGAAACCGTTGACATAAATCAAACTAATTTATTCAAATAAACCTTTCTTATGATTTTTTAGGCTCTTTTTCCTGAACTTATCAATACGATAAATAGATATATTATTTTTAATAACATGAATTAATGTAAACATTGACGGTTATTTACACATCGCAGAATTGACCCTTTCTTCCCGCTGTGCCTTAATATCCGCATCGCCCGGAAGGGTATACCCAGGAAAAACACAGTGAGTCAGGCCACGCGTATGCACAAACGACACCGATTTAACACCCGGATGACCCGCATCATACTGCTCATCAGCTTTCTGTTTTTCTTTGGCCGCTTTGTTTACTCCTCCATCGGCGCCTGGTATCACCACCAGGACAAAATCCAGTCGCAGCAAACCAGCCTGACCGTCGAAACGCCCGAACGCTAGCGTTCCGGATGCTGTTGCAGGATCCGAATAATGCCTGAAATTCCTTTGCTAAGGATCTTATCCTGACGCATCACCACAGCCAGCTGCCGTTGCAGTACGGGCGAGAGAGAACTGACGCATAATCCTTCACGGTCTGCCTTCTGCTCCACCGCCATTTTCGGCACGATGCTGTAGCCAAGCCCCGAACGCACCATCCGTTTGATAGCCTCAATGCTGCCGAGCTGTATAGCCGGTGCAATCGTTAAGCCACTTGCCTCAAACCAGCCGTCAATCAATGCCCGGGTTCCGCTGCCCGACTCAAAGGCAATCAGCGGTAGCGTATGGAGTGCATCAGGCCTTAAGTCTGTAAACATCGCCTGCTGCGCCTGCGACGCGATAAACACGAATTCTTCGTCCATCACCGGCATCACGTCTAGCGCTCTCCCGCTGACGGGCAGCGTCACCAGTCCCATATCGAGTCGATTTTCTTCAATAGCGCGAACAATATCGAGCGTATTGCCCGTCGTCACGCCTACGCGTAAAAGCGGATAGTCACTGCGCAGTTGCTGCAGCAATGGCGGCAGAAGATGAATACAGGCGGTCGCGCCCGTGCCAAGCGTAATGGTGCCGCTGACGTCGTGATTGAACGCGCTAACGGAACGAAGGGTTTCATCGACTGCCTGTTCAATGCGCTCACCGTGTATCAGCAATGCCTGCCCGGCAGCCGTTGCTTTAATCCCCCGCCCCGTACGCTCCACCAGACGCGTTTGCAGAAACTGCTCCAGCTGGCGTATTTGCAGACTGACGGCGGGCTGGGAAATGCCCAGCACATCCGCCGCCGCTGAAAAGCTGCCGCGCTGGAACACCAGACGGAACGTGGCGAGATAGCCCAGATTAAGCGTCGTCATTCAAAGTTTCTCTTATACCGCGCATAAGGTTGCTGACCTGCCAGAACAATACCGCGCTCGCTATGCTCTGGACAACTGCATAACGGAATGAAAGACAATGGAAACACCTGCCCTGCCTCGCCACCTTGCCCTCGCTGCCGGGTGCAATCAACTCATCAACTGGGGGATCTCGTTTTATATGCCCGGCACTTTAGCGCTGGCGATTTCAGCCGACCGGGGCTGGTCATCACCGCAGATTTACCTTGGCCTGACGCTGGCGATGCTGGTGATGGCGGCGGTTTCGCCGTTTGTCGCCCGCCTGCTGGCGCGTTTTGGCGGTCAGAAGGTGGTCATGAGCGGCACGCTGCTGATTGCCGCTAGCTGCGCGGGTATGGCGTATACCCAGACGCTGTCTGGCTGGTACTGCGCCTGGCTGGTCACCGGTATAGGGATGCGCCTGTCGCTGTACGATGCGCTATTCTCCGCGCTGGTGAATCTCTACGGACAGCAGGCGCGAAGAACAATCTCACGCGTCACGCTGGCGGGCGGGCTGGCCTCCGCTATCTTCTGGCCGCTGGGCGATGGTCTGCTTCAGGTGATGAGCTGGCAGGAAGCGCTACACGTCTATGCTCTCTTCGGCCTGCTGAGCGCGACGCTGATTCTTTCGCTTCCCCACCAGCGGTTGACGGTAACCGCGAAAACCACCGCGCCGCTTCAGAGCAATGAACGACGTAACGGCTGGCTTTATGCCGCCTTCATTGCCCTTATCACCTTTGTCTCTAACGGCACCTCTACCCATCTGCCGGAGTTTATCACCCACTTCGGCCTGCCGGTCGCCATCGGCATGCTGTGGGGGATAGGCCAGACGGCTGCTCGCTCGCTGGAAGTGCTGGCGGGTGCCCGCTTAACCCCCTTCAAACTCACGCTTTTCACCGCGCTCGCCATGCCGCTCTGCTTTCTGGTTGGGCTAAGCAGTTCCCAGTTTGTCTGGTGCGCAGCCGGGTTTGTGCTGGGTTACGGTGCCATCAACGGGTTGGTCACCATCGTGAAAGCCACGCTGCCGCTGGAACTGTTTAGCACCGAAAGCTATGCCCGCCGTACCGGCATGCTGCTTATCCCCGGCCAGCTGATGGCGGCAGCCTCACCGTTTGCCTATGCGTGGCTGAATAAAACGCTGGGGATCGCGGGAGCAATGTGGGTATCAACGGGGCTAACGCTGGTGATTGCCGGGCTGGCGATAGCGATTGTGCGCCGTCCCGGCAGGCAAACTGTATCGCACTGTATCCAGAGCACCACGCTGACAAACGGGTACAAAACACCGCCTCCGGCAAATATCTCCGATACATAAAAATGGTTTTCTTTCCCTGTCGCCATTCAGAACCGATGAGGAGAGAACCTGATGATTCGTCGCTATGCAATATTCCCCCTGCTTGCCCTGGCATCTGTAGCACATGCCCGGGCCACACCGCTGGACAACCTGAGCGCCGCGGACGTTAACGGCCCCGCCGCCGTTGCCCCGCTGGCACAGCCGCAACCGCCCGCAAAACTGATCGTCGATCCGCCACTTGCCGGGCCGCTAAGCAAAGGGGCGGTGTTTATTCAGTACCGGGCCGAAAATCTGCGCATCGAGCCGGTATTCGGCCCCGAAGCGCTCAAGGTCACCCCGCGCATCGGGCACATTCACGTGGTGGTGGACGGCGCGCCGTGGCACTGGGCTGACGCCAGCGGAGAGCCGGTGATCCTGGTGGGGCTGCCCGCCGGTAAGCACAAGGTGACGATTATTCTGGCCGACCCGACGCATAAGCCTCTCGACCACAAAACCGTTGAATTCACCGTCCCGCACCACGCGGCGGTCCACCATTTTTAAGGAGCCCCAGAATGAAAGCACTGACTGTACTGACGGCAGGCCTGCTGGCGCTGTCCGCCAGCGCCTTTGCGGAGAGTAAAACCAGCGTTGTGCTGGTGCACGGCGCGTTTGCCGACGGCAGCAGCTGGAATAAGGTGATTACCTTGTTGCAGAAACAGCACGCAGAGGTCATTGCCGTGCAGCTGCCGCTCACGTCGCTAAAAGATGACGTAGCCGCCACCCGGCGGGCCATCGCCCGCGCCCAGGGGGATGTGGTGCTGGTAGGCCACTCCTGGGGCGGCACCGTGATTAGCGAGGCAGGCAACGATGCGCGGGTAAAATCGCTGGTTTACGTGGCGGCATTTGCGCCGGATTCCGGCCAGTCGACGGCGGATCTGGCAGGAAGCTTCCCCGCGCCGCCGGGCAGCGCGGACATTGCCAAAACGTCGGACGGCTATTTATATCTGCCAACGGACGCCGTCAGGAAGGATTTCGCGCCTGACGTGAAACCGGGTGAACAACAGACCATTGCGGCCACGCAGGGGCCAATAAAGGGCGAAGCTTTCGCAGAAAAAGTGACTCACGCCGCGTGGCACAACAAACCGAGCTGGTATGTGGTGAGTCAGAATGACCGGATGATTAACCCGGCGCTTGAACGCGCGATGGCGAAGACGATCCACGCGAAAACCACCGAGGTGGCGGCGAGCCATGTGTCGATGGTGAGCCAGCCGCAGATCGTTGCCCGGACGATTGAGCAGGCGATTGAAGCAAAGTAATTTTTTGCGAATTGTAGGCCGGGTAAGCGCAGCGCCACCCGGCAAAAAACAGCCTCAGCCGCCCCTCTCCGCGGGATAATCCCGATTAATCCACGCGTGGTCCTCCTCCCAGGTGAACATCCATTTGCGCATCGGCCCGGCCATCACGTTGAGGTAATAGCTGTCATACCCGGCCATCGTCGCCACCGGATGGTAGCCCTTCGGCACCATGACCACATCGCGGTTATAGACCGCCATGCACTCATCCAGCGCTCTGTCGTCGGTGTAAACGCGCTGCATGCAGAACCCCTGCTCCGGGTTGAGGCGATGGTAGTAGGTCTCTTCCAGGTAGGTCTCCTGCGGCGGGTTATCCGTGTCGTGCTTATGGCTCGGATACGAACTGGTGCAGCCCTCACTGGTCCACACCTCCACCACCAGCAGGCTGTCGGCGGGTTTGTCTTCCGGCAGAATGTTGTGCACGTAGCGCTGGTTGTGGCCTTTGCCGCGCGCCTCACCCTCGATATCCTGCGGGGCAATCAGCCGCGTAGGGTACGTGCCTTTGCCGGGGGCGGCGCAGACCGCCAACTCCAGCTTCGTCAGCGCCTTCACCTGGACCGTCTCCTGCGGGGTGACGTAAACCGCCCACGGCTTGATGCGCTCGAACGGGCTCATTCGCTCGCCGATGTCGTTAAACTGCGCGGAAGGCGTGCTGATGGAGGCGCGTCCGGCGACCAGCACCAGGCATCGCTCTTCGCTGACCGCGGGCAGCGTCAGCTGCTGCCCCTCCTGCAGCTCATAGGCCTCAAAGCCAACATATCCCCAGCCGGCGCGTTCCGGCGTGACGGACTGGGTCCGCCCCTCCGCGTTCGGCTGTTGCCAGCGTGATAACAGACGTGACATGTTCCCTCCTCAAATCAGTCCGGCATCGCGGGCCAGGCGGCTCAGGTTGCTGTACCCCAGACGGGCGTAGGTCAGCGGATGGGCAATCGCCGGATCCTGCTCGGCCTCCACCACCAGCCAGCCGTGATAGTCCTGCGCCTTCAGCAGCCGCATAATCGGCGGGTAATCCACAGAGCCGTCGCCCGGCACGGTAAACACGCCGCTCAGCACCGCATCGAGGAAGCTGGTTTTGCGGTTTTTCACGTCCGCCAGCACGTCGGCGCGCACGTCTTTGCAGTGAACGTGGTTGATGCGCGACGCCCAGCGCTGCGCCACCGCCAGCGGATCGGCCCCGGCAAAGGTCAGATGACCGGTATCCAGCAGTAGCCCCACCGCGTCGCCGGTGTGGCTCATCAGGTTGTCCACGTCGTCGGCAGACTCAATCACCGTGCCCATATGGTGATGGTAGGCAATCTGCACGCCCTGCTGCTGGGTGTAGCGGGCAAATTCGGTGAGCTTCTCGCCATACTCCTTCCAGCGCGCCTGCGGGAAGCGCGGGCGCAGATGCACCGGGGTCTGCTGCTCGCCGTGAATGCAGCCGCTCACTTCCGCAAAGACCAGCACCTTCGCCCCCAGCTCGCGCAGCAGCGTCAGATGCGACTGCACGGCGGCGATCTCCTCCTCCACGCTGCGCTCCAGCAGGCGGCCGGAGTACCAGCCGGAAACCAGCTGCAGGTCGTGGCGCTGCAGGATGGGGCCGAGCAGGCGCGCTTCGCGCGGGAACTTATTGCCCAGCTCGAAACCGGCGAAACCGGCCTCTTTCCCTTCGCTCAGACAGGTCTCCAGCGACGTCTCCGCGCCGAGAGAAGGCAGATCGTCGTTCGTCCACGTCAGCGGGTTAATGCCTAATTGCACACTCATTGTCGTCTCCATTATGCGTGTCCGCGCTCGCGCCACCAGGCGATGAGCTGCAGGTAGTTGTCCCGGATGCGCGCCACCAGCTGCGCATCGTCAATATCGTGTTTCAGCCACGCGCGGGAGGCATCGCCAAACAGCGTGCGCCCCACGGCGAAGCCTTTTACTACCGTCTGCCCTGCTGCGGCTTTAAAGTCGGCGCGCAGCTGTTCCGCCGGAGCGTCCAGGCCGAGGATCACCACCCCGCGGCAGTGCGGATCCCGGCGTTCGATAATCTCGCTCAGCGCCGCCCAGCCGTCGGCGGAGAGCGGCGGCAGCTTCCACCAGTCCGGGTAAATGCCGAGGTTGTAGAAGCGGGAGATGGCGCGCAGGTAGAGCTCGTCGCTGCGCGGCATGCTGGCGGGCAGGATCACCTCCAGCAGCAGCTCGTGCCCGGACCGGCAGCAGGCGTGGTACACCTCGGCGATTTTCTGCTCCTGCTCCAGGCGCAGACCGTGGGCGTCTTCCGGATGGAAAAAGACCAGGCACTTCACCACGTGCTCCTGCGGCCAGCTGATAAGCTGGGTGCCGATGTTACCGTGCTCCATCTCCAGAGGCCGGGAGCCCGGCAGCTCGATGGGGCGGCCAATCCACCACCCTTCCCCGGTGATCGCGTTCAGCGCGTCCTGACCAAAGGTGCCGTCGCACAGCAGACCGGCTTTACCCTCCAGCCCGGCACGGCTCGCCGCCTCGCGGCTGGCCTGCAGGATCAGCTGCTTCAGCGCCGGAATGCGCTTAAGCGACGCGCCACACTGCATCGCCATATCCTCTAGCTGGCTGCGATGGTCGAAGGCCATTACGCACAGCTCCGACCACTCGCGGCGGCGGGTGGTAACGCGATGAAGATGGTTAAGATGCGGGTCAAGATCCGGGCGCGGCACATTGGCGGCGCGGGAGAGATAGTCATCCAGCTCGATTTTGCTCGGCATCGCCGGGGCGCAGCCGTGGCGCGAGACCACCAGCGCGCCGCAGGCGTTGGCGTAGCGGCACGCCTGCTCCCAGCCCTCGTCGTTCAGATAGCCGCGCAGCAGGCCGGACATAAACGCGTCCCCCGCCCCGAGGACGTTCAGCACCTCCACGCGCACGCCGGTCACCGTCAGGCCGTCGTCCAGACGGGGCGGAATGGCGTCTGTGTAGACCGAGCAGCCGAGCGCGCCGCGTTTGCAGACCAGCGTTGCGTCACTGACGGCGCGCACCTGCTCCAGCGCCTGCAGGGTATCCGTGCTGCCGCCCGCAATGTGAAACTCCTCTTCGGTGCCAACAATAACGTCGAAGAGGTGCAGCACCTCCTGCAGCTCGCGGGTGACCTTATCGGCGGCGATAAAGCGCGTTTCGCCGTCGCCTAAGGCGGTCAGCCCCCACAGCACCGGACGATAATCGATGTCCAGCACCGTGCGCACGCCGTGACGGCGGGCATAGCCCAGCGCCGTCAGCACCGCCTCGCGGGTCTGCGGATGAGAAAGATGCGTCCCGGTGATGGCAAGACAACGAGCGGAGGCGATGTAGCTTTCGTCCACATCGCTGGCGGTAATCGCCATATCCGCGCAGTTATCGCGATAAAAAATCAGAGGAAAGGTGTCCCGGTCTTTAATGCCGAGTAACACCAGCGCCGTGAGGCGGTCTTTATCGGTTATCAGATGGCTGGTATCGCAGCCCACCTGGTTGAGCTCTTCCCGCAGGAAGCGGCCCATATGTTCATCGCCGACGCGCGCCAGCATCGACGAACGTAAACCCTGACGCGCGGTGCCGTACGCCACGTTGCCGGACGAGCCGCCGAGATATTTGGCGAAGCTCGACGCATCCTCCAGACGGGCGCCAATCTGCTGGCTGTAGAGGTCTACCGCCACGCGGCCCATGCATATCACATCAAACTGCTTTTCCACGTTGATACCTCATCAGACAATGTCGTTCACGTTCAGCCAGCGGCCTTCCCGGTGCGAGAGTGCAATCGCGTCCAGCACGCGCGACACCTTCCAGCCCTCTTCGAAGTCCGGCCACATCGGCGCGTCGGCGGCAATCCCGTTCACCAGGTCGCGCACCTCCACTGTTTTTTGATCGTTAAAGCCAATCCCGTGGCCCGCCCCCATGCAGAACGCGGCGTAGTCCGGGTGTGACGGGCCAACGAGCAGCGTGCGGAACCCCTGACGGTTCACCGGATCGTCATGCAGATAGAGCTTCAGCTCCGCCATGCGCTCCTGGGTAAAACTGATGGCGCCCTTCGTTCCGGTAATGACATACGACAGCCCCATCTTGCGGCCGCAGGCGACGCGGGAGGTTTCAATGACGCCCTGCGCCCCACCGGCAAAACGCACCATCGCGTGGGCCTGATCCTCGTTTTCGACGGCGATCATCTCTGACGATCCGGCCTTTGCCGGGCGCGCCGGGACCACGATCTTCAGGTCGCCGCAGACCTGCTCGATATCCCCCACCAGGTACTGGGCCATATTGACGATGTGCGCCGCAAGGTCGCCCAGCGCGCCCAGCCCGGCGGTCTCTTTAAAGCAGTGCCAGTGAATGGGCGAGAGCGGGTCGGCCATATAGTCTTCGTTGTGGGTGCCGTAGAAGTGGATCACCTCGCCAATCTCGCCGCGGGCGATAATCTCCTTCGCCAGCTGCGCCGTCGGGTTCTTCATGTAGTTGAACCCCACCAGCGTTTTCAACCCGGCCCGCTTCGCGGCGTCGACCATCTCGCGCGCGTCGTGGGCGTTAAGCGCCAGCGGCTTCTCCGAATAGACGTGCTTGCCGTGGCGGATCGCCTCCAGCGCCATCTCTTTATGCAGATGGTTGGGTGAACAAATATCCACCACGTCAATGGCCGGGTCGGCCACCAGCGCCCGCCAGTCCCCGGTGGAGCGGTTGAAGCCAAACGCCTGCGCGCGCGCTGCCGCCAGCTCTGGCGTGACTTCCGCTACCATCTCACGCACCAGCCTGCCGCGCAGGTTGAACACCGTCGGGGCCTGGGCATAGGCGATAGCGTGCGCCTTGCCGATATACCCGGTGCCAATTAATCCAATACGAACCTCTTTCATCGTGATCCTCACAGTGCGCCGCGACGGCTTTTGGCATAGGTATCGAATGCCACCGCCAGAACGATAATTAATCCGGTGATAATTTGCTGGTAGTAGGCCGAGACGTTCATCAGCACCAGGCCGTTAATCAGAATGCCCATGATGATGGAGCCGATAATGGTGCCGCCGATGCGCCCGTAGCCCCCCATCAGCGAGGTGCCGCCAATCACCACCGAGGCAATAACGCGCAGCTCAAAGGAGATCCCGGCTACCGCCTCGGCGCTCCCCAGACGCGCGCTCAGGATGAAACCCGCCAGCCCCGCCAGACAGCCAATCAGCACGTAGACGCTGACCAGCACACGCTTGACGTTCACCCCCGCCAGTCGCGCCGCCTCCGGGTTGCCGCCGATGGCGTAGACGAAGCGGCCCCAGCGTGTTTTATGCAGCGCCAGATAACCGCCAATGGCGACGATGGCGAAGATCCAGATCGGAATAGAGATGCCGAGCAGCTCCCCGCGTCCCCACCAGCGGTAGCCAGGGTCGAAACCGGCGATCGGCGCACCGTCGTTAATCACCAGCGTCAGGCCGCGCCAGATGGTCATCCCACCAAGGGTGACGATAAACGGCGGCAGGCGCAGGCGGGTGACGCCCAGGCCGTGCAGGAAGCCAATCGCCGTGCCCATGGCCAGACAAATCCCCAGCCCGATTAGCCAGCTCATGCCGCCCCAGGCGTTCGGGTCGACGGTGGTGAAGTTGTCGCCCTTAATCACGTACGCCGCGGTCATGGCGCACACCGCCAGAATGGAGCCCACGGAGAGGTCGATCCCGGCGGTCAGAATAACGAAGGTCATCCCCACGGCCATGATCCCGTAGATGGACACTTCGGTCAGGATGTTGAAAATATTGCGTTCAGAGAAAAAGTTGCTGTTCTGCGACTGGAAGAAGATCAGCAGCAGGATCATGAAAATCAGCACCCCGAATCGCTCGAAGAAGGCGATGGGATCGATGCGTCCGGCGCGTTTGACCGGGGCCTGCGTTTTAGAAATCATCTGCGTCATGAGAAACTCCGTTATGCCGCGTTCAGGGCGTTGTGGTTGATGGCCATCATCGTCATCAGCCGTTCTTCGTTAGCGTCGTCACCGTGGATCACGCCGGTCACCCGGCCTTCGCTGAGGGTGATGATCCGGTCAGACACCGCCATCACTTCAGGCAGATCGGAGGAGATCACGATCACCGCTACGCCCTTTTTCGCCATGTCAAACAGCACCTGGTGCACTTCCGATTTGGTCCCCACGTCGATGCCGCGCGTCGGCTCATCGACGATCAGCACCCGTGGATTGAGCGCCATACAGCGCGCGAGGATCACTTTTTGCTGGTTGCCGCCGGAGAGCTTGCGCACCTCCTGCGCGCTGTTGACCATTTTGATCTGCAGCGCCTGGCGGTAGGACTCAATCAGATCGTCCTCTTTGCGGGTGTTCACAAACCAGCGCCACTGCAGCAGCGAGGAGAGGCAGGAGAGCGACAGGTTGTCGCGAATCGACAGCCCCAGCACCGCCCCCTCTTTTTTACGATCTTCCGGCACCAGCGCCACACCGTGGTCGAGGGCATACAGCGGATCGCGCGGCTGGTACGGCACGCCGTCCAGCTCAAAGCTCCCCGAGGTAAACGCATCAGCGCCAAACAGGCAGCGGGCCACTTCGGTACGTCCCGCGCCCACCAGCCCGGCAATGCCCAGGACCTCCCCGGCGTGGACGTGGAAACTGATGTCGTGCAGGGCGATGCCGTGCGGATCCAGCGGCGGCTTTTCGCGACTCAGTCCCTTCACCGCCAGGCGGACGGGTTTGTCTTCATGATGCGTTTCGCTGGCGGGACGACGGTTAAAGGCCACGTCGCGTCCGACCATCAGGCGGATCAGCTGTTCTACGTTGGTCTCCGCCACCGCGCCGGTGCCGGTGAAACGGCCGTCCTGGAAAACGGTGAAGCGATCGCAGAGCTGGAAAACTTCGTGCAGACGGTGGGTAACGTAAATAATGCTCACGCCGCGGTTTTTAAGCTCCCGCACCACGCGGTGCAGGCTTTCCACCTCGCTGTCGCTCAGCGCGGCGGACGGTTCGTCCATAATGATTAACCGGGCGTTGAGGGTCAGCGCCCGGGCGATCTCCACCATCTGCTGCTGGGCGACGCTCAGGCGGGCGACAGGCGTGGTCGGCGCAACGTTCAGCTGCAGGTAATCGAGGATGACCTGCGCCTCCTGGTTTACCGCCTTTTCGTCGACGATCAGGTTACGTTTACGCGGCTCGCGCCCGAGAAACATGTTTTCCGCGACGGTCATGTTGGGCAGAAGGTTGAATTCCTGATAGATGGTAATAATGCCCTTGTTCTGGCGCTCCACCGGGGAGTCGTCCACCGGCAGCGTTTCGCCGTTGAACCAGATATCCCCGCGCGTTTGCGGCTGCGCGCCCGCGAGCGCCTTCAGCAGCGTAGATTTCCCCGCCCCGTTTTCCCCCAGCAGGGCGTGAATTTCTCCGCTGCCGACGGTCAGCTGAGCGCTGCTCAGCGCCCAGACGCCGGAAAAGCTTTTTGCCAGGTCGGTCACTTTCAGTAAGGGTTGCGACATCAGTCTGCTCCTCCTCATGATGAGCCGCCAAAGGCGGCTCGGGACATATTAGTTACCGGCCTCACCGATACGCTCAGCCTGCTGCAGGTTCTCTTTGGTGATAAGCGTTGGCGGATAGTCGGCCCCGGTGATGGCTTTTTTCTCGCGCACGTTGGCCACCAGCTGGCTCATCGCCGTCTGCACCGCAAAGCCCGGGCGCTGATCCGCCGTTACCGCCAGCCAGCCGTCGCGCACGCGGGCCAACGCTTCCGGCACCGCATCGAAGCCGGTCACGAGGATCTCGCCCGGCTTCACGCCCTGGCTCTGCAGCGCTTCAATCGCGCCCAGCGCCATATCGTCGTTGGCGGAGAGGATCACCTGCGGGCGCTTCGGCAGCGAAGGCAGCACGCTTTCAACAATGCGCATCCCTTCCGAACGCATCCAGTTCCCGGTCTGATCGGCGACGATCTTGTACTTATCCCCGCCCGCCTTCAGGCTGTCGCGGATCCCTTTGGTGCGTTCAATATTGGAGGAAGAACCCGGCTGGCCGGTGAGGAGAATGATGTCCGCGCCGTTGGGGAATTTGGTTTTAACGAAGTCGCCAACCGCCTGGCCGCCCTTGTAGTTGTTGGCGCCGAAGTGCGGCACTTTCTTCTGGCTATCGACGGAGCGGTCGAGGGTGACGATCGGCAGTTTCGCATCCTGAATTTCATCCACCGCGCTGGAGACCGCGTTCACGTCGTTCGGGGAGACGATAAAGCCCTGCGCCCCGCGGGTGATGGCGTTTTCCAGGTCAGCCACCTGCTTCGGTGAACTGCCCTGCCCGTCCAGCACCTGAAGCTTCACGCCCATCTCTTTTGCGGCTTTCACCGCCGTGCGCTGCATGTGAACTTCAAACGGCATGGCCAGGTTTGGCGTACTGAAAACAATTTGCTCGTTTTCGGCGAGGGCGGCCCCGGACGTCATGGCGATGAGGGCGGCTACGATCAGTTTTTTCATTATTATGTCTCTCTGTGTAGGGTTGTTGTGTTTAGAGGACGATCTCGCGCTGGCTGCGCAGCGACTCCAGCGCTTTATCCGCGAGGTACAGCGCACGTTCACCATCATCGCCGCTGCAGTCAGGCACCGCTTCGCCGCGCAGGACCGCAACAAAGTGTTCCCATTCCGCGGCGTAAGCGGATTTGTAGCGCTGCAGGAAGAAGTGTTCCGGCAGCGCGCTGGTGCAGCCCTGTTTGCCGTAGTGCTGCACCTGGTTTTCAAGAATGTTGCCCGCGCACAGCAGCCCTTCGGAGCCGTGCAGCTCCAGGCGCTGGTCGTAGCCGTAAGATGAACGGCGGCTGTTAACGATGGTCGCCATCGCGCCGGAGGCATATTTCAGAACGATAAACGCGGTATCGATATCCCCCGCCTCGCCAATCGCCGGATCCACCAGATTACTGCCCTGGGCATACACCGACACCGGCTCTTCGCCCATGATGAAGCGTGCCATGTCAAAGTCATGAATGGTCATATCGCGGAACATGCCGCCGGAAACGCGCACGTACTCAGCAGGCGGCGGGGACGGGTCGCGGGAGATGATCAGCAGCGATTCCGGCTTGCCGATGCGCCCGGCCTGCGCGTCGGTTTTCACGCGGCGGAACTGCGGGTCAAAGCGGCGGTTAAAGCCAATGAAAAGCGGCACGTCGTACTCTTTAACCACTTTCAGGCAGTCGCGCACGCGGGCGAGGTCGAGGTGTACCGGCTTTTCACAGAAGATGGCCTTGCCGTGGCGGGCGGACATTTCAATGAGGTCCGCGTGGGTATCGGTCGCGGAGGCGATCAGCACGGCGTGAACGTTAGGGTCGGTCATCGCCTCATCCAGGCACTGCTGGCGGGCCTGATACTGCGCGGCGAGACGGGTGGCAAATTCCTGATTGGGGTCAACCACGGACCAGAGCGTGGTCGCGCCGTGGCTGGCGATGTTAGCTGCATGTACCTGGCCAATTCGGCCAGCGCCCAGTAAAGCAATGTTAAACATAACGGCTCCCGGTGTTGGTGAATGCTGTGAACTAACGACCCTATAAATAAAACATTTATTTCATTTTTATAAATAGTGAAAATTATGTTTTTGAGTGTGGGTTAACACTTTTGAGATGAATGAGATAAATTTTGTTATCAATCTCACAACATTGCGGGAGATGTGCCCCTCACCCTAACCCTCTCCCCAAAGGGGAGAGGGGACGGTACGGCGCGGTCTTTTCTCCCTCTCCCCTTTGGGGAGAGGGCTGGGGTGAGGGGAAAAATAAAAATGAAATGAAAATTTCGTTACGGCAGGAAAACTCAATACTGGCGGGCTTTTTTCACCTGCGCCTGGGTTTGCTCAGCGGCCTCACGCACGGCAGACGACGCCGCCACCTGCGCATCACCGGTTCGCCACCAGGAGGCGTAATCGTGGGTCATGGTCTTCGGCAGCACCTTGATGTCCAGCAGCGTCGGGCCCGGATGCGCGCGTGACGCCTCCAGCGCCGCCAGCAGGCTTTGCTCATCGTTCACCCGCCACGCGCGGCAGCCGTAGCTTTCCGCGTTTTGCGCAAAGTCGACCTTCACCAGCGGCCCGTCAAGCCGCCCGGTTTCCGGGTTGCGCCGACGGTTTTCCGTGCCAAAGCTGCCCATGCCGTGCCCCATCTGCAGGTTGTTAATGCAGCCGAAGCTTGCGTTATCAAACAGCAGAACGGTGACCTTAATCCCCTCCTGCACCGCGGTTTGCAGCTCGGAGTGCAGCATCATGTAGGAGCCATCCCCCACCATGGCGTACACCGGCAGTCCGGGTCGGGCGAGCTTCGCGCCGATGGCCGCCGCAATCTCGTAGCCCATGCAGGAGTAGCCGTACTCCAGGTGATAGCTGTCCGGCGTTTTGACCTGCCAGAGGCGCTGTAAATCCCCTGGCAGCGAACCGGCCGCGCCCACCACGATGGCGTTATCTTCAACATGCTGGTTGATCAGCCCCAGTACCCGCGTCTGGGTCAGGCGGGTGTTGAGCGTCTCGCCGTATTCCGCTAACTGCGCATCCAGATGCCCCGCCACTTCGGGCGCGTCGTCAGGACGCCACTGGCGATCCCACAGGCGACGGCACTCGTCGCGCCAGGCGGATTTCGCATTAGCGACCGCCTCTCCCCAGCCGCTGCGATACTCCTTGAGCAAGTGGGTCAATGCCTGGAGCCCGGTTTGGGCATCGGCAATTAGAGCTGTGGCGTCCAGCTTCAGGGCGTCGAACTCGGCCACGTTCAGCAGCAGGAATTCGACGTCCGGGTGGGAAAAGAGCGCCTTGGAGCCGGTGGTAAAGTCGGTCAGGCGCGTGCCGACGCCAATCACTAAATCCGCCTGTGGCGCGAGCTGGTTGGCGGCCATTCCCCCCGTCACCCCTACGCCGCCCAGGTTAAGTGGGTGGTCACTTACCAGCGCCCCCTTTCCGGCCTGGGTTTCTGCAAACGGCAGCCGCAGCGTCTCGACGAATTCGCGAAACGCCTCATGCGCGCCGGAATAGCGCACGCCGCCGCCGCACACCACCAGTGGACGACGCTTGCGGGCGATTAGCGCCCGCGCCTGCGCCAGACGCTGCGGGTCAGGCGGACGGCGCTCGATGTGGTGCACGCGACGCGCGAAGAAGCTCAGCGGGTAGTCCCAGGCTTCCCCCTGCACGTCCTGCGGCAGGCAGATGGTCACCGCGCCGGTATTGGCGGGGTCAGTAAGCGTTCGCATCGCGCTTAGCATGGCGCTCATCAGTTGCTCGGGGCGGTTGATGCGGTCCCAGTAGCGGGAGACCGGACGGAAGCAGTCGTTGGTGCTGATGCTGAGGTCGTGATACTGCTCGATCTGCTGCAGCACCGGGTCCGGCTGGCGGCTGGCGTAGATATCGCCCGGCAACAGCAGCAGCGGGATGCGGTTCGCCGTGGCGGTGGCCGCGGCGGTCACCATATTGGCGGCACCCGGCCCGACGGAGGAGGTGACGGCAAAAATGCGCTGACGGCGGTGCTGTTTGGCGAATCCCGTCGCCATATGGGCAATACCCTCCTCGTTGCAGCCCTGCATCACCTGCAGATGGCCCGGATCCTGCTCCAGCGCCTGGCCGATACCCAGCACGTTGCCGTGCCCAAAGATGGTGGCGACGCCCTCCACGAAGGGCGTTTCGTTGCCATCTACGCTGACGTACTGTTGATTCAGGAACCGGACCAGCGCCTGGGCCATGGTCATACGTTCGGTTTGCATAAAACCTCCTGTCAGCCCAGCGTCGGCATGGAGAACGCAGCGCCTGTCTCCTGCTGCATTTCCGGCCAGCGCGCGGTGATGGTTTTCATTCGGGTGTAGAAGCGCACGCCGTCGTTGCCGTGGACGTTGAGCGCGCCAAAGATAGAACGCTTCCAGCCGCCGAAGCTGTGGAATGCCATCGGCACCGGGATCGGCACGTTGACCCCCACCATGCCCGCCTGCACTTCTTCACAGAAGCGGCGCGCGCAGCCGCCGTCGCGGGTGAAGATCGCCGAGCCATTACCATATTCATGGCGGTTAATCATATCCACCGCGCTGGCGTAATCTGCTACGCGCACCACAGAAAGCACCGGGCCGAAAATTTCTTCTTTATAGATGGTCATCTCCGGGGTGACGTTATCGAACAGCGTCGGCCCGACGAAGTAGCCCTGCTCGTGCCCCTTCACGCTGAAGCCGCGACCGTCCACGCGAAGTTTCGCCCCTTGCGCTTCCCCACTGTCGATATAGCCCAGCACCTTATTGCGGTGTGCGGAAGAGATGAGCGGTCCCATTTCGTTTTCCGGCGACTGGTCCAGACCCGGCCCGACGCGCAGCGCGGCAATCTGTTTCTCCAGCCGGGCGCAGAGGTCATCGGCGGTGTTATCCCCCACCGCCAGCACCACCGAGAGCGCCATGCAGCGCTCGCCCGCCGCGCCGTAGGCCGCGCCCATGATGGCGTTGGTCGCCATTTCCATGTCGGCATCCGGCATTAAAATACAGTGGTTTTTCGCGCCGCCCAGCGCCTGACAGCGCTTACCGTGGGCGGAAGCGGTCTGGTAAATGTATTCCGCAATCGGCGTTGAGCCGACAAAGCTCACCGCCTGCACGCGCGGGTCGGTCAGGAGCACGTCAACGGACTCTTTATCGCCCTGCACCACGTTGAACACGCCGTCGGGCAGGCCAGCCTCTTTCAGCAGCTGCGCCAGCGCCAGCGCCAGCGAAGGATCTTTTTCCGACGGTTTCAGCACGAAGGTGTTGCCGGTAGCCAACGCAATCGGGAACATCCACATCGGCACCATCGCCGGGAAGTTAAACGGCGTGATCCCGACGCAAACCCCAATCGGCTGCATCAGCGAGTGGCTGTCGACGCCGGTACCGACGTTCGCCGAGTGTTCGCCCTTTTGCAGATGCGGGATGCCGCAGGCAAACTCCACCACTTCCAGGCCGCGGGTCAGTTCGCCCACCGCGTCGGAGAAGACTTTGCCGTGCTCTTCGCTGATGATGCGGGCCAGTCGCTCCATGTTCTCTTCCAGCAGCGCCTTGAAGCGGAACATCACGCGCGCGCGCTTAAGCGGAGCATGGCGCGCCCACGCCGGAAACGCCTGCTGCGCGGCGGCAATGGCCTGTTCGGTTTCCTGCGCCGTACTCATCACCACCTGGCGGATCTGCTCGCCGGTGGCCGGGTTGAAGATCGCCTGAACGCGCTGGCCTGAACCGGTTACACATTCGCCGTGAATAAAATTCGCTACCGTCTCCATCCTTAACCTCTCGCTGTTGATACGTGACTGTGACTGAACACTGTGTACAGAACACTATATATGAAACAAATATTCCATTTTAAGTTGAAATAAAATAAATGATGATTATTGTGATCAAGGATGGATTTTTATGTTAACAGCCAACAACACTGACACCGCGTGCGCTATTAAGGAATTTCGGGCGAGGAAATGACTGAAGTTTCTGTTTCATTTTTGCTGCCAGATGGATGGCCGACATTTAAAAGACGCGGTTTTGCGTTTAGAATCATAAGACTGTATTTGGGGGATAAGATGACGACAGCAACCAGCCTGAACGAACTGCAGCAGCAAATCCGCGATCGCTACGATAGCCTGAGCAAGAGGCTGCAGCAGGTCTCCCGCTACGTGCTGGATAACACCAACAGCGTGGCCTTTGATACGGTTGCCGTCATTGCCGAGCGCGCCGACGTGCCGCCCTCGACGCTGATCCGCTTTGCCAACGCCTTTAACTTCACCGGCTTCAACGAAATGAAACAGCTGTTTCGCATGAACCTGGTAGAAGAGACAGCCAGCTACAGCGACCGCGCCCGGCTGTTCCGCGAAATGGAGAGCGAGGCCGTGCCGGAGACACCGCTCGATATCCTGCAGGAATTCGCCCGTTCAAACGCGCAGGCGCTGCAGCAGCTGGCCGCCCGCGCCGAACCGGAAATGCTGGAGCGCGCGGTACAACTGCTGGCCGACGCCGATACCATCTACATTGCCGGACTGCGCCGCTCCTTTAGCGTTGCGGCCTACCTCACCTACGCCCTGAGCCACCTCGAGTGCCGCCCTATCCTGCTCGACGGCATGGGCGGCATGCTGCGCGAGCAGATCAGCCGTATTAAGGCGCGGGACATTGTGGTGTCGATCAGCTTCTCGCCGTACGCGGAAGAAACGGTGATGGTCAGCGAAACCGCCGCCAGCGTCGGCGCGCGGCAGATTGTGATTACGGACAGCCAGATAAGCCCGCTGGCGACGTTTAGCGATCTTTGCTTTGTAGTGAAAGAGGCGCAGGTGGATGCGTTCCGGTCTCAGTCGGCAACACTGTGCCTGGTGCAGTCGCTGGTGGTGGCGCTGGCGTATCGGCTGGGGGGAAAATAATTATGATGAATATTAAGAATATGTTTATGATTTGTTATAGCGTAATGAAAAATAAAAATTAATATTTTTGACTATTTATTCCATAAAACATTTGCAATAATGTTTATATAGAGTGATAGCAGCATAATATTATCACTCTATATCCAAAAAAAATCACATCTAAATAATATCCGAGAGAATAATTATAAAATTATTAGGCCATCAATTATTTCATTAATATCGCTGTATTCATCCTCATTATAATTATTACCCCCAAACTCTTTTAATTCTTTTATAAGAACGTTAAAATCTTCATTATTTGTCAAGACTCCTAAAGATACCGCATTGAATCTCGCTAATAATTGGGCCCTCAGAAAATTCGGTAATCGACGACCTATAACGCGGGCAAAACCAATTAACTCACCTTGTTGCTCATCAAAATAATTAGCACAGATAATTGCATGATGTGCCCAAATGTTAATATTCCTATTATTTGAATGAATGTCTGCCAAAATATTCCTTTGAAGATTAACCAAACCTTGCATGATATCATGCCTTTTAGAGCATAATTCAATACGATTTAACCCCAAAAGATTAATACTGATATTCGCCAATAACTTCTTATATCTGCTCAACTTTTTTTTTGCAGATACCTTAATATAGAAAGAACCTTCTATATTTATTTTTTGCTTATAACTGAACAACGTCATAGGGTCATCAATATACGGATTATAGAGCAATGGTTTTTCATCCTTAATATTCATAATCGCCCCCTTCCCTATTCTTGGATCAACACGCACTCCTTCTTTTTTAATGAATTTTACCGGAAAAAAATTTTTCTTACCAAACGGCATATTATACACTAATTTTTTCCCAACAACAACAACCCCTCCATTAATCCCCTTATTACAAACTGAGCAGGATGGTAAAAGATTCCTATAATCATTACCATGGTAAAAATAACCACACTCAACCACACCAATATTACTTGGAGCAACAGAATAATTAGATTTTTTATTTAAAATAAATTCACTATCTCGTATATCAACTCTTTTTTTAGGTCTATAGTGCTCAATTTCTAATTGACTTACACCAGTCACTCTAACTCCACAATAGGCACACCGACCCTTTGTCAAACCTCTGAGATTTTTTTTATTAGATTGATTTTCATATCCTGAAAAATCAAAAGAAAAAGTTGCTAACGATGCTCTTTGTCGAAATATTTGAATATTTTTTATTAATACCCCCCTGTATTCAATAGTAGATGAATCCATGTTCTTTGGAATTGGATTTAGATAGTTAATTTTAATCATCTTTATCCACCTTAACTAATAAATTGGTGATTTCGTCAAAGTTAGGATTTTTATATTTTGATAAGTAGGCATCCACAGCAGAATAAGCTATTAAATCTCTATAAGTCTTACCAAAATACCCTAACTTTCCAAGTTGCTTTCTTAGTTTCCGGACTTCATCTTTATTGTCATGATTTAACGCTTGATAATAGTTTGATATAACATCATTAGCATGTTCATAACATAATGACATTAGACCAAATATTGGACTTGACAAAATTTGCTCAGTCGTAAGTTCGCTATGGTCGGGAAGATTTTTTCTTATTGTAACATCATCACCAAGAGGGTCTCTTTCTAAAAGAACTACAACATCTCCTTTTTCTGAGGAACTAAGAACCATTGGATCATGAGTAGTAAATACAAATAAAACCTCAGGAAAACTATTTTTTAGAGTAGCTATGATATTTTTTTTAAATTTTGGATGTAAATGAAGCTCTACCTCATCAATTAATACAACAGTAGAACTTAATAAGTGATATATTTCAGATATATTTACTCTTTGATACAGCTTAGAGAAATGATTTAAAATTAATCCAAATATTGACAATATAGAGTTATAGCCACTACTTAATTCATTGAGATACCTCGTTCCTGTTCTATTTTTAATTAATATATTCTTATTTTTATACTCAAGTGTAGTTCCATTTGAGAACTCCAGCAGTTTCATAATATGCTTTAAAGTCCAATCGACGATCGCATAATCCTGATCATTGATATTTAAAAATTCAGTTAAATATTTTGCACCTTTGCTTGAACTCCGAGAATCGTTAATATCAATCAAATGACAATGTTCTTTAGATTTACGACTTCTATTTCTATTGTGTTGATGAAAAAAAACAGGATCGTTAATAAATTTTATTTTATAACCAACATCCTGTTGTTGATGATAGTTATTTGATAAACTCATTGCATTTTTTTTATAATTATCTTTCAATCCTCTTTTCAGCAACTCAAGCAAGGTTGTTTTGCCAACACCATTTTCACCAACAATTATTATTGATGATTTGCCATTAAAATCAAGTCGTTGAATGCCAAGAAAATTTCTAACACCATAAAACTCAATAAATTCAAGTCCCGAAAATCTATTAAACACCTTTCGCTGACTGTTATTTAAAAGATTAAAAGTATCCTTTCTAAAGAGTATTTTTGAATCCAAAATCTCAGGGTAAATTTCGTATTTTTTATGTATAATTGGTAAAACCAACCTCATTAAATATACGCGATCATTATTAAATGAATTGCTGAATATGAATGCTATATCCACGGGGTGATTTATATCAAAATTTTCTACTATCTGATTTTTATCAAAGTTTGATAATGGTTTGGATGTAGCTAAAGCTATTATAGATTGATTCCTAACAATTTCGTCGCGCCTTCTCTCTACCAATTTAATTCTGTTTAATGCAAACAAATCAATTGTACGTTCGGCACGAACAGTTTTAGGCATCAAATACCCTGAACGTGAATATTCGAAATGGAGATGTACAGGTTCCAACGTGGGCAATAGAATTTCTGGTTGGAACGAAAGTATACGATTTAAATTGGAAGGCCTAATATTTTCAAACCTTTTTATATATTTTACATTCCCCTGCCCATAATTACTTTTACATTGATGACATAAAACAATAGAGCATCTTATGTCATTAAACATCCACAGATTATGCCCTGAACCATCATGCAAGAATGCTGGAACAATATCAGCATCGCTCTCACCGCAGTAAAAACAAGGGGTTAAGATTCCGCTAATTGAATGTTTAAAAAGCGCAACGGAGTACTCTTGAGCATTTCGAAAATTACTTTGATTTCGAACATTGTGAAAATATTTGTTCTCATTGTGAGATAATGACAAGATCTCATTTTGCTCTGGCTCGCGGAATCTTTCACTAAGGATATCAAGTTTGATAGGCAACATAGACGCTTAATCGACCATATATAAAAAGCATTTGAATGCTATATTAAGTACTTAAGTAAGTGTCATATGTCAATAGTAATTTATAAAAATATGATTTAAGTTATTAACTGTATAAATGAAATTAATTTAGAGTAAAAAAAACCCGCAATTATGCGGGTTTGTATTTTATATAGAAATGCAGGATCATTCCCACTCAATCGTAGCCGGTGGCTTACCGCTGATGTCATACACCACGCGGGAAATACCGTTTACTTCGTTGATGATGCGGTTAGACACGCGGCCTAAGAAGTCATACGGCAGGTGCGCCCAGTGCGCGGTCATGAAGTCGATGGTTTCCACCGCACGCAGGGAAACAACCCAGTCGTACTTGCGGCCATCGCCCATTACGCCAACGGAGCGAACCGGCAGGAACACGGTGAACGCCTGGCTCACTTTGTTGTACAGGTCAGCTTTGTGCAGCTCTTCGATGAAGATAGCGTCCGCACGACGCAGCAGGTCGCAGTACTCTTTCTTCACTTCGCCCAGCACGCGCACGCCCAGACCCGGGCCCGGGAACGGGTGACGGTAGAGCATGTCGTACGGCAGACCCAGTTCCAGACCGATCTTACGCACTTCGTCTTTAAACAGCTCGCGCAGCGGTTCAACCAGACCCATCTTCATCTCTTTCGGCAGGCCGCCCACGTTGTGGTGAGATTTGATGACATGTGCTTTACCGGTTGCGGAGGCCGCAGACTCGATCACGTCCGGGTAGATGGTGCCCTGCGCCAGCCACTTCACGTCTTCCAGCTTCAGCGCTTCTTCGTCGAAGACTTCAACGAACACGCGGCCGATGATCTTACGTTTCGCTTCCGGATCGTTCTCGCCTTTCAGCGCGTCCAGGAAGCGCTGCTCGCCTTCCACGTGAACGATGTTCAGACCGAAGTGGTCGCCGAACATGTCCATAACCTGCTGAGCTTCGTTCAGACGCAGCAGGCCGTTGTCCACGAACACGCAGGTCAGGTTTTTGCCGATGGCGCGGTGCAGCAGCATTGCGGTTACGGAGGAGTCCACGCCGCCGGAAAGGCCGAGGATCACTTTGTCATCGCCAACCTGCTGGCGGATACGCTCAACGGCGTCGTCGATGATTTTAGCCGGGGTCCACAGGGCTTCACACTGGCAGATGTCACGCACGAAGCGCTCCAGCATGCGCATACCCTGACGGGTGTGGGTCACTTCCGGGTGGAACTGCACGCCGTAGAAGCGTTTTTCTTCGTTCGCCATGATGGCGAATGGGCAGCTTTCGGTGCTGGCAACGGTCACGAAGTCAGGCGGGATAGCGGTGACTTTGTCGCCGTGGCTCATCCACACGTCCAGCAGCGGCTTGCCGTCTGCGGTCAGGGAGTCTTCGATACCGCGCACCAGCGCACTGTCGGTGACCACTTCTACCTGCGCATAGCCGAACTCGCGCTCGTTAGAGCCTTCTACGTGGCCGCCCAGCTGCATTGCCATGGTCTGCATGCCGTAGCAAACGCCGAATACCGGCACGCCAGCTTCGAACACGTACTGCGGCGCGCGCGGGCTGTTCTCTTCGGTAGTGCTTTCCGGGCCGCCGGACAGGATGATGCCGCTTGGATTGAATTCGCGAATCTGTGCTTCCGTGACATCCCACGCCCACAGCTCACAGTAAACGCCCAGTTCACGTACGCGACGCGCCACCAGCTGAGTGTACTGAGAACCGAAGTCCAGGATGAGAATGCGATGTTTATGAATGTTTTCCGTCATTGACGCTAATTCCGAGGCAAGTGAAACAAAAACAGAGCGCCCGGCAGAAGCCGGGCGCGGAAACTTATCAGGAGCCCAGACGGTAGTTCGGGGACTCTTTGGTGATCGTCACGTCGTGAACGTGGCTCTCCTGGATACCCGCACCGCTGATGCGTACGAATTCCGCTTTGGTACGCAGCAGGTCAATGGTACCACAGCCTGTCAGACCCATACAGGAGCGCAGGCCGCCCATCTGCTGGTGAATGATCTCTTTCAGACGGCCTTTATAGGCAACGCGACCTTCGATACCTTCCGGCACCAGTTTGTCAGCGGCGTTATCGGTCTGGAAGTAACGGTCAGAGGAACCTTTGGACATCGCGCCCAGGGAGCCCATGCCGCGGTAAGATTTGTAAGAACGGCCCTGGAAGAGTTCGATTTCGCCCGGGGATTCTTCGGTACCGGCCAGCATGGAGCCCACCATCACGGCAGCGGCGCCCGCGGCGATCGCTTTAGCGATGTCGCCAGAGAAGCGGATACCGCCGTCAGCGATAACCGGAATACCGGTGCCTTCCAGCGCTTCAACCGCGTCAGACACGGCGGTGATCTGCGGAACGCCCACGCCGGTCACGATACGCGTAGTACAGATGGAGCCAGGACCGATACCCACTTTCACCGCGCTGCAGCCAGCGTCAGCCAGCGCGCGAGCGCCTGCGCCAGTGGCCACGTTACCGCCGATGATCTGCAGGTCAGGGTATTTGGCACGGGTATCACGAATACGTTGCAGCACGCCTTCAGAGTGGCCATGAGAGGAGTCAATCAGCAGAACGTCAACGCCCGCAGCAACCAGCGCGTCAACGCGCTCTTCGTTACCGGCACCTGCGCCAACCGCAGCGCCGACGCGCAGACGGCCATGCTCGTCTTTACAGGCGTTAGGCTTACGTTCTGCTTTCTGGAAATCTTTAACGGTGATCATGCCGCGCAGGTGGAAGCTGCTGTCGACAACCAGTGCTTTTTCAACGCGTTTTTCGTGCATTTTTGCCAGCACCACGTCGCGAGTTTCACCTTCGCGAACGGTAACCAGACGCTCTTTCGGCGTCATGTACACGCTAACAGGCTGGTTCAGGTCAGTCACGAAACGCACGTCACGACCGGTGATGATACCGACCAGCTCGTTCTCTTCGGTCACAACCGGGTAACCGGCGAAGCCGTTACGTTCGGTCAGGGCCTTCACTTCGTGCAGGGTGGTGGTTGGCAGAACGGTCTGTGGGTCAGACACGATGCCGGATTCATGTTTCTTCACGCGGCGAACTTCTTCCGCCTGACGTTCGATTGACATGTTTTTGTGAATAAAGCCAATGCCACCTTCCTGTGCCAGGGCGATAGCCAGGCGCGCTTCAGTCACGGTGTCCATTGCCGCAGAGAGCATAGGAATGTTCAGGCGAATGGTTTTCGTCAACTGCGTGCTGAGATCGGCAGTATTCGGCAGAACGGTGGAATGAGCGGGAACGAGGAGGACGTCGTCAAACGTCAGTGCTTCTTTAGCGATACGTAGCATGGGCAATATCTCTGACCTGGGTGGTTAAATATTGCCGTGGCATTATACAGAGCGTAACCGATTGCATCTACACTTTTTTGAAAAAAATGCTTGCGATCGCCCCTCAGCAGGTTACTATCGACTGAATAACTTGCTGATTTAGAATTTGATCCCGCTCACATGTTATCCTCTCAATCCCCCTCAATTTATACTGTCAGCCGCCTTAATCAGACGGTGCGTTTGCTGCTTGAGCAGGAAATGGGGCAGGTCTGGATCAGCGGTGAGATCTCTAACTTCACGCAGCCCTCCTCCGGACACTGGTACTTTACCTTAAAAGACGACACCGCCCAGGTGCGCTGCGCGATGTTCCGCAACAGCAACCGCCGCGTGACGTTCCGCCCTCAGCACGGCCAGCAGGTTCTGGTTCGCGCCAATATCACACTGTATGAACCGCGCGGTGATTATCAGATTATCGTCGAGAGCATGCAGCCTGCGGGCGAAGGTCTGCTGCAGCAGAAGTACGAACAGCTTAAAGCCAAACTCTCTGAGGAAGGTTTGTTCGACCAGCAGTTCAAAAAACCGCTGCCCTCACCTGCCCACTGTGTTGGGGTCATTACTTCGAAAACCGGTGCGGCATTGCACGATATTTTGCACGTGCTGAAGCGTCGCGACCCTTCCCTGCCCGTCATCATCTACCCGACCGCCGTTCAGGGTGACGATGCGCCAGGCCAGATTGTACGCGCCATTGAGCTGGCAAACGCCCGTCAGGAGTGCGACGTGCTCATCGTCGGGCGCGGCGGCGGCTCGCTGGAAGACCTGTGGAGCTTCAACGACGAGCGCGTGGCGCGGGCAATCTTTGCAAGTCAGATCCCTGTGGTGAGCGCCGTCGGCCACGAAACGGACGTCACGATTGCGGATTTTGTCGCGGATTTGCGCGCGCCTACGCCGTCCGCGGCGGCGGAAGTGGTCAGCCGCAACCAGCTGGAACTGCTGCGTCAGATTCAGAACGGCCAGCAGCGACTGGAGATGGCGATGGACTACTTCCTTGCCAACCGTACTCGCCGCTTTACCCAGCTTCTTCATCGTCTTCAGCAGCAGCACCCGCAGCTGCGTCTGGCGCGTCAGCAGACCGTGCTTGAGCGCCTGCGCCAGCGCATGAACTTCGCGCTGGATAGCCAGCTTAAGCGCGCCGTATCACGCCAGCAGCGCGTGACGCAGCGCCTGAACCAGCAGAACCCGCAGCCGAAAATTTATCGCGCGCAAACACGGATCCAGCAGCTGGAGTATCGTCTTGCGGAGACTGTTCGGGCGCGCCTGAGCACCACCCGCGAGCGTTTTGGCAATGCGGTGACCCATCTTGAAGCCGTCAGCCCGCTCTCCACGCTGGCGCGCGGGTATAGCGTGACAACGGCGACGGACGGCAAAGTGCTGAAGCAAACCAAACAGGTGAATACCGGTGATGTGCTGACGACGCGTCTTTCCGACGGCTGGGTAGAAAGCGAAGTGAAATCAATTAAACCGGTGAAAAAGACGCGTCAGCGTAAAACCGGATAATTCTTCGCCGGTTACTTACTATACTGCTGCTATTCCCTTTTTTAATAAGGAGAGCAGCATGCCCCATCTTCACAGCGTAATTCCCCCCTATATCCTTCGTCGTATTATCGAAAGCGGTTCCGAGCCGCAGCAGCGCTATGCCCGCCAGACGTTAACCCACGTCCAGACGCTGATGGCCCACATGCCGGGAAAACCCGCCGCGCCGCACGTGAATAAAGCCGGACAGCTGGAGCGCGATATTTACGACGCGAAGCAGACCCAGGAGTTGCCGGGTACGCAGGTGCGTTACGAAGGCCAGCCTTCAAACGGCGATGTGGCGGTGGACGAAGCCTATGATTATTTGGGTATTACTCATGATTTCTTCTGGAAAGAATATCAGCGTGATTCGCTCGATAATAAAGGGCTTATTTTGACCGGCACCGTACATTACGGCCGGGAATATCAGAACGCCTTCTGGAACGGTCAGCAGATGGTATTCGGCGACGGGGACGGGGAAATATTTAACCGCTTTACTATCGCCATCGACGTGGTGGCGCACGAGCTGAGCCACGGTGTGACCGAGACCGAAGCCGGGCTTATCTATTTTGAACAGTCGGGCGCGCTGAACGAGTCTCTGTCGGACGTGTTTGGCTCGCTGGTCAAACAGTACCATCTGAAGCAAACCGCTGATAACGCTGACTGGCTGATTGGTGAAGGGCTGCTGGCGAAAGGGATCAACGGCAAAGGGCTGCGCTCAATGTCTGAACCCGGCACCGCCTATGACGATCCGCTGCTCGGCAAAGACCCGCAGCCTGCGCACATGAAAGATTTCATTAAAACGCGCGAGGATAACGGCGGCGTGCACCTGAACTCCGGCATCCCCAACCGGGCATTTTATCTGGCTGCGACGGCGATCGGCGGCTACGCCTGGGAAAAAGCGGGATATGCCTGGTACGACACGGTTTGCGATCGCAATCTGGCGCAGGATGCGGATTTTGAGGCCTTCGCAAAACTGACGATCGCCCACGGAGAAAAACGCTCCGGCGGCGACGTTGGGGCGGCCATTAAACAAGCCTGGGAACAGGTGGGAGTGTTGTAAATGCAGGTTCCGGAACTGACGGATGACGCCGTGGTTGAGCTGGCCCGGGAAGGCGGCGTCGCTTTTATTCCCAAGCTGAGCGGGCAGCGCACCATCGCGCTCTCCTCGCTCAATGAGGCCCAGCGCCAGCGCCTGGTGAGCATCCTTGAACAGGCCTTTCCGCGCGGCCAGCCGCCAGGGCAAGCCTCTTCACCCGGCAGCGGCGACCAGCGCTATTTCCGCATCCAGATTATCTGGACCGGGCAAAATCAGGCGCACTACGCCGATATCATCGTGCTGGTGCCCGAGCAGGAAGCGCCCGAGTCGCTGGTCGAGCTGTGGCAGAAAGGCGAAGGCTGCGTGTGCGATTAACCTTCGGCCCGAACAAACTCCACGCGTTTTTTAGAGATAAGACCGTGGCCGTTCTGGCAGAAATAGTCCACCGCCCCGCAGGCTTTTAAAACCTGGAGTGGCTGATGGCACTCCGGGCAGCGGGCTTCAAGCGCAATATCCTTATTACAGCTGTCGCAGTGCGCCACCCCGTTCTGGGGCTCCAGCGGTGCCTGGCAATTCGGGCAGATAATCGTCATGGTGACTCCTTCAAAGCGTTGAGGTCTGCGATAATTTTACCACGTCGCGGTCAGTGCGGGCCACGCAGTTGCTGCTGTAACGTCAGCAGCAGCGTCACTTCCTCGATCCTGCGGCGCGTCGTGCGGCTCACCTCATGCGGATCCCGTTCAAACAGGCTGTTGGCGCCCAGAATATGCTCTGCAAGACAGTGCTCGTAGATCGTGCCGGGAATGTTCCAGCGTTGACGCGTGTCGCTATTTAGCAGCTCCAGCACATCTTCAGCGCCATGCCGGTCGTAACTGATGCTCCGCCCGTCGCGCAACCAGAGCCGTAAGCCTTTTTGCCCGCCCGCGGGTCCCGCATATTTGTTAAGCCAGATATCCACCGGCACGCCGCTGATTTTCCCCTGAAGATGCGCTTCGCCTTCCGCCGTGGTCAGGTCGCCTTTCGCGATATCGCGCCCCAGGCGGTCTTTAGCCGTGACCACCTGCAACGTCATCTCATCATTCCCGCCCAGATAGCGCACCGTTTCGCGCAGCATCGCCAGCACGTGCGTACCGATATCCAGAATCACGCCATCAGGGTGGCGAAGCGTTCGGGTATCCGGCTCGCCAGTGGCAAAGTTAAGCGCGATGGGCTCCCCTGCGGCGTTATATCCGCTCGGCTCCTGCAAAAAACCGTCGATTTTGATGATGTCAGAGACATTGCCAACCAGCGACCGCTTCACCGTTTCGATGCGCGCCATCCAGTGATCGAGCGCCAGCACGCGGGAGGCGGCGTCGGGGCTCGCCAGCAGCGCGTTGAGTTTTTCTGTTTGGGGAAGCGTGGCGACAATCGGTTTTTCAACCACGATGCGAGAAACCGATGAGGCGAGAGCGTGTTCAAGCACCTCAAGATGGTGCAGCGACGACGTGGTAATAAACAGGGTATCAAGCGGCTGGGAGAGAAGTTCAGACAGCGCGAAGCAGCGCGTTACACCCTCCGGCTGTTTTACGGGCTGGATATCAAAGCCTAAACAGTGAGGGGGAGTATCAAAAAGTTTTCGTATCGCGGGCAGGTAAGCTGTTTCAACGACTGCGCCAAGTCCAACAAACCCTAACAGCATGCTCTTACCTCGTTGAGTGAATTGCCGGGGCATAACGCCGCCCCGGCAAGATCGAGGTTTAAGAGGCGTTAGCTGCCGGTTTAGTCTGCGCATTTTCCAGCATGCGGCGCACCGGAACAATGAGGACGATCAGTACCGCGGCACAAATCAGCAGCGCGACGGAGCAGCGCGCAAAGAGATCCGGCAGCATATCCAACTGGTCGGCCTTCACGTGGCCGCCAATCAGGCCTGCAGCCAGGTTACCCAGCGCACTGGCGCAGAACCACAACCCCATCATCTGGCCGCGCATTCTTTCCGGCGCAAGCAGCGTCATGGTCGCCAGACCAATCGGGCTCAGGCACAGCTCGCCAAGGGTGAGCATCAGAATGCTGCCCACCAGCCAGAACGGCGACACGCCCGCCCCACCGTTGCTCAGCACGTTCTGTGCCGCCAGCATCATCAGGCCAAAGCCTGCCGCCGCGCACAGAATACCAATAACAAACTTGGTGATGCTGCTCGGGCGAATGTTCATGCTCGCGAGCTTCGGCCATGCCCAGCTGAACACCGGGGCCAGTAGGATAATAAACAGGGCGTTGATCGACTGGAACCACACCGCCGGAATTTCAAAATCACCGATCATGCGGTTAGTGTAGTCGTTGGCAAACAGGTTGAACGACGTTGGCTTTTGCTCAAACGCAGACCAGAAGAACGCGGCGGAGACCAGCAGGATAAAGCAGACCAGCAGCCTGGCGCGCTCTTTGCGATTCAGACCCGCGAAAAGGAACAGGTAGATAAAGTACAGCGCAACGGACGCTGCAATCACGTAGACCAGCACGCTGGCAACAGCCACCGGGTTAATCACAATCACGCCCTGAGCAATCAGCGTCACGATAACTGCCACGCCGACGGCCAGCGCCAGCAGCCATGCGCCCACGCCGTTACGCTTCACCACCGGGCTGTTCCAGGTGGAGTCGAGACCGACTTCGCTGTCATAGCGTTTCATTGCCGGAACGGCAAACACGCGGAAGATAATCAGCGCCACCAGCATCCCGATACCGCCGATACCAAAGCCCCAGTGCCAGCCGTGAGTTTTAATCAGCCAGCCGGAAATTAGCGGTGCGATAAACGAGCCCATGTTGATGCCCATATAAAACAGCGAGAAACCGCCGTCACGACGCGCATCGCCTTTTTTATACAGGGTGCCGACCATCACCGAAATACAGGTCTTGAACAGGCCAGAACCGAGCACAATGAACATCAGGCCGATAAAGAACAGGTTGTCGCCCATGATTGCAGAGAGCGCAATCGACAGGTGACCGAGCGCAATCAGGATCGAACCGTACCAGACGGCTCTCTGCTGACCGAGCCAGTTATCGGCCAGCCAACCGCCCGGCAGCGCGGCCAGGTACATGGTACCGGCAAAGATACCGACAATCGCCGAGGCGTTTTCACGCGCCAGCCCCATGCCGCCGTCATAAACGGTCGCAGCCATAAACAGGATCAGTAGCGGGCGAATGCCGTAAAACGAGAAACGTTCCCACATCTCGGTGAAGAACAGTGAACCGAGTGGATACGGATGGCCGAAGAACGTTCGGCTCTCTTTTGGATTAACAGAGGATTGCATAATTCTCCCGAAAGGTATGTGTCGTGCTTGTAAACACCAGCAAGTACGCCGGCCAGTTACGTATCTGACCGATTTTTTACATGCGGCGAAAAGTTAGTTAACCATTTGATAACCAGTCGCTAGTTTTGTCTAGTACCGGACCCAGGACTTTAAGACGAAAATTCGATGATTGTCTACTTTTCTGGATTTAAAGATGGTTGGGAATGAATAGTGATTGACTTCACACAGAGAAAACCGGCGGTATGATTGGGCAAAAAAAACCCGCGATATACGCGGGTTTTCAGGAGAACGGCAAAGATTATTTGCTTTTCTTAATGTGCTTAATCAAACGCTTACGCTTACGCATCTGGTTTGGCGTCAGGGTATTACGCTTGTTGGCGAACGGGTTTTCCCCTTCCTTGAACTGGATACGGATAGGCGTACCCATCACGTCCAGCGATTTGCGGAAGTAGTTCATCAGATAGCGTTTGTAGGAATCCGGCAGGTCTTTCACCTGGTTGCCGTGGATCACCACGATTGGCGGGTTATAACCACCGGCGTGAGCATATTTCAGCTTAACGCGACGACCGCGCACCAGCGGCGGCTGATGGTCTTCCGCAGCCATATTCATGATGCGCGTCAGCATCGCGGTGCTCTGACGACGGGTGGAGCTGTCGTAGGCTTCACGCACGGATTCGAACAGGTTACCCACGCCGCTGCCGTGCAGCGCAGAAATAAAGTGCACGCGCGCAAAGTCGATAAAGCCCAAACGGAAGTCGAGGGTCTCTTTCACCTGCTCGCGCACTTCGTTGCTCAGGCCATCCCACTTGTTGACCACGATCACCAGTGAGCGCCCACTATTGAGGATAAAGCCGAGCAGAGAGAGATCCTGATCGGAGATACCTTCACGCGCGTCGATGACCAGCAGCACCACGTTGGCGTCTTCAATCGCCTGCAGCGTTTTGATAACGGAGAATTTTTCCACCACATCGGTGATTTTCCCACGCTTACGCACGCCCGCGGTATCGATGAGGACAAACTCACGTTCATCGCGCTGCATCGGGATGTAGATACTGTCACGTGTGGTGCCCGGCATGTCGTAAACGACGACGCGCTCTTCACCCAGAATACGGTTAGTGAGCGTAGACTTACCTACGTTTGGACGACCGACGATGGCCAGCTTGATCGGCAGGTCCTGCGGGTTGAAGGTGTCTTCAGGCTCTTCTTCGCCCTCTTCACTCTCTTCGAACTGCGCCCAATACTCAGCGTCTTCGTCCACTTCTTCCGGCGGGTTCACTTCGTCAACCCACGGCAGCAGCACGGTTTCCAGCAGGCTGGTGACGCCACGGCCATGCGATGCCGCAATCGGGTAGATTTCACCCAGGCCCAGAGACCAGAAATCCGCGACGGCCTGATCGGCATCGATACCGTCAGTTTTGTTCGCCACCAGGAAAGTCGGCTTTTCGCGTGAACGCAGGTGTTTGGCAATAGCGGAGTCTGCGGGCATCAGGCCAGCGCGCGCATCCACCATAAACAGCACCACGTCTGCTTCTTCAATCGCCAGCAGAGACTGTTCCGCCATGCGGGTTTCAACGCCGTCTTCTGTGCCGTCGATACCGCCGGTATCGATACAGATGAACTCGCGTCCTTCCACCTCTGCACGACCGTACTTACGGTCACGCGTCAGCCCCGGGAAATCCGCAACCAGCGCATCACGGGTGCGTGTTAAACGGTTAAAAAGAGTGGATTTTCCAACGTTAGGGCGCCCGACAAGCGCGACCACAGGTACCATGTTTGAAGCCTCATAAAATTCAAATAAACGTCGCTTTTGCGGCGTTTTTAAAAATGTCAAAACGGCTCCTGAGTGAACAGGAGCCGTTTAGTATACTACAACCGCCGGGTAATTAACGCGTGATCGCGTACAGCGTGCCGTCTTTTGCCTGAATCAGCAGTTTACCGTCAGCGACTACCGGATCGGTCAGGAAACCAGAACCGTCAACTTTTTGCTGTGCAACAAAGCGACCGTTTTCTGGATCGATCCAGTGCATATACCCTTCGCTGTCACCGACCACCAGGCTGCCGTTGTACAGGGCTGGCGCGGTCAGCAGGCGGTGCAGCAGATCGCTCTGCGTCCACAGCGTTACGCCGCCTTCAGTGCTCAGCGCCAGCAGGCGATCGTTCTGGTCAACCATATAGATGCGGTTACCGTCAACGATGAAGTCATTCACGGAGCCCAGTTCACGTTTCCACATGATCTGGCCGCTGCGCAGATCCAGCGCGGTCAGGTTGCCATTATACGCCAGCGTATAAACAACACCGTCAACAATGACCGGGGTGGTGTCCACGTCGCTCAGACGGTCGATTTCCGTTGAACCGGTCGCCTGGGAGATACGCTGCTGCCAAATCATCTGGCCCTGCTGCATCAGCACCGCGCTCACACGACCGTTATCACCGCCAACAATCGCAGCACCGAAAGCCGTTGCCGGGGCGGATTCGCCACGCAGAGACAGCGCTGGCATATCCAGGTTAACGGTCCATTTCACCAGGCCGTCCGCTTCGTTCAGCGCCTGCAGTTGGCCGTTACTGGTATGGATCAGCACCAGACCATCACTCACCACAGGACGAGACAGAGACTCACCGGCAACGGTCGTTTGCCATGCAACAGAACCGTCACTGGTGTTCAGCGCATAAACCTGCGCTTTTTCGCTTCCCACGTAAACGTGACCGCCTGCGACGGTCAGGCCGCCGGAAAGCAGCGCAGGTTTACGGGAGAACCAACCGTCTTTTTCCGCCAGGTTAACGGACCATACTTCTTTCCCGTCATCGGCGTTCACCGCTTTCACGGTACCTTTGCGGTCAGCAGCATAGACAACGCTGTCCGCATACGCAGGATGCAGGTTGGAGTAGAAATCGCCAATCCCACTGCCCACGGAGACATCCCACGCGGTGGAAGGGGTAAACTGGTTTTCAACCGTTGGCAGCGGGGACATTTTTACAACATCTTCTTCGCCACTGAACAGTGAACAACCACTCAATAACGTAACAGAAAGCAGTCCTGGCAGAAGTAATTTACGCAATTGCATCGGGTCCCTCTCAGACGGACAAATTATTTATTTTCATCTGCATCATTTCGCTCAGCGCAGGTGAAGCTTTGCTATCTACGCCAGCTTGCCACGCTTTACGCGCGCCCGCTTTGTCACCTTTGCTCAGCAGTGCTTCACCGCGCAAATCAGCAACGATGGCAGCAAAACCGTCGCCTTTGATGGTATCGAGCGTTTTCAGCGCGTCATCGACTTTTTTCTGCTGAACCTGGATACGTGCCAGACGCAGGTTGATCACTGCTTTCAGGTTTTCATCGCTTGCAGCAGCAAGACCCTGTGACAGTTGTGCAGCGGCTTTATCCAGTTCGTTTTTATCAACGTACTGCTGAGCCACTTCCAGCGCGGCCAGCGCGCCGTAGGTGTTTTTGTTGTCAGCCGCAAATTTCTCCGCTGCCGTCAGCGTTTGCGGCTGGTCGGCACGAATGGCGCTAACGGTGTTTTCGTAGCTCAAAGACGAACCGCGAGCGGCATCAGCCTGATGGTTGTTCCAGTAGCGCCAGCCTACCAGCGCACCTACACCCAAAATAACCCCAACAACCAATGCTTTGCCGTTTTCAGCAAAGAAGCGTTTAATCGCGTCGACCTGGTCGTGTTCGTTCTCGTACATTTCCACGCAGTCTTTCTCCTTAGCCCAATAGAGTGCGCAAGTGCGCCGCAACGCCGTCCTGCGTTACCGTTGTTTGCTCACCAGAGCGCAGGTCTTTCACTACCACTTCGCCGTTAGCCACTTCGGACTCGCCCAGCACCAGTGCAATACTTGCGCCCCACTTATCGGCACGAGCAAACTGTTTTTTGAAGTTGCCGCCGCCATGGTTGGTCATCAGCTTAACGCCCGGCAGCGCATCGCGCACGCGTTCGGCAAGCTGCATCGCCGCAGACTGCGTATCCGCACCTGAGGCCACCAGGTATATATCGACAACGGAATCTGCTTTAAATTCCGGATTAACTGCCTGAACCAGCAAAACAAGTCGCTCAAGACCCATTGCGAAGCCAACAGCAGGCGCCGCACGGCCACCCAGTTGCTCAACCAGGCCATCATAACGGCCGCCCGCACATACGGTGCCCTGCGAACCAAGGCTGGTCGTTACCCACTCAAACACGGTGCGGTTATAGTAGTCCAGACCGCGCACCAGGCGCTGGTTCACGGTATAGGCAATGCCTGCCGCTTCAAGCAGCTTGCACAGGCCCGCGAAGTGTTCGCGAGATTCTTCATCCAGGTAGTCACCCAGCGCAGGCGCATCGTTCAGCAGTGCCTGAACGTCTGCGTTTTTGGAATCCAGAACGCGCAGCGGGTTGCTGTACATGCGACGTTTGCAGTCTTCGTCCAGCTTTTCTTTATGCTGTTCCAGGAACGCCACCAGCGCATCGCGGTAGTTAGCACGAGCTTCCAGGGAACCGATAGAGTTCAGCTCAAGGGAAACGTGATCGGCGATACCGAGGGCGCGCCACCAGCGGGCGGTCAGCATAATCAGTTCGGCGTCAATATCCGGGCCCTGCAGACCAAAGACTTCCACACCCAGCTGATTAAACTGGCGATAACGACCTTTCTGCGGACGTTCGTGGCGGAACATCGGGCCGATATACCACAGGCGCTGCTCCTGATTGTACAGAAGACCATGTTCGATGCCGGCGCGTACGCAGCCCGCCGTACCTTCCGGACGCAGGGTCAGACTGTCGCCGTTGCGGTCCTCAAAGGTATACATCTCTTTTTCAACCACGTCGGTGACTTCGCCGATCGCGCGTTTGAATAACGGGGTCTGCTCTACAATCGGCAAACGGATTTCGCTGTAACCGTAGCTGCCGAGCACCTGTTTCAGTGTGCCTTCAATGCGCTGCCAGATGGCGGTTTCGCCAGGCAGATAATCGTTCATGCCGCGGATGGCTTGAATGTTTTTTGCCACGTTTATTCTCTTTCTATATACAAAAAAAACCCAAAGAATGGGTTCAATCATACATGGGAAGCGGCACGCTTCCCATCACGTTATTTTTCAACCTGCTGAACGTTGATGCGCTGCGTCTCGTCCATCATTGCGGCTTTGGCACGAATGCGTGCTTCGAGCTGGTCGATCATGTCACTATTATCCAGACGATCTTTACGAACGCCATCTTCATAGAGACCACTTTTCTTGTTACCGCCGGTCACGCCCAGTGTTGACACCAGCGCTTCACCCGGACCGTTCACCACGCAGCCGATGATGGAGACGTCCATCGGGGTAATGATGTCTTCCAGGCGCTGCTCCAGCGCATTCACCGTACCAATCACGTCGAACTCCTGACGTGAGCAGGTTGGGCAGGCAATGAAGTTGATCCCACGGGCGCGGATGCGCAGTGACTTCAGGATATCGAAACCGACTTTGATCTCTTCCACCGGATCGGCCGCCAGCGAGACGCGCAGCGTATCGCCGATCCCTTCAGAAAGCAGCAGGCCCAGACCGATCGCAGACTTCACAGAACCGCTACGCAGGCCGCCCGCTTCGGTGATCCCGAGGTGCAGAGGCTGGTCAATCTGCTTTGCCAGCAGGCGATAAGACTCTACAGCAAGGAACACGTCGGACGCTTTCACGCTAACTTTGAACTGATCGAAGTTGAGACGATCCAGATGATCGACGTGACGCATAGCGGATTCGAGCAGCGCCTGCGGCGTTGGCTCACCGTATTTTTCCTGCAGGTCTTTTTCCAGAGAACCGGCATTCACACCGATACGGATAGGAATATTTTTATCGCGGGCGCAGTCCACTACCATGCGGATGCGCTCTTCGTTACCGATGTTACCTGGGTTAATACGCAGGCAGTCGACGCCATATTCAGCGACTTTCAGTGCAATGCGGTAGTCGAAGTGAATATCAGCCACCAGCGGAACGCTGACCTGCTGCTTGATGAGTTTGAACGCTTCGGCGGCATCCATCGTCGGGACGGAGACGCGAACAATGTCCGCGCCTACGCGTTCTAATGCTTTGATCTGATTGACCGTTGCTTCCACATCCGTGGTGCGCGTATTGGTCATCGACTGGACGGCGATGGGTGCCCCGTCCCCGATTGGCACATTCCCAACGTAAATCCGTTTCGATTTTCTACGTTGAATCGGAGCCTGGTTATGCATGAAAAATCTCCCGCGTTGCCCGTCTGTTACTGTGCTGCTGATTGTTCGGCATTAACGGTAAGACGCGCAACCTGGTTAGTTCTGATAAAGCGGCTCAGGTCGACAGGTTTTCCTTGATACTGGATCTGTACCGCTGCCGGAGCGCCGATTTTAAGTTTGTAAGGTGCCTGACCCGTTAGGTTTAACGTGCCATCTTTACGCTGCAGGCCGCTGAACAGCTTTTTGCCTGTTGCGTCAGTCACTTCCAGCCAGCAATCCGCGGTGAAGTTCATCACCAGCGCGTTAGGATCAACTGCTGGTGTCGCCGTGGCTGCCGGGTCGGTAGGCAGTGGTGCCGCAGCAGCATTATCCGCTGGCGCCGTCGCCGCAGGGGCAGTATCCACATTGGCCGAAACAACCGCGTTCTGATCCTGCGCCTGCGTTGCTGGTGCAGCGTCAGGCGTGGTGGCCGGAGCCTGAGCGGCATCGGTCGCAGCTGTTTGCGGCTCGCTGGACGGTGCCGCGCTGTCCGTGTTCAACGGCACGCTCTGTGCGTTGTCATTACCGGATTGATTAAGCTCGGCAGAAGACTGATCGGCCATCGTAGTGATCTCTTCCTGCTGCGCCTTGTGGTTTTGCCACCACCAAGCACCCGTCAGGCCAATCACCACAAACAGCACCAGCCAGGTAAAGCTCATCAGCCAGCCGTCACGTTTTTTACGGCGTTTCCCCAGGGAGAAGGTCTGCATCGGCGCAACTTTTGCTGCACGGACCGGTGCCTGCTTCTCCATCATTGGCAGTAATTCTTCTTCGGGGATATGCACCAGTTTTGCGTAAGAGCGGATATAGCCGCGCAAAAATGTTGAAGCCAGATCGGCAGGCGCCTTATCTTCTTCAATATCGCGAACCGTGGAAACCTTCAGGCACAAGCGTTCTGCAACGGCTTGCTGGCTGAGTCCGAGTTGTTCACGGGCGTTGCGAAGACGAACGCCAGTGGAGAGTGCTTCATTTTGGTCGTGAGTGGCTTCAGTATTCATTCGCTACAACTACTGGTACGTGAAAAAAAAGGGTTCAGGTGCCGGTGAGTCACAATGCCACCCGCACCGCGAAACTTCTGGTCAGTTAACCTTGAACAGACAGTATAAGACTGTCAGCCGGTAGATGACAGTGCAGCTCTGCCCGCCTGGCTAAACTGTTGTTACGTCGTTACATACTGCCCGAAAGTCATATGAAACGCACCGTAATTATTAATCAAACATCACGAATCTGACTGATTATTCAGTAAGATTATGCTTCACGGCGCAGATCATGCGCCGTGGCTGCATAATAATCAAACAGCTTTGACCGCGATTGTCTCACCCTGCATGCGTTTACGCAGCGTACGTTTGGTACGGTCAATCACATCACCCGCCAGCTGTCCGCACGCGGCATCGATATCATCACCACGCGTTTTACGCACGATAGTGGTGAATCCATACTCCATCAGCACTTTCGAGAAACGATCGATACGGCTGTTCGAGCTACGGCCATAAGGCGCGCCCGGGAACGGGTTCCATGGGATCAGGTTAATCTTGCACGGCGTATCTTTCAGCAATTCTGCCAACTCATGCGCATGCTCGGTACCGTCGTTGACGTGATCAAGCATCACGTACTCGATGGTGACACGGCCCTGGTTGGCATTGGATTTCTCCAGGTAGCGGCGCACGCCAGCCAGGAAGGTTTCGATATTGTACTTTTTGTTGATCGGCACAATTTCGTCACGGATCGCATCGTTTGGCGCGTGCAGGGAGATCGCCAGCGCAACGTCAATCATGTCGCCCAGCTTGTCCAGCGCAGGTACAACGCCTGAAGTAGACAGCGTGACGCGGCGTTTAGACAGACCAAAACCGAAGTCGTCGAGCATGATTTCCATCGCCGGAACCACGTTGGTCAGGTTCAGCAGCGGCTCTCCCATCCCCATCATCACCACGTTGGTGATTGGGCGGGTACCGGTCACTTTCGCTGCACCCACGATTTTTGCCGCACGCCACACCTGGCCGATAATTTCAGACACGCGCAGGTTACGGTTAAAGCCTTGCTGCGCGGTAGAGCAGAATTTGCACTCCAGCGCGCATCCTACCTGAGAAGAGACGCACAGCGTGGCGCGGTCATCTTCCGGAATATAGACAGTCTCAACGCGCTGATCGCCGACGGCAATCGCCCATTTGATGGTGCCATCAGACGAGCGCTGCTCTTCCACTACTTCCGGTGCGCGGATTTCAGCCACTTCTTTGAGCTTGTTGCGCAGGACCTTGTTGATGTCTGTCATGTCATCAAAGTTGTCGCTGCAATAGTGGTACATCCATTTCATCACCTGGTCGGCACGAAACGGTTTCTCACCCATATCTTTGAAGAACTCGCGCATCTGCTGACGGTTCAGATCCAGCAGGTTGATTTTTCCATTTTTATTTGGAACCGCAGGAATGGCGACTTCGGAGGTATTCACTAATTCAGACATAATTTTATCCGGCCTCGTTGTTACACGTTATGGCCCATGGAGGGTTGAAAAGAAACGCCCCGGAAAGCAGTCTGCTCGTCCGGGGCGTTGCATTGTACAAAGTCTGACGCAGGGATGCCACGTTTGCACGCGGCATTTACGAAAATATTAACGAGTGCGAGCGCACACTTCGCCTTCTGCGAAGAAGAATGCGATTTCACGCGCGGCAGATTCAACGGAATCTGAACCGTGGGTGCCGTTCTCGGTGAAGCTGTCTGCGTAATCAGCGCGCAGCGTACCCGCCAGCGCGTTGTCCGGGTTGGTTGCACCCAGCAGATCGCGGTGACGCTGAACTGCGTTTTCGCCTTCCAGTACGGATACCACGATTGGGCCGGAGGTCATGAACTCTACCAGGCCGTCAAAGAATGGGCGACCTTCGTGCTCAGCGTAGAAACCGCGAGCCTGTTCAACGGTCAGGTGCAGCATTTTGGTGCCAACGATCTTAAACCCTGCTGATTCAAAGCGAGCGAAGATGCTGCCAATAACGTTTTTTGCCACCGCGTTTGGCTTGATGATGGAAAAAGTACGTTCAATAGCCATGATAACCTCTGTCAATGTTCTGTTGTTTTGCATACCTGAGTATGGTGTGGCGCGGATTATAATGAGCAATAGCGCCATTGCCTATGGATTCAGGTAACATTTTTTTAAAATAAGACGAGTTTTAGCAACAGCTCACATCTGAAAGCTGTTTTCAGATCACTGCAACGTAAAATTCACCGTCGCGACCTGCCCGCTCTCATCCATAACGAGTAACTGATAATCGCCCGATTTATCAAGCTGTAATGTGTAAACTCTTCCCTTCACACTCAGCGGTTCACCGTTCAAAAACCACCAGCGCTCACCACTGTTGCCGGTCGCCTGAAGCGGCAGTGAAACGCGGGATTCGCCCGGCAGGCGTTTAATGACGGCCCCTTCGCGCACGCCTGTCAGGATGAGTGGCGCTGGTGCGTCCTGCGACAGCGGAGGACAGGTTGTTGATGACGGAGGGACCCGTACCGCGCGACGCTCGGTTGCTGGCAGCCACGGCTCCAGCGGCAGCGGCCAGACATCCAAGACTTTTTCAGTTGCATCAGGGCAATCTGCTGCAACACGTCTACCCGTTTTATCCAGCCAGACCGGGAAGCGAATGCCGCGTATGCCTTCCTGTTCGGGCAGGAGCAGCGTGGGCGGTTCACTCCCTTCCAGCAGCCAGGTCGAAAGACGACGCCGGCAGTTTTCACTGCCTTCTGGCAGCGACTGACCGCCCGGCCAGCAGATCACCCCGCGCCCCACGCTTGCCGGGCGAGGGTCACGCGGCAGACGGGCTTCGTCTACCGTTGAGCGTGACTGAAGCAGGTTATTCACCTGGTTTAATAGCGGAACCGCGCTGGCAAAACCAAACTGCCCCGCCACCGGCGTACCGTCCGGCCGTCCGGTCCAGATGCCAATCACGTAACGGGCATTCAGGCCGATAGCCCAGGCATCACGGTAGCCGTAGCTGGTGCCGGTTTTCCACGCCAGCGGCGCGATTTGCGGTAACGCATTATCCGGCAGCGGCTGCGCCTCGTTCGCCAGAATACGGCGAATGATCCACGCCGAACCTTGTGACAACAGCGGACGTTCAGTTAGCGGATCGCCCGGCTGTAACCGCAGCCTTCCCGCTTTACCGTGTCGGGCAAAGGCGCTGTAGGCTGCGGCGATATCGGCCAGTCGCGCGCCTGCACCGCCGAGGATCAGGGAGAGATTCGGCTGAGCTCCCGCGGGCAGGATCAGCGGTAACCCCGCGTTACTGAGCATCCCGGCAAAACGTTTTGGCCCGTAGGCTTCCAGCACCTGTACCGCGGGCAGGTTGAGAGAGCGCACCAGCGCTTCACTCATGCTGACCGGTCCGTGAAACCCACTGTCAAAATTCCCTGGCCGATAATCACCGGTTTTTCTGGGAACGTCCTGGAGCAGAGAGGCGGGATGGATCAGGCCATCGTCCAGCGCCATACCGTAGATAAAGGGCTTTAACACCGATCCCGGGGATCGGATCGCATTGACCATATCCACATGGCTGAAACGACTGTCATCGTTAATATCCACCGATCCGACCCAGCCCCGCACCTTCATATCCGTATGATCCACGACGATCATCGCCAGCGAACTGCGCGCAGGAAGTCGGGACTTCCAGTTCATCGCCAGCTCTTCCAGCTGCCGCTGTAGTCCGGCATCCATCGTGGTGACAATTTTAGTGTCGCGGCTTTTGCCAAGCATCATGCGTGCAAAGAGCGGTGCCAGCTGCGGCATCTGTCGGGGTGCCAGCCATACCGATTCTTCCCGCGATTCCTTGACCTGCTTCGCAGACCAGACGCCCTGCGCGACCATACGGTCGAGCACTTTATTTCGCGCCGCTTCAGCCCGTTCAGGCCAGCGGTCCGGACGTAATCGACTCGGTGCCTGCGGCAGCACCGCCAGCAGCGCTGCTTCGGAATAGCTGAGCTGCGATGGTGGTTTTCCCAGATAGGTCCAGCTTGCAGCCCCTACGCCCTGCAGCGTACCGCCAAAGGGGGCGCGGTTGAGATAGAGCGTGAGAATGTCGCGCTTGGAAAGATGCCACTCCAGCTGCATCGCCCGCCAGAGCTGACGAATTTTACCGCCAAAGGTGCGCGGATGCGGATCCAGCAGGCGTGCTACCTGCATGGTGAGCGTACTGCCGCCAGAGACGACTTTGCCAGAACTGAGATCCTGCCAGGCGGCACGCAGGACAGAGAGCGGGTTTACGCCAGGGTGATCCCAGAACCAGCGATCTTCATACTGGATCAGCGCCTCAAGATAACGGGGAGAGACCTCTTCAATCGTAACCGGGTAGCGCCAGATCCCGTCGCTGTCCGCAAAGCGCCACAGCGGCGTGCCCTTCTCATCCACCACCACCCGGGCGGGGTTAACCTCTTTCAGAGGCAACGGCCACAGGCGGTCGGCGGCGATAATCAGCCCCCATAAAACGAGAAGCGCTCCCGCCAGCCAAAGCCAGCGGGAGCGTGTCAGACGAGCTATCTGCATATTACGGAACAACAATCAGCGGGCCGCTGGCCGCACCCGTTGCCCGCCACTGCGGAACGTACATAGACTCCACCATCGGCACCGGCACCTGGTAGGTACCCGGCGTCACGGCACGCGCCAGATAGACCAGCGTGACCGGCTGACCTTCATTTACCGGCACGGCAGCCACAAAGCGGTCATCGCGGAATTCCATATGCTGAATATCCGCCTGCTGCATCTGGCTGAGCAGGTTCTGGACCTCACTGCCGCTGTCCTGCAGGCTGGCACTGCTGTTCGCCAGGTTTTGGTTTTCCAGCTCCAGACCTGCCGGGAGCAGATCGACCACCAGCGCATCCGGCACGTTCTGGCTGGCCTTCACTTCCAGCCACACCAGCACCAGCTCACCGCTCTTCAGTGAAGAGAGTGACTTGCTGCTGCCGTCGGTTGCCAGGATATGGCGTTCAACCTGCAGCACGTTAGACGTTGGCTGGGGCGCATATTCCGGGTAACCGGTGCTGTCGAGGCGCACCCACAGCGGCTCTGTACCGGTGTTCGTCACCTGCAGCGCGCCAAGCTGGTCGCCGTTCACGTTTTGCACCTGCGATTTATCGCCGCTCAGCGCTTGTTCTGAAAGACTGGTCGTTGCCTGCCACGCACCAGACAAGGTTTGCAGCGAACGTCCTGCCAGGAACAGCGCATTGCTCTCCTGCGTTGACAGCCAGCGCTGGCTGAACGCTTCTTCAGATAAGGTATTGAGCAGAGTGTTTTGTGCTTCCGGCAGCAATTTGTACTCTTCCAGCAGGGAGAGCATCAGCGCGTTATCACGCAGCTGGCTGCCGTAATCGGCCATCCAGTTTTTGCTGTCGTTGCGCGGTGTTTTGAGCGCCAGACCCAGCGCTTGCTGGCTGCGTGGGGCGTCGCCCATCAGTTTGAGCGCCATGCCCAGCTGCATCAACGGCAGCCCGGAAGCCGCCTGACCGTGGCGATCCCAGATTTCGCGCAGCGCGCCGAGCGGTGCTTTTTGCTGACGCGCCAGTACCAGCGAAGCATAGGCCTGCACGGCGAACTTGCTGGCCTGAGTATCGTCGCTATAGCGAATGGACATCATGCCCGGATCCTGCAGATAACGCAGCAGGCGGCTATTGGCGTTATTCACTGCATCGGCAGATACGCTGTAACCCTGCTCGCCCGCACGCACCAGGAAGTCGGTCACGTAGGCCGTCAGCCAGTACTCTTCCGGACCATTTTTATCCCACAGGGCGAAACCACCGTCGTCACGCTGCATTTGCAGCAGACGGGAGATACCAATATCGATCGCTGCACGGCGTTTATCGTCCGTATCACCCTTAATGCCAAGCGCCGACAGCTGTGCCGCGTTGGTGTAGAGCGACGGGAACAGGCCACTGGTGGTCTGTTCCAGGCATCCGTACGGGTAGGCCTGAAGTTCGCGAATGTAGCGCGCCAGGTTCAATGGCGGTTTGCCGCTCAGCAGCAGTTGCCCCTGCAGCGTTGCAGGCGAGAAACCGTTGCTATGTTGCGCCGGTGCAATCCAGGACTCATCTGGGTTCAACATCGCGCCAGTGTTTACCGTCTGCGCCGGGAATGCAGGACGCACGCCGATTTTCCAGCTCTTCTGCTGCGGTGCGAAAGTTTCTCCCGGAAGCTGCAGACCGGTCACCTGAGCCGTCACTTCACCGTCACCATAGCCCTCCAGCGCACGCACCGGAATAAACATCGTACTGCGCGCCCCCGGAGGCAGTTGAACCGGCTGCGGCTGCGAGCCTTCCAGCGACACTTTACCCGTTGTGGTTAAGGCCACGTTCAGCGTTTGCGGTTGGTCGGTCAGGTTAGTCAGATCCAGCGTCAGCCGTGAGGTATCACCGCTTGCCAGGAAGCGTGGCGTGTTCAGCTCGGTAATCACCGGCGCGGCGACAACCACCTTACTTTCACTGCTGCCGAAATCGTCTTCCGTCCAGGCTTGCGCCATCAGGCGCAGCTCACCGTTGAAGTCCCCAATCGGCAGCGTAACTGTGCCTTCCCCGTTGGCATCCAGCGTGACCGGCTGTGCCTGCTGGGCAATAATGGTGACGTGGTTCACCGGCGGTTTGCCGCCGCGCTTGAGTTCATCTCCATCGCCACCGAAGCGCAGCGCGGCCATACGTCCCTGCCCTTCAATGACCTGGCCGTAGATATCGTAGATATCCGCGCCGTAGCGCTTCTGGCCGAAGAAAGCCTGCCACGGATCGGGCGTAACGTAATCGGTGATGTTCAACACGCCGCTATCCACCGCCGAGACCAGGACGTTCACTTTCTGCGGCACACCCCCCTCTTTCACGCTGGCTTTCACTTTCACAGAGAGCGTCTGGTTCGGACGCATTTTCTGCGGAGTATCCAGCGCAATATTCAGACGGCGATTTTCGTCACCCATCGGCAGATGCAGCAGACCAACCGCGCGTTTCGGCGTGGCGGATTTGGATTTATCGCCAGGACGAACCACCAGCGTGCTGAGGTAGAGATCGTGACGTTTCCAGGCTTTATCTACCGGAATGGAGAGATCCAGCCCGTTTGCCGGTACGTCGATCTCTTTCCACCACAGCGGTCCTTCGCTGGACTCGATCATCGCATAGCCTTTGCCCGCAGCCGGTGCTGCAATGTGCAGGTTGATGGTATCGCCTGGCTGGTAGGCTGGCTTATCCAATTTTAGCGTCACGCGATCAGGGCGTGCCGCACCGGTGCCGTCGCTGTTATCCTGCCAGCTATACCCTGCCCAGAAACGCACGCTGCTGACCATCTCATCAGGCGCTTTAACTTCCAGACGGTATGAGCCCCACTCCACCGGGAAGGTGACTTTACCCGTCTCATCGGCCTTGAGCGTCAGCTCCTGCTCACCTTCGACCAGGTCTTTCTGATCAAACTGGGATTGCCAGCCATCACTCTCCGACCAGTTCCAGTAATAGTCCCGGCGTTCGCGGATCAGGCGAACCTGTAACCCGGAAACCGCTTTTTTCGTACCGCTGGCGTCGGCATAAACGATGTCGAAGCTGGCGTTGCCGTTTTCATCCACAATCGGCTGGTTGACGGTGGTGTCGGTGCGGTAGTCGTAAACGGCCTTGCTGGCGAACTGCGGACGAATCCCCGGAAGTTCAGCCGCAGGCCAGATAGCCTGTTCAGCACGACGCGTTACCGGACGGCCGCCGGACTCCAGCAGGCTGGCCTGCAGGATCAGCTGCAGCGGAGAGTGTACCTCTTTCCACTGGCTTTCGGTGCTGACCTGTCCACGCCCCTGATCGTCGAGCGTAAGCTGTACTTCATCCAGGCTGCGGCTCAGGTTTTCCTCGGCGATATCGCCAAACTGGAAGCCCGGCAGCGCAGCCACCGCCTCACGCAGCGGACGCAGGTACAGCTGGCCCTGCAGCGAATTGCCATTAGCTGGCGCGCCGTACAGGTAGTACCCCACCACGTTAAAGTCGACATTATCCTGCTGTGATACCGGGCCTTTTTGCCCGGTCAGGTTGAGCGCCATACGCTCCGGCATGAAGTCTTCAACGTTGAAGTCCCACAGCCGCTGCAGGTTGTCGCCGGTATTAGCGCGAATATGCCACATACCGGTCTGCGCCCCGCTGTCCAGCGGATAGTTAAAACGATAGAGTCCGTTTTCTGGCTTGACGACAATCGTACGCGCGACCTGTCCATCCGGACGCAGCACGTCAAGCTTCACAGGCTGATCGGGAAGCGGTTTTCCGTCGCTGTCGCGCAGCAGGCCGTTAAGGATCACCGTTTCGCCCGGGCGATATAGATCGCGTGGGCCAAACATAAAGAATTGCTTGCTGTAGCCAGGGCTCCCTGCGATGTCGAACTCCGCCAGGTCGAGCGCAGGCAGCTTGAGGTCAAGCAGCGTGGTCTGGCCGTCTTTGCTGGCCAGGATCAGCGCGGCTTCTTTATCGGTTTCAAGCTTCGCATGACCGTCGGCATCGCTGTTCGCCTCGGCAAGCGTCTGGCCTTTGTCATTCAGCAGCGTAACGGTCACGCCGGCCTGCGCCGCACCGTTTTCCAGGCTCTGAGTGAAGATGTCCAGGCGGTTGTGATAGCGGTGAGCGGACAAGCCGATATCGCTCAGGGTAAAGAGCGTTGCGGCGTTGCTGTAGTTGTAGTGCCCTGCCTGGTTCATGACCGCGATATAAACGCCAGACTGCTGGAGTGGTTTAATATCCTTCAGGGGCAACAGCAATTTTTCGCGCGTATTGCGCGCCGGATTAAGGTCGAATCGACCGGTGTAAACCAGCTCCGCCATCTTCAGCAGGTTATCGGATTCCCAGTTGGTTAGAGAATTGCGGTATTCCCACTGGCTGACAAAGGAAGCTAACGACTCCGGCTTCACGCGGTAGAAATTCACGTCCACGTTGTTAACGTTGAGCGCCATCACCGGCAGGCCTTCCACCACCTTGCCCGGCAGCAGTGAGCCGCGGCTGGCAAAACCGACCGTGGGTTCGACATCCCGGGTGGTTAAGGCTTTTTCATAATCGATGCCAAAGGTCGCTTTATTCAGCGCCTGCAGGTCGCGTTCAACGGTGACGACAAGGCTGCGGTTAGGCTCCAGATGGCGCAGTCGAAGCTCTTTCAGGTTAGGCGCAAGTTCCCACGCCCCGTCAACCTTGCCGCTTTTCTTATCCACGACATGCACTGTTTTCGCAAAATCCTGATCGGGATTCAGCGGAACAGAAAAGGTCAGCACCAGCGTGGCGGCACCGTCGAGCTGAACCTCAGAGGTATCCAGCAACGTCAGCGCTTTTCCCTGACTCTGGGCGGCGAGTTTAGCCAGCGTTTCAGCATTGGGCTTTTCCGCAGCTTTCGGTGTTGAGGCGGTGGATGCCGCGGGAGCCGCAGCCTGAGATTTATCGTCGCTGTTATCACAGCCGACAAGCGTAAACGTGGTAAGCAGCGCAAGAGAGAGCGCGGCTAAGCGAAACGGTTTCATCCTTTGTCCCTGGCCCATGGAGCCTGTTGGTCGTCGTCCGGATAAGTATTATCCGCAAGTTTCATTAATTCAAAAAGTCCAATTTTAGGATCTTGAAAGCGCCTCGCAGAATGGCATCACGCCGCTACGCCGTGATGGAACCGCGATCACAGCACATAACGTCACATGTTACCTTTCACGTCATTTGTTTTTAAAACAAGAAGATAGCTGGATAAGCGTGCCTGAAGACTGCTAGTTTTATGACCATGACGCACCCCGAGTGCGCGGTTCAATAAGAGAGAAAGCCATGAAACGAGCCGTGAACGCCCTACAAAATTTCGGAAAATCATTGTACGGACCGGTACTTATCTTACCGATTGTCGGTCTTTTTATCGCCTTTGGTAACGTGCTGGGTAACGGCAATCTTGCCGAGTACCTGCCGTTTCTTGGCCATCCTCTGATTCAGAATATCGGCCAGCTCATCGCGAAATCTGCCGTATCGGTACTGGTTAACCTGGCGCTGGTGTTTGCCGTCGGTATCCCGATTGGTCTGGCGACGCGCGATAAAGGCTATGCCGCGCTGATTGGGCTGGTGACCTTTGTGGTATTCATCAACGCCATGAACGTCACGCTGCAACTACAGGGCGCGCTTGCGCCTGCCGCGCAGATGAAAGCGGCTGGACAGACCATGGTGCTGGGCGTGCAGGTGCTGGAGATGGGCGTGTTCGCCGGGATCCTGACCGGCGCGCTCTCCGGGTATCTCTACAACAAATACTCCGGCGTGCAGTTTAACGGCGCGATGGCGATTTACTCCGGCCACTGTTTTGTCGCTATCGTCATGCTCCCCGTCTCCATGCTGCTCGGCGTGGTGATGAGTGAATTGTGGCCGTTTGCCCAGCACGGCATTAGCGCCCTGGCGCTGGCCATCAAAGGCTCCGGGCCGTTTGGCGTAGCAATCTACGGTTTCCTTGAACGCATTCTGGTCCCCACCGGCCTGCATCATCTGGTTTATACGCCGTTCCTCTATACCGAGCTGGGCGGCACGCAGGAGGTATGCGGCGCAACCTATCAGGGCGCGCGCAATATCTACTTCGCCGAGATGGCCTGCCCGAACGTGAAACAGCTCAGCAGCACCGTGGTGTGGGATGCGCGCGGCATCAGCAAAATGTTCGGCCTGCCTGCCGCCGCGCTGGCGATGTACATGACCGCGAAGCCGGAGCGTAAAGCCATTGCGAAAGCCATTTTGATCCCGGCGGCGCTGACTTCGCTGCTGGTCGGCGTGACCGAGCCGATTGAATTCTCCTTCCTGTTTGTCGCCCCGCTGCTCTTCGTGGTGCACGCGGTGCTGACCGGCATCGGCATGATGCTGTTCTCGCTGCTGGGCGTTCACGCCATCGGCGCCAATGGGATTATCGACTTCATCCTTTACAACCTGCCGCTCGGCACCGAGAAGTCCAACTGGCCGATGTACCTCCTGGTCGGGCTGATCATGTTCGCCCTCTACTTTGTGGTGTTCCGCTTCCTGATCCTGCGCTTCAACATGAAGACGCCCGGCCGTGAGGATGACGATAAGGAGACGCGTCTGTACAGCAAGCAGGAGTATCAGGCCAAAGGCAATAACGACGGGCTGGGCGAGTCCATCGTGGTGGGGCTGGGCGGCCGGGAAAACATTGAAGTGGTGGATAACTGCTACACCCGCTTACGGGTCACGGTGAAGGATGTCGCCATCGTCGACGAGCCGCGCCTGAAGGCGACTGGCGCGAAAGGGATTATCAAACAAGGTAACAACGTTCAGGTGGTCTACGGGCTGCACGTCAAAAAAATGCGAGAAGCCGTTGAGACGTTTCTCTGAAAGGAGCTAAAGATGTTTACACCCCCATTTATCCTGTCGATTGCCGGCGGCGGTAGCACCTACACGCCGGGTATTGTGAAAAGCCTGATGGTGCGCCTGCAGGATTTCCCGCTGGCCGAAATTCGCCTTTACGATATCGACGAGGCGCGTCAGAACACCATTGCGCCCGTCGTAGAGAAGGTCATTCGCGACCACAGCCAGAGCATCAAATTTACCGTCACAAGTGACCCGGAAGTGGCCTTCAGCGGCGCACATTTTGTCTTCGCCCAGATGCGCGTCGGCCAGTACAAGATGCGCGAGCAGGATGAAAAGATCCCGCTGCGTCACGGCGTGGTCGGGCAGGAGACCTGCGGACCCGGCGGGCTGGCGTACGGGCTGCGCACGATCCTGCCGATGGTCGAGCTTATCGATCTGGTCGATCGCTACGCGCACGAGAAAGCCTGGATCGTGAACTACTCCAACCCGGCGGCGATCGTCGCGGAGGGCGTGCGTCGCCTGCGGCCAAATGCGCGGGTGCTGAACATCTGCGATATGCCGGTGGCTGCCATGCGTAATATGGGGGCGATTCTGGGCGTCGATCGCCGCAAGCTCGAAGTCGACTACTTCGGTCTGAACCACTTCGGCTGGTTTACCCGCGTGCTGGTGGACGGCGAGGACATGCTGCCGGAGCTGCGCAAACATATCGCGAAGTTTGGCCTGCTGACGGAAGATGCGGCCAAAACCGACCCGCAGCATTCGGATCCTTCGTGGGTAAAAACCTGGCGCAACATTAAGCCGATCATGGACAACTTCCCGGAGTATCTGCCGAACCCGTATCTGCAGTACTACCTGATGCCGAACCAGATTGTAGAGCATCAGAACCCGGACTATACCCGCGCCAATGAAGTGATGGACGGGCGCGAGAAAAAACTGTTCGCCGCAGCCGAAGAGTATAAGCGCACCGGGATCCTGCCGGATGCCTTCCACGTGGGCGTCCACGGCGAGTTTATCGTCGATGTCGCCTGCTCGCTGGCCTTTAACCTGCGGAGCCGCCATCTGGTGATGGTGGAAAACCGCGGTGCGATTACCAACCTGCCTTACGATGCCGTGGTGGAAGTGCCCGCTTATATCACCTCCGAAGGCCCGGAACCGATTCGCGTCGGTCAGGTGCCGCTGTTCCATCAGACCCTTTTGCAACAGCAGCTCGCCTCGGAACAGCTGCTGGTGGAGGCGACCATCGAGGGCAGCTATGAGAAAGCGCTGCAGGCGTTCACCCTCAACCGCACCGTGCCGACCATGGAGCACGCGAAAGCGATTCTGGATGAGATGATTGAAGCCAACCGCGACTACTGGCCTGCACTGCAAAAAGCCTGGCAGGACGGCGAAAAGGTGAAAAAATAGGGGCTTGCTCGCGAGTTGAACGTGGTTTGCTTGTCGGTGTCAGAAAAAACACCGACAATCCTTTTTTACGGAAAAGAATGGAGGCAACTCATGTCCACCTCATATTTCGTCGCCGCCGACTGGCTGATTGAGCACGGCGACGATCCGGAAGTTCAAATTATTGACGCGCGTATGGCTCCGCCAGGGCAAGAGCATCGCGACGTGCCCGGTGAATACCGTGCCGGACATCTGCCTGGCGCGGTATTTTTTGATATCGAAGCCCTCTCCGACCACACCTCTCCCCTGCCGCACATGCTGCCGCGCCCGGAAGCATTTTCCGTGGCGATGCGCGAGCTGGGCGTCAGCAAAGACAAACACCTCGTTGTTTACGATGAGGGTAACCTCTTCTCCGCCCCTCGGGCGTGGTGGATGCTGAAAAACTTCGGCGTGGAAAAAGTGTCGATTCTGGCGGGCGGGCTTGCGGGCTGGAAGCGCGACGAGCTGCCGCTTCAGCAGGGCGACGTGACGCTGCCGGAAGGCGAATTCGATGCCACGTTCGACGCGCACGTGGTGAAACGCCTGACCGACGTGCTGGTCGTGAGCCATGAAAAAACGGCGCAAATCGTCGATGCCCGTCCTGCTCCACGCTTTAATGCCGAAGCGGATGAACCGCGTCCGGGGCTGAAGCGCGGCCATATTCCGGGCGCGCTGAACGTGCCGTGGGGCGATCTGGTATTTGAGGGCGAGCTGAAAACCACCGACGAGCTGCGCGCCATTTTTGACCGTGCAGGCGTGGATTTACATCGTCCGATTATTGCCAGCTGTGGCTCCGGCGTAACGGCCTGCGTAGTGATCCTGGCACTCGCCACGCTCGGCGCGAACGACGTCACGCTTTACGACGGTGCCTGGAGCGAATGGGGTGCGCGAGACGATCTGCCTGTCGAACCCGCGAAATAATGGATAACCGCCTGGCCACGCTGTTAACGCGCGGGGCATCGCTGACCCGGGCGGAGTATCGCGTCCTCGCCCACCTCACGGAGCATCCGCTGCTGGTGGGCAACATCACGGTGCGCGAGCTGGCGCAGGCGACGTTTGTTTCGACCGCCACCATCATGCGGCTGAGCCAAAAGCTGGGGTTCAGCGGCTTTAGCGAGTTTATCTGGCACTGCAAGCAGTTGCTTTCCGACACGCCGCATATTGCCGCTCAGGCGCCCTCCCTTCCAGAACTCCCGGCGCTGTTTAATCAGTTTATCGCCAACTATCAGCACACCTTCCGGTGGGTCACGCAGGAGAAGCGCCAGCAGTTTGCCGACCTGCTGCGCCAGAAAGAGAGCTTCTTTCTCTACGGCGCCGGTTTTTCTTATCTGTTTGCGGAGTACCTGACCAAGAAGCTGCAGGTGCTGGGCAAAACGGCGTTTATCTCCGGGCCGGGAGACAGCCGAAATATTTTTCTCAGCAATGCCGCACGCTATCAGGTTTTTATTGCCGTCTCGCGCAGCGGCGAAACGGAGCAGGTGCTGGATAAAGCGCGGATTGCCAAAAACGTCGGCATGACAATCGTTGCCTTTACCCGCGCCTCGGCCAATACGCTGGCGGGGATGGCGGACGTGCACTTTGCCCTGTATGACGAAGCGGTACACTACGCCGCCGAAGCCGCGGGGGTGACGTCGTTTGAGTCAAATCTGGTGCTGCTGATGGATTTACTGCTGCTGGAAGCAACGGGGTGATATTCACCCCGCCGTAATCAGATGATGCGGTTAGTTTTGAGATCGCGCAGGAAGCCGCCCCAGCGGCGCTCGTAAAACGGGGTGATGTGCTCGGTAATAAAGTGGCTGATGCCCTTCTCACCGTTCTTCACCTGGCAGATATCGATCGGCTCATCGCCCGGCAGCGTGTCGGTCGCCACGCTTCCCGCCGCCTGAATGATATCCTCGATATCGCCGTCCGCCTCAATACCAATCAGCAGTACCGGATGCTCGTCCGCGCGCTCTTTAATAGAGCAGAGGAACGCGCGCCTGACGGGCTTGAGCGTTTTGAACAGCGTGGTCAGAGAGTCAATCATCTGCGCGGGCGGTTCAGCCACTTCAGACAGCAGCAGCGTTTCGCCCCCTTCCAGCACTTCCTGAGTGCTGAGCGGGTTACCTTCTTCGCCCATCAGGTGGCTGATTTCACGCGGCGTGAACTCTTTACCGGTCGGCAATTTAGCGTTGAGGAACAGCGTCTGCCCCAGCGTCATTTCAAACAGGGTACGTACAGGCATCACTACGAACGCCTGTTCTTCTTCTACCGCTTTCTGCAGCGCTTCCAGTGAGGTAAAGAACGGGATCACCGAGGTGCCGTCGTCTTTTTCCCAGTGCAGCAGATCCAGCGCGCTGTCTTCTACGACCTGCTCACCTTCCGCCGCGGTGCCCGGCACCCAGACGGTGGATTCCAGCAGCGTGCGGAAAAATGCCGGACGGTGGGCGGGCTCGGTCGCCGCCTGCTCCAGCAGGGTTTCTAATTCGTTTTTGGTTTCTGACATAACAATTCCAGATGATGCATATCCCCCTAACCCCAGCCCTCTCCCTCAAGGGAGAGGGAGCAAACCATCCCCTCTCCCCGTGGGAGAGGGTTAGGGTGAGGGCAATGACGATTACTCAGCCGTCAGCAGGTTCGCTACGGTACGCACGCCCAGACCGGTCGCGCCCGCAGACCACTGCTCAACCGCCGCTTTACGGTACGTCGCGGAGCAGTCAATGTGCAGCCAGCCCTCGTGGTAGTTCTCAACGAAGTGGGACAGGAAGCCTGCTGCGGTGCTTGCACCCGCCGGGTACGCCGCGCTCGCGGTGTTGTTCAGCTCGGCAAAGTTGGACGGCAGCTGGCTGCGGTGGAACTCAGCCAGCGGCAGGCGCCAGAACGGCTCGTTCTCTGCGGCAGCGCTTGCCAGCAGGCGCGCGGCCAGCTTGTCGTCAAAGCTGAACAGCGCATGGTAGTCGTTGCCCAAGGCGGTTTTTGCCGCGCCGGTCAGGGTCGCCATGTCGATAATCAGCTCTGGCTTCTGCGCAGAAGCGTCGATCAGGCCATCGGCCAGCACCAGGCGGCCTTCGGCGTCGGTGTTCATCACCTCAACGTTTTTGCCGTTGCGGTAGCGAATGATGTCGCCCAGCTTGAAGGCGTTACCGCTGACCATGTTGTCCGCGCAGCACAGGTAGAGCTTCACGCGCTTGTTCAGGCCACGGGTGATAGCGAACGCCAGCGCGCCGGTAATGGTCGCCGCGCCGCCCATGTCGGACTTCATGGAGTCCATGAACGCGCTCTGCTTGAGGCTGTAGCCGCCGGTGTCGAAGGTAATGCCTTTCCCGACCAGGCAGGCAAAGACCGGCGCTTCTTTATCGCCGGTTGGGTTGTAATCCAGCGCCAGCAATACAGGAGGACGCTCGGAACCGCGCCCCACGGTGTGGATACCCATATAGTTCTGCTCGCGCAGATCTTCACCTTTGGTGATGCGGTAGGACATTTTCTCACCCGCCACGCCGCACAGCAGGTCAACCGCGCGCTGCGCCAGCTGCTCAGGACCTAACTCTTCCGCCGGAGCGTTGATGGTGTCGCGCACCCAGTCGATAATGTTCAGGCGGCTTTCCAGCTCTTTCTGACCGGCTTCATCAAGGTTAGCCCACTCGATTTTGCGGGTGCCTTTCGGGCCTTTGTAGCCTGCCCAGAATGCCCAGCTACGGTCGGTGTCCCAGCCTTCGCCTTCCAGAGAGACGTGTTTAATCCCCAGGCCGTCAATTTTACGCGCGGCGCGCTGGATCAGGCCCAAATCATCGTTGCCCGTCAGGTGCAGGGTAATGCCGTCGTTGTTAATGCTGTAGGTGGCTTTCTCGCCCCAGCGCGCGTCAGCAGGCTGATTCGAGAGCGTAATCTTCATCGCTTCGGTCATTTTATTTTTCCTTATTAGCAACTAGCAAACGGGCCGCCTGAAGGCAGCCCGTTATGTTTTTTATTCTGCTTCATCTAACCAGACTAACAGAATCGCCTCCAGAATTTTTTCATTGGATGCGTTTGGATCATCGTCGAAATCCTCTAAATCGCAGATCCACTGGTGCATGTCGGTGAATCGTACGGTCTTCGGATCGAGATCCGGGTTCGCGTCGTAGAGCGCTTCGCCGATTTCACGGCTGTCTGTCCACTTCAGTCCCATATCAATGCTCGCGTGCGTGGTTGATGGTGTAGCGTGGGAATTCCACGACCAGATCTTCATCGGTCACCGCGGCCTGGCAGCTCAGGCGGCTGTCTGGCTCCAGACCCCATGCTTTATCCAGCATGTCGTCTTCGTCTTCGGTGCTCTCGGCGAGAGAGTCGAAACCTTCACGCACGATGCAGTGGCAGGTGGTGCAGGCACAGGATTTTTCACAGGCGTGTTCCACTTCGATACCTGCACGCAGGGCAACATCGAGAATGGTTTCACCGGTCTTCGCTTCCAGAACAGCGCCATCCGGACAGAGGTCCGCATGAGGCAAAATTACAATCTTTGGCATATTAAACCTCGTCCACGGACTGGCCTTTCAGCGCGACGCGGACAGATTTGTCCATGCGGCGAGCAGCAAAGTCCTGGGTTTGTTTATCAACGTTTTTAATGGCTTCTTCTATTGCGTCAGCGTCATTGCCTTCGGCCACTGCGCTCAAGCGCGCGGCAGCGTCGTCAATCACCTGACGCTCAGCGGCGCTTAACAGCGCGGCATCGGCAGCGAGCGCGCCGTTAAGGCTTTCCAGCACGCGTGCGGCTTCAACTTTTTGTTCAGCCAGCATACGCGCCTTCACATCCTGCTCGGCGTAGCTCATTGAGTCCTGAATCATGGAGGCGATTTCGCCATCGGTCAGGCCGTAGGACGGCTTCACCTGGATGGACGATTCCACGCCGGTGGATTTTTCCATCGCCGTGACGCTCAGCAGGCCGTCCGCATCCACCTGGAAAGTGACGCGAATATGCGCCCCGCCCGCAGGCAGCGCCGGGATGCCGCGCAGCGCAAAGCGCGCCAGTGAACGGCAGTCCTGCACCAGCTCGCGTTCGCCCTGCATCACGTGGATGGACATCGCGGTCTGGCCGTCTTTGAAGGTGGTAAACTCCTGCGCGCGCGCCACCGGGATGGTGGTATTACGCGGGATCACTTTCTCCACCAGGCCGCCCATGGTTTCTAACCCCAGCGACAGCGGGATGACGTCCAGCAGCAGCATTTCGCTGTCCGGCTTGTTGCCGACCAGAATATCGGCCTGGATTGCGGCACCCACGGCAACCACTTTGTCCGGGTCGATGGAGGTCAGCGGCGTGCGGCCAAAGAATTCGCCCACGCGCTCGCGCACCAGCGGCACGCGCGTAGAACCGCCCACCATGACCACTTCCAGCACCTCGTTCGCCTCAACGCCTGCATCCTTCAATGCGCGACGGCAGGCCAGCAGGGTGCGTTTCACCAGCGGGGCAATCAGATCGCTGAACTGGTCGCGGGTGATGTCCCCCTGCCAGCCCGCAACGTTAACAGATACCGTCTGCGCATCGCTCAGGGCGATTTTGGCGTCGATAGCTGCATCCAGTAGTTCACGCTGTACGCGCGCATCGCTGCGATCGCTGATGCCCGCCTGCTCGCGGATGTAATCCGCCAGCAGATGGTCGAAGTCATCGCCGCCCAGCGCGGAATCCCCGCCGGTCGCCAGCACTTCAAACACCCCGCGGCTTAAGCGCAGGATCGAGATATCAAAGGTACCGCCGCCGAGATCGTAAACCGCAATGACCCCTTCCTGACCGGAATCGAGGCCGTAGGCAATCGCCGCCGCCGTCGGTTCGTTCAGCAGTCGCAGCACGTGCAGGCCCGCCAGACGCGCGGCGTCTTTGGTGCCCTGGCGCTGTGCGTCGTCAAAATAGGCCGGAACGGTAATGACTACGCCGTCCAGATCGCCGCCGAGCGTTGCGGTCGCACGCGCCGCCAGCGCTTTGAGGATGTCAGCAGACACGCGGATCGGGTTCAGCAGACCGGCCGCGGTTGCAATCATCGGCAGGCCGTTTTCACTGGCCTGGAGCTGGTAAGGGAGATGCGGATAGCGGGTCTGGATATCGGCCAGCGAGCGGCCCATCATGCGCTTGACGGAGCTGATGGTGTTGGCCGGATCGCGCGCGGCGTTGGCGCGGGCGTCATAGCCAACCGCGTGACCCTGCTGCTGGTAGTGGACCACGGAAGGCAGCAGATGGCGGCCCTGCTCGTCAGCCAGCGTTTCCGCCTGGCCGCTGCGCACGGTCGCCACGAGGGAATTGGTGGTGCCAAGATCAATACCCACCGCCAGACGACGCTGGTGCGGTGCGGCACTTAAGCCAGGCTCACTAATTTGTAATAAGGCCATAATTGCTTCCGAAATTAAAAATCGAGCAGCTTTTCTTCGAGTTGTTCAGCACTGCTTCGCAGTTTATCGAGAAAACGGAGTTTGCGCACAGTGTCTGCCGCCACGTCCCAGGTCTCGTTGTTCAGTTGCTCCACCATCTGCTGATGACGGGTATCGAACATGCCCTTCACGCGCGTGATAAAGCTTTCCAGACGCGCTTCGTCTTTGGCCTGTTCAATCTCATCGAGCTCTTCGCGAAGCTCCAGCTGTTCCATCAGAAATACCGTGTCGCGCACGGTGTGCTGCTCGCTCGCGAGATCAAAGCCGTGGAGCGAAAGCAGATATTCTGCACGCGCCAGCGGATGGCGCAGCGTCTGCCAGGCCTGGTTGATGGTCGCAGAGTGCGATACCGCAGCCAGTTGCTCTGACTGCGTGCCACTGGCGAATTTATCCGGATGATACTGACGCTGCAGATCCTGAAAACGGATCGTCAGCGCCTGGAGATCAATCGGGTATTGAGCGGGTAGTCCGAAGAGAGTGAAGTAATCCATAACAATCTCAGGGGTAGCCTGTTAGAACAAACCCCACGCGCAGCAGGTAAGCCACGGTGGGGTTTCGGATGACGCGCGGTTAAACGTGGAAGCTTTCGCCGCAACCACACTCGTCTTTGACGTTCGGGTTCGTGAATTTGAACCCTTCGTTCAGGCCTTCTTTAACGAAGTCCAGCTGAGTGCCGTTGAGGAATTGCAGGCTTTTGCCATCGACCACCACCTTCACGCCTTTGTCTTCAAACACGGTGTCGTCAGACGCCGGCTCATCAACAAACTCCAGTACGTAAGCCATACCAGAACAGCCGGAGGTACGTACGCCCAGTCGCAGGCCAAAGCCTTTACCACGGTTCGCCAGAAAAGAGCTTACTCGCGCGGCAGCGCTGTCGCTAAGGGTAATCGACATACTCAAACCTCAATTATTTTGCTTCACGTTTGCTTTTATAGTCCGCAATGGCGGCTTTGATCGCGTCTTCTGCCAGAATTGAACAGTGAATTTTCACCGGTGGCAGTTCGAGTTCTTCAGCAATATCGGTGTTCTTGATTGCCTGTGCTTCGTCCAGAGACTTGCCCTTCACCCATTCGGTCACCAGGGAGCTGGATGCGATAGCAGAACCGCAGCCGTAGGTCTTGAAGCGCGCGTCTTCAATGATACCTTCATTGTTGACTTTAATCTGCAACTTCATCACGTCGCCACACGCCGGTGCGCCAACCATACCGCTACCGACAGATTCGTCGCTGTTGTCAAATGAGCCAACGTTGCGCGGGTTCTCGTAATGATCGATGACTTTTTCGCTGTATGCCATGATTGAATTCTCCTTATGTACCGATTAGTGATGTGACCATTCAATGCTGTTCAGATCCACGCCCTGCTTGAACATTTCCCACAGTGGAGAAAGGTCGCGCAGACGGCCGATGGAGTTGCGAACCAGCTTGATGGTGTAGTCAATCTCTTCTTCGGTAGTGAAACGACCTAAAGAGAAACGGATAGAGCTGTGTGCCAGCTCGTCAGTCATGCCCAGCGCGCGCAGCACGTAGGATGGCTCAAGGCTTGCAGACGTACAGGCAGAACCGGAAGAAACGGCCAGGTCTTTCAGCGCCATGATCAGCGATTCGCCTTCAACATAGTTGAAGCTGACGTTGAGGATGTTCGGTGCGCCCTGCTCGAGATCGCCGTTCAGATACACTTCTTCCATATCCTTCACGCCGTCCCACAGACGGTTACGCAGCGTGCGCAGGCGCGCCATCTCGGTTTCCATCTCTTCTTTCGCGATGCGGTACGCTTCGCCCATGCCCACGATCTGGTGAACAGGCAGCGTACCGGAACGCATGCCGCGCTCGTGACCGCCACCGTGCATCTGTGCTTCGATGCGGATACGCGGTTTACGACGAACGTACAGCGCGCCGATCCCTTTCGGGCCATAGATTTTGTGACCGGAGAAGGACATCAGGTCGACTTTCAGCTGGCTCAGGTCGATAGGCAGTTTGCCCACGCTCTGGGTCGCGTCTACGTGGTAGATGATACCGCGCGCGCGGCACATTTCACCGATGGTCGCGATGTCCTGAACGACGCCGATTTCGTTGTTAACGTGCATGATGGAAACCAGAATGGTGTCATCACGCATGGCCGCTTCGAGCTCTTTCAGGTCGATGATCCCGTTGCTCTGCGGCGCCAGGTAAGTCACGTCGAACCCTTCACGCTCCAGCTGACGGCAGGTGTCCAGCACGGCTTTGTGTTCGGTTTTGCTGGTGATGATGTGCTTGCCTTTTTTCTGATAAAAGTTGGCTGCACCTTTGATCGCCAGGTTGTCGGATTCGGTCGCACCGGAGGTGAAAACAATTTCACGCGGGTCGGCACCGACCAGGTCAGCAATCTGATTACGGGCGATATCAACCGCCTCTTCAGCATGCCAGCCAAAACGGTGTGAACGGGAAGCTGGGTTACCAAAGTTTCCGTCCAGGGTCAGACACTGCATCATTTTCTCGGCAACACGCGGGTCCACCGGCGTGGTTGCGGAGTAGTCGAGATAAATCGGTAATTTCATTGCTCTTTAAACTCCGTACATCGCTTCAATGCAAGGAATCAGGCAACCGGCTGGATGTACGACCGAGTACACGGGGCGTGACCGCCCCGGCCTGATTCTGAAATACTTATCTTTTTATTACGCGCGCAGTTTGACGTCGATAGCGTCTTGCGCGCGGGTGCTGCGTTGTGATTCATGGCTTTGCTGACGACCCGATACGTCCAGAACTTCCTGGTTATTCACCAGTTCACCCAGGGTGATGTTGTTCAGGAAGCCGGTCAGACGGTCGCTCAGATCGCGCCACAGCGCGTGGGTCAGGCACTTATCGCCGCCCTGGCAGCCGCCTTTACCCTGGCAACGGGTCGCGTCAACGGATTCGTCAACGGCACTGATCACTTCGCCAACTGCAATACTGCCCGCGTCTTTACCCAGCAGATAGCCGCCGCCTGGGCCACGAACGCTGGAAACCAGTCCATTTTTACGCAGTCTGGAGAACAGCTGTTCCAGATAAGAGAGGGAGATCCCCTGTCGTTCAGAAATATCAGCCAACGGAACCGGGCCCGCTTCGGAGTTGAGCGCAACGTCCAGCATCGCGGTCACGGCATAACGCCCTTTAGATGTCAGTCTCATGTCTTACTTAACCTCAAACTCGCCCCTGCCCGGGGTTTTTTATTGTAAAATGGGGGTATTGCATAGCAGGGCCAAGTCTGACATTCCTGACTAAAATGGTCAACTATTTACTTGACTGTTTTAGTCAGGTATTTAACGTTCTGTGCCTTCATAATATAGGTGCGGCCTGATGCCCTCACCCCAGCCCTCTCCCACGGGGAGAGGGGGAAATCAACACTACTCTTTATTCTTCTGCTCAATCGACGCCAGGATCCCGCGCAGGATGTTCAGCTCCTGGCTTTCCGGACGCGCGCGGGTGAACATACGGCGCAGCTTGTTCATCACCTGTCCCGGGTGACCTTCGCGGATAAAGCCGGTTGAGAGCAGCGTCTGCTCCAGGTGACCGTAGAAGCGCTCAAGGTCGTCCACCAGCGGGTAGGCGCTCTCTTCCTGAGGCTCGGTACGCTCTTTTTCCTGCGTCGCCAGCCACGCCATACGCACTTCATAGGCGATAACCTGCACCGCCATCGCCAGGTTCAGCGAGCTGTATTCCGGGTTCGCCGCGATGGCGACGTGATAGTGGCACTTTTGCAGTTCGTCGTTGGTCAGGCCAACGCGCTCACGGCCAAACACCAGCGCAACCGGGGCCTGTTCCGCTTCTGAGACACTTTTCAGGCCGCATTCGCGCGGGTCCAGCATCGGCCACGGCAGCGTGCGGGAGCGCGCGCTTGTGCCGACAACGAGGCTGCAACCGGCCAGGGCTTCATCAAGGGTATCGACGATCTGGGCGTTGCCGATCACGTCGCTGGCACCGGCCGCCAGGGCGATGGCCTGCGAGTCTGGTTTTACCAGCGGGTTAACCAGCCACAGGTTCGTTAAGCCCATGGTTTTCATAGCGCGGGCAACGGAGCCCATGTTGCCGGTGTGCGATGTTTCGACCAGCACGATTCGAATGTTTTGCAGCATAATTTTAGATGTCTGGATTCTGTGTCTGAAGAATATTCGGGCATATTATCATAAACGGGAGACATAATCCGATCCCGCTGCTATACTCTGCGCCGATTTTCCTGTTCTTTAACATCCAGTGAGAGAGACCGATGCATCCGATGCTGACCATCGCCGTGCGCGCAGCGCGCAAGGCGGGTAATGTAATTGCCAAACACTACGAAACCCCAGACTCCGTAGAAACCAGCCAGAAAGGCAGCAATGATTTCGTGACTAACGTCGATAAAGCCGCAGAAGCGATTATTATCGAAACGATCCGCAAATCTTACCCACAGCACACCATCATCACCGAAGAAAGCGGTGAACATGAAGGTACCGATCAGGATGTTCAATGGGTTATCGATCCACTGGATGGCACCACCAACTTCGTCAAACGCCTGCCACACTTCTCTGTGTCTATCGCAGTACGCATTAAAGGCCGTACTGAAGTCGCCGTTGTTTACGATCCAATGCGTAACGAACTGTTCACCGCTACCCGCGGTCAGGGCGCTCAGCTGAACGGCTACCGCCTGCGCTGCAGCAATGCACGCGATCTGGACGGCACCATTCTGGCGACTGGTTTCCCGTTCAAGGCGAAACAGCACGCGACGACCTATATGAATATCCTGGGCAAACTGTTCACCGAATGCGCAGATTTCCGTCGCACCGGTTCTGCAGCGCTGGATCTGGCCTACGTTGCGACCGGCCGCGTTGACGGTTACTTCGAGCTGTCACTGAAGCCATGGGACTTTGCGGCGGGCGAGCTGATCGCACGTGAAGCAGGCGCGATTGTTTGCGATTTCACCGGCGGCCACAACTACATGACCACCGGCAACATCGTTGCAGGTAACCCACGCGTTGTTAAAGCCATGCTGGCAAATATGCGTGAAGAACTGAGCGATGCGCTGAAGCGCTAGTGCCGAAAATCCCCTCTCCCACAGGGAGAGGGGATCCCAACTAAAACGGCCGCAATCCCCTTCCTGGCGCCACCGCACTCATCCACATCGTCACCGCCGCCACCAGCAGAATCATCCCGCCCGCCAGCGCGAGCGTAGTCCACCCTACCTGTCGCCACAGCACCGGCGTTTTATTGCCGCTGAGTTTAACCGCCAGCTGACGAAAGCTGTGTACCAGCAGCGCTAAAGACGAAATGGTGAGAGACGTTCCTGCCGCCATCGCCAGCGCGGACAGCATTCCCCAGCCAAACACGCCGATTACCTTACTGAACAGCAGCACCATGATCGCCCCCGAGCACGGGCGCATACCCATCGAGAGAACAATCATCAGCCGCGCGCGCCAGTCGTCGCCGTTCTGTAATTGTTCCTCCGTGGGCAGATGCTGATGCCCGCATCCGCAGTTTTCATCATGAACGTGGTGCGGCGTAAAGGTCTTGAATTTCGGCTTTTGCAGCAGCACGCGCAGCTTTTTGAGCGCCCGCCAGCAGAGGATCAGCCCCAGCACGCCCACTAGCGCATAGCTCCCTTTTTCAAGCCAGAAGCTGCTCATGTGTAGCTGACGGGCAGGCAGCTGTAAGAGTGAAAGGACTATCACGACGAGCGCAATCGCCACGCCGCCCTGCAGCAGCGAGGAGGCCAGCGTCAGGCCAATGCTCGATCTCAACTTCGAGGGATGGGTAGCAAGCCAGGTGGTGATGACGATTTTGCCGTGCCCCGGCCCCAGCGCGTGCAGAACACCATAGATAAAGCTAAACGCCAGCAGGGAACCGCCCGCTTTTGTCGGGTTCTCCGCCACAGCCTTCAGCAGCCCGCTCATCTGTTGATTGACTTCACGCTGCCAGATGACGCTTTTCATCATCACCTGCGGCCAGGCCTGCCACAGCCAGAGCGAACCGCAAACGGCGAGCAGGAGAAAAAGCGCAAGTGGCCAGAGATGAAGCCAGCGGCGCGGTTTTTGATGCGAAGAGGAGATCACTGACATTGTAACGTTACCTCCTGCGCAAACTGTTTACCCAGCTCCATGTCCTCCGGTGGCGCATCTTCTTTGTCGAGAGAGACCGCAAAGTTCAGCGTCTCTTCGCTGGGCTTTGGCGTGTGGACGGTAAGCTTGCATTTCTTTTGTAGCGATGCCGGAAGCTGCACGTCGCTGTCCTCGGCGTAGCTCATATCGACATAGTAGGTGGGGTCAAAGGTGGAGAAACGATACTTTTGCCCTGCCAGCGGCTGAGGGTGTGCCAGCGGGAGAATAAACGTCAGCACCGCCTGATGCCCGTCTCGCGTCATACCGTATTCCGTGGGCCGGTTAAGAAATTTGACCTTTTGTCCGTTATGCCAGAACTCGGTGAAATAGTGCTGACCGAGCACGTTGGCCATCACTTCTGCCGCCAGCTTTTTCCAGATCTCATCGCCAGGCTTTGCGTTTCCCGCATCATAGAGCAGATCCGCCGAGGTGATTTCATCCATCGTCCAGCGCATTTTCAGGCCGCTGAGCTGCGTGCCGTCCGTCACAAGCTCGGTTTTCAGGCTGATAAAACTGTGAGGATGTGCGCTGACGGCAAAGGTGATAACCGCCAAAAATAACGCCATCGCGCTGTGTTTAACTATTTGCATCAATTCCTCACGTCAAAAATTCTGTGATGTTCCCCAGCAATCCTGAATGAAAGGCCTGCCGGCGCGCTTTTCAGCGCCCATCCTTTAGCTATTCTTATCAAACATTCACACTGGATACCCGACAGATGATGACGACGCTTGAAATTCCATCTGTGCTTTCCAGTTCGCAGCGCCGCTGCCAGGTGCTTTTGATGCTTTACCTGCCCGATGCTGCCGTCACCGCACAGAACATAATCGCTGCGAATGGCGTGGACGACGCAATGGCACGGCAAGATATAGCCGAGACGCGCGATGAAATCCAGCGCTATCATCGGCTTGATATCGTCACGCACCTCGACGGCAGCTACCGAATTGAAGGTTCGGTCCTGAATCAGCGTTTATGCCTGCTGCACTGGCTGCGCAGGGCACTTCGGCTTTGCCCGCAGTTCGTCTCTCACCAGTTTACTCCCGCGCTTAAAACCGCACTTAAACAGCAGGGCATCGCTCGTCCACTCTATGATGACACCAACCTGCGAGCATTGATCAACTTCTGCTCGCGAAAGCTTCAGCGTCCGTTTGACTGCCGCGACGTACAGTTTTTACAGCTGTTTTTGCAATACTGTCTGATCCAGCATCATCTGGGCAATACGCCGCAGTTTTCCCACGTTCAGCGCAGCTGGACGCAATCGAGAGGGGAATATTTCACCGCGCAGGAAATCGTGCGCCACTGGAAACGGCGTGTTCCGCAGGGAACGCACAGCGATGAACAGCTGTTCCTCGCGCTGCTGTTTATGATGCTGCGCACCCCCGATCCGGTGCTTGACAGACATCAGCAGGATCAACGCCTGCGCCGCACCATAGTGCGGATGATCGCGCGCTTTCGGGCCCAAACCGGGATGAATTTTAGCGATGAACAAGGGCTGACCGATCAGCTTTATATCCATCTTGCTCAGGCGTTAGATCGCTCACTGTTTGAAATCGGCATCGATAACAGCCTGCCGGAAGAGATTCATCGGCTTTATCCGCGGCTGTTACGCACCACCAAAGAGGCGCTGTTTGAGCTGGAAGCAGAGTTCGGGCTGCGTTTCTCCGATGAAGAGATGAGCCTGGTGGCGGTGATTTTTGGTGCCTGGCTGATGCAGGAGACCGATCTGCATGAAAAACAGGTGGTGTTACTGACCGGGGAAGATAAAGCATGTGAAGCGTTGATTGAGCAGCAGCTGCGCGAGCTGACGCTGTTGCCGCTCAATATTCGTTATCTGACTCTGCACGCGTTTCAGAAGGAAGGTGCGCCCCGTGAAGCTGCGCTGGTGATCACCCCTTACCCAACCGCCCTGCCGTTGTTCTCGCCGCCGCTGATCCATGCCGTTGAGACATTGAACGCGCAGCAGCAAGAACATATTCGCGCGATGCTGGAATCCTAGTTACGCCCGTGCCGTCACTTTGGGGCGAACGAGCATTGCGGGTAGTGCAACGAGCGCCATCACCCAGAATACGCCGTGCCCAAGGTGCTGATACAGGAAGCCTGCAAAGACCGTCATCACGGCTATGCTGCCGCCCATTGCCACCGCAGAGTAGACCGCCTGCAGTCGAATCACATCCCCACCCTCTCGCGCAGAGATGTAGCGCATCGCCGCCAGGTGGCACACGGTAAAGGTACCGCAGTGCAGAATTTGCGCCAGAATCAGCCACGGCAGTTCGGTCGTCCAGCCCATAATCCCCCAGCGTGCCACGCCGCACACGGCAGAAAGCAGCAGCAAATCGCGCGCGCCGAAGCGACGGAACAGTTTTTTACTGAGCGCAAAGATGATCACTTCCGCCACGACGCCGAGCGACCACAGGTAGCCTACCGCAGAAGCAGAGTAGCCCGCCCCCTGCCAGTAGATGGCGCTGAACCCATAGTACGCCGCATGCGCCCCCTGAAGGAGGCAAACGCACGCCAGAAAACGCCAGCTTTGTGCCACCAGGCTCCGCCAGGCCGGCCAGCCTGCGCTCTCCTGGTGACGGCTTTCGCCCTGCGGCATTACCGACGGACGCAACAGCATCCCCAGCAGCATGGAGGCAATACCCACGCTCAGTAACGCAAGGATGGCGTGATAGTCGTACAGGCTGACCAGCTTACCCACCAGCGCCGAGCCGATCACGAACGCAATCGATCCCCAGAGACGCACGCGGCCATAGTCCATGGTGATCTGCTTTTGCCAGGTGTTCGCCAGGGCATCCGTCAGCGGCACCAGCGGTGAGAAGAACAGGTTGAAGCCAACCATCACCACCATCAGCCAGGCAAACTGCTGACTCACCCAGAAGCAGGCGACAAAGACCAGAGTGAGCAGCGCAAGTATGCGCACGGCCTTGATCAGTAAGGAGGGATCGCTGACGCGCGGCGCAATCAGCAGACTGCCCAGGAAACGCGCCACCAGTCCTGCGCCAAGCAGAACACCGATGGACTCAGGGATGAGGCCGATTCCCTTGAGCCAGACGCTCCAGAAAGGCAGAAAAATACCGTAGCTAAAGAAGTAGGTGAAGTAGCTGAGCGCCAGCCAGCGCGTGGAATGCAAGACCATGAATCCCTCCCGAAATGGAGGCGATAGTCTGGCGTTTATCCTGCACTTTAGCAAGTCGTTAGCGCGCTATAAATTAACGATAAATTAACATCATGGACGGCCGGTCGGCGTATGGCGAGAGCGGCAAAATTGTATTACGTTTAAAGAACATCGCCTGAAGAGGTCGTTTGCCATGAACAGCTTACGTTATTTCGATTTCGGCTCCTCACGTTCTTTCCTGCTTTTGATTGCCCGTATTGCTATCGTTGTCCTGTTTATTATTTTTGGCTATCCCAAACTCACAGGGTTTAGCGGCACCGTTCAGTATATGACGTCGCTCGGCGCCCCCATGCCTATGCTGGCCGCGATTATTGCGGTGGTGATGGAAGTCCCCGCGGCAATTCTGATCGTGCTGGGCTTTTTCACCCGCCCCATCGCGGTGCTCTTTGTCTTTTATACGCTGGGAACGGCGGTGATAGGCCACCATTACTGGGATATGACCGGTGATGCGGTTGTGCCGAACATGATTAACTTCTATAAGAATGTGAGTATTGCTGGCGCATTTATTTTGCTGGCGATTGTGGGACCGGGGGCCATATCTCTTGACCGACGTTAGCCCATAAAAAAAGGCCGCAAGCGCGGCCTTTTTTATTTCTGCAAAGCAGAGGGATTATGCGTATACCGGGAAGCGTGCGCAGATATCCAGAACTTTACCTTTGACGCGCTCGATAACCGCTTCGTCATTGATGTTGTCCAGAACGTCACACATCCAGCCCGCCAGCTCTTTCACTTCCGCTTCTTTGAAGCCGCGGCGAGTCACGGCCGGAGAACCGATACGGATACCGGAGGTCACGAACGGGCTCTTCGGATCGTTTGGCACGCTGTTTTTGTTCACGGTGATGTTGGCGCGGCCCAGGGCTGCGTCAGCTTCTTTACCGGTCAGGTTCTTATCAACCAGATCCAGCAGGAACAGGTGGTTTTCAGTACCGCCAGACACCACTTTGTAGCCACGGCTCAGGAACACTTCCACCATCGCTTTGGCGTTTTTGGCAACCTGCTGCTGATAAACCTTGAACTCTGGCTCCATCGCTTCTTTCAGCGCTACCGCTTTTGCGGCGATAACGTGCATCAGCGGGCCGCCCTGCGCGCTTGGGAACACGGCGGAGTTCAGTTTCTTATACAGCTCTTCGTCACCGCCTTTCGCCAGGATCAGGCCACCGCGTGGACCCGCCAGGGTTTTGTGGGTGGTGGTGGTCACAACGTGAGCGTGTGGAACCGGGTTCGGGTAAACGCCTGCCGCGATCAGACCCGCAACGTGCGCCATATCAACGAACAGGTAAGCACCGATGCTGTCTGCGATTTCACGCATTTTTGCCCAGTCAACGATACCGGAGTAAGCAGAGAAGCCACCGATGATCATCTTCGGTTTGTGCTCTTTGGCCTGCTTAGCCATGTCTTCGTAGTCAATTTTACCGGACTCATCAATACCGTAAGGGATGATGTTGTACAGTTTGCCGGAGAAGTTAACCGGGGAGCCGTGAGTCAGGTGGCCGCCCTGCGCCAGGTTCATACCCAGAACGGTATCGCCCGGCTGCAGCAGCGCGGTGTAGACAGCGAAGTTAGCCTGAGAGCCTGAGTGCGGCTGCACGTTCGCGTAGTCTGCGCCAAAGAGTTCTTTCGCACGGTCAATCGCCAGCTGCTCAACGATATCAACGTACTCGCAACCGCCGTAGTAGCGCTTGCCCGGATAACCTTCAGCGTATTTGTTGGTCAGCTGAGAACCCTGCGCCTGCATCACGCGCGGGCTGGTGTAGTTTTCGGAGGCGATCAGTTCGATGTGCTCTTCCTGACGTACTTTTTCCTGCTCCATAGCCTGCCACAGTTCGGCATCATAATCGGCAATGTTCATTTCACGCTTTAACATCCGCATCTCCTGACTCAGCTAACAAGTAAATTTTGGCCTGAAAAGGCAGTCCTGTTGGACGACGGGCAACAGTATAACTGAATAGTTCTGCGATAACAGGTCTTGACAAACGATTTTACGCAAACGTTTACCTCCACGCCGCGCAAGGGTTTGAGGAATAAAGCCCTCATCATTTTCAACGGATTTCTTTTCAGGTTTGTGATGCATATTTTTCATCTTGCAAAGAACCATTTACAACGCAGGGTTATTTTTTATAAGATGCATTTAAAATGCATCATTAAATATAACATCAGAAGGACGCGCTCATGCTCGACGCTCAAACCATCGCTACCGTTAAGGCCACCATTCCCCTGCTGGTGGAAACCGGCCCTAAACTCACCGCGCATTTCTACGATCGCATGTTCTCGCACAACCCGGAGCTCAAAGAAATTTTCAACATGAGCAACCAGCGCAATGGCGACCAGCGTGAAGCGTTGTTTAACGCCATCGCAGCCTACGCCAGCAATATCGAAAACCTGGCGGCATTGCTGCCTGCGGTAGAAAAGATTGCGCAGAAACATACCAGCTTCCAGATCCAGCCTGAGCAGTACAACATCGTTGGCGGCCACCTGCTGGCCACGCTGGACGAAATGTTCAGCCCGGGCCAGGAAGTGCTGGACGCGTGGGGTAAAGCCTACGGTGTGCTGGCAAACGTATTTATCAACCGTGAAGCGCAAATCTACCGCGAAAACGCCAGCAAGAACGGCGGCTGGGAAGGCACGCGCGCGTTCCGCATCGTCGAGAAAACCCCACGCAGTGCATTGATTACCAGCTTTGAATTTGAGCCGGTGGACGGTAAACCTGTTGCCGAATATCAACCGGGCCAGTATCTGGGCGTGTGGCTGAAGCCTGAAGGCTTCCCGCACCAGGAGATCCGCCAATATTCTCTTACCCGAAAGCCAAACGGCAAAGGCTACCGCATTGCGGTGAAACGCGAAGATGGCGGTCAGGTTTCAACCTGGCTGCACAACGAAGCCAGCGTGGGCGACGTGGTTCATCTGGCCGCGCCGGCGGGTGATTTCTTTATGGCCGTTGACGGCAATACGCCAGTGACGCTGATCTCTGCGGGTGTTGGTCAAACGCCAATGCTGGCGATGCTCGATACGCTGGCAAAAGCAAACCACGACGCGCAGGTAAACTGGTTCCACGCCGCAGAGAACGGCGACGTGCACGCCTTTGCGGATGAAGTGAAAACGCTCGGGGCGTCCCTGCCGCGCTTCACCGCGCATACCTGGTATCGCCTGCCGACGGACGCAGACCGCCAGGCCTCACGCTTCGACAGCGAAGGTCTGATGAATTTAAGCCAGCATGAAGGGGCGTTTAGCGCACCGGACATGCAGTTTTACGTCTGTGGGCCGGTGGCGTTTATGCAGTATGCTGCGAAGCAGCTGGTTGAGTTGGGCGTGAACAAAGACAACATTCATTACGAATGTTTCGGACCGCATAAGGTGCTGTAATCGCCCGGCGGCGCTTCGCTTGCACGGGCCTACGAAGGGTTTTGTAGGCCGGGTAAGCGCAGCGCCACCCGGCAAGAATGTTAAATCGCAGCGTCGTCTTCTTCACCGGTACGGATACGGATCACGCGCGCCACGTCAAAGACGAAGATTTTCCCGTCGCCAATTTTGCCCGTCTGCGCGGTACGAATGATGGTATCCACGCAGGTATCCACGATATCGTCACTGACCACGATTTCAATTTTCACTTTCGGCAGAAAGTCGACCATGTACTCCGCGCCACGGTAAAGCTCGGTGTGGCCCTTCTGACGACCAAAACCTTTCACTTCCGTTACTGTCATCCCGGTGATGCCAACTTCCGCCAGCGCTTCACGTACATCATCCAGTTTGAAAGGTTTAATAATCGCATCAATCTTTTTCATGGTGGGTCCTTAAACTCATGCCTGTAAGCTGCCTCGTAATCGATTGCTCACAGTACCATACGGCATTACTCTTTAAAATCGTTTGCTTCCAGCTCGTGGCGCGACAGCAGCTTGTAGAACTCGGTGCGGTTGCGTCCGGCCATGCGCGCCGCGTGGGTTACGTTACCCTTCGTAATCTGCAGCAGTTTGCGCAGGTAGTTCAGTTCGAACTGGTTACGCGCTTCGGCAAAGGTCGGCAACGCCGTGTTTTCTCCTTCCAGCGCCTGCTCCACCAGCGCGTCGCTGATAACGGGCGACGACGTCAGCGCCACGCACTGCTCAATCACGTTGACCAACTGGCGCACGTTGCCAGGCCACCCGGCGGTCATTAGCCTTTTCATTGCATCAGTGGAAAACGCGCGCACGAAGGGTTTATGGCGATCCGCGGACTGACGCAGCAGATGGTTTGCCAGCAGTGGGATATCTTCCGCACGCTCGGCCAGCGCAGGAATTTTCAGGTTCACCACGTTCAGGCGGTAGTAGAGATCTTCACGAAACTCATTGCGCGCCATCACTTTTGGCAGATCCCGGTGGGTGGCGGAAATAATACGCACGTTGATGTCGATATCGCGGTTGCTGCCGAGCGGACGCACCTTTCTCTCCTGCAACACGCGCAGCAGTTTCACCTGCAACGGCGCAGGCATATCGCCAATCTCGTCGAGGAACAGCGTGCCGCCTTCCGCCGCCTGGAACAACCCTTCCCGGCTGCTCACCGCGCCGGTGAAGGCGCCGCGCGCGTGACCAAAGAGTTCGGATTCAAGAAGCTGTTCCGGCAGCGCGCCGCAGTTAATGGCGATAAAGGCATTTTTAGCGCGCGGGCTGGCGTTGTGGATCGCCTGTGCCAGGATCTCTTTCCCGGTACCGCTCTGGCCGTTGATCAAAACGCTGACGTCAGATTGCGCCACCATTCGCGCCTGCTCAAGCAGACGCAGCATGACAGGGCTTCGCGTCACGATGGACTCACGCCAGACATCATCACCAGAAGGCGCGGCATGCTCCAGCGCGCTGTCGATGGCTTTATAAAGCGCGTCCTTGTCCACCGGTTTGGTGAGGAAGCTGAACACCCCTTGCTGGGTTGCCGCGACCGCATCCGGGATCGAGCCGTGGGCGGTCAAGATGATAACCGGCATGCCGGGCTGCTGCTTTTGAATCTCTGCAAAAAGCTGCAGGCCATCCATTTCGTCCATCCGCAGATCGCTGATCACCAGATCAATCTTCTCGCGGCTGAGCACTTTCAGCCCCTCCTGCCCGCTTTCCACCGTCACAACGCTGTAGCCTTCACTGACCAGGCGCATTCCCAGCAGCTTTAACAGCCCAGGATCGTCATCGACCAGTAAGAGATGGGCAGGTTTACGGCTTGTCATGGCTTCACATCCTCTTCTTTCTGTGCGTCACCGTCCGGCGACGCGGCAGAATTTCCTTTCGACGAATCTGGCAAATAGCTGCCTGCGGGTTTACGCGTCGACAGTTGCCTTTCAATATCGGTCAGATTTTCAAGCTTGCGCGTGGTGGTCTCAAGCTGGGTGCGCAGATAATTCTGCTGCTGGCGAAGCGTATCAAGCTCGCCGTCCGTTGACTGCTGTAATTTGCTGTAGCGGGAACGCTCTTCAGACAGCTGAAGCTGTAATGCCTGGCCGTCCCGCCAGAGTTGATATATCGGCCGCACCTGCGCAGGAATGTTGGCGCTGAACGCGTCCAGGCGCGTGATATTCGTGCGGCGCTCCACGGGCGTGATTTTGGCATCGCCAAGCAGAATGGCACGTTTAAAGGTCGCCTGCCATGCGTTGTCGCCCCACATCGTGGCTTGCGCCCGTGCCTCTACGGGTTCCAGACGCTGCGCACAATCGATGCCACGCAGCCAAAACAGCGGGTTGGTATCAACTTCATGTCCTGATAAGTGCCAGATGCCCTCGCAGGGGGTGGTCAGGAAATCCGCCAGCTGATTTTCAGGCCATTTTTCTTCCGGCTTTTCACTGATTGCGCTCTTCGGAACATGGGTCACACACCCTGCCAGCAGTAAACACGGCAGACTTAGACGTACAGTATTGCGGGAAAACATCGCGCATGCGGCGCGGAAAAAAACGTGTGACATACTCACCAGACTTAGATTCATTTTATTGATTTTCCGGCTTAAGAGGCAGTTCGATACGAAAGCACACATCCGACCGTTCATCACTGACGATATTAAGTTCGCCGTGCATGCGTCGTATGCCGTCGCGGGCAATACTGAGGCCCAGACCACTTCCTTTTACCGCACCTTTTCGCTGATGACTGCCCTGGAAAAAGGGTTCAAAAATCATCGTTTTTTCTTCATCCGGAATCGGGGTGCCCGTATTCGCTACATCGATAAACACCCGGGAACCCGCCCTGTAGCTTCGGATATAAATGTTACCGGATTCAGTACCATAGTGCACCGCATTGGAATAAAGATTATCCAGAACGCTCATAAACAGCATGGGCTCTGCAAGACAAGCGGGCTCACTAAGATCGACCTGGGTATGCATCATTTTAGCTCTTGCTGGCAGGCTATGGGCGGAGATCACCATATCCACTATCGGTGCAATCTCCACAGTTTCCAGTACCACTGCCCCGTCCGCGAGCTTACGGTTGTAGTCCAGCAGTTGCTCAATCAGCTTTTGCAGATTCCGGCTGCTGTCATCGAGGATCTCGACAATCTCTTTTTGCTCAGAGGTCAGCGGGCCGGCCACTTCGTCCGCCAGCAGCTCGGTGCCTTCTCGCATGCTGGCGAGAGGCGTTTTGAGTTCGTGGGAAATGTGACGGAGGAACTGATGACGCTGCGTTTCCAGCCACGCCAGACGTTCGGAAAGCCAGATGATCCGCTGACCCACTGAACGCAGCTCGCGCGGCCCGGTGAAAACAACCGTATCACCGAGAGACTTCCCCTCACCCAGACGGTTAATCATCCGCTGTATGCCCTTCACCGGACCGATAATCATGCGGGTGAACAGCAGAACCAGAGCAAGACTGACCAGGAACAGGACCAGCGCCTGCCAGCCGAAGAATTGACCGCGCTCGGCGATTTCCTGCTGCAGCTGCTGCCCGCGAGAGAAGATCACCGTGCGTGTAGACTGGACCATTTCCGTATTGGCATTAGCAAAAGCTTCCAGCCGCGCGGCGGCGGCGGCATCCGGGCCGCTATTTTTACACTGTAGCTGAGCCAGATCGTTCAGGTCCTGACGTAATGCCTGGTAGAGTTTGTCGTCCGGCAGCACGCCCGCGTGGGCATCCAGCATTTCGCTGTAGCGTTTACGTTGATTCTGGTAAACCCGCTCCAGGGTGCGATCGTCCAGCACGCAATACTGGCGATAGCTACGCTCCATCTCCAGCGCGGCGTTAGTCATTGCTTCGCTTCGCCTTGCATCAATTAGCGTCGTGCGATTCGTCAATGCCGCCTGTGCGCTTAGCGCATTGAGACTTTGCCAGGCCTGCCACGCCAGTATCAGTAAAGGGAGCAGGATCAGCAGGAATGCCATCATGACGAGCTGTCGCAGGGAGCGAGGGAAAACAGACCAGCGTTTCAACGCATTACTCTCTTAATGGGGGTTTACGCAGAGCGTAACTGAGTCTGCCCTTCAGATACAACAAAGCCGGGTAAAAACCCGGCTTTGTTGTGGAATGAGGCGGTGCCTAACTCGACGTTTCGCCCTGTCCTGATAAAGCATCGCTATGATCAGTAGTTGGACGGCAGGCACCTTTTTGTGCGTCATTCTAAGTTTATGTAGCGCGTCCCGAAGGGGCTGACATAAGAAGGTGAATGAGCCACTGATTAATATTATGCAACAGCCGTGCCAGTTTGCAAAACAATAAATTAACTTGATGAATTAAATAGGTTTTATACACTCAACCTATTACTTGTTGGCAGAATGATTTTCAGGCTAAGTGTCGCTATTTAACAACACCTTTAGACCATGATTTTTGTACTTATATAAATCAACAAGTTAAGTGTCACCTTTTGGAGACATTGACGGAGCGGGATTGTCGCAATTTTGCGACACGCATAAAAAAGCCCGGTTGCGCTCACGCGTACCGGGCCTACAAGGGTGAAGGTGCTAAAACTTAACCCAGTTGCTTACGCGCGTTGCGGAAGATACGCATCCACGGGCTGTCCTCGCCCCAGTTTTCCGGGTGCCAGGAGTTGCTCACGGTGCGGAACACGCGCTCCGGGTGCGGCATCATGATGGTCGCACGACCGCTTTCACTGGTGACTGCCGTAATACCGTTGGCGGAGCCGTTCGGGTTAGCAGGGTAGGTTTCTGTCACCTTGCCGAAGTTATCGACAAAGCGCAGCGCCACCAGACCTTTGCTCTCCAGTTGAGCCAGATGCGCAGCATCACGCACTTCTACCTGACCTTCACCGTGGGAAACGGCGATTGGCATCTGCGAACCCACCATTCCCTGCAGCAGCAGAGACGGGCTTTGGGTCACTTCCACCAGGCTGAAGCGCGCTTCGAAGCGGTCAGACTGGTTACGCACAAAGCGCGGCCAGGCTTCGCTGCCCGGGATCAGTTCTCGCAGGTTAGACATCATCTGGCAGCCGTTACACACGCCCAGCGCCAAGGTCTGCGGACGATGGAAGAAGGTTTCGAACTCGTCACGCACGCGGCTGTTGAACAGGATGGACTTCGCCCAACCTTCGCCCGCGCCCAGCACGTCGCCGTAGGAGAAACCGCCGCACGCCACCAGCGCCTGGAAATCTTCCAGACCGGTACGTCCGGCCAGCAGGTCGCTCATGTGGACGTCGATGGCGTCAAAGCCCGCGCGGTGGAAGGCAGCCGCCATCTCAACGTGGGAGTTAACGCCCTGCTCGCGCAGCACGGCTACCTTTGGACGCGCGCCTGTCGCAATGTACGGTGCAGCGATATCTTCGTTGATATCAAAGGAGAGCTTCACGTTCAGGCCTGGATCCTGGTCATTCGCTTTTGCGTTATGCTCCTGATCGGCACATTCCGGGTTATCACGCAGGCGCTGCATCTGCCAGGTGGTTTCTGCCCACCACATGCGCAGCGTGGTGCGGCTTTCGCTGAACACCGCGTGGCCGTCTGCTTCAATGACGAAGCGGTCACCCTGAACGGCTTTGCCCAGATAGTGCACGCAGTCTGCCAGACCGTGCTTCGCCAGAATCGCTTCAACCGCGTCGCGATCTGCGGCGCGTGCCTGAATCACCGCACCCAGCTCTTCATTGAACAGCGACGCCAGACGGTCTTCGCCAAGCGTTGCAATGTTCGCTTCAACGCCGCAGTGGCCAGTGAAGGCCATCTCTGCCAGCGTCACCAGCAGGCCGCCGTCGGAACGGTCGTGGTAGGCCAGCAGCTTACGCTCCGCCACTAGCGCCTGGATGGCGTCGTAGAATCCTTTCAACTGCGCGACGTCGCGCACATCGGCTGGCTTGTCGCCGAGCTGGCGGTAAACCTGTGCCAGCGCGGTGGCACCCAGCGCGTTTTGGCCTTTACCCAGGTCAATCAGCAGCAGGGCGTTGTCTTCGGTCGCAAGCTGCGGCGTAACGGTGTGGCGCACGTCTTCCACGCGCGCAAACGCGGTGATCACCAGCGACAGCGGAGAGGTCATCTCGCGCTGCTCGCTGCCTTCCTGCCAGCGGGTTTTCATCGACATGGAGTCTTTACCCACCGGAATGGTCAGGCCGAGGGCAGGACACAGCTCCTCGCCCACCGCTTTCACGGCTTCATACAGGCCAGCATCTTCGCCAGGGTGACCGGCTGCGGCCATCCAGTTTGCGGAGAGTTTGATACGTTTGATGTCGCCGATCTGCGTCGCGGCGATGTTGGTCAGCGCTTCACCGACCGCCAGACGGGCGGAGGCGGCGAAGTCCAGCAGCGCCACCGGGGTGCGTTCGCCCAGGGCCATCGCTTCGCCGTAGTAGCTGTCGAGGCTCGCGGTAGTCACCGCGCAGTTTGCCACCGGGATCTGCCACGGGCCAACCATCTGGTCGCGCGATACCATACCGGTCACGGTACGGTCGCCGATGGTCACCAGGAACGTTTTCTCCGCCACGGCAGGCAGGTGCAGCACGCGGTTAACCGCTTCTGCCACGGTGATGCCCTGGCGATCCAGCGCTTTGCCCGCCGCTTTGCGGGTTGTCACGTCGCGGGTCATCTTCGGCGTTTTACCGAGCAGGACGTCCAGCGGCAGATCGATCGGCTGGTTGTCAAAGTGGGTGTCGCTTAAGGAAAGGTGCTGCTCCTCGGTCGCTTCACCGATGACCGCATACGGCGCACGCTCGCGGCGGCACAGCTCGTCAAACAGCGGCAGTTGATCCGCGGCAACCGCCAGCACGTAGCGCTCCTGGGATTCGTTACACCAGATCTCCAGCGGGCTCATGCCCGGCTCATCGCTCAGGATATCGCGCAGGTTGAAACGGCCACCGCGGCCACCGTCGCTCACCAGCTCCGGCATGGCGTTGGACAGACCGCCCGCACCTACGTCGTGGATGAACAGAATCGGGTTGGCGTCGCCCAGCTGCCAGCAGCGGTCGATCACTTCCTGGCAGCGACGCTCCATTTCCGGGTTGTCACGCTGCACGGAAGCAAAATCGAGGTCCGCATCAGACTGGCCGGAAGCCATAGAAGACGCTGCCCCGCCGCCCAGACCGATGTTCATCGCCGGACCACCGAGTACAATCAGCTTCGCGCCGACGACGATCTCGCCTTTCTGCACATGATCGGCACGGATGTTGCCGATCCCGCCCGCCAGCATGATCGGTTTGTGGTAACCGCGCAGCTCTTCGCCGTTGTGGCTGTCCACTTTCTCTTCATAGGTACGGAAGTAACCGTTCAGCGCCGGACGACCAAACTCGTTGTTAAACGCCGCGCCGCCCAGCGGGCCGTCGGTCATGATATCCAGCGCGGTGACAATGCGCTCTGGCTTGCCGAAATCTTCTTCCCACGGCTGTTCAAAGCCCGGGATACGCAGGTTTGAGACGGAGAAACCGACCAGACCCGCTTTAGGCTTAGCGCCACGACCGGTCGCGCCTTCGTCACGGATTTCACCGCCGGAGCCCGTCGCCGCACCCGGCCACGGGGAGATCGCCGTTGGGTGGTTGTGGGTTTCCACTTTCATCAGGATATGCGCGGGCTCCTGATGGAAGTCATAGCGCCCTGCTTCGCGATCGGCGAAGAAGCGGCCCACCTCGGAACCTTCCATCACCGCGGCGTTGTCTTTATAGGCAGACAGCACATGGTCAGGGGTTTGTTCCATGGTGTTTTTGATCATTTTGAACAGCGACTTCGGCTGCTGTTCGCCGTCAATAATCCAGTCGGCGTTGAAAATCTTATGTCGGCAGTGCTCAGAGTTGGCCTGCGCGAACATGTAGAGTTCGATGTCGTTCGGGTTGCGGTTGAGCTTAACGAACGCGTCCTGCAGGTAATCAATTTCGTCTTCTGCCAGCGCCAGGCCGAGACGCAGGTTGGCGTCAATCAGCGCCTGACGGCCCTGCCCCAGCAGGTCTACGCTCTGTACCGGCGCAGGCTGATGGTGTGAGAACAGCTTCTGCGCGTCGTCGAGAGAGGCAAATACGCTCTCCATCATGCGGTCGTGCAGCTCAGCCGCAACCGCCTGCCACTGCGCGTCGCTCAGGGTGGAGGCTTCAACATAGTACGCCACGCCGCGTTCCAGACGGTTAATCTGGCTCAGACCACAGTTGTGGGCGATGTCGGTGGCTTTGGAAGACCAGGGGGAGATGGTGCCCGGACGCGGCGTCGCAAGGATCAGTTTGCCGGTTGGCGTATGGCTGCTCAGGCTTGGACCATACTTGAGCAGGCGTTCCAGCTGTACGCGCTCCTCTGCATTCAGGGGGGCATTCAGGTCAGCAAAATGGACATACTCAGCGTAAATATTGCTTACCGGAAGGTCGGCCGCCTGAAAACGTGCCAGCAGTTTGGTAATACGGAAGGCAGACAGTGCAGGCGAACCACGCAGAATTTCCATCATAAGTCTCTCGTCTTCGAAGCGCCGGGGCGCTTACAGTGTGCGCAAGGGGGGAAAACGGGCGTCATTATAGAGAATCCTGAGCGCCGACGAAACCGTTTGCGTCGAAATAAAATTTGTACAGCGGTTTAACAATAGGTGTGACCTGTCTCTCTAATTTGTTGCCAAGTGGCGTAACTTTGCGCAAAATGCCGCTCATTCAATGGCAAACCTTATTCTTAACATGGCTACAGCATACTGAGGCAACCGGCGTCGCAGAGAATTAACTAATTGAAAAAATTAAAGATTAATTATCTGCTCATCGGCATTGTTACGTTGCTGCTGGCAGTGGCCCTCTGGCCTTCTATCCCCTGGTTCGGTAAAGCCGAAAACCGTATCGCCGCCATTCAGGAGCGGGGGGAATTGCGCGTCAGTACCCTCTCCTCTCCGCTGATTTACGGCGACATCAACGGCAAAACAATTGGTCTGGATTATGAACTGGCCCAGCAGTTTGCCGACTATCTGGGTGTTAAGCTCAAAATTACCGTGCGTCAGAACATCAGCCAATTGTTCGATGACCTGGATAACGACGACGCCGATATCCTTGCAGCCGGGCTGGTGTACAACAGCGAGCGCAGCAAGAACTATCAGCCAGGCCCGACCTACTACTCTGTCTCCCAGCAGCTGGTTTACCGCGTGGGAAGCGTGCGCCCGCGCTCGCTCGCCACCATTAACGAGCAACAGCTGACGATTGCCCCCGGCCATGTCGTGATTGACGACCTGCGTGCGCTCAAAGAGAAAAAGTATCCTGACCTGAGCTGGACGATTGACCCAAAACTGGGCACGACAGAACTGCTCGATCAGGTTAAAGACAAAAAGCTGCCCTACACCATTGCCGATTCGGTGGCCATCAGCCTGTTCCAGCGCGTGCACCCTGAAATCGCCGTGGCGCTGGATGTGACTGACGAACAGCCGGTGACCTGGTTTACCCAACTGGATAACGATCAGACCCTCTCTGCGGCCATGCTCGATTTCTATAACGCCATCAATGAAGACGGTACGCTGGCGCGCCTGGAAGAAAAATACCTCGGCCATGGTGATGACTTCGATTACGTCGACACCCGCAGCTTCTTGCGCGCAGTTGATAGCGTCCTGCCGGACCTGCAGCCGTTGTTCGAAAAATACGCCCAGGAGATTGACTGGAAGCTGCTGGCGGCGATTTCGTATCAGGAATCCCACTGGGATACTCAGGCTACCTCTCCGACCGGCGTGCGTGGTCTCATGATGCTGACGAAAAATACCGCGCTGAGTCTGGGCGTCAATGACCGTACCGATGCGGAGCAAAGCATCAGCGGCGGCGCACAGTATTTACAGGATATGATGGCCAAAGTACCGGAGACCGTGCCGGAAGAAGAGCGGATTTGGTTTGCACTGGCCGCCTACAACATGGGTTATGCGCACATGCTGGACGCGCGCGCGCTGACGGCAAAAACCAAAGGTAACCCGGACAGCTGGTCTGATGTAAAACAGCGTCTGCCGCTGCTGAGCCAGAAACCGTGGTACAACAAGCTGACCTACGGGTATGCGCGCGGGCATGAAGCCTACGCTTACGTGGAAAATATTCGTAAGTATCAGATAAGCCTGGTGGGGTATCTGCTGGAGAAAGAGAAAGAAGCGGCAGAAGCTAAACAGCTGGCTCAGAGCTACCCAGTGGTCGCACCGGACGAACTTAATCGTCCACCTGCTTCAATTCTGCCTTTTGTTGCTTTTTCTGCTGCCGGCGCATTCGAAAGAAGTCACTTAGCAGACCCGAACACTCTGGTGCAAGTACCCCACCGATAGTCTGCACCTGGTGGTTCATCCCCGGATGGCCTAGCACGTCCATTAGCGAACCGGCCGCGCCTGTTTTTTCATCCCGAGCACCAAACACCAGCGTACCGATACGACTGTGCACCATCGCGCCGGAACACATAACGCAGGGTTCAAGGGTGACGTACAGAGTCGTATCGAGCAGACGATAGTTTTGCAGTACCAGCCCGCCCTGACGAAGCGCCATAATTTCGGCGTGCGCGGTAGGATCGTGGCGGCCAATGGGGCGGTTCCACCCTTCGCCAATCACCTGATTATGATGAACCAGCACCGCGCCCACGGGCACTTCGCCCTCATCCCAGGCACGTTGAGCCAGCGTTAGCGCGTGGCGCATCCAGTATTCATGATTGTGTTCAGGGTTGGACAACGGTTGATACTCCAGTCGAAAAGCGGGCGGCATTATACACGCCCGTTTTAGAGAAGACTATTCGAGTTGCTGAAGTTCACCTGATGGCGTGACGCGCCAGCGGTGCTGGCAAAAATAGAGCAGCGGGTTGTCCTGCTTGCTGTCGCTGTAGCCGCTGTACAGGCGCAGCGGCGTGCCAATGCGCTTCTCCAGCTGAACCACTTTCTCGTGTCCCAGGCAGCGCATAGTCAGCACCCAGCCGCCGTAAGCGCGGGAAATTTGCGTGGCGATAAGATTTACGCGCGGCAGCCATGGCGTATCAAAATAGACCTGCTCCACCAGCGTCTGCGGGGAGCCGGTAATCAGCCAGATGTCGGCATCGTTCGCGTCGAGGTAGCTGGTGAGACGCGCCTGCACCACGGGAAACGCGGCGACATGGCCGCGAAACCAGTGCGCAAAATCCTGTTCGAGCTGTTTAAGCCGTGCTTCGCTGTGACCAAAGGTGCATCCCCATAGCAGCAGGCTCATCGGCCAGCGCGCTGCACGGCCTTTCACCAGCAGCGCGATGCCAATCACGGGTAAGAGCGGTAAGACGAGCAGCGCATTCAGAGGCTGACGCCGCAGCAGATAGCGCATAAAGGTGCCAAACATATCCTGCTGGTGCAGCGTTCCATCCAGGTCGAAAAAGACAACGCGACGCGCGTGATTTGCCAAACCTTACTCCTCTGGGTCGTTGAATCCTAACAGCCAGGTAAACAGGAACCCGGCGATTACCGCTACTAAATAGCCTAACAGATAGAGCATCACTTTTCCGGTCACGATGGTTAATGCCAGCGGTAAACCGGAAAGTCCAAAGGTGATCACCGTCGCCACTTTCCAGTAGCTAATGAGCGCCCCGCCCACCGCGCCGCCCAGACAGGCTGCGAGGAAAGGTTTCCCCAGCGGCAGCGTAACGCCGAAAATCAGCGGCTCGCCGATGCCGAGCAGTCCGACCGGGAGCGCGCCTTTAATCACTTTTTTCAGTCGCGCGTTGCGGGTTTTCATCAGTACGGCAATCGCCGCGCCGACCTGCCCCACGCCCGCCATCGACAGGATAGGCAGCAGCGCGTTATAGCCGTGCGCCTGCACCAGCTCGACGTGGATCGGCACCAGCCCCTGATGCAGGCCGGTCAGCACCAGCGGCAGGAAGGTTCCCGACAGCACCGCCCCCACTAACAGGCCGCCGCGGTCAATCGCCAGAGACGCACCGTGGGCGATGGCGTCAGAGATCCAGCCACCTAGCGGCTGAAGGACCACAATCGCTACGCTACCGGTAATTAATGTGGTCAGCAGCGGGTTGAGGATAAGCTCAATCGAACCAGGCAGGATCGCGCGCAGCCTTTTCTCGATCCAGCACATCAGGATGACCACCAGCAGCACGGCAATCACCCCACCGCGGCCCGGCTGAAGCGCCTCACCAAACAGCGTGATCTGCGCCAGTTGCGGGCTGGACAAGATGCCCGCCATTACCCCGCCCATGGCCAGCGATCCGCCAAACACCTTCGCGGTATTCACCCCGACCAGAATGTTCATGATGGCGAAAACTGCGCTGCCGAAGATCCCGAGGATCCCCAGCAGGTTTGGATACTGCGTGGCAAAATCCCCGACGATATCCGGCCGCTTGAGGATATTGATAATCCCGGTGATCAGGCCCGAAGCAATAAACGCCGGGATCAGCGGGATAAAGACGTTTGCCAGCTGTCGCAGCGCATCGCTCATCGGCGCCTTGTATTTGGCTTTTGCCTGCGCTTTGGTGCTTTCGGCATCGTCAAATGAGGCCGTCGCCTCACCGCCAACCATCAGCGCGCGCATGGCATCAACAACCTGCGCCGCTTTCCCCGGTCCGACAATGAGCTGGTGCTGCTGTCCCTGTTTGACGTATCCACTTACGCCGGGGAGTTGCTTCAGGCGCGGTAGATCAAGATCGTCGTCGTTATGCACCTCGACGCGCACGCGCGTCATGCAGTTTTCCAGACGCTGGATATTCTTTTCTCCGCCGATCCCCTGCAGGATGCCGCTGGCGAGCGCTGCTGTCTTTTCCATACACGCCTCTGTTAGTTTTCTAATGCAGCCCGTAAGAACCCGTTATGCGCATCGAGTTTGGTTCTCGCCGCCGTGGCGTCCAGCCCGCTTAAGATCATCAGAATGGCCGGTTTAACATCGTGATCGGTTTGTTTCAGGACCGCTTCTGCCTCTTCACGGCCTGCACCTGTCGCCTCCATCACCATACGGCAGGCTCTGTCCACCAGCTTGACGTTGGTGGCCTGCATATCGACCATCAGGTTCTGATAAACCTTGCCGAACTTCACCATCGCGCCGGTGGAGATCATATTGAGCACCAGCTTTTGCGCGGTCCCTGATTTCAGGCGCGTGGAGCCGGTCAGCGCTTCCGGCCCGACAACCGGAGAGATGGCGATAGCGGCCACCTGGGCAATCGGCGAGCCGGGGTTACAGGAGATGGCAACCGTCGTGCAGCCTGTCTGGTTGGCGTATTCCAGGCCGCCAATGACGTACGGCGTGCGCCCGGATGCCGCCAGCCCAACCACCAGATCCTGCGCGGTCAGGTTCAGCGCTTTGAGATCATCTTCACCGAGCTGTTTGTTGTCTTCCGCCCCTTCAACAGCTTTCAGCAGCGCGCCTGGGCCACCGGCAATCAGCCCGATCACCAGGCCGTGCGGAACGCCAAAGGTTGGCGGACATTCGGAGGCATCCAGAACCCCCAAACGTCCGCTGGTGCCCGCGCCCATGTAAATAATGCGCCCACCGGCCTTTAGCGCAGTTGCGGCCGCATCAACCGCTTTCGCCACCTCAGGTAATGTCTCTTTCACTGCCTGCGCGACCAGCGTATCCTGTTGATTAAAGCGGTTAACCAGCTCCAGCGTGGAGAGTGCGTCAAGATCCATGGTTTGCGGGTTACGCGTTTCAGAAACCAGTGAGCCAAGATTCATTTTTTGTACCTCAAGAATTTTTAATTCATAATAATCACACTATAGTGGAATATAAAATTCATTCAGGCGAGCAAAATTCGTATTTGAGCAGATAATCACATTTTCGCCAGGAGACCGTATGAACTGTTTAATTCGCATTCGCCAGCGTTATGCAGGCTTTGCCCAAAGCGACAAGAAGCTGGCGGATTTTCTACTTTCTCAACCCGACCACGCGCGCCATCTTAGCTCGCAGCAGCTGGCGAGTGAGGCCGGTGTGAGCCAGTCCAGCGTGGTGAAGTTTGCCCAGAAGATTGGGTTTAAGGGCTTTCCGGCCCTCAAGCTTGCGATCAGCGAAGCGCTGGTGAGTAACCCCAATCCGCAGTCGATGCCGGTGCATAATCAGATCCGGGGCGATGACCCGATGCGTCTGGTGGGCGAAAAGCTGATCAAAGAGAACGTGGCGGCCATGCATGCGACGCTGGATGTGAATACCGAAGAGAAGCTGCTGGAAAGCGTGGCGATGCTGCGCGCGGCACGGCGCATTATTCTGACCGGGATAGGTGCATCCGGGCTAGTGGCGCGTAACTTTGGCTGGAAGCTGACGAAGATCGGTTACAACGCGATAGTGGAGCAAGACATGCACGCCCTGCTCGCCACCGTCCAGGCAATGGATCCTGACGATTTGCTGCTGGCGATCTCTTATTCCGGTGAACGTCGAGAGATCAATATGGCGACCGATGAAGCGCTGCGCGTCGGCGGTAAAATTCTGGCGATCACGGGTTTTACGCCAAACGCGCTCCAGCAGCGGGCAACGCGCTGTTTATATACCATTGCCGAGGAGCAGGCCACGCGCAGCGCGGCTATTTCGTCCACCAGTGCTCAAATGATGCTGACGGATTTGCTGTTTATGGCGCTGGTGCAGCAGGATCTTGAGCGCGCGCCCGAGCGCATTCGTCACAGCGAAGAACTGGTAAAGAAACTGGTTTGACGCGTATAATGCCCGCCCAGTTTGTGTTGTTTCTGAGAATTTCCTGATGGCGCTGTTAATTACCAAAAAATGCATTAATTGCGATATGTGCGAGCCCGAATGCCCTAACCAGGCCATTTCGATGGGCGACAGCATTTATGAGATTAACAGCGACCGCTGCACGGAATGCATCGGCCACTATGAAACGCCGACCTGTCAGAAAGTGTGCCCGATCCCGAATACTATCCTGAAGGATCCGGCCCACGTCGAGAACGAAGAACAGTTATGGGATAAGTTTGTCCTGATGCATCATGCAGACAAACTCTAGCTTTCAATGATCACCGTTGCGCAGGCGTAGTGGCGTTCATCGGCGAGCGTCACGTGCATGTGATTCACCCCCAGCTTTTCAGCCAGCTTTTGCGCTTCCCCCCACAGACGCAGGCTCGGTTTGCCCAGCTCATCGTTAAACACTTCGAACTGGTTAAACGCCAGGCCGTTGCGGATACCGGTTCCGAAAGCTTTAGCTGCCGCCTCTTTAACCGCAAAGCGCTTCGCCAGAAAACGCACCGGCTGCTGATGCGCTTCCCAGATGGCCCACTCGTTATCGCTCAGCACGCGTCTTGCGAGGCGATCGCCGCTCCGGGCGATCACCGCTTCAATACGGGCTATTTCAACGATATCAGTGCCTAAGCCCAGAATGGCCATTACTGACGCGCTTCCAGCATCAGGCGTTTCATCTCTGAGACCGCCTCTTTTAGGCCGCTCATCACCGCACGGCCAATAATGGCGTGGCCGATGTTCAGCTCGTGCATTTCCGGCAGCGCGGCAATGGCTTTCACGTTGTGGTAGGTCAGGCCGTGGCCGGCGTTAACCTTCAGGCCTAGGCTTGAAGCGTACGTGGCCGCTTTAGCGATACGCTCCAGCTCTTTCGCCTGCTCGGCGTCGTTTTTGGCATCGGCATAGCTGCCGGTGTGAATTTCGATATACGGTGCGCCCACGTCGGCCGCCGCTTTAATCTGGGTGAAATCAGCGTCGATAAACAGAGAAACCAGGATATCGGCATCCGCCAGACGCTTGCAGGCATCGCGCATTTTGTCGAGCTGCCCGGCTACATCCAGACCTCCTTCGGTGGTCACTTCCTGGCGTTTTTCCGGCACCAGACAGCAGAAATGCGGTTGGGTCTCGCAGGCAATGGCGAGCATCTCTTCAGTGACAGCCATCTCCAGATTCATACGGGTGTCCAGCGTCTGGCGCAGAATGCGCACGTCGCGGTCAGTAATATGGCGGCGGTCTTCACGCAGGTGAACGGTAATGCCATCAGCGCCAGCCTGTTCAGCAATAAACGCCGCCTGAACCGGATCGGGATACGCCGTGCCGCGCGCATTACGCAGCGTGGCGATATGATCAATGTTGACGCCTAACAGTAATTCAGCCATGACAATCCTCGGTATTTTGGTTCATTTCTCTTCCCCCCTCTCCCGCCGGGAGAGGGCTGGGGTGAGGGGTAAAACGTTAACGTTTCGGCACAAACTGCCTGAATAATTCGCGGCTCTTTAAGGGCTTGCCGCCAAGATACGGCTTGAGGGCAATCCGGGTAAAGCGTTTTGCTGCGCGCAGGGTGTCTTGATCGGGAAACTCGCGCTCATACAGCGCCCGGAGCTGGCGCCCGGTAAAAGTGCTGTTGTCTATCACGATACTGGCGATAAAGCCTTTTTCTTCGCGATAGCGGTAGGTCATAGTGTCTTCTACCTCGTCCCCGCTCCCCGCACAGTGCAGAAAATCTACGCCGTACCCGAGATGGCCCAGCAGCGCCAGTTCGAAGCGGCGCAACGCAGGCTCGGGTGTGCCGGTTGCGCCAGCAAGTGCCTGGATACAGTGCAGATAATCGAAGAAAAGCTCCGAGAAGCGAGTCTCATGTTCAAGGACGCGAGAAATGAGTTCGTTGACATACAGACCGCTGTAGAGCGTGATGCCAGAAAGAGGAAGCGCCAGAGAGACGGCTTCAGCGCTGCGCAGGGTTTTGACTTCCCCTCGCCCGCCAAAGCGTACCAGCAGCGGGGTGAAAGGCTGTAAGGCACCTTTCAGGTTAGAACGTTTGGAACGTGCGCCTTTCGCAACAAGGCGCACGCGGCCCGACTCTTCCGTGAAGACGTCCAGCATAAGGCTGGTTTCGCTCCAGGGACGACTATGGAGAACGAAGGCACGCTGCCAACCTTCCATTATACTCGTCGTCTTGCGTTACTGGTCTTCGCCGTAACCGAGGCTGCGCAGAGCACGCTCATCATCGGCCCAGCCAGATTTCACTTTCACCCACAGTTCGAGGTGAACCGGTGCTTCGAACATCTCCATCATGTCCTTACGGGCTTCGATACCGATGGTTTTTATCTTGGCGCCTTTATTGCCGATCACCATCTTCTTCTGCCCTTCGCGCTCAACGAGGATCAGGCCGTTGATGTCGTAGCCACCGCGCTCGTTGGTCTGGAAACGCTCGATCTCCACCGTCACAGAGTACGGCAGTTCAGCGCCCAGGAAACGCATCAGCTTTTCACGGATGATTTCAGACGCCATAAAGCGCTGAGAGCGATCGGTGATGTAGTCTTCCGGGAAGTGATGAATCGCTTCCGGCAGATGCTTACGCACGATGCCCGCGATGGTATCAACGTTCAGGCCGGTCTCAGCAGACAGCGGAACGATGTCGAGGAAGTTCATCTGACTTCCGAGCCACTGCAGATGCGGCAGCAGGTCGGCCTTTTCCTGCACGTTATCAACTTTGTTAACCGCGAGAATGACCGGCGTTTTGCCGTCACGCAGCTTGTTCAGCACCATCTCGTCGTCCGGCGTCCAGCGGGTGCCTTCAACAACGAAAATCACCAGCTCTACGTCGCCAATCGAGCTGCTCGCCGCCTTGTTCATCAGACGGTTGATGGCACGCTTCTCTTCCATGTGCAGGCCCGGGGTATCGACGTAGATCGCCTGATACGCGCCTTCAGTATGGATGCCGACGATGCGGTGACGCGTGGTCTGCGCCTTACGCGAGGTGATGGAAATCTTCTGCCCAAGCAGATTATTCAGCAGGGTGGATTTACCAACGTTCGGACGTCCGACGATGGCAATAAATCCGCAATAGGTTTTTTCTTCGCTCATTCCAGCTCCAGCATTTTTAACGCCTGTTCGGCGGCAGCCTGTTCAGCCTTACGACGGCTTGAACCTGTGCCCACCACCGGTTCACTCAGGCCACTGACCTGGCAATGGATGGTAAATTCCTGATCGTGTGCTTCGCCACGAACCTGCACCACCAGATAGGATGGCAGCGGCAGATGACGACCCTGCAAATATTCCTGCAGACGCGTTTTCGGATCTTTTTGTTTATCGCCCGGACTGATTTCGTCCAGACGGCTCTGATACCAGTTCAGGATCAGCTTTTCTACGGTCTGGATATCGCTGTCCAGGAACACACCACCAATTAATGCTTCGACCGTATCGGCGAGAATAGATTCACGACGAAAGCCGCCGCTTTTCAGTTCACCCGGTCCAAGACGCAGACATTCGCCCAGTTCAAATTCACGCGCGATTTCCGCAAGGGTATTACCCCGAACCAGCGTGGCACGCATGCGGCTCATATCACCCTCGTCCACACGCGGGAAACGATGATAAAGCGCATTCGCAATCACGAAACTTAAAATAGAGTCACCTAAAAACTCGAGGCGCTCATTATGTTTGCTGCTGGCACTGCGGTGGGTTAATGCCTGTTGCAACAACTCCTGATGATGAAAAGTGTAGCCCAGCTTCCGTTGAAGCCGATTAATTACGATGGGGTTCATGCGATACCAATAAATGAATGCGTCAAAAATGCAGCACACGAAACCGACCTGAGAAAACCAACGCGGTTTCGTGTGCCGTGGCTCCCTTGCAGGGCCAACCTTAAACTTCGGGGGAATATTCTATACACAACGACAAGGGATGTCGTTAGTTCGAAGAGATTTATCGTGGAAATAATTCACGTAGCCGCGAAATAATGCGGCTACGTGCTCTTTTCGTGAGAATTAATGGATCCCGCCAATACGATTCAGGCGTACCCCGGTCGGCCATTCGCCTTCCTGCTTCTCAAAACTCATCCAGATCGCCGTCGCTTTACCCACCAGATTCGCTTCCGGCACAAAGCCCCAGTAGCGGCTATCGGCAGAGTTATCGCGGTTATCGCCCATCATGAAGTAATGACCTGGCGGTACGATCCAACTGGCAAGCTGCTGACCCGGCTGCTGGTAATACATACCCACTTGATCCTGCGCGATTGGAACCGTCAGGATACGATGGGTGACATCACCCAGCGTCTCTTTACGCTCAACCAGGCGGATGCCGTTCTCTTTGGTCTCGCCTTTCGGTACCTGGAAGAAACCGCTGGTCGCTTCACCGCCGTTACGACGGGCAAAGGTCTGCACAAAATCACTTGGCTCAACGTTTGAGTAGGTGATGGCCAGCGCGTTTTCACATGCGGTACCGGAACTGCAGCCCGGCTGAACGGTGACTTCCTTCGTGGTCGGATCGTAGGTGACTTTATCACCCGGCAGACCCACCGCTCGCTTGATGTAGTCCAGTCGCGGATCTTCCGGGTATTTAAACACCACGATATCGCCACGTTTCGGATGACCGGTTTCGATCAGCGTTTTCTGGTAGATCGGATCTTTAATGCCGTAGGCAAACTTCTCAACCAGAATAAAATCGCCAATCAGCAGTGTTGGCATCATGGAACCTGATGGGATCTGGAACGGCTCGTAAATGAACGAACGCACCACCAGCACAATGGCCAGCACCGGAAATACCGAGGCTCCCGTTTCCAGCCAGCCCGGTTTCGGGCCGACTTTCTTCAGGGTTTTCGCATCAAGCCCATCGCCAGTGGCTGCCTGCGCAGCAGCCTGACGTTCACGGCGTTTTGGGGCGAAGATAAACTTATCCAGACACCACAGCAGACCTGTCACCAGGGTAGCGATGACCAGGATCAGGGCAAACATGTTCGCCATGCCAACTCCTTAAGGGTTATTTGCCGTCTTTACCAACATGAAGAATGGCAAGGAATGCTTCCTGCGGCAGCTCAACGTTACCGACCTGCTTCATACGCTTCTTACCGTCTTTCTGCTTCTGCAGCAGCTTTTTCTTACGGCTGACGTCACCGCCGTAGCATTTCGCCAGGACGTTTTTACGCAGCTGTTTAACGGTAGAACGGGCGATGATATGGTTACCAATGGCCGCCTGAATCGCGATGTCAAATTGCTGACGAGGGATCAGCTCTTTCATCTTCTCAACCAGCTCACGACCACGGTATGGCGCGTTGTCGTTGTGGGTGATCAGCGCCAGCGCATCGACGCGCTCGCTGTTGATCAGCACGTCCACACGCACCATGTTAGAGGCCTGGAAGCGCTTGAAGTTGTAATCCAGTGACGCATAGCCACGGGAGGTCGACTTCAGACGGTCGAAGAAGTCGAGGACCACTTCCGCCATCGGGATTTCGTAGGTCAGCGCCACCTGGTTACCGTGGTAAACCATGTTGGTCTGCACGCCACGCTTCTCAATACACAGCGTGATGACGTTGCCCAGGAACTCCTGCGGCAGCAGCATGTGACACTCAGCAATAGGCTCACGCAGCTCGTGAATATTGTTCAGCGGTGGCAGCTTGGACGGGCTATCGACGTAGATCACTTCTTTCGAGGTGGTTTCCACTTCATACACTACGGTCGGTGCGGTGGTGATCAGATCCAGATCGTATTCACGCTCCAGACGTTCCTGAATGATCTCCATGTGCAGCAGGCCGAGGAAGCCACAGCGGAAACCGAAGCCCAGCGCCGTTGAACTTTCTGGTTCGTAGAACAGGGAAGCATCGTTCAGGCTCAGCTTACCGAGCGCATCACGGAAGTTTTCGTAGTCGTCAGAGCTGACCGGGAAAAGGCCCGCGTAAACCTGCGGTTTCACCTTTTTGAAGCCTGGCAGCGCTTTGTCCGCCGGGTTACGCGCCAGCGTCAGCGTATCGCCCACCGGAGCACCGAGGATGTCTTTAATAGCGCAGACCAGCCAGCCTACCTCGCCGCATTTCAGCTCGGTACGGTCAACCTGTTTTGGCGTGAAGATACCCAGACGGTCAGCGTTGTAGACCTGGCCGGTACTCATGACCTTAATTTTGTCGCCTTTACGCATGGTGCCGTTTTTGATACGTACCAGCGAAACAACGCCAAGGTAGTTATCGAACCAGGAGTCGATGATCAGCGCCTGCAGCGGCGCTTCCGGGTCACCTTCCGGTGGCGGAATATCACGCACCAGACGTTCCAGCACATCGGGAACACCGACGCCGGTTTTCGCCGAGCAGCGTACCGCGTCGGTCGCATCAATGCCGACGATGTCTTCAATCTCTTCCGCGACGCGCTCAGGATCGGCGGCAGGCAGGTCAATTTTGTTCAGAACCGGCACGACCTCGAGATCCATTTCCATCGCGGTGTAGCAGTTCGCCAGGGTCTGGGCTTCTACGCCCTGCCCGGCATCGACCACCAGCAGCGCGCCTTCACAGGCAGCCAGCGAGCGTGAAACTTCATAGGAGAAGTCAACGTGGCCAGGGGTGTCGATAAAGTTCAGTTGGTAGGTTTCACCGTCGGTCGCTTTATAGTCGAGCGTCACGCTCTGCGCTTTAATGGTGATACCGCGTTCGCGTTCCAGGTCCATGGAGTCCAGTACCTGGGCTGCCATTTCACGATCAGACAGGCCACCGCAAATCTGGATAATACGGTCAGACAGCGTCGACTTACCGTGGTCAATGTGAGCAATGATCGAAAAGTTACGTATGTTCTTCATATAGTTAAATAATTATGCCTTACGAATTCCTGGAGGCCGCTGTTCTTAGCCTGACGTTTTTCAGTGCGAAAACGCAGCATTCTACACTACATCCCCGCAACCTGGAAATGCACTTAGAGCCAAGCATAGCGCGAAGAAACGGCGTTTTCTTTTTTGAGATGTAAATAATGATAAAGCCCGGTGGATCACCGGGCTTCAGAAGAGAGCGTCTCGACACGAAGCTGGTCAGGCGCAAGAGCAACATTGAGGATAACGGGTTGCCACTCTTCTCGTGCAGCGAGCTTTGGCGACAGGCCTTTGGCAAGCCAAAATCCACCTACGCCACCCAGTGCAGCACCACACATGGCAGCCACATCGGTGCCAAACAACGTCTGGAAAATACCGCCCATAACAAACAAACCAACCAGAGGGGAGAGATAAACCAGCATCGCGGAGGTCAACAGACTGCCTTCTGCGATGCCCAGTTCCACCTTCTGCCCTGCCACCAGCGGCTGTTCGCTCGGGACGGCGATCGTATGCGACGTTTGCGGCCCCAGCTTGTTGAGCACGCGACTGCCGCAACCTGCTCTGGACGCACAGCTGTTACATGATGCTTTTACGTCACAGTTCACCAGCGCAACGCCATCCTGCCACGATACGACCGTAGCCCACTCTTTAATCATTGCGCAGCCCTGAATTTAATGCTGTCGGAAATGCGCTTCGCCGTTTGCGGCGGCAATTCCCCGACGATGGTGATCTCGGCGTTATCACGTACCGTGGTACTCACCGTACGGCGCCCGGTACGAAGCATTTGTTCTGAACTGTTTGCCGTTGCACGGTTGATGTTCACCGAGAAGCTGAACAAACCATCTGAATAAAGACGCGATTCGACCGGCGTTTCAATGGTCGGTAACTGGCGACGGCTACTGGAGACTTCACTAAATCCTTGCGGGATCCAGGAAGGAACCCAGTTGAAGTTCACAGAATCACCGGCAGGAACAGAAAGCAGCGGCGGCAGGCTGGCTTTGGCCAGATTCTGCATGCTATTGCCCACCTGATTATTCACGCTGAAGGAGATGACGCGGAACTGTTCCAGCGTTTCACCGTCACGGTCGAGCAGGTCAACGCGCATTGGCAGCTTGGTTTCTGCGTCAATCCAGACGATGTAGCTGTAACGCGTACCGTCTCTGGCCACAACGCGGATAACCTCGCAGAGTCTGTCGGCGATGCGAGTTTTGCCGACCGCGATAAAATCGTAGAAAGGCGCAAGACGCTTGAAATCGGTATAGATAAGCGATGGCAAGGAATCAACGATATAGTCGCCATTCAGAGTGAAAGGTTCCAGGCCAGGTTCAAAGTAGCTGATTTCATTGCCACGCTGAACCACTTCCCGACGTGGACCATCCATCTGTAAAAGCTGGGCGAGCGGCTGGTTATCAAGACGGGCATGGCGATAGCGTAACGATTCGACGCCCTGCTTATTAATGCTGATAAATGCCAACTCGTAATTGAGTGACTGGCTGGCCAGATTCATTTGCTGCAACAACGCCCCGGATGAAACATCAGCCGAGGCGTTGGCAGAGAAGAACAGGCTACCTGTCATCAGAGACATGGCGAACCAAAGTTGCTTCATTACTGCGATTGCGTTCCTAAAGTTTGGTTTCCGGGCACTTGCACAGCAGCCTGCTGGGTTTGTGCCTGCTCAAACTGAAGCTGTTCGGAGTGCAGACGACGCTGCAACTCATAATCCTGCAACATCGCATTGATGCGACGGCGCTGCTCTTGTACCTGCTGTTGCTGACCGCCGCTTGCGGAAGCATCTGCCGGTACGCCCAGGCTAACCGGGCTGGCTTTGCCCATCATCGGCAGTGTATTAAACACTGGCGCTTCAGGTTGCTGATTGGCTTCAGACTGAGTGTTATAGTGCTGGACGCCAACGATAACTGCAAGCGATACGCAAGCAGCCACACCCATTTGGGTAAGCTGGCTGGCCCACGGACGCACCTTTTGCCAGAACGGCATTTTCTGCCACTGGTGAGGCGCGGGCTGAGCTTCAGGAATCAGCGGAGTGGTCTGATGTACTGGCTCGTTCTCGATGGCCGCCATGACGCGAGCCGAGATATCGAAATGGAGAACCTCGCCGGTATCACCACGTAGGGTGTCACGGATGAGATGATAGCTCTCCCAGGTCTCTTGCATTTCGGGAGAATGAGACAGCTCATTGAGCAGCTCACTATCCAGCGTTTCACCATCCATTAAAGCGGAAAGTTGTTCTTTCTGCATGCCTAATACCTTTTCCAGTATCCCGCTATCGTCAACGCCTGATAAGCGGTTGAACTTTATTATCAATTGCTTCTCGCGCACGGAAAATTCGTGAACGAACCGTGCCGACCGGACAATCCATGATGGCCGCTATCTCTTCATAGCTTAGGCCATCCAACTCCCGTAACGTAATTGCCATGCGTAAATCTTCCGGGAGCGACTCGATCGTGCGAAAAACGATTTGTCTCAGTTCTTCTGACAACATTAAGTTCTCAGGGTTCGAAATTTCTTTCAACGCGCCGCCACTTTCGAAGTTTTCGGCGTCGATTGCGTCCACATCACTAGAAGGCGGACGACGGCCCTGAGCGACCAGATAATTTTTTGCTGTATTCACGGCAATGCGATACAGCCAGGTATAAAAAGCACTATCTCCCCGGAATGAATCCAGCGCACGATAGGCCTTAATAAAAGACTCTTGTACCACATCAGGAACGTCTCCCGAGGGGACATAGCGAGAAACCAGACTCGCCACCTTATGCTGGTAGCGAACCACCAGTAGGTTAAAGGCTTTCTGATCTCCCTTTTGGACCCGTTCAACCAGGACCTGGTCCGTTAACTGCTCGCTCATCCGAGGTAATGTCTCCCCAAACCTAAATTCCACGCGCTATCGAAACGCCACTCTAACAGCATTGTACTTTGAGCAAGCACTGGCTTAGAGCGTCTATTCTTCAATAAGTTCCGTCACGCTTTTGTTTTTGTTCATCGCGCCGCAGACCGATCATTTTCTCTCATTATAAGTCTGATCACGATACGCACCCACTTTCTGACAAGAATCATCAACTTTATCGTCAGAAGAGTAACGCAACACCGGCTTTATTTCACCACAAAATCTGAAGCTAACGATCTGCTTCGCAAAATATTTTCGTTCATTTACCTCTTGTTTAGCTCTGACTTTACGTTTAGTCACCATAACAACATACAAAAAAAACGTGCGAAACGTCTCAGCCAGGTGCTATTCTGGCCAAACACTGTTTAGTAAATTAAACAAACATCATGAACACAACGCCAGAACTTCATTGTGATGTACTGATCATCGGCAGCGGTGCTGCTGGTCTCTCCCTTGCGCTGCGCCTTGCTGAGCACCAGAACGTGATCGTCTTGAGTAAGGGCCCGATGAGCGAGGGTTCAACTTTCTATGCGCAAGGCGGGATTGCGGCCGTGTTTGATGAAACGGACAGCATTGCCTCACACGTTGAAGACACCCTCATTGCCGGGGCGGGGATTGTGGATGAACATGCCGCAGAGTTTGTCGCCAGCAACGCCCGACATTGCGTACAGTGGCTTATCGATCAGGGGGTGCTGTTTGATACCCACGTCCAGCCTAACGGTGAAGAGAGCTACCACCTGACCCGTGAAGGCGGACATAGCCATCGTCGGATCCTTCATGCGGCAGACGCGACCGGAAAAGCGGTTGAAACCACACTGGTCAGTAAAGCGCTTAGCCATCCTAATATTCGCGTCCTTGAGCGTAGCAATGCGGTTGACCTGATTATCTCCGATAAAATTGGTCTACCGGGCACGCGACGCGTCGTCGGCGCCTGGGTGTGGAATCGTAATAAAGAGCAGGTGGAAACCTGCCGGGCAAAAGCGGTCGTCCTGGCGACAGGCGGTGCCTCTAAGGTGTATCAGTACACGACTAACCCGGACATTGCCTCCGGGGACGGTATAGCCATGGCCTGGCGTGCCGGTTGTCGCGTGGCGAACCTTGAGTTCAATCAGTTCCATCCAACAGCCCTGTTCCATCCTCAGGCGCGTAATTTCCTGCTCACGGAAGCCCTGCGCGGAGAAGGCGCTTACCTGAAGCGTCCAGACGGCTCCCGCTTTATGCCTGACTTTGATGCGAGGGACGAACTGGCCCCGCGCGATATTGTCGCTCGCGCAATCGACCATGAAATGAAACGTCTTGGCGTGGATTGCATGTATCTGGATATCAGCCATAAGCCAGCTGAGTTCATTCGTCAGCACTTCCCGATGATTTATGAAAAACTACTGGGCCTGGGGATCGATTTGACCCGCGATCCGGTACCCATTGTACCCGCAGCCCACTATACCTGTGGTGGCGTGATGGTTGACGATCATGGTCGCACCGACGTGGACGGCCTGTATGCCATTGGAGAAGTGAGTTATACCGGCCTGCACGGCGCGAACCGCATGGCATCAAACTCGCTGCTGGAGTGTCTGGTATACGGATGGTCTGCAGCAGAGGATATTACCAGCCGTATGCCGTATGCACGTGAAACAGAGCATTTGCCAGCCTGGGATGAAAGTCGTGTAGAAAATCCGGACGAACTGGTTGTTATCCAGCATAACTGGCACGAACTGCGGCTGTTTATGTGGGACTACGTTGGGATTGTACGGACGACAAAACGTCTTGAACGCGCCCTGCGCCGCATCACGATGCTACAGCAGGAGATTGATGAGTATTACGCCAATTTCCGCGTCTCCAATAACCTGCTGGAACTGCGCAACCTGGTACAGGTTGCGGAGCTTATCGTACGCTGCGCAATGATGCGTAAAGAGAGTCGCGGGCTGCATTACACCCTGGACTATCCCGATCAGCTGGAAGCGTCCGGCCCGTCGGTCTTGTCTCCTCACGCTCACATAAACAGATAGAACGCCTGGGTCAGAGCTGTGTAATCTTCGGAATAACGCTGGTCTGGCCCACGGATGACCATTCTGTCATTGAAACACTCCCCTTCTTTCGGTGAGAGTGCCAGCAACACACGATGCGGCAACCGCCCTTCAGTGTCCGAAATGTCGGTGCGTAAACGCAGATTCCAGCCAATCTCCCGGGCAATCTCAATAAAGTTATTGCCGGTACTTTCTGGCAGTACCACGCAGAAAAAACCCTCTTCAGAGATCAGCTCAGCCGCGCTGGTTAACAGCGCCTTATGATCGAGTGAACCGGTATAACGAGCCCGTTCGCGCTCGGGCGTACCGCACTCCACGCCGGGTTCGTAGTAAGGAGGGTTACTGACAATGAGATCGTAACGTGAAGTTTGCTTAGGCGCCCAGGCAAGAATATCCGCACACTCAACGGAAAGGCGCGGCGCCCAGGGGGATTCTGCAGCATTTTCACTCGCCTGCCCTGCGGCCTGCGCATCCAGTTCGACGGCATCAATGGTGACATGTTCTTCCGTGCGCTGCGCCAGCATCAACGCCACCAGCCCGCTGCCCGTACCGATATCAAGAATACGCTTAACACCTGCGACAGGTGCCCAGGCACCCAGTAAAATACCGTCTGTACCGACTTTCATCGCACAGCGATCGTGCGCCACAAAAAACTGCTTAAACGTAAAACCATCGCGGCGCAGCTGCGCTTTGAGTTGAGACATGTCAGGGCAACCTTCTAAGTGAAACTGGAGTAGCATAGGGGAAAGCGAAGTGGTCGAAAAGCGATATCCATACAAACAGATGAAGATTACAGCCGTAACGTCTATAATCAGCGCCCCACACAGAGGTAGAACATGACTGTAACGACTTTTTCCGAACTTGAACTCGATGAAAGCCTGCTCAATGCACTTGAGAGCAAAGGCTTTACACGCCCGACCGCCATTCAGGCCGCGGCCATTCCGCCTGCGCTTGAGGGCCGCGATGTGCTCGGTTCTGCGCCAACCGGCACGGGGAAAACAGCAGCCTACTTGCTGCCTGTCTTGCAGCACCTGCTCGATTTCCCACGTAAAAAATCAGGCCCACCGCGTATTTTAATTCTGACGCCTACGCGCGAACTGGCAATGCAGGTTGCCGATCACGCGCGTGAACTCGCGGCAAATACCCATCTTGATATCGCCACCATCACCGGCGGCGTTGCGTACATGAACCACGCCGAAGTGTTCAGCGAAAACCAGGACATCGTCGTTGCGACGACCGGCCGCCTGCTGCAGTACATCAAAGAAGAGAACTTCGACTGCCGTGCGGTTGAAACGCTGATCCTGGATGAAGCCGACCGCATGCTGGACATGGGCTTCGCGCAGGATATTGAACACATTGCGGGTGAAACGCGCTGGCGTAACCAGACAATGCTGTTCTCTGCCACTCTCGAAGGGGAAGCGATCAAAGACTTCGCAGAGCGTCTGCTGGAAGATCCGGCAGAAGTCTCGGCGACGCCGTCCACCCGTGAGCGTAAGAAGATCCACCAGTGGTACTACCGCGCGGATAACCTTGAGCACAAGGTCGAATTGCTGAAACACCTGCTGAAGCAGGAAGATGCTCTGCGCACAATCGTGTTTGTGCGCAAGCGCGAGCGCGTGCACGAGCTGGCGGAAATGCTGCGTAACGCCGGGATCAACAACTGCTATCTCGAAGGCGAGATGGCGCAGATCAAACGAACTGAAGGCATTAAGCGTCTGACAGACGGTCGCGTGAACGTTCTGGTTGCGACTGACGTTGCCGCACGCGGGATCGACATCCCTGACGTGAGCCACGTCATTAACTTCGATATGCCGCGCAGCGGAGATACCTATCTGCACCGTATTGGCCGCACCGGCCGCGCGGGCCGCAAAGGGATTGCGATTTCACTGGTTGAAGCGCATGACTACCTGCTGCTGCAGAAGATTGGCCGCTATGTTGATGAGCCGCTGAAAGCGCGCGTCATTGATGAGCTTCGCCCGACCACCCGTGCACCGAGCGAAAAAATGACGGGCAAGCCGTCCAAAAAAGCGCTCGCGAAACGTGCTGAGAGAAAAGAGAAAGAAAAAGAGAAGCCGCGCGTTAAGCAACGCCACCGCGACACCAAAAATATTGGTAAACGTCGCAAGCCAAGCGCTGCCGCGCCAGAAACGAAAACTGAAGAGTAAAAAAAAGCCGGGAAATTTCCCGGCTTTTTTATTCCACCCCCGTGGCTGAAACCCTTACAGGCTTTCAGTAAAGGTACGGGCAATAACGTCGCGCTGCTGTTCTGGAGTCAGTGAGTTGAAGCGTACCGCATAGCCAGACACACGAATGGTCAGCTGTGGGTATTTTTCAGGGTGCTCAACGGCATCCATCAGCGTTTCGCGACGCAGCACGTTAACGTTCAGGTGCTGACCACCTTCAACGCGCACTTCTGGTTTCACTTCCATTGGGATTTCACGGTATTCGATTTCGCCCAGTTTGCTCACTGGCACGATTTCGTCTTCTGCAAAACCCGCTTTCGCTACGACACAGCGCGCTTCGTTTTTCTCGCTGTCCAGCAGCCAGAAAGAGTTGAGCAGATCGTCATTTGCAGCTTTAGTAATCTGGATACCTGTAATCATGTGTTGCCTCCCTAGGCTACATTAACTGATGTCGGCCTCTCGCGGCCAATTGGTAAAACCATTGTTTCTTGTGTGTATATATATCATTCACACCTCGGCGATTTATTGATTTAAATCAACAAAAACACCAACCACATAAAGAGTGTGGTTTTAATTTATTGTTTTAGATCAATTTCACAGCCTTACCAATTCAACTTACCCTGCATATTTTCAACATAAATTTAGCCACTTAGCGCACATTTCAGCGTGTAATTTTGCTCGCCGGGGTTAAACAGGTAAGCTAGTCACAGATTGAGATTCGCAGGAGAGCGAGATGACGACACCTTTAACCTGGCATGACGTGCTGGCAGAAGAAAAGCAGCAGCCTTATTTTATCAATACGCTCAGCACCGTTGCTGCTGAGCGCCAGTCCGGACAGACAATTTACCCGCCGCAGAAAGATGTGTTCAACGCCTTTCGCTATACCGAACTGAGCGATGTAAAAGTGGTTATTTTGGGTCAGGATCCCTATCACGGCCCGGGGCAAGCGCATGGGCTGGCGTTTTCCGTACGTCCGGGCGTGGCTATCCCCCCTTCTCTGCTCAACATGTATAAAGAGCTTGAGGGAACCGTGCCCGGGTTTACCCGGCCAAACCACGGCTACCTGGAAAGCTGGGCGCATCAAGGTGTGCTGCTACTGAATACCGTCCTGACCGTGCGCGCGGGCCAGGCGCACTCGCACGCCAGCCTTGGATGGGAGACCTTTACCGATAAAGTCATCAGCCTGATCAACGAGCATCGTGAAGGAGTGGTGTTTTTACTCTGGGGTTCTCACGCGCAGAAGAAAGGGGCGATTATTGACCGTCAACGTCATCATGTGTTGAAAGCACCGCACCCGTCACCGCTGTCTGCTCATCGCGGTTTCTTTGGCAGTAATCATTTTGTTCTGGCGAATGAATGGCTGGAAAAACGTGGCGAAACGCCAATTGACTGGATGCCTGTGTTACCGGCAGAGAGCGAGTAGGATTTGAATGTGCCGGGTCAGACCCGGCACATAAGAGGCTTATGCCTTATTCTGACGCCACCATTCAGCCAGCAGTACGCCGGTTGCAACGGAAACGTTCAGGCTTTCCACATTGCCTGTCCCGTCAATAGAGACGCTCAGATCCGCACTGGAGAGCGCCGCATCAGACAGACCATCGCGTTCCTGACCTAACACCAACACCATCTTACGTGGCAACGTCGCTTTAAACAGCGGCGTACCGGCGTGGCTCGAGGTGGTCACGATGGAATAGCCCGCTTTACGGAACTGCTCAAGGGCATCCAGAACGCTGTCGCCGGTGATCGGCTGTACGTGCTCTGCTCCGCCTTCCGCAGTACGGATCGCGGCACCGGATTCCAGCAGCGCGGCATCCTGCAACAGTACGCCTTTCACGCCAAAGTGCGCGCAGCTACGCATCATCGCACCCAGGTTGTGCGGGTTGCCCACATCTTCCAGCGCCAGCACACAGTCATCGGCATCCGCCTGGCTGACCCACTGCTGCACGGTGGTGCCGTTACGTTTTTTGATCAGGAAGCAAACGCCGCCGTGGTGTTCGGTACCGGACGCTTTGGTCAGCTCGGCATCATCCACAACGTGGTAGGCTTTGCGGTTCGCGGCCATCCAGCGCAGCGCTTCTTTGAAGCGCGGAGTCACGCTCTGGATAAACCAGGCGCGGACGATACACTCAGGACGGCTCTGGAATAGGGCCTGACAGGCATTCTCACCATACACGCGGGTCTCTTCCGCACGCTGACGGCGCAGCACTTCCGGGTCGATAAAGCTCTTACCGCTGATACCGCCGTGATCGGCTTTTTCTGGCGTCTCATCGCCAGGAGCGCGAGAAACGGTGCGCCACGGTGAGGCGTTATCGCGTGAGAAGTCATCACGCGGACGATCGTCGCGTGGACGGTCATTACGTGGGCGGTCGGAACGCGGACGGTCATCGCGTTTTCGATCGTCACGTTTGCGGTCATCACCGCGGGTATTTTTGTCATCGCGGGCGGGGCGACGGCCACCGTCTGCACGAGAAGATGCCGGACGCCCACCACCTTTTCCGGTACGCGGATTTTGGGTGCGTTTATCAGAGTCATCATCACTGCGGACATACATCACTTTGACCTTGCCGCTTTTGTTTTTCATTTCGTCGTTCATGCTTTTCTCCACCAGCGCTGCGCGAAGCGCGCAGATTACCCGATGTGCCAGCGCATAGCCATAATTTCGTACAAAAGCCTGTGACTATTGTTCTCATTGAATAAAACGCATTGTTGTTTCAAACAGGCTCATTGATAATATGTAACATATTAGAAACATTATCGGCGTTCTGCCGCTGTTCCACGGCTCTATCAGAGGTTAGTTATGAATACCGTATGTGCCAACTGTCAGGCTCTTAATCGCATTCCGGACGATCGGATGGAAGATGGTGCGAAATGCGGACGTTGTGGCCATGAATTATTTGATGGCGATGTCATTAACGCGACGGGTGCTACGCTGGACAAACTCCTCAAGGACGATCTTCCTGTGGTGGTCGATTTCTGGGCACCGTGGTGCGGCCCCTGCCGCAGCTTTGCGCCGATCTTCGAAGACGTGGCCGAAGAGCGTAGTGGAAAAATGCGTTTCGTTAAGGTGAACACCGAAGCCGAGCGCGAACTGAGCGCACGTTTTCGTATTCGCAGCATCCCGACCATTATGATTTTCAAAAATGGTGAAGTGATCGACATGCTCAACGGCGCAGTTCCGAAGGCACCATTTGAAAGCTGGTTAAACGAGTCGCTGTAACAATCGCGGGGCACATCTTGTGCCCCGTTCTCGCCTCTGCGAAAATAGGGTTTTTCCTGCATTTCGCCCATGACTGATAACGCTGTTCTCCAATTACGCGCCGAACGCCTTGCGCGCGCCACGCGCCCGTTCCTTGCCCGTGGCAACCGTATCCGCCGCTGTCAGCGCTGCCTGCTGCCGCTGAAGGTTTGCCTCTGCGAGACGCTTACCCCGAGTACGGCAGAAAGCCGTTTTTGTCTCGTCATGTTCGATACCGAGCCGATGAAGCCCAGCAATACGGGGCGTCTTATCGCCGATATTTTACCGAATACCGCCGCGTTTCAATGGTCTCGTACAGAACCCCCTCAGGCACTGCTCGATTTAGTCACAAACCCCGACTATCAGCCAATGGTGGTTTTCCCGGCGTCCTACGCGGGAGAACAGCGTCAGGTTCTTTCTGCGCCGCCATCCGGTAAACCGCCGCTGTTTATTATGCTGGACGGCACCTGGACCGAAGCGCGAAAAATGTTCCGCAAAAGCCCCTATCTGGATGCTTTACCGGTGATTTCGGTCGATTTGTCTCGCGTCTCGGCCTATCGCCTGCGTGAAGCCCATGCTGACGGGCAATATTGTACGGCGGAAGTGGCAATTGCGCTTCTGGATCTGGCTGGAGATACCCTGGCCGCCAGCGCGTTAGGCAGCCATTTTTCCTGTTTCCGCGAGCGTTACCTGGCAGGAAAAACCGTTCATAAGGGCAGCGTCACAGCAGCCGAGGCAGAAAGCGTTTAAAATCATCAGGCCGCTTGCATTCACAGGAGAGTTGCATGAGCCAGCGAGGGTTAGAAGCGCTACTACGACCTAAATCCATTGCCGTTATTGGCGCCTCCATGAAGCCGGATCGTGCGGGTTACCTGATGATGCGTAACCTGCTGGCTGGCGGATTTAATGGCCCTGTTATGCCCGTCACCCCTGCTTATAAGGCCGTTCAGGGCGTGCTTGCGTGGCCAGATATTCAGAGCCTGCCCTTCGTTCCCGACCTCGCCATCATCTGTACGCATGCGAAACGGAATCTGGACTTACTGGAGTCACTTGGCCAAAAAGGGTGCAAAACCTGCATTATCCTCTCCTCACCTCCTGAACAGCAGCCAGAACTCCTGGCTTGTGCCGGTCGCTTTCAGATGCGTATTCTGGGGCCAAACAGTCTGGGACTGCTCGCACCATGGCAAGGACTGAACGCCAGCTTCTCCCCGGTGCCTATCCGCAAAGGAAAACTGGCCTTTATCTCGCAGTCGGCAGCCGTATCGAACACCATTCTCGACTGGGCGCAGCAACGTGAGATGGGATTCTCCTACTTCATCGCTCTGGGTGATAGCCTTGATATCGACGTAGATGAACTGCTGGATTTTCTGGCCAGAGACAGTAAAACCAGCGCGATTCTTCTCTACCTTGAGCACTTAAGCGATGCCCGTCGTTTTGTGTCAGCTTCGCGTAGCGCATCGCGCAATAAACCGATCCTGGTCATCAAAAGTGGGCGTAGCCCGGCGGCGCAGCGTCTGCTGAATTCGCATTCAGGTATGGATCCCGCGTGGGATGCCGCGATCCAGCGTGCCGGTTTACTTCGGGTGCAGGATACGCACGAGCTTTTTTCCGCCGTTGAGACGCTGAGCCATATGCGTCCGTTACGCGGCGAAAAGCTAATGATTGTCAGCAATGGGGCGGCACCTGCAGCGCTGGCACTGGATGAGCTCTGGCTACGCAACGGCAAGCTGGCTACGCTCGGCGAAGAGACGCTTCAACACCTGCGTGAGGCATTACCCGCCAGCGTCGCACCAGGCAACCCGCTGGATTTACGCGATGACGCCAGCAGCGAGCGCTATATAAAGGCTATTTCAATTTTGCTGGACAGCCAGGATTTCGACGCGCTCATGATCATCCACTCGCCCAGTGCGGTTGCGCCTGGTACTGAAAGCGCTCGGACGCTCATTGACGCTGTGCGTAATCATCCGCGCGGCAAATACGTTACCGTGCTCACCAACTGGTGCGGTGAATTTTCCTCTCAGGAGGCACGACGGCTGTTCAGTGAAGCCGGGTTGCCGACGTATCGCACACCAGAGGGCACTATCACCGCATTTATGCATATGGTGGAATACCGTCGTAACCAAAAGCAACTGCGTGAAACCCCGGCTTTACCAGGTAACCTGACTGCGAATGCCGTCGACGTCCACCGACTGCTGCAGCAGGCTATCGAAGAGGGGGCGACCTCGCTCGACACGCATGAGGTACAGCCCGTTCTCGGCAGTTACGGCATGCAAACGCTGCCGACATGGATCGCCAGCGACAGCGCGGAAGCCGTCCATATTGCTGAGCAAATTGGCTACCCGGTTGCCCTGAAGCTTCGCTCTCCGGATATCCCACATAAGTCGGATGTTCAGGGCGTAATGTTGTACTTACGCACGGCAGCGGAAGTGCAGCAAGCTGCAGATGCCATTTTCGACCGCGTCAAAATGGCCTGGCCGCAGGCCAGGATCCACGGCCTTCTCGTGCAAAGCATGGCTAACCGAGCAGGCGCCCAGGAGCTACGCGTGGTGGTTGAGCACGATCCGGTCTTTGGGCCGCTGATTATGCTGGGTGAAGGCGGCGTTGACTGGCGACCTGAAGAGCAGGCGGTGGTGGCATTACCGCCATTGAATATGAATCTGGCACGCTATCTGATAATACAGGCGATAAAGAGCAAAAAAATCCGTGGCCGGAGCGCCCTGCGCCCGCTTGATATTGCCGGATTAAGCCAGTTCCTGGTGCGGGTGTCTAACCTGATTGTGGATTGTGCCGAGATTCAGCGGTTGGATATTCACCCGCTGCTCGCCTCCGGCAATGAGTTTATCGCGCTGGATGTCACGCTGGATATTGCGCCATTCACAGGCGACAGAGAGAGCCGTCTGGCGATCCGCCCTTATCCTTTACACCTCGAAGAATGGGTGGAGATGAAAAACGGCGAACGCGCGCTCTTCCGCCCTATTTTGCCGGAAGATGAGCCGCAGCTACGCACGTTCATCTCTCAGGTGACCAAAGAAGATCTTTACTACCGCTACTTTAGCGAGATCAATGAATTCACTCATGATGATTTAGCCAATATGACGCAGATCGACTACGATCGAGAAATGGCGTTTGTGGCCGTACGGCGTTCCGGGCAGAGTGATGAGATCCTTGGCGTGACGCGTGCTATTTCGGATCCGGATAATATCGATGCGGAGTTTGCCGTGCTGGTACGCTCTGATTTGAAAGGCCTGGGCCTGGGGAGACGGCTGCTGGAAAAACTCATCAGTTATACGCGAGATCACGGATTGCTACGCCTGAATGGCATTACTATGCCCAACAATCGCGGTATGGTCACTCTGGCGCGCAAACTGGGTTTTGACGTGGATGTTCAGCTGGACGAAGGGATTGTGGCCTTGTCCCTCCCCCTGACATCAGCAGATAAACAAGAGTAACCTACTGGAAATGTTACCCACTTTTGATAGCACTGGGGTATCATTGTCCGCTTATGTTGTTTGCATGCTACAGACAACCCTTCAATGAACAGAGAAGAAACGCACTGTGATGTTGTCAAAATTCAAGCGTAATAAACATCAACAACACCTTGCTCAACTACCGAAGATTTCTCAGTCAGTTGATGATGTAGAGTTCTTTTACGCTCCCGCTCATTTTCGGGAGACGATCCTGGAAAAGATCGCCAGCGCTACGCGACGTATTTGTATTGTGGCGCTGTATCTTGAACAAGATGAAGGCGGGCGCGCGATCCTGAACGCGCTCTATGAAGCTAAGCGTCAACGTCCAGAGCTGGATGTTCGCGTTCTGGTCGACTGGCACCGTGCACAGCGCGGCCGCATTGGTGCGGCGGCGTCTAACACGAATGCTGACTGGTATTGCCGTACGGCGCAGGAGAACCCTGGCGTAGATGTGCCGGTTTATGGCGTACCGGTCAATACCCGTGAAGCACTCGGCGTTCTGCATTTCAAAGGCTTCATTATTGATGATAGCGTCCTCTACAGTGGCGCGAGTCTGAATGACGTTTATCTCCATCAGCTCGATAAATATCGCTATGACCGCTACCATCTGATTCGCAATGCGCAGATGGCGGATATCATGTTTAACTGGGTTGACAGACACCTGGTACATGGCCGGGGCGTGAACCGTCTCGACGATCCCCATCGACCTAAAAGCCCCGAAATCAAAAACGATGTTCGCACTTTCCGTCAGGAGCTGCGCGATGCGGTGTATCATTTTCAGGGCGATGCCAATAACGAAGAGCTTTCCGTTACGCCACTCGTTGGTTTAGGCAAATCGAGCCTGCTGAACAAGACCATTTTCCATTTAATGCCGTGTGCGGAACAGAAACTGACCATCTGCACGCCGTACTTTAACCTCCCCGCGGTGCTGGTTCGCAATATTATCCAGCTGCTGCGTGATGGTAAAAAAGTGGAAATCATTGTCGGGGATAAAACGGCAAACGACTTCTTCATTCCGGAAGATCAGCCGTTCAAGATTATCGGCGCGTTACCTTATCTCTATGAGATCAACCTGCGTCGATTCCTGAGCCGTTTGCAGTACTATGTGAATACCGACCAACTGGTTGTGCGTCTCTGGAAAGAGGAAGACAACAGCTATCACCTTAAAGGTATGTGGGTCGACGATGAGTGGATGCTGCTAACAGGCAATAACCTGAATCCACGCGCCTGGCGCCTGGATCTGGAAAATGCCATTTTGATCCACGATCCGCAGCATGAATTAGCCGCGAAACGCGAGCGCGAGCTGGAATTGATTCGTACTCATACCACCGTCGTTCGCCATTACCGCGATCTGCAGAGCATTGCCGATTATCCTGTGAAGGTCCGTAAACTTATTCGTCGTTTACGTCGGATCCGGATAGACCGCCTCATCAGCCGTATTCTGTAATGTTCAGGCCCTGTCATTAGCAGGGCTTTTTTATGGAGTTCGTTAATGCGCATCCCTCTCTTATTCGCCCTCTTGTGCCTGACAGGATGTAGCCACATGGCTAACGATAGCTGGTCCGGTCAGGATAAAGCCCAACACTTTATCGCTTCTGCCATGTTGTCCGCTGCCGGTAATGAGTATGCGCAACATCAGGGATACAGCAGGGATCGGAGTGCGGCAATCGGCCTGATGTTCTCAGTAAGCCTTGGAGCATCAAAAGAGCTTTGGGACAGCCGCCCCGCAGGGAGCGGCTGGAGCTGGAAAGACTTTGCCTGGGATGTCGCCGGCGCAACGACCGGCTATGCCGTGTGGCAGATGGCGCATTATTAAAGTCGAATACCTTTGCCCTTGCGGTGCAGCATCAGGGACACGATGAAAGCCAGAGCCCCCATCACCGTGACATACCAGAAAAACGTTGTTTCACTGCCCCATGATTTTAGCGACAGGGCAACGTATTCCGCGGACCCGCCAAAAATCGCATTCGCCACTGCATACGAAAGCCCAACCCCCAGCGCACGAACCTGAGCCGGGAACATTTCCGCCTTGAGTATGCCGCTGATCGAGGTATAGAAACTAACGATCACCATCGCCACCATCACCAGCGCAAATGCCGCATACGGTGAGGAAACATGCTGAAGCGCAGTCAAAATGGGGACGGTACATAATGCAGATAATCCGCCAAAAATGAGCATCGACGTACGTCGACCCATCTTATCCGAGAGCGCTCCGATGAGCGGTTGTATGAGCATAAAAACAAATAAAGCCACCGTCATGACAACGCTGGCGACATTCGCATGCATACCTGTAGTGTTCACCAGATACTTCTGCATATAAGTGGTGAAAGTGTAAAAACTGAGAGAGCCGCCCGCAGTAAAGCCCAGCACCATCAGGAAAGCCTTGCGGTTACGCCATAGCCCTTTGAATGTTCCCGCTTCCTTCAGCGTTCTGACTTCCTTCTGAGAGGTCTCATCTAACTGACGACGCAGCCAAAGTGCGACGATAGCCAGTACTGCGCCCATGGCGAAAGGAATCCGCCACCCCCAGGTGTGAAGCTGTTCATCCGTCAAAATCTGCTGCAGGATCACCACGACAAGGATGGCCAACAGTTGACCACCAATTAGCGTGACGTACTGGAATGAGGCGTAAAAACCTTTACGGCCTTCCAGTGCAATCTCACTCATGTAAGTCGCGCTGGTACCGTATTCGCCCCCGACTGATAGCCCCTGGAATAAGCGAGCCAGCAAAAGTAGCGCCGGTGCCCATGTACCAATCGTTTCATACCCTGGCAAACAGGCGATCACCAGCGAGCCAAAGCACATCATACAAACCGAGATCAGCATGGATGCCTTACGACCACGACGATCCGCAATGCGACCGAACAGCCAGCCACCGATTGGTCGCATTAAGAATCCTGCAGCGAATACCCCTGCCGTTTGTAGCAACTGCGTCGTGGTGTTACCGGATGGAAAGAAAATATGTGCGAAATAGAGTGAACAGAATGAATAGACGTAAAAGTCGAACCATTCAACAAGGTTCCCTGAAGAGGCACTGACGATTGCCCATACCCTTCTGCGGGTATCACTGTTAGCCAGCGTCCCGTTTGATGCAATGCTTTCTGTCATTGTGATTATGCTCCAGCCATAAACAGCGGCGTGTTGAGTCCAGAAAGACTCGATCGCCTCGTAAATGAAATGTTATAATTTTGTTATAACAGACATTGCGATGAAGATCACACATTCCATTAGCAGGATAAGCGATTAGGAAAAAGGCTAATTAAGAGAAAATCCAAAAGCAAAAAACCCCGCACCTTTCGGTACGGGGTTCTTCTAATTGATGCCTGGCAGTTCCCTACTCTCACATGGGGAGACCCCACACTACCATCGGCGCTACGGCGTTTCACTTCTGAGTTCGGCATGGGGTCAGGTGGGACCACCGCGCTAAAGCCGCCAGGCAAATT